>CAWJZI010000011.1:0-163777 GCA_963847305.1 uncultured Actinomycetes bacterium | reverse complement strand
CTCTGCTGGTACCCCTTGGTTCAGTTGCGTATTGCTCTCGGGATAAGACCTCGACCAGCCCTTCAGCAGCGTGTAACTGCCGGCTACCCCGGAGTCGCGACCCCGGTCCTGCGCCGTGCAGAGCCACCGCATTGCCGCGTCGAGTTGGATCTCTAGCCTCTCCCGCGAGCGGTCGTCCAGAACTTCGACGCGCGCCGTCCCGTCCAACGCCGCGCTTCTCACGACACCCGACTCCGCTGGTCGGCGGCGGAAGCCGCTTCAACGGCCTGGATCAACTGCCGGCGATCGACTCCCAGGAGTACCTCCTACGAACGTGCGCCGCATCTGACGGCGTTCTTGGTTATCTGCGTCGGCTGCCGCGCGAATCGCGGCCGCGAAGTCTCCGGTTCGCTATCTCGACTACCTCGGCGAACTCTGTCATGTCGAGCGACGGCGTCGATACGACCGGCGCTCCGACTGCGAGGTACTCGTAGAGCTTGAGTGGATTCACGCTCGCGCTCACTTCGTTGTCGACGAACGGAAGCAAGGCCGACCTTGAATCGCTTGATGTAGTGGGGGATCTGCTCGAACGGCTTTAGGCCGAGGAAGACGAGATTCCGGCAGCCCGGAGTACGGTTCGAGATCGACGTTCGTCGGGCCGACGAGCACGAACGACCAATCCGGCATTTGCTGGGCACACCGGAAGATGAGGTCGACGTCGATCCAATCGCCGATCCGGCCCACGAATCCGGCGATTGGCCCCGGAATAGCGTCAATGTCGTCGAGCGCGACCTCCTCCTCCAGGAGATGTTCGAACCAGCCGAGTTCGACTCCATGCGGGCAGATACGCAGCCCTTCGGGCGGTCTTCCCGCCGGAGTTCGAGCAGGCGTGAGGAAGAGACGACGGTCAGATCGGCGAGTTGCGAGAGCCGGTCCTCCATCAGTTCGTATGCCTCTCGCGGCGCGTCGGTGAACTCGCGGTAGTCGTCGATGCAGTGGTAGACGAGCGTCGCGCGCGGGAGCCGTTTCACGACGTCCAGCGCGCTTGGCAGCGCTGCGTACAAGATCGGAGTTCTGATACGCAACCGGCGCATGACCCGCCTGTCGAAATCCGAGCAGGCGGGCGTTCAATTTCGCGCCATGCCCGAGCCGTGAAAGGGATCACCAGCGGGGACCACACGTACAGGTTCCGGTCGACAGACCGCGGGCCGCTGAATGCGCGGCGCAGTTTCCGAGGCCCGACGCGCGTCGCGAGTCGTCAGCCGAGGCGTGCGAATCCCGATCGTGTCGATATAGAGGACCGTTCGTGATCGAGCGAGTTGTCTCATGAGCTGCGACGTGCTCGACGGGATGTCCGACCAATCGTTTGACGAAAAGGCCACGACGGGCGCGCCAGAGATGTCGATCGGCCGGGCGGATGAGTAGCCGCTCACGGGATGCGGGGCACACTTCCGGCGAGAATGCTCCCCGGTGTGGGTCGCTGCCTCGCAGCTGTCGCTCGGGTACCAGGAGGTCGGCGATGCGCTCGGCCGCTGTCCGTCTCCGTAGGGGTTCTCGATGCGATCGGCTGAACGCTCCAGTCGCGACGGGATCCTGTAGCAGGCGACCGACCTCGGCCACGATCGCGTCTCGATCGACCCCGACGACGCGCGACAGCCCGGCATCCAGCTCTCAACTCGTTCGGTCTCGATACGAGTGACGAGCACCGGTACCCCGAACGAGAGGAGCCTCTTCCTGAATGCCTCCGCTGTCCGTGACAATCACGGTGGCACTGGCGAGCAACCGGACGAAGTCACCGTAGTCGACCGGATCCGACGATGACTGCGCCGGGATGGTCGGCGAGCTCCGCCTCGACGTCGGCGCGAACCGAAGGGTTCGGGTGCGCGGCATGGATCACGCGAAGATCAGCGAACGTGTCCAGTAACGACCGAGCATGCTGCGGCCATGCTGCGAATGCCCGCGCCCCAGTTCTCGCGACGGTGTGACGTGACGACGAGGATCGGTCCCGCTTCGGCGGCAACCTTCTCCAGAACGGGTCACTAAACTGCTGCCGCAGCCGCAACGGCCGCGTATAGCGCATCGATTCCTGTATTTCCGGTGACGGCGATCGCATCCGCGTGCACGCCTTCGCGAAGAAGGTTTTGCGCGCCCTCGCCGTCGGTGCGAGATTGAACGATGCCAGTCTGGCGAGGAGTCGGCGGTTCATCTCCTCCGGAAACGGCATGTCGGGAGTACTTGTCCTGAGGCCCGCTTCGACGTGCCAGACCGGTATGTGGGCGTAGAAGGCGGCCAGGCCGGCCATGGCCGCCGACGTCGTATCGCCCTGCACCAACACGACGTCGGGCCTGCACTCGCGCAGGGCGCCCTCGAGGTCGACGAGGCATCGGGCGGAGAGGCGCGCAAGGCTCTGTCCGTGGCCCATCACGTCGACATTCGACGTCGGCTTCGAGACCGAACAGTTCCAGGCACCTGGTCGTGTACCTCTCGATGCTGGCCCGTGGAAATCAGTCGCGTATCGAGGCGAGTGCGCTGACGTGCCAGCGAGAAGGATCGGCGCGAGCTTGATCGCCTCGGGACGAGTGCCCATGACTGCGACAACACGCAGAGAGGCGTTCGTCTTACGCATCTTCAGCCATGGCTGTTGAAAGGCCTTCGCGCATTGACTCCCGCCGATGCGAAACCGAGACGCCTCCAGACCGGCCGGTCAACCCTGGCACCCGGTGGCGCCTTTCGTCATGAGACGGCCGGCGGGCGAGTCGCTTCCAGCACCATCGTCTCGAATCGGATCATCGCCTCGTCCCCGTGCGACGACGCCGTGCGCTTCCAGTCCGCGCAGCACACTCGTCGTCGCTCTCGCCCATCGCGTATCTCGCGTATGTGGTGAAGCCCACGTCCTGCGAGAGCGTCGGCGCAGCGTCGCCTCGTCGTAGAGAAAACGATGGCCCCAGTTGCGGAAGGCGTTGTTGATCAGCGAAAGCAGGGAGTTCCGCGGGGCCTCCGGCACGAACGTCTCGATCGCCCAACGGACGTAGCGCCGCTGCTCGTCGCTGAGCTCGGAACCCGCGAGGCCGGCGATCGTCGCCAGGTCGGGAGTCGCGATTCGGATGCGCCCGCCTGGCCGAAGCACCCGGAAGCACTCGCGCAGCATGAAGAGGCCGTTCTTGTAAGTGAGGTGCTCGATCTGGTGCTCGCTGAAGACGTAATCGAACGACCCATCGGGGAGCAGGAAACGGTGGGTTGTGTCGAGATAGACGGCATGCGGCGTCTCCGGATCCCGGTCTGTGTTCAACCAGCCCGCCAGGACTCGTTGGCCCGGCGCCGAGCTGCAGCTTCCGGACGTCGTTCGTGTCGAGATAGGTCTGAACGCCCGCAGGGGGGCCGAACAGCGACCGCGCCCGCCGGAGCTCCCGCCGCCAGCGACGGATGATCAGGCCGTGGTATCTCGCGGTTGAGGTCTCTCACGGGACGCTTCTCACTGCGTCTCCCCGCGACGGCACCGATTCGACCCGCGCGACAGTCTCGGCGAGCGCAGCGACGTACCTCATCCAGCGTGTGCCGCTCGCAGACGAGCTCGCGGCCGGATCGACCCATGCGCTTCGCACGCCGCCCCGTCGGATAGAGAGCCGTTCGAGCCCGCCGCGCATGGCAGCGGGCATCGCGGCGGAACGACAACGCCCCTCTCACCGTCCCGCATCATGTCGACCTGCCCATGCGTCCTCGTGACGATCACGGGCTTGCCATCGCCAAGGCCTCGGTGATCACGGTCACGCCGGCATCTTGATCGACGTCGTTGAGTGGGACGACGACGACCCGCGACCGCGCATACAGGTCCCTGAGAGCGGATGCGTCAGCTGGCGATGAACTCTGACCTGATTACTCGCGTCGATGCCGCCCGGCGCGGCCGCGCGTATCCGGGAGAGCCGAGCTTCCGATCGCGACCTCCAGCCGTATCGGCAGCCCCCTGATCGCGGCAAGAAGTGTCTCGTAGTCGCGGGCCTCGTAGCCGACCGCGCAGATCACATCAGGTTCGCGCCGCGCCCGCGGGTTGCCAGAACCGCACGTCGACGGGCTGGAGGAGCAGGTGGAGCTTCTCCGGTGACACGCCGTACCTGACCCCGATCTCGCGCTGGACGGAGCTGTAGTTGACGATTGCGTCGATCTGTGTGTGTAGGGCGAGTGGACCTAGAAGAAACCGCTTCTTCGGGGTCGCGAGCCGTCCCGAGACGATGACGAGCTTCATGCGCCGCCGAAGAAGCTTCGATGCAGTCGCGAGCCTGAAACCGAGATGGTCTGCCCACGCCAGAATCCAGCGGTATTGAGCTCCACCCAGAAGCGCCTCGACCACCTGCCCCTGCGCCAGGCCGCCGACGCGCGCCGCGATTTGCGCCGCCCTGGACGACCTGCGGCACATGTAGTCCCCATCGATGACATCCGCATCCAGACGGCGCGCGAGCTCCACGTAATCGGTGCGGGGCCGTAAACCCTCTTGCGCCTCTCGCTCGAGCCGGGCGACTGACGGCTGGCCAGGCCAGCTTGTGACCAGGATCAATCCCTCAGCCAACTTGCCGGCCCGTTCGGGAAGTCCTTCGGCGCCCGCGCGGCGGCGGACGCCGCTGAACCTCTGCAAGGTTGTCGCCTGGAGAGTCGTGAGCGGTCATCGAGCCATCGCTACTTTCCGCTCGATGAGCTCCTGAAAAAGGCTCGCGAGAAGGCCGCCCGCGCGGTCCCACGCATACGAGCGTTCTACCAATGCGCGCCCTGCCCGCCCGAGACGCAGGCGAAGCTCACGATCCCGGCAGAGGCGGACGACGCTCTGCGCAAACCCGCGGGCATCTTGAGCGACCAGCAGGTGCTCGTCTGCAACCGTCTCGAGACCCTCGTCCCCGACCGGAGTCGTGACGACCGCACGCCCAGCGGCAAGCGCCTCCAAAATCTTGAGCCTCGTGCCGCTCCCTGCCCGCAGCGGGGCGACGACGACCCACGACTCGTGAAGGTACGGACGCACATCGTCGACACGTCCGACGAAGCGCATTCCTGGACGCCTGAACAAGGACTCGACCCGTCTCGGATCGCCACTTCCCGCGACAACGAGCTCGAAGTCCGGAATCTCGCTGAGGATCAGCGGAAGAACGACGCCCGCAAACCACTTCAGCCCGTCGACGTTCGGGCGATAGTCGAGCTTCCCGACAAAGAGCGCACTGGGGCGCCGGCTTTCCCGACTATTGTCTGGAGTGATGCGCGCAAGCTCGACGCCGTTGGGCACGACGACGGGGGCCAGCCCCGGAACGACCTTCGCGAGCGCGGACTTGTCGGACTCCGAGACGGTCACCACCGCGTCCATCGCCTGACAGATGGCGACCTCCTCGCTGCGTCGCGCCGCCGTCTCTCGGTGCGCGTAGACCCGATAGACGAATCCGCCCTGTCCGTTCAGCCGGCTCAGCCGCCGGCTGAGCCCGTGCTCGACGTTGTGCGCATCGAGCACCCAGGCCGAGCCGCAATCGGGCGTACTCAGCCGGAACTGCCCTGTGTACGGATATTCGCATTGTACGACGTCGTAATGCGAAGTCTCGAGCCGGCCGGCGAGGGCAGCAGCGAACGCCTTCGAGCGGTACTTCGCCAGGTATAGAGAGCTGCCACGCGCGACCTCGCGAGCAACTGCAACGGCCGAAGGCGGGTTCTCGAAGACGCCTTCCACCGCGTGACCTCGCTCGTTGAGTGCTGCGACTGCATCCTCATCTTCCTCGTCATGCGCAAGCGAGAGGACGTCGACGTCGCAACGTGCAGCCAACCCATCGAGGAGACCGAGTATTCGAATCCGTCCGCCGTCGACGGGCGGATACGGGACGAAGGGCGTGAGAAGGAGGCACCTCACAAGACCGGAGGCGGGACGCGGCCGCCGTCGGCCGACCAGAATCCACAGATGTCGGTGGTTTCCGCGACAGGCCTCCAGACAAGCGAGTGAAAGTGCCGGACTGCTTCGAACCCGAAGAGACTGGCGGCCCCAGTGACATGGACGGTGCTCATCCGGCCTCCTCGAGCGCAGCCGCCGGCTCTAGGGCCTCGGCTTCGAGACCGAAGGGCGCTCGCAGGGCGGCTGCGAATCGATCGCGGTCGTACCGTGCGGCAAAAGCACGCAGGGCCGGCCGAAAGAGCTCCGTCTCCCCGTCAGAGCAAAGCCTCTCCAGGCTTTGGCGGAAGGCTCGGGAATCGCCGCAGTCAACGGCTCGGCCTATGCCATACTGCCTCACGAGCGCTGCCAAAAGCCCGTGGTCGTGCACTAGCACGGGAGTCCCGGCCGACGCCGCCTCGAGAAGCACGCGCGACATGCCGGAGTGACGGTGGTAGGGAAGGACCGCGCACCGCGCCCGCGCGAGAAGGCTGAGGCCGTCGCTCTCATGATGTGTCCACGCGCGTAGATCGACGGTTGCACCACCTGCCCGCATCCCCGCGACGAGCCGTTCGAGTTCCTCCGCATAGCCCGGCTCGACCGATCCTGCCAGCACCGCGTGCATGGTCGACGAATTACGGGCAAGAGCTGCGGCGAGCCGATCTACTCCCTTCCTCGGGGCGAGGGCACCGTAGAGGATGCATCCTTTTCGCTCAGCGGTCTCGACTTGGCCTACCTCGGGCACCGGGGGCTCTGGGAGCCAAAAAGCGGGGGCTCCCGCGCGCCGGTTCCAACGACGGACAGCTTCCTCGTCCAGTGTGAAGACGGCGATAGCGTCATTCCGGGAACGCCACTCTCCCGATTGCCTGTTCGAGGAAAAAGGCTTTGGCCGCATCTCGCGGCAGCAGCAGAGTCCGATATGTCCAGGGGTAATGCCAGCGAGGGTAGAAGAAGGTGATCGCGGTCGGGATTTCGAGCGGCGCCCCGGTCGCAAGCTGCGCGAGCAGCGGGTCCGAATACAGGTGAAGAAGACAATCAGCGCCGCTGGCCTCAACGGCCTTTTCTAGGAGTGCGCGCTCCTCAAGGATCAGGTCTTGCTCGTGGTGACGGTTTGCAGGCACTGGTCGGGCATCGCCGAGCGACAGGAGGTCTACGGGCTGTCGGCTCAACCTGCCTACGACGTCGTCGGGCCCTGCTGCCACCAGTGCGCAGCACGCCGACAAAGCCTCCACAGCCCGTTCCATGTAGATGCCGTGGTGACCGTCCCCGTGCCAGTCGAAGAGCAGCAGCTTCACGCGGTCGAGCCCTCCCGGACTGTGTCGATGCGCGGCAGTGCGCCGATGCGGTCGTCTCGGAGGCGGGGCACGAGCTCGATCAGGGCGATCACGGCCGCGATGTACGGCGTAGAGGAATCCCCGTTGAGGTGTGGCCCAGCCAGGGACATGAGGAGGAGCGCGACCAGCGTGGCGAGGGCCCCGAGAACCAGGCGCCGGCGGCGGATGTCCACCGTCACTCTGAGGATCGACCAGGCGCGCTTCACCTGCAGCAGCAGAAGGGCGACGAACACGAGCGCTCCGACAAGGCCAAGCTTCAGCGCGAACCAGACATAGCTGTTGTGGATGTACCACGTCGTCGTCATCCCGCCGTTCATGTGGGTCGTGGGCGAGTACATCGGGCTCCAGAATGTGATCGTGTTGCCTAACCCGATCCCCGATAGAGGGTGGCGCTCGATCGCGGCGCCGGCCGCTTTCCACTCGTCGATGCGGTAGCGCCCGGACACGTCTTTGCTGAAATCCGCGACTGATGTCAACCGGGTCAAAGCAGAATGCAGCGGGTCTCGCGTCGATCTGCTTGCGATCGCATTGACGACGAAGACCGCAACGAGCGCCGCCACTAGCACGGGAATAACCCTCATCACGAGCCGTAGACGCATCCCGCGAGCGACGGGAAGGAGCAGTAGCCCAAGCGCGACCAGCAAGGCCACCCACGCAGTCCTCTGGAACGTGAAGAACAGTGCCGCAAGCGAGAGCATCGCGAGTGCCGACAGCGCCGTGATCGTCAAGGCCTTTCTCGCCGTCGGCAAGAGCACTGCTGTCCAGATCACCGCAAGCAGTGCCGAGACCAGCAGGACACTATCGATGATCCGGATCGCGCCGTTCGTGTACGACGCTGCCTCACCCTCGCCGTGGACATAGCGCCAGACCGTGATCAGACATGCCATCGAGGCGGCGGCGAGGTAGAAACCGACACCGAGTTCAATCTCTCGCAGCGAGCGGATGCCGGTGACGATCGGAAAGACGAGGAGATAGGAGAGGAGCGGCCGCAGCTCGAACAGCGCGAGCGTCGTCGGCGATCCGTCTGCCACGAGAATGCTCAGCACGGCGAAGAAGATTCCCAGCAGCACCAGAGCAGTCGTTGCCGTTGAAGGCAACGTAACTCGCCAGTTCCGCAGCGCAGCCCGGGCAAGCCACGCGCCCAGCGTCGCAAGCAAGATCAGATCAGTGACCTTCAGCGCTCCGCCGAAGATCGGGATCGCTCGGTCGAACAGGACGCCATGCGGGAGACCTGATGTGAGGCACAGGAACATCAGTGCACCGAGCTCAGGCCGATAGGCGATCCCGGCAAGGGCGAGCGCGCCGATTACGGCGCCAAAGGCAAGCGCAGACCCCCCCTCTGCAACCAGCACTCCACAGAGTGCGGCCACGAGTATCGCAACGTACGCCGGTAGCTGGTTTCGGAGGAGCATCGAGACGCTTAGAGCGCGGGTCGTGGATCCGTAAGCTGCCGCGCGCGGGTCAGAACGAGCCCTTTCCGGTCGCGAGCACTCTCACCGTTTTCGCCAGGATCATGAGATCTAGTCCGAGCGACCAGTTCGTGAGGTAGGCGGTGTCGAGTCGCACCCGATCCGCGTACTCGGTCGAGGAACGACCGTTGATCTGCCAGTAGCCCGTCAAGCCGGGTCGAAGGCTGAAGTTCCAATAGCCCGTCTCAGGCCTCCAGTCCGTTCCCGACGCGTGACCGTAGCGTTCGAACTCGAATCGGGTGATGGGACGCGGGCCAACCAGGCTCACGTCACCGCGGAAGACGTTGATCAACTGCGGCAACTCGTCAAGCGATGTCCTCCGCAGGAACCGCCCGAGCGGGGACACCCGCGGGTCCTTCGCCAGCTTCCTGGTTCGGTCGAACTCCTCTCGCGCTTCGGGATCGCGCAGGATCTCCTCGAGTGTCTCATCAGGCGACTTCTGATGGGAATCCTCGCCACGGCCGGCGTCGACGTACATCGTCCGGAACTTGAAGGCGCGGAAGAATCGGCCATCTCGGCCGATTCGCTCGTCGGAGTAGATGACCGGCCCTCGCGAGCTGAAGAAGACAAGGGTCGCGATGACCGCGAACAGCGGCGCGAAGAGGATCAGTACGGCAACCGCGGTCCCCACGTCCAGAGCGCGCTTGAGGAACAGCGAGGACCGGCGCACTCGGAGGGGGCGGATCCCGACGACGGGCAGGCCTTCAAGCGCGTGGATCGCAGCCCGCGGGCCAACAGCCTCGAAGAGACGCGGCACGATGTCGACCTGGACATCAAGATTTCGGAGGGAGGCGACAAGCTCGAGCAGCTCCTCGTGTGACTCGTTCGAGAACGCGATGATGACGCGCTCGACGTCGAGCAGACGAACGATCGCCTCGAGGTGCTCAGGGCCCCCGAGAATCGTCAGCCCGGCGAGTCCGTCCTGCGGCTCTTTCGGATCCCTGTCGACGAACCCGACGACGTTGATTCCGTACTCCGGATGGAGCAGGAGCTTCTTCGCGTAGAGCTGTCCGACATCACCGGCTCCGACGATTAGCGCGTTCTGGAGGTAGGTCACTCTTCGCCGAGCGAAGGCTCGCGCCGCTGCCCGACCGAGAGAGACGAACACGATCGCCGCCGCCCAGAACACCACGAGCTTGAGAGGTTGTGGACGTGCCACGCCTGTCAGCCATGCACCCACCCCGAAGGCCGCCGTACACACGGTGACCATGTGAAAAACCCCGACGAGCTCGTCGACTGTCGAGTGGTCCGCGTGTTCCTCGTCGCGCTCGTACAGGCCGTAGAGCCTGGCGACGAAGAGCCAGGCCGGCAGACTGGCCAGAAAGAGGAAAACCTCTCCGTGGACCCCGACCGCCCCCGTGGCATCGACATCGACGAGGGACTCGGCAAGCAGGATTGCGGAGGCGAGGCCGAGGATGTCCGCAACCACCAGCAGCCGCCGTACGAGCCATCCGCGCCGTCTCACGACAGCGGTCCGGCGGCGTCGCGTGAGGATCTCTGCGGTCGTCTCGCTGACGGCTGCCGTCACGCCATGGCTGGCCAGGTCGGCTTCGAGAGCGCGGGGGCCCGCCTTCGCCTGCTGCGTCACGCTCACGGCTGGCGCTCCCGAGTCGGTGCTACCGGATCGACATGCTCGGCGGAGCCGAGTTCGCTCTGGCTGTAGGCGTACCCGTATGCGTACCCGTAGGTGTCCGCGGCGGGGGCGCCCGTAATAACCAATCCGAGCTGCTTCGCCTGGCACCGCTCGAGCGCCCGCTCGAGCTCGCTCACCATCGGGCGCCGCAAAACGTTCAGCCTCGTCACGAGGATCAGGGCATCGACCCTCGACGCCAGCGTAAGCGCGTCCCCGAACCCCAACACCGGCGCCGAATCGATCAGGACGAGATCTGCGCGCTCACGAAGATCAGCGAGCACGCGATCCACGGCTTCCGACCCGATGAACTCGCCTGGGTTGGGCGGCAAGGTTCCGGCCGTCAGGACCCTGAGCGAGGTGGTCGTTCCGCCACTTCCGTTCGAGGTCGCGCCGTCGGCGGCGCTCGAGTTGGCAGCGCCCTCTCGTCGACCCTCGGCAAGGATCACAGGGGCGAGAGCCTCACTCAGCGTGAGGCGTCCCAGCGCGACGTCGGTCAGACCCTGCGACCCTGAATCCGGGAAGAACGTGGGGATATACGGGTGACGGAGGTCGAGGTCGACCAGGATGACCTCACGCCCGGCTCGAGCAGCCGCAACAGCAAGATTCGCAGCCGTGGTCGACTTGCCTTCGCCCTCGACCGCGCTCGTCACCATGATGCTCTTCGCAGGCCGGTCAGGGTCGATCAATTCGAGATTCGTCCTGAGGATGCGGAACGGCTCCGCGTAGATCGTCTCCGGCCCATCGAGCATCGCCAGTCGCCCGGAACTGCGCAGGGAGCGAGGCGGCGGCGGGATCTGTGCCAGGATCGGAAGGCCCAGCCGGCGCGACAGGCTGTCGGCGGTTCGGACCCGCGTGTCGAGCGCTTCGCGGAGAAAGGCGAGCCCGATCCCCAACATGAGTCCGAGGGCAATCCCGAGCGCAGCGTTACGAGCCGGACGGGGCTGGATCTGACTCGCGCCCTGCGCAGGCTTGATGAGTGATGCATTCGAGGTCTGCAGCGCCTCCATCGTCGCCAGCTGCTGCTCCTTGTCGACCAGGCTCGCGTAGAGCGCGGAGCCTTGATCGCCCGAGGCCTCGAGGCCGGTGATCCGCTCGCGGAGCCCACGCCGCGCACGCGTGATTGCCGCGGTGTCGAGCTCGGCTCGATAGGCGATGTAGGCGCGTGCGTACGACGTCGCCAGGCGCGCCGCCGCCGAGGCGTATCGGTCCCTCACCATGAAGACCAGCAGATCGGCGTCGCTCTTCGCCGACACGCTGGACTTGCCCAGCAACTCGCCAGGTGTCAGGTTCGCGACTCGCGCACGGGCGATTGTCCGCTTCGCGACTTCCGGAACCTGAGCCAGGTCGGCCTGAGTCTGGGCCGACCGTGCCGGGTCGCCGGTCAGCGTCGGATCGGTGACGTTGCTCAACGCTGCAGAGAGGTTCTGCCTGCTCAACAGCACCTCAGCAGACGCCTGGTACTCGGGCTTCTGACGCAGCGAGAGGGCGACCGCGACCGCAGGGACGATTACCGCTACAAGCAGCACGAGCCACTTCCGCCTCCGGAGCACGCCAAGGTAGTCGTGCAGCGAGGAACCCTCGTGCATCAGTTCATGTCCCCGAATGGGAGCTTGGTCAGGCTCGAGCGCCGCAAATATTCCCTCTCCGACCGCCGCAGGTTCGTGTCTCCCTTACTCTCCCGCGGCGTCCTTCGGCAATTCTATGGCCAAGAATCGGATTTGCGAAACGACAACTGCCGGGCCGGCCGAATTGCAGGGATAAACGGGTTACGATCCCTGCGATGACTCGAAGTGATGCGCCATGGGCACCGCCGGTCGTGAGTGGAGACTGGGTCACACGCGGGGTGTCGGCTCCATGATCCCTGCAATCGCAGGTATCGGGGCAGCTCTGGCCGTCGTCGCCCTGGTCTTCCTGGTTGCGCCGGTGCGCGGCAGGCTCCGGCTGGCACGCGGACGGCGCAAGGAGGTACGCAAGCTGGGGCACGCGCAGCGCCCCGCCGCCGGCAGTCCTGGCGAGCAAGAGCCTGACCTGCGCGAGGCGGCTGCTGTCCGCGATGCCGAGCGCGCCCTCGAGCAGGCCCGGCGTGAAGCGCATTCGATCGTCTCGGCGGCGAAGGAGCAGGCGGCTGGGATCGTCGCCCCAGCCGAGGATGCGAGCGAGGCGCGGATCGCCGCAGCCCGCGAGACGGCGGGCCGCGCGGCCGAGGAGATCAGCGAAGATGCGAAGCGCAGCGCGCGTGGCATCATCCGAGAGGCGCAGGAGAAGGCGCAGGCGATTGTCGACGCTGCCGAGCTGCAGCAGGCCGAGGCCGAGCGGAACGTGGCTCGGCAACGCGAGCTCGCCGATCGGACTCGGCAAGACGTCATGACCTTGCTCCGCGATCTCCTCGCGGCGGCTCGGCGTGCCCCAGGGGCCGGACCCACGAATAACCACTCGCTCGAGCAACCAACGGAAGCGAAGGTACTGAGACCAGATCAGGCCGGCTCGCGGCGCGAACTTGCAGACTCGTAGAAGTAAGGAGAGAATCGGCTTATGACAGAAAACACACCATCAAGCTGATCGACGAACGTTCGCTCCCGATCGCATTCAGGGGCTACGACCGGAAGGCGACGGACGGTCTCTTCGACGAGCTCAAGACGATCCTGACGACACTCTTGTCGGAACGTGGCGTCGCGCAGACCCGCGTCGAAGAGCTCGAGAGCCGACTTCCGGCAGTGCAGGAGAAGGAGAAGGAGATCACCGAAGCGCTTATCGTCGCGTCACGTGTTCGAGCCGACAGCGAGCGCGAGGGCAAGGAACTGAAGGCCAAGTACGAGCGGGAGGCGGAAGCACGCCTTCAGGCGGCCGCGGCCGAGGCCGAGAAGATCCTTGGCGAGGCGAAGTCGAGGGCGCACGCGTTCGAGCAGCAGGCTCGGGACGCCGAGCAACTGGGGGTACGGGCGCGAGAACAGCTCACCACCTTCCTGAAGTCGCTGCTGACCGAGATCGAGCGACGCGGAACGGATCTCGGTTCTGCGGTGCAGGAGCTCGTCGAGCGGGCGGGCGAGACGGGCCGCGCCGGCGTCGGGAAGCTTGCGACTTTGCCGACCCGAGAGGCTCCGCAAGAGGAACCAACGGTAGAGGAGTAGCCGCGGCGACGCCGGTGGTCAATGCGGCGGCCTAACGCGACCCGTCAGCCGTCGCCGTTGGCCAACCGGCATCATCGCGAGCGTGCCGCGGTCAGCCTTCGATGCTCAGCACAAGGCCAGCAGCAGGGTCGAACTTTCGCCGGCCGGTCCAGCGGCCTTTCGCGGCAGTAGCGTTCCGCGCTTGTCACAATGACCGGCACCGGAGAGGGAGAGCTTGGTTTGGCGGCGATGACGGGGATTCGATTTCGCGCGGACATCGAGGGTCTGCGTGCGGTCGCGGTCCTACTGGTGATTTTCGATCACCTGGCGTTCCGGGGGTTCGATGGGGGGTTCATCGGCGTCGATGTGTTCTTCGTCATTTCTGGCTACTTGATCACCAGTCTGCTCGCGGCCGAGTACGCAGACAAGGCAGAGGCGAGACGCGGCCGGGGGTCGATCTCGATCAGCCATTTCTATCTGAGGCGCGCCAGGAGGATCCTCCCGGCCGCGCTCGCAGTGATCGTTGCAATCTTGGTCGCGTCTCACCTGCTGCTGAACTCGTTACGGATCCAACAGGTGCAACGCGATGCTGTGTGGGCGGCGCTGTTTGGTTCAAACATCAACTTCATTCGCCAGGCCAATGATTACTTCGCTGCGGGCCTTACGACCAGCTCTCCCTTCAACCACTATTGGTCGCTGGCAGTCGAAGAGCAGTTCTACTTCGTCTGGCCGGTTTTGTTCCTCCTCGTCGCAACCTGCGCTCGGGGTTTGGCGATCTTCGGCAAGCACGTTGGTTGGCGGTTGCGGCTCGCGCTCATCCTCGCGGCAATCGGAGCTGCCTCGTTCGTCTGGTCGGTTCTGGATACCGCAAGCAACCCGGCAAGTGCCTACTTCTCGACTTTCACTCGGGCTTGGGAACTCGCTCTCGGCGCGCTGATCGCGGTTGGGACGACGCGCGCCACTACGATCGGCTCCCGAGGAGCGACCGCCGCATCCGTCGCGGGCGTGATCTTCCTTGTCGCCGGCTGCGGCGTCATCGATTCCAACAGCGCATTCCCCGGCTATATAGCGCTTCTCCCAACCCTCGGCACAGCCTTCCTGATCGTCGCAGGTCTCAGCGAGACACCCCGCTCGCGAATCGCATCCTAGGCATGGGCCCAATGCGCTTCACCGGGCGGATTTCCTACTCGCTCTACCTCTGGCACTGGCCGCTGATCATCTTCGCCGCCGCATTGTTCCCGCACGCAAGCATGCGCCTTTCGACCCGGCTCGAGATTTTGGGAGCGACGTTCTTGATCGCAGTCGCGAGCTTCTACTTCATCGAGCGCCCATTCCGGAAGATGCCGCTCGGATACGAGTCCGGCCGTATCGACGGGCTCCTCGATCGTATTCATTTGGGACGACTGGCGTTCCCGGCCGCCACCCTCGGCGCGGTGGCACTGCTTGCCGCGCTTTTCGTGGTCGCGACACATCGCGAACACTCGGCGCAGGGTGCCATCGAACCTAGCGCGGCAAACGTCACGCCGGCGAAGGGATCTCGGCAGGCGATGCCCACGGCTTCCTCCGCAGATGCTGGAGAACGAAAGGCGCGTCAGGCTTCGGCCGACGGCGGCTCAAGACGTGACACTCAGAACGCTACGACGGCCTCAAACGAGAGTTACCAGACAGTCCTGTCGCGCTGGCAGGCTGAAGTCCGCCGAAGCCTCACCGTTGGCGTCCTTCCTCAAAGGCTGCAACCTCTGAAGTCACACTTGGCAAACGTTCCCGCGTACCCGTGCGAGGGTTACCGGCTTGAGATTGTCCAGCACGAGGCAGCGTGCACGTGGGGCAAACCAAACGCCCGCAACGTTGCGGCCATCACTGGCGACTCGCACGCGGGAATGTGGCTGGCGACGCTTCAGGGCGCTCTCGACCCCCAGACCTGGGCGCTTCACAAGTTCACACGTACTTGGTGTGGATGGGCGACGGTCTCCGAGAACGCCGCGCCCACACCGCCCGAGAACAAGGACTGCCCCGCTCTCCAAGCACAGACGCGCAAGGAACTCAAGAGGATGCGGGTCGACCTAGTCATTCTCTCGGAAGACGGCGTGCCTTCCGAACAGGCGATGGTGGACGCACTTCGTCGCTTCAAAGCCGTCGCCAAACATGTAGTCGTCCTCGGTCACACGCCGATCGTCCCGAACTTCACGTACTGCCTCGGCGGCAACTCGGACGTGTCTTCTTGCAAAGCAGAGCTCTCTCAGGACGACGGCGCGAACGTGGCGCTCGAACGGCACGCCGCCTCGAGCCTGCAGGTGGCGTTCGTCGACACCACCCCCTGGTTCTGTATCGACCTAACCTGCCCACCAGTCATCGATCAGGTGCCGGCGTTCACGGACGGCAGTCACATCAGCGCCGAGATCGCTCCGAAACTCATCCCGCTCCTCCAGCAAAGCCTTCGCCAGGCGGGTGTTCTAGGGCGCTGAGGTGGAGTTCAATCCCTCATGCGGTCACCCCGAGCAGCAGCGCTCGCTTCTTAGTATCGCTGCCGACTCGGAGCGCACCCAAGGCGGCGAGAGCGGTCTGCGCGCGAAAGCGTGACGGAGGCGAGGACATCCTCTCGCCGGCGGACGCCGCCCTCGTCGGCCGCCGCCCAGGCCGTGCGCCCGCGCCTTGTGAGGCTGCGAGTTAGGCTGGCGCTGTGCCTTCCTCGCTTCGTGACCCTGAGCGGTCCCGCCTTGCGAACTGGCTTCGGCAACGATCCCACGAGGTGCGTGTCGAAGCCTCTCTCCTACGCTGGTACTTCACCGGCAGGGGACGGATCATGTGGCCCGGAATGGGCAAGCCATTTAACGGGCAGCAGGCGCGGATCGACGCGATACGGTCGATTATCGACGTTTTTCAGCCTGACTATTTCCTCGAGACGGGGACGTTCTTTGGGCACACAACGGAGATGCTGTCCGAGTATGGCAAGCCCGTTCACACGGCCGAACTCAAGCGCTCGTTCGCCGCGATTGCGCGCCATCGGCTGCGCCGCTTCCCAAACACGCGCGTCCACCGCTGTCCATCTCTCGAGCTGATCCGCAGGATCCCGCACGCCTCGACGTCGCGACTGTTCGCGTACCTTGACGCACATTGGTGGACGGACGTTCCGCCGCTTCCCCTCGAGGTGTCCGCACTTGTCGACGGCTGGAACGATCTCGTGGTCGTAATCGATGACTTCAAGGTGCCGCACGACGTCGGCTACGCCTACGACACATGGGGAGGACGCGACTTCGACGAGAGCTTCCTCTCTCTGCCGCCTGATGTCCGCGTTGCCTACCCGGCCGTGCCGTCGCACAGCGAGACGGGAGCTGTTCACGGATGCGTCTACCTCTTCCAGGGGGACGCTGCTGCGCATGCTTGCACGCGAGCCAGCGAAGAAGGAATGCTGCAAGTGCCAGACGCCCGTTCAGCGGCCCAAACTGCCTGATTTCGCCTCCGGACCATGCGCGGAACGGACTGACGGCATTTTGCGCCGACGCTAGCGCGGGGGATCCCCCCGCACTGTTCAAACAAAACTAGTTGCCTCTTTGACCTGAGACGCAATTGAGAATGCGAATCCCGGGATCTCGGCGAGCCCAATGGAGATCAGCCCGTGACCCTACTTCGACACTGAGGGGCCTCCCCATCTCACCGAGTGAGGCCTCGTTGTGCCAGCTGATCATGAGCATCATCTGTGCGGTCGACCGCTTCCTGGCTTGCCGCCCATTCAACAAGCTCGGCGACACCCGAATTGAAATCGATGTCGGCCTGGAACCCCAGCACCTCTCGTGCTTTGGTGGCATCTGCCCAGCAATGCCGGATGTCGCCCGAGCGGAACTCATCAGCGATCTGAGGCTCGATCTCGACGCCGAGCGCAGCTGCCAGAGTTCGAGCCACGTCGAGCACCGTTCGCGGTTGGCCGGTGCCCACGTTCAGTGCTTGACCATCAGCGCGACTTGTCTCAACCGCGAGCAGGTTCGCGCGGGCGATGTCTCGAACGTGGATGAAATCGCGACTCTGGAGGCCATCTTCAAAGACAAGCGGGTGCTTGCGATTTAGTAGGCGTGAGCTAAAAATGGCCGCCACGCCGGTGTACGGGTTTGAGAGTGCTTGGCCAGGGCCGTACGTGTTGAAGTAGCGAAGAGCCACAACCGGAATGCGATAGGCAGCGCCGACGGCGAGGCACATCAGCTCCTGATCCATCTTGGAAATAGCGTAAATCGACGTCGGGTGCAGCGGTTTATCCTCGTCGGTCGCAACTCCTACAACGGCCGACTGACAAAGAGGGCATCGCACCTCCCAATCGCGATCCTCGAGAAGGGCGTCACTCCGAAGCGACGGATACACGAGGCCATGGTCCGGACAACGGTACGAGCCCTCCCCATAGATCGACATCGAGGACGCCACGACCACCTTGCCGACGGAACTGGGCTTGCTCGTGATCGCTTCGAGAAGCACAGCAGTCCCGAGGGTATTCGCGCCTACGTACCGGACCATCTCGTACATCGACTGGCCGACGCCGACCTCGGCGGCATCGTGGATGACGATCTCAACTCCCTGAAGCGCACGAGATAACGAGTCTGCGTCACGCACGTCGGCACGGATGA
This sequence comes from uncultured Actinomycetes bacterium, assembly GCA_963847305.1. Classification (GTDB taxonomy): domain Bacteria; phylum Actinomycetota; class Thermoleophilia; order Gaiellales; family Gaiellaceae; genus DATBLE01. The sequence continues at coordinate 145,758 of CAWJZI010000011.1, read as the reverse complement.
ACTCGACCTCATCGGGCAACCGCCTCGGTGCAGAGCCGTCGTGAACCTGCTCAACGAGGCTGTCGTAAACCCGCACCGGGTATCCAGCCTCAAGCAACAGACGGACGATGTACGACCCGATGAAGCCCGCGCCTCCGGTAACCAGCACCAATGGTTTCACTAAGGTGACTCCCCAGATTCCTCGACTGTCCGTGCAGATCCAACCTTGGCGGATCTGTCCGCATCACCGCGCGAGCGACGCACCGCAGGACTCGCGCTGCTTCATGTTCTTATCAATTGAGTATAGGACAGCTCCAGCAGTCGGCCTGAACGCAGCGCTCTCGCCGCAGCCTGACTCGCGGAGCGAGGTCCCGTGTCTGGAGGTTGCCTGATCTCGACGAAGATGGCGACAACTGCCGCGGCGGCGGCTCCGCCTGCCAGGCCGAGGCGGCCCTGGGTCGCCCCGAAGGTGACGACAATGAAGGCGACCGTCCGACGCCGCGGCGTCGGCCTCCCGACGGTCACGCGAAAACCCCTGGGCCTCGTCGTGGAAAGGCTTGTAGCCGCTCGCGCGCAGGATCGCCTTGCCGCAACTGGACGACCGTCCAAGCGCAGGCTGTCCACGCATAGGGAACGGAGGCTAGGAACAGTCGGCGCTAGAGTGGATAGAACGTAAATGCGGCGTAAGCCGCATGGTTGAGCCAAAGAGCCCCGTAGCTCAGTGAATAGAGCAGCGGTTTTACCCAAACCGCGCGCAAGCTCCGTTTCTTGCAGGGCATCCGGCCTGGTCGCATGAGGTCGACGTCTGGGTGAACAACGCCGCGCTGACGATTGCCCGGTCCTTCTTCGAGATCGAGCTCTCCTCCGCCGGAGTGCCCTCAGCCGGGGGGATGGACGACGTCGCCTGCGATCGGGGCGCCGTTTCGACTCGTCCCGACTGCCATTCTTTCCGCTCGCGGCGTCTGCGCAACGCGTCCGGTCCGCGATTATCTCCCGAACCGGCGCGCGAGGGCGCCGACCCGCCCGCCAAGCCGGTCGCCGACCTGCTCGTCGAGCCAGCGGGCGTCCTCGGCGGCGAGCGGCCGCAGCGTGGCGAAGCCGGCCCACAGCAGCGCCAGCCCGGCCACTAGTCCGATCGCGAGGCCTGCCGGCCCGCCGAGACCGTCGGCGATCGCCCACGTCGTCGCGCCCGCGACGGCCGAGACGGCGATCGCGCAGCCGAGCGGTCCCGCGCTGACGCCACTCGTGGAGCGGCCGATGCGGCGGCGCGCGCTGCGGGCGAGCAGCAGCGTGGCGAGCGCCTGAGCGCAGACGCTGGCGATCGCTGCGCCGACGGCGTCCAGCCGCGGCACGAGCGCGATCGCGAGCGCGACATTGAGCACCGCGGCGGCGGCAGCGGCGAGCAGCGGGGAGCGCGCGTCCCCCACGGCGGCAAGCAGCGAGACGCTCAGGCTCCACAGCGGCATGAACGGGAGCGCGAGCAGCAGCACGAGCAGCACGGAGCCGGCGCCGGCGTATTCCTCGCCGTAGACCACCCTGATGGCGGCCGGCCCGCCACCCGCGGCCAGCGCGAGCAGCGGCAGCCCGAGCAGGAACAGCAGCCTCAGCGTGCGCTTGTGGCCCGAGCGCAGCCGGTCGGCCTCCCCGGCGCCGTGAAGCGTGGCGAGGGCCGGCGACATCGCCCCCGCCAGCTTATCCGTGACCGTCATCAGCACGGTCGCCGCTGCGAAGGCGATCGAGTAGAGCGCGAGCTCAGCGTCACTCGAGTAGCCCGCGAGAAAGAAGAACTCCGAGCGCCGCCAGACAACGATGGTCAGCATGCCGCCGGCGGTCGCGTAAAGCGCGTACCGCTTCGCCGAGCGCCGCATCGCCGCGTCCTCGAGCTCCGGCACAGGCGCCACCTCGTCGAGGGCGCGCCGGCTGAGTAGGCTCGTCCAGACGAGGTTCGCGGCCACTATCACGGCCTCGACCGCGAACATCCCGGCGATCCCGCCGCCGAGTGCGAGCACGATGATCGTCACGGGCACCGCGGCGCCGCCGGTGACGAGGCCGACGGCAGCGGACTCGCGGAACCGCTGTGCCGCCAACAGAACGGCGTTCGGGATCATTTGGAGGATCCCGAGCGTGGTCGCCGCAGCCGCCAGCGTCCACGCGAGCCGGAGATCCGAGCTCGCAATTGCGAGCGCGAGCACGCCCGCCCCGCCGGCGACCGCGGCACCGAATCGGATCCTCTGGGCCCACCGGACGAGCCCGCGCGCCTCCGCTCGGCGGCCAGCCCCGAGCGCCTCGGCGACGGACCGCATGACCGCGGTCGCCAGCCCTCCGCCCACTACGGCGGTGGTCGACAGCACGACGAATGCAATGAAGCTCTGGCGGCCCATCGCGTCGGGGCCGAGGAAGCGGGCGGCAGCAACGGAGAGGATGAGCGTGAAGGCCTGCGGCAGCAGCCCGCCGGCGAGGAACCACATCCCGCCGCGGAGGACGCTCGCGCCCGTCGTCGCGGCGGCGACGTCGATGTCCACGCGCTTGTCTGCGTGCGTCGGGACGGTCACGCAGCGACTTCGGCGTAGAGGCGCTCGTATTCTGTGACGACCGAGTTCCAGCTGTGATGTGTCTCGCTGTATGCGCGACCGGCCGCGCCGAGTGCCCGCCGGCGCGCCGGGTCATCGAGCAGGCCGGCCACGGCGTCCACGAACCCTGGACCGGGCTCGGTGATCAGCAGTTCCTCACCGTCGCGGACCGACAGCCCCTGACAGGAGAGCGGCGTCGCGACGCACGCCGCCCCGGTCGCGAGCGCCTCGAGCAGCTTGTTCTTCATCCCGGTACCGCTGATCATCGGACATGCGAACACTTCAGCACTTCGCAACCACGGCACCAGATCAGGCACGTCGGCGGCGACTTCGATCCCGGGCCGTCCGGCGAGCGTGCGCACACGCGGGCCGGGTGCGCGGCCGGCGAGGCACAGCTGCGCGCCCGGCAACCGCCTGCGCACGGCGGGCAGGATCGCGTCGGCGAGCAGCAGGGCGGCGGCCTCGTTGGCGGGAGCATGTAGCGCCCCTGTGAAGAGGATCCGGCCGGGTACGGGCGCCACGCCCGGATCGGGCCGGAAGCGTTCGGTGTCGATTCCGTTGCCGATTACAGCCGTGCGCAACGAGGGGTCGAGCTCGCGCGCGGCACGCGCGTCCTCGTCGGTGACGAAAACGGCGCGCGCGAAGGGGCGGTAGCGGGTCGCCGTGAACGTCTGCACGAAGCGCTCCTGCGCGTGCAGCGCTGGACGCTGCCACCGGTCCGCCATTTGCGCCTGTGCCCGCACGTTGAGGTGCCACGCGTCCAGCGGTGCAATCACTGCCGGTAAGCCGCGGAGCGCCGGCGCCACGCCGGCGAGGGCGCCGATCATCACGTGAGCGACGTCGAACGTGCGCACACGGCGCAGCGCGGCAATCCGCTTGCACATCGGTGGGGCGAGCTTGACCGCCTCGACCGGCTCGCGCCGCGCGAGCGCGCCTGCCCAGCCCGCTACACGCGGCAGTGCGCCGCCGCGCGGCGGCTGCAGCTCGAGCAACTCGACGCCGGAGGGTCCGATTCCGGTCTGTTCCGGCCAGCGGTAGGCGACCACACAGACTTCGTGGCGCGCGGCGAGGCCGCGCACGAGCTCGTGCAGCTGCAGGCGCATCCCGTTCAGCGGCAGAAGGGGTGCCTCGGTGGCGCAGACGAGGATCCGCATGCCGCGGATCATCACATCCGTGAGACACACTCACGCTCGTGCCACACGCGCTCGTCGTCTCGCCGCTACTGCCGTACCCGCCCTGGAGCGGCGGCCAGAAGCGCACCCTGCGCCTGCTCGAGGCGATGGAGCGAGCGGGCGTGCGCCCGCACCTCCTGACCGCCGACGACGCGCCGCCGGAGCACGTAGCAGTGCTGCGTGAGCGCGGCTGGGAGGTCGAGCTGACGCCGTTCACGCCGAGGCTGCGTGATCGGGTGGCGCAACACCTCGCGCGTCGACCGAGCCCATACCTGGCGCCGGTGGCGGAGCGCCTCACACCGCCGCCGCCGCCCGCATTCATCCAGCTCGAGCACACGATCAGCGCCTACTACCGCGACCGTCGGCCGGGAACGCCTGTCGTGCTCAGCCTGCACAACCTGGACTCCGAGGTCGCGAGAGCGGGCGTGCGGGGGCGCTACCACGCTCGCGCGGTGGCAGTGCAGGAGCGTCGCGCGTTCCCCGCAGTCGACCGAGTGCTGTGTGTCTCCCAGCACGACGCCTCCGCGGTAGCCGCGCTCGGCGGGCGGCCGCTCGTCGTGCCCAACGGCGTGGACGCCGAGCTGTTCGCAATTCCCGAGCAGCCCGCGCGCCAGGAGCTGGTCGTGGCCTTCGGCCACTTCGGCTACTGGCCCAATCGTGACGGGCTGATGCGGTTCCTGCGCGAGGGCTGGCCGCGGACGCTAGCGGCACGGCCGGAGGCGAGGCTCGCCATTGCTGGGGCGATGAGCGACGCGCTCGACACGCCCCCGGGGGTGGAGGTACTCGGTTTGCTCGACGACCTCCGTGAGCTACTGACGACGGCAGCGGTGGTGGTCGTTCCGTTGTGGGCCGGCGGCGGGACGCGGTTGAAGGCGTTGGAGGCCATGGCTGCGGCGCGGCCAGTCGTCGGGACGCCGCTCGGGGTGGGCCGAATCGGCTTCGCGGCCGGTGAGCATGGGCTCGTCGAGGACGACCCCGCGGCGCTCGGCGACGCCCTCGCTGCGCTGCTCGGCGACCTCCCGCGCGCTGCGGCGCTCGGAGCGCGCGCCCGCGTGCACGCGCAGCGCTACCGCTGGGAGCGAGTCACGGGCGAGCTGGAGGCCCTGTACGCGTCGTACGTCGCCGCGTTGGGCTGAGGCGGTGCGCTGATCCTCGTCAAGCACGTAAAGCGGTAAGACTCGCGTACAGCGCGTCGTAGGTCTCGTACATCCGCGCTGGTGAGTAGCGCTCGCGGATCAGCGCGCGGCCGGCGGCGCCAAGCTCGGCACGGCGGCCATCGTTGCGGAGCAGCCCCTCGATGACCGCGGCGATCGTAGCCGGCTCTGTGGACGAAAGCGGTACGCACGCGCCTGCCGCGACCAGCTCGCGAATGCCGGCGACGGGCGGCGCGAGCACTGGAACGTCGGCGTCGAGGGCCTCGAGCGCCGCGAGCGGCAGGCCCTCCGACTCCGAGGTGAACACGACGAGCTGCGCGCGGGCGATCAGTTCCCGCGCGTCGGAGCGCATGCCGGTGAAACGTACGCGGCTGTCGAGCCCCAACTCCGTGGCGAGCCGCTCGAGCCGCGACCGCTCCGGGCCGTCGCCGACGAGCAGGAAGCGGACGTCGCTCGGGACCAGCGCAGCGGCGCGCAGAAGGCGGTCGTGTGCCTTCGCCGGCACAAGCCGGCCGACGGCGACGACGACGGGCGCTCCCTCGAGCTCGAGCGCCTCGTCGATCGCCGCGCGGCGGGCATCGTCGAGGCGTTCGGCGGGTGCGACCGCGTTCGGGACGACGAGCAGACGCTCCGGCGGTACGCCGGCGATGTGCAGCCGGCCGGCGAGCTCGTCGGCCACGCACGCGATGCGGTCCATGCGGCGCAGCAGCAGCCCGGCGGCGGCATCATCGCGGGCCGCGATCCCGTGGAACGTGACGAGCACGGGCACGCGCCGGCGCGCGATCCGCCCTCCCGCCCACGCCAGCGCCGCCGCCTTCACGTTGTGTGCATGCACTACCTCCGCGCCGCTCGCGCGGACCGCCCGGCTCACCGCCAGCGCGCTCAGGAGCGCTCCGACCTTTGACCGCCCGCGCTCGGGGAACGTGAACCGCGCCACGCCGAGCGCGGCAAGCTCGGCATCCAGGGCGCCGGCGGGCGCGGCCACCGCGACCTGGTGCCCCTCCTCGAGTAGGTGCGAGGCCAGCGACACGACGATGCGCTCGGCGCCGCCCATACCCATCCCCCCCACGACCATGAGGATCCGTGGCCGCGCCGCCTGCGTCGAGGAGCCGTCGCCGTGCCGGGCGAGCGCGCCGCGGCCCCGAGCCCGGCCTTGCCGGTCCAGAGCGCGCTTGTATACCGCCAGCATCTGGGCCGCCGTTCGTGGCGGGGTGAACTCACGGCGGGCGTCCTCGCGCGCGCGGGCAGCCCGTTCGCCGGCGGCGGCCGGGTCATCGAGTACCCGTAGGATCGCCGCCGCAAGCGCGGTGGGGTCGTTGGGCGGCACGAGCTCGGCCCCGCAGGCGGTCTCCGGGATGCCGCCGACCCTCGTGGCGATTGCCGGAACGCCGGCGGCTATTGCCTCGAGCAGCGCCATCCCGCTTGTCTCCATGTGCGAGGCGAGCACGAATGCCACGAGGCGGGGCAGCACGGTGGCGCTCGGTGCGTAGCCGAGGAACTCGACCGCGTCGCCGAGCCCCAGTCGCGCTGCTAGGGCGCGCAACTCGCTCTCGAGCGACCCTTCGCCTGCGACGGCGAAGCGCTGCGAAGGCCGTGAACGCCGTACCTCGGCCGCCGCGCGGAGGAAGACGTCCACTCCCTTGACCGGCTCGAGAGCAGCCACCGTGCCGACCAGCTCGCCCGTCCCGGCCACCGCGTCGACCGGGTCGACTCCGTTCGGCACGACGGTGAGCGCTGCCCGCGGGTAGCGCACACGCGCAGCGAGCAGGTCCGCGCGCGGCGTGGGTCGGCACGACGAGCGCATCCGTGCGGGCGGCGAGGGCTCGCTCCACGCCCCCGTACAGCAGTGCGGCGCGCAGGCCGGGCCTCGCCGGGCCCACCGGCAGAGGCATGTAGGGCTCCGGTAACCCGTGCAGCGAGTGCACGCGTACGCCTCCGCGGCGGGGCCGCGGCGCCAATCGCGCCCAGAGGCCGCTGCGCCGGTCGTGGCTGTGCACGACGTCAAATCCGTGGCAAGCGCGGGCGAGCCTGGCTGCTGCGGGGGCGTCGAAGCCCGGCCGCAGCGGGAGCACGCGTGGCTCCGCGCCCACGGCGGCGAAGCGGCCGGCCAGTGCCTCGTTGCAGACGATGGCCCGGACAGTGACGCCGGCATGCACCAGCTCGCGCGCGAGCAGGATCGCGTGCTCGACCGGCCCCCCGGCCGGGATCGAAGTGACGAGAACGACCCTCAACTGACCAGCTGCGCCGCCCGCGCGGGCAGCGGCGCTCGCCTCACAGCGAGCGCGGGGCCTGCCAAGGCGACCGACATCGCGGCTAGCAGCCAGAGGGGCGCCGTGATCTGGACGCTGAGAAAGCTCGCCGCCACGAGCGCAACCACCATGCTTGCCTGGGTTGCGGTCACCAACCGGATACCGTCGACGTCGCCGTGCTCGACCGAGTGCCGGCGAGCGAGCCTGAGCAGCCTCCAGGACCCGGCGAGGAAGGCGATGAAAGCACCGAAGGCAATCACTCCGTCCTCGGCGAGCACCTCGAGGTAGGAGTTGTGCGCGACCGGGCGACGGATGCCGAGCGGCTCACCGAGAACGTACTCGGGGGCGCGCACTCCGTACTGGCCGGTCCCGACCCCGAGCAACGGCTTGTCGGCCGCCATCCGCACCGCACCCGACCACAGGGCCTTGCGCGAGGCCACGTTCTTGTGGCCGATCACGCCCTTCTCGGTCAGCCGCTCGGAGATCAGCGGCCCCCAGAAGAGCACCGCCAGCGCCACGATGCCGAGCACCACGAGCGCCCCGGAGACCAGCCCGCGGACCGGCACGCGTCGGGTCGCCGCCGCCCACAGCGCCAGCGCGAGCAGCCCGACCAGTGCTCCGCGGGACAGCGTGGCGAGGACCGTTGCCGCCAGCACGAGCACGCATCCCCACCACAAGCCTCGAGCCCACCACCCGCCTCGACGCGCGCCGTCGTAGCGGGCGAGGTAGACCGCGAGCGGGATCACGGACGCAAGCAGGAACGCGAAGTCGTTCGCCTCGCCGATCGGGCCCGAAGCACGGGCTGACTGATCCGGCCAGGAAGGCGGCCAGGCCGACCGCTGCCGCGGCGCTCGCAGACAACGTCAGGACCCGGATCACCCATGAGCAACCCGACACGCGTGCGGACGAGCTGCACGAACACGAAGAAGAAGGTGGCGAAGAGCAGGTAGCGCAGTGCCTTCGTAATGCCCTCCGCGATGTCTTCGGAGACCACGAGCGAGAGCAGCATCATGATCGTGAAGATCACCAGCGGCATAAGTGTCGGCGGCACGAGGACGGACTCGGAGCGTGCCAGCGCCCGCAGCACGTAGCCGACGAAGAGGAGCGCGCCGAGGATCTTGATCAGCGAGACCGTCTCCGACGGATAGGGGAGCGCGTCGTCCCACGGGAACGCCGCGACGAGCACCACCAGCAGGGCGGTCGCGTCGGCGAGAACCAGACCGAGCACGACGAGCGCGGCGGCGCCGCCGAGCGCAAGCACCGGCGCGACGCCGGAGGCCACGCCGACGAGTGCTGCCAGCATCATTCCAGGCAGAAGCAGCCAGCCGCCGGCAGCGGCCGTCCTACCCGTCATGCTCCCTTGAGCGGCGGCTTGCTGGGCTCGAGAGCCTGGTGCGTTTGGTAGTAGTCGCCGATCTCGGCACTGCCGTCGGCCGACTCGTTGAGCACGACTCCGACGATGCGTGTGCCGACGAGCTGCAGACGCACGAGTGCGGCGCGCACTGCCGACGGCTTGGTGCGTTTGGCGGTGACCACCAACAGCACGGCATCCGTGTGTGGCGCGATCAGCCGCGCGTCGTTTACCGGCAGCAGCGGCGGAGTGTCGATCAGCACGAGTGCGTTGAACGCTCGCAGCTGTTCGCACAGCGCCGCGGCGCGGATCGCCAGCATCTCGGTCGGCAGGGCCGGCTTCGGGCCGCTCGTGAGCACCCACAGTTTCGGGTAGGCGGTGCTCTTCAGCAGCGGCTCTTCGTCGCCCAGCGCCATCGTCGTCGAAAGGCCCTCGGAGTTGTCGAGCCCGAAGATGAGATGCTGGCTGGGTGAGCGGAGGTCGCAGTCGACGATCACCGTCTCGATGCCGACCTGGCTGAGTGCCACGCCGAGGTTGGCGACGATCGTCGACTTTCCCTGCGACTGCTCCGGGCTCGTGACCTGGATCAGCCGATCGCTTTCTGTGAGCAGGAACTGCACGTTCGTGCGCAGCGCGCGGAAGCCTTCTTGCTGATCGATTAGCCTCTCCTCGTCCCAGATCAGCCGTGCCGGCCCACGCTGCAGCGTCGGGTGGCGCGGAAGCCGGCCGAGGATCGGCGCCTCGGTGATCTCCGCTACGTCCTCCGAGGTGTCGACGCGGCTGCGGAGCCGCTCGACGGCGAATGCCAGCAGCAGGCCCGTCAACAGGCCGAGCAGCGCCGCGGTGCCGATGATCAGTGGCGGGCGAGGTTGGACGGGCGAGCCCGGCGGCTCGGCCGGGTCTACGAGCGTGACGAGCACGAGGCGGTTGCCCGAGATCGAGCGCGCGAAGGCCTCAGCGGCCGTTCGTGCGGTAAGCGCCGCGTCTTGCGGATCCTTCGCGCGTCCGACCACTCGCAGGATGCCGCTGCCTGCCCCCGTCGAGGTGTCCACCTTGCCCGGCAGCGGCCGGCCCAGCAATCGCTCGGCGCGGTTGACGTTGACCTCGGCTTTGGCCATCGCGGCGTAGGTGCTCAGCAGCGCCGAGATGCTGTCGGAAGCGACAAAGCCTTGGCCCTGGCGGACGTCCGGCGTCAGTGCGAGGGTTGCGGTGGCCTCGTACTCCGCGGGCCGAGTGAACGCCAGCGCCGCCGCCAGGCCGACCGCAACAGCGACGACGAGCACGATCAGCCAGCGCCGCTTCCACGCAATCCCAATAAGCCTGTTCAGCTCCATCGCCGCTGGATGGTAACGGCTCGTTCAATTCCACCACTCCTTCGTCGCCCGCTCGGCGCCGTTCGCGCTGATCCGTGAGCGGCGCTCGGCGAGGCCGCGCCTACTTGATCCCGTTTGCGAGACCCTGGTCCCTCGAGAAAGGGAGGCTGGGAACAGTCGGCGCTAGAGTGGATAGAACGTAAATGCGGCTTGAGCCGCATGGTTGAGCCAAAAGCCCCCGTAGCTCAGTGGATAGAGCAGCGGTTTCCTAAACCGCGTGCGCAAGTTCGATTCTTGCCGGGGGCATCCACGATCGCTCCGAGCCACGCGCTGGGCAACCGTCTACCCGATCGGCGAAGCCGGCTAAGGCTGGGGCAACGCAGGAACCGTAACGGTCGGAACCGGGTCACTCGGGACCGTGACGCTGGGCGTAGTAACGCTCGGAGTCGTCACACTCGGAATGGTGGCGCTCGGGGCGGTAACGCTGGGAGTCGTCACGCTGGGCGTGGTCACGCTCGGGACGGTAACGCTCGGAGTCGTCACACTCGGAGTCGTCACACTCGGAATGGTGGCGCTCGGAGCGGTAACGCTGGGAGTCGTCACGCTGGGCGTGGTCACGCTCGGAGCGGCAACGCTGGGAACGGTCACGGCCTGCTCACCGGCGGCACCCACCGCCGTGCGCCCTTTCGCCGGCCCCTGCGCCGCTGCCAGTGAGTGGGAGGTTGCGCCGACAGGCTGCTCGGCGCCTCCTGTTGCTGGTCGCTGCACGGAAACCGAGTCGGAGCGCGTCGCGGCTGTGCCGCCAGCTGCGGGGGCGCTCGCTCGGTGAGCCGAGCCTGCCGCCTGCGGCAGCGCTCGCGGCGACGGGCGCTCGCTCGTTGGAGCCGTCGATGCCGAGGGTGTGCTGGGCCCTCGGCTCGTCGCCGGCCCAGCCGGCTCGCCCGGAACATGAGCCTGCCCGTTTCCGGTCGCGGGACTGACGACCGCGTGCGGGGCCGCCCGGGGCGGCCGCTCCTGGTCGCCCCGCACTCCGACCGTCACCGCCGGTGCGAGCGCAACCGCTCCGACGATGCCGGCAACCTTGATGGCGCCTGGCATCGGCATTGCCCGCATCACCGCGAGGACGTTCGGGATCCCGAGCAGCGGGCGCCGGCGCGGCCGCGCGATCAGGTCGTCCGGGACGGCGAGCTCCTCGCGAAGCCTTCGGCGGGCGCGAGCGAGGCGGCTCTCGGCAGCCACTGGAGACACACCCAGCGTCTCGCTCAGCTCGGAGTGGGAAAGGCCTCGTAGCTCCCGGAGCGTGAAGACCTCGCGCTGCTCAGCCGAAAGAGATGCGACAGCTCGCATGATTTCAGCTCCAGTCATGGCGTCGGCTCCCGGCGCCGGTGCTTGGTGCTCGCAGGTTCCGACCGCAGTCGCCGCCTGAGCCCTCGTCTTCAACAGGCGTCGGGAGGCGTTGAGCACGATCGTGAAGAGCCATGCCCGTGGATGCGACGGCCGGTCGCCTCGAGCGAGCGCCCGGTACGCGTTCAGCAGCGCAATCTGGATGGCGTCCTCGGCGTCGTGCGCGTTGCGGAGGATGCCGATCGCCGCGCCGTAGAGCTGACTCCGGTGCGATCGGTAGTGATGCTCGAGCCACGCCCAGGAGTCGTCGCGGTCGTCCACCTCTCTCGGCAGCGGTGTTGCCACCGTAATCGCATACCCGACCCGCGCAGCGGTTGCACATCTTGTTTGGAGTTTGTTAGGGCAGCGGGTCGGGCAGGAAGGAAAGCCGAGAAGGCCGGACGTTCCATCGATCTGCTGTGCAGGTCGCTGCCTCTCCCGGGGGTTCCAGCGTCTGCTGTGGCATGTCGCTCTCCCGCGCCCGGCCTTCTCCTTGTCGGGCTTTTATGTGCCCTGAGTCTTAGAGTCCTGCGGGGCGGCGTTTCCGTCGCTACCCTCAGCCCCCTTGTCCGGAAAAGCCGCAAATTGCGAGCTTTTTAGGTGGCGAGCGGCTTGCCCCGAAATGCGGTCAGGAGGCAAGAGGCCGGCGGCGCCGGTCACCACCTGGCCTCCTCCTGGATGCCGCCCGGCCGAAGAAGGCCTAGACTCGGCGCGTCGTGGCGACGACACGCAAGAAGCGCAACGGCGACGCCGTTCCGGTTCTACGACAACCGGCAGAAGTACCTCGCCTTCGTGAACACGTGCAACGAGAAGGCGGTCGTGGCAGCGCGCGCGTCCGAGGTCGTGAGCAGGTTGCAGCCGACGCCGCCGGCGCTACGGCTCTTCGACGCCGGCATGGGCGACGCCACGGTCCTCGTCCGGCTGATCCGGAACGTGCATCGCTTCTTTCCGACCGTGCCGCTGCTGGCCGTGGCGAAGGAGATCAGCCTCGAGGACGTGAGGCTCGGCCTCGAGAAGATGCCCGATCGCTTCCACGAGCACCCGGCGACGGTGCTCGTGATCACCAACCTGAGCTACGCGGACGCCCCCGGCCTGATGCCGGGCGATCCCGCGCTGGCCGAGAGCCTCAACTGGCACGAGGTTCGGCTCTCGGGCAGGTCGGCGGCCGAGTTCGACGAGCAGATCGAGGCGCTCGGACCGGTGCTCGACCACGGCTGGCAGGCGAAACCGAGCCCGCAGACGGGCAACCCCACCTACGTTCGGCCGTCGGTCCTCGTGATCTATCGCGCGGACTACGAGTTTCTGCTCGACACGGTGATCCCGGCACCGGGCCGGCCGCCTCGCGACTACGACTTCGTCCTCGCCTCGCAGCCGTGGCGGGCGCGAATGCCGGCGTCGTTCAAGGCCGAGAAGGTCCTCGCGCCGCTCGTGCGCAGCCTCGGCCCCGGGGGGAAGCTGCTGGCGATCCAGTCCTACGGGGAAGACCCGGCGCTCGAGGTGGTGCAGAGGATCTGGCCGGACGAGAACCCCTTCCAGGTCCGGCGTCGGGAGCTCCTGGCCGCACTCGAGGAACAACTCGGCCCGCTCGCCGGCGGCTTCGAGCTCACTCCGCCCTCGGATTCCGAGTCGCTGTTCCGGTACCAGATGCACACGCTGCCGTCGGAGATCGGCGACCGCATCGGCACGTCGACGCTCTTCGCCGCCTGGAACGCGATCATCTACGTCAACCAGATCGAGGACGAGCGCCTGGAGTCAGTCCTCCAGGACGGCTCGTACCTCCCGACCGTTCAGGAAGTGCTGCAGAAGTACAACGGCCTCTGGTTCAACGACGAGTCGTTCGTCGTCACGCGTCGCGGCCGCTAGTCACTTTCGCCGCCGAGCCGCCGTCGTAGCCGTAGACGTTCGCAGCCCCACTACCCCACGACCAGCCCGCGATCTTGTGCGACGGGGTTGCCTTCGTTGGCGCGCCCCACTTCCACGCCGCTCCGCCCGCCGCCACTCCGGCTGCGAGCACGACGACGACTGCGATCTTCAGCTTCTGCTTCATGCCTCTGCTCCTCCTTCCGCCGCCGGGATCTCGAACGCGAACGTCGAGCCCCGCGGCTGGTTTGCTGACACCCAGATCCGCCCGCCCATCTGAACGACGAGCTCCCGGCAAATGTACAGGCCCGAGCCCGGTGCCGCCGATTCCGCGGCTCATCTCCGGGTCGAGCCTGATGAACTTGTCGAAGATCCGCTCCCGCTCCGCTTCGGGAACGCCGATCCCCTCGTCCGAGACGAAGAAGCGAATGTGCCCGTTGCTCTGCTCGACCCGGACCTCGATCGTCCCGCCCTGGGGCGAGTACTTGACGGCGTTGTCGATCAGGTTGGCGAGAACCATGCGGAGCTGCGCGGGATCGACACGGGCCACCACCGAGTCGGCCTCGACGACGATCGAGACGTTCCCGGGCGAGATCTCGGAGGCCCTGGCCACCGCCTCGTTGACGAGCAGCGCCGTGTCGCACCATTCCGGCTCGGGCCTCGTCTTCTTCGCCTCCAGGCGGCTGGCCCAGAGGACGTCGTTGACGACGGTCGCGAGCCGTCCGCTCTCGCGCCGGATGACGCCCAGAAGCCGCCACCGCATCTCGTCGTCGACGTCGCGCTCCTCGAGCGTGACGGCGGCGCCGTACACCGAGGCCAGCGGCGTCCGGAGCTCGTGGGAGATCACGGCGATGAACTCGTCCTTGAGCGCGTCGAGCTCGCGCTGGCGTCGCAAGGTCTCGAGCAGCGAGCGCTGGTGCTTCCCGATCGCGAAGAGCGGAGGCGCGAGCAGCAGGCTCCACCAGGGCGATTGCCGCCAGAGCTGGACGAGAACGCCGGTGATCGCCGCCATCACCACGAACGGCGACAGCGTCGAGAGGAAGAAGCTGCGGGCGACGGACAGGTAGCGCTCGCTGCGAATCCGGGCGAGCACCGCGGCCAGCAGGATCACGTCGACGGCGTAGAAGCAGAGCGATGCGAGCAGACCGGTCTTGAACCGATCGGGCAGGGGCTCGACGCCGAGCCCTGCGGCCGCTGCGGCGAGCGCGTACAGCGCGCTGTTGTAGGCGATGCGAACAGCCGGCGTCCGCCGGTAGAGCTCCACAGCCAGCATCGAGCCGGCACCGATCAGCACTGCCGTGCGCCAGCCGTAGACGACCGCCGCGGTGGCGATGAAGACGTTCGCGAACGAAGTCGCGCCGGCCGCAACGCGCTCGATCGGGACCGGGAACGCCTCCGCCAGCGTTGCGGCCAGAAGCAGCGCCGCCGCCGGGCCGGCGAGGTGGGAGGCGCCGCCCTGTACGAGGGCGAGAGCGACGACGGCCGCGGCCGCCACGCACACGGGCAGGATGACGGGCGCAGATCGCGGGGGGAACAGGCCGCGCAGAGAGGCCATCCGGCTACCCTCCGCGACCGAAGCGTTCTCCCCGAGCACGAGTTCCACTCGGAAGCAATCGCCCAAAAGGGGGGCGAGCGCATCCCCCACATGGGGCGTTTGCCCAGCGCCGGTAGCGCCCGCCCGCCGGTTAGTGCACAACAAACTGGACGTTGTCCGCGTGCGCTGGCACCCTGCGGAGGCGTAGCGGCGTCGGCGCCGCGACGCAGGGGCAACGAGGCCTCGGGACTTTCGAGTCCTGGGCCTTTTTCTTTTTCCACGCGAAGGCTGGGGCTCTTTCGGCAACGGAAAGGAGATCCCATGCTATATCCGGAATGGCTGAACCCCGGTGACAACGCCTGGCAGCTGACGGCGGCGACGCTCGTCGGGCTGATGAGCGTTCCGGGCCTCGTCGTCCTCTACGGCGGGGTGATGCAGAAGCGCTGGTCCGTGAACAGCATGATGCTGGCGTTCGTCGCCTTCGCGCTCGTGCTGGTCGTCTGGGTGCTCTACGGCTTCGAGATGGCCTTCGGCCACCCGGTCTCGCTCGGAGCCGGCGACAGCTTCTGGCACAACCTGGTCGGCAAGCCGGGCAGCGTGCTCGGCCACGCGGATCTCCAGGGCCAGGCGAAGATCCCGAACCTCGGAGACGCCGGCGTCCTCGACTTCCCGAAGTCCTCGCTCGTCTACTTCCAGTTCGTCTTCGCGGCGATCACGCCGATCCTGATCCTCGGCTCCGTGCTCGGTCGCGTGAACTTCAAGGCGTGGATTCCGTTCGTCGTCCTCTGGTCGAGTCTGATCTACACCGTCAACGCCTTCCTGATCTGGGGCGGCGGCTGGTTCGCGCAGCACGGCGTGGTCGACTTCGCCGGCGGCTACGTGATCCACCTGTCGGCCGGCGTCTCGGGCTTCGTCGCCGCGTGGGTGATCGGCCCACGCCTGGCCCGCGACCGCGAGATCGACGCGCCGAACAACATGGCGATGGTCGCGCTCGGCGCCGGCCTGCTCTGGCTCGGCTGGAACGGCTTCAACGGCGGCGCGCCGTACAACGCCGGCGCGGACACATCGTCGGCGGTGCTGAACACGAACCTCGCCACGGCGATCGCCTTCCTCGTCTGGGTCGGCTGGGACTACGCCACCGGCCGCAAGCCGTCGCTGCTCGGCAGCGTGAACGGGATGATCGTCGGCCTCGTCGCGATCACGCCCGCGGCCGGGTTCGTCACCGGCTGGGGCGCGATGGCGCTCGGCGCGATCGCGTCGTCGGTCGTCTATGTCGCCTACAACTACCTCTCGCTGCTGCGCCCGTTCCGGAACGTGGACGACACGCTCGGCGTCGTCTACACGCACGCCTTCGCGGGCCTCGTGGGCGGACTGCTCGTCGGCGTGCTCGCCAGCTCGGGCATGCAGGTCGTGCCGGGCTTCTCGGTCACGGGCAGCGCGCACCAGCTGAAGTGGCAGTTCTTCGCCGCGCTCTGGGTGATCGTCTTCTGCTCGATCGGCACGTTCGTCCTGCTCAAGCTGGTCGGACTGTTCGTACCGCTGCGGATGTCCGAGGAAGACATGGAGATGGGCGACCTCGCAGTGCACGGGCACGAGGTCTATCCGTCCGACATCCCCTCGCTCGGGTATCCCTCCGGTCTGCCGCAAACGCCTCCCGCGGCGCTCGGCGGCGTCGCGCACGCGGAGAACTAGTGGCGAAGATCATCGTCAGCTACGACGGGAGCGACTACGACCGCGACGCGCTCGCGTTCGGGAAGCTGCTCGCGCGCACGGGAGCAACACTGGAGCTCGCCTACGTGCGCCACGCGCACGAGAGCAAGGCGACGCGCGAGCAGCTGGCCGAGCACGAGGCGGAGGAGCTGCTGGCGTCCGGAGCGCTCGATCTCGGCGCTCCGGCCACTCCGCAGCATGTCGTCTTCAGCGGTTCGACGCCGGACGGCCTACGCGATCTGGCGCTCGAGACCGGCGCGAGCATGATCGTCTTCGGGTCCGAGTACCGGACGACACCGGGACACGTCGACCCGCAGGCGTCGGCCCGCCGTCTTCTGGACGGCGGGCCGGTCGCGCTGGGCGTCGCGCCGGCCGGCTTCCACGAGACGAACGGTTACCCCGTTGCCACGGTCGCGGCCGTCGGGGAGGACGACGATCCGTCGGTACTCGAGACGGCGGAGGCGATCGCAGCACGGTTCGGCGCCGCTCTTGCTCCCCGTGCCACCGCGGCCGTCGACCTGATCGTCGTCGGCTCGAAGCCGGGGACGCCGCCGGGCCGGGTGCGGATCAGCGCGGCCGCGGAGTACCTGATCGAGCTCGCCCGCTGCCCGGTGATCGTGCTTCCGCGCGGCACGGTCGTCGCCCTCGATTGACAGGCGGCGTCACGACCGCTAGCCCGCGGTCGCCTCCTCGCCCTCCTGGACGGCGCCCGAGCCCGTGCCCTCGTGCTCGTCCTCGATCGTCGCGACGTTCGCCTTCGGCGTCACGTGCCAGAACTCGCCGAGCGCCTGCTCCCAGACGTCGAGCAGCGCGGCCGCGAGCTCCGAGCCCGTGTAGCGGACGTGCCGCTCGACGAGGTAGCGAAGCTCGGCGTCCGCGTGGACGCGCTGCCATTCCGACGAGGTCGTCGTTCAGGCGGACCGGCAGCGTCCCGGCGGGGTCGTAGACGAACGCGTCGCCGCCGCTCATCCCGGCGCCGAAGTTGCGGCCGACCTCGCCGAGGACGACGACGGTCCCGTTCGTCATGTACTCGCAGCCGTGGTCGCCGATTCCCTCGACGACCGCGACCGCGCCCGAGTTGCGGACGGCGAAGCGCTCGCCGGCGCGCCCGGCGCAGAAGAGCTCGCCGCCGGTCGCGCCGTAGAGAACGGTGTTGCCGAGCAGCACGGCGATGCTCGCGGTCGCCCTCGGGCGGGCGGATCGCGATCCGGCCGCCGCCCATCCCCTTGCCGACGTAGTCGTTCGCCTCGCCGACCAGGTCGAGCGCGACGCCCGCAGAGAGGAACGCGCCGAAGCTCTGGCCGGCCGAGCCCGTGAAGCGGGCGCGGATGCGGCCGGGAGGCGACTCGGCGCCGAAGCGCCGGCCGATCTGCCCGCCGAGGCGGGCGCCGACCGCGCGGTCCCAGGTCGAGATCTCGTAGACGGGCTCCACGAGCGCGGGCCCGTCGAGCGCGGGCTCGGCGTCGGCGGCGAGCCGCTCGCCGAGCTCGCCGCCGCCGGCAACCGGCATCGGCTCGCCCGCGTACCGGCCGACCGGCGAGTCGAGCAGCGGGGCCAGGTCGAGCGCGTCGGCCCGCGCATCGCCGGTCTCCCGGCGCCGCAGCAGGTCGGTGCGGCCGACGGCCTCCTCGAAGGAGCGCAGACCGAGCGAGGCGAGCAGCTCGCGCGCGTCCTCGGCGACGAAGAGCAGGTAGGTCTCGACCTGCTCCGGCGTCGCCGCGAACTTCGCGCGCAGCTCCGGCCGCTGGGTGGCGATCCCGACCGGGCAGGTGTCGAGGTGGCACGAGCGCACCATCAGGCAGCCCTCGGCGAGCAGCAGCGCCGTGCCGAAGCTGACCTCGTCGGCGCCGAGCAGCGCGGCGAGCACGACGTCGCGGCCGGTCTTCACGCCGCCGTCGGCGCGCAGCCGGACGCGCCCGCGCAGGCCGTTCTCGACCAGCGACGTCTGCGTCTCGGCCAGGCCGAGCTCCCACGGCAGCCCGGCGTTCTTGATCGACGAGAGCGGGCTCGCGCCGGTGCCGCCGTCGGAGCCGGCGATGTGGACGACGTCGGCGAGCGCCTTGACGACGCCGCTGGCGACGAGGCCGACGCCGCTCTCGGCCACGAGCTTGACCGAGATCTTCGCGGTCGGGTTGACCTGGCGGAGGTCGAAGATCAGCTGCGCGAGGTCCTCGATCGAGTAGATGTCGTGGTGCGGCGGCGGCGAGATCAGCGCCACGCCCGGCGTCGTGTGCCGAAGCCGCGCGATCTCGACCGAGACCTTGTGGCCGGGGAGCTGGCCGCCCTCGCCGGGCTTCGAGCCCTGGGCGATCTTGATCTGGAGCTCGTCGGCGAAGGCCGCGTACTCCGGCGTGACGCCGAAGCGGCCGGACGCGACCTGCTTGATCCGCGAGTTGCGCTCGGTGCGGAAGCGCGCCGGGTCTTCCCCGCCCTCGCCGCAGTTCGAGCGCGCGCGCAGGCGGTTGAACGCGATCGCGATCGTCTCGTGCGCCTCGGCCGAGAGCGCGCCGTGCGACATGCCGCCGGCCGAGAACCGCTGGACGATCGACTCGGCCGGCTCGACCTCGTCCAGCGGCACCGGCTCGGCCGCCGGAACGAGCTCGAGCAGGTCGCGGAGCTCCATCGGGTCGGCGTGAATCGACGAGCTCCGCGAAGCGCTCGTACCTGTCTCGACGCTCGTTCCGGACGGCGAGCCGGAGTGCGTGTGCAGCCTCGACGACGTCCGCATCGGTCTCGTGCGGCTCGCCGCCCTTGCGGAACTTGACGTAGCCGGGGTTCTCCAGGCGCGTCGTCCGCGCCCGGTCGAGCGCCTCGCGCTCGAGCTCGGCGAAGCCGACGCCGCCGACCGGCGAGTGCGTCCCGGGGAAGCAGAGCTCGACCACCTCGGGCGCGAGCCCGACGATGTCGAAGATCTGGGCGCCGCAGTACGCCGCGACGTCGGCGATGCCCATCTTGGACATGATCTTGAGGACGCCTCCTCGACTGCCGCGCGGAAGCGCCGCTGCGCCTCGTCCGGCGAAGGCCGGTCGCCGCCGACCTTGTCCGCCTGCGGCGAGCGCGGCCACCGTCTCGAGCGCGAGCCGCGGGCAGACCGCCTCCGCGCCGTAGCCGAGCAGGCAGGCGAGGTGGTGTGCCTCGCGCGCCTCGTCGGTCTCGACCACGAGCGTGGCGAGCGTCCGCAGACCGCGCGCGACGAGTCGGTGGTGGACGGCGCCGACCGCCATCAGCATCGGAACCGGCGTGCCGGCGCCGGTGTCCGAGATCACGAGCGCAGTCCGCCCGGCGCGCACCGACGCCTCGGCCTCGTCCGCGAGCCGCACGCAGGCGCCGTGCAGGTCGGCCTCGAAGGTCGCGTCGAGCCGCGTGTAGCCGAGCGACTCGAGCGCGTCCGGGTAGAGGAAGAAGCTCTCGAACTCGGTCCCGC
Organism: uncultured Actinomycetes bacterium; assembly: GCA_963847305.1. Classification (GTDB taxonomy): domain Bacteria; phylum Actinomycetota; class Thermoleophilia; order Gaiellales; family Gaiellaceae; genus DATBLE01. The sequence goes on along the minus strand of CAWJZI010000011.1, from coordinate 126,059 downwards.
GGGCGGTCTCGGGCCCTTCCGTCAGCAGCGGCGCGCGGCCGCCGAGGATCGTCCGCAGGGAGAACTGGTGGCGCTCGCGGAGGTGGTCGATCGGCGGGTTCGTCACCTGGGCGAAGCGCTGCCGGAAGTACGTGTAGAGCGGCCGCGCGCGCCCGGCGAGCGGCGGCAGCGCGGTGTCGTCGCCCATCGACGAGGTCGGCTCGTGGCCGCGGCCGGCGATCGGCCGCAGGATCACGTTCACGTCCTCGCGCGTGTAGCCGAAGCGCGCCTGGCGCGCGGTCAGGTCGCCCTCCGGCGCCTCCACGGGCGTGCCGTTGCTCCCGGTCAGCAGCCCGTCGGCGAGCCAGCGGCCGTAGGGGCGGCGCGCGGCGAGCCGCGCTTGATCGCGCGCGTTCTCCTCGAAGCCGCGCTCGGGGTCGACGGCGATCGATCTGCCCGGGGCCGAGCCGCCCGCGCTGCACCGGGCCGCGCCCCGAGAGGTCGACCGCGCCGGCCTCGGAGCAGCAGACGACGAGGCCGTCCGCGCAGACGGCGTAGCGCAGGGGCCGCAGCCCGTTGCGGTCGAGCGCCGCGCCGACCACGCGCCCGTCCGTGAAGACGAGGCCGGCCGGCCCGTCCCACGGCTCGACGAGCAGCGAGTGGTAGCGGTAGTAGTCGCGCAGCCGCGGCGGGAGCTCGTCGTTCCCCTCCCACGCCTCCGGCACGAGCATCGTCAGCGCGTGGCGCACGTCGCGGCCGTGCCGGACGAGCAGCTCGAGCGCGTTGTCGAGCATCGCGGAGTCGGAGCCGGACTCGTCGATCACCGGGTGGAGCAGCTCGTCGTCCTCGGAGCCGAAGTTGCCCTCGCGGGCGCGCATCCAGTTGACGTTGCCCTGGATCGCGTTGATCTCGCCGTTGTGGCAGAGCAGGCGGAACGGCTGCGCGCGCTCCCAGGACGGAGCCGTGTTCGTCGAGAAGCGCTGGTGGAAGATCCCGAACGGAACGGCGAGCTCGGGATCGCTCAGGTCCGGGTAGAACCGCGCGAGCTCCTCGGCCGCGCAGAGCGCCTTGTAGGTGACCGTCCGGAACGAGAGCGAGGCGATGTAGGCGCCCGGGGTCCGCTCGGCGCGGCGGCGGGCGCGGAAGGCGGCGCGTCTCGTCGCCGCTCCTCGCAGGCCGAAGGAGCAGCTGCTCGATGCGCGGCATCGTCGCGAGCGCGCTCTCGCCGAGCGCGTCGGGCTCGACGGGAACCTCGCGCCACTCGAGCGGCTCGAGCCCCTCGGCGCGGCACGCGTCCTCGATCGCCTCCCGGGCAGACTCGTCCCGCAGGAAGACCATCGCCACGCCCGGGCTGCCCGGCCGGGAGCGGCAGCAGCACGCCCGCGCCGTCGCCCGGTCTTCCCGTCGGCCGCGGTAGCGCCGCGGTGCCGCACGTTGTGCAGCCCCTCGAGCAGGCAGTCGACGATCTCGCGCGAGGCGCGGCCGTGGGCATCGGCGACGAAGCCGATCCCGCAGGCGTCACGCTCGACGAACGGCCCGAACTGCCCTGTGCGCCCTCGATGCACTACGCGCTCTCGCTCCGTGGCGACAGGAAGCGGCCGTTCGCATCGCGCAGCCCGCCGTGGTGGCGGTCGCGGCGCTCGCCCGGCTGGCGGGGGTGATGGCCGGCCGCGTGGATCGCCCGGTTCCAGCGTCCGAAGACGCGCTGGACGGTCTGGCGTGAGGGATGGTCCTCGCCGGCGCGGTCCCACTCGCGCGCCGCCGGCGGGCGCCCGTGGCGACGCACCCAGAGGTGGAGCGCGTACAGGATCGTCTCCGGGGTCCAGACGAGGCCGTCTCCGCGGGGCCCGGATCTCATGGCGGTGCCTGCCTGTGAGTGGTTGTGCAGGGGTACACGAGGCTTTCCTTTCGCTCGCTGAAAAGTGAGTCCGCCTCGTCTATGTCAGCTAGTCGGCGGGAGGCGGTGGAGCTGAGTGCCGACTAGCGAACGGCCTTGAGCGCGCGCGCGACGAGAATGATCGAAAAAATCGGAAACAGATCTCGTCGGCGCGGTGCATCGGCTACAGAAAGTAAAGCGCCCAAAACCGGTGGAGTCAAACCGACTTTGCCGGAAAGTGCAAAACCCCCTTGACTGGCGCGACCGCGCCCCGCACACTCGTTCGACGATGACGACGGAATCGCGCACCTCTCTCCGCGGCCGTAGACGGCCTCGTTTCGATTCTCGTCATTCTCCCCCTCTAGGGGGAGTTGCGTACCTACGCGCCGGTCGGCGCACACGTCCACCGAATCACAGGACTAGTGCGGCCTGTGGCCGCAGAGGAGGTACGCAAGTTGACACCGCAGGATCACAATCTTCGACACCACGCTTCGAGACGGCGAGCAGTCGCCCGGCATCGCGCTTCAGCCGCACGAGAAAGCGGAGATCGCGGAGCAGCTCGAGCGGCTCGGCGTCGACGTGATCGAGGCGGGCTTTGCGATCTCCTCACCCGGTGACTTCGAGGGGATCAGGGCCGTCGCGCGGGTCGCCCGCAACGCGACGGTCGCCTCGCTCGCGCGGACGAGCCGCGACGACGTCGACGCCGCGATCGAAGCGGTCGCCGGCGCGCACCGCACGCGGCTGCACACGTTCATCGCGACCAGCCCGATCCACATGGAGCGAAAGCTCCGCCTCGAGCCGGCGGAAGTCCTGGAGCAGGCGCGGGCCGCGGTGGCGTATGCGCACGGGCGCGTGGACGAGGTCGAGTTCTCGGCCGAGGACGCGACCCGGTCGGATCCGCAGTTCCTGGCAGAGGTCTGCCGGGCGGCGATCGAGGCCGGGGCGACCACGGTCAACCTGCCGGACACGGTCGGCTACTGCCTGCCGGCCGAGTACGCGGCGTTCCTGGCCGAGGTGCAGGCCCGGTGCCCCGAGCTCGACTCGGGTGACTCTCTCCGTCCACTGCCACGACGACCTCGGGCTCGCGACCGCGAACACGCTCGCGGGCGTGGCCGCAGGAGCGCGGCAGGTCGAGTGCACGGTCAACGGGATCGGCGAGCGGGCGGGCAACGCAGCGCTCGAGGAGGTCGTGATGGCGCTGCGCGTCCGCGGCCCGGAGTTCGGCGTCGAGCTCGGCGTCGACGTCGCCGAGATCGGCCGGTCCTCGGCGCTCGTCTCGCGGCTGACCGGCTACGCCGTCCAGCGAAACAAGGCGATCGTCGGCGCGAACGCATTCGCGCACGAGGCGGGCATCCACCAGGACGGGATGCTCAAGGACGCAGCGACCTACCAGATCATCGACCCGACCGAGCTGGGGCTGACCATGACCCTGCCGCTCGGCAAGCACTCCGGCCGCCACGCATTCGCGCGTGCGTGCGCCGACGCGGGCATCCAGCTCGACGCCGACGAGCTCCGCGCCGCGTTTCAGCGCTTCAAGCGCCTGGCCGACGAGCGCCAGGCAGTCACCCTTTACGACGTCTTCGAGGAGGTGCCGTCGGTATGAAGAGCTACACCGTTGCCTGTCTGAGCGGGGACGGCATCGGCCCCGAGCTGATGGCGGAGGCGAGTCGCGCCGTCGCGGAGGCCGGCCGACTTCACGGCTTCCGCGTGGACGAGGTCCACGCCCCGTTCGCCGGTGAGGCGGTCAGCCGCTACGGACACCCGCTGCCGGCAGAGACGCGTGCGGCGTGCCGCGAGTCGGACGCCGTGCTCGTCGCGCTCACCCGCGAGCCGGCGCTCGAAGGCGTCAAGGCCGAGCTCGACCTGACCTGGCGCGTCCAGCGCGTCAGGCTCCCCGACGGCGACCTGGCGATCGTCAGCCCGTTGACCGAGGACGCCGATGCGTTTGCGGTCGCGCGCGCTTTCGAGCTCGCGCGCTCGCGCCGCGCGCGCCTGAACGCGGTCGGGGAGGGTCGGGCCTGGGAGGAGCTCGTCGCACACGAGGCAGAGCGGCACCCGGGCGTGCACGTCGAGGGAGCGACGCCCAGCCGCGCTCTGCCCGACCTGATGGACTCGCCGCACCGGTTCTGCGTGATCGTCACGCAGTCCGTGTTCGCGGAGGTCGTCTCCGACCTCGCCGCCGCATCGCGGAACGGGACGCGGATCGTCGCCTCCGGCCGGCTGTCGCCGACCGGCCCCGGCGTATTCGGGCCGACGCACGGCTCGGCGCCCGACATCGCCGGGCAAGGCGTCGCCAACCCGAGTGGGATGCTGCTGGCCGCCTCGTTGATGCTCGCAGAGGGCCTCGGCGAGCGGGCGGCGGGCCGGACGCTCGAGCGGGCCATGTCGCACGCGCTCGCCGACGGCTGGCGCACCGCCGACGTCCACGGCGACGGCCCGGCGTCGACGACGCGGGACTTCAACGACGCCGTGCTCGCGATGATGCCGGGCGCCCGGACCGACGTGGAGTTCGCCGCATGACGGGAGCCGATGCGGTCCTGCGCTCGCTCGAGGCCGAAGGCGTCGACACCGTCTTCGGCCTGCCGGGCGGCGCGATCCTGCCGATCTACGACGCGCTCGCCCAGGGCACGACGCTCCGCCACGTGCTCGCGCGCCACGAACAGGGCGCCGGGCACATGGCGGAGGGCTACGCACGGGCATCCGGGCGGGCCGGGCGTCGCCTTCGCCACCTCGGGGCCCGGCGCGACGAACCTCGTCACCCCGATCGCCGACGCCTGGATGGACTCGACTCCGCTCGTCTGCATCACCGGCCAGGTGCGCAGCCACCTGATCGGCACCGACGCGTTCCAGGAGTGCGACATCGTCGGCGTGACGACGCCGATCGTCAAGCACTCGTGGCTCGTGCAGAACGTCGAGGAGATCCCGCACGTGATCAAGGCGGCGTTCCACATCGCCCGCACCGGCCGGTGCGGCCCCGTGCTCGTGGACATCCCGCGCGACATCCAGGAGGCGGAGCTCGACTTCAGCTACCCGGACGAGGTCGACCTGCCGGGCTGGCGGCCGCCGGTCCGCGGACACCCGCGGCAGATCGCCGAGGCGGCCCGGCAGATCGCCGCCGCGGAGCGGCCCGTGCTCTACGTCGGCGGCGGCACGCTGAACGCCGACGCCTGCGCCGAGCTGCTCGAGCTCGCCGAAGTCGGCCGGATTCCGGTGATCACGACCCTGATGGCGAAGGGCGCGTTCCCGGAGAGCCACGAGCTCCACTTCGGCTGGCCCGGGATGCACGGCCCGAAGTGGTCGAACCTGGCGATGAACACGTGTGACCTGCTGGTTGCCGTCGGGGCCCGCTTCGACGACCGCGTGACCGGGAAGCTCTCGGCGTTTGCGCCGGGCGCGACCGTCGTCCACCTCGACATCGACGCGGCGGAGATCTCGAAGCTGCGCCGCGCGGACGTGCCGGTCGTGGGGCCGCTCAAGCAGGTGCTCGGGGACCTCACCGCGCAGCTGCGCGTGGAGGGCGGGCCCGAGACCGGGCCCTGGCTGCGCCAGCTCGAGGCGTGGCGCGAGGAGTTCCCGCTTCGCTACGGCAACGGCGAGCTGCTCAAGCCGCAGCGCGTCCTCGAGACGCTTCAGCGGCTGACCGCCGGCCGCGACGACGTCGTCTTCACGACCGGGGTCGGCCAGCACCAGATGTGGGCGATGCAGTACCTCCGCTGCGACGTGCCGCGGTCGTTCATCACCTCGGGTGGTCTCGGGACGATGGGCTACGGGATCCCGGCGGCGATCGGCGCCAAAGCCGCACGGCCGGATGCGACCGTCGTCTGCGTCGACGGTGACGGCTGCTTCCAGATGACGAGCCAGGAGCTCGCGACCGCCGTGCTCGAGGACCTGCCGATCGTGACCGTGATCGTCAACAACGGCTACCTCGGGATGGTGCAGCAGTGGCAGACGATGTTCTTCGACGAGCGCCACTCGCACGTGCACCTGACCCACGCCGTCCCCGACTACGCCGCACTCGCGCGCGCCTACGGCGGGCTCGGCTTCACCGCGTCCGACGAGGACGAGCTCGAGACGGCGCTTGCCGACGCGCTCGCCTCCGGACAGACGGCGGTCGTCGACGCCCGCGTCGACCCGCTCGAGCAGTGCTTCCCGATGATCCCGGCCGGCGCGGCGGCGGTGGAGATGGTCGAGTACCAGGAGCCCGACGGCCGAGCCGGTGAGCGCCGCGTGATCCACACGCTGAGCGTGCTCGTCGAGGACAAGCCCGGCGCGCTCGTGCGCGTCTGCCAGCTGTTCGCGCGCCGCGGGTTCAACATCGAGAGCCTCGCCGTCGGCCCGACCGAGCGGCCGGACGTCTCCTGCATAACGCTTCGCGTCAACTGCGACCAGCAGCCGCTCGAGCAGATCGAGAAGCAGATGCACAAGCTCGTCAACGTCCTCCGCGTTCGGGAGCTGGAGCCGGGCGACTCCGTCGAGCGCGAGCTGGCGCTGATCACGATCGCCGCGGCGCCGGAGCGGCGCGCCGAGCTGATGGCGCTGACCGAAGTCTTCAACGCGCGGGTCGCGGACGTCGGCCCCGAGAGCATCGTCTTCGAGGTGATCGGCGAGCCCGAGGAGCTCGACTCCTTCGAGGAGCTCGTCCGCCCGCACGGCATCCGCGAGCTCGTCCGCACCGGCCGCGTCGGCCTGCGCCGGGCATCGCGCCGCAAGCCACGTCTTCAGAGAGTCAACGTCTAGGAAGGGAGCTTCCATGGCAACGGTTCACCGCAGCGGCGACCTCAGCCGCCTCCAGGGGAAGGTCGCGGTCGTCGGCTACGGCAGCCAGGGTCACGCGCACGCCCTCAACCTCCACGACTCCGGAGTCGAGGTGGAGGTCGGGCTCCGCGAGGGGAGCTCGTCGTGGGCCTCCGCCGAGGAGGCAGGTCTCTCCGTCGCGACCGTCGCCGACGCCGTGCGCGGCGCCCAGGTCGTCTCGATGCTCCTCCCCGACCAGGTGCAGCCGGCCGTCTACGACGAGCACGTGGCCCCGAACCTCGCCGACGGCGCCGCCGTCCTCTTCGCGCACGGGTTCAACGTCCACTACGGCCGCATCCAGCCGCCTGCCGGCCACGACGTGATCATGGTCGCTCCGAAGGGCCCCGGGCACATCGTCCGGCGCCTCTTCACCGAGGGGTACGGGACGCCGGCGCTCGTCGCGGTCGCGCAGGACGCGAGCGGCGAGGCGCTCCAGCTGGCGCTGGCGTACGCCGCGGGGATCGGCGCGACCCGGGCGGGCGTGATCGAGACGACGTTCGTCGAGGAGACCGAGAGCGACCTGTTCGGCGAGCAGGCCGTCCTCTGCGGCGGCGTCACCGAGCTGATCCGGCTCGGCTTCGAGACGCTCGTCGAGGCGGGGTACCAGCCCGAGGTCGCGTACTACGAGTGCCTCCACGAGCTGAAGCTGATCGTCGACCTGATCTACGAGGGCGGGCTCGCCGGGATGCGCTTCTCGATCTCGGACACCGCCGAGTACGGCGACCTCACCCGCGGGCCGCAGGTGATCGACGACCACGTCCGCGACAACATGCGCAAGCTGCTCTCCGACATCCGCGAGGGCACGTTCGCGCACGAGTGGATCGAGCAGATGAACACCGGCGAGCCGCGGCTGAAGGAGCTGCGCGAGCAGGCGGCGGACGAGCGGATCGAGGTCGTCGGCCGCGAGCTGCGCAGCCTGATGCACCGCGCGGTGCCGGAGCCGGAGACCGAGCCGGCCTAGGCGGAAGCGGCCGCAGTCACCGGCGCGGCCGTCGACTCGCGGACGACGAGCCGCGTCGCGAGCTCGATGTTCATCGCCTCGACGCGCTGGCGGTCGAGCAGCCGCAGGAGCAGGCTGACCGCCATCCGCCCCATCTCGGCGAGCGGCTGGCGGACCGTGGTCAGCGCCGGAGTGACGAGCCCGGACTGCTCGGAGTCGTCGAAGCCGACGACCGAGAGGTCGTCCGGAACGGTGAGCCCGCGCGCTTCGGCGGCGCGCAGTGCGCCGATCGCGACGTTGTCGTTGAAGCCGAAGATCGCGGTCGGCCGCTCGGGCAGGTCGAGCAGCGAGGCGGCCGCCGCCTCCCCGCTCTCGATCGAGAAGTCGGACTCGACGACGAGATCGGGGGCGGGTAGGACGCCGGCGGCGGCGAGCGCCGAGCGGTAGCCGTTCAAGCGCTCGGTGGTGGCCATCCAGTCGGGAGGGCCGAGGATCGCGCCGATGCGTCTGTGCCCGAGCGAGAGCAGGTGCTCGACGCCGGCGCGGGCGCCGGACGCGTTCGAGGCCGAGACAGCCGGGATCCCCTGGTCGAGTTGCACGCGCGGGTCGACGACGACGAAGGGGTAGCCGGTCTCCTGGAGCGCCCGCAGCTCCGCGTTCGACTCCTCCGGCAGCATCAGGACTGCGCCGTCGGTCGTGCCGTGCATCAGGCGGTCGAGCAGCGTCACCTCGCGCTCGTGCTGGTGGAGGGTGGGACAGAGGACGATCCGCATGTCGTGCTCGTAGAGCGCCTCCGCCGTACCCGAGACGATCACGGCGAAGTACGCGGCCTCGAGGATCGGCAGCGTCACGCCGACGAGCCCGGTCCGCCCGCCCGAGAGCGCCCGCGCGTTTCGGTTCGTGCTGAAGCCGTGCTCGCGCACGACCCGGAGCACGACCTCGCGGGTCTGCGGCGAGACGTCGGGCCGGCCGTTGATCACGCGCGAGACCGTGGCGATCGAGACGCCGGCCGCGCGGGCGATCTCGCGGATCGTCGCCCTCGACTGGTCGCCGTTGCCTTCGTTCCGCGCCATCCGTCGTATTCAAGCACAACCAACCGGTAACGGTTACGGCGTTGCCGCTCAGATCGAGAAATTCTTTCTTCGGAAACCGCTTGACTTCGGCGGTAACAACGTGTTAACCGTTACCGGAACATGCGTCAGAGTTGGCTCGCCTGCACCACTCACGAAAGGAAGGTCCACATGAAGCGCCCAGCTCGCTCCGTTCCCCTCGGCCTCCGGACGGCCGGTGCTCTCGGTCTGGCCGGAGCCCTCGCGGTCGCGTTGCTCGTGCAGAGCGCAAGCGCGCGTCCGGCCAAGATCGGCGCCGCGGCCTCGGCCTCGGCCGGGCACAAGTGCCTCGTCATGACCGGCTCCGGCGACCCCGTGTTCACGCGGAACTTCAACCCGTATGCAGGCGGCGGACTGCCGAGCAACTCGATCGCCCAGGGTGCGTTCTACGAGCCGCTGATCGTGACGCCGGCCGGCGGGACCAGGACGGTCCCGTGGCTCGCCCGCAGCTGGAGGTGGTCGAACGGCAACAAGACCCTCACGCTCAACCTCGCGAAGAACGCGAAGTGGTCGGACGGCAAGCCGCTCACCTCTGCCGACGTCGTCTACAGCCTGACCGCCGGCCGGCAGGACAAGACGATGGACCGCATCGGCCTCGTCGGGACGGGCAACAACGTTGCCTCGATCAGGGCCGTGGGGCGGTATGGCGTTGCGATGACGCTGAAGACGGCGGACTCGCAGTTCATCCCGGCGATCCTGAATCGCCAGTTCGTGGTCCCGAAGCACATCTGGTCGAAGGTGGCGGAGCCCGCAACCTTCACGAATCCGAGGCCGGTCGGATCGGGCCCGTTCAACCAGATCGCCCGCTTCACGTCCCAGGACTACGTCCTCGGCAAGAACCCGCACTACTGGCAGGCCGGGCTGCCGAAAGTCCCGTGCCTCGAGTACGTGCAGGCGTCCTCCAACGACGCCGCCCTGGCGCTGATCCAGAACGGCTCGGTCGACTGGACGCACAACTTCGTCCCGAACGTCGAGAAGGCGTACGAGGCCAAGGACCCGGCGCACTACCACGCCTTCTACTCGAACGCCGACTACCCGATCTCGCTCGTCTTCGACAACACGCAGTACCCGTACAGCCTGCCGGCCTTCCGCAAGGCGCTCAGCCTCGCGATCGACCGGGTCACGGTCTGGAAGCTCGGTGAGTACGGCTACGAGCCACCGGCCGACGCCCTCGGGCTGAGCGGCCTCTTTCCGCAGTGGGTGACCGACCCGGCGGTGAAGGAGCAGGCGAAGCGGATGGCGACCTACAGCCCGGCTGCCGCGAAGAAGATGCTCACGGACAACGGGTTCACGTACAAAGGCAGCAGCCTGCTCGACCCGAAGGGCAACGCGGTCAGCCTCGACATCCACGTGATCTCGGGTTGGTCGGACTGGGTCGCCTCGAACCAGATCATCACGAAGAACTTCCGCGACATCGGCATCAACTCGCAGGTGAAGCTCGAGCCCGACTGGGGCTCCTGGTTCCCGAACGCGTTCTCGACGAAGAACCCGACCCTGCTCTGGCAGGTCGCCTCGCGCGGCTCGCCGTTCGGATACTTCTACGCCAACCTGTCGCAGAACGCCTACATCCCCTCGGGGCAGGATGGGTCCCCGACCGGGAACTGGCATCACTTCTACGACGTCAAGGGGACGCCCCCGCTCAACGTATGGAAGAACTCGCTGATTTCGGCCAAGCAGCGGGCGTCCGCAACGGCGCTGCAGAAGCTCTTCCTGCAAGACCTGCCGATCATCCCCGTGGTGATCGGAGCACGGTGGTCGACGTACTCGACGAAGTACTTCCACTGCTTCCCGACCGCGAAGAACTTCTACGCCGACCCGATCTTCACCACGAATCCCGACAACATCCTCCTGTTCACGACCGTCTGCCCCGGCGGAAAAGCGGGGCGCTAGTCGTCTCCGGCGGGCGGAGCCTCGGCTCCGCCCGCCGGTTACGCTCCTCCGACTCGACATGCGCTGGTTCGCCCGCCGTCTTGTCTTCTACGTCTTCGCGATCTGGGTCGCGCTGACGATCAACTTCCTGCTCCCGCGCCTGATGCCCGGGAGCCCGCTCGCCGGCCTGCTTGCGCACCTGAACTCGGCTCAGCTCGCCGGCGACCCCGGGCTGATCCAGACCTACCAGGCACTCCTCGGGGGCGGCAACCACTCGATCCTGCACGACTACATCGTCTACCTGGGCCACGTCGTCCGGTTCGACTTCGGGATCTCCACGTCGAACTACCCGACCCCGGTCTCCGAGGTCGTCCGCCGGACGCTCCCCTACTCGATCTTCCTGGTCGGCTTCGCGTTCCTGCTCTCGTTCGTCCTCGGCACGGTGATCGGGATGGTCGCCGCGTGGCGCCGAGGCCGCGTCGTCGACAACGTCGTCGCGCCGGCATTCCTCGCCCTCGGCGCTCTGCCGGCGTTCTTCACCGCGCTGCTCGGCCTCTACTTCTTCGGCCTTCAGCTGCACTGGTTCCCGATCCAGCACGCGTACGACACCGGGCTCACCCCCAGCTTCAGCTGGGCCTTCCTCGCCAGCACGTTCCGCCACGCCCAGCTGCCGATCCTCGTGATCATGCTCGCCTTCACGGGCGGCTGGGTGCTGAACATGCGCACCGTGATGATCAACACGATCAGCGAGGACTACGTGGCGATGGCGCACGCGAAGGGCCTGCGCGACCGCCGGGTGATGACGCGGTACGCGGGCCGGAACGCGATCCTCCCGCCGCTGAACGGCTTCGCGCCACTCTTCGCGGCCGCCGTCGGCGGGCTCGTCTTCGTCGAGTACGTCTTCAGCTACCCGGGCGCAGGCCTGACGCTCCAGCAGGCCGTCCTCGGTCACGACTACCCGCTCGCGCAGGCACTCCTCGTCGTCCTGTCCATCGCGGTGATCCTCGCGAATCTGATCATGGACGTGCTCAACCTCGTCCTCGACCCACGGCTGCGGACCGGCTGATGTCGCAGCTCGAGCCCACCGCCCTCGATCTCCCGGTCATCGCACCATCCCGCGCCCGGAGCCGGCGGCGCGTCCACGCGCCCGACTGGCTCGTGCTCCTGCTCCACAACCCGAAGTCGCGGATCGGGATCTTGATCGTCGGCTCGATCGTGATCGTCGCTCTGATCGCGCCGCTGATCTCGGTGAGCGACCCGAACGGCTTCAGCATCACCGACGCCCGGCAGGCGCCCTCGTGGCATCACCTGTTCGGCACCACCGACCAGGGGAGCGACATCTTCTCGCAGGTGGTCGTCGGCGCGAGGCGCTCGCTGTTGCTCGGCCTCGCAGCTGGCCTGCTGGCGACGGCCCTGGCGGCGATCCTCGGGATCACCGCCGGGTACTGCGGGGGGCTTGTCGACGACGTCATCAACTTCCTGATCAACGTCTTCCTGACGATCCCGGCGATTCCACTCCTGATCGTCATCTCCGGCTACCTCGGCTCGCGCGGCATGTGGACGATGGTCACAATCCTTGCACTTGTCCTCTGGGCCTTCGAGGCACGGATCCTGCGCGGGCAGACCCTCTCGCTCAAGAACCGGGACTTCATCCAGGCCGCCAAGGTCTCCGGCGAGTCGACGCCCCGGATCGTCTTCGGCGAGCTGATGCCGAACATGATCAGCCGGATCGCGGCCGCCTTCGTGCTCGTCTTCTACATCGCCCTGCTCACCGACGCAGGCCTCGAGTTCCTCGGCCTCGGCGACCAGTCGAAGACGAGCTGGGGCGTGACCCTCTACTGGGCGCAGACGAACTCGACGGTGCTCCAGGGCGAGTGGTGGCCGTTCTTCTTCCCGGGTGCCGCGCTCGCGCTGACCGTCCTCGGGCTCGTGCTGATCCTGGCCGGGATCGACGAGCTCAGCAATCCGCGGCTGCGGGCCGAGCACACCGGCCGCGGCCTGACAAGGCGCATGGTCGCTGCGCTCGTCGGCGGTCGCGCCGTGGTGCGCGCGGAGGGGGCGTGATCGCCACCGAGCCCATGCCCCAGGCGCCGTCTGCCCCTGCCACGGCGGCTCCGGCCCTGCTCGAGCTCCGCGAGCTCGCGGTCGAGTACCGGCTCGGCGACAGAGTCGCCCGGGCCGTCGACGGCGTCGACCTCGAGATCGCCGTCGGCGAGATCGTCGGCCTGGCCGGCGAGTCGGGCTGCGGCAAGAGCACGATCGCCAACGCGGTGATGCAGATCCTGCGCCCGCCCGCGTGTATCGCCGGCGGCAGCATCGTCTTCCAGGGCGAGGAGCTGAACGGCAAGACCGACGAGGAGCTGCGCCGCTACCGCTGGCGAAACGTCTCGATGGTCTTCCAGAGCGCGATGAATTCGCTCAACCCCGTGATGCGGGTCGGCGACCAGTTCGTCGACATGATGCAGGCGCACGAGCCCGTCTCGAAGCGGCGCGCACTCGCAAACGCCGGGAACCTGCTCGAGCTCGTCGGGATCGACCCCCGCCGCGTCCGCTCGTACCCGCACCAGCTGTCCGGCGGGATGCGGCAGCGCGTGATCATCGCGATGGCGCTCGCCCTGAAGCCCGAGCTCGTCATCCTGGACGAGCCGACGACCGCGCTCGACGTCGTCGTGCAGCGAGAGATCCTGCAGCAGCTCAGGCAGCTGAAGCAGGAGCTCGGCTTCTCCGTGCTCTTCATCACGCACGACCTGTCCCTCCTGCTCTCGCTCGCCGACCGCGTGGCGATCATGTACGCGGGCGAGCTGGTCGAGACCGCCGCCGCAGCCGAGCTGGCAGCGAGCCCGCGGCATCCGTACACCCAGGGGTTGCTCCGCTCGTTCCCGCCTCTGCACGGCCCGCTGACCAGGCTGACCGGAATCCCGGGGGCGCCTCCGGACCTCGCCAACCCGCCGGCCGGCTGCCGCTTCCATCCGCGCTGCCCCCATTGCGTGCGGGACGAGTCGCCGCTCTACGTGCGGCAGACGACGGAGCGTCCGGTGCTCCGCGAGATCGAGCCGGGACACCGGGTCGCGTGCCACCTCGTCGCGGGAGACGAATCGTGAGTGCGACGCTCGAGGTCCGCGGCCTGACGAAGCGCTTCCCGCTCGGCGGCGGGGACCGCCGCGCGTTCGTCAACGCGGCAGACGACGTCTCTTTCGAGCTCCGGCCGGGCACGATCACCGCGCTCGTCGGCGAGAGCGGCAGCGGCAAGACGACGGTCGCGCGCCTGATCGCGCGGCTACACGATCCGACAGCGGGCACCGTCGTCTTCGAGGGTGCCGACGTCTCGGGTGGGCTGCGAGGGCGAGGACTGCTGCGCTACCGGTCGCAGGTGCAGATGATCTTCCAGGATCCGTTCGGGTCGCTGAACCCGGTGAAGACGATCCGGCACCATCTCGAACGGCCGCTGCGGATCCATCGGATCGTCCCGCGCGCGCAGGTCGAGGAGCGGGTCCACGAGCTTCTCCGGACGGTCGGTCTCGTGCCGCCCGAGCAGATCGCCGCCAAGTACCCGTACGAGCTCTCCGGCGGCCAACGCCAGCGCGTCGCGATCGCCCGCGCGCTGGCCGTCGAGCCGAAGGTCGTCCTCGCGGACGAACCGACCAGCATGCTCGACGTCTCGATCCGGATCGGGATCCTGAACCTGATGCTGAAGCTGAAGGAGGAGCGCGAGCTCGCGCTGCTGTACGTCACGCACGATCTCGCCAGCGCGCGGTACGTCGCCGACGAGATGCTCGTGATGTTCGCAGGTCAGATCGTCGAGCGCGGGCCGACGGAAGAGGTGCTGCAGAACCCGCTTCACCCGTACACGCGTCTCCTCCTCTCGTCGGTCCCGGATCCCGCCGAAGGCCTGGACCTGCAGCGCGTCGAGCGTCGGCCGGCCGACCACGTCGTCACCGCGGAAACCGTCGGCTGCCGGTTCGTCGCCCGCTGCCCGCTTGCAATCGAGCGCTGTCACCAGCGAGCCGCCGGCGCTCCTCGAGGCGCGCCCGCACCAGAGCGCCCGATGTCACGTCACCGCCCCGGAGCCATGGCACGCATCGGCCTGATGCTCTACAGCGTGCGCGACGAGTGCGCGCGCGACTTCGAGGGCGTGCTCCGCTCGGTGGCCGCGATCGGCTACGAGGGCGTCGAGATCTTCGACCTGCACGGCCACGAGGCGGCCGCCGTCCGCGGTTGGCTCGACGAGCTCGGCCTCGTCGCCGTATCTCGGCACGCGGGGCTGGACGCGATCGAGACCCGGCTGCCCGAGCTGGCTGAGGAGAGCCGCGTACTCGGCTGGCGCCGGCTCTGCGCTCAGCTGGCTCGACCCGGCGACGCTCGAGACGCCGGGCCTCGCAGCGCACATCGGCGACCTCGCCGCCGCCGCCCGCGAGCAGGGGCTCGAGCTCGGGTTCCACAACCACGACGCCGAGCTCCGCCCCCTCTCCTCCGGCACGACCTTCTTCGACGAGCTGCCGTCCGAGCTCTGGATCGAGCTCGATCTCGGCTGGGCCTGGTACGCGGGCGTGGACGTTCCCGCCCTCCTCATCCGCGTCCGCGACAGGTGCCCGATCGTCCACGTCAAGGACATCGCCTCGCGCGAGGGCAGGGAGTTCCGTCCGGTCGGCGACGGGGCGGTCGGCTACGACCGGCTCGCCCCGGCGGCGGTCGCGGCGGGCGTCGAATGGCTGCTGGTCGAGCAGGACGAGGCCGAGGGGTCGACGATCGACGCCGCGGAGCGATCGTTCGCGGCGCTGACGGGGATGCTCGGGGTGGCCGGCGTGAACGTCGGGATCGTCGGCTGCGGCGTGATCAGCAAGCACTACGCCGACAACTCCTCGGCGTTCGACGCCTTCGACATCGTCGCGTGTGCGGACGTACTGCCGGCTGCGGCCGAGGAGCTCGCCGCGGAGCACGAGCTGACCGCGCTTCCCGTCGAGGACCTGCTCGCCGACCCGGGCATCGACGTCGTCCTCAACCTGACCCCGTCGTCGGAGCACGCCGGCGTGACGCGCGCCGCGCTGGCAGCCGGTAAGCACGTCTACACGGAGAAGCCGCTCGGGCTGGAGGTCGGCGAAGCGACGGAGCTCCTCGAGGAGGCCGACCGGCGTGGCCTCCGGATCGGCTGCGCGCCGGACATCTTCCTCGGCGGCGCCTACCAGGCCGCCCGCGAGCTGATCGACCAGGGCACGATCGGCGAGCCGCTCGCCGTCTCCGCGGCGATGCTCCTCGGCGGAGCGGACGCGTGGCACCCGAGCCCGGAGCAGTTCTTCCAGGACGGAGCCGGACCGCTGCTCGACATGGGCCCGTACTACATCTCGGCGATCGTCGCGCTGCTCGGCCCGATCCGGCGCGTGGCCGGGTTCGCGTCGATGCACCGGCCGGAGCGGCGGATCATGGTCGGGCCGCGTGCCGGCGAGGAGTTCCCGGTGCGGACGCCGACGCACACCTCGGCGACGATGGAGCTCGACGGCGGCATGACGGCAAGCCTCGTCGCGAGCTTCGACGCGACCGACCGCTACGTCTGCGACTTCTTCGTCCACGGGACCGCCGGTGACCTCTCGCTCCCCGACCCGAACGCCTTCAAGGGGCAACTGCGGATGCGCCGCGGGCGGAGCGACTGGAAGAAGGTCTCGTACTCGTCGAGGCGGGCGCGCGAGGCGCGCGGGATCGGGCTCGCCGACATGGCCGAGGCGATTGCCGAGGGGCGCGAGCATCGCGCAACCGGCCAGCTCGGCCTGCACGTCGTCGACGTCGCCCGAAGCATCCTCCGCTCGGCCGCGGACGGCGAGGCGATCGAGATCGGGACGAACCCGATCCGCCCCGCTCCGCTGCCGGTCGCCGCCTCCGCCGCTCGCTGACGCGGCGAATCCCTCAAGCTGCAGACATGACGCTTCCACCGGAGGCGGCGCTCCGTCGCGACGTCCGCCTGCTCGGCGAGACGCTCGGCCGGGTGCTGGTCGAGCAGGGCGGCAAGGGTCTCCTCCATGACGAGGAGCGCATCCGCGAGCTGTCGCGGCGCGCGCGGGCGAGCGGCTCGGCGGCCGCGCGCTCGCGGCTGGCCGACGCCGTGGCGTCGCTGGCGCTGGAGCGGCAGGGCGAGGTGCTGCGCGCCTTCTCGATGTACTTCCAGCTCGCGAACCTCGCCGAGCAGCACCACCGGCTGCGGCGGCGGCGCGAGTACGAGCACGAGCAGCGCGTCCCCCGGGAGTCGCTCGCGGAGGCATTCTCGCGGTTGGAGCGGGCAGACGTGAGCGCGCGGCAACTGGCCGCCGCCGGGCGCCGGCTCTCGCTCGAGCTCGTGTTGACGGCCCACCCGACCGAGGCGACGCGGCGTACCGTGCTCGCCGCGCAGCTGCGGCTCGACCGGCTGCTCGACCGGCTCGACGACCCGGCACTCCACCGTTCGGGTCGGGAGGCGGCTCTTGCCGCGATCGCCGAGGAGGTGACCGCCCTGTGGCAGACCGACGAGGTGCGCTCGCACCGTCCGCGCGTCGTCGACGAGATCCGCCACGGGCTCTGGTTCTTCGAGACGAGCCTGCTCGACGTCGCGCCCGAGCTCGTCGCCGACCTCCGCGAAGCGGCTGCCGGCGGCGGTCGCGCCGCTCCGCTTCGGGAGCTGGATCGGAGGCGACCAGGACGGCAACCCTGCGGCGGGGCCGCGCACGATCGAGGAGGCGGTGGCTCGGGCCCGCGCTCTCGTCCTCGGTCGGTACCGAACCGAGGTGCGCGAGCTGGCGGCGTACCTCGGCGTCGCCGACACATTGGTCGAGGTCTCGCCCGAGCTCCGCCGATCGATCGCCAGGGACGAGCGCGCGATGCCGGACGTACGCAGCGCGGATCGACCGGACGAACGAGGACGAGCCGTACCGCCGCAAGCTCTCGTTCGTCTGGCAACGGCTCGGCGAGACGCTGGCAGGGCGCGAAGACGGCTACGGCTCACCTGCCGAGCTCCTCGCCGACCTCGAGCTCGTCGATCGCAGCCTGCGCGCGAACCGGGGCGCGCGCCTCGCCGACGGGCGGCTCGCGTCACTGCGCCGGCGCGTCGAGCTGTTCGGGTTCCACCTCGCGAAGCTCGACGTGCGCTTGCATGCACGGGAGCTGGCCCGGCCGACGGCTCGCACCCGGAAGACGTTCGCCGCCGCGGCGCACGTCCAGGAGCGCCACGGCGAGGAAGCGCTCGACTCGCTCGTGATCTCGGGGACGGCCTCGGCCGCGGACGTCAACGCGGCGCTCGCACTCGCGCGCGACGCGGGCGCGCGGCTCTCGCTGGTGCCGCTGTTCGAGACGATCGACGACCTTCGCGCGGCCCCGCGGGTGGTCGAGGAGCTGCTCGCCGACCGGAGCTTCGCACGCCTGGTCGAACGGCGCGGCCGCCGCCTCGAGGTGATGGTCGGCTACTCGGACTCGGGCAAGGACGGCGGCTACCTGACCGCGCAGTGGGAGATCTACCGCGCGCAGGAGGAGCTCGCGAAGGTGGCGAAGCGGCGGCGGCTCGAGCTGACGATCTTCCACGGCCGCGGCGGCAGCGCCGGTCGCGGCGGCGGCCCGACTCACGCGGCGATCCTGGCCCAGCCTCAGAGTCACCCACCCGGTCGGCTCAAGATCACCGAGCAGGGCGAGACGATCTCCTTCAAGTACGGCCTGCCGGGACTCGCCTACCGCAACCTGGAGGCGGCGCTCGCGGCGACGCTCCTCGCCGCGTTCCCGCATGCAGACGCGCCGAGCGGCGCGCACGAGACGCTGGGCGAGCTCTCGCAGCGCGCCCACGCCGCCTACCGCGCGTTCGTCTGGGAGGAAACCGCGTTCCCGCGCTTCTTCCGCGCCTTCACGCCGATCGACGAGGTCTCGATGCTCGCGCTCGGTTCGCGCCCCTCGCGACGGCCCGGCGGCGAGGACCTCCTGCAATCCCTCCGCGCGATCCCCTGGGTGTTCTCGTGGACGCAGAACCGCTGCCTGCTCCCGGCGTGGTTCGGGTGCGGCACGGCCCTCACCGGCGCGCCGGTCCGGCAGCTCCGCCGGCTCTACCGCTCGTTCCCGTTCTTCCGCTCGCTGGTCGAGAACCTGGAGATGACGCTCGCGAAGTCGAGTCTCGAGATCGCGCACGGCTACCTCCCGCTCGTCCCCGACGAAGCAGAGCCGAAGCGAATGTTCGCCGCGATCGCGGCCGAGCACGAGCAGGCGGTCGCCTCCGTGCTCGAGATCGTCGAGGCGAAGGCGCTGCTCGACCGCCACCCGGTCGTCCAGCGCTCGATCGCCCTCCGCAACCCGTACGTCGACCCGATGAACGCGATCCAGGTCGAGTTGCTACGCCGCTACCGCGCCGGCGACGAGAGCGAGCGCGTCCGGCGGCCGCTCCTGCGCTCGATCGCGGGAATCGCGGCCGCGCTGAGGAACACGGGCTAGAGGACAACCAGGCGGTCGCGGTGTACCGCCTCGACGCCGCGCTTCGCCGCTTCCCGCGCCGGCACGGACGCGATGCCCTTCGCGAACGCGAGCCCGTCCGGGCCGACGAGCTCGACCGCGTCGCCCGCCTCGAAGCCGCCCTCGCAGGAGACGACCCCGACGCCGAGGAGGCTGGCGCCGTCCTCGACCAGCGCGCGGCGCGCGCCGGCGTCGACGGCGATGCGGCCGCGCACCGGCTTGCCGAAGCGCAGCCAGAGCTTGAACGCCGGCTCGCTGCGCTCGGCGGCGGCGAAGCGGGTGCCGCGCGGCTCGCCTGCGAGGATCGGCTCCAGGACGGACTTGGCGCTCCCGCCGGCGATCACGGTCGGGATCCCGGCTGCGGCCGCGAGCTCGGCGGCGAGGACCTTGCTCCGCATGCCGCCGCGGCCGAGCGGGCTCGTCTCACCGAGCGCGGCATCAGCCGCGCGCTTCCCCTCGGCGATCAGTTCCGCGCCCGGGGTGCCGGGGGTGCGCGAGTAGACACCGTCCACCTCCGTGAGCAGGACGAGCAGGCGGGCACGGAGGAGCACGGCGACCTGGGCGGCGAGGGCGTCGTTGTCGCCGAAGGTGATCTCGTCGGTGGCGGTGGCGTCGTTCTCGTTCACGACCGGCACCGCGCCGAGCTTGAACAGCGCGGTCAGGGCGCTGCGGGCGTTGACGTAGGTCGTGCGGTCGCCGACGTCCGCAGCCGTGAGCAGTACCTGGGCCGCGGGGAGCGGCGCGAGTGCGTCGTCCCACGCCGCCTGGAGGCGGGCCTGGCCGAGCGCGGAGGCGGCCTGGAGCCGAGCGACGTTCCGCGGGCGGCGGTCGAGACCGAGGCGAGGCAGCCCGAGCGCGATCGCGCCGGAGGAGACGACGCAGACCGGCTCCCCGCCCTCGACGATCGTGCGGATCTCGCGGCCGCGCGCGCGCAGCAGAGAGCGACGGACCTTCCCACCCGGCCCGGCGACGAGGCTCGACCCCAGCTTGACGACGACCGTCACCGGCGCTGCGTCCCGTCGCCGACGATGCGGTATTGCCGCAGCCAGAGGTCGCGGTACGTGACCGGGCCGCGTGGGCCGGGAACGCCGTCGACGTTGATCCCGGTCTCGGGCGCGCCGGTCAGCTCGAATCCGTCGGTGAACCGCGTCGGCGCATGCCAGAAGCCGGCGGTGCCGTGATAGCCGTCGAGGAAGCGCTCGGCTGCGTCACCGTCCTCGGTGACGATCCCCGCCGCGAGCCCGGACGTCTCGTCGTTCGCGATCCGCAACGCCTCGTCGAGCCCGTCGACGAGGGCAACCGTCACGGTCGAGACACGCTCCGGGTCGCTCGCCCATTCGTGGCCGATCGGCGCGTCGAGAGGAGCGCCGCCCTCGCCGCGCACGTCCAGCTCATGCGAGCGGAAGAGGTCGAGGAGCGGCTCGAGCAGCTCCTGCGCGCCCCGGTCGACGAGCGCGAGGTTGAGCCGGTTGCAGACGCCCAGCCGGTCGATGCTCGCCTCGGCGAGCGCAAGCGCCTTCTCCCGCGAGGCGGCCGCGTGGACGTAGAGCACGCCGCCGCCCTCGGCGTGGGCGAGCGTGCGGACGCCGTTCGCCGCCGCGAGCCCGGCCAGCTCCGCGGTGCTCGGCCCGCTGCCGCGCAGGATCACGAGCGGCACGAGCGAGGGCATCGAGACGAGGACGCGCGCGCCCTCGCGATCGGCCGTGCGCACGAGCCCGACCGCGGCCGGCGGCAGCCCGGCCCGCTCGAGCGCCGGACGCAGCACGTCGTCGACGAGCGCCGTGACGGTGCGCAGCGCCGCGCCGCCCGTCCGCAGTACCGCCGAGTTCAGGCTCTTGAGCAGCTGCCCCGCGACGTCGAGCGCGACGTTCGGCCGGGCCTCGAAGTTCGCGCCGACGGTCCCGATCGGGATCCGCCGCTCGTGCACGACGAGGCCGTTCGCGAGGGTGCGCGTGCCGATCTCGCGCTCCAGCGGCTCGAGCGCGGCGGTCGCCTCCACCTGCGCGACGAGCTCGTCCAGGCGCGCGTCGTCGAGGCTCAGACGGTCGAGCGTCCCCTCGTCGAGACTGCCCGTCGCAGCCTCGACGTCCGCGGCGTTCGCCTCGAGCACGTCGGCCCGGCGCTCGCGCAGCATCGATGCCGCCGCGGCAAGCGCGTCCGCGACCGCGCCGTCGTTCAGCCGGGCCGCCGCCTCGCGGGCAGCCCGCGCCTCCTGCTCGATCTGCTCGCGAACCGCCACTGTCTCGCCCGTTTGACGCAGCCTCACTGCCACTTTACTGTTTGAAGCCGCCGATGCAGCGCGCGACCGCGAACAACCCGTTCTCCACCCTCCGGTTCAGCGGCCTCTTCGCGTTCGCCTTTGTGCGCTAGCCGGCGCTCCGTTCCTCCGTCCCCGCCGGCTAGCTCAGATCACCCGGCGGAGCCACCTGCATCGAAGGAACGGAGGTCAGTACGTGTACACGCACCAGACAATCCCCGCCGACCCGTCCCTCCCCCCGACGCCGGACTTGCGGACCCTCTACCCGGGCTACTACTGCAGCTGCCTGCATCCGCTCCCGATCGAGGGCTCCGAGCGAGCAGGGCGCTCCGGTCGCCTACTGTGCACGGTGCGAGCGCGAGGTGAACGACTGATTTGCCGAGGACGCTGTTCGATCGGGTCTGGGAGGCGCACGTCGTCCGCGAGCCACGCGGGCGAGCCGGCGCTGCTGTACGTCGACCTGCACCTGATCCACGAGGTCACCTCGCCCCAGGCGTTCGAGGGGCTGCGGCTCGCCGGCCGGCCGTTCGACGGCCCGGACCTCTCGCTCGCGACGATGGACCACAACGTCCCGACGGTCGACGGACCGATCACCGATCCGCTCGCCCGCGCGCAGCTCGAGGCGCTGCGTCGGAACTGCGAGGAGTTCGGCGTGCCCGCTGTACGCGACCGGCAGCGGGCGCGAGGGGATCGTGCACGTGATCGGCCCCGAGCTGGGCCTGACCCAGCCCGGGATGACGATCGTCTGCGGCGACAGCCACACCTCCACACACGGCGCCTTCGGTGCGCTCGCCTTCGGGATCGGCACGTCGGAGGTCGAGCACGTCCTCGCCACGCAGACGCTGCCGCAGAGACGGCCGAAGACGATGCGCGTCTCCCTCGAGGGCGAGCTGCCGCTCGGCCTGACCGCGAAGGACGCGATCCTGGGCACGATCGGACGGATCGGGGTCGCCGGCGGCGTCGGTCACGTGATCGAGTACGCCGGTCCCGTCGTGCGTGCGCTCTCGATGGAAGGCCGGATGACGATCTGCAACATGTCGATCGAGGCGGGCGCGCGGGCGGGAATGGTCGCGCCCGACGACACCACCTTCGCGTACCTCGAAGGACGGCCGGGAGCCCCGAGCGGCGCCGCCTGGGAACAGGCGCTCGACGAGTGGCGGCTGCTCCCCTCGGACGAGGACGCCGTGTTCGACCGGGAGGTCGTGATCGACGTCCGCCAACTCGCGCCGCAGGTCACCTGGGGGACGAACCCGGGGATGGTCGCGCCGGTGGACGGACGCGTGCCCGATCCCGCCGACCTCGTGGACCCCGACGACCGGGCCACCGCTGAGCGAGCGCTCGCCTACATGGCGCTCGAGCCGGGGACGCCGATCGCAGACATCGCGATCGACCGGGTCTTCATCGGCTCGTGCACGAACTCCCGGATCGAGGACCTCCGCGTTGCGGCGTCGGTCGTCGACGGGCGGACCGTCCACCCGTCGGTGCGCGCGATGGTCGTCCCTGGATCAGCGGCGGTACGACGCCAGGCCGAGGACGAGGGTCTCGATGCGGTGTTCCAGCGGGCCGGCTTCGAGTGGCGTCGCGCCGGGTGCTCGATGTGCCTGGGGATGAACCCGGACGTGCTCGCACCCGGTGAGCGGTGCGCCTCGACCTCGAACCGCAACTTCGAGGGCCGACAGGGCGCGGGCGGGCGGACGCACCTCGTCAGCCCGGCGATGGCGGCCGCGGCCGCGGTGTCCGGCCACTTCGTGGACGTGCGGGAGCTGGCATGAAGCCCGTCCGCCGGATCGAGGGCAGCGTCGCCGTGCTCGACCGCGCCGACGTCGACACGGACCAGATCATCCCGAAGCAGTTCCTGAAGCGGATCGAGCGCACCGGCTACGGCGAGTTCCTCTTCTACGACTGGCGCAAGGACCCCGACTTCGAGCTCAACCGGCCGGAGTGCTCGGGCGCAACCATCCTGCTCGCCGGCCGCAACTTCGGCTGCGGCTCCTCCCGGGAACACGCCGCCTGGGCGCTGCAGGACTACGGCTTCGAGGCGGTCGTCGCACCGTCGTTCGGCGACATCTTCGCGAACAACGCGGCGCAGATCGGGTTGCTGACGATCGCGCTGCCGGCGGAGGAGCTACGCGGGCTGATGAGTGCGACCGAGCTCGAGATCGACCTCGAGCAGCAGACGATCCGCGCAGCAGACGGGCGCTCGATCGACCTTCGAGGTGGATCCGTTCGTCCGGCACCGATTGTTGAACGGCCTCGACGACATCGGCCTGACGCTCGAGCACGAGGCGGAGATCGCTGCGTTCGAGACGCACCACCCGGGCCGCATCGACACGACCGCGCTCCCCTCCTGAGGCACCATCGCCTAGAGCCGAAGGACAAAGACGCGCGTCCGCGGCCGTGGGCACGGTGGGCCGGGCGAGAGCGCAACGCCGACCCTGACCGGGCCGCGGGCACGCCGGAGCGGAAAGGCGAACAGCCCGGAGGCATGGGGCAGGATCCTGCGCGCGCGCGGGTGGAACCTGGCGACCATGCGGCCCGCGCGCCGAACGGTGACGATGAAGCAGCGCGCGGAGATCGTCTCCGTGACGTTGCCGCGATTGGCGACCAGGACCTCGAGGCGGCGCTGCAAACGGACCCGCGCGACGTCCAGGCGCCGGACGATCCGCCCCGGCACCCGGACGACGACGAGCAGCCCGAGCCGCATGCGCACCGAGAGCGACCGCGGTGCGAACCGGCCTCGTGGTCAGCAGCACGAGCTCCGAGTGGTCGCCGGGCTCCGACCGCCGGGGCGGCGAGGAGACGACGACGAGCGTCGCGTGTCCGCCCGGGCGCGATCGCCACCCGCCGCGGGCGGACGCTGATCCACGAGCGGCGATGGGCGAGGATCCGCGGCCGGCCGCGCAGGTCGAGGCCGTAACCGGCCCTGACCACCTCGACCACGACCGGCCGGGTGCCGGTGCTCGTCAGTGTCACGACCTGGCGCGCGGCACCGGCAAGGGCGACATGCGCAGGCGCTGCAACCAACGACACCGGCGGCCGCGCCGCTCCCCGCGCCCGACCCGGAGGGCGCGAGGAGACAGGCGGCGACCGCGAAGCAGGCGATCACTGCGCGATCAGCGTGTACGTGAGCGTCCCGGAGTAGTGGCCGGGAGCGAGCGTCGGGATCGGCGACGAGAACGCGAGGCTCGTCGGCCAGACGTCCCCGGCGCTTGCGCTGCGCGTCCCGGACGACCCGATCGTCAGATCGGCAGCCGGCGCGATCGGGATGCCGGCGAGCGCGCCGCCCGCGAGCGCGGATCCGATCGTCCCGCCGGAGGGCGCCGTTCCGGAGATCGCCAGCGGCAGGTCGGCAGGCGTGAACGCCGTTCGGTGGACGCTGAGCGCGTAGCCGGTCGCGTTGTTGCTGACGACCGTGACGCGCTCGGAGACCGCGGCGGGCGTGTCGCCGGCGACGACCGTGCCGAAGCTGATCGTCGGCCGCTCCAGCGTCAAGGAGAGAACCGGCTGGATGTCGACGTCGACGCCGGCGTCCTCGGAGACGTTCGCGCTCGGCGGCGGAGCCGACGAGCACGTGACCGCCGCCGTCGCGGAGTTGCGTGGCGACGGGGCGATCGCGGTGAAGTCGGCCGAGCTGGAGCCCGTGTCGGTGCAGCCGTTGCCCGCACGAGTCGCGGCCGTCGTGCTGGAGAGCGCGGGCGCGGCGCCGGAGCCCTCATAGTCCGTGGCCGAGCCGTACCCGAGGAGGTCGACGACGGATGAGACCGCCGAGCAGCTCCCGGCCGAGGCGCCGCAGGCGAGCGCGGTCGTGGCCGAGACGAGCGCGACCTTCCCACCCGAGTTGGCGATGTTGGTCGTCCCGGTCGTGTCCGGGCTCGGCAACGCTGCGCCGACCGACCCTGACGAAGCGAGCTGGACGAGGTAGTAGTGGCCCGGCTGGATCGAGCCGGCGAGGGCGGTGACCGACCAGGAGGTCGACGCCGCGGACGCGTACTGGATCGACCAGCCGGCCAGGTCGGCGGCCGACGAGCCTCCGTTGAAGATCTCGACGAAGTCGTTCGTGTAGCTCGCGCCGCTGTTGCCGCCGCCGGCGTAGACCTGGCTGACGACGAGGCCGGACGTGGACGCGCGCGCGGGCGCGCCGACGACGAGCGCAAGGGCGACGAGCGGGACGAGCAGGCGGATCCTGTGCATGGGCGGGCTCCGATCTGGAGGGGGATTGGCGTTTCCCTCCGTGGTAGCCGCCGCCGCCCGCGGGCGCCATTGTCCTTCAGCGACTCGTCACGCTTTCGTCACTGCCAGGGCACCTCCGGCGCGCGGTAGTAGTTCACCCCGAGCGCGCGCAGCAGCGGCCCCTGGGCCCCGAGACGCCCACGGTACTCCGCCCAGCTCCGCCCACGCATCGGCGACCAGGCGATCTCGGCGATCCCGATCAGCCGCGGGAACGCGAGGTACTCCGCGTCCGCCATCGACTGCACCGTCTCCGACCAGAGCGGCGCCTCGACGCCGAGCAGCGCCGACGCCCCCACTCCGGCCACCTCGCGTGTCGGCTCCCACGCGTACGCGTCGCGGACGCTCGTGTAGCCCGCCCACTGGAGCCCGATCGGCGACGACGCGTCGTACTTCATGTCCAGGTAGGCGTGCTCGGCCGGCGACATGATCACCTTCGAGCCGCGCGCGGCCGCCTGCGGCGTGAACGTCGAACGCTCGGGCGGGTTCCAGTGCTGGAGCACCGTCGAGCGGTCGAGGCGGGCGCGGCCGATCTCCTCCCAGCCGATCATCCGCTTGCCGTGCGACTCGACGATCTGCTGCACGCGGCGCACGAACTTCACGTAGTCGGCGGGCTTGGTCGCGGCCGCCTCGTCGCCGCCGATGTGGATGAACGGCCCCGGCGTCAGCCGCGCGAGCTCGCCGATCACGTCGGAGACGAAGTCGTACGTGACCGGCTTGTCCACGCAGAGCGAGCTGAAGCCGACGTCGATCCCGGTGTAGAGCGGCGTCGGCTTCCCGTCGCACGACAGCTTCGGGTACGACGACAGCGCCGCGTGGACGTGGCCCGGCATGTCGATCTCGGGGACGATCTCGACGTACCGCGCGGCCGCGTACGCGACCAGGTCGCTGTACTGCCGCTGCGTGTAGTAGCCGCCGCGCCCGCCGCCGACCTCCGTCTGGCCGCCGTGCGTCGCGAGCCGCGGCCACTTCGAGATCGCGATTCGCCAGCCCTGGTCGTCGGAGAGGTGGAGGTGGAGGCGGTTGAGCTTGTAGAGGGCGATCAGGTCGATGAACCGCTTGACGTCCTTCACCGGCCGGAAGTGCCGGGCGACGTCGAGCATCGAGCCGCGCCAGCCGAAGCGCGGGCGGTCGCGGATCCGCACCGCCGGCAAGCGCTTTCCGACCCCGAGCAGCTGGCGGATCGTCTGGACGCCGTAGAAGAGACCGGCCGGCTCCTCCGCAACGAGCTTCACCGCCGAGGGCGTCACCGTCAGCTCGTAGCCCTCGGGTCCCAGGCCGGTCTTGCCGAGCTCCAGCGAGACCGGCCCCGGCCCGAGGGTCAGGCCGAGCATTCGCGCGATGCGCCGGGTCTGCGGCGTCGACGGGCTGACCGAGACCGCCGTCGACGCCCGCACGACGAACGCGCCGTTCCCGGGCACGAGCGAGACCGGCTTCGGGACGACGGCGAGCGGCACTAGGCGACGGCCGCCGGCACGGCGGCGCCCGGAGTGAGGCTCGCGCCGGTGTCGGGGTCGAAGAAGTAGAGCGAGCCCGGCTCGAGGGCGAGCCGCAACGGCGAGCCCGGTTCGGCCTCGGTGCGGGACGCGACGCGCGCGTTGAAGAGCGACCGGTCGTCGGCGAGCAGCGCGTCCTCCTCGTGGTCGGCCGCGGCGCGCAGGTCCTCGGCCTCCACGCGCGGAGCGTCGATCGGGAAGATCACGTGCGTGTCGGAGCCGAGCTCCTCGAGCACGAGCACGCCCACGTCCACCGTCGGCAGCGCCGGATCGGCGAACGCGGCGTCCTCGAACGCCTCCGGCCGGATGCCGAGGATCACGCGCCCCTCCCGCTCCGGCCGCCGCGCCGGATCGAGCGCCAGCTCCCAGCCGGCGAACGACGCTGTCCCGCCCGAGATCGTCGCCTCGACGAGGTTCATCGCCGGGGAGCCGATGAAGGCGGCGACGAAGAGGTTGTCCGGCCGCAGGTAGAGCGCCTGCGGCGCGTCCACCTGCTGGATCACCCCGTCGCGCATCACCGCCACCCGCTGGCCGAGCGTCATCGCCTCGATCTGGTCGTGGGTGACGTAGATCGTCGTCACGCCGAGCCGCTCGTGCAGCCGCGCGAGCTCGGCGCGCATCGTCACGCGCAGCTTCGCGTCGAGGTTCGAGAGCGGCTCGTCCATCAGGAACGCGCTGGGCTCTCGCACGATCGCGCGACCCATCGCCACGCGCTGGCGCTGACCGCCGGAGAGCGCGGCGGGCTTGCGGTCGAGCAGCTGCTCGAGCCCGAGCAGCCGCGCCACCTCGTTCAC
Organism: uncultured Actinomycetes bacterium; assembly: GCA_963847305.1. GTDB lineage: Bacteria > Actinomycetota > Thermoleophilia > Gaiellales > Gaiellaceae > DATBLE01. The sequence goes on along the minus strand of CAWJZI010000011.1, from coordinate 98,273 downwards.
GCGCCGCTCGATCTCCGGCCGAGGCGTCTTGCGCACCCGCAGGCCGTAGCCGAGGTTCTTGCGCACGTCCATGTGCGGATAGAGCGCGTAGTTCTGGAAGACCATCGCGATGTCCCGGTGGCGCGGCGCGAGGTGCGTGACGTCCCGGCCGCCGATCGAGATCGTCCCGGCCGTCGTCTCCTCGAGCCCGGCGATCAGCCGCAGCAGCGTCGACTTGCCGCAGCCGGAGGGACCGACCAGCACCATGAACTCGCCGTCGCGGACCGTCAGCGAGACGTCGTCGATCGCGCGGACGCCGCCGGCGAACTCCTTGGTCACGTGGTCGACGACTATCCCGCTCTCGCCCACTAGCGCTCCATCATCCTTTCACCGCGCCCGCGGTCAGCCCGAACGCGATCCTGCCGCTGGACGATCACGAAGAAGATCAGGACCGGGATCGCGGCCAGGATCGAGCCGGCCATCAGCCCGCCCCAGTCGATCTGCCGGCTGGTGCCGTAGAAGTCCGAGAGCCAGACGGTGATCGTCTGCTTCGACTGGTCGTTGAGCAGGACGTAGGCGAAGATGAACTCGTTCCAGCTCGTGATGAAGACGAACACGGCCGTCGCGACGAGGCCGGGCGCGACGAGCGGGAGCAGGATCTTCGTGAACGCCCCGACGCGGCTGGAGCCGTCGACCATCGCCGCCTCCTCGAGCTCCTTCGGGATGTTGAGGAGAAAACCGCGCAGCGTCCAGACCGCGAACGGGAGCGCGAAGGTCATGTACGTGAGGATCACGCCGATGTACACGCCCTGGCCCCTGGTCAGGTGGTACTTCGCGAGCACGACGTAGAGCGGGATGATCAGACCGACCTGCGGGAGCATCTGGATCCCGATCAGCGCGACGATGAAGAGCTTACGGCCGTCGAAGCGGAACTTCGCGAGCGCGACCGCAGCGAGGAAGGCGAGCGCGATCGAGACCAGCACGGTGACGACGACGATGATCACGCTGTTCGCAGCCGAGCTCCAGAAGTACGGACGGTCCATCGCGTCCTTGAAGTGCTGGAGCGTCGGGTGCACCGGGAAGAAGCTCGGCTTCAGCTTGTTCAGCTGGTCGGTCGGCTGGAACGCGCTCGAGAACATCCAGTAGACCGGGAAGATCATCACCACGAAGACGAGCAACCCGAGGATGTTCCACGGGAGCGTCCCCTTGCCGCGCGCCCGCGCCGCCTTCACTCGACGTCTCCTGCCCGCACCATCTGGCGGACGTAGACGACGCTCAGCAGCGCGACCATCAGCAGCATCAGCAGCGAGATCGCCGCGCCGCGGCCGAAGTCGTGCTTGGCATAGCCCTCGATGAACACGTAGACGCCCATCAGGTAGTTCGTCCGGTCGATGTGGGACGAGCCGATCAGCAGGTACGGCTGGGCGAAGACGCCGAAGTCCCAGATGATCGAGAGGCTGGTGATGATCAGCAGGATCGGCTTCAGCACCGGGAAGGTGACGTCCCGAAAGATGCGCATCGGGCCGGCGCCGTCGATCTCCGCCGCCTCGACGAGCTCGTCGGGCACCTGGGCGAGCCCGGCGTAGACGGTGATCACCACGAAGGGCAGCGCGCCCCAGACGATCAGCAGCGTGACCATCGCGAGCTGCGAGACCGGCGTTGCGTACCAGTCGTGGTTGGCGGGGACGAGGTGCAGCTGCGAGAGCACGTAGGTGAGCACCCCGTTCTCGAAGTTCGTCATCCAGTACCAGACCTGGACGGCGACGACCACCGGCATCGCCCAGACGAGCACGAGCCCGCTCATCAGCATCAGGCGGACCACCTTCGAGACCTTGACGAGCAGGAGCGCCATCAGCGTCCCGAGGACGATCGTCAGGGTCACGTTCACGGCCGTGAAGATCACGGTGCGGATCACCGTGTCCCAGAAGACGCGGTCGTGGAGGATCGAGCTGTAGTTGTCGAGCCCGATCCAGACCCCCTTGTGCTGGATCAGCTCGACGAGGCCGTACCGCTGGAACGAGAGGATGAAGAGCTTGACGATCGGGTAGCCGAGGACGATCCCGATCGCGACGATGACCGGCAGGACGAGCGCGTACGGCGCCCACGAAAAACGGCGGCGCCGCCGGAGCGGGAGGGACCTCGCTCCGGCGGCAACCGCCGTGTCAGACGGGACAACTAGGTCAGCGTCCCGATCCATTGGCTCCTTACTGGTTCAGGGTGTACGTGATGTTGTCGCTCGCCGTGGCAGCAGCCTGCTTGACGGAGAGCTTGCCGGTCAGGATCTGGGCCAGCATGGTGCGGAGGATATTCCCGTTCTCGACGTTGACCCAGTTCTTCGCAGCGGGGACGAACCAGCTGCGGAGGGCTGCCCGCTCGTTCACCTTCGCGGTGTTGAGGAGGGAGGTCGTGTTCGGGATGTTCCCGACCGCCTGGAGCCCGCGCTGAGCAGACGTGCTCGTGAACGCGGCGATCCAGTCGACGGCCAGGGCCTTGTTCCCACCGACCGGCACTGCGAGGTCGGAGCCGCCGAGGAAGCCGGGCATCGGCTTGCCGGCGACGTGGCTCGGCATCACGAACTGCGCCGTCGTGGTCTTGTACTTGTCGCCGACGCAGCAGGAGAACCAGCCGGGCCCGACCATCGAGCCGGCGAGACCCTCGGCGTAGACGCTGTACGGCGTCGGCCGGGCCTCGTCACCGGTCTTCGAGGCGCGCGAGGCGGCCTGGAAGAAGTTCTTGTACGCGGTCAGGCCGGCGATCGAGGCGCGGCGAGTCGAGCGCGCCCTTCCACTTGCCGCTGACCTGGGTGGCGATCTTGCCGCCGTAGTCGTAGACGAAGCTCATCGCGAAGTACCAGTCGGTGCCGGCGATGTAGACCGGAGAGAAGCCCTTCTTCCCGAACTTCGTGTTCGAGCCGCTTCGCGTCCGCGGTGAACTGCGCCGAGGCTCTTCGGCGTGGTGCGGATCCCGGCCCGGCGGAAGAGGTCGGAGCGGTAGGTGACGACGCGCGAGCCGGCGTAGTACGGGACGCCGAGCAGCTTGCCGTTGTACCGGCCCGAGGCCGCGAGGCCCTCGAGCCACGTGCTCGAGTTGTCGAACACCGACTTGCTGGCCGAGATGTCCTGGAAGGCCCCGGCGGCCATGTACTTCGTCATCTCGGTGTTGCCCATCTCGATCACGTCGGGGGCGTTGCCGCCCGCGAGCGTGGCGTCGAACTTGCCGAGATGCGTGCCCCAGTTCTGGTACTGCACGTTCACGTCCACGCCGGGGTGCTTGGCCTTGAACGCGGCGTTGGCCGCCGCGACGACGTTCGGCCAGCCCGACTGGGCGTCCACCTGGAGCCAGACGGTGATGCTGGCGTCGTGATGCTTGGTGGCGCCGGTCGCGCTCGTAGCCGCGATCGCCAGGACCGCGACGAGCAGGGCAGCGCCGATGATGCGTGCCTTCATCGTTGATCTCCCTCCTGCGACGAGCGCGTGAAGCGGCCGTCGGATTGGTTTAGACCACTTGGCCACGGCGCGAGAGTTGCACACTTCCTGGTCACTTGTCAAGACCACTTTCTCCACAAGCTCGCAACCAGGCCGCTGCGTACGAGGACAAGCACTGCCTCGTGGTACTGACCACTCAGCGACGGCGGACGTCCCGGTTGAGCTCGGTGACGAGCCTGTAGCGGTCGCCGCGATAGATCGAGCGGACGTACTCGACGATCCCGCCCTCGCGCGAGCGCGTCGTCCGCTCGAAGAGGAAGGCCGGCGAGTGCAGCGGGACGCCGAGGAGCTCCGACTCCTCCTCGTTCGTCACCGTCGGCTCGATCGTCTGCAGCCCGCCGACGATGTCGATCCCGTAGCGGTCACTGAGCAGCGTGTAGAAGGAGTGGCTCTCGAGGTCGTCGGCCGACAGCCCCGGGACGAGCGATGCCCGCACGTGGAGCGTCTCGATCGCCATCGTCTCGTGGTCGGCCAGGCGCACGCGCTTGACGACGACGAGCGACTCGGACGGCGAGACGTGGAGGATCCGGCCCAACCATGCGCCTGCGGGCTGGGACTTGAGCTCGACCGTCCGGCTGCCCGGCACCATGCCGCGCCGGCGCATGTCCTCGGTGAACGAGGTCATGGTCAGCTCCTGGGCGATCTTCGGCTCGGAGACGAACGTGCCGCTGCCGCGGCGCCGCACGAGCAGTCCCTCGCGGACGAGGTCGTCGAGGGCGGCGCGGACGGTCAGCCTCGAGACGCCGATGTCCGAGCTGAGCTGGCGCTCGGAAGGGATCGCCTCGCCGACCGCGAGCTGCTCGATCAGGTCGAGGACGCGTGCGCGGGCCTCTGACTGCTTCGGTGCGGTCACGGACATGGTCGCCCATCATGACGGCAACCACGGATGTGGTCAAGACCACTCGCCGGCCCATCGGCGAGGCCGTCTTGGCATATTTCGAGAAGTGGTCTTGACCACTTGCGCCCGACTGTCATACACTGGCTCGGACGATGACCGCCTTCGACCAGCTCGGTACCGAAGCGCGGGATGCGGCAGGCGCAGATCTCGACCTCCGCACCACGCGCGAGCTCGTCGAGCTGATGAACACGGCGGACGCCGCGGTCCCCACCGCCGTCGCCGGGGCCTCGACGCAGGTCGCGGCCCTGATCGACGCCGTCGTCGCACGGCTCGCAGCCGGCGGGCGCCTGGTCTACGCGGGCGCCGGTACGTCCGGGCGCCTCGCCGCCCTCGACGCGGCCGAGTGCGGCCCGACGTTCGGAGCGGGCGGCGTCGTGCTTGCCGTCTCGACGGAGCAGGAGTCGGAAGAGGACGACGCCGGGGCCGGCGCCCGCGCGATCACGGCGCTCGGCGTCTCCACCGCCGATGCCGTGGTCGGGATCAGCGCCAGCGGCCGCTCGCCGTTCGTCCGCGGCGCGCTCGAGGCGGCACGAGCTGCGCGAGCGCTGACCGGCTGCGTCGTCTGCGTCCACGGGTCCGAGCTCGCGGGCGCTCTCCGCGCACGAGATCACGGTGCCGGTCGGCGCGGAGCTGCTGGCGGGCTCGACTCGCCTGAAGGCAGGAACGGCGCAGAAGCTCGTGCTGAACATGATCTCGACGATCTCGATGATCCGGCTCGGCAAGACCTACGGGAACCTGATGGTCGGACTCGACCCGGCGAACGAGAAGCTCCAGGCGCGGGCGCGGTCGATCGTCGCCCAGGCGACCGGCGCGGCCAACGGCGAGGTCGAGCAGGCGCTCGCCGACGCCGGCGGCGATGCGAAGGTTGCGATCGTCTCGCTCCTGACCGGTCTGGACGCGGCCGCCGCGCGTGTGAGGTTGGACGAGGCCGGCGGAGTCGTGCGGCGCGCGGTGGAGCGCTCTTGAGGCTCGGCGTCCGCGCAGCGCTCGTCGACGGGCAGATCGTGCCCGGCGACGTCGAGGTCGAGGACGGCCTGATCACGGGCTACGGCCTGCCCTCGGCGAACGGCCGTGGGATCGCCTCGCCCGGCTTCGTCGACCTCCAGGTGAACGGCTTCGGCGGGGTCGACTTCCTCGACGCCGATACCGCCGGGTACGCGCGCGCCGGCGCTGCGCTGCTCGAGTCCGGGGTGACGGCGTACCTGCCGACCCTGATCACGGCGCCCGAGGAGCGGCTGATCGCCGCGCTCGGCGAGATCCGCGAGGGCGGCCGCGGGCCGCGCATCCTCGGTGCCCACGTCGAGGGACCGTTCATCTCGCCGCGGAGGCTCGGCACGCACCCGCCCGACGCGCGGCGCGACCCGGACCCCGAACTGCTCGAGCGGCTGCTCGCCGCCGGGCCAGTGCGCCTGTACACGCTGGCGCCGGAGCTCCCGGGCGCGCTCGAGCTCGTCGATCTGCTGGTCGCCCGCGGCGTCACCGTCTCCGCCGGGCACACCGACGCGAACGGCGACGAGGCGAACGCGGCGTTCGACCGTGGGGTCGGGACGGTAACGCACCTCTTCAACGCGATGCGGCCGTTCACCCACCGCGACCCCGGCGTCGCCGGCGCGGCGCTCGCGCGGGAGGACGTCGTCGTCCAGATCATCCTCGACTTCGTCCATCTCGCCCCCGACACGGTGCGCGTCGTCTGGCGCGCCGCCGGCGGCCGCCTTGCGCTCGTCACCGACGCGGTTGCCGGCGCAGGGGTGAGCGGAGACGGTTCGTACCGGCTTGGCGACATCGCCGTCGAGGTCCGCGACGGAGTCGTCCGCCGCGACGATGGGGTGCTGGCCGGAAGCGTGCTGACGATGATCGACGCCGTGCGAAACCTGCATGCGCTCGGAGTGCCGCTCGAGGATGCCCTCGACGCGGCGACAGCCGTCCCGGCGCGGGTCGTCGACGCTGACACGGGCCGGATCGCGATCGGCGCTCCTGCCGATGTCCTCGTCCTCAGCGAAGAACTCGAGATCGAGCGCGTGCTCGTGGGAGGAGAAGCACATGTCGCAGCCTGAGGCCGTGCCGGAACCGGGCGTCCAGTTTCTCGCCGAGATCCGGGAGCAGCCCGCGGCCCTCCGCCGCCTGCTCGAGCATCGGGCGGAATTCAGGGACGTGGCCGCCCGCGCACCGGCCGGCCTCGTCCGCATGGTCGCGCACGGGTCCTCGGACAACGCGGCGTCCTACGGCGTCTATGCATTCGGCCTGCTCGCCGGCCGGACTGCGCTCCGGGACTCGATCAGCCTGACCGTCTACTACGGCGCCGAGCTCGACTTCGCCGACTCGACCGTGATCGCGCTCTCGCAGTCGGGACGCACGCCGGACGTGCTCGAGTACGTGACGCGCGCACGCCGCGCCGGCGCGTTCACGGTCGCGGTCACGAACGACGAGCGGTCGGCGCTCGCAGAGGCCGCCGACGCGGTGATCCCGCTCGCGGCCGGCGCCGAGCACGCGGTCGCGGCGACGAAGACGTACCTGAATACTCTCGCCGCGCTCGCGCTGTTTGCCGCGGAGCTCGGCGGCCGTGGCGACGAGGTCGCGGACGGGCTCGACTGGGTCGCCGGCGCGCTGGAGCAGGAGCTGCCGCTGCTCGAGCGTGAAGCAGCCGCGATTGCAGTGCCGTTCGCCTCGGTCGGCCGCATGTTCGCGATCGGGCGAGGACCCGAGTTCGCGACCGCGCGCGAGATCGCGCTGAAGCTCCTCGAGACCTGCCAGATCGCCGCGGAGCCGCTGACTGCGACCGACCTCGCACATGGCCCGGTGGCGGCGCTCGACCCGCTGTTCCCGGTCTGGGCGGTGGCGACCGCCGACGAGACGCTCGACGTCGTCGTCGAGGCCGCGGCCCGGATCCGCGAGGCGGGAGCGACGCTGATCGCGAGCGGCCCCGCCGCGAACGCGATCCCCGACGCGCAGTACCGCCTGCCGGTGCCGAAGCCGCCGATGCCGCTGCTCGCGCCGCTGCTCTCGGTCGTCGCCGGCCAGCTCTTCGCGGGCGCAGTCGCGCGCGCGAAGGGCCTCGACCCCGACCGGCCGCGCGGGCTCTCGAAGGTCACAATGGCCCGCTAAAGGCGTCCCGCCGCGACGATCCGGGCCAGGAACTGCTGCGTCCGCGGCTCCTTCGGCGCCGAGTCGACCTAACGCCGGTCGAAGGCCTTGTCGCCGCGGCGGAGATCCTGCCGCATCCGCCGGACCGCGGGCAGCGCGGCGAATGCCGGGATCACCGGCAGCCAGAAATTGAAGAGGCGGTAGGTCACGACCCCGAGCAGTGCCGGCGCGAGTGGGACGCCGACCCAGACGAGCGCGAAGGTCATCATCACCTCGACGAGCCCGGCGCCCCCGGCCGGCAGTGAGCGCCGCGTGGCGACGTAGCCCGTCGCGTAGGCGAGGATCAACGCGGGCGTCGAGATCTCCGCGTTGTAGATCTTCAGGGCGGCCCAGAGGCAGGCGATGTCGCCGAGCCAGTAGAGGCTGACGCCGAGCAGGCCCGGCCAGTGGAGGTGCGGCCGGGTCATCAGGCACCGCAGCTTCCAGATCCCCGCGACCAGGTGCGCGAACCACTGGCGGACACGGCCGCCGTCGCCGGGGTCGGAGAGGCGCTTGGCGCGCTCGGGCGAGCTGATCCAGAGGGCGAAGAAAAAGCCGGGGACGACCGCCAGCCAGGGGTAGGTCATCGTGTGCTGCACGTGGCCGCCGGTCCCGAAGAGCAGGACGACCGCGCAGATCATCGCCGCGGGCGCGAGCACGGCGTACTCGAGCGCGCCGAGCGCGAGCACGCGCGCGACCGCCTCGCGGCGGCGGAGCCCGGAGCGGCGGAACGTCCAGTAGTCGACCGAGAAGCCGCCGGCGGCGTGGGTGGCGGCGAAGACGCCGAACCCGGCGACCACGCTGCGCATCGACAGCCGGAACGACAGGAGCGGCCCGCCGTCGACGCGGCAGATGTCGCGGACCGCGAGCACGTAGCCGAGGTAGGCGAGCACCTGGCCGCCGAAACAGACGGCGAACCAGGTCGGGACCACGTCCTGCACGGCGTCCACGAGCCGGCTGTAGCCCGCCATGTCGGCGAGCCCCATCGCCGCCGCGAGCGCGAGCGCGCCGGCGACGAGCAGGATCAGCAAGTTGTGGCGCTCGAGCACGAGCGCGGCGGTGCGCGTGTGCGGTTGTCTCTGCCGACCGTTCATGATCTGCCCTCGGGCCTCTATCGGCTCCTCCCCCAGGATAGGCAACCCTGATCCGACGGTTCTCGTTCCGTCGACTGCGTAGACGACATCGACGCTCTCGTGCCTGCGGTAGGTGCCGGCGACGCCGAGGAAGAGCGAGAGCCACCGCCAGAAGCCGAGGCGCCCCTCCTGGGCGAGCGACCGCGAGAAGAGGAGCTCACCGTCCCGGCGGACGAAGTCCTTTCCCTCCTGCTGGCGGACGCCGTTCACGTAGACCTCGATCGGTCCCTCGGCTCCCTGCGGCAGTGCAACGCGCGACTCGGCCACCACCATAGAATGCCCCTTCGTGCGCCGCCTAGTCTCGGGCCTCTCTGCCGTGCTTCTGGTCGCCCTCGTGGCCGCGGCCGGCGCCGCCGCCGGCAACGGCCTGAGCCCGGTTCAGCCGGAGTCGCCGAACGCCGAGGCGATCCGGTCGACCTACTGGGTGATCCTGATCGTGACCGGGGTGATCTTCGTGCTCGTCGAGACGGCGCTGCTCGTCTTCATCATCCGCTTCCGGCGCGGGAAGCGCGGCCGCGACCAGGAGGCGCCGCAGATCCACGGCGCGACCAAGCTGGAGACGTCGTTCACGATCGTCCCCGTCCTGATCCTGTTCGGGATCATGGCGGTCGTCTTCGTCAAGCTGCCGACGATCAAGGACGTCCCCTCCGCGCACGCCGCCAACGAGCTGAAGATCAAGGTCGTCGGCCACCAGTACTACTGGGAGTTCCAGTACCCGAACGGCCAGGTGGCGATGCAGCACATGGTCGTCCCGATCAACCGGGTCGTCACGCTCGACGTCGTCAGCTCCGACGTCGCCCATAGCTGGTGGGTGCCGGCGCTCGGCGGGAAGATCGACGCGATCCCCGGGCGGACGAACCACACCTGGTTCAAGGCGGAGAAGCTCGGGAAGTACGAGGCCCGCTGCGCCGAGCTCTGCGGGCTCGAGCACGCGCACATGATCGGCTACGTCGACGTCGTGCGACCGAACGAATACGCGAGCTTCCTCGCCGCGCACACCGGGGTCAACAAGACAGTCGCGAAGGAGATCGCCGTCGGCACGTGCTCGGTCTGCCACGGCCTCGCCGGCCAGGGCGACTACGGCCCGAAGATCCGCGGAAGCTCGGTGCTCTCGGACCCGAGGGCGCTCGAGGCCCTCCTGCGCAACGGCAAGAACAAGATGCCGGCGGTCGGGGCGACGTGGGACGACACCACCATGCGTTCCGCGACGCGGTACCTGAAGGAGTACTACGGTGGCAGCTAGGGCCGAGGCTCAGCCGCAGCCGTACCGCGCCGACTGGAAGCGCGGCGGGGTCGCGTCGTGGCTGACGACCGTCGACCACAAGCGGATCGGGATCCTCTACGTGGTCACGAGCCTCTTCTTCTTCTTCCTCGGCGGCCTGCTCTCGCTGTTCATGCGCGCGCAGCTCGCGACGCCGAACGAGCACTTCGTGACGCGCGACCGCTACAACGAGCTGTTCACGGTCCACGGCACGACGATGGTGTTCCTCGTCGTCGTGCCGATCCTCGCCGGGTTCGGCAACTTACATCGTCCCGCTGATGATCGGGGCGCGCGACATGGCCTTCCCGCGGCTGAACGCCTTCTCCTACTGGATGTTCCTGCTCGGCGGGATCGTCCTCTACTCGAGCTTCTTCGCGGACGGCGGGCCGGCGAAGAGCGGCTGGACGGCGTACCCGCCGCTCTCGGAGAACCCCTACAGCGGCGGGAGCGGCCAGGACCTGTGGATCCTGTCGCTGCACCTGCTCGCCGTCTCCTCGCTGGCGGGCGCGATCAACTTCATCGCGACGATCCACAACATGCGAGCGGCCGGAATGAGCTGGACGCGAATGCCGCTCTTCGTCTGGTCGATCGAGGTCTACGCGTGGCTGCTGGTCGTGATCCTGCCGGTGATCGGCGCCGGCCTCCTGATGCTCCTGCTCGACCGGCAGGTCGGAACGCATTTCTTCTTACCCAGCCAGGGCGGCAACGCGCTGCTCTACCAGCACATCTTCTGGTTCTTCGGGCACCCCGAGGTCTACGTCCTGATCATCCCGGCGATGGGGATCATCTCCGAGGTCATCCCCGTCTTCGCCCGCAAGCCGATCTTCGGCTACAAGGCGGTCGCGTTCTCGTCGGTCGGGATCGCGTTCATCTCGATGCTCGTGTGGGCGCACCACATGTTCACGGTCGGGCTCGGCTGGGGCCTCCAGAGCTTCTTCATGATCGCGACGATGCTGGTCGCGATCCCGACCGGCGTGAAGATCCTCAACTGGCTGGCGACGACCTGGCGCGGGAACCTGATCTTCGACACGCCGATGCTGTTCGCGCTCGGCTTCATCGCGATCTTCACCCTCGGCGGCCTGACCGGGATCTACCTGGCCGCCTTCCCGGTCGACTGGCAGGTGCACGACACGTACTTCGTGGTCGCGCACTTCCACTACGTGATGTTCGGCGGTTCGGTGTTCGCGATCTTCGCCGCGCTGCACTACTGGTGGCCGAAGATGTTCGGGCGAATGCTCAACGAGGATCTCGGGAAGGCGACGTTCTGGCTGATGTTCATCGGGTTCAACGTGACCTTCTTCCCGCAGCACCTGCTCGGGCTGATGGGGATGCCGCGCCGGGTGTACACGTACGACCACGGCGGCCTCTGGGAGACCTACAACCTGATCTCGACGATCGGCTCCGGAGTGATGGCGATCGGGGTGCTGATCTTCTTCATCAACGCCTTCCGGTCGAGGAAGGGAGCGCGAGCGGGGAACGACCCGTGGCTCGGCGACACGCTGGAGTGGTTCGCGCCCTCGCCGCCGCCGCCGGAGAACTTCCCCGACCCGCTGCCGTACGTCTCCAGCCCGCGGCCGTTGCGCGACCTGCGGATGCGGCTGAAGGAGCGCAATGGCTACCTCTAGCCCGTGGCTCCGGCTCTGCACGCTGGTGGCATCCGGCGCGACGCTGCTCGCGGTCGTCTCGGGCGCTGCGTCGCTCGGCGCGGCGCACCAGCTGCTCTCGGCGCTTGCGCTGCCGCCGCTCGTGGCCGTGGCCGTCGCCGCGTGGCTCGGGCATCGCGAACTCGTCGTCCCCTCGCTGGTCGCGATCGGGCTCTTCGGGCTCGCGGCGCTGGTCACTGCGCCCGGGTTCCACCTCGCGGCCGCGGCGGCAGCGTTCGCCGCAACGCTCGTCCTGACGGCGCTTGCGCACCGCGGCGCAGTCGTGCCGGCCGGTTCGTGGCGCGACTACGTGACGTTGACGAAGCCGCGAATCATGTCGCTTCTCCTGCTGACCGGCATCTGCGGCATGTTCGTCGGCGCGCAGGGAGTGCCGCCCCTCGGCGACCTCGTCGCGATGACGGTCGGCCTCGCGCTCGCCTGCGGCGGCGCGAGCGCGCTCAACCACGTGCTCGACCGCGACATCGACTCGCTGATGGGCGAGCGGACGCGCGCGCGGCCGGTCACGGCCGGCCGGGTGCCGGCGGCGTACGCGCTCGAGTTCGGGCTCGCGCTCTCCGCCTTCTCGTACGTGCTGCTGGCCGGCCTGGTCAACGTGCTGACCGCAACGCTGGCGCTCGTCGGCAACCTCTTCTATGTCCTCGTCTACACGCGCTGGCTGAAGCGCTCGACGCCGCAGAACATCGTCATCGGCGGCGCCGCGGGCGCGGTGCCGCCGCTCGTCGGCTGGGCCGCCGCGACCGGGAACCTGACCGTGCCGGCGCTGCTGCTCTTCGCGATCGTCTTCTTCTGGACGCCGCCGCACTTCTGGGCGCTCGCGCTGCTGATCAAGCGCGACTACGCGGCGGCCGGGATCCCGATGCTGCCGGTCGTCCGCGGCGAGCGCGAGACGGTGCGCCAGATCGTGCTCTACTCCTTCGTCCTGGTCGCCGTCACGGTCGTCCCGTTCCTCTGGGGGACGGTCGGCCTGGTGTACCTGATCGCGGCGCTGTCGCTCGGCGGCGGGTTCATCTGGCTCGCGGTCGGCCTCGCCCGCCAGACGACGCCGCGCCGTGCCGCACTCCTCTTCCACTCCTCTCTCCTCTACCTCGCGCTGATCTTCGTCTTCGCAGCTATCGACGTGGTGGCCTGATGCTCGATCCCGAGACCGAACGGAAGAACATGCTCTTGGGCTGGGGGCTCTTCGTCCTCTTCTGCCTGATCGCGGCCGGGACGGTCGCGATCGCGTTCATCTACCTCGCAGTCGACTGAACGAGCCGCTTCCCGGCATCTTCCTCGCGCGGCCCGAGGCGCCGGGTGACGGCATCGCGCTCGGCGTCAAGGACCTGTTCGACACCGCCGGACTGACGACGACCTACGGATCGGCGATCTTCGCCGACCACGTTCCGACCGAGACCGCGGAGGCCGTGCTGCAACTGGAGGCGGCGGGCTACGCGAACGTCGGCAAGACCAACCTGCACGAGTTCGCGTACGGGACGACCTCGGAGAACCCGCACTTCGGCAGCGTCCCGAACCCGATTGCGCCGGACCGGATCGCGGGCGGATCGAGCGGCGGGTCGGCGGCGGCGCTCGCAGCCGGGCTCGTCGAGGCCGCGCTCGGCACCGACACGGGCGGGTCGATCCGGATCCCGGCTGCATGCTGCGGGATCGTCGGCTTCAAGCCGACGCACGGGCTCGTCTCGCTCACAGGCTGCTTTCCGCTGGCGCCGAGCCTCGACCACGGCGGGCCGATGGCGCGCGAGGTGCAGGCGTGCATCGAGATGATGCGGCCGCTCGTCCCCGGCTTCGAGCCCCGCACGCTCGAGTCGCTCGAGGACGTCCAGGTGGGCATAGCGTGGACGGAGGAGGCGCAGCCGCTCGTCAGGGCACGGGTCGAGGAGGCGGCAGCGCACTTCCCGCGTGCCCGCCCCGTCGAGCTGCCCCTTGCCGAGGACTCCCGCACCGTCTTCATGCGCGAGGTCGCGGACACGCACCGAGAGCTCTACGCCGAGTACCCCGAGCTCTACAGCGAGAACGTCGCGTCGAAGATCGAGCTCTGCCTCCAGGTCACCGACCCGGAGTACGAGGCGGGCGTCCGCGAGCGTGAGCGCTACCGCGAGCAGTTCGCGGAGACGATGGACGGCCTCGACCTGCTCGTCACGCCGACTCTGCCGTTCGTCGCACCCCGCGCGCAGCAGGACGAGCGGGAGCTGCGCCGCCAGCTGACCCTGCTGACGTGGCCGCTGAACGTGCTCGGCACGCCTGCTTTGGCGATCCCCTGCGGCCCGGCGGAGGACAGTCTGCCGGCCTCCGTTCAGATCGCCGGGCGCCAGGGCGACGATGCTCTCGTCCTCGGCGCCGGCGCATTGCTCGAGAGCCTGCTCAAGCGCTAGCGCCACGCTGCCGACAAAGCGTGGTGACGCCATGTTCGCCCGCCTGATCACTCTGCTCGCGCTCGCCGCGGTGGTGTTGGTGCCCGCCGCACAATCGGCGCCTTCCGTGGCGCCCAGCGGTCTGCGCGGCTTTCTCTTGCGCGTCGACGACTTCCCCGGACGGACGAGCTTTCCACGCACGCCCGCCTTTGCGTGGGAGCCGTACGATGGGGCCGTCTCGTACGACTTCCAGCTCGCAACGAGCAGGAAGATGGACGACAGGACGATCGTCTGGTCGACCGACGGCCGCGCGAAGCCTTTGCGCGTTCCGGCTGTCACCATTCCGATCGCTCTCCCCTGGATGACCGGTCGTCCGTATGCGCTCTACATTCGTGTACGAGCCCATACCCCCACCGGCGTCACGCGCTGGAGCAGCCCCTGGGGCTTCAACACGCAGTGGACGGGGGACGGGAAGCCCGAGAAGCTTCCCGACGGCCCCGGTCTCGTTCGGTGGACGCCCGTGGAAGGCGCAAACTCCTATCAGGTCTGGTTCGAACCACAGACCCCGCCCGGCAAGCTCGTATGGACGACGGCGAACGTCGCGGACGAACGCGACTACTACCCGAGCGCTCAGGGACAAGCCCCCGTCTTCAACACCCCGTTCGTCAACTGGAGGGTGCGCGCGGTCAGGACACTGTACGGCGCGATGCCGAACGGGCTTCCGGCCGTTTCGTACGGCCCCTGGAGCGCGACTTACGTATCGACGCTCTGGCCGGTGTCGGCCGGATGGCTCACGCCCGTCCAGACCGCGTCGGACATCCTCACCGACGACACGAGCGTACTTCCTCACAACCTCACGCCCGGATACTCGTTCGCAGGCAACACAGCCACGAACGGCGCGGCCGGTCAGCTCTTCCGCGTCTACGTCGCGACCGACCGGCAATGCGTGAACGGCGTATTCAGCGGCGCCGTCGTCGGCAGCCCCGGCTATGCACCCCGGGTCGTGATTGCCGGGCCTCCAGACGCCGGTATCCAACCGGGAACGGCTGCGGACGGCGAGCCGGTGAAACCGACGGAGGCCTCAGGGACGTCGGGGACGTCAGGGGCCTCGGGAACGTCCGGTGCTTCCCCGGGGGTGGCTGGGGCTACGACAACGGGAGCCGGCGCGTCGACGATACCGCCGGAGTTCGCGGCGAGCGGCCCCTCCGTCGACTTGTGGGACCTCGGTCGAGCGAACGCCCGCTACTGGTGGACGGTCGTACCCGTCACGACGCCGGTTGCCGCCAGCAGCACGACCACCGGCACGAGCACCGGCAGCGGCACGACTACCACCACCCCGTCCGGTCCGAGCACCGGCACGCGGCACGCACGACCACCACCACCCCGTCCAGCACCGGCACGACGACCACCTCGTCCGCGTACCTGGACCTCCAGTCGCCGCAGGATGCCTGCGAAGCCGACCGAGTCATGCAGTTTGCGAAGGCGACGGCGCCGGTCGTGACCTCGGCCACGCGCGCCTACGTCTCCGGCCTGTCCCCGCGCGGCGACCTCGTGGCCGCCCGGACGATGCACCCGTCGTTCTACCGTGCGCCGGTCGTCGCCTGGGAGCCTGTGCCGGGGGCGACTGCATACGAGGTGCAGTGGAGCAAGACGAGGGCTCCCTGGCGACCTGCCTCGAAAACGCCGCTGTACACCGCAGGGACGTCCGCCCTGCTCGAGGATCTCGTTCCAGGGAAGTGGTACTACCGCGTCCGCGGAATCGACCCGTACATCCCCGGCCCGATCAAGCAGATGACCTGGTCGCCGCCTCAGCCCCTGAGGCTGACGAAGCCTCGGTTCCTGATCGAGCCAGGCAGCGTGATCACGCGGCCCGTCAAGCGCTAGCGAGCAACCTCGCCTCGTCCCGACGGCGCCGGAGCCTGACGCCCCCGAACGCGAGGACTGCCAGTGCGAGGAGGGGCGCACCGACGATCAGGACGTAGAGGACGACCTTGACCTCGTCGAGGAGGATCGAGCCCGCGCGGTCGAGCGCCCGCTCGATCCGGTTCGGCTCGTGCGGCACGACGACGGCCTTGTCGGCGGTTCGCAGCGCGAGCTCGACGGTCGCGTAGCTCGTCAGCCGCTGAAGCGCCGCCTGCTGCTTCTGGAGGACGACGAGCTGCCTGCGCTGCGCGACCAGCTCGTTCTCGAGGGCCGCGCGCTGCTCGGCGGTAAGGGTCGGGCTCTCCAGCTTCGCCTGGGTCTTCGCGATCGAGTCGCGGGTCGCCTGCATCTGCCGGAAGCGCTTGTCGAGCGTCGGCTGGACGTCCTTGATCGAGACGTGCTGGTCGATGATCTCGCCGAGCGCCGAGAACTCGACGATCGCGGCCTGAACGCTCCCGACCGGGACACGCAGCGTCATGTAGGCCTGGCCGCGTTCGCTCCCCGAGCCGTAGTCGACGCTGCGTACGTAGCCGTGGAAGTCGCGGGTCAGCAACAGCGCGCGCTTGGTCGCGCTCGAGAGATCCTTCACCTTCAGCGTCAGCTCGGTCTCGTACAGCTGCGCGCGGCCCTGCGTCGCGGGAATGCTGCCGGCCTTCCCGGCCGCCTTCGCGCTGGAGGGCGTAACCGTATTCCTGGTCGAGTCCTGGGCCGGGCCGGTGAAGGGGAGCGCCCGCGGGGCCCCCGCGCGCTGCGACTCGACGGTGCCGCCGCTCGCGGAGAGGTGCTCCTTCTTCCCGGAGTCGGCGAGGCCGATCGCCAGCGAGGCGGCGAGCGCGACCGCGATCGCAGCGGGGACGAGGACGAGCGTCCAGCGGCGCCAGGGCAGCTCCCGCTTCTGCCGCGGCGGCGCGGCGGGAGGGGCGGCCGCGGCGAGCCCGCGGACGCGCTCGCGCAGCTCGGGCGACGCGGTGATCTGCGCCGAGCGGATCTCGTTGACGATCGCGTCGTGGTCAGGCTGCGACATCTGCACTCATCCTCTCCTCGAGCTTTTTCAGCGCCCGGCTGAGCCGGGTGTTGCAGTTCGTGACGGAGATCCCGAGGACGTTCGCCGCGGTCTCGCTGTCCAGGTCGAGGAGCACGCGGAGCGCGACCACCTCGCGCTCACCGGCCGACAGCTCACCGAGCGCCTTCTCCAGCGCCGGCGACAGGACGCCGAAGAGGCCGTCCTCGGCCGGCTGCCGGTCCAGCGCATAGGCGTGCTCGCGGCGCCGGCGGCGCTGCTCGGCACGGAAGTGGTCGAGGGCGGTCGTGCGCGCGAGCTGGCAGAGCCAGGTGCGCGCGCTCCCGCGCCGAGGGTCGAAGCGCCGCCACTGGCGCAGCGCCCGCTCGAAGGTCTCGGCAGTCAGGTCCTCGGCGAGGCCCCGGTCACGCGTGAAGTAGACGAGGTACGAATGGACGTCGTCGAGATGCCGCTCGGCGACGGAGGCGAAGCTCGGGACCTCGACTGCACGCACGTCGGATATACGCCGCCCGGGCCGCATCGGTCACAGGGCTCGCACGGCTGCCTCGTAGACGCGGTCCCGGCCGTAGACCTCGAGCTGTTCGGAGAGCAGGTCGCTGGCCGAGGCCGCAGGCAGCTGGGCGGGGTGCACCGGCTCGCCGTCGACCTCGATGCGGCGGAGCGAGCGAGCGTCGGTGCGCCGCACCGGTACGGCCTTCCCGAGCCGCGAGCGCAACCAGCCGCCGAGCAGGAGCGCCTCCGCCTTCGGAGCCGTGACCTGGAGCGAGCGTGCCTTCTTGATCCCCGGCCACAGGTCGGCCAGGCCCGCCCGCCACGGCAACGTCCGCGCCCAGGCGAGATCGGAGACCACTGCGCGGTCGAAGACCTCGGTGAACCGCCGGTAGGCGCCGGGGAGACCCGGCCACTCGCCCGAGTCGACGATCAGCCGGTCGGCGACCTCGACGAGCTGCTCGAACTCCGGCTTGCCGAACGGCGGCTTGCCCCGCCAGCGCAGGAACGCGGGCAGGTCCGGAAGCAGGAGCGACGCGACGACGCTCGCCGGCACCTTCGCCGTGCCGCCGCGGAGCCACAGGTGCACGACCTCGGCGCAGACCTTGTCCTCGGTCCCCGGCAGGAGCTCGTGCTCGATCCTGGCGTCGAGGCGATCGGCGCGCGCGCCCGGGTCGGGATGGAGGATCAGCGTCCGGGAGGGCACGCGCGCGCCGAGCCCTTCCATCACGCGCGCGACCGCCCGGGACCACCTCGGGCGGCACCCAGGCCATGTGCGTGAGGACGCTCGTCCGCTGATCGGATCCGTCGTGCGCCTCCAGCGTGTCGAGGCGGCGCTCGACCTCGTCGACGCTGACGTCCTTCAGCGTCGTCGCCACTCGCGTCCCTCGCGCCGGATCAGCTCGCCGGCCTCGGGCGGCCCCCAGGTGCCGGCGGCGTAGTTGGGGAAAGCCGGCTTCTCGCGCTTCCAGCGCCCGACGATCGAGTCGACCAGCTCCCACTGCGCGTCCACCTCGTCGGCGCGCGTGAAGAGCGTCGCGTCGCCGAGCAGGCAGTCCAGGATCAGCCGCTCGTAGGCCTCGGGGAGCTCCGTGCGGAAGGCGGCGCCGTAGAGGAAGTCCATCACCACCGTGCGGATCGTCATTCCCTGGCCGGGGACCTTCGCGCCGATCGCGAGCGAGACGCCCTCGTCCGGCTGGACGTGGACGACGAGCACGTTCGGTTGCATGCCCTCCGCCGTCTCCTTCGCGAACGGAGGGTGCGGGGCACGCTGGAACTGGATCGCGATCGTCGTCTCGCGCTTGGGGAGGCGCTTGCCGACCCGGACGTAGAACGGCGTGCCGGCCCAGCGCCAGTTGTCGATCAGGAGCTTCGCGGCGACGAACGTCTCGGTGGCCGATCGGGGATCGACGCCGGGCTCCTCCCGGTAGCCGGGCGCGGCGACGCCCTCGACGTAGCCCGGCCCGTACTGGCCGCGCACGACGTCGCGACCGCGCGGCGAACGCATCGCGCGGAGCACCTTCACCTTCTCGTTCCGGACCGACTCCGCGCTGAAGTCGACCGGGGGCTCCATCGCGGTCAGCGCGACGAGCTGGAGCAGGTGGTTCTGGAAGACGTCCCGGATCGCCCCCGCGTGCTCGTAGAACCCGGCCCGCCCCTCGATGCCCATCGATTCCGCGACCGTGATCTCGACGTGGTCGACGAACTGGCGGTTCCAGATCGGCTCGAAGATCCCGTTCGCGAACCGGAGCGCCAGCAGGTTCTGGACGGTCTCCTTGCCCAGGTAGTGGTCGATCCGGTAGATCTCGCGCTCGTCGAAGTAACGGTGGACCTCGTCGTTCAGCCGGTGCGCGGAGCCGCGGTCGGTGCCGAACGGCTTCTCGACGATCAGTCGCGTCCAGCCGCTCCACTCGCCGCGGCGGCGGCCGAGCTTCTCGATCAGGATCGAGAACGCCGAGGGCGGGACGGCGAGGTAGAAGACGCGGTTTCCGGCCGTGCCGCGCTGCCGGTCGAGCCGGGCGAGGAGGTCGAGCAGCGCGTCCTCGCCGCCGCCGCCCGCGACGTCGGCGGCGACGTAGTGCATCCCGGCGGCAAGCCGCTTCCAGACCTTCTCGTCGAGCTTGTCGCGGCCGAACTCGCGCACCGACTCCTTCATCCGCGCCTTGAACTCGGCATCGGTCTCCTCGGAGCGAGAGACACCGACGATCGCGAAGTGCTCGGGGAGCATGCCCCGGGCGGCCAGCGCGTAGATCGCCGGGAACAGCTTGCGGCGGGTCAGATCGCCCGAGGCCCCGAACACGACGAGCGCGCAGGGAGCCGGGACGCGCGGGAGCTTCAGCCCCTCGCGCAGAGGGTTTCTCTCGCTCATTTCTCGTCGACGGTCTTGACCGCGTGCCCGCCGAACTGGTTCCGGAGGGCGGCGTTCACCTTCGCGGCGAACGACTCGTCCTGGCGCGAGGCAAAGCGGGCGAAGAGCGAGAGCGTGATCGCGGGGGCGGGGACGCTCTCGTCGATCGCGTTCATCACCGTCCAGCGGCCCTCGCCCGAGTCCTCGACGTAGCCGCGGATCTGCTCGAGGTTCGGATCCTCCTCGAGCGCGAGGACGAGGAGGTCGAGCAGCCAGCTGCGGACGACGGAGCCGTGCTGCCAGAGTGCCGCGGTCTTGTGCAGGTTCACCGGGAACTCGGAGGCCTGCATGATCTCGAAGCCCTCCGCGAGCGACTGCATCATCCCGTACTCGATCCCGTTGTGGACCATCTTCACGAAGTGGCCCGCGCCCGAGGGGCCGACGTGGGCGTGGCCGCCCGGCTCGGTCAGGTCCTCGAGGAACGGCGTGATCTGCTTGTAGGCGGCCGCGTCGCCGCCGACCATCACGCAGTAGCCCTCCTTCAGCCCCCAGATCCCGCCGGAGACGCCGGCGTCGAGGAACGCGACGCTCTTCTTCTCGGCCTCCTCGGCGCGGCGCTGGGAGTCGCGGAAGTTCGAGTTGCCGCCGTCGACGATCACGTCGCCGTCCTCGAGCAGGCCGAGCAGGGTCTGGAATGCGTTCTCGGTCGGGTCGCCGGCCGGGATCATCAGCCAGACGACGCGCGGCTGTGGAAGCTTGCTCGCGAGCTCGACCAGCGAGTTCGCCGTGCGCTCCGGATTCGTGCGCGCGTAGGTCTCGACGGTGTGGCCGTGCTCGCGCAGGCGCTCCGTCATGTTCGCCCCCATCCGGCCCAGCCCCACCATGCCAGATTCATTGCGATCTCCTCGAGTCGGACTCGCGCGACCGGCCGGCCGCGCTCCTTCAGCGCCGCATAGTCTCCCGCAGCCTGCGCCTGGATGAGCCGGCCGAAGCCGAACGGCTGCCCCGGGATCGCGAGCTCCTCGCCGACGTCGTCGACGATCTGGAGGAAACATCCGATCGGCGCCCCGCCCTTGTGGAGCTGCCCGGTCGAGTGCAGGTACCTCGGGCCGAGCCCGAACGTGACCGCGCAGCTCGTCTCGCTCCGGACGCGATCGACGAACCCCTGGAGCCGCGCCTCCTCCGCCGGGTCGACGAACGCCTGGATCGCGACGTAGTCGCCCTCGCGCGCCTGGGCAATGAGCCCGTCGGCCGGCAAGGGCTCTAGCTCCGGGTTCCCGCCTGCGGCGAGAATCGTGCTCGTTCGGTCCTTGGCCTCCTGGACGTTCGGCTGGTCGAACGGGTTGATCTCGAGGATCGCGCCGGCGACCGCGGTCGCGAACTCCCAGCGGAAGAATTCGGAGCCGAGGTCGTACGGGTCGTCCAGCTCGACGCTCTGCGCCTGGCGGTCCGGGTAGTCCGGCCGTTCGCCCGGCGCCGGCACGAGCCCCTTGCCCTCCTTGCCGGTCGATTCCGCGAGCAGCTGCTCGAGCCAGAGCCCGAGACCGTTCTCGAACGGGAACACGACCTTGTCTCGGCCCTCCTGCCAGGCGCTCCCGAGCGCCAGGCCGAGCTCCAGGCCGGGGTTCGAGTCCGCTCCGTGGCAAGCGTTCAGCATCGACTCGGCCCGGTCGAGCAGCCGGCCGAGGTCGACCGACATCAGCGCGGCGGGAAGCAGCCCGAACATCGACAGCGCCGAGTAGCGGCCGCCGATCGTCGGCTCGCCGGGGAAGACACGCGAGCCGCGCGAGCGCGCGAGGTCCTCCAGCGCCGAGCCGGGGTCGGTGACCGCGACGAACCGGTCGCCCCGCTTGCTGCGTTCCCAGAAGAAGTCGTAGTGCGAGCGCGTCTCGAGCGTCGAGCCCGACTTGGAGGAGACGACGAACAGCGTCCGCTCGAGGTCGAGCGAGTCGGCGAGCCGGCGGATCGCCTTCGGGTGCGTCGTGTCGAGGACGTGGAACGCTGTAGCTCCAAACTGGCGCCGGAACACCTCGGGCGCGAGCGACGAGCCGCCCATCCCGAGCAGCACGACCGCGTCGACCTCGCCGCGGATCGCCTGCGCGAACTCGCCGATCTCGCCGGCGCGCTGGCGCATTCGCAGCGGCTCGTCGAGCCAGCCGAGCCAGTGGGCCTCGTCGTGGCCCGTCCAGACGGTCGGGTCGCGCTCCCAGATCCGCTCGACGAGTTCCTCGGGCGAGATCAAGCGCTCACGAGCTCGCCGCGCTTGGCGCGGATCCCCTCGAGCAACTCCTCGAACGAGTCCGTGAACTTCTGCACGCCCTCGACCTCGAGCGTGTGAGTGACGTCGTCGACCGAGACGCCCGCCGCCTCGACCTGCTCGAACACCCGGTGCGCCTCGACGAGATCCTGCTCGATCGTCAGCGCGACCTCGCCGTGATCCTGGAAGGCCTGGATCGTCTCCTCCGGCATGGTGTTCACGGTCTCCGGCCCGATCAGATCCTCGACGTAGAGCACGTCGCGGTAGGCCGGGTTCTTCGTCGAGGTCGACGCCCACAGGCACCACTGCTTCGACGCGCCCTTCGCCTCGAGCGCCTCCCAGCGCTCGCCGGAGAAGACCTCCTTCCAGTTCTGGTACGCGAGCTTCGCGTTCGCGACCGCGAGCTTGCCCTGGAGCTCCGGGTGGCCTTCGAGCCGCTTGTCCGCCTCGGTGTCGACGCGCGAGACGAAGTAGCTCGCGACCGACGAGACCGGCCGCGGGTCGCCGCCGCCCTCGACGAAGCCGCTCGATCCCGCGGATGTAGGCCTCCATCACCTCGCGGTGGCGCTCCAGCGAGAAGATCAGCGTGACGTTGATCGACTTCCCGAGCGCGATCATCTCCTCGATCGGCCCGAGCACCGTCGGCGGGTCGCCGGGATCTTCACGTAGAGGTTCGCCTTGTCGACGAGCGCGTGCAGACGCTTGGCCTCTGCGAGCGTCCCGTCCGCGTCGTACGCGAGCGTCGGGTCGACCTCCATCGAGACGTACCCGCGCAGGCCGGCGCCGCCGTCCCAGACGCTGCGCATCAGGTCGCACGCGTCGCCGACGTCGCGGCCCGCGAGCGCGATGAAGATCTCCTTCGCGTCGTCCTCGTGCTCGACGAGGTCGCGGAGCTGGTCGTCGTAGGCCGAGCCCTGCGAGATCGCCTTCTGGAAGATCGTCGGGTTGGAGGTGACGCCGGTGACGGCGTCCTCTTCCATCATCCGCGCGAGCTCGCCCTGCTGCACGAGGTCGCGGGAGAGAAAGTCGATCCAGACGCTCTGGCCGAGCGCGGACAGTTGGTGCAGGCGCGAATCAGGCATGGGCTGTCCTTTCCAGGTCCTCGATCATCTCGAGGCGTTTCACGTATCGGTCTCCTCCCCCGAACTCGGCGGTGAGGAACGTGCGGACGAGGTCGGCGGCGAGCTCGGGGCCGACGACCTCCGAGCCGAGGCAGAGCACGTTCATGTCGTCGTGCTCGACGCCCTGATGGGCGGAGTAGACGTCGTGGCAGATCGCGGCCCGGATGCCCGGAAGCTTGCAGGCGGCGACCGAGGCGCCGACGCCGGAACCGCAGACGAGCACGCCACGGTCGGCGTCGCCGCCGAGGATCGCCTCGCCGAGCTCGCGCGCCTTCACCGGGTAGTCGACGCGGACCGCATCGGTGTCGGTGCCGAGGTCGACGACGTCGTGACCGAGCGCGGCGAGCTCCTCGAGCACGCGTTCGCGGAGCTTGACGCCTCGGTGGTCGAACGCGACCGCCACTCTTCATATGGGAGCTACGTTACCGAGATGGACGACACCCAGCTCTGGCGCGAGCTCGGGCAGCAGTTCCGCGTCGACTCGGTGCGCTGCGCCGCCGCGGCGAAGTCCGGGCCATCCGACCTCGGGGATGTCCGCCGCCGACCTGATGGCGGTGCTGCTGGCGAAGTACCTGCGCTACGACTGGGACAACCCGGACGCGGCGACGAACGACCGGCTGGTCTTCTCGAAGGGGCACGCGTCCACGCTCCTCTACGCGATGTTCCGCGCCGCGGGCGCGATCACCGACGAGGAGCTCCTCACCTACCGCCAGTTCGGCTCGATGCTCGAAGGTCACCCGACGCCGCTCATTCCGTGGGTGGACGTCGCCACAGGCTCGCTCGGGCAGGGGTTGCCGATCGGTGTCGGGATGGCGATCGCCGGCAAGTACCTCGACCGCCTCCCGTACCGCGTCTGGGTGCTCTGCGGCGACAGCGAGACCGCCGAGGGGTCGATCTGGGAGGCCTTCCAGCACGCGTCGCACTACGAGCTCGACAACCTGACGGCGATCTTCGACGTCAACCGGCTGGGCCAGCGCGGCCCGACGATGGACGAGTGGAAGCTCGACCACTACCGCGCCCGGGCGGAGGCGTTCGGCTGGCACGCGATCGAGATCGACGGCCACGACGTGGAGGCGATCGATGCGGCCTACGCCGAGGCGGCGGCGACGAGCGGGAAGCCGACCGTCGTGCTCGCGCGGACGATCAAGGGCAAGGGCGTCAAGGCGGTCGAGAACAAGGAAGGCTGGCACGGCAAGGCGCTCGACGACCCGGACGCCGCGATCGAGGAGCTCGGCGGGCTGCGGAACATCACGGTCGACGTCGCGAAGCCGGAGGCGGGCGAGCCGCACCGCTTCGAGACCGGCTCGCTCGAGCTGCCGAGGTACGAGGTGGGCTCCGAGGTCGCGACGCGGAAGGCGTACGGCGACGCGCTGGCGGCGCTCGGCTCCGCGCGCGGCGACGTCGTCGCGGTCGACGGCGAGGTCTCGAACTCGACCTTCGCCGAGATCTTCAAGGCCGCGCACCCGGACCGGTTCTTCGAGATGTACATCGCCGAGCAGCAGATGGCGGCCGCGGCGGTGGGGCTCCAGGCGCGCGGCTACCGCGTCTTCGCGTCGTCGTTTGCCGCCTTCCACTCACGTGCCTACGACTTCGTCCGGATGGCGGCGATCTCGCGCGCGACGCTGTGCCTCGCGGGGTCGCACGCAGGGATCTCGATCGGCGAGGACGGCCCGTCGCAGATGGCGCTCGAGGACATGGCCTCGATCCGCGCCGTGCACAGCTCGACGGTGCTGCATCCCTGCGACGCGAATCAGACCGCGAAACTCGTCGCGGCGATGGCGGATCTCGAAGGGATCTCCTACCTCCGGACGCTGCGCCCGAACACGCCGGTGCTGTACGGGCCCGACGAGGAGTTCCCGATCGGCGGCAGCCGCGTGCGTGCGCGAGGGCGACGCCGTGACGATCGTCGGCTGCGGAATCACGGTGCACGAGGCGTTGAAGGCGGCGGAGCGGCTCGAGGGCGCGCGGGTGATCGACTGCTACTCGATCAAGCCGATCGACGGCGCGACGCTCGCGGCCGCGGCGCGCGAGACGGGGAAGCTCGTGATCGTCGAGGACCACTGGCCCGAGGGCGGCCTCGGCGAAGCCGTGCTCGCGGCGCTGGCCGAGCAGGGGGCATCAGCCGAGATCCGCCACCTCGCCGTCCGGGAGATGCCGCGCTCCGGCAAGCCGGACGAGCTCCTGCACGCGTTCGGGATCGACGCGGACGCGATCGTGGAGGCGGCAAAGCCGTAACCTGAGCGGCGGCATGGCCGTCGTGATCGGATCCAACCTGCGCAAGGAGCTCGCCTCCGGGCTGCTCTTCGACGGCGTCTCCTTCAAGGTCGAGCGGCGCGAGCGGCTCGCGCTCTCCGGGCCGAACGGCGCCGGCAAGACGACGCTGCTCCGGATGCTCGCCGGCGAGACCGGGGTCGACGGCGGGCAGCTCGTCTTCGACAAGGGGACGCGGGTGGCGCTGCACGACCAGCGGCCGCCGCTCGAGCTCGACCTGTCGCTGCGCGAGTACGCGCTCGCGGGCGCGCGCGATCTCGTCGAGCTCGAGGAGGAGCTCCGTCGGCTCGAGTCGGCGATGGCCGCCGGCGACCTCGAGCTAGAGGAGACGATGCGGCGGTACTCCGAGGCGCAGGCCCGCCTCGAGCACGCCGGGGGCTACGGCTGGCGCGAGAAGTCGCTCGCGACGCTGCGCGGGCTCGGGTTCGCGGAGTCCGAGCTCGACCGGCGGCTGGACACGTTCTCCGGCGGGGAGCTGACGCGTGCCTCGCTGGCGCGCGCGCTCGCCGGCGATCCCGATCTGCTCCTGCTCGACGAGCCGACGAACCACCTCGACGTCGAGCGGCTGGAGTGGCTCGAGCGCACGCTCGTCGACCTCGACGCCGCGGTGATCCTCGTCGCGCACGACCGGTGGTTCCTCGAGGCGACGACCACGGCGGTGCTGGAGCTCGATGCGGGCCGCTCGACGTACTTCCCCGGCGAGTGGCACGTCTGGCGCCGCGAGAAGGCGGCGCGGATGCTCGACGCGACGAAGTCGATGGCTCGCTACGACGCCGACATCGCGCGGCTCCAGCGCTTCGTCGACCGGTTCCGGTACAAGAAATCGAAGGCGAAGCAGGCCCAGGCCAAGCTGACGCAGATCGGGCGGCTGAAGGAGGAGCGGTCGAGCTCGGCGGAGACGGCCGCGCTGCTCTCGCGGCGTTCCCGGCGGCTCGGCTTCGAGTTCCTCAATCCGCCGCGGAGCGGCCGCGACGTCGTCGAGGTCGAGGGGCTGTCACTGCGCGCGGGAGAGAAGGCGCTGCTCGACGGCGTTTCGTTCGCGATCGAGCGCGGCGAGCACGTCGCGCTCGTCGGGCCGAACGGCAGCGGCAAGACGACGCTGATCGAGACGATCCTGGGGCGGCGCGAGGTTGCCACGGGCTCGGTGCGGCTCGGCCACGGCGTCGTCCCCGCGTACTTCTCGCAGCACGAGGCCGAGCTCGACGAGCGCGGCTCGGTCCTCGACTGCGTCCAGGCGATGACCGGCCTCCGCCGGCCCGACGCCCAGAACCTGCTCGGCCGGTTCCTGTTCTCCGGCTGGGAGACCCACGAGAAGCCGGTCAAGGTGCTCTCGGGCGGCGAACGGCGCCGACTCGCCCTGGCGGTCGTCGTCGCCTCGGGCGCGAACTTGCTCGTCCTCGACGAGCCGACGAACCACCTCGACCTGGAGAGCCGCGAGGCGCTCGAGTCCGCGCTCGAGAACTTCCCCGCCACGGTGCTGCTCGTCTCCCACGACCGCGCCCTGCTCGACTGCGTCGCCGAGCGAACGCTCGCGATCGAGGACGGGACGATCGACAGCTACGACGGCGGCTGGGCCGACTACGTCAGGGCCCGCGAGGACCGCTCGGTAACCGTGCCAGGCACTGTAAAGACCCCGCAACGTGCGGAGAGGACGCCAACCAAGCCACGGGCCGAACGGCCGAAGCCACAAGGGCCTGGTCCGCTAGAGCGCGTCGAGAGCGGAGATCGCCGCGCAGGAGGAGACCGTCGCCGCGCTCGAGCGCCGGCTCGCCGAGGACTGGGGGAACGCCGAGCTGCTGGCTGCGCACACGGCCGCGCGCGACGAGCTCCAGAGGCTGCTCGAGCGGTGGGAGGCGCTGTTCGAGGAGGCCCAGGCGCCTGAGGTAGGGTCGCCCGGATGAGCGAGACGCGCGACTTCCTGCGCTCGATCGACCTCCCGCCCGGGGATGCGAACGACCTGCCCGACTCGGCGAAGCGCTTTCCCGACGGCGCGCAGTACCGGATCGAGATCCCGAGCACCGAGGGCCCGCGTTGCCTCGAGGCCGTGCTCGAGGAGGCGGCGCGCCTCGACGTCACCGTCCACCGTGTCTCGCAGGGCAGCGGCGTCTTCATGCTCACGGACGACGAGCTCGACCACACGGCCCGGCTCGCCGCCGACGCCCGGGTCGAGGTCAGCCTCTTCGCGCGGCCGAATGCCGCCTGGGACACCTCCGCTGCGGCCCGCGCGCCGGCCGGAGGCGTATTCGCGCCCACAGCCCGCGGCCAGGAGCAGGTCGTCGCCTGCCTCGACGACGCGCTCCGTGCCGCCGACCACGGCTTCCGCAGCGTCCTGATCGCCGACATCGGTGTGCTCTCGGCCTTCGCCGCACGCACGCCGTGCCGGCCTCCTGCCCGAGGACATGCAGGCGAAGATCTCGGTGATGCTGCCGGCCGCCAACCCGCCCGCCGCCCGCGTCCTCGCCGACCTCGGGGCGGACACGATCAACCTGCCGACCGACCTGAGCGCTCCCGCAGATCGCCGCAATCCGCGCCGCGGTCGACGTCCCGCTCGACCTCTACGTCGAGGCGCCGGACAACGTCGGCGGCTTCGTCCGCCACCACGAGATCCCGGAGCTGATCCGCGTCGCGTCCCCGGTCTACGTCAAGTTCGGCCTGCGGAATGCCCCCGACGTCTACCCGGCGGGAAGCCATCTCGACTCGACGACGATCGCCCTCTCGCGCGAACGCGTCCGCCGCGCGCGGCTCGGGATGGAGCTCCTCGCCCGCTCCGGCTACGAGCCGCAGACGTCCGAGCTCGGCGCCGAGGGCCTCGCGGTCCCGCTCCCAGCCGCGCGGCGTGATGAGCTCCAGTCGAGATATCCCTAGCCGGCGTCAGGGCTCAAGGTCGCGATCAACGCCTCCGCGACCACCTTCAACGGCCGGCCGGCGAGCTGCGACGCGCGCCGGAGGCGCTCGAACGCCTCCTGCTCGCTCAGCCCCTCCTTCTCCATCAGCAGCCCCTTCGCCCGCTCGATCGACTTTCGCGCCGCGAGCGCCTCGGCCAGCGACTCCGCCTCCTCGCGCAGCGCGGCAAGCTCCTCGTGCCGCGCCCGCGCGGTCTTGATCGCCGGCAGCAGATCGCCCTCCCGGAACGGCTTCACCAGGTAGCCGAACACCCCGGCCTCGACCGCCCGCGAGACGAGCTCGTCCTGGCCGTAGGCGGTCAGCATCACGATCGGGATCGGCCGCTCGTCGAGGATCCGCCGCGCCGCCTCGATCCCGTCCAGGCGCGGCATCTTCACGTCGAGCACGGCGAGGTCGGGCTGCTCGGAGCGCGCGAGCTCGACCGCCTCCAGCCCGTCCTTCGCCTCCGCGCAGACCTCGAACCCCGCGCCCTCGAGCAGCGAGCGCAGGTCCAGACGGATGATCGTCTCGTCCTCGGCGATCAGGATTCGCACGACGGGAAGACCACTTCCGCGCGCAGGCCCCCGTTGTCTGCGAGCGAGAGCGTCCCGCCGAGCTCGTCGCGGACGAGGGCGTCGACGATCGACAGCCCGGTTCCGCGCTGCGCGGCGCCGATCCCTCCGCCGTCGTCGGCGATTGCAAGCGTGACGTCGCCGTTCCGCTGCGCGAGCTCGATCCGCACCGCATCGCCGCCGTGCTCGAGCGCGTTCTGCAACAGCTCGGAAAAGACCAGCGCGAGCGCGGTCGCGCGGTCGCCCCCGAGCGTGACCGAGTCGAGCGAGGCCGAGACCTCCTTCCCCGCGCCGAGCCCCTGGACGAGCATCGCCCGCAGCCGCTCGAGCAGCTCGCCGAGGTCGACCGACTCGTCGCGCCGCTCCGTCAGCACCTCGTGGACAGCCGCGATCGCGAGGATCCGGTTGACGGAGTCCTCGAGGGCGCGCCGGGCGTCGACCGCGTCCCCGCGCGCCTGGAGGCGCAGCAGCGACGCAACCGTCTGGAGGTTGTTCTTCACGCGGTGGTGGATCTCCTGAGCGAGCACCCCGCGCATCACCGCTCGCCCGTGCTCCAGGGCGACGGCGGCGTGATGCGCGATCGACGCGAGCAGCGCGCGCTCCTCGTCGGTGAACGGCGAGTCCCGGTCGGCGACGAGCTCACCGATCACGCGCCGCTTCCAGCGCAGCGGCGTCCTCACCGCGTGCTTCCCCGCGCGGCCCTCGGGCCAGGCGATCTTGCCGTCCTCGAGGACGAGCGCCGCCCCTGTCGCCGAGACCGCGTCCATCGTCGTCTTGACGATCGCCTCCAGCGACTCCTCGAGGTAGAGGGACTCCGACACCGCCTCGGAGATCCGCGCGAGCGCCTCCAGCTCCTCGACGCGCCGCTGCGCGTGGGAGTACAGCTTCGCGTGCTCGATCGACTGCGCGACCTGGGCCGCGATCGCCAGCAGGAGGTCGATCTCGGCCCGTGAGAACTCACGCTCCTCGCGCGTGCGGACGTTCAGCGCACCCTTCCAGCTTCTCGCGCGCGAGGATCGGCACGGCGAGGATCGACTCGTACTGCTCCTCGGGCAAGTTCTGGAACCCCTTGAAGCGCGGGTCGAGGTGCGCTTGCGACGGGATCATCACCGGCGCCCGGTCGGCAGCCGCCGTGCCCGTGATCCCCTCGCCGGGCCTCATCTTCGGCCGCCGCGTCATCTCCTCGACGCGCGTCCCGTGTGTCGCCCGCAGCACGAGCTCATCCGTCCGCTCGTCGTAGAGGTAGACGAAGCACGCATCGGTCGCGAGCGCCTCCGCCACCTTGCTCGCGACGAGCTCGAGCACCTCCTGGAGGTCGAGCGTCGAGTTGACGGCGGCGATCGTCTCCGTCAAGAGCCGAAGATGCCGCTCGGTCGCGTCCATCCGTTCGATTGTAGGCCGGGGGCCGCTCTAGGCTTGAGGCGCGGTGACGAAGTACGACTGGCTGCTCCTCGTTCACATCCTCGGCGCCTTCCTCTTCCTCTCCGGTTCGATCGTCGCGGGGGTGCTCGCCCTCGCGGCGATGCGTCGCGAGGTACCGAGCGAGGTCGCGCTGCTCCTCCGGCTCACGCGCCCCGTGGTCGTCCTCGTCGGAGTCGGGTCGCTCGTCGCGCTCGGGCTCGGGATCTGGCTCGCCGAGTACGTCGGCTACGGGCTCGGCGAGGGCTGGGTGATCGCCGCGATCGTCCTCTGGGCGCTGAGCGGGGCGCTGGCCGGGCCGGCCGGGACGAGGATGCGGCACGTCCGCGAGCTCGCCGAGCAGCTTGCGGAGGACGGTGACCGGCCGAGCGAGCAGCTCCGCCTCGCAGTCCGCGACCCGCGCACGCTCGCGATGAACGTGGGCGCGTTCGTCCTCCTGATCGGGATCCTCGTCCTGATGGTCTGGAAGCCCTGATGCGCAGCGACGGCCTTCTGTTTGCACACATCCTCTCGGCGATGATCCTGGTCGGCGGCGTCCTCACCGTCGTGGTCGTGTCCCAGGCGGCCCAGCACCGGGCCTGGCCGGCCCAGGTGCCGATCCTGCGCGCGCTCGCCTTCCGGACGAACCTGATCGTCGTCCTGCCGGGCTTTGTCGCCGTTCACGTCTTCGGCGACCTGCTCGCGAACCGCGAGTTCAAGGGCGGTCAGCCGGACTGGCTCGACATCGGCTTCGCGATCACCGACATCGACCTGATCGTCGGCGGCGTGATCCTCACCCTCGTCCAGTTCTGGGTGCTTCGCCGCACCCGCGCCGGCGAGCCGGGCGGGTGGCAAGCGTCGCTCGCGACCGCGCTGCCGTGGTTCGTCCTTGCGGCCCTCGTGGCCGCGATCGTCCTGATGGCCGGGAAGCCCGTCGGCTGAGGCTCAGTCGCTCACGCCGGCACCATGGCTCCGGGTCGGCCGCAGGAGTCTCCGCGCAGGCGTGGAACCCGTTGAAATGGCCGCTCGAGCGGTTAACAGAACCCTTACGGAACCCGTGTTTTTCCCTCGTACGCGGGGCATACGGTTCCGCTGATGAGCTCCGCAGCTCTCGACCTGACCGCGACCACCGGCTATCTGGTCGCCGACGCTCGCGGCCGCGTCGTCGGGCGGGTCGAGGCGCCGATGTACGGCACCTCCCCGGACGTGCCCGACGCGCTCGCCGTCCGCTCCGGCTTCCTGCGCCGCCGCCGGCTCGTCCCGGCGGACGCGATCTCCGCGATCGACGGGCGCAGCGGCGTGATCGGCCTGCGCCTCGTGCGCGAGTCGATCCAGAGCTTCGGCTGAGTCTTCCTAGCTGTCAGGAGGCCGACGTGGTGGGGCACGTAGCCTCCGGACTGGACCCGTTCGGCTGCTCAACGACCACGAGCTGCGCAATACGCAGCTCGCAGTCGGCCGTCAGTCAGCCCCGCCGCCGCAGGGTGGCGAGGCATACGCCCATCTTAGATCAGACGAAACGGGGCCGCATTTGTCCAAAAAGGACAATAGGCGGCCCCGCCTCGAGCCCTAAAGAGCTTTCAGATAGCGCTCCATCTCCCACTCGGTGAGCTGGACGCGGTACTCGTCCCACTCCTTCCGCTTGATCTCGATGTAGCGGTCGAAGATGTGCGGGCCGAGCGCCTTGCGCGCGATCTCGGACTGCGACAGCTCGTCGATCGCCTCGCCGAGCGTCTCCGGCAGCGCGACGATCCCGCGTTCGCGCCGCTGCTCGGCGGTCAGGTGGTAGAGGTTCGTCTCCATCGGAGCCGGCAGCTCGTAGCCCTTCTCGATCCCCTCGAGGCCGGCGTGCAGCAGTGCGGCGAAGGTCAGGTACGGGTTGCAGGCCGGGTCCGGGCAGCGGATCTCGGCGCGCGTCGCCTGCTCCGAGCCCGGCTTGTAGAGCGGGATCCGGATCAGGGCCGAGCGGTTGCGCTGCGACCAGGCGACGTAGACCGGCGCCTCGTACCCGGGCACGAGCCGCTTGTACGAGTTCACCCACTGCGCGAAGACCGCGGCGATCTCCCGGGCGTGGCGCAGCTGGCCGGCGATGAAGGCCTTGCCGACGTCGGACAGGTGCCACTGGTCGTCACCGTCGAAGAAGGCGTTTCTCTCACCGGAGAACAGCGACTGGTGCGTGTGCATCCCCGAGCCGTTCTCGCCGAAGATCGGCTTCGGCATGAAGGTCGCGTAGACGCCGTTCTTCGCGGCGATCTCCTTGACGACGAGCCGGTAGGTGAGGGTGTGGTCGGCCATCTCGAGCGCCGGCGCGAAGTGCATGTCGATCTCGTGCTGCGAGGGTCCGACCTCATGGTGGTGGTACTCGATCGGGATCCCGACCTTCTCGAGCGCCTGAATCGTCTCGTTGCGGAGCTCGGTGGCCGCGTCCTGCGTCGTCATCGCGAAGTAGCCGCCCTCGTCGAGCGTCTCCGTCCCGGTCGCGTCCTTGAACAGGAAGTACTCGAGCTCGGGCCCGACGTTGAAGGTGTCGAAGCCCATCTCCTGCATCCGATCGAGCGCCCGGCGCAGCACGTAGCGCGGGTCGCCCTCGTACGGCTGGCCGTCGGGCGTGACGACGTCGCAGATCATCCGGCCGACCTTCGACTCGCCGGAGCGCCACGGCATCACGACGAAGGTCGCCGGATCCGGGATCGCGACCATGTCGGACTCCTCGATCGCGTTGAAGCCGGTGATCGAGGAACCGTCGAAGCCCATCCCGTCGTCGAGCGCGCCCTCGATCTCGTCGGGTGTGATCGCGAATGACTTCAGGTGCCCCTCGAGGTCGTTGAACCAGAGGAGCATCGACTCGATGCCCTCGGTCTTGCAGCGGGCGAGCACCTCGCGGCGGGCTTCCTCGCTCGACGTCGCCCTGTTCTTGGACTCCACCGTGTTGGCCATCCTTTCTCCTCCCTGAATGCGAAAATCGCATCCCTGAAATGCAAAAATGCCCCGGAGCGCGGCGAACTTCCCGCGCCCGAGGCAACGTCGCCTACGGACTCGCTCAGCATAGCGCAGTAGGCTGTCGCCGTCATGCCCGATCTCGAGAGCGCGGAGTTCGCGGCGTACACGGACGCCTTCCGAGCCGCACCCGAGATCTGCAAGATCGCCGAGCTCGGCGGCGCGACCTGCACGCTCCTCCCCGGCCTCGGCGCCCGCCTCTTCAATCGCGTGCTCGGGCTCAGCTCGACCGAACCGCTCGACGAGATCGCCTCGTTCTTCGGCGACGAACCCTGGTGGGTATCGGACTCCCACGGCCTCGGCCCGGAGCTCGAGCAGCGCGGTTTCGCGGCCGACTACGGTTGGATGAAGTTCTCGCGCGGCGTCGGCCCCCGGGAGGCTCGTAGCGACCTCGACGTGCGCGCGGTCGGCCCGGACCAGGCGGGAGACTTCGCCCGCGTGGTCGCCGAGGGCTACCAGATGCCCGAATGGACGCAACCAATCGCCGCCGGGGTCGTCGGCCGACCCGGCTGGTCGTGCTACGTCGCCTACGACGGAGAGCAGCCCGCCGGGGCCGGGGCGCTGTTCGGCCACGACGGCGTCGGCTGGCTCGGCTACGCGGCAACCCTCCCGGAATACCGCGGCCGCGGCGCGCAGAGCGCGATTCTCGCCGCCCGCATCGAGGACGCCCGGCAGCAGGGCTGCTCGACCGTGGTCACGGAGACGGGCGCGATGGAGGAAGGCCGCCCCTCGAACTCCTACCGCAACATCCTCCGAGCAGGCTTCCGCGAAGCCGGGGTCCGGGCAAACTACCGGGCGCCTTGAGGGTCCTCGCCTCTCTCCTCGCGGTGGCGGCCGCCACCGGTGCTCTTTGTGCGGCCGCCGCCCAGGCCCGCTCGCCGCTCCAGATCGGCGCGGTGGTGCCGGAGCTGACCGTCCGCAGCCTGGTCGGCTCGACGATCGAGAAGATGACCGACTCGGGCCTCGACGGCGCCGGCCGCGTCACGCTGACCTGGAAACGCGGTCAGAAAGCGCTCGACCCGGGCCAGCAGTCGGACCTCCAGTACGCCGTGCAGCAGGCGGCGGACAAGGGGATCGACATCTACCTGACCGTCTATCCCGACGGCCCGAAGGACACCCCGCGCACTCCCGCCGCCCGGCTGATGTTCGCGGCCTGGGTTGCCGGGATCGTCGGGCACATCCCCGAGTTGAAGCACGTGATCATCGGCAACGAGCCGAACATCAACCGCTTCTGGCTGCCGCAGTTCGACCGGAAGGGGAAGGACGTCGCCGCCCCGAGCGTACGAGCTCCTGCTCGCGCGCAGCTACGACGCGATCAAGGCGGTGGCGCCCTCGGTCGAGGTCATCGGCGGCGCGCTCTCGCACATGGGGATCAACAAGCCGGGCTCCGGCCGCGACACGATCGCGCCGCAGAAGTTCCTGCTCGACCTCGGCAAGGCGTACAGGGAGACCGGGCGGCAGCTGCCGATCATGGACGCCTTCGCGTTCCACCCGTACCTCGAGCACGCCAACCTGCCGCCGACCTACAAGCACTACTCGCCGCGCGTGATCACGATCGCCGACTACGGCCGGCTGATCTCACTGCTCGGCCGCGCGTTCAACGGCACCGCGCAGGTGGGGTCGAAGCTGCCGATCGTCTACGCGGAGTTCGGCGTCGAGTCGCGCATTCCGGAAGCGCTGCTCGCCGCCTACACCGGCACCGAGCCTGCGACGACGCGGCCCGTGAACGAGTCGGTCCAGGCGCGGTTCTACGCCAAGGCGATGCAGATGGCCGCCTGCCAGCCGACCGTGCGGACGTTCCTCGTCTTCCGCCTGATCGACGAGGCGATCCGCGGCGGCTGGCAATCGGGCGTCTACTACGCGAACGGGTCACCGAAGGCGAGCCTGCCGGGCGTCGAGGCGGCGGCGCGCCGCCTGGCGGAGCAGCGGCCGACCGGGTGCACGACGCTGCTGACGCCGAAGCCGATGGTCTCGTTCTTCCCGGTTCGCCGCCCGACCTCGCGCTTCCCGACCATGGAGCCGATCAGCCTGCTCTGCGACGCCGACTGCCGATACGACGTGCGGCTGATGAAGGGGTCGTCCAGAGTCGCGGTCGTGCGCGGCAAGGCGATAGCGGGGATGCGCAAGAAGATCGGACTGACGCCGAACCCGCTCACGCCCGGCACCTACCGGATCATGATCCGCGTGAAAGCGACGGCGTTCCGGGCGAACGAGTTCGTCACGAGCCGCAATTTCACCTTCTGAAACGGAATCGGAGCCAGACCCCAGGGTCAGGCACCGATGCTCTTATCCACTTCGCTTCAGCTTCCCGTGCCTCTTGGCGTAGAGCTCGCCGCGCCGGAAGACCCAGAGCCCGAGCGGGATCGCGACGGTGCCGATCAGGAGCAGCGGCCAGATGTCGCCCCAGACCTGCGCCGGCGTCGCGCCCTCGAGGATCGCGCTTCGGATGCCGCGAAGCGCATAGGTCGCCGGCGAGATCGTCGAGATCGCCTGCATCCACTGCGGCAGCACCGATACCGGGTAGTAGACGCCGGAGACGACGAGCATGACCCCCTGGGCCATGAACCCGAGCTGCGTGCCCTTCTCCGGCGAGATCAGCGGCAGGACGGCGGTCATCATCCCGACGCCGATGAACGAGACCGAGGCGATCCCGAGCACGAGCAGCGCGGTGGCGAAGTTCGCGTCCGGCATGTGCAGCCCGAAGAAGGCCGCGACCACGCCGAAGACGAGCGTCGCCCGCACCAGGCCGTAGCCGACCGCGAACAGGCCCATCCCGATCAGGTGCACCGGCCGCGAGAGCGGCGCCATGAACGTGTACTCGATCGTCCCTTCCCAGCGCTCCCACGCGACAGTCTCGGTGAGGATCTCGAAGATGATCCCGAGGTAGGACCAGATCACGGCGCCGATCAGCAGGATCGTCGTCAAGCGGTTCTCCTCGGCCGGCGACAGGTTCGCCGCCTTCGAGATGAAGACGATCGAGAGCGTGTTCGCGATCGTCCAGATGAAGAACGCGAGCTCCCACCAGGCGTACCGCTTGACGAGGTACCAGTTCCGCTCGACGACTCCGTAGAGGCCGATCAGCTCGTGACGCGCTGCGACGGCTATCGGCTCTCATACCGCGACCTCCTCTCCGTGGCGCTCCTCCTCGAACGACCGGCCGGTCGCGGCGAAGAACGCCTCCTCGAGCGTGTCGACGCCGTACCGCTCCTTGATCTCGTCGGCCGGCTCGAGGCAGAGCAGCTGCCCGTCGTCGAGGATCCCGACGCGCTCGGCGAGCACCTCGGCCTCGGCCAGGTCGTGGGTGCAGAGCAGGATCGTCGTGTCGTGGACCGCGCGGACCTCGCGGATGAAGTCCTGCACCTCGAGCTTCGACCGCGGGTCGAGGCCGGTCGTCGGCTCGTCCAGCAGGAGGAGGACCGGCGAGGTCAGCAGCGCCCGCGCGAGCGCGACCTTCTGCTGCGTCCCGCGCGAGAGGTTCTCCATCGCGTGCGACCGCCGCGCGGCCGGGAAGCCGACGCGGTCGAGGATCTCCGGAATCCGCTCGCGCGTATCGCGGGGGGTCAGCCCGTAGAACCGCGCCGCGTAGGCGAGGTTCTCGACCGCGGACATCTTCTTGAAGAACGACGCCTCGACCGACACGCGGTTGACCAGCCGCCGTACCGCTCTCGTCTCGGCGATGTCGTGCCCGAAGATGCGCGCGCTGCCGCCGTCCGGCAGCAGCAGCGTCGAGAGCAGCCGGACGAGCGTCGACTTCCCGGAGCCGTTCTGGCCGAGCACGGCGATGCACTCGCCGCGCGCGACGTCGAAGGTGAGGCCGCGCAGCGCATCGACGTGAACGCGCTTGCGCCCGTCCTTCCGGACGAACTCCTTGCGTAGCTTGTGAACTTCAACGGCTTTCATCTGATGCTCCTCGACTTCAGCAGGGACGGACACGGCAGCAACACCCACCGGCGGGCCGGGGGCGCGCGCGAGAAACGTGCGTCAGCTGAAAGTGCGGAACATCGAGCCGCCGAGGCTACCAGGCGGCCCGGCAGGAGCGCAAGCGCGGCGAGGCCGGTGACCTAGAGGTGTCTGTCTGGATCTGTTCGCTTCACGAGCGGCCTCCAGTCGGAGCTCGGCATCGATTCTAGCCGACGTCCTGGATGATCTTCACCAGCTCGTCCAGGTGGTAGCCCTGGCCGCGGGCGAAGACGACGAGCTCCCTCGCCTGTGCACGACGGCGCCGCGCTCGGGTCGTGCCGGCGTCGGAGATGCCTCGTCCGCGGCGGAACGTCGAGCAGCCTCTCGTCACGCAGCAGCCTCACGGGACCGGAGCGCGGTGTTGGTGGCGACCCCGGGGTCTGACGACGCTCCTACCTGGTCACCGCGACGGCCAGACCATCGCCTTCCTCGAGATACGTGCCTGACTGGCCGGCCGCCCCGAAGTGGCAGTTAGAGCTCTACGTCATGAACACCGACGGCAGCGGGCAGCGGAAGCTCACGCGCCTGTCGAACAGCGACGGCTCGTTCTCGCCGTCGCCCGACGGGCGGAGGATCGCCTTCGTCAGCGATCACGGCGGCAACGACGAGGTCTACGTCGTCAACGCCGACGGGAGCGGCCTGCGCAACCTGACGCGCAACCCCGCGCGAGATGGACATCCGGTCTGGTCCACCGACGGGCGGACGGTCGGGTTCGTCAGCAACCGCGGCGGCAACCGCGACATCTACGTCATGGACGCCGACGGAAGCCGGCAGCGGAACCTCACGTGCGGCCTTCAGCAGCCGGCGTTCGGAATCGCCTGGTCGCCCTTGCAGAAGCCGAGCGGTTAGCGGAGGGCCTCGCGGCCCAACGTGATCTCGTCCGGACGGCCCCGTATCTGTTCGGGGCATGGAGATCCGCGCGATGCGAGCCGAGGACTGGCCGGCGGTGAGGGCGATCTACGAGCAGGGCATCGCCACCCGGCAGGCGACCTTCGAGACCGAGGCGCCCGCCTGGGAGGCCTGGGACGCGGGCCATCTCGCCGAGCCGCGGCTCGTCGCGGAGGAGGGCGGCGCGGTCGTCGGCTGGGCGGCGCTCTCGCCCGTCTCACGCCGTGCCTGCTACGCGGGCGTGGTCGAGGAGAGCGTGTACGTCGCCGAGGGCGCGCGCGGGCGGGGAATCGGGATCGCGCTGCTGGCGAGGCTCTGCTCCGACGCCGACGCCGCCGGGATCTGGACGATCCAGACCTCGATCTTCCCGGAGAACGTCGCGAGCCTCGAGCTCCACCGCCGCTGCGGCTTCCGCGTCGTCGGCACTCGCGAGCGAATCGCGCAGCTCGACGGCGTCTGGCGCGACACCCTTCTCCTCGAGCGCCGGACCTGAGCCCTGTTGTCGCCCGAGTAGGCCGAACGGCCCATTGGAACCGGAAAAGGGCCGTAGTACGCTCGCCACGGGCGCGGGCGGAACGTGCGGCGTCCGTCCCGCGCCCCGATTCAGTCTCTGATGCGTCTGGCGAGCTCGTCCTCGACCGCGGCCGGGTCGAGCCCGCGCGCAGCGAGCAGCACGTAGCTGTGGAACCAGAGGTCGGCGAGCTCCTCGATCAGGCGCTCGTCACTCTCTGACGCACCCGCGAGCGCGGCCTCGACGCCTTCCTCGCCGACCTTGCGCGCGGCGGCGGCGGCGCCCTCGTCGAGCAGGCGGACGACGTAGGAGCCCTCGGGCCGCTCCCGGGCGCGCTCGGCGACCCGGCGCCAGAGCCACGGCGCAAAGCACGACAGCGAGCCGGTGTGGCAGACCGGCCCCGCGGGGCGGACGCGGAGGAGAATCGCGTCGCCGTCGCAGTCGTCGCGCAGCTCGACGACGGCGAGAGTGTTGCCGGAGCTCTCGCCCTTGTGCCAGAGCTCGCCGCGCGAACGGCTCCAGAACCACGCCTCGCCGGTTTCCCGCGTCCGGCGGAGCGCCTCCTCGTCCATCCAGGCGAGCATCAGAACCCGGCCGTCGTCGGCGTCCTGGACGATCGCCGGGGTCAGATCCGGCTGCGTCATTGTCGACTGGCCACCCGGCCTCCCTCAGCTCGCGTTTCAGCTCCGGCAGCCGCTCGGGGCGCTCGTGGACGATCGACGCGACGAGCGCCGCCTCGGCGCCGGCCTCGAACGCCTCGGCCAGGTGCTCAGCGTCCCCCGCGCCGCCGGAGGCGATCACCGGAACGGTGACCGCACGCGCGACCGACGAGGTGAGCTCGAGGTCGTAGCCGTTGCGCGTCCCGTCGGCGTCGATCGAGGTGAGCAGGATCTCGCCGGCGCCGCGGTCGACCGCCTCGCTCGCCCACTGAACGGCATCCCGGCCGCGGGGCGAGCGGCCGCCGTCCGTGACGACCTCACCGGCCCGGGAGTCGATCGCACAGACAACGGCCTGGGCGCCGAACTCGGCGGCGAGCGCGGTCAGGAGCTGCGGGCGATCGACGGCAGCCTTGTTGACCGCGACCTTGTCGGCCCCGGCCCGGAGCAGGCCGCGCGCGTCCTCGAGGCTCGCGATCCCGCCGCCGACCGTGAACGGGATCTCCAGTTCGGCGGCCGCCTGCTCGACGAGCGCGAGCATGGGCCGGCGGCCTTCGATCGACGCGGTGACGTCGAGAAAGACCAGCTCGTCGGCGCCGAGCGCCGAGTAGCGCGTCGCGAGCTCGACCGGGTCCCCCACCTCGCGCAGGCCCTCGAAGCGCACTCCCTTGACGACGCGGCCGCCCGCGACGTCGAGGCACGGGATCACGCGCTTCTTGACCACGCGACCGCGTTCGCGAGGACCCGCGCGCCGGGCGAGGCGCTGCGTTCGGGGTGGAACTGGACGCCCGCGACGGCGCCGCGCTCGACGGCGGCGACGACCGCGCCCTCGTGCTCGACCTCGGCGACGACGACGCCGTCGGCCGGCTCGCAGGCAAAGGAGTGGGCGAAGTAGACGTCCGTCCCGTCGAGACCGTCGAGGAGCGCCGACGGGGCGGTCACCCGGAGCGTGTTCCAGCCCATGTGCGGGACGCGTCCGGCTCGGAGCCGCGTCACCGGCCCGCGCAGCACCCCGAGCCCGCGTCCACCTTCCTCGCTCTCCTCGAAGAGCAGCTGCATGCCGAGGCAGATGCCGAGCACGGGCCGCCCGGCGGCCACCCGTTCGCGCAGGACGTCCGCAAGACCGTCGGCCTCCAGCCGGCGGGCTGCGCTCTCCGCATTGCCGACGCCGGCGATCACGGCGAGCGGCGCCTCTCGAACGGCGGCCGGATCGGCAGTCACTTCGGCGGCGGCCCCGGCGCGCGCGAGCGCGGCGGAGACGCTCCGCAGGTTGCCGGCGCCGTAATCGACCAGGATCGCTTTCACAGCGCGCCCTTGGTGGACGGCTGCGGGACGCCGTCGAGCGAGCAGGCCTCGCGCAGCGCGCGGCCGACGGCCTTGAACGCCGCCTCGGCGACGTGGTGGTCATCGGCGCCCGAAGCCTCGACGTGGAGCGTCAGCCCGGCCTGGATCGCAAACCGTTCGAGTGCGTGCGGGAGCAGCGTCAGCGGCAGGCCGCCGACGCGGTCGCCGGCGAAGGCGAGTGTGACCTCCGCGTGCGGACGCCGGACGAGGTCGATCGCCGCCGTCGCGCGCGCCTCGTCCATCGGCACGGTTGCCGACCCGTACCGGCGCACGCCGGCGCGGCCGTCGAGCGCCTGGCCGAGCGCGTCGCCGAGCGCCGCCAGGACGTCCTCGACCGTGTGGTGCTCGTCCACGTCGAGATCGCCTCCCGCGACCACCTCGAGGTCGAGCCCGCCGTGGAAGCCGAGCTGCGCGAGCAGGTGGTCGAAGAACCCGATGCCGGTCTGCGCACGCACGCGGCCCTGGCCGTCGAGCGTGAGCGCGATGCGGAGCGCCGTCTCCGCGGACGTGCGGAGGACGAGCGCCGAGCGGGTCGCGGCCGGTGCGGGCGCCGCGCCCAGTGCGGCGAGAATGCGGTCGTTCTCGGCCGGCAGCCGGACGGTGATCCGGATCGCGTCCGGGAGGCGGCGGACGACGAGCCCCTGCGCCTCGAGCTCGTCGGCGCGGCCGGCGAGGCCCGGGAGCAGGACGAAGTTCGCCGCGGACGGGGGGCAGTCGAAGCCGGCGGCGAGCAGCGCCTCGCGCATCCGCTCGCGCTCGGCGACCGTCTGCTCGACGTCGAGACGCGGCTCGCGGAGCGCGGCGGCGGCGATCCGCGCGGCGGGCGCGCTGATCGGGGCGGGATCACGGCGTCGGTCGAGCTCGGCGGCGAGCTCGGGGGACGCGACCGCG
Source organism: uncultured Actinomycetes bacterium (assembly GCA_963847305.1). Classification (GTDB taxonomy): domain Bacteria; phylum Actinomycetota; class Thermoleophilia; order Gaiellales; family Gaiellaceae; genus DATBLE01. The sequence continues at coordinate 56,859 of CAWJZI010000011.1, read as the reverse complement.
TAGCCGACGCGCAGCGCCGCGAGGCCGAACGCCTTCGACAGCGTGCGGATCGCGATCAGGTTCGGCGTCTCCGCGATCAGCGGGACGACCGACTCGCCGCCGTACTCGACGTACGCCTCGTCGACGACGACGGCCGCGTCCGGCACCGAGGCGGCGAGGGCGGCGATCGCCCCGGGCTCGACGAGCTCGCCGGTCGGGTTGTTCGGGTTGCAGATCCAGACGAGCTGCGCGTCCGCCGGGTCGTCCGTCAGCTCCGCGCCCTCGACGCCGGAGGCGATCGCGTACAGCGAGTACGTCGGGCGCTTCACGTAGGCGCGCCGTCCGGGCGCGAGGAACGTACGCGCGGCGAGGCCGATCAGGCCGTCCGCCCCGGCACCGACGACGATCTGCCCGGGCTCGACGCCGGCATAGCCGGCGGCCGCCTCGCGCAGCTCGCGGTACGTCCCCTCCGGGTACTCGTTCAGGCGCGCGAAGCTCTCGCCGAGCGGAACCTGCGGCACGCCGGGCAACGGCGGCACGTTCGCGTCGAAGCGGATCACCTCGGCGGGGTGCAGCCCTCGCCGGCGCGCGACTTCCTCGGCTGTCGAGGCCCAGACGTACGGCTCGAAGGCGTCCGGCAGCGGGCGTGCGCTCACGTGCGCACCTCGACTGCTCGGGCGTGCAGCGGCAGGCCCTCCAGCCCGGCCAGGGTCTCGATCGTCTCGCGGACGGCGGCGAGGCCCTCGCGCGAGGCGCGGACGAACTGCACCGGCCGCAGGAACGCCTCCAGGCCGAGCCCGCCCGTGCCGCGGGCGAGGCCGCCGGTCGGCAGCACGTGGTTGGAGCCGGCCGCGTAGTCGCCGAGGACGGCGGTCGTGCCGGCGAACACGGCGCCGGCGTTCCGGATCGCCGGCTCGAGCGCGGCCGGGTCGGCGACGAGCAGCTCGAGGTGCTCGGGCGCGACCTCGTTCGCGCGCCGCACCGCATCCTCGAGCGACGCGACGGTCTCGATCTGCACCTGGCCGTTCGTCCGCGCGAGCACCTCGTCGGCGAGGCGGCTGCTGGTCGTGACCAGGATCGCCGCGCCGTCCGGGCCGTGCTCTGCCTGGGCGAGCAGATCTGCTGCGACCTCCTCGGCGTCGGCGCTCTCGTCCCCGATCACGAGCACCTCGCTCGGGCCTGCGGGGAGATCGATCGCGACGTCACCGCAGACGAGCAGCTTCGCCTCGTTCACGAACCGGTTGCCGGGGCCGACGATCTTCGCGACCGGCGGGATCGTCTCGGTGCCGTAGGCAAGCGCGGCGATCGCCTGCGCGCCGCCGACCGCGTACACCTCGTCGATCCCGAGCTCGCGCGCCGCCCCGAGCAGCGCGGGCGACGGGCTCGGGCTGGCGACGGCGATGCGCGGGACGCCCGCCACACGCGCCGGCACCGCGGTCATGACGAGCGTCGAGACGAGCCCCGCCGGGACGTAGATCCCGACCGAGTCCAGCGGCAGCCAGCGCCGCTCGACCTCGATGCCCTGGATCGGCGTGACGGTGATGTCGGCCGGCCGCTGCGCCGCGTGCACGGCCTCGACCGCGTCGGCGAGCGCCCGAACGGCGCGCAGCGAGCGCTCGTCCAACTCGCCTTCGACCGCGACCCGCTCAGGCGGTGCGTCTCCGAACCGCTCGGCCCAGTCGCGCAGCGCGGCGTCCCCGCGCGCCCGGACGTCGGCGACGATCTCCGCGACCGTCATGGGACGAGCCGCTCCACGGGCACGACGAGGATCGACGATGCGCCCGCGGCCTTCAGCGGCGGGAGCAGGTCCCAGATCTCGTCGGTGTCCACCGCGGCGTGCACCGCGATCTGCCCCGGCTCGGCGAGCTGGAGGACCGACGGCGCGCCCATCCCCGGAAGCAGCTCGCGGATCCGCGGCAGCGCTTCCTCGGGCGCGTTCAGCATCACGTAGCGGCGCCGGCGCGCCGAGACGACCCCGCGCACCATCAGCTCGAGCCGTTCGAGCAGCTCGCGTCGTCCGTCGTCCAGCGCGGCGCGGTTCGCGATCAGCACCGCCTCCGACGAGAGCAGGCGCCCGATCAGCCGGAGACCGTTCACGCTCGCCGTGGAGCCGGTCGAGACGAGGTCGACCACGGCGTCCGAGAGCCCGAGCCGTGGCGCGGCCTCGACCGAGCCGGAAATCGTGACGAGCTCGGCCTCGACGCCGCGTCTCCGCCAGCGCGACCCTCGTCGTCACCGGGTAGGCGGTCGCGACGCGCAGCCCCGCGAGGTCGGCGAGCGCCTGCTGCGGCGCCCCGTTCGGCACCGCCGCCTCGAGCGTGCAGCGCGCGAAGCCGAGCTCGGCGAGCTGGACGACGTCGGCCTGCGCCTCGACGACGAGGTTGGCGCCGGTGATCCCCGCGTGCACGACGCCGTCCTGCACGTACTCCGGGATGTCGTGCGGCCGGACGAGCAGCAGGTCGACCGGCGCGTTCTGCGAGGGGACGTGCAGGGCGCGCTCGCCGGCCTCGAAGCGCAGCCCGGCGGCGGCGAGCAGCTCGAGCGCGGGGGGCGCCATCCGGCCCTTCGAGGGGACGGCGACGAGGAGGCGGCCGTCCTCGCTCATGCGGCCCGCCTAGGAGGTGCGCTCGAGCGCGAGCGTGTAGCCGCCCGCGCCGTGGCGCAGCCACTGAGCGACGCGCGTGACGGTTGCGGTGCTCGTATGCACGCGCTCGGCGATCTCCAGGTACGGCAGCCCCTGGTCGAGCAGGCGGACGATCTGCCACCGGTGCACGAGCGCCTCCAGCTCGCCCAGCGTGCAGAGGTCGCGCAGGAAGCGTCTGAGCTCGTCGCGGTTCCGCGCGGCGAGAAAGGCGTCGGCGAGGTCGTCGAGACCGGGGATCTCCTCGACCTCATGTCGAGCCTGCCTCGGCTGGAGTCGTGCTCATATATCAGCATGTTAGCATGCTAGTACGCGAATATGGGCGCCTTTACCGTCATTCCCGCGATCGACGTCCTCGAGGGACGGTGCGTCCGCCTCTCGGAAGGGCGACGCGAGCGGGTGACGATCGAGGGCGGCGACCCCGGCGAGGCGGCCGCGCGGTTCGCCGCAGAGGGCGCGTCGTGGCTCCATCTCGTCGACCTGGACGGCGCGTTCTCGGGCCGGCCGACGCCGGGACTCGTGGAGAGTGTCGCGGCAGCCGGGGTGCCGGTTCAGGTGGGCGGTGGCCTGCGCGACGCGGACGCCATGCAGGCGGCGCTGGACGCGGGTGCCGCTCGAATCATCGTCGGGACCGCCGCGCTCTCCATCGAGACAGGCTCGAGCCTGTCCCGGCTAGAGGAGAAGCTCGTCGTCGCCGTCGATGCGAAGGACGGCCGGGTCGTCACCGACGGCTGGGTCACCGAGACCGAGGTCTCGCCCCGCGCGCTCGCCGAGCAGTGCGCCGCCGCCGGCGTGCGCCGGCTCCTCGTCACGAGCACCCGCCGGGACGGCTCGCTCGCCGGCCCCGACACCGAGCTGCTCGCCGACGTGCTCGCGGCCGGCCTCCCCGTGCTCGCCGCCGGCGGGATCGCGAACCTGGACGACCTGGCCACGCTGCGCGACCTCGGCTGCGAGGGCGCAGTCGTCGGCAGCGCGCTCTGGTCGGGACGGTTCGCCCTCGCAGAGGCGCTGGACTTCCTCGGCTGACGACACTAAGTCGTCAGATCGTGAAGCGCATGGCAGGCGCCGTCGCGGTGGCAGCGGCGGTGGCAATCGCCGCTCCCGTCGCATTTGGCTCACACGGCCACGCCGCAACGAAGTGCGGCGGGAAGATGTCCGTTCTCGTCTGGCCCAGGGGCACGGCGTGATCCTGAGCGTCAACTTCCCGGCGATCGTCAACCCGCACGTCGAGGTCTACGTCGGCTGGAACCAGAAGTACCCCGAGGCGCTGTACGGCGGCTACGTCGTCGGCGGCGTGCCGAAGGGCGGCATTCCGGTCGGTGACGTCAACCTGCGGCTGGGCTGCATCAACTACGGCAATCCAGCGAAGGCGACGGCGACCGTCCCCGGAGGCGTCAAGGTGTCGACGCAAACGGCTCTCAAATGCACGTTCGCCGGCTCCGGTGTGTTCGATCTGATCGAACGAGGCCGTGGGAGCCGTGTGCTCGTCCTGCACAACGGTCCGCAGGTGCTGCTGCGGGCAGACGTGTCGCCGGCAACGGCGTCCGTCATCGTGCCAAGAGGCGCCTGCACCAGGCAGCCCGTTCCTCGCTAGGAGAAGCGGCGCCTGGCGGCAGCGACCGCGGCCCGCACGTCGCCCGAGCCTCGATGCGACGCTCTCCGCCGCCGTCGCCTGGGGGTCGAACGCACCGTCGCGCACGGCCCGGGCGACGTCGGCGTGGGCGTCGCGGAAGGGCACGCCCTCCGCGACCAGGGCCTCCGCTGCGTCGGTCGCGAGCAGGCCCGGGTCGGACGCCTCGCCGCGTAGCCGCTCCTCACAGAAGACGAGATCGCGGACGAGCACGACCAGCGCCGCCAGCACGAGGCGAACGTCGCGTCGCGCCGCGAACGAGGCCGGCTTGTCCTCGCCGAGATCGGAGTTGTAGGCGAGCGGCAGCCCCTTGACGGTCGCGAGCAGGCCGGTCAGGCGACCGATCGCCGTCCCCGCCTTCCCCCGCGCGAGCTCGGCGACGTCCGGGTTCAGCTTCTGCGGCATCATCGACGACCCGGTCGCGGCCGACTCGGGGAGGCGGACGAAGCCGAACTCGGCGCTCGCCCACAGCGCCAGCTCCTCGCCGATCCGCGAGAGGTGGACGAAGAGCGCGGCGCACGCGTAGAGGTAGTCCAGCGCGAAGTCGCGGTCGGCGACCGCGTCGAGCGAGTTCCGCACCTTCGGGAGCGGGAGCGTCGTCCCGGCCAGCGCGCCCGCGCCGAGCGGCGACGGCTCCGCATGCGACGCCGCGAGCGCGAACCGGTCGCGGTCCCGATCGAGCATCTCGACCCAGGCGAGGAGGTGATGGCCGAGCGTCACGGGCTGCGCGCGCTGGAGATGCGTGTAGCCGGGCATCAACGTCTCCGCGTGCTCTTCCGCGCGGTCGAGCAGCACGCCCGCGAAAGCCTCGATCCCCGCCGTTGCCTCGGCGCACGCGTTCAGCGTCCACAGCCGGAACGCCGTGACGACCTGGTCGTTCCGCGACCGGCCTGCGTGGATCTTCCGCCCGACCTGGCCGAGCAGGCGCTCGATCGCGGAGTGCACGTCCTCGTCGGTCTCCTCGATCATCGACGCGTCGAGCGCGGAGAGCCGCGCCTCGACCTGCGCGAGCTCCTCCGGCTCGAGGATCCCGGCGACAGCGAGCCGCCGCGCGTGCAGCCGCGTGCCCTCGACGTCGTACGGAAACAGCTCGGCGTCGGCCGCCTTGACGAGCTCCCAGACCTCGGGAGCGAGCTCGGAGTCGACGCGCCCGGCCCAGAGCGTCACACCGGCACCTTACGCGCGCGCGCCGCGGCCAGCTCGGCCTCCAGCGAGGCAAGCCGGATGAACCCTTCCGCGGCCTCGTGCGGGAACGTCTCTCCGGTCGCGTAGGACGCGAGCGTCTCCGCGTAGAGCGCGTGCTCCGACCGCCGGCCGTTCACCACGGCGGCCGCGGCCCTGAGCTGCACCCGCACCTCGCCGGTGACGAGCTCCTGGGTCTGGTCGACGAACGCGTCCAGCGCCTCCCGCACCGGAGAGAACCAGAGCCCGTCGTAGACCGTGCGCGCCCAGCGGTCCTCGATCCACCGCTTGGTCTCGAGCTCGGCCTTCGTCAGGACCATGTCCTCGAGCGCCCGGTGCGCCGCGATCAGCGTCAGCGCCGCCGGCGCCTCGTAGACCTCGCGGCTCTTGATCCCGATTGCGCGGTTCTCGATCATGTCGATCCGCCCGATGCCGTACGCGCCGGCCTGGCGGTTCAGGCAGCCGATCAGCTCGACGAGCCCGAGCGGCTCGCCGTCGAGCGAGACCGGTAGCCCGCCCTCGAAGCCGATCACGACCTCGGTCGGCTCGGGGGCGCTGTCCGGATCGGAGGTGAAGAGGTACGGCTCTTCCGGCGGCGCCTCCCACGGGTCCTCGAGGACCCCTGCCTCGATCGAGCGGCCGAACAGATTCTCGTCGAACGAGAACGGCGAGCTCCTCGTCACGCTGATCGGGATGCCCTTGGCGAGGGCGTACTCGATCTCCTCGTCGCGCGTCCAGACGCGATCGCGGAGCGGCGCGATCACCTTCACGCCCGGGTAGTTCGCGCGGAAGGCGAGCTCGAAGCGGAGCTGGTCGTTCCCCTTGCCGGTGCAGCCGTGCACCGCGGCCTCGGCGCCGATCTCCTGCGCGAGCTCGGCGACGGCGCCGGCGATCACCGGGCGCGAGAGGGCGGAGATCAGCGGGTACTTGCCCTCGTAGAGCGCATTCGTCTTCAGCGCCTTCGCGCACTGCACGTTCGCGAACTCCTCGCGGCGATCGACGAGCAGGACCTCGTCCGCGCCGGCGGCGTAGCCGCGCTCCTGCGACTGCTCGAGGTCGAACTCCTGCCCGACGTCGACCAGCACGGCGACGACCTCGTCGTAGCCGTAGAACTCCTTCAGCCACGCGATGATGCACGTGGTGTCGAGGCCGCCGCTATAGGCGAGCGCTGCGCTGCTCATGCTGCTCCTTCCAGAAGATGTCTGCTCAGCTCGTCGCGCAGGGCCTGGGGGCTGACGCCCGCGGCCGGGACGACGAGGATCGTGTTGTCGCCCGCCACGGTGGCGAGCACGGATGGGTGCCTGGACTCGTCGATCGCCTCCGCGAGCGGGGCCGAGAAGCCGCGCGGCGTGAAGACGACGACGAGGGAGTCGCTCGCCTCGATCGTCAGCGCCCAGCGCCTGAAGGCCGACTCGAGCTCGCGCAGGCGGTCGAGGTCGGCGGCGCCGGCGGGCGCGTAGACGAGCCGCCCGTTGGCGGCGCGCACCTTGACGAGCCCGAGCTCCGTGACGTCGCGGGAGACGGTGGTCTGCACGGCCTCGTAGCCGGACTCGCGCAACGCGTTCACGAGCTCGGACTGCGTCGAGATCTCACGCTCGCGGATCAAGCGCAGGATCGCGCCCTGGCGTTCGCGGCGGTGTGCGGTCACAGAGAAACCTCCTGGAGGATCGAGATCGCCTGGGCGATCTCCTCGGACGTGACGGTGAGAGGCGGAGTAAGACGGAGCGTGGTCGGGCCGGCCGAGGTGACGAGCAAGCCGGCGTCGAGGCAGTCGGCGAGAACCTCGCCCGCGGCGCGCGTCGTCTCGAGCGCGAGCAGCAGGCCGGCGCCGCGGACCGGCAGCGCTTCGGCGAGCTGCGCACTGCGCTCCCGGACGTTCTCGAGCAGCTCCTCGTCGACGGTCTCGACGACGGCGCACGCAGCCGCGCAGACGACCGGGTTGCCCCCGAACGTCGATGCGTGGTCGCCGGGCTCGAAGCCGATCGGAGCGTCGTCGGCTGCGAGCAGCACGCCGATCGGCAGTCCGTTCGCGAGCCCTTTCGCCAGCGTGACGAGGTGTGGGCGAACGCCGAGCTGCTCGAAGGCGAAGAAGGAGCCGGTGCGGCCGACCCCCGTCTGGACCTCGTCGAAGCAGAGCAGCGCGCCGTGCTCGGCGGCGAGCTCCGCCGCGGCGCCGAGGAAACCGGGAGTCGCGGGCAGCACGCCGCCCTCGCCCTGGACCGGCTCGAGCAGGATCAGCCCGGTGTCCGGCCCGACCGCCGCCTCCAGCGAGGCGACGTCGTTCAGCTGCGCGAACGTGACCCCGGGCAGCAGCGGCTCGAAGGCCGCGCGCTTCGCCGGCTGGCCGGTCGTCGCCAGCGCGCCGGTGGTGCGGCCGTGGAACGAGTTCTCGAGCGCGACGATCCCGGGCTTGCCGGTCGCCTTGCGGGCGTACTTGATCGCCGCCTCGTTCGCCTCCGCGCCCGAGTTGCAGAAGAACGCCTGCGCGCCGCCGAAGCGCCCGGAGAGCTGCGCGGCGAGCGTCGCCATCGGCTCTGTCCAGTAGAGGTTGGACACGTGCCAGAGCCGGTCGAGCTGCGCGTGCGCGGCGGCGAGGGGCGCCGGGTGCAGGTGGCCGAGGCCGACGACGGCGATGCCGCCGGCGAAGTCGAGGTAGGTGCGGCCGTCGTCGGCGGTCAGCCAGGCGCCCTCACCGCTGACGAACGTGACGTTCGCGCGCGCGTAGGTCGGCAGGACGGCCGACGCGATCTCGACGCTCATACCCGCTCCGGCGCCGCAAAGCCGACACCTCCGCTCCTCTGGTCGCCTCCGTCGAGCCTACGGCTCACCACGACCTCCGTCATCCCGATCTCGGCGCGGACACCGCCGCGGGCTGCGTCGACCGCCGCACGGAGCTTGGGGACGATCCCGCCCTCGAAGAGATCCTCGGCGAGCATGCGATCGGCCTCGTCGGCCTCGATCCTGGGCAGGACGACGCCGGGGACGTCGGTGTGGAAGACGATTCTCTCCGCGCCGAGGCCGACCGCGAGCGCGGCTGCGGCCTCGTCCGCATTCACGTTCAGCGGCCCCTCGGCGATCGGCGCGACGACGGGGACGAGCCCGGCGTCGAGCGCGTCGAGGACCGCCTGGGGGCGGCTCGGCACGGGGACACCGACGTGGCCGAGCTCCGGAACCGGCGTCGCGCGCAGGCCGATCTCGTCTCCGACGAGGCCGACGGCCCGGGAGCCGATCGCGGCGCACAGCTCCCGGTTCACCTCGAGCAGCGCCTCGCGCACGACCGGCAGTGCTCTGGCGTCGGTGACGCGCCGGCCGCGCACGAACGTCGCGGTCAGCCCCGCGCGCGCCATCGCGGCCGTGATCTGCGGCCCGGCGCCGTGGACGACGACGGCGTCGTCGAGCTCACCGAGCTCTGCGATGCCCGCGACCGAGCCGCCGACCTTCAGCACGATCACGTCGTGTACTCCGCGTTGATCCGGACGTAGTCGTAGGTCAGGTCGGAGGCGAGGTAGGTGGCGCTGCCCGTGCCGAGGCCGAGGTCGAGCTCGATCCGGCAGGTCGTGCTCTCCAGCAGCACCTCCGCGTCGGTCGGCTCCCCGCCGGCGAAGAGGACGACCCCGTTCATGCGCAGCTCGAGCCGGTCGACGTCCACCTGTGCGAACCCGCCCGCGCAGAACGCGGACCCGGCGGCGGCGAGAATGCGGCCCCAGTTCGGGTCACGGCCGAACGCGGCGGTCTTGACGAGCGGTGAGGTGGCGATCCGGCGCGCGATCGCGTTCGCCTCGCCGGCGGTCGCAGCGCCATTGACCTCGATCTCGAGCAGGACGGTCGCGCCCTCGCCGTCGGCGACGATCTGCTGCGCGAGGTCGGCGCAGACCTCGCCGAGCGCGCCGGCGAACTCGGCATCGGTCGCCGCCGTCCGCTCGACCCCGCTCTCGCCGTTCGCGAGCAGGATGACGGCATCGTTCGTGGAGCACTCGCCGTCGACCGAGATCCTGTTGAAGCTCTGGTTGACCGCGCGCTTGAGGAAGCCGTGCGCCTCGTCGGCCGCCAGCGGGTAGTCGGTGGTGACGACCGCGAGCATCGTCGCGAGGTACGGGTGGATCATCCCGGCGCCCTTCGCCATCCCGCCGACCGTGAAGCCGCCGCGCCGCACGACCGCCTCCTTGGCGAACGTGTCGGTGGTCAGGACCGCCTCCGCCGCCTCGCCGCCGCCGTCCGGCGAGACCTCGATCTCCCCGAGGCCGGCGAGCAGCTTCGGCATCGGCAGCTTCACCCCGATCACTCCGGTCGAGAGGACGAGCACCTGCTCGGGGTCGATCCCGAGCAGCGACGCGGTCTCGGCCGCCGTCGCGAGCGCGTCCAGCTCACCCTGCTTGCCGGTCGCCGCATTGGCGATGCCGGAGTTGATCACGACCGCCTGCGGCTCGGCCCGGGCCAGATGCGCCTTCGACACGATCACCGGTGCCGCCTGGACGCGGTTGGCCGTGAACATCCCCGCGCCGACCGCGGGCACGAGCGAGTGGACGACCGCCAGGTCGAGTCTCGACTTGCGGATCCCGGCATGCACGGCCCCGGCCGCGAAGCCGCGTGCAGCGGTGACGGCGCCGGTGGCCGTCTGCGATCGAGCTGTCATTTCCGCAGCGCCGCCGGGCAAAGCCCGCCGGCGCGCAACATCGGGGGCGACCGCCATCAGACGAGCACCCCACCCAGGCGCAGGCCCGTGGTCTCCTCGAGGCCCAGCGCGAGGTTGGCGTTCTGGACCGCCTGCCCCGCGGCGCCCTTGCCGAGATTGTCGAGCGCGCAGATCACGATCCAGCGGCCGGTCGCCCGATCCTCGAAGGCGGCGACCTCGGCGGCGTCGGTGCCCTGGAGCCGGGCGAGGTCGGGCACGGCGTCGGTCACCGTGACGACATGCGAGCCGGCGTATGCGGCAGCGATGAGCGGCCGCGGGTCCTCCGAGGCGCTCACGTAGCAGGTACAGACGAGCCCGCGCCGGAGCGGCACGACGTGCGGCACGAAGCAGACCGGGAAGCCGAGCAGCTGCTCGATCTCGGGCGCGTGCCTGTGCGCACCGACCGCGTAGGGCGTGACGTTCTCGAGCACGGCGGCGGCGTGGGCGCGGTCGCTGAGCGTGCGCCCGGCGCCCGAGATCCCGGACTTGCCGTCGACGACGACGCTCGCCGGGTCGACGACGTCCTCGAGCGGCGCCAGGGCGAGGAGCGCGGCCGTCGCATAGCACCCGGGGTTCGCGATCAACCGGCCGGAAGGCGGTTGGAGCTCGGGGACCGAGTAGCTCCACGCGGAATCGAAGCGATGACCGGAGAGGTCCACGACGGTCGCGCCTGAAGGGGGCTCGAAGTCGAGCTCACCGCAGACGAAGACGAGCTCCGCGCCGGCGGCGAGCGCTTCGTCGTTCGCCACGAGCGCAGGAAGCGGCCCGTGGCCGTTCCGCGACAGGCGCGGGTCGAGCGCAGCGGCGGGCTCGCCGGCGTGCGAGTCCGAGCCCAGGACGAGCAGCCCGAGCGCCGGATGCGAGAGCACGCGGTCGAGCGTCTCCTGGCCTGCGAAGCCGGAGGCGCCGAGAATTGCGACCGAGACCATCTGCGTATTATGCAGAAACGATTGCATCTATGCGAGCGAGTTGTCCACGCTGCGGGACGCGTCGGCGTAGGATCGCCACGTGGCGACCAACGGCTCGAAGCGACACAGCGCAGCGATCACCGACGGTCCCGGCCGCGCCGGCGCGCGGTCGATGCTGAAGGCCGTCGGGTTCACCGACGACGACCTCGCCAAGCCGCTGATCGGTGTCGCGACCACCTGGATCGAGACGATGCCGTGCAACCTGAACCAGCGCGAGCTGGCGCAGGACGTCAAGCGCGGGATCCGCGAGGCGGGCGGGACGCCGATGGAGTTCAACACGATCGCGGTCTCCGACGGCGTCTCGATGGGCACCGAGGGAATGCGCGCGAGCCTCGTCTCGCGCGAGGTGATCGCCGACTCGATCGAGCTCGTCTGCCGTGGCCACCTGCTCGACGGGCTCGTCTGCCTGGTCGCCTGCGACAAGACGAACCCGGCGGCGGTGATGGCGGCTGGACGGCTCGACATCCCGACCGTCGTGCTCTACACCGGATCGATCGCGCCCGGCCTCTTCCGCGGCAAGGAGGTCACGGTCGCAGACGTCTACGAGGGCATCGGCGCGTACGCCGCCGGGAAGATCTCGGCCGCGGACCTGAACGAGCTCGAGGGGGCGGCCTGCCCCGGCGCCGGCGCCTGCGGCGGGCAGTTCACCGCGAACACGATGTCGACGATCATGGAGTTCCTCGGGATCAGCCCGCCGGGGCTGAACGGGATCCCGGCGCTGTCGCCGAAAAAGGCGGAGGCCGCGCACGAATGTGGCCGCCTCGTCGTCGACCTCGTCGAGCGGGACGTACGGCCGTCCCAGATCGTCACGCGCGAGGCCCTGGAGAACGCCGCCGCCTCGGCAGTGGCGACCGGCGGCTCGACCAACGCCGTCCTCCACCTGCTGGCGATCGCGCGCGAGTTCCGGATCCCCTTCACGATCGACGACTTCGACGAGATCGCCGGGCGGACGCCCGTGATCGCCGACATGAAGCCGTGGGGCAGGTACCACGCAACGGACGTCTACCGCGCCGGTGGCATCGGGCTCGTCGCGCGCGAGCTCGCCAAGCGGGAGCTGATCCACGCCGGCCGCCCGACTGTCGGCGGACAGACGATCGGCGAGGCCGCGACCGCGATCGTCGAGACGGAGGGCCAGGACGTGGTCTGGCCGATCGAAGCGCCGATCAAGCCGAGCGGCTCGCTGCGCATCCTGCGCGGAAACCTCGCCCCCGACGGCTGCGTGGTCAAGCTGACCGTCGACCGGCACGTCCACACCGGCCCCGCTCGGGTGTTCGACACCGAGCAGGCTGCGTTCGACGCCGTGATGGCGAAGGCGATCGAGCCCGGCGACGTCGTCGTGATCCGCTACGAGGGCCCGGCCGGGGGCCCGGGGATGCCGGAGATGCTGCAGGTGACCGGGGCGATCATCGGCGAGGGCCTCGGCGACGAAGTGGCGCTCATCACCGACGGGCGGTTCTCCGGCGCCACACACGGGTTCATGGTCGGCCACGTCACGCCGGAGGCGTTCCGCGGCGGCCCGATCGCCGTCCTGCAGGAGGGCGAGCAGGTGACGATCGACGTCGACGCCGGGGAGCTGCGCGTCGACCTCTCCGACGACGAGATCGCCGAGCGGCTACGGAACTGGTCGCCGCCCCCGCCGCGCTACGACGACGGCGTGCTCGCCAAGTACGCGTACCTCGTCTCCTCGGCGAGCGAGGGCGCGGTCACTACGCCACCGCGAACGTAACCGTCAGCGTCGCCTGCACGAGCTGGGTGCCCGGCTCGATCGGCGTACCCGTCGCAGGCAGCGCGGTCTTCGCGTCCACGGGGAGGGGAGCGGGGCCACCGCTCTCGACGACGTCCGTGATGCGGCGCAGGGTCAGGCCCGCGGCCTTTGCGATCGCGGCCGCCTTCACGCGGGCGTTCGAGATCGCCGCGCGCATCGCCGCCCGGTACAGCGCCTGCTGGTCGGAGCGGACGAGATTGGGGCCGTAGACCTGGTTGGCGCCGGCGTCCACAGCGGCGTCGATCACGGGACCGACCTTCGCGATGCTGCGGACGATCACCGAGACGGTGTTCGTCGCCGTGTAGCCGACGACCGCGTCGCCGTTGTCGCCGAAGCGAAGCGAGAGCGAGACCTGATCGGTCTGGATGTCCGCGGCCGGGATGCCCTGGGCCTTGATCGCGGCGATCACCTTCGCCATCTCCGCGGCGTTGCCGCGCAGCGCTGCGGCGGCGGTCTTCGCATCGGTGGCGACGCCGAGCGAGATCTGCGCCCGGTCGGGGACGGTCTTCACGGAGCCCTGGCCCGTGACGACGATCGAGTGCCCGGGCTTCGAGCTGATCGGAGGCGCCGATCGCCCCACCGGCTCCGGCGAGAAGCGCGACGAGGACGACACCGAGGACGGCGAGCGAACGCATGTCGAGGTCTATACGCCGCCGGCCGGACGCCGCGTCACACGGATTTCAGGCTGCGGCGCGCGACGGATCCAGATACGGCCGCCAGCTCGTCGGCAGACCGGCGGGGGCGGCGAGCCGGATGAAGAGCACGGGCGCGGGCGGGCGCGGGAGCCGCTTCATCGTCATCGAGACCTCCTCGGGGAGGCGGTCGCCCTTCTTCAGGTTGCACGGCGCGCAGGCGGTGACGACGTTCTCCCAGACGGAGTCGCCGCCGCGGCTGCGCGGCACGACGTGGTCGAGCGTCAGCCGCCCGCCGCTCGTCCCGCAATAGACGCAGCTCCACTCGTCGCGGGCGAAAAGGGCCCGCCGGGAGATCTTTCGCTGCTCCGCGCGGGGCACGCGGATGTACTGGACGAGCCGGATCACGTGCGGGCCGGGCGAACGTGTCGGTCGCGGAGTGGAGCGGCATTTCGTGCTCCTCGAGGATCTCCGCCTTGCCCTTGAACACGAGCACGTGCGCGCGGCGAACGGAACACACGTTCAGCGGCTCGTAGCTCGCATTCAGGACGAGAACCTGGCCCAATGTGCCCCTAAGGGTAGCTTCTTATCCCTCGGCCATGGCCCTCTCGACGGCCTGCTGTTCCTCCGGCGAGAGCGCGATCGACGTGCGGCCGCGGTCGAGCTGCTTCACGTACACGCGCGCGTAGTCGCGGCCCTGAATCGCGGTCAGCACGATCCCCGAACGGGCCGAGTCGAGCATCGCCATCGACGCCGACTGGTGCCCGCCCGTGTCCTCGTAGGCGTCGTAGCGGATCAGCGCCGTGCGCGAAAGCGCGGTGTCCACCCGGCGGTCTACCCGGGCCAGCGCCGCGGCGAGCTCGTCGAAGGCGCGATGCAGGTCCTCGACGCGACCCTGGAGCGACACGGCGAAATCGACCATGTCCTGCTTGCCGTCGCCGCCGAGCAGCACCTCCTGCGCGCGCAGGATCGCGTTCAGCTTCCGGTACGCGAGCACGGCGATCACCACGGCCGCCACCGCGATCACGACAGCCCCCGCTGCGATCACGCCGGCGGTCGACATCAGATGCTTGACCGGAAAATCTGCGCGCCTAGCCGAGCGAGAAGATGACCGGGTACTGCGCCGAGTTGTTCGCGGTGTTCCTCTCCTCGGGCACAGGCGCGACGTCGACTTTCACTGTCGTCCTGGTAGCGAACTGCACCTGGCCGAGGTTATGGAACGTCACCGTCTTCTGCTCGCCCGGGTTGATCAGGTCGATCGTCTTGTTCTGGACGATCGGCGACGGGCTCTGCTGGATCGTCAGCGTCACCTTGACCTGGACCTCCTGCGAGTCGCCCGTGTCCTCGATCGTGACCGAGAAGCCGAGATCGGTGGTCGCGGTGACGGTGTTCTCGGTCGTCTGCGAGAGCTCCTGGCCGCCCGGGAGCGCCTTGGTCGCGACGAGGCCCGTGCCGTGCAGGCCCACGGCCCCGCCGCCGGTCGTGGCCGCGCCCTGGAGCCGCTGGAGAATCGCTTCCCAGAACCGCGAGCTCGAGTAGTCCGGGTTGGGGACGAAGCTCGAGTCGGGGACTGCGACGCCGGTCACGCCCTGGCGGCGCAGCTCCTCGATTGCCGGATCCTTGAACAGGTCGTCCCAGACGACGTCGCCCGAGACGAGGCGCTCGGCCTGGCCGGCGAGCAGCAACGCGTTGCCGGTCACGTTCTTCGGCGAGAGCGAGGCCTGGCGGAAGGCGTCGGCGAGCCCGGAAAGGCCGCTGACGCGGAACTCGAGCGCCTCGATCGCGTGCTGGTGCTGGAGCCTGAGCGGCCCGGGCGGACCCATCGCGCGAGCGGCCGCGACGTCCTGCTGCTCCTGCTGCGCGAGCCCCTGGAGCTTGGTCTGCATCTCGGCGAACTTGATCCCCGGCGTCGTCAGCGCGTCGTTCAACTGGCGGCCGATCTGCTCGGAGTCGTTCGCGACCGTCCCGATCTTCTCCATGTAGCTCTTGTACGAGCTCTTCTTGCTCGCGCCCTGGCAGCTGGAGATCCAGAAGACGAACAGAACGATGATCAGGATCCCGAACGCGATCAGGCCCGCGAGGCGCAGCAGCGGCGTCAGGCCCGGGCCCGGCCGCATCGGCGCGGGCGGGCGCCTCGGCGGGCGTCCTCCACCACCGGGCGGCGCCGGGCGTGGCGGGCGCTCCTCGGCAGCCTGGCGTGGCGGCGGCTCGGGCTCGTCGTCCCCGAAGAAGTCGAAATCGAGATCGGTGTCTTGCTCAGT
This sequence comes from uncultured Actinomycetes bacterium, assembly GCA_963847305.1. GTDB lineage: Bacteria > Actinomycetota > Thermoleophilia > Gaiellales > Gaiellaceae > DATBLE01. The sequence continues at coordinate 41,129 of CAWJZI010000011.1, read as the reverse complement.
CATGGCGGTTTTGCAGGGAGATTCGGGCAAGGGTAGCCAAATCCTTGGAGCCGACAGGAATTCGGTCGCAGGAGCGAAACGTGTCAGGGGGATGGCGGAGGCCTCTGCTCACGCGACTGCGAACGGGCTCGTGCTCGGGCGCTACCGGCCGCTCCGACCGCTCGGCAGCGGCGGAATGGGGTCGGTCTGGCACGCCCAGGACGAGAAGCGGGACCGCGAAGTCGCGCTGAAGATCGTCCCCCGCACCGGCACCGCCGGCCCGCGCGCGGAGCGCGAGGCGGCCGCCGCCGCCCAGCTCGAGCATCCGGCTTGCCTGCGGGCGTATGCGCTCGCGCGCGACGAGGGGCACGTGTACATCGCCTACGAGTACGTCCCCGGGCGCACGCTGCGTCACGCGCTCGACCACGGCGAGCTCGACGACGAGCGCGCGGTCGAGGCCGCAGCGCAGATCCTGGAGGGGCTCGCTCACGCGCACGAGCGCGGGATCGTTCACCGGGACATCAAGCCCTCGAACGTGCTGCTCGCGGACGGTCCGGGCATCTCCGTCAGGTTGCTCGATTTCGGGCTCGCCCTGGTGACCGAGGAGGAGACCTTGACCGCAGCGGGCGACGTGCCCGGGACGTTGGCGTACATCTCGCCGGAGCGCCTGCGCGGAAAGCCCGCCGAGCCCTCGACCGACGTGTGGTCGACCGGCGTCCTGCTCTGGGAGGCGCTCGCGCACCGCCACCCGTTCGGCGGCGGGCAGTTCCTCGACGTCGCGAAGAAGATCGGTCGCGGCGCGCCGTCGCTCGCGAGCGTGCGGCCCGACCTGCCGGGAGCGCTCACCGATCTGGTCGACCAGGCCCTCGCCGTCGACCCCGGCAAGCGGCCGCCCGCAGCGTGGTTGGCGGCGAACCTGCGCCGCGCGCTTCACACCCGAGACAGGCGCCCGTCCGGTGCCTGTCCCTGCGCTCCGCCGCGCGTTACTTCCTCACCTCCCGATCTTGCGCCGCATCGGCCCCGCGGTGCCCGCGGCCCTGCTCGTCGGCTGGACGACCGCGAACCTGGCGTTCTTCCCCGCCTACTGGCCGGCGGCACTTGCCGCCGTCGCGGCGCTGCTGACGTTCCTCGGCCCTCGGCTCGGGCTCGCCTTCGCCCTTGCCGTGCCCGTGCTGCCGCTCGGGAACATCGCCCTGGGCCTTGCAATCGCCTACGGGATCGCCGCCTGCGCCTGGTTCGCGCTCTTCTGGGCCGTCCCGCGCGCCGGCCTGCTCTTCGTCGCGGGGCCGTTGCTGGCTCCGTTCGGCGCGCTCGGCCTGATCCCGCTGGCTGCGTTGCCCGCTCGGGATCCCGGGCGCCGTGCCGCCGTCGCGGTCACCGCCGTGCTCAGCGCCGGGATCGTCGCCGCACTCGGCGGGCACCACCTCCCCCTCGCCGGCGGCGACGCGGCCGACCTCTCGATCGGTGGGATCGCCGACCCACTCGGCGCCGCCTCTGCGCTGTGGAAGGCACTGGCCGAGTCGCATGCATTCCTGCTCGAAACGATCGCGCTCGCGGCGGCGGCGGCTGCCGTCGGAGCCCTGCGCCGCCGCGGTCCCTGGGGCGGCGCGCTGTTCGGCGCCCTGCTGCTCACGCTGACGCTCCTGTTCGCACCGGGCGCGGCCGCACTGCCGCTCGTCGCCGCCGCCTGGGCGAGCGCGCTGCTGCTCGTGCTCGAGCCCGGACCGCGCCGGGCGCTACCTCCGGTTTTCGCGCGTGTGCGGCGAATTCCGCTCCGCAAACCGCGATTGCGCCTGCTGGCCGGGAGTTAGACTCGCCGCGGGGGGAACTCCCTGCGTGAACGTGCTGCGAACGATCGAGCAGAAGATCGAGGGCCTCTTCGAAGGCCTATTCGGCCGTGCCTTCAGGACGAACGTGCAGCCGGTCGAGCTCGCCCGCAAGCTGGTCAAGGAGATGGAGGACCACCGGACGGTCTCGGTCTCGCGCGTCTACGTCCCGAACGAGTACACCATCTATCTCTCCTCGCCGGACCGCGAGCAGTTCACGAGCTACGAGGGCTCGCTGTGCAACGAGCTCCAGGACTACCTCGCCGAGCACGCACGCCGCGAGGGGTACGTGCTGCTGACGCCGCCGGCCGTGTCCTTCGAGACCGACGACGACCTCTCGATCGGGGAGTTCGGGATCGCGACGCGGATGGTGCAGGGCGCAGCGGGCGCCGCCGGGGCGGCCGAGGAAGCCGCGCCGGCAGGCCACGTCGAGGGGGGCGCGACGATGATCTACAAGCCGCGCACGCCTTTCCCCGCCGCGGGGCCCCCGCCCGAGGAGGTCGCCCTCGCGCAGGAGATCGTCACCCTGACCGTCGACGGAAAGCGTCACGAGGTGGACAAGCGTCGTGTGGTAATCGGACGGTCGAAGGAATGCGACATCCAGCTCTCCGATGCGAATGCCTCGCGACGCCATGCGGAGCTCCGCCAGGAAGGCTCCGCGTACTGGCTCGTCGACCTCGACTCGACGAACGGCTCCGCCGTGAACGGCCACCGCTCGGCCCGGGCGAAGCTGGAGAGCGGCGACACGATCACGATCGGGTCGACCGACCTGAAATTCGAGCGGAGGCTCGCCGAGTGAGACGCGCGGTGCGGCGAGGAGAACATCAGTGACGGTCGCCTCGCTCGACGTCGGCGAAGCGCTCCTGATCCTGAAGGTGCTCTTCCTCGTGCTGCTCTACGTGTTCATCTGGCGGATCGTCCGCACCGCGAGCCGCGACCTGCGGCTGCCGCAGGAGAGCTTCGTGCTGACGCCGGGCCAGGCCCAGGCGGCGGGCCTGGTCGGCCGCGCGCCGGCGTTCGAGACCGGCCGCCTCGTCGTCGTCGCGAGCCCCTCGCTCGACACCGGCCTCGTGCGCGTGCTCGACTCCGCCCCGGTGACGATGGGTCGCGGCGCCCAGAACGACCTCGCGCTCGACAGCGACGATTTCGCCTCGGCGCGCCACGCGAAGATCGAGCCGCGCCGCGACGGCGTCTGGCTCGAGGACGTCGGCTCGACGAACGGGACGTACGTGAACGGCGCGAGGGTCGGGAAGCCCAGGCGGCTGGCCCCCGGCGACGTGATCCGCGTCGGCTCGACCGACCTGAGGTACGAGCGGTGATCGCTCGCCTTCGGCTCGCTCTCGTGGGGGAAACGCGACATCGTTTCCGTCCCTCGGACCCCTCCCCACATCGTCGGCCAAAGGGCGGCCGACGATGATCGGTCTCGGGCAACGCGCCGCCGCCACCGACCCCGGCAAGCGCCGCCGCCGCAACGAGGACGCCTACGTCGTCGAGCCGCCGCTCTTCGCGGTCGCCGACGGGATGGGCGGCGCCCAGGCCGGCGAGATCGCGGCGAAGATCGCCGCCTCGGTGCTGCGCGAGTCCTCCGGCGAGACGGCCGTCGTCGAGCTGATCAAGGAGGCGAACCGGCGCGTCTACCAGGCAGCCGCCGAGGACGAGGCACGCTCCGGGATGGGTACGACGATCACCGCGGCGATCGTCGAGGACGGTTCGGTGCAGATCGGGCACGTCGGCGACTCGCGCGCCTACCGCATCCGTGACGGGGAGCTCGAGCAGCTGACCGAGGACCACTCCCTGGTTGCCGAGCTCGTCCGCAGCGGCAAGCTCTCCCCGGAGGAGGCGGACGTCCACCCGCAGCGCTCGGTGATCACGCGCACAGTCGGCACCGACCCGGACGTCGACGTCGACACCTTCTCGGTGGACGCGCGCCCGGGCGACGTCTTCTTCATCTGCTCGGACGGCCTGACGACGATGGTCGACGACAGGTCGATCCTCGCGATCGTCCAGAAGAATCGCGCGAGCCTCGACCAGGCCGTGCGCGCGTTGGTCGACGCCGCGAACAAGGGCGGCGGCGAGGACAACATCACGATCGTCCTCTTCGAGATCGGCGAGGAAGGCGCGGGGGGGATGGAGGAGACGGCGACGCTGCCCGCGGTGACGGAGGAAGCCGACGAGGACACCCTCACCGAGGCCGATCGGGTGCCGGCGATCGACGACACGACGCTGATGAGCCGCGACGAGCTGGAGGCGATGACCCGGCGGAACGGCCAGGACGGCCATCATCGCGGCGTCTCCCGGGCGGCGATCATCCTCGGTTCGTCGACGCTCGTCGTCGTCCTCGCGGCGCTCGTCGTCTGGTCGCTCTCCCGCTCGTACTTCGTCGGCGCGGAGGCAAACGGGAAGATCGCGGTCTACCAGGGGTTCCCGTGGGACATCGCCGGCGGCGTCCGTCTGTACCGGCTGCGGTACGAGAGCCCGGTGCTCGCGGGCGAGCTCTCGCAGTCGGAGCGGCGGAAGCTCTTCGGCCACGACCTGCGGAGCTACGACACGGCCGTGAAGGCGGTCAAGCAGTACGAGGCGGAGGTGGTCCCCTAACGTGCTGATGAGCGTGAGCTCGCTCACGCGAAGGGGAGGGGGCAGGGGATGCGATGAGCGTCAGGAATCGAGAGCTCGCCAACCTGGTCGCCGTCGGGGCGCTGACCGCGCTCGGCTTCGCCAGCGTCTACATCGCCCGGCAGGACGTGGTCTCCGCCGGGTCGATCTCGTACGCGCTGATCTTCCTCGGCCTGTACGTGGCCGCGCACCTCGTCGCCCGGGTCACCGTGCCGTGGGCAGACCCGTACCTGCTACCGCTCGCGGGCCTTCTGACCGCGGTCGGCCTGACCGAGATCTACCGCCTCGGCCCGAGCGAGGCGTTTCGCCAGGGCTTCTGGATCGTGATCGGCGTTGCCGCGTTCTCCGCGACCCTGCTGCTGCTGCGCAGGGACTTCCGCGTGCTCGAGAGGTACAAGTACCTCTTCGGTCTCTCCGCGATCGGGCTGCTGATCCTGCCCGCGCTGCCGCACTTCGGGACGACGATCAACGGCGCGCGGCTCTGGGTCAGGGTCGGGCCGCTCCAGTTCCAGCCCGGAGAGCTGGCGAAGGTCGCGCTGATCGTCTTCCTCGCCGGCTACCTGCGCGAGAAGCGCGAGGTGCTCGCCCAGGGCCGGCTGAAGGACTTCGGGCCGCTGCTCCTGATCTGGGGCGCGGCGATGCTCGTGATCGTCGAGACCAACGACCTCGGCAGCGCGCTCCTCTACTTCGGGATCTTCCTGGCGATGCTGTATGTCGCGACCGGGCGCGCCCTGTACGTCGCGATCGGGGTCGGCCTGTTCCTCGGGGGCGCGGCGGTCGCCTACTCCACGATCTCGCGCGTCGAGCTGCGCGTCGACTGCTGGCTGCACCCGTGGAACGACGTGCACGGCTCCTGCTACCAGACCGCCCAGGGCCTGTACGCGATCGGCAACGGCAAGTTCGGCGGCACCGGCCTCGGCCGCGGGACCTTCACGACGACCGGCGGTACCGACCTGATCCCCTACGTGAACAGCGACTTCATCTACTCCGCGCTCGCGCAGGAGCTCGGTCTGATCGGGATCTCGGCCGTCCTGCTCGGCTACATGGTCTTCTCGCTGCGCGGCTTCAGGGCGGCGGTGATCGCGGACGACGGCTTCTCCAAGCTGCTCGCGACCGGGCTGACGTTCGCATTTGCGCTCCAGACGTTCATCAACGTCGGCGGGCTGATTCGCGAGTCCCCGCTGACCGGGATCACCCTGCCGTTCGTGAGCTACGGCGGCTCGAGCATCGTCGCGAACTTCGTCCTGCTCGCCGGGCTGCTCCTCGTCTCCAACCGGGCGAACGCGCCCAGATGAAAGGCAGACAGAGCTGAACAGGCAGATCTCACGGGTGACGATCGTCGCGCTGCTGCTCCTGTCGGCACTCGTGGTCGGCACGACCTACTGGCAGGCCTGGGCCGAGTCCGGGCTCTCGGCCCGGCAGGACAACGCGATCCAGCGCGTGGCACAGTTCACCGTGCGGCGAGGGCTGATCTACGCCGCCGACGGCTCCCTGCTGGCGGCCCGGCGGGCGGTGAAGACGAAGGGGCAGACGTTCTACTTCCGCCGCTACCCGGGCGGCGACCTCGCCCCGCAACTCGTCGGCTACTCGACGCAGTCCCGCGCGCGGGCCGGGCTCGAGCGCTCGATGAACTCGTACCTGACGGCGTCGAACTCGCACCTGAACACCGTCGTGAGGAGGACGCTCGACCGGCTGAAGGGGACGACCGTGACCGGCAACAACCTCGTGCTGACCCTCCGGCCGGAGGCGCAGCGCGCGGCCCTGAAGGCGCTCGACGGCAACTGCGGCGCCGCCGTCGCGCTGGAACCGAGCACGGGCCGGGTGCTCGCCATGGCGTCCACCCCGACGTACGACCCGAGCCTGGTCGAGGGCCGCTTCGGCCAGATCGCCCGCAGCGCGAAGAACGCGAAGTGCGGCTCGCCGGCGCCGCTCGTCAACCGGGCGACCGACGGTCTCTTCGTCCCCGGCTCGACGTTCAAGATCCTGACCGCGGCCGCGGCGCTCGACTCGGGGACCTACAACGCGAACTCCACGTTCGACGACAAGGGCTACTGCGAGGAATACGGCAAGAGGGTCTCGAACTTCGCCGACCAGAGCGGCCCCGAGGTCTTCGGGCACGTCGACTTCACGACCGCGCTCGAGCACTCGATCAACGCGGTGTTCTGCGAGATCGGCAAGAAGCTGGGGCCGCTGAAGCTGCTCGAGTACGCGAAGAAGTTCGGCTTCTACAAGGACCCCCCGCTCGAGACGCCGTCCACGGAGCGCATGCCGAGCGGCCTGTACGACCACGGCCGCCTCTTCCGGCCGCACGACCCGAACCAGGTCGACCCGGGCCGGCTCGCCTTCGGACAGGAGCGCCTTCAGGTCACGCCGCTCCAGATGGCGATGGTGGTCGCCGGGATCGCCAACGGCGGCACCGTGATGAAGCCGTACTCGGTCGAGAAGATCACGGCGCCGGACGGCGGGACCGTCTTCCGCACCCACCCACACGTCCTTTCGAAGGCGATCTCGCCGCAGACGGCGGCGACGCTGACGCAGATGATGGAGAAGGTCGTCCAGTCGGGCACCGGCACCGCGGCCCAGATCCCCGGCGTCCCCGTCGCGGGCAAGACGGGCACCGCGGAGACAGGCGTCAACCACGTGAACACGACCTCATTCGTCGCCTTCGCGCCCGCCAACGCTCCGAAGGTCGCGGTCGCGGTCTACCTCGAGAACCAACACGGAGTCGGCGGCCAGACGGCGGCGCCGATCGCGAAGCAAATCATGGAAGCGCTGCTCCGGGGCCGTCCGTAACCTGTAGCGAGCGAGGATGCCGGCCCCCGACACCCTCATCGACCAGGTCTTCGACGGACGCTACCGCGTCGTGCGCAAGTTGGGCACCGGCGGAATGGCGAACGTCTACCTCGCCGAGGACCAGGAGCTCGGCCGCTCGGTCGCGATCAAGATGCTCGACGAGCGCCACTCGCAGGACGAGCAGTTCGTGGAGCGCTTCCGGCGCGAGGCGAAGAATGCGGCCGGCCTCTCGCACCCGAACATCGTCTCGATCTACGACCGCGGCCAGGCCGAGGGGACCTACTACATCGCGATGGAGTACCTCGAGGGGCGCACCCTCAAGGAGCTCCTGATCGCGCGCGGGCCGACGCCGCTCGCGGTCGCGATCGACTACGCGCGGCAGATCCTCTCCGCGCTCGGGTTCGCGCACCGGCACGGCATCGTCCACCGCGACATCAAGCCGCACAACGTCGTCGTCGCCCCCGACGGCCGGCTGAAGGTGACGGACTTCGGGATCGCGCGTTCGGGGACGTCCCAGATGACGGAGACGGGGTCGATCATCGGGACGGCGCAGTACCTCTCACCGGAGCAGGCGAAGGGCGCGCCCGGTGACGCCGGCCTCGGACATCTACTCGGTCGGGATCGTCCTCTACGAGATGCTGACCGGATTGGTTCCGTTCACCGGGGACACGCCGCTCGAGATCGCGATGAAGCACCTCTCGACGACGCCGTTGCCGCCCTCGGAGGCGCGGCCCGATGTGCCGCACGAGCTCGATTCGATCGTCCTGCGCGCGCTCGCGAAGAACCCCGAGGACCGGTACCAGAGCGCGGACGAGATGGACGCCGACCTCGCACGCGCCTCGCTCGGCCAGGCGGTCGCGCCGGAGACGGAGGAGGCGGCGACGCAGGTGCTGCGCGGCGCCGGGGCGGCGACGCTGGCCTCAGCGCCGACGGCGATCACCCGGCGGGTGACGGTCGTCCCGCCGGCGACGGGTCCGCCGCCACCGTACTCGCGGCCGACCGGGTTCTACGAATACGACGAGCCCAGGCGGCGGTCGTTCTGGCCCTGGCTCCTGGCAGCGCTGCTGGTGGCGGCGGCGATCGTCGCGGGCTGGTACGTCTACACGAAGATCCAGGACCAGCTGAACCAGACGAAACCGGTGTCGGTACCGCTGGTGCAGGGATCGGTCGAGCAGCTGGCCGTCCAGAAGCTCGTGGCCGCGGGCCTCCAGGTGCGCGTACGGCGACTGCCGAACGCCAACGTCGAGATCGGGCGGGTGTTCGATCAGTCCCGCCCGCCCGGCGAGCGAACCGAGAAGGGCAACCTCGTCGTGATCAAGGTCTCGAGCGGCAAGCCGAAGGTCTCGGTGCCGAACGTGGTCGGGAAACAGGCGACCGATGCGGTCGGCTGCGCTCGCCGAGCAGGGTTTGAAGGCCGAACATCCACTACGTCCACTCCGCGAAGGACTCCGGCATCGTGACCGGCCAGTTCCCGAAGGCCGGCGCGCGGCTGCTGAAGGGCGAGCAGGTGCGGATCAACGTCTCGCAGGGGCCGAAGCCGGTGGGCGTGCCTCCGGTCGTCGGGTCGCCGTTCGAGTCCGCGGCCGGGGCGCTCCAGGGCGCCGGTTTCGCGGTCGCGCGCCGCGACGTCGACTCGAACGACCCGAAGGGGATCGTCGTCCAGATGGACCCGCCGGCGAACTCGCTGATCGCGCCCGGCTCGACGGTGACGTTGTTCGTCTCCAAGGGCCCGACCGAGTCGTCGGTGCCCGACGTGACGAGCTTCTCGCGCGCGGACGCGATCGCAACGTTGCGGAACTCCGGCTTCAAGGTCGTCGTCGACGTCTCGGATACCGACGACCCGACGCTGGACGGCGTCGTCATGACGCAGACGCCGGGGCCCGGCGAGACGGCGAAGCCGGGGACGACGGTCACGATCACGGTCGGCCACTTCATCGCGCCCACGACCGCGCCCGTGACCGACGACCGAGCCGGTCACGACCCAGGAGGCGCCGCCGCCGATCGCCCCGACGCTGCCGTCGGACACCACGCAGCAGCCCTCGCCATGACCCGCCGCCGCGTGGCCGTCCTGATGGGCGGCCGTTCCTCGGAGCACCCGATCTCGCTCGCGTCCGCGCAGTCGGTGATCGCCGCCCTCGACCCGAAGCGCTACGACGTGGTCGCAGTCGAGATCGCCCGCGACGGCCGCTGGTCGATCGGCCCCGGGCCAGGTATCAGCTACCGCAACCTCCCAAATCGGACCTGGCCAGGTGTCAGATCCCGCGGCCTCTCGTCCACAGGTGCCCGTTCCCGGGACGGGCGGAGAGGTCACGGCCACTCTCGGCGAGGTAGAGGTCGTGCTGCCGATCCTGCACGGGCCGTTCGGGGAGGACGGAGCGCTCCAGGGCGTGCTGGAGATGGCCGACGTGCCGTACGTCGGCGCCGGAGTCGCCGCCTCGGCGCTGTGCATGGACAAGGACCTGTTCAAGGCCGTCATGCGCGACCAGGGGATTCCCGTGACGCGGAACACGACTCTGCGCGCGGCTGGAAGTGTGCCAGCCGGCGACACCCGGCCGGAGACCTGGCGGCCGCGGCGCCGGAGAGTCCGTTCGGCTACCCCGTGTTCGTCAAGCCGGCGCGGCTCGGGTCGTCGGTCGGGATCTCGAAAGCGCACGACGCCGAGGAGCTCCGCTCCGCCGTCGCGCTCGCCTTCGAGCACGACGAAAAGGTGCTCGTCGAGGAGTTCGTCTCCGGGATCGAGGTCGAGGTCGGCGTGCTCGGGAACCGCGAGCCGGTCGCTTCGCTCGTGGGCGAGATCGTCGTCACGAACAACGAGTGGTACGACTGGGAGGCGAAGTACGAGGAAGGCGAGATGGATCTCGTCATCCCGGCGCGGATCACCGGCGAGCAAACGGAGCGCGTCCAGCAGCTCGCCGTCCAGGCGTTCGTCGCCACCGAGTGCGAGGGGATCGCGCGCGTCGACTGCTTCGTCCGCGACGACGGCGAGGTGCTGATCAACGAGCTGAACACCATGCCCGGCTTCACCGCGACGAGCGTCTACGCGAAGCTGTTCGAGGCATCGGGAATCCGGTACGCCGAGCTGCTCGAGCGCGCGATCGACCTCGCGCTGGAACGCAGCGACAGACGGCGTCGGCTGAAGTTCTAGAGCGAATGGGCGAGGCGCGAGGCAACCGCCTCCAGCACCTTGCCCTGGATCGCGGGCGATTCGCGGAGCAGCTCGCGGAACGCTCGGTCGGTGATCACGAGCGCATGCACGGTCGAGGTGGTCGTCACCGTCGCCGTCCGCGGGACGTCCGTGACGAGCGCGATCTCGCCGAAGAAGTCGCCGCCCCGCATCGTCGCAATGCGCCGGCCGTCGCGCTGCACTTCGGCCGACCCCTCGAGGAGGACGAAGAACTCACGCCCCCGGGAGCCCTCCGTCGTCAACGTCTTCCCCGGCGGGAGGTCCACCTCGTCCGCGAGCTGGGCGATCCGCGCGAGCTCGCCCTTCGAGAGCCTGCAGAAGAGGGGAACCCGGGCGATCGCCGCGACCTTCGAGTCCTTGCTGAACCTCACCGGCCGAGTCTAAGGGATCGTGACTTCGTTCACAGCCGCGCGCCGCCTGTCCGCGGGAAGCTTCGTGATCCAGATCAGGTAGTACCTCCGCGCGGGATCGACCGAGAGCTGGAACGTCGTCCGCGAACCGACCTCCATCGGGCTCGAGACCGTGTCGAACGGCCCGTCCGACGACTCGCCGGCCTTGATGTCGGCGGTGTAGCCGGGCGTCGAGCTCTCGATCGTGATCGAGCTCGGCCGGACGGGGCTGCCGGCGTCGAGGACGAGGCCCACCCCGCTCTTCAGGTTGCCGAACTCGGCGGTGCGGTAGTGCTCGGTGTGCCAGTCGGTCGAGACGTTGCCGTCCGTCGCGTTCGCGACGAGACCGTCGTTCTCCTGGCCGTCGCCTTCCGGGTCGTACGCGTTCGAGGCGACGAGCTGGACCGGGCCGCTCGTTCCGCCGCCTCCGCCGCCAGAGTCGTCGGTGCGCACGGCGAGATAGAGGCCGAGCGCGCCGCCGATCAGAGCCAGGCCGAACAGCAGCGCGAGCCAGGGCGCGAGGCGCCGCCGGCGCCCGGATCGCCGCGCCCGCGCCGGCTGGCTCGGCGCGGTCGGCGGCATGATCGTCGTGCGGTCGCTGTCGGGCTCGCCGAGCTGGTCGAGCACCGCCTCCAGCTCGGAGACGAAGTCCGCCATCGAGTCGTAACGCTCGCCGGGATCCTTGGCCATCGCCCGCCGCAGTGCCGCGTCGAGGCGCAGTGGAACATCGGGCCGCACGACGGTGACACTCGGGACCGGGTCGTTGACGTGCCGCATCGCGACCGTGACGAAGTTCTCGCCGCTGTACGGCGGATCGCCGGCGAGCAACTCGTAGACGACGACGCCGAGCGAGTAGACGTCGCTGAGCGCGCTGACCGGCTGTCCGCTCGCCTGCTCGGGCGCGATGTAGTCGCTCGTCCCGAGCACGGTCCCGGTCTGGGTCAGGCCCTGCTGGACGTCGGCCGAGCGCGCGATCCCGAAGTCGGTCACCTTCACCTCGCCGTTGCCGAGCAGCACGTTCTGCGGCTTGACGTCGCGGTGCACGAGCCCGCTCTCGTGGGCGAAGGCGAGCGCATGCCCGATCTCGATCCCGAGCTCGAGCGCCGTCCGCACCGGCAGCCGCCCTTTCTTCTCGACGAGCTGCTTCAGGTTCTGGCCGTCGATGTACTCGAAGACGATGAACTGGCGCCCGCCGTCCTCGCCGCGGTCGATCACCGTGACGATGTTCGGGTGGGAGAGCTGCGCGGCCGCGCGCGCCTCGCGCCGGAAGCGCTCGACGTAGTCCTCGTCGCGGGAGTAGTGCTCGTGCAGGAGCTTGATCGCGACCGTGCGCTCGAGCAGGCGGTCCTGCGCGCGGTAGACGCTGGACATGCCGCCCTTCCCGACGAGCTCCTCCAGCTCGTACCGACCCGCGATCAGCTCGCCGACCATCCCCGCTACGACGCCGGCAAAGCCGGCACCTCCGCTCCCTGTTCGCCTCCGTCGAGCCTACGGCGCGGCTCCCGCTCCGGCGCCGGCCCAGCCGGCACCTCCGCTCCCTGTTCGCCTCCGTCGAGCCTACGGCGCGGCTCCCGCTCCGGCGCCGGCCCAGCCGGCACCTCCGCTCCCTGTTCGCCTCCGTCGAGCCTCCGGCTCATGGCAGGCATTTTCCCTACGCGCGCGCTACTACGCCGAAAGCACGTGCTCGAGCGCGCGCTCCCACACGTCCAGCGCCTCGTCCAGCTCGCCGTCGGCGATCGTCAGCGGGACGAGCACGCGCACCACGTTGGAGTAGATCCCGGCGCTCATCAGCAGCAGCCCGTTGTGGAACGCCTCCTCGCAGATCGCAGCGACGAGCTCCGGCGCAGGGTTCTTCGACTCCCGGTCGTGGACGAGCTCGATCGCGAGCATCCCGCCGAGCCCGCGCACGTCCCCGATCTCGGGAAACCGCGACTGCCATCCCTGCATCCGCGTCCGCATCGTCTCGCCGATCGCGTTCGACCGCTCGACGAGGCCCTCGGAGTCGATCACGTCGAGTACGGCAAGCGCGGCAGCCTGCGCGACCGGATTGCCGATGAACGTGCCGCCGACCGCGTTCCTGCCGGGAGCATCCATGATCGCGGCCTTCCCGATCACGCCGGACAGGGGCAGCCCGCCCGCGACCGACTTGGCGATCGTGATCAGGTCGGGCTCCACGTCGTAGTGCTCGATCGCGAAGAACATGCCGGTGCGCGCAAACCCTGTCTGCACCTCGTCGACGACGAGGACGATGCCGTTGTCGTCGCAGATCCGCCGCACTCCGGCGAGGAACTCCGGCGGCGCGACGACGAAGCCGCCCTCGCCCTGGACGGGCTCGATCACGATCGCGGCGACCGTCTCGGCCGCGACCTGGGTGATCAGGGCCTGCTCCAGCGCGGCGAGCGCAGCCGCAGTGTCAGGCCCGCGGTACTCGTTCGCAAACGGCACGCGGTAGACCTCGGGCGAGAAGGGCCCGAGACCCGCCTTGTACGGATGGGTCTTCGAGGTCAGCGAGAGCGAGAGGAGCGTCCGCCCGTGGAAGCCGCCCTCGAACGCGATCACGGCCGGCCGCCTCGTATAGGCGCGCGCGAACTTGACCGCGTTCTCGACTGCCTCCGTGCCGGCGTTGAAGAAAGCCGCCTTCGCCGGGCCTGAGATCGGCGCGCGCTCGACCAGGCGCTCCGCCAGCTCGACGTAGGTCTCGTACGGGATGATCGTGAAGTCGGTATGCGCGAAGCGCTCGAGCTGCTCGCGCGCCGCCGCGACCACCTTCGGGTGCGAGTGGCCGACGTTGAGGCAGCCGACGCCCCCGGTGAAGTCGATGAAGGTGTTCCCGTCGACGTCGGTCAGCAGCGCTCCGCGCGCCTCGGCCGCGATGATCGGGAAGCTGACCTCGAGCGGCCCGGCGACGGCCCGCGCCTTGCGTGCGAGGATCTCCTGCGACCGGGGCCCGGGCACCGCGGTGCGAAGCTCGATCGAGCGGGTCACGGCCACGACCTCACGATATCTGAGCCGCTGGCCGTAGAATCGCGCCGGTGGTCCTCTCCGACCGGACGATTCAGCGGCTGCTGGCCGAGGGCCGGATCGAGATCGATCCCTATGACGAGGCACTGCTCCAGCCGTCGAGCGTCGACGTCCGGGTCGACCGCTTCTTCCGCGTCTTCCGCAACTCGCGCTACCCCTTCATCGACGTCAAGCAGGAGCAGGAGGACCTGACCGAGCTCGTCGAGATCGACGGCGAGCCGTTCATCCTCCATCCCGGGGAGTTCGTGCTCGGCTCGACGCTGGAGCGGATCAAGCTCCCCGACGATCTCGTGGCCCGCCTGGAGGGAAAGAGCAGTCTGGGGCGGCTCGGCCTGCTGATCCACTCGACCGCCGGCTTCATCGACCCCGGCTGGAACGGGCACGTGACGCTCGAGCTCTCGAACGTCGCCAACCTCCCGATCACGATCTACCACGGGATGAAGATCGGCCAGCTCTCGTTCGTCCAGCTCTCCGAGCCCGCGGCGTCGCCGTACGGCAGCGACGGCCTCGGGTCGAAGTACCAGGGCCAGCAGGGCCCGACGCCGAGCCGCTACTGGAGAAACTTCGCCGAGTGATCCTGCTCACAGGAGGGACGGGGTTCGTCGGCGGGCACGTGACGCACGCCCTGCGCGCGCAAGGCCGTGACGTCCGCGCGCTCGTTCGCGAGCCCAGCCGCGGCGAGAAACTGGCCGGCTGGGGCTGCGAGCTCTCCCGCGGCGACGTCACCGACCCGGCGTCGCTGAAGCGAGCAGTCGCCGGCTGCGACGTCGTCGTCCACCTGGTTGCGATCATCGCCGGGTCGCGCGCGGAGTTCGAGCGCGTGATGACGCAGGGCACGCAGAACCTCGTCGCCGCCGCGCAGGAGGCCGGGGTGCGCCGGTTCGTCCTGATGAGCGCGCTCGGCGTCAGCGAGGAGACGAAGGACCTGACCCCCTACTACCACGCGAAGTGGGAGATGGAGCAAGCGGTCGAGGAGTCCGGGCTCGAGCACGTGATCTTCCGGCCGAGCTTCGTCTTCGGCCGGGACGGCGGCGTGCTGCCGCTGTTCGTCCGCCAGGTGCGCTGGTCGCCGCTCACTCCGGTGCTCGGGACCGGCGAGCGGCGCCTCCAGCCGATCTGGGTCGAGGACGTCGCCGCGTACTTCGCCGCCTCGATCGACCTGCCCGCCGCGGCGAACCGGATCTTCGAGCTCTGCGGCCCGGACGCGGTCACCTGGAACGAGCTCTACCGGCGGATCGCGAAGGTGCTCGGAAAGCGCCGCTCCCGGGTGAACATCCCGATCGGGCTCGTACGCCCGGCCGCGGCGGTCGCCGAGCTGCTGCCCAAGCCGCCGATCACCCGCGACCAGCTGACGATGCTGGAGGCCGGCGACAGCGTCTGCGACATCGCGCCGGCGCTGGAGGTCTTCGGGATCGGCGGGCTCTCTCTCGACGAGCAGCTGCGGCGAGTGGTCTGAGGTAGGGTGCCCGGCGTGCGCAGGCTGGTCGTCATCCTCGCCGCGGTGGGTCTGCTGGTCGCCGGTTGCGGCGGCGGCAGCAGCAGCAAGAGCACGACGACGACCGGGCCGTCCGGCCCGCCGCTGACCAAGGCGGCCTACCAGGCGAAGCTGAAGCAGATCGCGAGCGAGATCTCGAACGAGATCGGGAAGACGAGCTCGTCCGGCAAGCAGATCCCGAAGGAGGACGTAGACAAGCTCGTCAAGGCTTTCCACGAGTTCGCCGCCCGGCTGGCGGCGGTGAACCCGCCCGCGGCGGTCGAGCAGATCCACGCGGACCTGGTCAAGACGATGAACGACCTCGGCGACAGCTTTCCCGCGATCGCGAAACAGCTGAACTCGTCGGGCAAGGACCCCTCGGCCGCGATCACCGCGCTCTTCGGCGCGAAGGCGATCCAGGAGCTGATCAAGGTCGGGAACGACTTCAAGGCCAAGGGCTACAAGCTCGACCTGAATCCTTAGCCCGCTGCGGCTCCGCGGTGCGCACGCGACGCGGCCGGAGGCTTGCGAGCAAAAAGATCGAGGGCCCCTTGCGGGGCCCTCAGATCCGGATACCGACCTGTATTGGTGGGGGCGCTTCCTGCCGCGTGTGCGACGCGGCGGCGCTCACGACCTCCAGCGAGTCCCCTACGCTGGCTAGACGATTCCCCTCTTCAGGTCACGGGGACACGCCCCTACCGGCCGGTACCTCCACTGCCCGTACTGTCATCGCTCAAGTCGGACCACCTCCTTTCCGCGGTTGATCTCACTCTAGCGGGTCGCTCAGGACGGCGCTCAGCTCCAATCCGCGGTCGAGCGGGACGGTCACGCTGACGAGCGACGGATCGGCCTGCCGCGCACGCGAGTACGCGCCCAGCCATTCCTCGTGGGAGAGCACGTTGTCGGCGACGACGAGCCCGCCGGGCTCGAGCTTCGGGCGGGCGAGCGCGAACAGCCGCTCGTAGTCCTCCTTCTCGGCGTCGACGAAGACGACGTCGAAGACGTCCTCGATCTCCGGCAGCGTCTCGAACGCGTCGCCCTCGACGAGCTCGGCCCACTCCTCGAGCCCCGCGTCGCTGACGTTCCGCCGCCAGGCCTCGCACTTGACAGGGTCGCGCTCCAGCGAGAGCACGCTACCGCCCAGGATGCGCACACCGGCCGCGAGCCAGATCGACGAGTACCCGCGCGACCCGCCGATCTCCAGCACCTCGCACGCGTTCTGCGGCGCAACGAGGGAGAAGAGGAACCGGCCGGTGGTCGGTGCCACCGCGCGCGAGCGCAGCTCCTGCGCAACGCCCTGCTCGCGCTCTTCGGCGTCCTCCTGGCGGAGGCGCTCGAGCACGGCAAGGACCTTCTCGTCGAGCACGCGGCCAGCTTAGTCACCGCAGCGCGGGCCGAGCCCGCCGCGGACGCCCGCGCAGCAGCGCCTCCCGCAGCTCGCTGACCGTGAGCAGCCCGCCCGCCGTCACCAGCGCGACGAGCAGCCCCCAGCGCGGGGTGAAATTGCCGATCTCGTTCCACGGCGAGTTCGGCACCGTAGGTCGACCAGGCCGCGAACGCGACCACCCCCGCGACCATCTCGAACAACGGCACCTTCTTGCGCGCGCGGCGAGAGCGCGCCTTCTGGAGATAGTGGATCTCGACCCAGAGCGGAGCGAGCCCGGCGACGACGCCGAGCAGCGTCCAGCGCAACCAGGCGCTGCTCTCCGTCCCTACCGCGGCGAGCACCGCGATGAAGAGGGCGACGGGCTCGGCGGGGATGAACGCGACGAGCTGGCCGATGATCCGCTCCTGCGCGTCGGCGGCATCGGGGATGCGGCCGGGGCGCGCGAGACCCTCGGCGACGGCGTCCTCCTGCAGCGCGCGGACGGACGCAAGGGAAATCAGGCTCATGTGGCCTCCTTCGGGACTGACGGCAGCGCGATCATATGCCTGATCGCGCGCGCACGACCGAGGCCGCCGACGTAGCTCAGAGCTCGACTTTGACGATCCCGTCGACGATGCGCACCGGGTAGACGTCCACCGGCTCGTACGCCGGAAGCGTCAGCGCGCGACCGGAGCGGATGTCGAAGTTCGCACCGTGGCGCGGGCAGATCACGACCCCGGTCTCCTGGTCGAAGTCGCCCTCGCACAGCGGCCCGTCGTCGTGCGAGCAGCGGTCCTCGATTGCGTAGTACTCGCCGTCGAGGTTGTAGACGCCGAGCGAGATCAGCCCGGCGTGGACGATCTTCACCTCACCCGGCTGGAGCTCCTCCACCGGGCACACGTCGATCTCCGCCATGCGTCCGCTACTTCAGCTCGAGCTCGTCCAGCTCGGCGAGGCCCTCGGGCAGCGGGGTGCCCTTGGCCTTGTGCAGCGCAAGCCGGAGCGTCGTCAGCCCGAGGATCGCGCACTTGAGGCGCACGGGCGTCAGCGGGATCCCGATCTCCTCGAGCAGATCCTCCTTCGGCATTGCCGCCACCTCGCTCGCCTTCCGGCCCTTGACCATCTCGGTCAGCATCGAGGTCGCGGCCTGGGAGATCGCGCACCCGCGGCCCGAGAACATCACGTCGTCGATCGTGTCGCCGTCCTCGCCGAAGGCGACGTAGATCGAGACCTCGTCGCCGCAGAGCGGGTTCTGGCCCTCGGCCTCGGCATCCGCGTCCTCCATCACCCCGTGGCCGCGCGGGTTCTTGTAGTGGTCGAGGATGACCTCGCGGTACAGCTGGTCGAACTCGCTGCTCATCGCACCCGCTCCGGCACCGGCAAAGCCGGTACCTCCGCTCTCTGTGAGCCTCCGTCCAGCCTACGGCTCATCTGTGCCTCCTCACCCAGGACCTCTTTCACCTTGTGCAGCCCTGCAACCAGGCGGTCGATCTCCTCGGGGATCGTGTACAGGTAGAAGCTCGCGCGGTTCGTCGCCGCGACGCCGAGGCGAGACATCAGCGGCTGGCAGCAGTGGTGGCCGGCGCGGATCGCGATCCCCTCCCAGTCGAGGATCTGCGCGACGTCGTGCGGATGGATGCCGTCCACGTTGAAGGAGACGAGCCCGACGCGGCGGTCCGGCGGAGGGCCGTAGACGGTGACGAACGGGAGCTCGGCCAGCTGCTCCAGCGCGTAGACGCCGAGCTCGTGCTCGTGCTCCTCGATCGCCTCCAGCCCGACCTCCTCGAGGTAGTCGATCGCGATCCCGAGCCCGTAGGCCTCCGCGATCGCCGGCGTGCCGGCCTCGAACTTGTACGGCAGCTCGTTCCAGAGCGTCTCCTCGACCTTGACCGACCGGATCATCGAGCCGCCGTAGTTGAACGGCGACATCGCCTCGAGCAGCTCCCGGCGGCCCCAGAGCACGCCGACCCCGGTCGGGCCGCACATCTTGTGCGAGGAGAAGGCGACGAAGTCGGCCCCGAGCGTCTGGACGTCCATCCGCCGGTGGGGTGCGGCCTGCGCCGCGTCGACGACCATGATCGCGCCGCGCTCGTGCGCCCAGGCGGCGAGCTTCTCGATCGGATTGATCGTCCCGAGCGAGTTCGAGACCAGGTTCGCCGCGACGACCTTCACGCGCCCCTCGCCGGCGACCTCGTCGAGCAGGTCCATCCGCAGCTCGCCCTGGTCGTCGATCGGGATCATCCGGAAATCGGCGCCGGTCCGCTTCGCGATCTGCTGCCACGGGACGAAGTTCGAGTGGTGCTCGAGCTCGGTGACGAGAACGGAGTCGCCCGGACCGAGGTTGTCGAGCCCCCACGCGTAGGCGACGAGATTCAGCCCCTCCGTGGCCTGCCGGACGAAGATGCACTCCCGCGTGGAGCCGGCGTTCAGGAACGCACGCACCTTCTCACGCGCACCCTCGTACCCCTCCGTCGCCCGCTCGGACAGCGTGTAGACGCCGCGGTGGACGTTCGAGTACGAGGTCTCGTAGAACTCGCGCATCGCGTCCAGCACCTGCCGCGGCTTCTGCGAGGTGACGGCCGAATCGAGGAACGCCAGCGGCTTCCCGTGGATCGGTTGGTCGAAGACCGCAAAGTCGGCCCGCAGCTTGTGCGCGTCGAGCTTCGCAGGCGTCCGGACGGCCATGGGGCAATCGTACCGGCCGAGTTGTGGTCGAATCTCCAGCGATGGCCCATCCGGTGCTCGATACCGTGCTGCCCGTCGTGCGCAACGCGCGCGACGTCTCGCTCGATCTCGACCGCCTCGCCGAGCACGCGGGCTGGATGGCGTACGAGGAGCTGCCGCCGCCCGCGTTCCTGCTGCCGTTCCCGCTCGAGCTCGACCGCGACGGCGTCGTCGACTTCGTCCTCACGGCGACCTCGATCAACTTCGCGTTCACGGACTTCGAGACGCGCGTGCGGTGGGAGATCGCCGACGGCGGACGGGTCTACGCCGACGCCGACGGAATGCACTTCTGCCTCCAGCGGGCCCTGGCGGAGGGCGTGCCGGTGCTGGACGCGGGCTGGCTCGCCGAGGTCACCGAAGCGCAGCTCCGGGAGGTGTTCCGCGGCGGGAACTCCGAGCTCCAGCTGCTGGACGAGCGCGCGCGGATCCTGCGCGAGGTCGGGTCGACGCTGGCGGAGCGCTACGACGGCCGGTTCTCGAACGTCTTCGGCGGAACCTGCGCCGAATTCCTCGAGCGGCTGACGCGCGACTTCCCGCGCTTCGACGACAAGGCCACGTATGACGGCGAGACGGTGCGCTTCTGGAAGCTCGCGCAGCTCTCGGTCTGGATTCTGGAGGCGACGCTCCCGGGCGGCACCGGCTTCCCCGACCTCGACCGCCTGACGGCGTTCGCCGACTACATCGTCCCGGCGGCGCTGCGGGTGCTCGGGATCACGCGGTACTCGGACGAGCTGGAGGCCGTGGTGCGCGACGGCCGGCCGATCGAGGCCGGCTCGCCCTGGGAGGTCGAGATCCGCGCGCACACGATCTGGGCCTGCGAGGAGCTGACCCGGCGCGTGAACGAGCTGCGCCCGCCGGAGCTACGCGTGATCGTCCCGCAGGTGGATGCGCGGTTGTGGGTGCCGTTCCACCGCACGCACTACCCGCACCACCTGACGCGGACGATCTACTACTGAGAGACGGAAACGCCCGCGCGGCGAGTCCCCACCGGCTCGCCGCGCAGTCGCATTGCTTCCTAGCCGGGCGTGTTGGTCAGGCTCTCGACCTGCGTGGAGGTGATTTTCATCCAGCTCACCATCACGTCGGCTCCGAAGTCGTCGCAGTCGAGCCAGACCGTTCCGGGACCGACCGAGAACCCAACCGGGTTCATGGCCAGGGTCTGCGTGTCCCCCGGCTGCCCTGCGGGCGCCAGAGTCGCCCGAGCGAGGTCGAAGTCTCCGCTCGGGTGCATCGTCTGGCACGTGATCGCGGCCGGGCCTGCGCCGGCATTTCGCACGATTGCGGTCGCAGTCGTGGCGAAGCTGCCGTTGGGCACGTTGAGCTCGAGCAGCCTCGGAACGGCCAGGTCCACGGCCTGCAGCTCGCCATCGTGCCAGCGCGAGAACGCGTTGCTCGGCCCCCGCGGGCCCGTCGCACCTGTCGGGCCCGTCGCACCTGTCTGGCCCGTCGCACCCGTCAGACCCTTCTGGTTCCACACGAGCGGCAGCTCGGACGGACGACATGACACACCGTTCTGGCATCGACCACGCGCAGCTGCCCTTCGTTCTTCTGGTAGCAGGCGTGGATCTCGCCGTCGTCCGAGTCCGGAATCGCGGCGCTCGCGACCGCTGCGACGGCCAGCACCACCACGGCGCCGAGCACGATCGGCCCGGACCGGCGGCGCACCAACTCGCCTACGGATTGAAGGCGTTCCTTCATCACTTACCCCCCTTGCTTGGCAACCATTGCCGTGAAGGCGGCAGGATCCGCTTCAACAGCGGCTTGCTGCGCGTGGGGGGCGCCCGGCCGGTTGGAGCCTGGTCGGAGCCGTTGCCTGGGCGGCGGGTCCTGCGCCGGCGCGAACCTACTCCTCGAACAACTCCTTGTCCACCCCGCGGACGGGCCCGGCCACTAGGACGGAGCGGAGGCTACGCGGACGGGATGCGTGCTTCCAGCGCGTCCGCGAGCGCCTCGCGGACCGGCTCGAGCTCGATGCGGTCGAGCACGTCCTGGAAGAAGCCGCGGACGATCAGCCGCTCGGCCTCCGCGCGCGAGAGGCCGCGGGCCATCAGGTAGAAGAGCTGGTCGCGGTCGACCTGGCCGAGCGTCGCGCCGTGAGTGCAGCGGACGTCGTTGGCGAGGATCTCGAGGCCGGGGATCGAGTCGGCGTGCGCGTCCCGGGAGAGGAGCAGGTTGCGGTTCTCCTGGTAGGCGTTCGTCTTCTGCGCCTCGTGCTCGACGCGGATCATCCCGCGCCAGACCGTCGTCGCCGTGTCGCGGAGGGCGCCCTTGAAGGCGAAGTCGGAGGTGGTGTTCGGGGCGATGTGCTCCTGGAACGTGTCGTAGTCCAGGTGCTGCGAGCCGTCCGCGAAATACGCGCCGGTGACGCGCGAGGTCGCTCCCTGGCCGGCGAGGTCGTTCTGGATTCGCGTCTTTCCCTTCTTCGAGCCGAAGCCGCCGGCGACCCAGTCGAGCTCGGCGTCGCGCTCGACGCGTGCGTGGTGGGTGGCGAAGTGCCACGTCTCGCGCGAGAGATTCTGCAGCGACACGTACTCCAGCTTCGCGCCCTGCTCGACGAAGAGCTCGACGGCCGCGTTCGAGTAGCCGCGCAGGTCGGGCGCGCTGGACGCGTACTCCTCGATCAACGAGAAGCGCGCAGCCCTCCTCGGCAATGACGAGCAGGCGCCAGAAGAGCGCGCCGTCCTCCGTCGTGTTCGCGATGCGCACGTAGAGCGGCTGCTCGAGCACGATGCCCTTCGGCACATGAACGAGCAGGCCGTGCTGCCAGCCTGCGGCGTTGTGCGCGGTGAACTTGTCGTCGGCGCCGACGAGCGTGCCGAGGCGCTCGTGCTCGGCGAGGGGCTCGAAGGTGACGCCATCGGGAGCGCGCTCGATCTCGATCCCGTCCTCGGTGACCTGGGCGATGCCGGCCACGTCGATGTCGAGCATTGTCCCGGGGACTGTCCCCGGGGCATGGCCGTTCCGGCCGAACGCGTCAGGGTCGAATCCGGCGAGATCCGTGAAACGCCACGCCTCCTGCGTCGTGTCCGGGAGAGGCAGATCGCGGTAGCGCTTTTCCGCCGCGGCCCTAGTCACGCGGGGCATACCGGCGGTGCAGCATCAGCTCGTTGCCGTCAGGGTCGCTGAAGAACGCCATGTGGCAGACCCCGGTGTCGAACGTCTCGCCGCGGAACTCGACCCCGCGCGACTCCAGCTCGCCGCGCGCCTGCTCGACGTCCGCCACGCGCAGCGCGATCGACGAGGTGTGCGGCCCCCGAAACTCCTGGCCGATGTTCGTCGGGTCGAGCAGGTAGAGCGACACGTTCTCGCCGAGCTGGAACTCCGGCCAGGCGCCCTCGCCGATCTGCTCGAGGCCGAGCGTGTCGCGGTACCACGCCGTCGACCGCTCGAGATTCGTGACCGGCACGGAGATGAAATCCGTGCGCTCGACCTGCACGTCTAGCCGACCGACCCTTCCATCTGGAGCTGGATCAGCCGGTTCATCTCGACCGCGTACTCGAGCGGGAGCTCCTTCGTGATCGGCTCGACGAACCCGGAGACGATCATCGCCGAGGCCTCCGCCTCGGAGAGCCCGCGCGACATCAGGTAGAAGAGCTGCTCCTCGCCGATCTTCGAGACCGTCGCCTCGTGGCCGATGTCGACGTCGTTCTCGTCGATCCGGATGTACGGGTAGGTGTCGGAGCGCGACTCCTCGTCGAGGATCAGCGCGTCGCAGACGACCTTCGACTTCGCGCCGTGCGCGCCGTTGCCGACCTCGAGCAGGCCGCGATAGCCCGCGCGCCCGCCGTTCTTCGAGATCGACTTCGAGGTGATCACCGAGGTCGTGTTCGGGGCGACGTGGACGCACTTGCCGCCCGCGTCCTGGTGCTGGCCCGCGCCCGCGAACGCGATCGAGAGCACCTCGCCGTGGGCGCGCTCGCCCATCAGCCAGATCGCCGGGTACTTCATCGTCAGCTTCGAGCCGAGGTTGCCGTCGACCCACTCCATCGTCGCGTCCTCGTAGGCGACCGCGCGCTTCGTGACGAGGTTGTAGACGTTCGTCGACCAGTTCTGGATCGTCGTGTAGCGGCAGCGGCCGCGCGGCTTGACGATGATCTCGACGACGGCGGAGTGCAGCGAGTCGGACGAGTAGATCGGCGCCGTGCAGCCCTCGACGTAGTGCACGTATGCGTCCTCGTCGACGATGATCAGCGTGCGCTCGAACTGGCCCATGTTCTCGGCGTTGATCCGGAAGTAGGCCTGGAGCGGCATCTCGATCGACACCCCCGGCGGCACGTAGATGAACGACCCGCCCGACCAGACCGCCGAGTTGAGCGCCGCGAACTTGTTGTCGTTCTGCGGGATGATCGTCCCGAAGTACTGCTTGACGAGCTCCTCGTGCTCGCGCAGGCCCGAGTCCATGTCGAGGAAGATCACGCCCTTCTTCTCGAGATCCTCCTGGAGCTTGTGGTAGACGACCTCGGACTCGTACTGCGCGCCGACGCCGGCGAGGAACTTCCGCTCCGCCTCCGGGATGCCCGAGCCGGTCCCACGTGTTCTTGATGTCCGGCGGCAGGTCTTCCCACGAGGTCGCCTGCTTCTCGGTCGGGCGGATGTAATAGAAGATGTTGTCGAAGTCGATCCCGCTCATGTCGCCGCCCCACGTCGGCAGCGGGCGCGCCATGAAGTAGTCGAGCGACTTCAGCCGGAACTTCCGCATCCACTCCGGCTCGTTCTTGTGCTCCGAGATCGCCTCGACGATCTCGCGCGAGAGCCCGCGGCCGGACTTGAAGAAGTAGTCCTCGGTCTCGTGGAAGCCGTACTTGTAGTCGGCGCCGATCTCGGCGACGACCTGGGTCTCGGTCTTTTCGGTGCTGCTCATGCGGCCGCCTCTGCGAGATCGGGGATAAATGCCTTGTAGCCGTCCGCCTCGAGCGTGTCCGCCAGCTCGGGCCCGCCCTCCGCGACGATCTTGCCGTCGTAGAAGACGTGGACGAAGTTCGGCTTGATGTACTGAAGCACACGCGGGAAGTGGGTGATCACGAGCGCACCCATCTCCGGCCCGACGAGCGTGTTGACCGCGTTGCCGACGACCTTGAGCGCGTCGATGTCGAGGCCGGTGTCGGTTTCGTCGAGCACTGCCATTCGCGGCTTCAGCATCGCGAGCTGCAGCATCTCCATCTTCTTGCGCTCGCCGCCCGAGAACCCGTCGTTGATGTAGCGCGAGGCGAGCTCGCGCGTGACGTTCAGCTCCTCCATCTTCCCGAGCAGCTCCTTCCGGAACTCCGGAATCGGAATCGGGTCGTCCTTGCCGGCGCGCGCCTTGCGAACGGAGTTGATCGCGGAGCGCAGGAAGTTCGTCACCGTCACGCCGGGCACCGCGTGCGGGTACTGGAACGCGAGGAACAGGCCGCGCTGCGCGCGCTCGTCCGCGCCGAGCTCGACGAGGTTCTCGCCGTCGAACAGCACCTCACCCTCGGTGATCTCGTACGCGGGGTGCCCCATCAGCGCGTAGGCGAGCGTCGACTTGCCGGAGCCGTTCGGGCCCATGACCGCGTGCACCTCGCCGGTGTCGATCGCGAGGTCGACGCCCTTGACGATCTCGGTGCCGTCCTCGAGCGCGACGTGCAGATTCTTGATCTCCAGCAATGCCATCGTCGATCCAGTCTAGCCAAGCCATTTCAACAGGCGAGCGAGGGAGCCGTGCTCGTCCGGCCAGCTTCGAGAACCCGGCGCGCCCCGATCGCCCGCCCGGACGAAAACGCGCTAAGGTTGTCGGGCTATGCCTGGATGGATTGGTCCCTGGGAAATCGCAATCCTGCTCGTGATCGTCCTGCTGGTCTTCGGCCCGAAGCGGCTGCCGGAGATGGGCAAGTCGCTCGGGAAGGGTATGCGCGAGTTCAAAGATTCGATTACAGGCAAGGACGACGACCCGAAGCCGGCGGAGCTGCCCGTTCAGACCTCCGCGCAGGCCGAGGAAACCGTCTCGGCCTCGACGAAGACCGACTCGTAGCGCGATGAAAGCCCTCCGCGGCGCCTGCGCCACGGCGAGGAGGCGACGCTCGTCGAGCACCTCGGTGAGCTGCGTACGCGTCTCGTCGTCTGTCTGATCGCGCTCCTCGTCGGGTTCTCGGTCGCGTTCGCGTTCCACGTCACGATCATCCACTGGCTGAACGGTCCGCTCCCGGACAAGCTCAAGCCGACGACCCTCGGCGTCGCGGAGCCGTTCCTGACGTCGATGGTGATCAGCCTCTGGGTCGGGCTCGCGATCGCGTTCCCGGTCGTCCTCTGGCAGCTGTGGGCGTTCTTCGCGCCCGCCTTCCAGGAGCACACGCAGAGGCAGCTGATCGGCTTCGTCGTCTTCGCGAGCGTGCTGCTGGGCGGCGGGATCGTGTTCGGCTACTTCATCGCGCTCCCCGCCGCCGTTCACTTCCTGACGAACTACGACAGCGAGCTCTACAACACGCAGATCCGCGCGAAGGACTACTACTCCTTCGTCCTGCTCGTCCTCGCGGCAGTGGGCGTCGTGTTCGAGCTGCCGATCTTCGTGCTGGCGCTCGTCCGGATCGGCATCCTGACCACCGCCAAGCTGCGCCGTAACCGGCGGATCGGCTACGTCGTCGTTGCTGCCGTCGCGGTCGCACTGCCGGGCGTCGACCCGGTGACGACGCTGATGGAGATGGCCCCGCTGATGATTCTCTTCGAATGCTCGATCTGGTTGTCGGTGCTCTTCGAGAAGCGCTGGCGCGCGCGCGCCGATGCGCGGGAGGCTGCGTTCGAGGGCGGAGACTTCTAGCCCTGCAGGTCCTCGTCACAGGTGGGTGCGGGTTCATCGGGACGAACCTCGTCCTCGACCGGCTGCGCCGTGGGGACTCGGTGCGCGTGCTGGACAACTGCTCGCGCGCGGGGACGGAACGCAATCGGGCGCACCTGGAGTCGCTCGGGGAGGCGTCGCTCGAGCTCGTCGACGGGGACATCCGCAACGCCTCGCTCGTCGCGGAGGCAGCGGCCGACGCGGACGCGATCTTCCACCTGGCCGCACAGGTCGCCGTCACCGACTCGGTGCGCGACCCGCGGAACGACTTCGAGGTCAACGCGCTCGGGACGCTGAACGTGCTCGAGGGCGCGCGGCTCTCCGGCCGGCAGCCGCTCGTCGTCTACACGTCGACGAACAAGGTGTACGGCGGGCTCGAGGATCTCGAGGTCGTCGGCACTGAGACGCGGTACGAGCTGCCGGCGCTGGCGGGCGGCGTACCGGAGACGCGGCCGGTCGACTTCCACTCGCCCTACGGCTGCTCGAAGGGCGCGGCCGACCTGTACGCGATCGACTACGCGCGGATCTACGGGATCCCGACCGTCGTCTTCCGCCAGTCATGCATCTACGGGCCGTGGCAGTACGGCAACGAGGATCAGGGCTGGATGGCGCACTTCCTGATCCGCGCGCTGCGCGGCGAGCAGATCACGCTGTACGGCGACGGCCGCCAGGTTCGGGACGTCCTCTTCGTCGACGACCTGCTCGAGCTCTACGACGTGACGGTCGAGCGGCGCGGGGCCGTCGGCGGCCGCGTCTACAACGTCGGCGGCGGGCCGGTGCTGACCGTGTCCCTGCTCGAGTTCCTCGACCACCTGCGCGAGACGGAAGGCCTCGAGCTGGACGTCGGCTTCGGCGAGTGGCGGCCGGGCGACCAGCGGGTCTACGTCAGCGACATCAGCCGGGTCGAGAGCGAGCTCGGCTGGGTGCCGTCGACGAGCGTCGCGGACGGCACCGGCCGCCTCCGCGAATGGCTCGAGACGACACCCGGCTGATGCGCGTCGTCCTCGCGGATCCCGCCGGGTTCACCCCGTCGTACGACCATGAGCTCGCGCTCGCGCTCGCGCGGGCGGGGGCGGAGGTCGAGCTGGTGACGTCGCCGTTCCGCTTCGGCGTCTCGTCGTACGCGGGGGACGGCTATCGCCGGAACGAGCTGTTCTACGGGGTGTCGTCGCGCGTGTTCCGCCGGTCGCGGCTGCGCGTGCCGGTCAAGGTGCTCGAGCATCCGGTCGGCACGGCGCGGCTGCTCACACGGCCGCGCGACGTGCTGCACGTCCAGTGGTTCGCCGCGGCGCCGCTCGACCGCTGGCTCTTCCGTGCGCGCGGCCCGCTCGTCTTCACCGCGCACGACCTGCTGCCGCGCCGGACCGTGTCCCGCGAGCAGCTCTGGCGAGTGCTCTTTGCGCGGTTCGACCGGATCGTCGTGCACAGCGCGCGCGGCCTCGAGACGCTGGCGGAGTTCGGCGTGCCGCGCGACCGTCTGCGCAAGATTCCGATGCCGGTCTTTCCGAGCGAGCCCCGTTACGAGGACGACGGGCACACGCTGTCGTGCATCGGCCTGATCCGTCCGTACAAGGGGCTCGGCGACGCGATCGAGGCCGCGAAGCGCGTGGACGGCGCGCGGCTGATCGTCGCCGGCGAGGCGCTGGAACCGGTCGAGCCCTACCGGGCCGCGGCAGGCCCGCTGCCGGTCGACTGGCGATTCACGTACCAGTCCGAGCCCGAGATCACGGAGCTGCTCGCACGCACGACGGTCACTCTCTTTCCGTACAAGCCGGAGATCGACATGTCCGCGGTGCTGATGCGCTCCCTCGGCGCCGGCGTGCCGGCGATCGTCTACGACATCGGCGGCCTCGCCGAACCGGTGCGCGAGTTCGGCGCCGGCCGCGTCGTGGCCGGGAACGACGTGGAGGGCCTGACCGCCGCGATCGAGGAGCTGCTCGGCGACCCGGCCGCGCTCGACGAAGCCCGCGCCGGCGCCCGCCGCGCCCGCGAGGCGCTGACGTGGGACGCTTCGGCCGCGGCGCACCTGGATCTGTACCGCGAGTTGATGCGGTGACGCCGTATCCAAAGATCGAGCTGCACGTCCATCTGGAGGCGACGATCCAGCCGGAGACGCTGCTCGCGATCGCAAAGCGGAACGGAGAGCCGTTGCCGGCGGACACGGTCGAGGGGTTGCGCGAGCTCTTCCGGTTTCGGGACTTCGACCACTTCATCGAGGTCTGGATCCTGACCACGAACTGCCTGCGGACCGAGGAGGACTTCCGGCAGGTCGTCGTCGACTACGCCGCGGAGGCGAAGCGGCACGGGGCCGTCTATCTCGAGGCGATCTTCTCGCCGATCGAGCGGACGTGGCGCGGGGTGTCCTGGGACGAGATCTTCACGGGCTACTGCGACGGGGCGCAGGAGGCGCGCGAGCTGCACGGAGTCGAGGTAAAGCTCACACCGGACATCACGCGCAGCGCGCCGCTCGAGGACGCGCACGAGCTCGTCCGCCACGCGGCCCGCTACCGCGACCGCGGGATCGTCGCGGTCGGGCTCGGCGGAGAGGAGGCCTACTACCCGAACCCCCCGTTCGCGCCCGCCTTCCGCGAGGCCAGGGCGGCCGGCCTCGGCTCCGTCCCCCACGCGGGCGAGGTGGTCGGGCCCGAATCGGTCAGAACCGCCCTCGACCATCTGGAGCCCGACCGGCTGCGGCACGGGTTCCGCGCAATCGAGGATCCGGCGCTCGTCGAAGAGCTGGCCGAACGCGGAATCGTCCTCGACATCACGCCGATCTCGAACGTACGGACCGGCGCGGTTCCCAGCCTCGAAGAGCACCCGCTCCCGGAGCTCGTCGCCGCCGGCGTGCGCTGCTCCGTCTCCACCGACGACCCGGTGATGTTCGACACCGACCTGACGCGTGAATACGAGGCGGCGGTCGCGCTCGGGCTCGACCCGCGTGACCTCTACGAGACCGCCCTTTCCGGCGCCCTCTGCGACGACGAGACGAGAGCCCGCCTCCGCGCAATTCCCTGGGACGGCGGCTAGGCTACTCGGCAATGGCACGCGCAGCGGCGAAGCGCCGCCAACCGACGCACCACCATCGCGACGACCGCCGTCACAAGGACAGCGGCGGCCAGCGCTTCGAGGACACCCTGTTCTTCAGCCGGCTGCGCAAGCGCGCCAAGTGGGTGTTCATCTTCCTCGCCGTCGTCTTCGCCGGCGGGTTCGTGCTCTTCGGCGTCGGCTCGTCGAACGTGAGCGGCCTCTCCGACATCTTCAACGGGATCGGCGGCGGCGGCTCCGGCCAGCCGTCGGTGAGCAAGGCCGAGAAGGCGACCCAGAAGAACCCGAAGGACGCGGCCGCCTGGAAGACGCTCGCGGCGGCCTACGACACGACGGGCGACATCCCCTCCGCGATCTCGGCCTGGACGACCTACACCACGCTGCGGCCAAAGGACGTCGACGGGCCTCCAGTCGCTGGCGACCGACTACGAGCAGCAGTTCTCGACGCAGACCCAGGTGGCGGCCGCCGCACAGGCCGAGGCCCAGAACACCCAGGGCACGCAGTTCGGGCCGCCCCCGACCTCACCGCTCGGCCGGGCGCTGAACTCGGTCTCCGATCCGATCGCGCAGGCCGCGAGCCACGGCGCCAACCAGCGCTTCAACACGGCGCTCCAGACCCGGCAGGCGACCGCACAGCAGCTCGAGGGCGTCTACAAGAAGCTCGCGACGCTGCACAAGCCCGTCGAGCCGTCCGACCAGCTGCTGCTCGCGCAGGCGGCCCAGAACGCCGGCGACACCGCCGCCGCGATCGCCGCGTACAAGGCCTTCATCAAGCTCGCGCCGGACGATCCGAACGCGGCCTACGCGCGCCAGCAGATCAAGGCGCTCGGCTCGCCCTCCCAGGGTTAGACTCTCGCGGCGCGGAGATACCGCGCAGATACGCGAAAGTTCGGGGGACGAGAGTGAACTTCGACATCAAAACTGAACAGCTCGAGGGCGACCGGTACGTCATCTCGCTGGCCGGCGAGGTCGACCTCTACACGGCACCCGAGTTCAAGGCACAACTGCTCGACGTGATCGGGAAGGGCGGGAAGCAGGTGGTCGTCGACTTCACGGACACCACGTTCATCGACTCGACGACGCTCGGCGTCCTGGTCGGGGGGGTCAAGCGGCTGCGGACGACCGACGGCGAGCTGTCGCTCGTGTGCAGCGACCGCAACATCACGAAGATCTTCGAGATCACCGGTCTCGACCGCGTCTTCACCATCTACCCGACTCGCGCAGAGGCGCTCGAGCAGATCGGCGCTTCCGGCTCTCCGGCTTAGTGCGGACGCTCGCGGCTGCATCTGGTCTTGCAGCCGCGGCGCTGCTCGCGGCGGGCTGCGGCACGGGCGGAATCTCCAAGGGCAAGGCCGACACCGCCCACGGCAAGCAGCTCTTCCAGGAGAAGTGCGGCAGCTGCCACACGCTCGCCGACGCGGGCACGCAGGGGAAGATCGGCCCCAACCTCGACGACGCCTTCTCCGGCCCACGCCGGGAGGGCTTCAAGGAGTCGACCATCCGCAATGTCGTCCACGGCCAGGTCAAGTACGCGATCGAGCATCCGGCCGGCTTCGTCAAGAGGCCCGAACGGCGGGGAGCTGCCCGCGCCGGGCATGCCGCGGAACCTCGTCACGGGCGACGATGCCCAGGACGTCGCAGCCTACGTCGCCTCGGTCGCCGGCGTCTCCGCGGCCGGCGGCGCGACGACGACCACCGCGACGACGAACTCGACGCCGGCGCCCACGCCGCCGACGCCGACCACGACGCAGACCGAGACCGCCACGACCACCACGAGCGGCGGAGGCTCGGACCTCGTTGCGCAGGGAAAAGACGTGTTCGCCAAGTCCGGCTGCGCGAGCTGCCACACGCTGAAGGACGCGGGCGCGACCGGCACGGTCGGCCCGAACCTCGACGAAGCGAAGCCGTCGAAGGACCTCGTCGTCGAGCGCGTCACGAACGGGAAGGCGCCGATGCCCTCGTTCAAGGGCCAGCTCAGCGACCAGGAGATCCAGGCGGTCGCCGAGTACGTCTCCACGGTCGCCGGCAAGTAGCGCAGTCGGACACCGCCGCGCAGCGGCCTCCGTCTACCCTGAAGGCGTGGGCCTGAGAACCCGCCGCTTCACGAACGAACGCCTCGTGGTGCTCGTCGGCCTGGGCGGCGCGTCCGCCCTCTGCCTCGGGCTCGAGCTCGTCCGCGAGGACCGCTACGCGCTCGACTTCCGCTTTCTCGTCTGGAACCTGATCCTCGCCTGGATTCCGCTGATCCTCGCCCTCGGCGCCTACGACGCCTACCGCCGCGGCCGGGGCCTCCTCTGGCTCTCGCCCGCGCTCGGCCTGTGGCTGCTCTTCCTGCCCAACGCCCCATACATCGTCACCGACTTCGTCCACCTCTCCGCGAGCTCCCGCGCGCCGTTGTGGTTTGACGGCATCGAGGTCTCGGCGTTCGCCTGGACGGGGATGCTGCTCGGCTTCGTCTCGCTGTACCTCGTCCACGCGGTGCTGCGGCATCGGTTCGGGACCCTGCTCGGCTGGGGCGCCGTCCTCTTCGTGCTCGCGCTCTCGGGCGTCGGCGTCTACCTCGGCCGCGTGAAACGGTGGAACAGCTGGGACCTGCTGACACAGCCGGGGCAGAGGCTCGCGGAGCTCCACGCGCACGTCGCGGATCCCGCCGGCCTGGCGAAGGCGATCACCGTCAGCGCCGGGGTCACCGTCCTTCTTGCCGCCTCCTACCTGGTCTTCTACCTGCTGATGGGCGCGAGAATTCAGCCGGACCTGGACTGACGCCTCCCCGTGCGGCCTATGCTTGCGCATCGGACGGGGGGTCACTGTTTTCGCGGCCGCGCTCGGGCTTGCCCTGGCCGGTGCGAGCTCCTCCCACGAGGCACAGGGACCTGCCCGCGCGAGCCTCGCCCGCGACGGAACGGTTCGGATCAACGGCGTCCCGCAGTTCCTGATCGGCGTCGGCTGGCCGACCCCCGCGCAGGTGCCGCGGGCCCTGACGCTCGGGATCGGGATCCTGCAGGGGAACGGCCCCGGCGCGACGCAGCTCGCGATCTCCCAGGCGGTCGGGTCGAAGGGCTGGATCGTCCCCCAGTACTCGCTGAAGCAGCTCCACGCGCACTACCGGAACGCGATCGGCTACTCGCTCCCTGACGAGCCCGACGGGAACGGGCTGCTGCCCGCGACCGCCGACACCGACTCGGGCCAGCGCGTCCCCTACACCGAGCGCGCGAGCAAGACGGGCGTTCTGATCATGCAGACGCTGACCGCCCACTTCATGAGCTCGATGCCGAAGTGGAGCGGCATCGGCGACGCCGAGTACCGGGCCTACATGGCCAATGCCGACCTCGTGCTGACGGCGATCTACCCGTTCGCGCACGGCTGTGTCGATCCCTCGCTCTCGATGTCGATGGTCTACGACTCGATGGTCGAGCTGAAGAAGCTCGCGCCCGCGAAGGCCGCCGGCGAGTGGATCGAGACCGGGCCGATCGAGGGCTATTGCGGAGCCGATCCCGTCAGCTCGCCGGCGGCGCGCGCCGAAGCCTGGGCGGCCGTCGCCGGCGGCGCTCAGGCGCTCTTCTGGTTCACCCACACGTTCACGAAGGGCTGGTGGGACGACTTCGACGTCTCCTGGGAGATGGGCGAATCGATCGCGGCGACGAACGCGGAGCTCCAGCGCTTCTCGAAGATCATCCTCGGCCGCCGCGATGCCGGCGTGGTCTCGACGCCGGACGACCCGATCAAGGTCGGCCTGCGGACAGTCGGCCGCCGCCAATACCTGATCGCCGTCAACCTCTCGTCCGAGCCGGTCGACCTCGGCCAGGATCTCGCCGCGGCGGCGTGGTGGGCGAAGCTCCCCGGCCTCACGTACCAGAGCGTCGACGAGCTGACGACCGGCTGGAGCGGGACTGCCTGGGCCGGGCGGTTCACGGACACGATCCCCGGCTACGGCGTCCGCATCTACGGCTGGCTGCCGCAGAAGCTCGTACCGGGCCGGGGGCTCCAGGAGGGCTAGGCCGCGACCGGCTCCGCGCGGGGCAGTTCGAAGCTGAAGCTCGAGCCGCGGCCGGGCTCCGATGAGACCCAGATCCGGCCCTCCATCCGCGTGACCAGCTCGCGGCAGATGTACAACCCGAGGCCGCTGCCGCCGACGCCGCGGCTCATCCCCGCGTCGAGCCGGTAGAACTTCTCGAAGATCCGCTCCTGCTCGGCCGGCGGGATACCGAGTCCCTCGTCGCGCACCGTGAAGCGCAGCCGGTCCTCCTCGGGCGCGACGATCACGTCGATCTTGCCGCCCTCCGGCGAGTACTTGATCGCGTTGTCGAGCAGGTTGCCGAGCACGTGCCGGGCGCGCTCCATGTCGCCGAGGGCGACCGCAGGGTCATCCGGCGGCGGCGCGGCCAGAGACACCGTCACGCCGGCCGGAATCCGCGGCCGCGTGCTCGAGATCACCTTGCGGGCGAGGCTCGCAGCGTCGAAGCCCTCCCGGTCGAGCCGCAGCCCGCCGGAGTCGAGCTGTGCGGCGAGCAGGATCTGCTCGACGAGCTCTCGCGAGCCGCTCGGACTGCTCGACGACGATCGCGATCAGCCGTTCGTGGACGACGGGGCCGAGCTCGCCGCCGCGGCTCGCCAGCGTGACCGCCGCGCCGTGGATGGACGCGAGCGGTGTGCGCAGCTCGTGCGAGACGGTGGCGACGAAGTCCGAGCGCATCTGCTCGAGCTTGTGCTCCTCGGTCAGGTCGCGGAACGCGTAGACCAACCCGTCCGTGAGCTGGACGCCGGAGACCGAGAGCCAGAGCACCCTGCCGTCGACCTCGAGCGGAAGGGTGATCGGCCGCCCTCGCTCGTCCACCGGCACGCGTTCTCGGATCTGCTCCCAGCCCGGCACCACGTCGGCTGCGGGACGTCCTTGCACGGCGTCGGCGGCCAGACCCGTGATCGCCGCGGCCGACGCGTTCCAGAGCCGGACGATCCCGCGGTCGTCGACGAGGAACACGCCCTCGCCGAGGTGCGAGAGCACGCGTGCCGCCTGGTCGCGCTGGCGGCGCAGGAGCCGCCCGGCGGCGATGACGGGCGCCAGGAAGTAGACGAGCAGGAACAGGCAGGCGAGCGTGACGAGGCCGCCGATCAGGACGCGATTGCGCAGACCCGTGCCCGCGCCCCCGACCCGAGCCGAGGGAATGAGCGCGAGCAGCGCGATCGGGCGATCCGCGTCGCGGAGACGCGTCGAGGCAACGTGGTACTTCGTCCCGGCGAGCGTCAGTGTCTGCGGACGGTCGCGCCGAAAGACGAGGCGCTCTCCGGCAGGCAGCGCGGCGACGGCGGCAAGGCGTGCGAGCAGCGCGCGGTCGAGCGGGACGACTCCGAGGACACGGCCGACGCGACGCCCGCCGACGACGACTTCGACCGACCTGCGCGCCGCCGGCCGCGCGACGGTACCGAGCGGTCGCCCACT
The DNA here is from genome assembly GCA_963847305.1 of uncultured Actinomycetes bacterium. Taxonomy (GTDB): domain Bacteria; phylum Actinomycetota; class Thermoleophilia; order Gaiellales; family Gaiellaceae; genus DATBLE01. Next base: position 6,485 of record CAWJZI010000011.1, on the reverse strand, counting down.
GCGGGGGGCAAGGGCGATACCGGGCAGGCTGACCGCGATCCTGCCGAGCTGCGTGCGGTCGTTTCGGAGCAATGCGAGCTGGACGTCCCGACGTGCCGCCACCGAGGTTGCACGGGCGCCGGCCGAGTCGAGCGCGTCCTCGTAGGACTGAACGGCGGCCCGTAGCTCGCCGGCGAGCTGGGACTCCGCACGCTGCTCGCCGCTCCGTCCGGCGAAGCCTGCGAAGGCCCAGATGCCTCCCACGAGCGGCAGGGCGAGGAAAGACATCGCAAAGAGGAGACGGAGTCGTCCCCCATAAGGAGGTAGGAGGGTTCAGCAATTTCCCTGTTGTGCCGATCACTGTCGTATCTAATTGTCGGCGGGAAAGCGAGGGACATGAGGACCAATTTCAGCTGGCTCATCGGATCGGCGACGGTGACCTGTGCAGCCGCCGGCTCGGTCGTGGCAACGCTGTGGCTGCTCGGCCTCGGTCCCAACGGCACGGAGTCGGGCGTCCTCCAGGCCGGGCCGGACTCGCGGCCGGCCGTCTACCGCGCCCAGGCCCTTCCCGCGCCCGCACCGAGCCGTTCCCGGGCGCAAGCGCGGTCGCCCAGCGGCCGCGCGCCGCGCATGCTCCGGTCCGGGTCCAGCTGCCCCACGTCCGGAGCGCGCTCGCACCCGTGCACGTAACACCGTCCACGGAGACGCCGCACGTCGCGATCCGGCCCCACGTCGTGCTGACCGCACCGGTGCCTGTGCCCGTGCCCGCGCGCCCGTCCGTCCCGGCTCTCCCCACCCCCGTCGCACCCCCGGCCCCGGCCGTCCCGACCCCTCCGGCGACCCCGGCGCCGCAGCCGACCACGCCCGAGCCGATCCCCGCCGCGCCGGCCGCGCCGCGCCCGACGCGCAACTGGCCACCGTCGCGACCGTCCAGACAGGCCTGAAGAAGACGACCGGCAAGGCCGACAAGAGCGCCGTGCCGTCCAACAAGCCGGGGTCGCAGCCCTCCCCGACACCCGGGCCGGTCAGGCCGACGCTCCAGGACGGCGACCACGGCGACGGCGGCAGCTCGAAGCCGAAGCTCGACTCCTCCGAGCAGGCGAAGGGCAATCGCCACGACAAGCACAAGGGCAACGACTGATGAGCGCCCACGGCCACTAGCCGAGTCCCGGCCTAGACGCCGGCAGCTTCGGCGTCGAGATCGACGACGACGTGCGTGATCGGCACTGCGAAGCGCTCGCGCGCAGAGGTGACGACCCCCCGCTCGAGCCAGTTCGACCTGCCCTCGGGATGGGTCGAGATCACGATCACGTCCGCGCCGAACGTTCGCAGCGCGTCCTCGATCGCCTGGAGCGGATCCGCGTCCCCGACCTCGCCGCGTGCGCTGATCCCGAGCCGCTCGAGCTCCGCAACGCTCCGGCGTAGCCGGTCCTCCGCGGTGGCGCGGGCCTGATCCTCGTCGGACGTCCAGTGCTTGAGCGGCGAATTGAGCGCCGGGCTGACCACGAGCACGTTTGCCCGGCCGCCCTCCGCGGCCGACTCGACCGCCTCGCGGAGAGCCCGCCCGACGACGGTCTCGTTCGCGACGACGAGGACACGACGCTCGTCCTCGGCTCCGCGATGAGGCGGCGCGGTCGCCCGAGGCTGCTCGCGCACCTCGCGGCGGAAGAACCAGATCAGGACGAGCACGGAGAGGACCACGAAGACCCCAATGCCCCACCAGCGCCCTCCTAGAGCGGTCGCGAGAACGATCGCCGCGAAGTAGCCCACCGTCCCGATCACGAAGCGGTAGGCCTCGGCCTCGCTGCGGAACGGCTTCTTCATGTCAGATGAGGTAGACGGTCGTGTAGACGACGATCCACATCACGTCGACGAAGTGCCAGTAGATCCCGCCGATCTCGACGCCGTGGTGGTGGTCGGGCGAGAAGTGGCCGCGGAACGACCGGATCGTCATGAAGAGCAGGATCGACAGACCGACGAAGACGTGCGCTCCGTGGAGGCCGGTCAGGCAGAAGAAGATCGTCGTGAACGCGTTGTCGCCGGGCTGGAAGCCGATCCGCGCGTACTCGGTCACCTGCGTCGCGAGGAACGTGAAGCCCATCAGGAACGTGAGCACGAGGCCCGCCCGGAGGCCCGCGCGGTTGCCGCGCTTGATCGAGGTCAGCGCCCAGTGCATCGTGAAGCTCGACGTGACCAGGATCGCGGTGTTGATCCCCGCGACGTAGACCGGCAGGTGGAAGCCCAACGGCGGCCAGTGCGGCGGATCGTTGACGACGCGAACGAAGAAGTAGGCCGTGAAGAACGAGCCGAAGAGCATGATCTCCGACGCGATGAACATGAACATCCCGAGCACGCGCGCGTCGACGCGCGAGCTGGCGTTCGCCGCGGGCGGGCCGTGGTGATGGTCGTGGGCCTCGGCGTGCGCGCTCATACCCGGTCGCTTCCGTCGAGCCTACGGCTCATGCGGGCACGGACTCGGGCTCGGAGACGACGTGCTCGACCGGCAGCCTCGTCGCCTCGCGGATCCGCTCGACGACGTCCTTCCGCAACCAGCCCGACTTCTGGCCCGGGAACGTCGAGATGATGATCTCGTCCACCCGCTCGTCGTGGACTGCGTGCAGCGCCGCCGTGTACGGGTCCGGGTGCGCGATCAGGCCGTGCGCGTCGATACCCGCTCCGCGCAGCGCGGCGACGACGCGGCTGAGCCTCCGCTCGGCCTCGGGCGCACCCGCCATCTGGAGGTCGCTCTGCGGGGCGATGATCAGGAACGACGCGGGCGAGCGCGCGGCGCGGGCCTTGATCGCCTCGAGCAGCGGCTTGTCACCCGCCGTCTCGTTCGCGATCACGAGCACGTTCGCCTCGCCGCCCTCCTGGGACAGGTCGACGACGACGTGCTCGACCGGCACGGAGCCCGCAACCTTGCGGATCCGGCCGATCACGTCCCGCTTCATCCAGCCCGAGCGCGACTCCGGGTGCGTCGAGACGACGATGTCGGTGATCGGCGGCTCGAGCTGCGCGAGCGCGTCGCGCACCGCATCGACCGGGTCGGTCTCGACGACGAAGCCGTCCGCGGGGATCCCCACCTCCCGCAGGTGTTCGAGCGTCTGATCGAGCCGCCGCCGGGCTGCCGTCCGCCGCGTGTCGAAGTAGACGACGTACCCCTCGCGCGGCGTGTTCACCGGCGCGACGACCGTGACCTGGAGGTCGTCGGTCTTCCGCCGCTCGAGCGCCTGCGCGAGCGCCTTGCCCGCGACCGTCTCGTTCGCGACGACGAGGACGTGGCTCAATGCCTACCTCTTCGATCAACCCGACGCGGTCACCGTTGAACACGGCATGGCGCGCCCCCGGGACGCCGTACTCGTACGGGGTGCCGACGACCTGCGGCAGCTCGTCGAAGTTGAAGTAGGGCGGCGGCGAGGAGACCTGCCACTCGAGCGTCATCGACCGCCACGGGTTCGCCTCGGCGCGCGGGCCACGCACCCAGCTCGTGATCATGTTGTAGAGGAAGATGATGATCGAGGCGCCGAGGAAGAACGAGGCGATCGAGATGATCATGTTCAGGTCGCCGAAGCGGGGCGCGTAGTCGGAGACGCGGCGCGGCATCCCCTGCAGCCCGAGCCAGTGCATCGGGAAGAACGTGACGTTGAACCCGACGAACGTCATCCAGAAGTGGAGCTTCCCGAGCTTCTCGTTGTACATCCGGCCGGTCATCTTCGGGAACCAGTAGTAGATCCCGGCGAAGATCGTGAACAACGACCCGCCGAAGAGCACGTAGTGGATGTGCGCGACGATGAAGTACGTGTCGGAGGCGTGGATATCGATCGGGACGGCAGCGAGGTAGATCCCGGAGAGGCCGCCGATCACGAACATGGAGACGAAGCCGAGCGCGAACAGCATCGGCGTCGTGAAGCGGATTCGCCCTTCCCAGATCGTGGCTAACCACGAAAAGACCTTGATCCCGGTCGGGACGGCGATGATCAGCGAGGTGACCATCATCGGGATGCGCAGCCACGGCGCAACGCCGGCGACGAACATGTGGTGCGCCCACACGGAGAAGCCGAGCACGAGGATCGCCATCAGCGACAGCGCCATCAGGCGGTAGCCGAAGATCGGCTTCCTCGCCATCACGGAGATGACCTCCGACGCTATCCCGAAGCCGGGCAACATCATGATGTAGACCGCCGGGTGCGAGTAGAACCAGAAGATGTGCTGGTAGCCGAGCGCGTATCCCCCTCCTTGCGGGATGAAGAAGTGGGTGTGCATCACGCGGTCGAACATGACGAAGAACTGCGAGCCCGCGATGAACGGCGTCGCGATCACGACCAGCAGCGAGGTGGTGAAGTTCGCCCAGACGAGCAGCGGCATGCGCCAGAACGTCATCCCCGGCGCGCGCATGGTGATGATCGTGACCAGGAAGTTGAGCGCGGTCATGATCGACGACGCCCCCGCCCACTGGACGCCCATGTTGAAGAACACCTGCCCCAGGGGCTGATCGCTGGCCAACGGCGCGTAGCTCGTCCACCCGGTCGCGAACGCACCGCCCGGAACGATGAACGAGAGCAGCATCATGAAGCCGGCGATCGGCAGCAGCCAGTACGAGAGCGCGTTCAGGCGCGGGAAGGCCATGTCCGGCGCGCCGATCATCAGCGGGATCACGTAGTTCCCGAGGCCGGCGAACGCGGGGATGACGAACAGGAAGATCATCAGCGCCGCGTGCACCGAGATCAGGCCGTTGAAGGTCTGGTTGTCGACGAACTGCATCCCGGGGCGGGCGAGCTCGGCGCGGAAGATCATCGCCATCAGCCCGGCGGCGACGAAGAAGAAGATCGTCGTCACGAGGTACTGGATCCCGATCACCTTGTGGTCGGTGTTCGGGCGGAAATAGTCGGACCAGGTGCGCCCGCCGTGCGTCGAGTGGTCCTCCGGCTCGGTCGGCGACCCGATCGCGTAGCGGACCCAGTAGTCGAACGCCCCGATCCCGGCGAGGAAGCCGATCGGCGCCGCCGTCAGCGTCGCGACGACCGTGATCACGTCCCACTTGAACAGCGGCTCCCAGCCCGCCCACCAGCGGAAAATGAGCACCAGGCCGAGGCCGATGCCCCAGAACAGGGCCGTCATCCAGGCCGCGCGGATCCACCCTGCGCGCAGCCAGACGCTTCGGTGCTTGTGCGGCGGTGCGCCCACCGGGGCGTGCTGGTCGAGCGTCGTCGCCGTCATTTGACGCCCTTGCTCGAGTCGATCAGGAACGTGACGAGGGCGTTCAACTGATCGGCGGGAAGCGCGAACGGCGGCATGACACCCTTGCGGAAAGCCCGGCTGGACGTATGCGTTCGGATCCACGATCGACTCCTTGGTGAAGTCCTCCAGCGGCTTCCCTGCCTGCTTGGCGTAGGCCGGGAGCTTATCGAGGTCCGGCCCGACCTTTCCCGTTGCCCCGGCGGCCTTCAGCGTGTGGCAGCTCGCGCAGCCGTTGTTGTCGAAGACGGCCTTGCCGGCCTGGCCGGGCGGCCCGTTCAGCGCCTCCCCCTGGTGCTTCACCCAGGCGGCGAAGGCGGCCGGCTCCATCACGATCGCCGAGGTGCGCATCAGCGCGTGGCCGAGGCCGCACAGCTCGGTGCAGATCACGGGATAGGTGCCGACCTTCGTCGGAGTGATCACGAGCTTGGTGTCCTGCCCGGGCAACGCATCCTGCTTCTGCCCGAACTCGGGAACCCAGAACGAGTGGATCACGTCGTTCGCGGTCAGGTGCAGCTCGACCGAACGGCCGACCGGGAGACGCAGCTGCGCCGAGGTCAGGTTCTTCTGGTCCGGATACGAGAACGTCCACTGGAACTGGCGCGCGGTCACGTTGACGTTCAGTGGGTTCGAGCCGGGCCGGTCGTTCTGGACGAGGACGATGCCGCTCGATCACCGAGATCGCGGTGACGAGGATCGCCGGGACCGCCGTCCAGACGATCTCGATCCCGGTGTGCCCGTGGATCGGCGGCCCGTCCGAGTCGTCGTCCGGGCGGACCCGGAACTTCCACACGGAGTAGACGATCACCGCGCCGACGAGGGAAAAGATCGCGATGCAGATCGCGGTCGTGAACCAGAAGACGAGGTCGATGCCGTCGCGCTCCTTCGAGGCGACGGGCGGCAGCCAGGGGACGAGTAGCGCGACCACCGTGGCGACCGCGCCGAAGACGACCCCGAGCAGGATCAGCTGGACGAGCGAGCCCCTCCGCATCGGGGATCGAGCCTAAAGCAAGCGCCTGCTCGTCTGCGGTCGTAACCGAATGGCCCTCAGCTCCGTTGCAAGGAGTGAAAGGAGGCGTCCATGGGACTCGGAGTCAGTCTGATCCTCATTGCCGTCGGCGCCATCCTGGCGTTCGCGGTGCACGTTGAGAACTCGACCGCGTTCGACGTGAACACGATCGGCATCATCCTGCTCGTCGTCGGCATCGTCGGCGCGCTGCTCTCGATGATCTTCTGGACGTCGTGGGCGGGTCCCGGGTACTTCACCCGGC
>CAWJZI010000010.1:0-41974 GCA_963847305.1 uncultured Actinomycetes bacterium | reverse complement strand
GTCGGCGATCGCGCGCATGCTGGCGCGGAGTCTAGGCTGTTCGCCGATGGACGCCGACCCGGTCGAGATCCGCGTTCTCGGCTGCCTGATCGAGAAGCAGCGGACGACGCCCGACCAGTACCCGCTGTCGCTGAACGCGCTGCGGCTCGCGTGCAACCAGGCGACGAGCCGCGACCCGGTGATGAGCCTCGAGGAGCCGGAGATCCGCGTGGCGCTGGAGCGGCTGTCGCGCCGCGGGTGGGTGCGCCTCACGAGCGGCCCCGGCTCGAGGGCGGCGAAGTACCGGCACCTGTTCGACGACGCGCTCTTGCTCGGCGACGCGGAGATCTCGGCGCTCGCGGTGCTGATGCTGCGCGGCCCGCAGACGGCGGCCGAGATCCGGCAGCGCAGCGAACGGCTCTACGGGTTCGACGCGGGCGAGGTCGAGGCGGTCTTGGACCGTCTCGGCGCCCGCGAGCTCGTCGAGCGGGCGGAGCGACGGCCGGGCGAGAAGGGCGAGCGGTACCGCCAGCTGCTCGGCCCCCAGCCGGCCGAGGCAGAGCAGGCCGAAGCGGAGCCCGCCCCTAGAGAGGCCTCGGACTCACTGGCACAACGCGTCGCCCGGCTGGAAGAAGAGGTCGCGCGGCTGCGCGACCTGCTCAAAAACGGGACAAGCACAGGGCCTGTCCCGCCTTAAGTCAGGCCGCCGGCCGGAGCTCTTCGTCGAGCCGCTCGTCGAGCGCCTGCACGTCCTCCTCGACGAGCGATCCGACGATCTTCTCGATCTCGCGCTCGGACTTGCCGTCGCGGACGAGCTGCTCGATCAGGATCAAGTACTGCTTCATGGTTCGAAGGTACCGGTGGCCCCAATGTCGAAGAGGGACTCTTCGGGTAACCAAGTGGCGAAAGGAAACCGCCGATGGCGATGAAAAACGCGATCGTCCGCGAGCCCGGGCCGGTGCAGGTCGAGGTCTCGCCGATCCCGCACGGGCTCCCGACCGAGCCCGACCACCCGCTCGACAAACGGGAGCTGACCGGCTACCTGTTCTGGGGGAGCCTCGGGGCGTTCATCCTCACAACGGAGGCGCTGGCGGCGTTCTGGTCCGGCTTCCCCATCCCGACGATCTCGTCGACGACGGGGCAACTCGAGGAGCACCACCACTGGGTCAAGCTGATGGTCGTCGGCGGACTGACCGTGATCGCGTTCCGGATCACCTTCTACCCCTGGCCCTTCAAGAAGCTCGACGACTGAGATGACCAAGCTCGAAGTCGGCTACCTGGTCTGGGGCATCTTTGCCCTCTGCATCGTCATTCCCGAGTGCCTCGCCTACTTCGGGAAGAGTTTCACCCCGTTCCCGGGCGCGGCGCGAACGGCCGCGAACCTCGAGGCCCGCTGGCCGTTCGCGGCGATGATCGTCCTCGCGGGGCTGGCGATCCTGGCGGTCCACCTAGTCTTCTACCCGTGGCCGGACTAGCGCGCGTTCTGCTCGTCGCCGCCTCGCTCTGCCTCGCCGTTCCGGCGGGCGCCGCCGGGCCGCGAGACACCTCCGCGTATCAGGGACTCGGCACGTGGGTCGACATCTGGGACGGCGCGCAGTGGGCGAAGCCGGAAGCCGCGGTGGCGCGAATGCGCGATCTCGGCGTGACGACCCTCTACCTCGAGACGTCGAACTACTCGCAGGCGGTCGATCTGCTGCGGCCGGCTGCGTTGGGGCGATTTGTCGACGCCGCGCATGCCAACGGGCTGCGGATCGTCGCGTGGTACCTGCCGTCGTTCGCGAACGTCGCTCGCGACCTGCGGCGGTCGCTCGCGGCGGTGCGCTTTCGCTCGCCGAAGGGCGAGGCGTTCGACTCGTTCGCGCTCGACATCGAGGCGAAGGTCGTGCCCTCGGCGGCGAAGCGCTCGGTGCGGCTGCTCGGGCTGTCGCGCGCCCTGCGCAAGGCGGTCGGCCCCGACTACCCGCTCGGCGCGATCATCCCCTCGCCGCGCGGGATGCAGCTGCGACCGGACTACTGGCCGCGGTTTCCCTACGCGGGGCTCGCGCGGAGTTACGACGTCTTCATGCCGATGGGCTACTTCACCTACCGGTACAAGACCGCCGCGGCAACGCGGGCGTACACGGAAGCGAATCTCGAGATCCTTCGCGCCGAGACCGGCGACGAGGCGCTCGCCGTTCACGCCGTGGGCGGGCTGGCCGGCCCGGCGACGGTCGCGCAGGTGCGCGCTTTCGCGACCGCAGCCGCGGACGAGGGCGCCCTCGGCGCGAGCCTGTACGACTACGCGACGACGAGCGCCGCGCAATGGCGCGCGCTCAGCGCGGCCGCCTGAGTCCCTCATGCGGGTACCCTCGGCGGGGTGGGGTCTGCTGTTGTCGCAGCACTGATCTCGATCGTCGGCCTGGCGACGGGCCCGAAGCCGGGCGTGCAGGTGTGGACGGGCACGCCCGCTCATCTGGGTACCGCGCGAACGGTCCCGGGCGCAACGTCGCCGGTCCTCTCCCCTGACGGCAAGCGGGTCGCCTATGCCCTCAGCGGCGAACTGCGTGTGCAGCCGGTAGGCGGCGGCCCGGTGCGCACGCTGACCCAGGTGCCGGGCAAGGACCCGCCCCTCGCCTGGTCGCCGGACGCGGCGCGAATCGCATTCCCGTCGGAGTTCTCGATCGTCCTGCTGCCGGTGCTCGGCAAGGGCCCCGTGCGCCTGGTCCGCCTGCCGAAGGCGTGGGAGGGCTCGACCCTGACCGCGCTCCAATGGTCGCCCGACGGCAGCAAGCTCGCTTTCTCGCGCACGTCGGGCGACGGCAAGAAGAACACTCTCCGCAACGAGCTCGACGTGATCGGCGTGGACGGCAAAGGCGCCCGCACCCTCCACGTCAACCCCGCCCCGTACGGCGCCCGCGCGGAGCCGTCCTGGTCACCGGACAGCAAGCGCATCGCCTTCAACCTGGACGAGTTCCGCCTGGCGACGGTCTCGGTCGCCGGCGGCGCGCGCGTCCCCCTGACGAACCCACCCCGAGGCGCCGTCGACAGCGACCCGATCTGGTCGCCGGACGGCCGGTGGATCGCCTTGGCCCGCTCCCCGTCGCGAGGCACCAGCGACGTCTGGCTCGTGCGCCCGAACGGGACCGGCCTCCGCCGCCTGACCACCACCCCGATCCCGCCGCAGGGCGTCACTCACATCGGGTCGGCTCCACTGGCTTGGTCACCCGACGCGGCGCAACTCCTCGCCTTCCGCCACGACCACTTCTCGATCGTCCAGGTCGCGACGCGTAGAAGCCGCGACCTGGAGCGCGTCGGGCCGCAGTACTCGTTGCTCGGCGCGCGCTGGGCCTAGGCCTGAGCTGCTCGACGCGTACCGGACGCTCTACATCGCGGCTCAGCCCGTGGAGGCAGTGAGCGCGTCGTTGATCGCCGTCGCCGTCTCCTCCCCGACGATCCCGTCCGGCTTCAGGTTGTGGGCGGTCTGGAAGGCGATCACCGCGTCCGTGGTCCCCTGCCCGAAGTCCCCGTCGACGGCGGCGTCGTACAACCCGAGCTGCTTCAGCGCCTGCTGCAGCGTCTTGACCGCAGCCCCGCTGTCCCCCGCACTGAGGGGTCCGCTCGCGGGAACCGTCACCTCAGCGGGCGCCGGCTGAGAGCTCGTCGTCGTGGCCGCCTCGGTCGTCGTCTGCGGAGTGACCGGCGTAGCGACCGTCGTGTCGGGACTACCACCCGACCCCCCATTCGCAGCGATGACGGCAACGATGATCGCGATCAAGATCGCAGCCACAACCACCACGATCGCCAGGAGACGCCGCCGGCGCAGAACAGCCTCCGACGCCGTCCCGTCACGCATGGAGGGCGCGCGCACGAGCCCAGCCGGGCGCGCGCGCTCTTGCTCCTGATGCCACTCCGGCTCGCCCTCATACGGACGCGGATCGGTCGACCAGTCGATCCCGCCCTCGTCGGCCAGCCAGTCGTCCTCACGACCGTGCTCATCGCCCGGGTTTGGTGGCTGTCTGCTGATAGTGACGGCTCCCTCTGAGTTAGGGGATCGTTCCCCGCGTCACTGATGCTACAACGATCCCGTCGAGCTCTCCTGCGAGCGGTAGCAGGAGCCTCCCAGACCCCTTCAACGCCGCGAAATCGCCGTCAGCGCCGACCCGCCGGCCACGGCGAGCGCCCGGTCCCGTCCGCACCGCGCGGCGATCGCGTCCACTGCCTCCGCGTAATTGCTGGGGCGCTCCAGGCGATGCGCATCCGACCCGAGGAAGTCGCCCAGTCCCAGCTCGAGGAGCCGCCAAGCGCACTGCTCGACTCTCTCTCCGTGGCCGCCCAGGAACGAGTCCGCGTTGAGGCAAGCCCGCGCGTCGAACTCCTCGACCAGCTCGCGCAGGAGCTCGGGGCGCTGCTGGATCCCCACCGACCGCTCCGGATGCGCGAATACGACCTCGAAGCCCGCCGTTCGGATCTCCGCCGCCTGCTCGCACGTAGGGGCGATCTCGTCCTCGAACGAGAACCACGGGCCCGGAATCTCGAGCAAGATCGCGTTCGTCTGCTCCAGGACGTAGTCCCCCAGCTCGCCGACCAGGACTCCCGTTGCCGCCAGCTCCCAGCCGAGGCGGAGGTCGAGGCCGAACTCCGCGCACGCGGGCTTCATCTCTGCGTAGCCCTCGCGGACGAGGGCGATTCGGTCCTCCGTGATCGGGAACCAGCTGTCCGAGCGGGTGCATGTGCGGCGTCGCGTAGACGACCGCTGCCCCGTCGGCGGCCATCTGGCGACAGAGCGCCAGACCCGCCTCGACGGATTGTGCGCCGTCGTCCCCGGATGGGACGACGTGGGTGTGCAGGTCGACGAAGCCGGCCACCCTCCGACGGTACCGGCGCCGGCGCTGGCGCCGGGCGAGGTAGACGCCGGCTCAGACTTAACGCGCTGTTAACCCCATCGCCCGGAATCGCCGATACCGTCAGTCGCGATGGTCCGTCTCGAGCGCCACCCGAGCGGGCCGCGCGTGCACGTTCTCGGCCGCCGGGTTCACGAATGCCACCTCGGGCTCGCCCTCGGGGGTGCGGCCGCATCGCTGGCGGCCACTCGAGCGATCGCCGGATCGCCCTGGCCCTCGCCGCCCTCGCCCTCTGGCTCGTCGCCAAGGACTGGCGCGATCTCTTCCCGCGCCTGCGCGACACTGCGACCTGGCGGCTCGGGATCCACCGCGTGCCGGCGCCGCTTCGGGAACGCCGACGGCTCGAGCGCCTGCCGACCCTCGCAGCGGCAGTGGCGCTCGCGGTCGGCGCGGTCAACCTCGCCTCCGCGCTGACGCCGAACGTCGCCTGGCGCGGGCACCTGCTCCTCCAGGTCGAGCCGGTCGAGTTCGTGCCGCTCTTCCACACGCTCGCAGTTCCCGCCAGCGTCGCGCTGATCGTCTGCGCCTTCTATCTCGGACGGCGGCGCCACCGGGCCTGGCAGGCTGCCCTCGCACTGCTCGTCGTGCTCGGCGCGCTCGACCTCGTGAAGGGGTTCGACTTCGAGGAGGCCGCGCTCTCCTTCGCCGCGGCCGCACTGCTCTGGCTGGGGCGAGGCGCGTTCTACGTCCGGCACGACCGGCCCGTCGCCGCGCGCCCTCCTGCGCGCGCTCGCAGCAGCGGCAGCGAGCGTTGCCGTCGTCGGCGGGTTCGTCGTGGCGATCGCCCACGTCTACTCGCCGCGCCTCGTCGCGCACGAGACCGCCGACCTGCTGCTCTGGCGGCAAGGCCCGGTCGCCTTCGGGGACGACGCCGCCTGGCTGCCGTTCGCGGCCGGCGCGATCGCGCTCGGCGGGCTGCTCGCGCTCGCCTACCTCGCCTTCCGGCCGCTCGCGCCGCCGGTCGAGACGGATCGGCGCCTCGCCGACGAGCTCGTCCGCGTACACGGCCGCGACACGCTCGCCTTCTTCAAGCTCCGCCGCGACACGCAGTACCTCTTCAGCTCGGACCGGCGCGCGTTCGTCGGGTACCGGATCGAGGGGAACGTGATGCTGCTCTCAGGCGACCCCGTCGGCGAGCCCGCCTCGCTCCCGCTCGTGCTGAGAGAAACCTGCGCCTTCGCAGAGCGGCACGGCCTGCGGCTCGGCGCCGTCGGTGTCGGCGCGTCCACCCTCCCCCTCTTCCGCGACGCCGGCCTGCGCGCGATGTACATCGGCGACGAGGCGATCGTCGAGACCGCCACGTTCTCGCTCGAGGGGCGCGCGATCCGAAAGGTGCGCCAGTCGGTCTCGAGGCTGGAGGCGGCCGGCTACTCGATCGAGGCGCAGGAGCTCGGGCGGCTCGACCCGCCGACCCGCGCCGAGCTCGACGCTCGTCTCCGCACGCTGGCTCGACGGCGCGCCCGAGCGTGGCTTCTCGATGGCGATGGACTCGCTCGACGCCGCTCATCAGCCGGACAGCGTCGTCGTTGTCGCGCGTGACGCCGACAACCGCGTCCGAGGCTTCCTCCACTTCGTCCCGAGCCACGGCCGCCCGGCAATGTCGCTCTCGTTCATGCGCCGCGACCACGACACGCCGAACGGTTTGACGGAGTACCTCGTGGTGAAGGCAGTCGAACTGATGCGCGAGCGCGGAATCGAGGAGCTATCGCTGAACTTCGCGGCCTTCGCCCGGCTGATTCGCGCGCAGGGCGCGGCCGCGCGAGCACTCGGGTTCCTCGACCGCTTCTTCCAGGTCGAGCGCCTCTACCGGTTCAACGCGAAGTTCGACCCGCGCTGGGAGCCGCGCTACCTCGTCTTCGAGGGCGCGCTCGGACTGCCGCGCGTCGGCCTCGCGGCGATGCTCGTCGAAGGGCAGCTACCGCGGGTCGCGTTCTCGCGCACGTGAGACGCTGGGTTCCACCGCTCCTTGCGCTGACCGCGCTCCTGCTCGTCCCGTGGACGATCTTGCTGGCGACGACGCTCCCCTCGCACGAAGTGGCCGAGCACTGGGACGTCGCCTGGGCCGGCTTCGACGTGATGCTCGCCGCGGCGCTGCTCGCGACCGCCCTCTCGGCGTGGCACGGCGGCCGGTTCCTCCAGGCGTGCGCCGCGTGCGCCGGGACGCTGCTCGTCGTCGACGCCTGGTTCGACCTGCTCACCTCCAGCGGGCGCGACCTGACCTACGCGATCGTGCTCGCGCTCGTCGCCGAGCTGCCGCTCGCGGCCGTCTGCCTCTGGATCGTGCTCGACTCCGAAAGCTTCACTCGTAGACTTGCCGCGTGGAGGAGCTCCTCCTCGAATGGTTCACACGGCACGGCCGCGACCTCCCCTGGCGGCGGACGCGCGACCCCTACGCAATCCTCGTCTCGGAGGTAATGCTCCAGCAGACCCAGGTCTCGCGGGTCGTGCCGCGGTACCTGGACTGGCTCGAGCGGTGGCCGGACGTGCACGCGCTCGCGGCGACGCCGACCGCAGACGTCATCCGCGCGTGGCAGGGCCTCGGGTACAACCGGCGGGCGGTGTCTCTACACCGCGCCGCTCAGCAGGTCTCCGCGCACGGCTGGCCGGACGACCTGACCGAGCTGCCCGGTGTCGGGCCGTACACCGCCGCCGCGATCGGGAACTTCGCGTTCGGCCGCGGAGTGCTGCCCGTCGACGTGAACATCGCGCGCGTGCTCGATCGGACCGGCACGGAGTTCTCGCCGGCCGCCGCGCAGGCGCTGTTCGACCTCGGCGCGACCGTCTGCCTCGCGCGCGTGCCGCGCTGCCGGGAGTGCCCGCTGGCAGCCCAGTGCCCCTCCCGCGGCCGCACCTACGAGCCGCAGCGCAAGCAGGGGCCGTTCGAAGGATCGTTCCGCCAGCGCCGCGCCGCGCTGCTGCGGCTCGTGGCGGCGGAGCCGCAGCCCGCCGCCACCGACCCCGAGGCCGTCGCCTCGCTGCTCGCCGACGGGCTCGTCGTCGTCGAAGACGACCGCGTTAGGCTGCCTGCGTGACCCGCTACGACGCGCTGATCGACGACCTCCGCGAGGCGGCGCAGCCGCACCGTCCCGCACCCTCCGAGTTCGCGGCCTACCTCGACAAGGTCCGGAACGAGGCCTACAAGGTCACCGACGCCGACGTCCAGGCGCTGAAAGACGCCGGCTTCTCCGACGACGAGATCTTCGAGCAGACCGTCGCCGCAGCGGTCGACGCCGGCCTCCACCGCATCGAGCAGGGCCTCGCGTGCCTCTGAGGCTTGCCGCCGTCGACTCCGGCCACAGCCCGGAGAACCGGGTCGTCCTCGACCGGATCCGCGAGCAGCGCGGCACCGAGCCGAGCGGCGTCCTGAAGACGCTCTACTACCGGCCGGAGATCTTCGGGCGGCCGTTCTCCGACGCGCTCGAGCTGGCGATGCGCGGCGAGTCCGACTGGACGCCCGGCGAGCGCGAGCTCTTCGCCGGCTGGGTCTCGCACCTCCAGCAATGCCCCTTCTGAACGAACTCCCACGCCGCGGTCGCGGCGTACGCGCTCGGTGACGACGTCTGGGAGGCAGTCAAGCGTGACTGGCGGACCGCTCCCGTCGACGAGAAGCTGCGCGCCACACTCGGCTTCCTCGAGCAGCTGACCCTGCGGCCCGACGAGCTCACCCCAGAAGACGCCCAGCGAGTGCGCGACGCCGGCGTCTCCGACGACGCGCTCGTCGACGCCATCCACGTCGGCGCGCTCTTCAACATGATCGCCCGCCTCGCCGACTCCCTCGGCTGGGACGTGCCGAGCTGGGAAGCGTGCCTGGCCCGCGCCGAGCCGATGCTGGCAGGGGGCTACTCGCTCGACAGCCGCTAGACCCGAGCAGGGCCCGGTCGGCGCACCTAGACGGAACGAACTTCGCGGCGCAAGATTCGTCTGAACAGCGATGCACGGCTACGACTGGGACACCTTCGACCTGGGGAAGCTCGCCTCCGAACTGCGGGAAGATCCGGGCGGAGCCGAGGGCGAGCGCATGATCTGGGCGTTCGAGGAGGCGCTCCGCATCGCGCGCGCGGGGGACGATCTGCTTCCCCACTTCCTCGCCGCGACGACCTGCCTGCTCGCGCGGGCGGAGGAGTCGACTCCACGCACTGTCCTCGAGGGGTTCTTCCGGCGGTCGGCCTCGGACGACGCCTGGCGCGACCGTTACCGGCCACTCTTCCAGTAGAAGCTCCGGCGGGGTGCCGCAACCCCCCGCCGGAGCAATGACTCGATCAGTTGTTGTAGCCCTCGCCGCCGGGCCCGTAGTACGAGCCGAGCCTGCCGCGATAGCCCTCGTCCGTGATCATGTTGTCGTCGAACTCGGGCGCGTTCTTGATCTGGTCCTTCGTCCGGTTGGCGTAGACCTTTTCCTCGTCCTTGTCGACGCGCATGACCACGCCGGCCGGGAGCATGACCTTCTTCCCGAAGATCCATGGGCCGGTGTCGACCACGATGTAGGACGAGCCGATCTCGTTGCTCGCCTCGTCGATCTTGCCGATGCCTCCGTCGAGCGCCTCGACGTCGTAGCCCGTGAGGTCCATGCTCGTCCAGTTCTGCTCACGGTATGTCCAGATTTCCATCATGGCCATCTGGTGCATCACTCCTTTCGTTCTCGGTGTCCTCTCTCAGCTACCCGGAACACGAAAGAAAATGCGTCGCAGTGCGAAGGGTCAGCCGCCGCTGATCGCGGCGATCACGTCCACGCGCGAGCGCTCGCCGATCGGCGTGTCGAGCCCGCCGCGCTCCTTGTCGACGTAGACGTTGATGTGCGGCCTGAGCGCCGGCCCGGCCTGGACCAGCCGGTCCCGGAAGCCGGGCCAGCGCTCGTTCAGCTGCGCGATCGCCTCGCCGACGGTCGGCGCGTCCACCTCCACCCGCTTCGTCAGCTCCGGGAAGAGCGGCAGAAGGGGCGTCGGCAGATAGACCTCGGCCACTAGATCACCGCCACCTCGACGGACGAGATCGAGGGGAGATAGCTGGCGATCTCGTTCCAGCTCTCGCCCTCGTCGACGCTCGCGTACACCTGCCCGGTGCTCGTCCCGAAGTAGAGGCCGGGCGATGTCCTCACCGTCGATCGCCATCCCCGCGCGAAGCACGCCGAGGAACGCCTCCTCCTGCGGCAGGCCCTTGTCGAGCTGCTGCCAGCTCGACCCCGCGTCCTGCGTGCGCCAGACGCCCGCGTGCCCGTCGGGCATCGTGCGCCCGTGCCCGGGGTCGAGCGGGACGGTGTAGAAGGTGTCCTTGTCGTGCGGGTGCACGGCCGCGGCGAACCCGAACTCGGCCGGCAGGCCCTCGGTGATCTCCGTCCACGTCGAGGCCGCCGTCGTCGCTGCGGTGCGTGCCGACGTGGTTCTGCTGGTACATCCGGTTCGCCGTCGACCGGCGAGCGGACGAGGCAGTGGACGCAGTAGCCGACCTCGGGGTCCTCGAGCGGCCAGTCCGCGCGCAGGCCCTTGTTCCGCGGCGCCCACGTCTTCGCGTTGTCCGTCGTCTCGAACAGCGAGTGGCCCTGGACGATCGCCCACCAGCGGTTCGGGTCGTCCGGGTCCTGCATCGTCTGCGAGATGCCGAGATTCCCGGGCGGCTGGTTCGCGTGGTCGTTCCACTTGTCGCGCCCCGGCTGCCCGTCGAGCGTGCTGACCAGCTCGAACGTCTTCCCGCCGTCGGTGCTGCCGAAGATGCCGCACGACTCCGCGCCGACGAACAGCCGGCCGTGGCCGGCGCTGAGGCTGGAGATCTTGTTCAGCTTCAGCTCCGAATCGTCGCCGTAGGTCAGGCCCTCGCTCGACTGCTCCCAGGTCTCCCCGAGGTCCGAGCTGCGCCAGACCGAGCAGCCGAGCCACTCGCTCGCCGCGGCGGCGAAGATCGTGCCGGAATCCTGGTCGTAGATCGCGTGATAGAGCGGCCAGCTCTCGCAGTACGGCCCGCGCGTCGTCCAGTCCTTGCGGTTGTCGCTCTCGATCACGAACAACCCCTTGCGCGTCGCGACGAGCACCATCGACTTCGGCAATTTCCTCACCTCCGGACGTGTTTGATTGGACTTTCTCAGATCAGACCGGGGCTATGCCGGAAAACTCATCGGTCAGCCGACGTGGAGTCGCACCACCGTCCTCGCGCCGCTGACCGGCACCCAGACGTCCCCGAAGGCGAAAGCCGCCGGGAAGGGCTTCGAGCCGACGTTCCACGTCCCGACCACGCGGTTGCGGGCCGGATCGATTCGAACGACGGTGCCCTCGCCGGTGACCGGTACGAAGACGCTGCCGTCGGAGGCGAAAGCGGGGTTGCCCGGGTGGAAGCCGACCTTGACCCTGGCGACGATCTTCAGCGTCCTGGGGTCGATCCGCAGCACGAGCGAGCCCGAGTTCGCCGCGACCCAGAGCGCGCGATCGGAGACGGCGAGGGAGTCCGGGCCGAGCAGCCCCGTGGGCACGGCGCGGGCCTTGTTCGTCGCCGGGTCGATGCGCCAGACGTTCTTGCCGACGCCGTTGCCGACCCAGATCGCCCCCGCGCCGTACCTGACCTGCCGCGGCCCCGAGCCGGCCTTGATCGTCGCGACGACCTTGTTCGTCGCCGGATCGATACGGCTGACCGTCCCGTCGAGCTCGCTCGTCGCCCAGACGGATCCGGCGCCGAACTCGACGTCCCAGACGCTCGGTCCGATCGGGATGCTCGCGACCACCTTCCTCTGCACCGGGTCGACCCGCTCGACCGTGTTCGTCCCGTAGCCGTCGACCCAGATCGCGTCTGCGCCCGAGACGACGCCGCACGGACCCTTCCCGACCTTGATCTTCGCCGTCACCCTGTTCGTGACCGGGTCGATCCGGGCGAGCGTGCTGTCCCCGGCGTTGGCCACCCACAGCGCGCCGAAACCCGCGTTTTCCGAACAGGGGCCGTTGCCGGTGACGATCCGGGCGGCAATCCTGGCCGGAGCGAGTGTGCTCGCGCCGGCGGCAGTGCCCGCCAAGGCGGCTGCCAGAATGAAGAGGACGGTAAAGCGCATCGGACCCACCTCCAAAGTAGTACGACATCGCAGTAAGTTAATACGATCTCGTAGTTAAATAGTTAGATGGCGAAACGAGAGACCCGCGGACGCAACGTCCTCTTCCGGCTCTACATCCTGGGCCAGCTGACGAACGACCTCTTCGACTCGACGATGACACGGCGGAAGCTGAACCCGAACGACTTCGCGCTGCAGAGCGCGATCCGCGCCTACCAGCCGATCACGCCGAGCCAGTTGTCGGCGCTGCTCGGGACACCCGCGACGACGCTCTCGTCACAGCTCGCCCGGCTCGAGCGGCGGAGGCAGGTCAAGCGCCGCCCCAATCCCGACGACGGGCGTTCGTCGCTGATCGAGCTGACGAAGGCCGGCGAGAAGAACGTCCTCGCGGCGGTGCCGGCGCTGCGCGGAGCGATCGCGCTCGTCGCCGAGCACCTCGACTACTCGCTCGAGGAGCTCGACGTCGCACTCGACCGGCTCGAGGACGCGCTCCGCGCCGCGGTCTCACGTCCGGACGAGACCAGCTCTCAGTCGGCCCGCGCGGCCGGCCGGCGGCGCCGCTGAGCTACCCCAGGGCCGCGTACAGGTTGACCCGCACCCCGTCCGGGTCACCGAGCAGCGCGTAGCGCTGGCCCCAGAACGCGTCCCAGGGCTCCTTCTCGCCCTCGAACCCGGCCGCGACCACGCGCGCGTAGATCTCGTCGAGCTCGGCGGGGCTCGCGCACTCGAACGCGAGCGACACCTGGTTGCCGTTCTCACGCGTCCACTCGGGAAGGAAGCTGCGGATGACCTCCTCCGGGTCGAACATCAGACGCGTGCCGTTCGCCATCGTCGCCTCGACGTGATCCTCGTCGGAGTCTTCCGGCAGGTCGAGCCCGAGCAGGCGGTAGAACAGCAGCGAGCGTCGCAGATCCGAGACGGTGATTCCGATCGCGTTCAGTTCCGGCATGCGCCGACCCTATACACAACTGAGCCTGACGTTCGCCGCCCTCGCCGACCCGACGCGGCGGGCGATCCTCGCGCGACTCGCCGAGGGCGAGGCGACGGTGAACGAGCTGGCAGCGCCGCACAAGATGAGCCTCCCCTCGATCTCCGCGCCTCAGCCCGGCGGAGCCGACTGCCGCTAGAGGTCGATGACCATCTCCAGTTGGCGCAGAACCTCGGTGGCGCCGGCGTCGTGCAGGGCGGCCGTCACCGGGGCGCCCACCGGATAGTTGAGCGCGAGGATCGGGCCGCGGGCGCGGAGCGCGGCGACGAGCTCGCCGGCCCCTTCTCCGCCCGCCTGGAGGAGATTCACGCGCTCGCCCTCCATTCGGTAGACAGCGGCGGCGCCTTCGGCCGCGATTGCGGCGACGCCGTCGAGGTTGTCGACGGTCGCGTCGTCCCGCTGCCAGGGCTCGGGCGCGCTGCGGGCGGCCGCGATCAGGCGGCGCGCCTCGGGGAGGGACATATCTGAGGCCTGTCCGCCTTCGGCCGCCGTGAGCGTGAGCACCGCGAGCTCGCGGGTCGTGCGGAAGCCAAGCTTCTCGTACAGCGCGATCGCCGGCTCGTTCTGCGTGATCACCTCGAGCAGCATCCGGCGCGCACCGGCCTCGCGCGCCCGGTCGAGGAGGGCTCGGGTGAGGTGCTCGCCGATCCCGCTCCGTCTGCGCGCCTTGACGACCCCGACCCCGCCGAGCCACGTCCGCTCGCCGCGCAGGCCGAGGTTGGCGAGACCGACCGGCGTGTCGCCGTCCCACGCGACCAGCGAGCGGTCGAGAGCGAGGTCGTAGGCGTCGACCATGTGCGCGAGCCGCGCCTCGTCGACCTGGAAGGGGACGTAGTAATCCTCGTACGCGGCGGTGAAGAGCTCCGCCAGCTCGCTGATCGCGAGCTCGCTGGACGGGCGGAGCTCCATGAGCACAGTCTGGCTGGCAGGCTTTGCCCGTGACGCTCGACCCGCTCGAGGAGCATCTGCTCGAACGCCTCCGCGAGCTGCCCGCCGGGAGCGGCGGCGACGCCGAGGCCGAGGCGATCTGGCGCGCGCAGATCGGCAGCCGGCTGTGCGACTTCGCCGCCCGCGACCTGAAGGACACCGGCCGGAGCTTCTACACGATCGGCTCGGCCGGGCACGAGAGCAACGCCGCGGTCGCGCTGGCGCTGCGCCCGACCGACCCGGCGCTGCTCCACTACCGCTCCGGCGCCTTCTACCTCGCCCGCGCGGGGCAGGCCGGCCGGGACGGCGTGCCGGACATCCTGCGCGGCGTGACGGCGGCGGCGGCGGAGCCGATCGCGGGCGGGCGGCACAAGGTCTTCGGGCATCACGCGCTGACGGTGATCCCGCAGACCTCGACGATCGCCTCGCACCTGCCGCGCGCGGTCGGAGTCGCCTTCGCGATCGAGCGGGCGAAGAAGCTCGGCGTCGAGCAGGCGTGGGAGCCGGAGTCGATCGTGGTCTGCAGCTTCGGCGACGCGTCCGTCAACCACGCGACCGCGCAGGCGGCCCTGAACAGCGCGGCTGCGCTCGCGTACCAGGGCCTGCCGCTGCCCTTGCTCTTCGTGTGCGAGGACAACGGGCTCGGGATCAGCGTGCGCTCGCCCGCGGGCTGGGTGGAGTCGGCGCTGCGGGCGCGCCCGACGCTCCGCTACGAGGCCGCGTCCGGGGACGATCCGGAGACTCTCCTCGAGATCGCAGCCGACCTGGTCGACTGGATCCGCGCGGAACGGCGGCCGGCGGTGCTCCACCTCCGAGTGGTGCGCTTCCTCAGCCACGCGGGCGCCGACGTCGAGGCGGCCTACCGGACGCCGGCCGAGATCCGCGCCGACTGGGACGCCGACCCGCTGCTCGCGACCGGCCGCTGGCTCGGCCGTTCCGGCGAGGAGCTCGCTGCGGAGTACCTCGCGGAGCGCGAGCGCGTCTTCTCGATCGCGCACGCGGCCGCGGAGCTACCGCAGCTCGATTCGGCGGACGCTGTGATGCGGCCGCTCGCGCCGGAATCGGCGCTCGACGTCCCCGGTGCGTCCGCGAGCGAGGAGCCCGTGACGCTCGCGCAGGCGATCAACGCCGCGCTCGCCGGGGAGCTCGAGCGCGACCCGCGGGTGCTCCTCTTCGGCGAGGACGTCGCGGTGAAGGGCGGCGTCTACGGCGTCACGCGCGGGCTCCAGAAGCAGTTCGGCGCCGGCCGCGTCTTCGACACGCTGCTCGACGAGACGTCCATCCTCGGCCTCGCGCTCGGCACGGCGCTGAGCGGCTTCGTGCCGGTGCCGGAGATCCAGTACCTCGCCTACCTGCACAACGCGGAGGACCAGCTCCGCGGCGAAGCGGCGACGCTCCAGTTCTTCTCGCAGGGGCAGTACCGGAACGGGATGGTGATCCGGATCGCGGGGTACGGCTACCAGAAGGGGTTCGGCGGCCACTTCCACAACGACGACGCGGTCGGCGTGCTGCGCGACATCCCCGGGCTCGTGATCGCCTCGCCCGCGCGGCCCGACGACGCGGCGGCGATGCTGCGGACGTGCACCGAGGCCGCGCGGATCGACGGGCGAGTCTGCGTCTTCCTCGAGCCGATCGCGCTGTACCACACGCGCGACCTGCACGAGGAGGGCGACGAGGGGTGGCTCGCGCCCGCGCGCGGGGACGCGCCGCTCGGCGCAGCCCGTGTCTACGGCGAGGGTCGCGACCTGACGATCGTGACCTGGGCGAACGGGCTGCGGATGTCGCTGCGCGTCGCGCGGCGGCTGGCGGCCGACGGTGTCGCCGCGCGGGTGGTGGATCTCCGCTGGCTGGCGCCTTTGCCCGTGGAGGACATCCTGCGCGAGGCCGAGGAGACTGGTCGCGTGCTCGTAGTCGACGAGACTCGTCGCACCGGCGGCGTCTCGGAGGGTGTCGTCGCCTCGCTGGTCGACGCAGGATTCGGTGGCCAGGTCGCGCGGGTGGCGAGCAAGGACTCGTTCATCCCGCTCGGGGACGCGTCAGCCCTGGTGCTGCTCTCCGAAGCGGAGATCGAGGAGGCGGCGCTCGCGCTGGTCAGGGGCGGCGCCGAAGCAGCGCCACCGCCTGCGCCGCCAGGCCTTCGCCTCGCCCGGTGAAGCCGAGGAAGTCGGTCGTCGTCGCGCGGACGGCGATCCGTTCCTCCTCCACGCCGATCGCCTGCGCGAGCACCGAGCGCATCTCGTCGCGGATCGGCGTGAGCCGCGGCTCCTGGCCGATGAAGACACAGTCCGCATTCGAGAGCTCCCACCCCGCCTCCCGAACGCGCGCATAGGCCTGCTCGAGCAGGACGATCGAGGAGATTCCCGGCGGCGTCCGCCCCGGGTCGGAAGGGAAGAGCGAGCCGATGTCGCCGAGGTTCGCCGCGCCGAGCAGCGCATCGATCAGGGCGTGCGTGATCACGTCGCCGTCGGAGTGCCCGGCAAGGCCCTTCTCGCTCTCGACGCGAACCCCGCCGAGGACGAGCGGTACGCCGTCCTCGAGCGCGTGCGCATCGAAGCCGCTGCCGACGCGGTATTCCTCGCTCATCCGAGCGGTTCTTGCCGTCCCCGGCGGTCCTGGAACACGGTCACGTTGTCGTAGCCTGCCGCACGCGCGTACTCGACGGCGCGGTCGAGGTCGCGACCGACGTCCTGCGGGACGTGCGCGTCGGAGGCAAGCGTGATCGGCGGGTGGTCCGCGAGCATCGGCTGGTCGGGGTAGATCTCGCCGACCGGCTTGCGCAGCCCGGCGGTCGAGATCTCCAGCGCGACGCCGTCGAGCGGCGGGTACTCGATCGCGGCCGGGCGCTTCCCGAAGATCTTGGCGAGGTCGGGGTGGGCGAGAACGTCCACGTGGCCCGAGGCGGCGAGCTGCCCGAGCGCCGCGAAATACACCGCCCACACCTCGTCGACCGAGCGGTCCGCCCAGATCCCCGGCTCCTGGTCGACCCCGAGCCCGTCGATCCAGTGGACGGAGCCGAGGAGGTAGTCCCACGGATACGGATCGAGCACGGCTGCGAGCTCGTCCTGCCGCTCGCCGACCCAGTCGACTTCCATTCCGAGCTTGACCGGCAGCCCCTGCCGCTTCGCCTCGACGACCGCGTCGACGTACGTCTCCAGGTCGTAGAGACAGCGCTCGAGCTGATAGGGGAGCGACCACAGCGCCCGCGTGGCGGTGAAGTAGTAGACGTGCTCGGTGAAGCCGATCTCGTCCACCCCACGCTCGATCGCGACCTCGACGAACCGCTCGATCCCCTCGACGGAATGGTCGATCCGCTCCTCCGGATCGCGGAGGTGCATGTGGTAGTCGACGATCAAGCCGCGAGCCAGCTCTCGACGAGCGCGAGGTGCTCCGGGGTCGTCACCTTCAGCAGCCGCGGGTCGCCCTCGACGACCTGAACCCGGCCGCCCTGCGCCTCGACCAGCGACGCGCAGTCCGTCGCCGCCGAGGCAGACTCGCTCGCCAGTGCGCGGCGCAGCACGTCCGCGACGAAGGCCTGCGGGGTCTGGACCGCGACCAGCTCCCCGCGGGGCAAGGTCTCGACGACCGCCCCATCCGCGCCGACGCGCTTGACCGTGTCCACGACCGCGAGGCCCGGCACCGCTCCGTCCCAGCCCTGCGACAGCGGCGTCACGACGCGCTCCACGACCTCGTCCGAGACCAGCGGCCGCGCGGCGTCGTGCACGACGATCACCGCTGCATCCGCCGCGACCTCGCCCACGCCGATCCGCACGGAGTCGGCACGCGTCTCGCCGCCCGCGACGGACGCGACCACCTTCCCGCAGCCGAGCTCCTCGGCGAGGAGGATCACCGGCTCCTCCCAGCCGGGCGGGGCGACCACGACGATCGACTCGATCCAGCCGGAGGCCTCGAGGCGCTCCAGGCTCTCTGCCAGGAGCGGTCGGCCCCTCAGGGGCGCGAAGGCCTTGGGACGGTCCGGGTCGACCGATCCGCCGAGCCGCTCGCCGCGGCCGGCGGCGGCGAGAACGGCCCAGACGGACAAACGAGTCGGCGCGAAGCGCTAGGCGCTTGCGGCCGCGACGACCCTGGTCTTCTTCTTGCCGTTGGCGACGGTGGAGAGGACCTCGTCCAGCCAGACCCCGGCCTCTGCCTCGTCCATCGCCTTCGCGTACATCAGCTCGCTCGCGAGGATCTTCTTGGCCTTGACGAACATCTGCTTCTCGCCCGTCGAGAGACCCTTCTCGTGATCGCGCAGGGACAGGTTCCGCACGACCTCCGCGAGCTCGAAGATGTCGCCGGTCTTCATCTTGTCGCGGTTGTGCTTGAAGCGGCGGTTCCAGTTCTTCGGCATCACGGTGCCGGATCCCTGGAGCGCCTTCAGGACCTTCTCGACCATCTGCTCGTCGATCACGCGCGCGAAGCCCGACCTTCTCCGCGTTCTCGCACGGCACGTTCACGGTCATGTCGTTGTGGAGGATCTTGATCGTCAGGTACTCGCGCTTCGCGCCGAGAACCTCGCGCTGCTCCTTCTTTACGACCGTGCCTGCCCCGTGGTGCGGATACACCACCTTGTCGCCGACCTTGAACAACCCACTCCCCTTTCGATGCCTGTAGTCGCCAAGACGCCGGCGGGGAAAATGGCCGCCGGCGAAGGTTCGAAGTGTAGCGGATTTGGCTCAAAAGAGCCAAGTTTCCAGGGCTTTTAACCGGCTGCTAACACAAAATCCCTGCTCAGAGGCACCTAACGCCGACCCAGGCGGCCGTCACGAAAGCGTCATCCTCCCGTCATCCGCACCGAGGAGGCTGCAGCTCGTGCGGGAGCGACGGCTTGCGTTCTTCTCGGCAGCGTCGTACGGTCATCCCGTGCCAGTCGCCTCGAGCCGGGAGCTCCGGCCCGGAGAGGAGCTCGAGGGCCACCGGGTCGAGAGCGTCGCCGGCCGCGGCGGGATGGGCGTCGTCTACCGCGCGCTCGACCTGCGGCTCAAGCGTCCGGTCGCGCTGAAGCTGCTGACGCCAAAGCTGGCTGCGGACCCGCGCTTCCGGGACCGCTTCCTGCGGGAATCCGAGCTCGCCGCCAGTCTCGACCACTCGAATGTGGTCCCGGTCTATTCGGCAGGAGAGGCGGACGGAGCGCCTGTACATCGCCATGCGCTTCGTGGAAGGAACCGACCTCGGAGCGCTGCTCGAGCGAGAAGCCCCGCTGGATGCACCTCGGGCAGTCCGGCTCGTCGCCCAGATCGCTGCCGCGCTCGATGCGGGCCATGTGCGGGGCCTCGTGCACCGCGACGTGAAGCCCGGGAATATTCTGATCGCCCGGGAAGGGGACAGCGAGCATTGCTACCTCTCAGACTTCGGCCTCTCCCGCGGATCCGACGAGGACGGGCGGGATCACGGGTCGCACCTCTCCGGCACCGTCGCGTACACCGCCCCCGAGCAGGTGACGGGTGAGCCCGTCGATGGTCGCGCCGATCTCTACTCCCTCGGCTGTGTGCTCCACGAGTGCCTGACCGGGCATCCCCCCTTCCAGAGGACACGAAGGACTGCCGTGCTCTTCGCCCATGCACACGAGGACGCTCCGGCGCTGGTCGGCCTCCCCGGCCTTGATCCCGTGGTGCGCAGAGCCCTCGCGAAGCGGCCCGACGACCGGTTTCCGACCTGCCGTGCGTTCGTCGACGCGGCGCGAGCGGCCCTCGTCGAGGAGGCGGCTGAGCGGACGGCGGTGAGCCGGAGCGAGCTGCGGGCGGCCGAGGCCGAGCTCGCCGAGAACGTTGCCGGCCTTCAGCCCATCGACGGTGAGCGAGAGGCGCCTGCGGAGGCAGATCGCGGGGTCTGCCCGTTCAAAGGGCTCGCGGCCTTCGACACCGGCGACGCCCGTTTCTTCTTCGGCCGCGAGCGTGTGATCGCCGAGCTGGTTGCCCGTCTCGCGGGCGCTTCGGCGCTCGGCATCCTCGGCGCCTCTGGAAGTGGGAAGTCCTCCCTTCTTCGGGCAGGGTTGCTCCCGGCTTTGACGGCGGGCGCACTCCCGGACAGCGAGACCTGGGCCCAGACCGTGATTCGCCCCCGGGAGCGTCCGCTTGAGGAGTTGCACAGGGCTCTTTCGACCAGAGTCCCGGACCGGCGGCTCATGCTCGCGGTCGACCAGCTCGAGGAGGTCTTCACGCACTGCCGCGACGAGTCTCAGCGGCGAGCGTTTCTCGACCGGCTCGCCGCAGAGGCCCGCGGGGACACGGTGGTCGTGCTCGCGATTCGCGCCGACTTCTACGGCCGGCTCGCCGACTACCCGGGCCTGGCGACACTCCTTGCCGAGAACCAGGTGCTCGTCGGCGCGATGGAGCCGGGCGAGTTGCGCCGCGCGATCGAGCTCCCGGCGCAGCGGGCGGGCCTCCTCGTCGAGCCGGCGCTGACCCATACCCTGGTCGCCGACGTCCTCGAAGAGCCGGGAGCGTTGCCGCTGCTCTCGACCACGCTGCTGGAGCTCTGGGAAAAGCGCGATGGGTCGACCCTGACCGCGACCTCGTACGGACAAAGCGGCGGTGTCAGAGGCTCCGTGGCCCGGCTCGCCGAGGGAGCTTTCGAAAGCCTCGACCCGGGTGGGCAGGCGACGGCGCGCTCGATCTTCCTGCGGCTTGCGGGAGGTGACGGCGACCTGCTCGTACGCCGCCGAGCAGCCCTCGACGAGCTCGATCTCGAGGCCGACGAGGGGGCGCGGCGCGTTCTCGACGCCCTCACCTCGAGGCGCCTCGTCACCGTCAGCGAAGGGACGGCCGAGGTCGCGCACGAAGCTCTGCTGCGTGAATGGCCAAGACTGCGTGGCTGGCTCGAGGAGGACGCCGAGGGGCGCCGCCTGCACCAGCACCTGATCCGCGCGTCGAAGGACTGGGACGACCGTGGACGCGACGGGGGCGACCTCTATCGGGGCGTGCGGCTCGCCTCCGTTCTCGATTGGTCGGCGGGCCATGCCTCCGAGCTGAATGAGCTCGAGCGCACCTTCACCGAGGCGAGTCGCTCCGCTGCCGAGGCCGAGACGGGGCATGTTCGACGGACGAACCGACGGCTCCGCGTCCTGCTCACGGGCACGGTGGTCCTCTTCGCGCTGGCGCGTCGCGGGCGCGCTCGCGCTCCTCTCCCGCTCCGACGCCAAGCACTCGGCGACGGCAGCCGTCGCTCAGCGCCTCGGAGCGCAGGCCCTGCTCGTCAAGGACCTCGACCTCTCCCTGCTACTCGCACGGCAGGGCGTCGCGCTCGACGACTCGCTCGCGACGGGAGAATCTGGAGGCCGCCCTCGCGCGCAGCCCGCGGCGTCCGCATCTCGCGGCCGCTGCCCGGCGGCTGCTCGCGTGGGCACCTCGCCCGACGGGCGCTGGATCGTCTACGCCAACAACGCGGGAAGCTCGCCTTCGCCACGAGCGAGACGGTCGCGTCGTCCGAACCGTCGACAGCGAGGGCTGGGGCTTCGCGGCAGCGAGTCGCTCGTCGTCGGACGCTTCGGGCGAAGGAATCCGCCTCGCCAAGATCAACCTGAGCACCGGCGCCGAGACTCCGTATGCACTGCTCCGCAAGTCGCCCGACGACTTCTTCTCGATCACCGACGACAACCGAACCTGGGCCGCCTCGCGAACGGCACCATCGAGATCCGGGACTCGCACCGGTCGCCTGCTCCATCGGCTCCGACCGGCGCCAGGCGCCCGGCCGTTCTCGGACGTCAACTTCCGCGCCCGCGGCCGCTATCTGATCATCACCTCGTTACTAAGCCGGAGCTTTGGACCGACGTGCCCGCCCGGTTCGCGATCTGGAGCATCCGGCCGTGGCGGCTCGTCGCGAGCTCGACGACCCGCACGGGAACTTCCCGTTCACGTCGACGGGCCGGAAGCGCTTGCGGTCGGGCACCGGACGGCTCGATCACCATGTACGACCTCGCGACCGGAAGCCGCGAGCTCCGCGGCGTCACACGGCAGTACAGGAGATCGAGTTCAGCCCCGACGGCTCGACCCTCGTTCGAGCGGGACGACGCCCAGGTGATCGTCTGGGACGCGGCGAGCGGCGAGCTTCGCAGCAGCTGAGCGGACACGGCGGCCGGCGCTCGGCATCGCGTTCGCCGGGACGGAAGCCGCCTGCACACGGTCGCGCTCGACGGCGCCGCCATCACCTGGGATCTGCGGGGCAACACGGTTCGGTCGACCGCTCCGGGCGGCTCCGGCAATGCCCGAGATTCGACAGGCGCCGGCCAGTTCGCCCTGAGCCCGGACGGCCGGCTCGTCGCCACTCCGCAGAGCGACGGTCGCACCGCGATCGTCGAACTCGCGAGCGGCCGGCAGATCGCGTTGACGCCCCGGTCGCGCGGCGGGCGGGCGGCGTGGCGTGGCAACCGGACGGAACGCTCTTCGTGACCACCGCCGTTCGCGGACGCGTCGAAGCCTGGCGACCGGATGGGTCACATCTACGCTCGTACGCGGCCAGCCGGCGTTCGTCGGCCCGCCGATCGTGCCGAAGCCGCGCACGCCTCCGAGGCCATCGCCGTGGCTTTCAGCCCGAACGGCAAGCTGCTGGCGGCCTCGAGCAGCGACAACCGCGTCTACGTCTGGACGTCGAGAGCGGAAACTCGTCACGCGCGACCTGATCGCGAAGGAGCGGTGTTCGCGCTCGCGTTCAGCCCCGACGGGACACTCCTCGCCGGGGCCGCCACGCGAGGGCCCGGCGGCGGCGTTGCCCGCGTGTGGCGCCTATCGACCGCAAGCTGCTGTACACGGCGAACATCGACGACGGCTATGGGTTCGGCGACGCGGTCGCATTCACGCCTGACGGGAAGCTGCTCGCGACCGGAGGCGGGACAGGTTTCGTCAAGTTCTGGGATGCCCAGACCGGTAAGCCGGTAGGCCGCCCGTACTGGCCGTGGCCGGCTGGGTGCAGTCGATCGACTTCGATCCGACCGGCCGTCTCATGGTCACCGCGGGCACCGACGGCACGACGCGCCTCTTCGACGTCAAGGCGCAGGCTCAGCTCGGAACACCGCTGCCCGGACTGGACAACCTCGAGGCCAACGCGGCCTTCACCTCCGACGGAACCGGGATCGTCTCCGTCTACGAGCGGGGCACGGATTCGTCCACGACCTGCGACCAGACGTCTGGGAGACCCGTGCGTGCTCCGTTGCGAGGCGCACGTTGACCCGCGACGAGTGGGAGCTGTACCTCCCCGACCGGGAGTACCGGCCCGCCTGTCTGCCTAGACGGAGGAAAGCGACCAGGTGTAGCGGGTCAGGCTCTCCCGCGGCGCAAGACCGCCCGGGCGTAGCCCACCCCGCACGACGAGCACGGGCGCCCGGGCTCCGAGTGCGACCGCCAGCCGCGTCTCGCCGAGGCCCTCCTCGCGCCAGCGGTCCGAGAAGCCGAGACGACGAGCGAGGCCTCTTCCGAGGCCGTGATGATTCCGTCGGCGCCCGCCTCGACGAGGAGAGGCTCCGCGGCCACCCCGGCGGTGTGCTGGACGACGAGCGAGGCGGTCGCCAGCAGCCGGCTCGCGTCGCGGTCTGCCTCGCCCGAGGCCGTCCCGGCCAGGCGAAGCGCGGCACCGGTCGCCCTCGCGAGCCACGCGCCGACCTCGACCGCCGCCCACTCGTGCTCGGCTCCGCCGAACGGAACGAGCACCGGGCGCGCCGATCCGAGATCGAGCCGCGCCCGCGAACAGGATCCCGACGTCGCAGGGCGCCGATCGAGCAGCGGTGCGAGCGGCCCCGGAAAGGCACCGGGCGGCTCATCGACCAGCAGCAGGTCGACGTCGTGCTCCCGCAGAACCTTCAGGACGTCATCGCCCGGCTCCGGAGACGTGAATGCCGCCGCCCGAATCGATACGCCGCGATCGGCGGCCGCCCGGGCACGATCGTGGGCGAGCCCCGTCGCCTCGGAAGACCGTCCGCGGCGCCACGAGGAGCAGGAGCACCTCGCGGTCCGAGCGAGCAGCCAGAGGCTCGGCCAGCGCGAGCAGCGCATCGGCGCTCTCCGGGTCGAGAGCGCAGACGAGCACGACACGCCGCGCCGGTGCGCCGGCCGGGCGGTCGGGAGCGAGCGTCGGTCCTGGCGCAGGATCGCCCGCTCGAGCTCCTGGAGCTCCCGGCCCGGCTCGATCCCGAGCTCGTCGACGAGCGCGCTGCGGGCCCGGCGGTACGCCTCGAGCGCGTCCGCCTGCGGCCGGCGCGGTAGAGCGCGAGCATCAGCTGGCCGCGCAGACGCTCCCGGAGCGGATGCTCGGGCACGAGCTCCTCGAGCTCGCCGACGAGCTCCGCGCCGCCGCCCGTCGAGAGGTCCGCGTCGATCCGCGCCTCGAGGGCGGCGAGCCGAAGCTCCTCCAGCCGGGCGATCACGGGCTGCGCCCACGGACTCGTAGGCGAACTCGGCGAGCGCGGGGCCCCGCCACAGCGCGAGCGCCTCCCGCAGCAAGCTCGGCCAGTCGCCGGATCGCGTACAGCCCTCGCGCGAAGAACCGCTCGAAGCGGACGAGGTCGATCGTCTCGTCGTCGACGCGGAGCTCATAACCGCCGCCGTGCGTGAGCAGAACGTCGCGCGGGAGCACCTTGCGGAGCCGTGCCACGAGCGCGGCCAGCGCGTTCGCCGGTTTCGAGGTCGCCTCTCACCCCAGAGATCGTCGATCAGTCGATCTCGCTGCACGAGCTCGCCGGCTCGGAGCGCGAGCAGGGCGAGCAACGCGCGTTGGCGCGCGCCTCCGAGCGCTAGCGGCTCTCCCTGGACGAGCACTTCGAGCCCGCCCAGAAGCCGAATTTCGAGGGCATCCGCCGTCATTGCGCCGTCATCGAGGTGTCATTGCCTCGCCGGAAGCTCCCTCCCATGCACAGCCTACAGCGACTACGAGATCACTGGCTGATCACCCGATTCGGCGAGGGCCTGTTTGCACTGATCGTCGCCTCGCTGGCGCACTCCTCCTCGCCGACCCAGCGACTGCCCAGCCTTCGCTCTCAGCCTCCACCCAGACAGTCAGGCCGGGTCAGGTGATCAACGTCGCCGGTAACCGGTGGGAGACGTTCTGGGCGGCTCTTTGCCCGGCTGCCCTTCACGCTTCATCTCCGTCTCCTTCCGCCAAAGCGACGCCCGGCAGCACCTTGCCACCCTCTCTCCCTTCGAGGTGTGGCCCATCAGCGGCGCCTGGAATTACGACGTCCGTATACCTGCAGGCGCACACCCTGGACCCGCCCAATCGTCGCCCAGCAACAAAAGACCTCTTTCGACCTATTCCGTGGCCGTGACGTTTGTCATTTGGAGAGAACCCTGCTCCGTTCTGTGGAAGTCAACGTCGTCGCACGCCAATGGCCGATCCTCCTGCTCCCCCAGCCGAGATCCGCTCACTCAGTCATCCCCGCGCTCGCAATCGTGCCCTCAGCAAACGCTGGAGTATCGCCTCCGTTTCGCGCTTCCCCAACGCTGCCGCTACGCTCAGGTCACCTTCAGCCTCACCACGCAAGCGCACCGCACCGTGTTGGTGGAAATTTCAGCTCGACACTTAGCCGCGTCACCGACTCTCACAACCAGCACGATCTACCTGCCCCTCCCCGATGACGCTATCGCCGCCGCCGTGATCACAGCAACACGAGCCGTGCGGTCGTGCGCTCGCACTGCCGAGCTGCTCTTCAGATCGTGATCAGCTCGCCACCGTTCGTCAGCCCAGCAGCCACGTCGCCAGCAGGTCACGCACATCACAGGCACGAACTGGCGTACCGACCGCTGCGACCGCGTCGTCGGATCTTCCTCGTTGTAGGGAGCGACCGCTTGCAGCTCGCCGTTGCCAGTCCAAAGGTCTGGTGCCTTCAGCGTCGAGACGACGATACCCGCGAGCGATCCGCAGCTCGCGAATCGTCGCGGAACAACTCTCCGGCCTGGAGGTGCGCGACAAGACCACGCGCCCGGTAGGACACGCTGCTACTACGCAGCTGGTCTAGCGCGGTGCGAGTACCGCTCTGACCGTCGTCGCCCTCTCGCGCCGGCGCGTCCCGCTTCACCCGTACCCCAATGCGCCGACCGCAACGACAACGATGGCGACGGCAGGGCCGACCTGGCCGATCCGGGCTGCGACAGCGCGCAGGACGACAGCGAGAGCCCCGACCCCGTGCTCCCCCAGTGCGCGAACGGCAAGGACGACGACGGCGACGGCAAGGTCGACCTCGAGGACGCCGGCTGCGAGAACGCCAAGGACGATAGCGAGAGCCCCGACCCCGCCCTCCCCGATTGCGCGGACCGCAAGGACAACGATGGCGACGGCAAGGTCGACCTCGAGGACACTGGGTGCAGAACGCCAAGGACGACAGCGAGAGCCCCGACCCGAATCTCCCGCAGTGCTCCGACGGCAAGGACAACGACGGCGACGGCAACGTCGACTACCCGGAGGACAAGGAATGCTCGGCCAAGGACGACGACAGCGAGGGTAAGCGAGCGGGCGGGGCAGGCTCCTGGCGGCGGGGATGCTCACGGCGGTGCTCGCGCCGGTGCTCGCCACGACCCATCCGGCAGAAGCACGCCCGGCCGGGCTCCTCGTGGACACAATGAGTTCGGCCCAGATGAGCTCGGTCAGAGAGCAGCCGGCGCTCGTCCTCCTGGTCAAGTATGGGCAGCCGGACTGCCTCCGGGCCGGTGCCCCCTGCTCCCCCGAGCGATTCTCGACGATCGGCCCCCCGCGTCACGCCGCGCGCGAGTGGCAGGAGATCCTGAACCAGCGCGTCAACGAGCGCTACAGAGCCGCGAGCTACGGGCGCGTCCACTGGGCCTTCCGGGTCGTCGCCGACCCACGCAGTCCCGACGGCTGGTGGTCGGCGCCGCACAACGTCCAGCAGTACGCGGCGGCCCGCAACTTCGGCCCGAACGGCATCGTTTCCGACGCGGCGACGACGCTGCTCAACCTTGCCATCCGCCGGGGGGCGATCACCGAGCGCGACGTGGCGCGGCACCACCGGCTGCTGGTGATCGACAACTACCACAGTCGCGGCGGCCAGGAGGGCGGCGGCGTGCTCCGCTACACCGTCCCCACGCCGCGGCGGCCGCTCGTCATCGAGACCACGGCTGCGGTCGCGGCGGAGAACTCGAACGACTCCGAGGCGCTAACGGCGATCATTCACGAGCTCGGGCACCAGCTCGGCGAGCCCGACCTGTACTCGACCCCGTGCGACTACGACGGCGACGGCAACCTCGACCCTTGCCGATGCCCGAACATCGAGCCCGGCGGCGTGGCGCTGTCCCTTCTGGGCGGCGGTTCAGACTGCGTCGGCTGGTGGGACACGATGGCTCTGGACGCGATCGACCGCAGCTTCGGGGCGTACACGCGCATGATCGCCGGCTGGCTGTCCACGGCAGAGCCGACGACGCGCATGATCAACGCGCGGCGCTTCAGCGGAACCGTTCGTCTCTGGCCGGTGGAACGTCTGCCGCGAAGCGACCGGCCGACGGCGCTGCGCCTGACGCAGCTCTCCGACGATGACCTCGTAAGAACGCGCCTGCTTGCGCGGCTCCTGGCGCTGCTCGGCAGCCGCCTCCCCTACGTCGGTACCAGGCTGAATGCCGCGGGCCGAGAACGACGACGCCGGTGCCCCCAAGAGCGGTGTGCTGCTGGCGTGGGTAGACGACTCCCGCCCGAGGGACCATCCCGAGCAGATCGTCCGCTCATCGTCGACCCAGCACATCGACGAGGCCGTCCTGGAGCCGGGTGAGAGTTACACCAACTACACCACCGGGCTTTGGTTCTCGATGCGGGGGTTCGACCAGGACGGGTCCTGCATCGTCGACGCCAACTACACCCCACCCCTCCTGCCGAACATTGGAGCTCCGTTCGCCCCGATCGTCGGGCGCGAGCCGCACCGCTTTGTCCTGAGGACGTCAACGCCGGTCTTCACCGCGACCGGGATCGCCCTGGGGCCGCAGAATCGCTCACGCCTGGAGCCGATCGCGCCGGAAAAGGGACACCTCGAGTTCCTGCGCTTCGGAGTCGCCAACCGGGGGACGGCGCCCGCCGCCGGAGGCACCGCCACCGTTCGGGTCGCTCAACCCTACGCCGTCACCGAGGACTGCGGGGCCGAGGCACGCCCGTCGGCCCCCGTGGCAGCGCGGGTGAAGCTGCCGGCTCTGCGGCCGGGCGCCGCGCGATCGTCGGGACTCCGTGGCGCTCGCGGGGCTCGGACTCGACGGGGATCTCGATCACCATGCAGATGCCGAAGGATTCCGTCGGCAGCGACAACGAGATCAGAAGTGCCTTCACTTTCCAGACGCACTCCCTCGCCTCCGGCAACGCGGTGAGGGAGCAACGTTCGACGGTGGTCCTGCGGGCGGCGCGCAACTGCAAGCACGAGGTGTCGTTCCTCGCCGTGCCGCTGTTCGTGCCCCCGGGCTGGTTGGTCGACATCAACGGCGCCGACACCCCTCTGCGCCCGGGAGCCACGCGGCGGGTGACGATCGGCGTCCGCGCCCCGACGAGCGCAAAGGCGGGCACCGTCGTCATTCCGGTCGAGTTCAGGACGGCTCCAGCCGGGCTCTGGGATCCGACGGCCGCAGGCGAGGGAGATCCCGAAGCGAACGGGGGCATCGACGTGATTGCTCGGGTCGTGCGCGGGAAAGGCCCTGCGCCGTTCCGGATCGCTGCGACTGCCCTTCACCTCCCGCCGAACGTGCCGGGGCCAGGCGCGCCGCCCCCACCCCCGCCACCATCGCCGCCGCCCGCGCAGCCCAAGCCGACCGAGCCTTCGGCGCCGGCCACGACCCTCGCCGAACTCGTCCTCGCACCCACGACCGTGCATGGCGGCGAAACCGCCAAGGGCACCGTCACGCTCGGCGGGCCGGCCCCTGCCGGAGGGGCTTCTGTGAGCCTCTCCAGCTCCGATGGCGGCGTGGCGAAAGTCCCGACGATCATCCTGGTAGCCGCCGGTTCCTCCAGTGCCGGGTTCGAGGTCTCGACG
Source organism: uncultured Actinomycetes bacterium (assembly GCA_963847305.1). Classification (GTDB taxonomy): domain Bacteria; phylum Actinomycetota; class Thermoleophilia; order Gaiellales; family Gaiellaceae; genus DATBLE01. Next base: position 13,241 of record CAWJZI010000010.1, on the reverse strand, counting down.
AAGAGCCTGGGCTCGCCGACGACCGTGACGATCTCCGCCTCCTACGCCGGGGTGACGCGCACGGCCGACCTGACCGTCACTCCGGTGCCGGTGGCGAAGTTCAACCCGTCACTGAAAGCGGGCTACGACGAGAAGGCCGACATCCTGACCGTGAAGGGATCCGAGTGGGATCCCTGCGGGAACGAAGTCGAGTTGACGCTCGAGACGAAAGGCGGCATCTCGAAGCTGGGATCGGTGATGCCGAAGTCGTCCGGCAAGTTCGAGACGGCACTCTCCAAGACCGGGGCAGTCAAGGGAGACACCGTGCGCGCCGTGCAGGTGACGTGCGCGACGAAGGAGACGATCAGCGCCGACGCGGACCTGTGATCCGCGTCGGCCTGCTCATCGCTGCCGTGACAGCCGCCTCGGCCGCGGGAGCGAACGGCGAACCGAGGTACGTCCTGACCTCGCTGAGCGCGACTGTTCGGTCGGCCCAGGTCGCGCACGAGGGGCCGGGCGAGGATGGCGACGGGGCAGCGACGGTGACTCTCAGCGCCGGGAGTCATCCGCAGCTCAGGCTTCACGCGGCGGCCGGGCGACCGACGGTTTCGATCCGCGTCAGCGGAGCGGGCGAGGCGCACGCTCGTTTCGTCCTGGCCGAGCGTGCCGGCGTTCCGTCCCGGAGCGCCGAGTGTTCGAGCACGCTGTTGGTTGCACCACAGCGGGCGCCCGTGACGTTTGCACTCGGTCACGGCACAGTGCGCGTCCAGCTCGCGCTTCCGTTCGTGCGCGCGCCATTCGTCGAGGCGACCGACCTCTACCCAGCGAGCGGCCCGTGCGACATGAACACGGGCGCCGTTCCGCTAACGCTCGTCGTCGCGCGGACGTTCAACTCCGCCGTCTTCGCGCGGAGACGAGTCACGCTCACCCTCTCCGGCAGGAGACCGGCGCAGGAAGGCGACATCGCCTACACGACGACGTGGCGCGCGACGCTGACGCTCACTCGTCGCTAGCCTCCGCCTTCAGGCCCGCCCGCACCGCCTCGCGGACCGTCTCCGCCTCGGCCAGCGCCGGCTTCGCCCGCCGGGCGTGCCCTTCGGGACGAGCACGGCTGAAGCCCGAGCTTCGCGCACTCCTCCAGGCGCCGCTCGGCCTGGGTCGCCGCTCGCAGCCGGCCGGTCAGTCCGAGCTCGCCGAAAGCGGCGAGGCCCTCCTTCACGGCAACACCGCGCGCCGCGGAGGCGATCGCGAGCGCGACCGCGAGGTCGGCACCCGGCTCGTCGATCCGCACGCCGCCGGCCACGTTGACGAAGACGTCGGCGGTGCCGAGCGGCAGGCGCGCGTGCCGCGCGAGCACGGCGACGATCATCGCGAGCCGCTTCGGGTCGACGCCGGTGGCGACCCGGCGCGGCATCGCCAGGTCGGTGGGCGCCACGAGCGCCTGGATCTCGAGCATGATCGGGCGCGTCCCTTCCAGGGCGCACGCAACGGCCGCGCCGATCTCGCCCGCCTCGCTGCGGCCGAAGAGCTCGGAAGGATCGGGGACGCCGACGAGGCCGGTGCCGGTCATCTCGAAGACGCCGAGCTCGTTCGTCGAGCCGAAGCGGTTCTTGGCTGCACGCAGGATCCGGTGCGCGCGGTAGCGGTCGCCCTCGAACTGGAGCACGCAGTCGACGAGGTGCTCGAGCACGCGCGGGCCGGCGACCGTCCCGTCCTTCGTCACGTGGCCGACGAGGAAGACGGCGACCCCGTTCTCCTTCGCGACGCGCAGCAGGCGAGCGGCGGCCTCACGCACCTGGGCGACGGAACCGGGCGCGGAGCCGAGCTCGGCTGCGTACAGCGTCTGCACCGAGTCGATCACGCAGACCTCGGGACGCTCGCGCTCGAGCGTCGCGCAGACCGCCTCGAGCTCGGTCTCCGCGAGCACCTCGACCGAGGCCGCGCCGCCCAGCCGCGCCGCACGCAGCTGCACCTGCGCCGGCGACTCCTCGCCGGTGACGAGCAGCACGCGGCGGTCGGCGCTCATCGAGCGAAGCGCCATCAGCAGCAGGGTCGACTTGCCGACGCCCGGCTCCCCGCCGACGAGGACGAGCGACGCGGGGACGAGCCCGCCGCCGAGGACGCGGTCGAGCTCGGGGACGCCGGTCAGAGATCCGCGCTGCCTCCTCGACCTCGACGTCGACCAGGCGCAGGAGCGGGCGCGCGGCCGACGCAGCGGGCGCCCGGGGATCCGCGCGCGTCTCCTCGACGAGCGTGCCGAACTCACCGCAGCCCGGGCACTTGCCGAACCAGCGGCCGGACGAGTACCCGCACTCGGGGCAGGAGAAGACCGACGCCGCAGCCTTGGCCACGGCGCCAGTCTACGGAGCGGTCCTGATGCCCTTTGTGCCGGCTTTGCGACTACTCGGTCGCGTTCGGGTCTTCGGCCTGCGCCAGCTTCAGCGAGCCTTCCTTCGCCTGCTCGAAGTGGCGCTCCTGGATCGGCTTCGCCCACATCGCCAGCTTCGAGGTCTGCGCGTCGCGGGCGCGCTGGGCGAGCACCTCGACGATCGACCAGTGACCGACCTCGCCGGCCTCGGCCATCGTCAGGAACTCGAAGCCGTCGAGCGCGTCGGCGTCGTCGCCGAGATAGGTCCGCATCATCTCGGTCGCCTCCTGCTTGACCTCGCGGGCCTTCTCGAGGATCGCGGTCTTCTTGCCCTCGAACTCGCTCGGCACCTCGATGCAGCGCTCCTCCGTCTCCGCCGCCTCCTGGTTCATCCGCTCGAGGACCTTCGAGCAACTCCTGATCGCCCTCTTCCTCGACCAGCTTCGAGATCTTCTCCGTCGCGCCCTGCGCAGCCATTGCCAGGCCCGCGACCTCGCCGAGCTTGCTCTCCAGCACCGTGAGCTCTGCCATTGTGGAAACCCCCCTTGTCGTTGACTTGGAGGGTTTCCTTACCCGCTCAGGCGCTGTTCAAGCCTCAGCCGACAGTGACGATCGCGTGCAGGACATTGTCCTCGCCGACCGTCTCGCCCATCGGCATGTAGTCCTCGCCGAACTTCGTGGTCAGGCGGTAGATGCCCGCCTTCGGGAACGTCACCTTCAGGGTCGCGCCGGGGCGACCCATGAGCCCGGGCGCCCACGGCAGCTTGACGGTGCCCTTCATCGGCGTGCCGGTCTTCACCAGCTTGAACACGACCGCGGGGCCGGAGGTCTTGATCAGCTTGTGGAACATCACGTCGTTGTTCGTGACGACGAGCGACCCGCCCCTGGCGAGCCGGATGTGCTGGGTCGGCATCCACGCGCCGCCGTTCAGCGACCATGAGTGGCAGCCCCGAACCTGATGGCGGATGACGAGGCTCGCGCCGCCCGGTGCGGCCGAGGCCGGGACGGCGAATCGCAATCAGGGCCGTCCCCGATAGCGGTGAGGAACAGAAATGCGCTTCATCTGGGGTCTCCTTCGGGTCGGGGGCCGCCTGCTTCCGCGCAGTGTGCGGGCGGCGCTACAAGGAGACCATCAGACTGCGCGCTGAACCTCGCTCAGTAGTTTTCGCGCGCGCTACTCGGGCGCGTCGTCCGGCTCGTCGGCCGAGCCTTCGGGCTCGTCGCCGCCGGCTGGAACCGTCACCGGCTCGGGCTCGCGCTCCTCGCCCGGGATGATCGTGATCTTCACTTCCTCGTCGCCGGCGCGGTCGACCATGATCGTCGAGCCCGGAGTGAGCTCGGCGCCGAGGACGAAGTCGGCGAGCGGGTCCTCGATGTGGCGCTGGATCGCGCGGCGCAGCGGCCGGGCGCCCATCGCCGGGTCGTAGCCCTTCTCGACGAGCATCTCCTTCGCGTCGTCGGTGAGCTCGATCGAGGCCTCGTGGAGCGCCATCTGCTCGCGCAGCCGCTTGAGCAGCAGGTCGACGATCGTCTTGATCTCGTCCTTCGAGAGCTTGTGGAAGACGATCACCTCGTCGATGCGGTTCAAGAGCTCGGGGCGGAAGACCTTCTTCAGCTCGCCCATCACGCGGTCCTTCATGTCGTCGTACGAGAGGCCGCTCTCGTCGCCGATCGAGAAGCCGAGCGTCTGGTTCTTCGAGATCGAGGCCGCGCCGATGTTCGAGGTCATGATCACGATCGTGTTCCGGAAGTCGACCTTGCGCCCCTGGGCGTCGGTCAGCTTCCCGTCCTCGAGGATCTGGAGCAGGATGTTGAAGACGTCCGGGTGCGCCTTCTCGATCTCGTCGAGCAGGACGACCGAGTACGGCTTCCGGCGCACGGCCTCGGTCAGCTGGCCGCCCTCGTCGTAGCCGATGTAGCCGGGCGGCGAGCCGACGAGCCGCGAGACGGAGTGCTTCTCCATGTACTCGGACATGTCGACCTGGATCAGCGCGTCCTCGTCGCCGAACAGGAACTCGGCGAGCGTGCGCGCGAGCTCCGTCTTCCCGACGCCGGACGGCCCGAGGAAGATGAACGAGCCGGTCGGGCGCTTCGGGTCCTTGATCCCGGCCCGCGCGCGGCGGATCGACTTCGACACGGCGACGATCGCCTCGTGCTGGCCGATCACGCGCTTGTGGAGCTCGTCCTCCATGCGGATCAGCTTCTGGGTCTCCGCCTCGGTCAGCTTGAAGACCGGGATGCCCGTCCACATCGAGACGATGTCGGCGATCTCCTCCTCGGCGATCTCGGGCTGCTCCTCGCCCTCGTTCTCGCGCCAGGACTCCTCGAGCTCGCGCTTCTTCTGCGTGAGCTTCCGCTCCTTGTCGCGCAACGACGCCGCCTTCTCGAACTCCTGGTTCTCGATCGCGTCTTCCTTGTCCTTGCGGACCTTCTCGATCTCCTCCTCCAGCTCGCGGTAGCGAGGCGGGGCGGTCATCGTCTTGATCCGCATGCGCGACGCGGCCTCGTCGATCAGGTCGATCGCCTTGTCGGGCAGATGGCGGTCCTGGATGTAGCGGTCGGCCAGAGCGGCGGCCGCGTAGAGCGCCTCGTCGGTGATCTTGCAGCGGTGGTGCGCCTCGTAGCGGTCGCGCAGGCCGCGCAGGATCTGCACGGTGTCGTCGACCGACGGCTCCTCGACGCGCACCTGCTGGAAGCGGCGCTCGAGCGCGGCGTCGCGCTCCAGGTACTTGCGGTACTCGTCGAGCGTTGTCGCGCCGATGGTCTGAAGCTCACCGCGCGCGAGCGCCGGCTTCAGGATCGAAGCGGCGTCGATGGCGCCCTCGGCGGCGCCGGCACCGACGAGGTTGTGCAGCTCGTCGATGAAAAGGACGATGTCGCCGCGCTGGGTGATCTCCTTCATCACCTTCTTCAGGCGCTCCTCGAACTCGCCGCGGTACTTCGAGCCGGCGACGAGCGCGGCGAGGTCGAGCGTGTAGATCTGCTTGCCCTTCAGGAGCTCGGGGACGTTGTTCGCCGAGATCCGCGCGGCGAGACCCTCGACGATCGCGGTCTTGCCGACGCCCGGCTCGCCGATCAGCACCGGATTGTTCTTCGTGCGGCGTGACAGGATCTGCATCACGCGCTCGATCTCCGTCTGACGGCCGACCACGGGGTCGAGCTTGGCCTCGGCCGCGAGCTTCGTCAGGTTGCGGCCGAACTGGTCGAGCAGCTTCGAGCTCTTCGACTTGTCCGGCGGCCCGCCGGCGGGGCCGCCCTGCTGGCGGCGACCCGGTCCGGAGAGCATCCGGATGATCTCGTTGCGGATCTTCTCGGCGTCGGCGTCGAAGTCGAGCAGGATCCGCGCGGCGACGCCCTCGTTCTCGCGGACGAGGCCGAGCAGGATGTGCTCGGTGCCGATGTAGTTGTGGCCGAGGCTCAGAGCCTCGCGAAGCGCGAGCTCGAGCACCTTCTTGGCGCGCGGCGTGAACGGGATCTGGCCCGTCGTCACCTCGTCGCCCTGGCCGACGATGCGGGCAACCTGCGCGCGGACCTCCTCGACGGTGATGTCGAGCGACTCGAGGACGCGGGCCGCGAGGCCTTCTTCCTCGCGCAGAAGACCGAGCAGGATGTGCTCCGTGCCGATGTAGTTGTGCTTCAGGGCGCGCGCCTCGTCCTGGGCGAGAACGACAACCTGGCGGGCCCTCTCCGTGAACCGTTCGAACATTGGAGGAGGATTGTACCGGAGCACCCTGCGCCCCCCGCGAGCGACATCGGGCAAAGCCCGATGCCGCCGCCAGGCCACGGCGATGGGCGTTGCCCGCGCGGCGTCAAAATGAAGGCGTGAGGGTCTCCGCCAAGGCCGACTACGCGCTGCGCGCCTGCGTCGAGCTCGCAGCCGTCGAGGGCGCCGGAGCGGTCAAGGGCGAACGGATCGCCCAGGCCCAGGAGATTCCGCTGAAGTTCCTCGAGAACATCCTCGGCGACCTGCGCCACTCCGGCCTCGTGCGCAGCCAGCGCGGCGTCGAGGGCGGCTACTGGCTGGCGCGGCCGGCGACCGAGATCACGCTGGCCGAGGTGATCCGGGCGGTCGAGGGCCCGCTCGCGAACGTGCGCGGCGTCCGTCCCGAGTCGATCGAGTACGCGGGGTCGGCCGAGCCGCTGCGCGAGGTCTGGGTGGCGGTGCGTGCCAGCCTGCGCTCGGTCCTGGAGGAGGTCACGCTCGCGGACGTCGCGCGGAGCGAGCTTCCCTCTGCGGTGCGCGAGCTGGTCGCGAACCCGGAGGCCTGGGCGCCGCACCCGTCAAGCTGTCAGAGCACCGTCGCCGCGAGCACTACGCGGCGAACGTGGTCTGGCGCGTCGGACGCACGTAGACGATCTGCCCCGTGTGCAGCTCCAGGGCCTGCGCCTCGTCGCGGGTCAGCTGCGCCGACAGCGCCTCGCCGTCGTCGCGCACGAGCTCGACCCTGACGTCGAACCCGAGGTGGACGAGCCGGACGACCATCGCCTCGCGCGTCGTCCCGTTCGGCGTCAGCGCGATCTCGAGGTCGTGGGGCCGCACGAAGGAGTCGCCGAGGCGATTGACCGCGCCGACGAACTCCATCACGAACTCGTTCGCGGGATGCTCGTAGAGCTCGACCGGGCCGGCGACCTGCTCGACCTGGCCGCGGTTCATCACCGCGACCGTCTCGGCGACCTCCATCGCCTCCTCCTGGTCGTGCGTGACGATCACGGTCGTCGTGTGTGTCTCGTCGTGCAGGCGCCGCAGCCACGCGCGCAGCTCCTTGCGCACCTGCGCGTCGAGCGCGCCGAACGGCTCGTCGAGGAGCAGCACCTTCGGGTCGACCGCGAGCGCGCGGGCAAGGCCCATGCGCTGGCGCTGCCCGCCGGAGAGCTGCGACGGGTAGCGGTTCGCGAACGCCTCGAGCTGGACGAGCTCGAGCAGCTCGCGGACGCGCTTGCTCACCTCGTCCTTCGGCCGCTTGCGGATCTTCAGGCCGAACGCGACGTTGTTCCAGACCGTCATGTGCTTGAAGGCCGCGTAGTGCTGGAAGACGAACCCGATCCCGCGGTCCTGCGGCGCGACGCCCGTGACGTCCTCCTCGGCGAGGAGCACCTCGCCGCTGTCCGCCCGCTCGAGCCCGGCGATGATGCGCAGCAGGGTCGATTTGCCGCTGCCGCTCGGGCCGAGCAGCGCGACCAGCGACCCGGTCTCGACCTCGAGCGAGACGTCGTCGAGGGCGGTGAAGTCGCCGAAGCGCTTGGAGACGTTGCGGATCGAGATGCTACATGGCTACGCGTGTTCCTCTCTGGGCCGGATCAAGGTCATGGACACGAGCACGATCACGGCGATCACGGCGAGCATCAGCGAGATCGCGTACGCGCCCGACTGGTCGAAGCTCTCGTAGCGCTCCTGGACGCGCAGCGTCGCGGTCTCGGTCTGCCCCTGGAGACGGCCGGAGACGACCGCGACGGCGCCGTACTCGCCGAGGCAGCGGGCGGTCGTGAGGATCACGCCGTAGATCACCGCCCAGCGGATCGAGGGCAGCGTGATCCGCCAGAACGTCTGCCAGGAACGCGCGCCGAGCGTGCGCGCCGCCTGCTCCTGCTCGTCGCCGATCTCGCGCAGCGTCGGGATCACCTCGCGCGCGACGAACGGGATCGAGACGAAGATCGTCGCGATCACCATCGCGGGCAGCGCGAACAGCACCTGGACGCCGTGGTCCTGGAGCCAGCCCCCGAACCACCCCTCCCGGCCGTAGAGGAGGAAGAGCGCGAGCCCGACGACGACCGGCGACAGGGCGAGCGGCAGGTCGATGAACGCGTTCAGAAGCCCCTTGCCCGGGAACTTGCGGCGGACGACCGCGAGCCCGCAGACGATCCCGAAGACCGTGTTGATCGGCACGGCGATCGCCGTGATGATCAGCGTCAGCTTGAAGGCGTGGATCGTGTCCGGGTCCGTGAGCGCATCCCAGGCCGGCTGGACGCCGTGCTCGAAGGTGCGCCAGAAGACCATCGCGAGCGGCCCGAGCAGGATCGCCGCGAGGTAGAGGAACATCACCAGCCGCGGCGCGTACTTACGCATGGTCGTGCCTCGTCGCGAAGTGGCGGATCACGCCGACCATCAGCAGCATGGCGAAGGAGAGGCCGAGCAACACCACGGCCGCCGCCGCGGCGCCCGCCTGGTCGCCGCTCTCGATCCGCCCGAAGATGAAGACCGACGAGACCTCGGTCTTGTACGGCAGGTTTCCGGTGATGATCACGAGCGAGCCGAACTCGCCGACGGCCTTGGCGAACGCGAGGACGACGCCGGACAGGATCCCCGGGAGGATGTTCGGGAAGACGATCCGGCGGAACGTCTTCGCCTCCGACGCGCCGAGCGAGCGGGCCGCCTCCTCCATCTCCTGGTCGAGCTCCTCGAGGACCGGCTGCACCGTGCGGACGACGAACGGCAGCGTGACGAACAGCAGGCAGAGCGCGATTGCCGTGCGCGAGTAGGCGACGTCGACGCCGATCGGCGACCGCGGCCCGTAGAGCGCGAGCAGCGTCAGGCCGGCGACGATCGTCGGCAGCGCGAAGGGCAGGTCGATCACCGCGTTCACCACCGCCTTGCCGCGGAAGTCGTCGCGGACCAGCACCCAGGCCGTGATCGTCCCGAGCACGGCGTTGAGCGCGACCACGAGCAGCGACATGCCGAGCGTGAGCTCGAGCGCGGCGATCCCCTCCGGGCTCGTCACCGCGTCCCAGAACCCGCCGGCGCCGTTCTTCGTCGACGCCCAGGTCAGCGCGGCCATCGGGAGGATCACGAAGATCGAGAGGAACGTCGTGATGAAACCGAGCGACAGGGCCGTTCCGGCCCTGTCGCCCCCTGCCACGCGCTGAACGCGCTCGACTGCTGCGGCGGCGGCGCTAGCCAGTTGCGCCGCCCACCTTCCGCTCGATCGCCGCCATCACGCCGCGGCTCGGGTCGAAGAACGTCTTCTGGACGTTCGTCCAGCCGCCGAGTCCGAGCTGGTCGATCGTGAACTGCCCGGGCCGGACGGGGAACTTCTTCCGGTTGCGCTGGAGGACGCTCTTGATGATCGGCCGGTAGCCGCGGTCGGCGAAGACCTGCTGCGCGGCCGGCGTCTTCAGGAAGCGGACGAACGCGTTGCGCGGTGTCCTTGTTGGAGCTGTCCTTCAGCACCGCGATCGGGTTCTCGATCAGGATCGTCGAGCGCGGGATCACGTACTGCACCTTCTGGCCTGCGAGCTGGGCGCCGATCGCCTCGTTCTCGTAGGTGAGCAGCACGTCGCCCTTGCCCGAGAGGAAGGTGTTCAGCGAGTCACGGGCGCTCTTGTCCTGGACGGCGACGTGCTGGAAGAGCTGGAGCAGCTTCTCCTGGGCCTGCCCCCTGCTCTTGCCGAGCTTGCGCCAGGCGCCGTAGGCGGCCATCACGTTCCAGCGTGCGCCGCCCGAGGTGAACGGGTTCGGCGTGATCACCTGCACGCCCGGCTCGAGCAGGTCGTCCCAGCTCCTGATGTGCTTGGGATTGCCGTCGCGGACCGCGAAGACGACGACCGAGTTCGTGACGATCCCGCGGTACGACTGCCGGTTCCACTTCGGCGTCGACGAGGCCCGCCTTGACGAGCTGGTCGACGTCCGGCGCCAGCGACAGGGCGACGATGTCCGCCTTCAGCCCCGCCTGGACGGCGCGGGCCTGGTCACCCGACGCGCCGTAGGACTGGTTGAAGGAGACGTCCCTGCCCGCCGGCGTCGCCTGGAACATCGGGATCAGCTTCGCGTAGGCCTCGCGCGGGGTCGAGTAGGCGACGAGGGACAGGGTCGAGCCTTTCTGGGCGGCGCCCGCAACGGCCGTCGCGGCGAGCGCGGCGACCGCTAGCAGAAGCAAAGACAATTCGTCTCATTAACACCCTTTCTCAATCGATCTTTTCTACTAACTTGATCGAGAATAGGCACAGCGCCGGACGCCGTCAAGGGAGAACCGTCCTACTCCGTCCGAAACGGGTGCTCGACGCGTAGTCTTGCCGGCGTGAGCGGGAAAGCGCTCGTCACCGGCGGGGCCGGGTTCATCGGCTCCCATCTCTGCGAAAGCCTCCTCGACGACGGCTGGGAGGTCTACGCGCTCGATGACCTCTCCACCGGGTCGCTTCAGAACATCGAGCACCTGAACGGCCGAGGCGACTTCCATCTGGTCGTCGACTCCGTCCTGAAGCCGGCGGTCGTCAACGAACTCGTGCACAAGTGCGATGTCGTCTACCACCTCGCGGCGGCGGTCGGCGTGCGGCTGATCGTCGAGCAGCCGGTGCACACCCTCGTCACGAACCTCGGCGGAACCGAGACCGTGCTCGAGCACTGCAACCGGTTCGGCAAGCGCGTCCTCGTCGCCTCGACCTCGGAGGTCTACGGCGACCACCGCGAGGAGCTGCCGCTCGCCGAGACCGCGCGGCGGATCTACGGCCCGACCACGGTGCGCCGGTGGGCGTACGCCGACTCGAAGGCGATGGACGAGTTCCTTGCGCTCGCGTACCACCAGGAGCGCGGCCTCGACGCCGTGATCGTTCGGCTCTTCAACACGGTCGGCCAGCGCCAGAGCGGAATGTACGGGATGGTGATCCCGCGCTTCGTCGAGCGGGCGCTCGCCAACAGCCCGCTGGAAATCCACGGCGACGGGAACCAGACGCGCTGCTTCTGCCACGTCAAGGACACCGTGCGCGCGCTGGTCGGCCTGATGGGCCAGGAGTCCACCTCGGGCGAGATCTACAACGTCGGCTCGGAGGAGCGGATCCGGATCATCGACCTCGCACAGCGCGTGATCGCCGCGACCGGCTCGACGTCGGAGCTCGAGTACGTGGAGTACGACCGCGTCTACGGACAGGGGATCGAGGACATGCTCCACCGCATCCCATCGATCGAGAAGGTCTCCGCCGCGATCGGCTGGCAGCCCGAGCGAACGCTCGACCAGATCCTCGCCGACGTGATCGACCACGTGAAGACGGCGCCCGCGCTGGCGGAGGTCTAGGCGGACGCAATCCGCCTGCCGGACGGCCAGGCGTGACCCGCATCCTCTACTCAGCCGACTACGAGCTCTACCTGGGCGAGAACTTCCTGCCCGAGAACGAGGTGCTCGTCGAGCCGACGATCGCCCTCCTGGCCGTTTGCGAGCGGATCCGGGTGCCGCTGACCCTCTTCGCCGACGTCGCCTGCATCTGGCGCTACCGGGAGGAGGGAAACGACGCGTTCCCGGACGCCGCCGAGGCCCAGTTGCGCGACGCGGTCCGCCGAGGACACGACGTACAGGTACATCTCCACCCGCACTGGCTGCATGCGGGCCGCGAGGACGGGTGCTGGCGCGCCCCGCTCGATACGTTCTCGGTGGGCGCGCTCGAGGACCCCGCCCCGCTCCTCGCCCGTGCGAAGATCTACCTGGAGGAGCTGCTCCGCCCCATCGATCCGGAGTACTCGTGCGTCGCCTTCCGCGCCGGCCACTACAGCCTCCAGCCGGAGTACCAGCGCGTGTTCGCGGCCCTCGTCGACACCGGCTACGAGGTCGACTCGAGCGTCGTGCCCGGCCTCGTGCTCCGTGACGAGCTAGCGCGGGTCGACTACCGTGGCTGGCGCTGGCCGGAGAAGGGACGGCTCATCTACGACGTCTACGAGCTGCCGATCGCGACGGCGCTGTTCGGCCCGGTCGACGCGATCATGCGACGGCTCAATCCCGCCGCCCCGAGGACGCGCCGCGGGCGCACGATCCGGGAAACGTCGGGGCTGAAACCATCTGCTCTCTCCAGGCTCTTCCGCCTGTATCCGCTCGAGCTCGGGCCGAACGCACGCCGCCTGCAAAAGATCGCGCGGCGCTACCTGCGCCGGGTGGGCAAGGACGTCGAGTTCGCGTTCAGCAGCCACCCGAAGACGGTCGACGAGCCCGAGCTCGAGGCGCTGGTCGCCTTCCACGAGTGGCTCGACCGCAACTACGACGTCGAGGCGCTCACCTTCCGGGAGCTCCTCGCTCGCCGGCCTGGACCTTCGACTAGCGCCGCGGGAGACTGAGATAATACGAACTGGTTTGAGGGCACTCCAGACCAAGGCGAAGGTCCTCGTGAAGCGCCGCCTGTGGCCGCGCCTCTTCCGTACACCGATGAGCAGCTTGCAGCCGGAGCGGCTGTACGCCTATCTGGACGCGCTGTACCAGCGGCGCAACCTGGACGGCGCGGTGCTCGAGGTGGGATTGTGGCTCGGCGGTACTGCTGCGATCGCGAGCCGATTCCTGGCGAACGTGGGCAGCCCGAAGCGGTACGTCGGCATCGACACGTTCGCCGGGTTCGTGCCCGAGCAGTTCGATGAAGACCTGAGCCACGGAACTGCCGAAAGCCATCGCGGCGAGTTCGCCGCGACGAGCCCCGATCTCGTCCGCGATCTGCTCGACAGCTGGGACGCAAAAGGGGTGGAACTCCTCCAGGGAGACATCGCGACGCTGCCGGATGCCGAGCTGCCCGACCGAATCGCGGTCTGCCTGATCGACGTCGATCTGGCCGTGCCCGTCTACGAGGGCCTGCGCCGAATCGTGCCCCGGCTCCTGCCGGGCGGCCTCGTGCTCGTGGACGATTGCCCGCCGGAGTATGCGTGGGCGGGCGCACGCGCCGGATACGAGCGCTACATGCGCGAGGCGGGGGCCGAGCCCTTGTACCGGATGCACATGGGCATCGTCGAATCCCCGTCGTGAAGATCAGACCAAGCCAAGCCGCTCCGACGAGACCTCGAGCCAGGGCTTCGACGACGTCGTCCTGATCCCGCTCGGTGAGCGCAGGGCTCAGCGGCAGTCGCCGACGTCTGGCGCTACCAGAAGGAGGGAGACGACGCGCCTCCGACGTCTACGAGTTACGAGTGGCTCGACCGCAACTACGACATCGAGGC
>CAWJZI010000009.1:0-63282 GCA_963847305.1 uncultured Actinomycetes bacterium | reverse complement strand
ACGGGTTCCTGCGCGAGGGGCAGGTGCTGTTCACCTATCTCCACCTCGCCGCGAGCGAGGAGTTGACGCGCGCGCTCGTCGAGAGCGGGGCCGCGTGCGTCGCGTACGAGACGGTCGAGACGCCGAACGGCGCCCTCCCGCTGCTCGCCCCGATGAGCGAGATCGCGGGCCGCCTTTCGGCCCAGGCCGGCGCGTACTTCCTGGAGAAGCCGCTCGGCGGCCGCGGGCTGCTGCTCGGCGGCGTCGCCGGCGTGGCGCCCGGGCGGGTGCTGATCATCGGCGGCGGGATCGTCGGCTACAACGCCGCGGTGATCGCGATCGGCCTCGGCGCGAACGTGACGATCCTCGAGCGCTCGATCGACCGCATGCGTCACCTCGAGCAGATCCTGTCGGGACGGGTCAGCCTGGTCATGTCGAACACGCTCCAGATCGCCGAGTTGATCCGCGAGGTGGACGTCGTGATCGGCGCGGTGCTGATCCCGGGCGCGCGGGCGCCGAAGCTGATCACGCGAGAGATGCTCCGGACGATGAAGAACGGTGCGGTCTTCTGCGACGTCGCGATCGACCAGGGCGGATGCGCGGAAACCTCGAAGCCGACCACCCATACGGATCCCGTCTATGTCGTCGAGGACGTGATCCACTACTGCGTCGCGAACATGCCGGGCGCCGTGCCGATCACCTCGACGAAGGCCCTGACGAACGCGACGCTCCCGTACGCCGAGGCGATCGCAGACCACGGGCTGGCCGACGCGGTCGCACACGACCCGGCGCTCGCCAGGGGCGTGAACGTCCTCGAGGGGAAGGTCACCTACGAGGCCGTCGCCGAGGCGCACGACCTCGAGTACGTCCCGCTCGAAGGCGTCCTCGTCTAGGGCGCTACGCCTGCGCCTGCTGCTTCGCGGCCTTCTTGTCCTTCGTCGGCGAGATCTTCACGACCAGGGCGGTCACCCCGGCCGCGAGCGCGATCACGGCGACGATGAAGACGATCAGCCCGAGCATGTCCAGGAACGTGTCCACCTGCCTCCCTAGAATAGCCCGATGCCCAGAGCGTGCGTGATCGTCCTCGATGCAGTCGGCGCCGGCGCCCTTCCGGACGCCGGCGAATTCGGCGACGAGGGCGCGGACACGCTCGGGAACGTCGCGCGAGCCGTCGGCGGCCTCGACCTGCCGAACCTCGAGGCGCTCGGGCTCGGCAACGTCGAGGAGCTCGAGGGCTGCCCGCCACAGGCAGGGGCACCCGCGGTCTCCGGCCGGCTGGTCGAGCGTTCCAAGGGCAAGGACACGACGCTCGGCCACTGGGAGCTGATGGGCATCGTCACTCCGCAGCCGCTGCCGACCTACCCGCACGGCTTCCCGCACGACGTGATCGACCCGTTCATGCACCGCACCGCCCGCGGCGTGCTCGGCAACAAGCACGCGTCGGGGACGGAGATCATCCAGGAGCTCGGCGAGGAGCACCAGGAGACCGGCAAGTGGATCGTCTACACCTCCGCCGACTCCGTCTTCCAGATCGCCGCCCACGAGGCGACGATCCCGCTCGAGGAGCTCTACGAGGCATGCCGGATCGCCCGCGAGATCCTCACCGGCAAGCACGCCGTCGGCCGCGTGATCGCGAGGCCGTTCATCGGCGAGCCCGGGAACTACGAGCGGACGCCCAATCGCCACGACTTCTCGCTCGAGCCGAGGAAGCCCAACTACCTGACCCTGCTACGCGAGGCGGGAGTCGAGGTCCATGCGGTCGGGAAGATCGGCGACATCTTCGCCGGCCAGGACATCGACGAGACCTATCCGACGAAGTCCAACGTCGAAGGGATCACGAAGACCGAGGAGCTGCTCCAGAACCTGGAGGAGGGATTCGTCTTCACGAACCTCGTCGAGACGGACATGCTCTGGGGCCACCGGAACGACCCGATCAACTTCCACCGCTGCCTCCAGGACTTCGACCGCCGGCTGTCCGACCTGCTCGAGGCGCTACGGCCCGGCGACCTGCTCGTCGTCACCTCCGACCACGGATGCGACCCGACGACGCCGGGCACCGACCACACGCGCGAGCACGCGCCGCTGCTCGCCTACGTCCACGGCAAGAACGCCGACGGGCGACGCCACGACGGCGAGTTCGCGGACGTCGGCGCGACGGTGAACGCGTGGCTCGGCGGCAAGGCGCCCGGCCGCAGGCTTCCCGGGATGCAGATCGTCGAGAGGTGAGCGCCCGCTTCCAGTCGGTGAAGGAAACGGCGCGGCGCCGCGTGCTGGAGGTCGGCCGGACCGAGGGGCTGGCCGAAGAGGTCGCGCGCGACTTCGGCACCGAGCTCGAAACGGCGGGCGCATTCGACGAGCTGCCGTTCCCGGCGCGCACGTTCGACTGCGTCGTCGCCGCGCCCGAGCTCTCCGACGCCGCCGTCGCAGAGCTCCGCCGCGTGCTCTACGAGGACGGCTCGCTGGTCGCCGTCGCCCCGCAGTCGCAGTGGTTCCTGCTGCGCCACTTCACGGTGGTCGAGCGGCGGGAAGACCTGTTCGTCTGCACACCGTGATCCGTCACTCGCCTCCGGCTCGCTCCCGTGGGGGAAACCATGTTTCCCCCACGGACCCCCTTCTTCTACAGGCCGATGCCCAGGGGGAACCTCCCGGTTCCCCCCGGCCCCTTCCCCCGGATCACGGGGCGGTGCCCCGTGATCCGCGCCGCGGAACTGATCGAGCGCAAGCGCGACGGCGGGGAGCTCGGCGCCGACGAGCTGCGGGAGCTCGTCCTCGAGTACACGGCGGACCGCGTGCCCGACTACCAGCTGGCCGCATTCCTGATGGCGGTCTACTTCAAGGGCCTTTCGAGCGCGGAGACGTTCGCGCTCACCGATGCGATGGTCGCCAGCGGCGAGACGATCGACCTCGGCGGAGCGCTCGGCCGGCGCTGCGTGGACAAGCACTCGACCGGCGGTGTCGGCGACAAGACCTCGATCGCGGTCGGCCCGATCGTCGCCGCCTGCGGGGTGCCGTTCGGGAAGATGAGCGGCCGCGGGCTCGGGCACACCGGCGGCACGCTCGACAAGCTCGAGGCGATTCCCGGCTACCGGATCGAGCTGACGACCGAGGAGTTCGTCGAGCAGGTGCGCGAGGTCGGCCTCGCGATCATCGGCCAGAGCGCGAACCTCGTTCCCGCCGACAAGCGCCTCTACGCGCTGCGGGACGTCACGGCGACGGTCGACAACATCTCACTGATCGCGGCCAGCATCATGTCCAAGAAGCTCGCCGGCGGAGCGGACGCGATCGTGCTCGACGTCAAGGTCGGCGACGGCGCGTTCATGAAGACGATCGAGGACGGGCGCGCGCTCGCCGAGGCGATGATCGAGCTCGGCCGCCGCGCCGGCCGCGAGGTCGTCTGCATGCTCACCGACATGGACCAGCCGCTCGGGCAGGCGGTCGGGAACGCGCTCGAGCTGCGCGAGGCGCTGGCGACGATCCGCGGCGAGGGGCCTGATGACTTCTCCGAGCTCGTGCTCGCGTCGGTCGCCCAGCTGCTCGCACTGTCCGATCTCGGGATCGACGAGGCCGAGGGGCGGCGGCGTGCCGAGCAGGCGGTCGCCGACGGTTCGGCGGTCGAGGCCTACGAGCGCTGGGTACGCGCGCAGGACGGTGACCCGGCCGAGTCGGCGCTGCCGGCGGCGGCGGTCGTCAGCGAGGTGAAGGCGCCGGCCGCGGGCGTCGTCGAGCGGTTGGGCGCGATCCAGGTCGGCGTCGCAGCGCTTCACCTCGGCGCGGGGCGCCGGACGAAGGAGGACGTGATCGACCACGCGGTCGGGATCCTCTGCCTCCGCAAGCGCGGCGACGAGGTCGCTGCGGGCGACATCCTCGCCGAGATTCACGCGCGCGACGAGGAGTCGGCTGCCGAGGCGGAGGCGGCGGTGCTCGAGGCGTACGCGATCGGGGACGACCCGCCGCGCGAGCGCAAAATCGTGCTCGACGTGATCTCGTAAGTGCCCGAGCTCCCGGAGGTCGAGACGGAGCGGGGCCGGCTGGCCCGGCGCATCGAGGGGCGGCGAATCGCCTCGGCGCGGATCGACGACCCGCGCCTGACCCGGCCGGAACCGCCGGAGTGGGTCGCGGCCAGGCTCACGGGCGAACGCGTGACGGACGTGGAGCGGCGCGGGAAGTACCTGCTCATCCGCCTGGAGTCGGGCGACGTGCTCGTCGTCCACCTGCGGATGACCGGGAGCTTTCGCTACGAGCCCGCCAGCCACGAGCGCGCAGTGCTCGAGCTGGACGACGGGACGCGGATCGCCTACCGCGACCTGCGCCGCTTCGGCACCTGGGCGCTGCTCGACCCGGAGGAGGCAGAGGAGCACCTGTCCGTCCGGCTTGGGCCCGAGCCGCTCGGGCGCGGGTTCACGTCCGCCTATCTCGCGGGACGGCTTCGGGGCAGGCGGGCGCCCGTGAAGGCGGCGATTCTCGACCAGCGCACCGTCGCGGGTCTCGGGAACATCTACGCCGACGAGGCGCTCTGGGACGCCGGCGTCCACCCGCTGCGCCCGGCGGGTGAGCTCGCTGAAGAGGAGATTGCAGCGGTCCGCGATGGAATCCGCGCCGCTTTGCGCCGCGGAATCCGGCGCCAGGGCGCGGACCTCGGCGACGGGACGTACCCGGGCGGCCGAATGCAGCGCGAATTTCGCGTCTACGGCCGCACGGGCGAAGCGTGCGACCGCTGCGGAGTGCCGATCGAAAAGACCCGTGCGGGCGGCCGAGGGACGTGGTTTTGCCCCTCGTGCCAGGTATGACGTAGAGCGAATGGCTCTTCCCGCCTGGCCCAAATCTAGACTGGCCTGGTGGGCCGTCCCTACAAGACGGAGGCGGTGATCCTCCGCTCGATCCGGTATGCCGAGGCCGACCGGATCCTGCACCTCTACACCGCCGACCGCGGCCGGATCGGCGCGATCGCCAAGGGCGTGCGGAAGACGACGTCGCGCTTCGGCGGCCGGCTCGAGCCGCTCGGACATGTCGAGCTGATGCTCCACCAGGGAAGCGGGGAGCTGCAGACGATCACCGGGCGTCTCGCTCGTCCGCTCGCATCACGAGACCCGCGAGGACAGCTACCGCCTGGCCGTCGGGCTCGATCGGCGCCGAGGCGATG
This sequence comes from uncultured Actinomycetes bacterium, assembly GCA_963847305.1. Classification (GTDB taxonomy): domain Bacteria; phylum Actinomycetota; class Thermoleophilia; order Gaiellales; family Gaiellaceae; genus DATBLE01. The sequence continues at coordinate 58,163 of CAWJZI010000009.1, read as the reverse complement.
CTGCGCCTCTTCACCGAGCAGGAGGGCAACGAGCGGGCGTTCACCGCGCTGACGCGGTTTCTCGACCTGCTCGACGACACGCCGCCCGGCGGACGGGCGGATCTCGACCCGCTCGGGCTCTCGTTCCAGCTGAAGCTGCTGTGGCTGTCGGGCTACCTCCCGCATGTCGGCAGCTGCGCGGAGTGCGGGGCGGACGGCCCGCTTGCGGGATACTCGGCCCGCGCGGGCGGGACGGTCTGCCAGGCGTGCAGTGCGGGTGCGCTCGCGCTCTCGCCCGACGGGCTGGGCGGGATGGACGCACTGCTGCGCAGCCCGCTCGCCGATGCGCGCGCGGTCGGCCTGACCGAGCGAGGCGCGCGGGACGTGCTCGCCGTGATCACCGCCTCGTACGAGGAGCACGGCGGCTTCCGCCTGCGCACGCTGGGGCTGGGAGCGTCGGCGGCAAAGCCGCCGACGCCCGGCCTGAAAACAGGGGCGCCTTCGGCGCCCCTGGGCGCCGGATGATCCGCCGTCTGGAAGCAGGGTACGAACTGGACGACGATCCCTCGCGGATCGATGTCGACGCGGTCCACGACTACCTGGCCAACCAGTCGTACTGGGCGGAGGGGCGGCCGCGCGAGACCGTGGAGCGGCTCGTCCACGAGGCGACGCGGGTGGTCGGGCTGTACCTCGACGGCCGCCAGGTCGGGTTCGCACGGGCGTTCTCGGACGGCGTCGCGCTCGCGTATCTCGCCGACGTCTACGTCCTCCCGGAGCATCAGGGACGCAGGCTCGGCGTCGAGCTCGTGCGCGAGATGGTCGAGAACGGGCCGCTCACGGAGGTGAAGTGGATCCTCCACACCCGCGACGCCCACGACCTCTACCGGCGCTTCGGGTTCTGCGAGCCGAGCGAGCGTGTGCTGGAGCGCCGCCCTGGCTGACCGGCACAGGTTGCTGACGGTGGCGGTCGCGGCCTCGGTGGCGGTCGCTTTCGCCGACTCGTCGATCGTCGTTCTCGCCCTGCCCGATCTCTACGGCGCGTTCAACACCTCCATCGTCGGCGTCTCCTGGGTGATCACGTCGTACAACCTCGTGGTCGCGGTGGTCGCCGGGGGGCTGGCGCTGCTCGGGCGGCGCCTCGATCCCCGCAGGGGCGCGCAGGTGGGGCTCGCGCTCTTCACGGTCGCCTCGATCGGTTGCGCCGCGGCGTGGGATCTGCCGGCGCTGATCGTCTTCCGCTGCGTCCAGGGATTCGGCGCCGCGCTGCTCCTGGCGACGTCGCTCGCGCTGCTCGGGGGCCTGCGCGGGTCACGGGCCGCCGGCGCCGCGCTCTGGACGATGGTTGCCGTGTTCGGCGCGGCGCTCGGTCCGGTGCTCGGCGGGGTGCTCACGCAGCTCTTCGACTGGCGCGCGATCTTCGTGGTTCAGGCGCCGGTCGCCGGCGTTGCGCTGCTCGCCACCGGCGGAGCGGTCGCGCTCGAGGACGAGGCGCCGCGGCGGCGCAAGCGGGGCGCGCTGGCGGCGGACGCTGCGCTCGGGCTCGTCTTCGCGGCGCTCGTCGGCGCGCTCTTCCTTGCCGTGCTGCTCGTGATCACGGTCTGGGGACTGGAGCCGATCACCGGCGCGCTCGTGGTCAGCACGCTCCCGGCCGCGACGCTGCTGGCGCGTTCGCTCGGGCGCGGCCTTTCGCCGTGGGCGGCAGTGTGGGGCGGCGCCGCGCTGCTCGCGGCGGGCCTCGTGGCGCTCGCGCTGCTGCCGCGAGTCTCGAACGCGCTGGTCGCGATCGCACTCGCCTTCTGCGGCATCGGGCTCGGGCTCGCGGTGCCCGTGCTGACGCGCGCCTCGCTGGACGCCGACGCCGGGATCGTCCGCAGCGGAGCGATCACGGTCTCGGCCAGGCATGCCGGCCTCGTGCTCGGCCTCGCGCTCGTCGCCCCGCTGCTGACGAGTTCGCTCGACAACGCCGGCGAGCGCGCCCTCCTGGGCGGGACGCAGGCGATCCTCGACGCGAACGTGCCGATCAGGAAGAAGGTGCCGATCGCCCTCGCGCTTCGCGACGCGCTCGAGAGCGCTCAGCAGGGCGAGGTGCCCGACCTCGGCAAGCCGTTCGACGACGCGGGCGCGCAGTCCAACGCCAACGTGCGTCGCGCGCGGGACGACCTCGTGAACACGCTCGAGTCCGCCCTGACGCGCGGCTTCCGCTCGTCGTTTGCGCTTGCGGCGCTGTTCGCCGTGCTGGCCGTCGTCCCGGTGTGGCGGATGCGGAGGACGGCGTGAAGATCCTCACCCTTCTGCTCGGCGCGGCGCTGGCGCTGATCGTCGTCGAGCTCTCGATCGGGGCGATCGGCTTCGGGAAGCCGAAACTCGCCGAGCCGTGCCGGGACAAGCCCGCGTTCAAGGGCGGCGGGCTGGACGGGGAGGTCCAGCGCTTCGCGCTCAGCGGCCTGAACGGCGCCGCCTGCCGCCTGCACACGACCCGCGAGGAGCTCGTGCTCTCGTTCGTGCCCGCGGCCGGGACGAAGTCGGTGCGCTGGGACCGCGCGACGATCGAGGCGGCGCTGCGCGCGGGGTTCCACCAGGCGGTCAAGGACGCCGAGGACCGCGGCATCGCCGGCTACATCGTCGGCCACATCCTCGACGTCGTGATCGGCGCGCCGCTCGACTACCTCCTCGACAGCACGTAGCTGCTCGGGTGGAGGAGCGGCACCTCGCCGCTCCAGCCGGACGCCAGCACGGCGACGAGGGTCGGGGCGGTGATGACGCGCGCCTGGCCGCCGGGGCGCGCGACACGCCGGTCGTACCCGGCGGGCGTCCAGCGGAGAAGCTCCTCGCCGAGCACGAGATGCGGCTCGTCGTGGTAGAGCACGAACGCGCCGTCGGGAAGCTCGCTCATCGGCGCATCGTGGTGGCTGCGGCGCTCACGATCGAGCCGCAGGTCGACGGCGTCGGCACCCGGGTCGCCGACGAGCCCGAGGAAGCGCGTGTAGTCGGCGCGGCGGCAGAGCGCGCACGGCCGGTGGCCCGCTGCGAAGGCGGTCGCCTCGTCGAGGAAGAAGAGCTCGGTGAACTTCCCCGGCTGCATCAACGGCCCGCGGTGCCAGCCCTTGAACTCGAGCCGGCAGGCGATCCAACGGCGAGTCGCCTGACGCCGCCGGATCCGGCCCTGCGCGTCGTGCAGGCAGCCTCGGTTGCCGTAGACGAGCCCGCGCGCCGGATGGGCGACGAGCTCGCCGAGCGGCGTCACACGGTTCTGGAGCGGCAGACCTAGTCGGTCTTCGGCGTCGTCCAGGGCTTGCGCAGCTCGTCCGCGAGCTTCGCGCCGACCTGGCCGATCGCGACCCGTTCCTGCGCGAGCGAATCGCGCTCGCGGATCGTCACCGTGTCGTCCGCGAGCGTCTGCTCGTCGATCGTGAACGCGAACGGCGTGCCGATCTCGTCCTGGCGCCGATACCGCCGGCCGATCGCGCCGCCCTCGTCGTACTCGACCACCTCCGACTGACGCAGCTCCTCGTAGAGCGCGCGCGCCTTCTCGACCATGCCGGAGTCCTTCGCGATCAGCGGCAGCACGGCCGCCTTCACCGGAGCGATCGCCGGATGCAGCCGCAGGACCGTCCGCTCGCGGCCGGCGATCTCCTCCTCGTCGTAGGCGTCGACGAGCATCGCGACGAAGATCCGCTCGATCGAGACCGCCGGCTCGATCACGTACGGCACGTACCGCGCGGTGCCCTCCGGGCCGATGAACTCCAGCTTGGTCCCGGAGAACTCCGTGTGGCGGGTCAGATCGAAATCACCGCGGTTCGCCACCCCCTCGAGCTCCGACCAGCCGATCGGATAGTCGTACTCGATGTCGCTCGTCCCCTGCGAGTAGTGCGACCGCTCCTCCTCTCCGTGCTCGCGCACGCGCAGGCGCGACCGTCGCAACCCGTAGCGCAGGTACCAGTCGTACCGCGCGTCGACCCAGTAGCGGTACCACTGCTCGGCCTCCGCAGGGGGGACGAAGAACTCCATCTCCATCTGCTCGAACTCGCGGACGCGGAAGAGGAAGTTCCCCGGCGTGATCTCGTTCCGGAACGACTTGCCGACCTGCGCGATCCCGAACGGCGGCTGCCGCCGCGCGAGCTGGAGGACGTTCTTGAAGTTGATGAAGATGCCCTGCGCGGTCTCCGGCCGGAGGAACGCCTTCGCTCCGGCCTCCTCGATCGGTCCGACCGTCGTCTGGAACATGAGGTTGAACTGCCGCGCCTCGGTCAGGTCGCAGTCCGGCGTCTCGCCCGGGTGCCTGGACGGCTTCCGCCCGCACTGTGCGCTCTCGAGCTGGTCCGCGCGGAAGCGCAGCTTGCAGGTCCGGCAGTCGACGAGCGGATCGGTGAAGCCCTCGACGTGGCCCGATGCCTCCCAGACCCGCGGATGCAGGATGATCGCCGAATCGATCAGGACGATGTCGTCGCGCTCCTGCACCATCGCCTGCAACCAGCGGCCACGGATGTTGTTCTTCGTCAGCACGCCGTAGTGGCCGTAGTCGAAGGTCGAGCCGAGGCCGCCGTAGATCTCCGAGGACGGGAAGACGAACCCGCGCCGGCGGCACAGGGAGACGATCTGGTCCATGGTCACGTCGTCGGCCATGAGGCCGACACGTTAACGACGTGGGCTAGCCGCCGAGCCGGGGCGCGCAGTCGCGGAACGCGCCGCGAAGCTGGTCCGGCGTCGGCAGCGCTCGGTTCGGCCCGCCGAACCCGTGGTTCTCCAGGCAGCGCTCGAGGTCGGGCAGCAGGCCCCTCCGGAAGGGGAGCGGGGCCGGCGCCGGCGCTTGCGCGGTCACCCGGACACCGCGCGCGTGCTCGTCGTGATCACCGACGATCACGGTCGGCGTCAGCACCGCGAGCACGACGACGACGAAGGCCGCGCCGCCGACCACGATCCAGAGCACGGTCTTGCTCACGGGGCAAGCGTGCCAGCGCTTCCTGAAAGCAGGCTAAGAGCCAAGGCGCAGGCGGAACACGGCGCCGCCGTCCGGCGCGTTCTCGGCCGTGACGACACCTCCGTGCGCGCTCGCCACCTGTTTGACGATCGCGAGCCCGAGCCCCGAGCCGGGCAGCTTGCGCGCTGCGGTGGCCCGGTAGAAGCGGTCGAAGACGTGGGGGAGATCCTCGGGCGCGATCCCGGGGCCGTGGTCACGCACGGTGACGGTGTGCCCCGTGACGGTGACGTCCACCGAGTCGCTCCACTTCGCCGCGTTTTCGAGCAGGTTCGCCACGGCCCGGTCGACCTGGAGCGGCGATGCGCTGATGACGGACTCGGAGAGATGCTCCCGGAACTCGACCTCCGGCGAGTGCAGCCGCGCGCGGTCGACTGCGGTGGCGACGACCTCGTCCAGCCGAACGTCCTCCAGCTCGAGCGGCTCGTCCGGATCGAGCTCGACGAGCGCTGCGACGAGGGTCGAGAGCTCTTCGACCTGACCGGTCACGTCGGCGAGGAGCTTCTTCCGCTCGTCCTCTGGGAGCTGCTTGCCCCCGGCGAGCACCTCGATGTTCGTCCGCAGGCTGGCGAGCGGCGTCCGCAGCTCGTGGGAGGCGTCCGCGACCAGCCGGCGCTGGGAGCGAAGGGACGAATCGAGTGCCTCGAGCATCGCGTTGAAGGCCGATGCGAGCCGGCCGAGCTCGTCGCTCGAGCCGACCCGGATCCGGCGCGAGAGGTCTCGTGTCTCCGTCACCTCCTCGGCCACCTCGGTCAGCTGGCCGACCGGCCGCAGCGTCGCCTGGGCGACGAGCAGGCCCAGCGCGCTCGCGATCCCGATTCCGCCGAGCCCGATGATCAGCAGGTAGATGCCCATCCGGTGCAGGGTTCGGTCGACCTCGTCCAGTGGACGCGCGACCTGGAGCGTCGCGCCGTCTGCGATCTGCGCGTTGTAGACCCGCAGGTGCAGGTCCTCGACGTGGCCCTCGGAGAAGAACGGCCGCCCGCCCTGGGCGGCGATCTTCTCTGCCTGGTCGAGGCCGGGGAGCCGTACCCGCGCGCCCTCGCCGCTCGCGCTGATCACCTGGAGGTACGCGGGAGGGCCGCCGAGGTTGGCCTGCGGCCCGAGCGGAACAATGCCGTAGTCGGGGCCGGGCCCGGGGTGGTGGACGAAGTCGCGGGCGCGGTTGACGAGGCTGCTGTCGATCTCGCCGAGCAGCTGGTGGCGGACGACCACGTACGACGATCCCGGACGCTGCGATGACCGCGATCGCCACTGCGGCGCCCGCGAGCAGCGCGACTCGAGCTGGCCGAAGCCGGATGCGCTCGAAGCGTCAGCTCGCGTCTTCTCGGAGCGCATACCCGACGCCGCGCACCGTATGGATCAGCCTCGGCTCGCCTTCTGCCTCGGTCTTGCGGCGCAGGTAGCCGACGTACACCTCCAGCGAGTTCGACGCCGGCCCGAAGTCGTAGCCCCAGACGCGGTCGAAGATCACGTCCCGCGTCAGCACCTGACGCGGGTTGCGCAGGAACAGCTCGAGCAGGAGGAACTCGGTCCGGGTCAGCTCGATCGGCCGGTCGCCGCGCCGGACCTCGCGCGTGCCGGGGTCGAGCGTCAGATCGCCGAACGAGAGCAGCTCGTCGCCGCCGGCCGAGCGGCGCAGGAGCGCGCGCAGCCGCGCGAGCAGCTCCTCGAGCGCGAAGGGCTTGACCAGGTAGTCGTCCGCGCCTGCGTCCAGGCCCGCGACGCGGTCGCTGACCTCGTGGCGGGCGGTCAGCATCAGGATCGGCGTCGAGTTCCCCTGGCGGCGGAGCTTGCGCGCGGTCTCGAGCCCGTCCATCACCGGCATCAGCACGTCGAGGACGATCGCGTCGACCCCGCGACGGGCGAGCGCGAAGAGGGCCTCCTGGCCGTCGGAGGTCAGCTCGACCTCGTAACCCTCCAGCCGCAGGGCACGCTGGAGCGCCTCACGGACCGCCCGTTCGTCGTCCACGACGAGAATGCGCACGGTGCAAGTGTGCTGTATCGACCTGAAAGCAAGATGAGCCTGAGAGTGAAGCGTTCCCGCCCGGTCGAGCTCCACATCGTCTCGGATGCGACCGGCGAAACCGCCACGCGGCTCGTCGCCGCGCTCGAGGCGCAGTTCCCCGAGCAGCCGTTCGAAGAGGTCCGCCATCCGCGCGTGGAGACGGTGGACGACCTCCGCCTCGTCGTCGACCGCGCGAAGGGCCGGCCCGCGGTCGTCGTCTACACGATCGTCGAGCCAGAGCTGCGGGAGGCGATGAAGGACTTCTGCCGGCGCGCCAAGCTTCACTACTGCGACATCCTCGGCCCGCCGCTGGCCTCGATCGCGAAGATCTCGGGCCGCGCCGCGCGGATGGCGCCGGGCGTCCGTCACCCGCTCGACTCGGCGTACTTCCGCCGCATCGGCGCGATCGAGTTCGCGGTCAAGTACGACGACGGGATGGGCAGCGGCCTGCGCGAGGCGGACATCGTGCTGGTCGGCGTCTCCCGGACGTCGAAGACGCCGCTCTCGATGTACCTCGGCTACATGGGCTACAAGACTGCAAACGTGCCGGTCGTGCAGGGGATCGAGGTACCCGCCGAGCTGTTCGAGATCGACGCCGCGAAGATCGTCGGGCTGACGATCGACGCGACGCGGGCGCTCGAGATCCGGCAGGAGCGCGTCCGCCACATGGGCGCCTCCCCCAAGGCGTATGCGGAGCTGGACAAGATCTACGAGGAGCTCGAGCAGGCGACCGCGATCCACCGGCGGCTCGGCTGCCCGGTGCTCGACATCACCGAGCTCTCGATCGAGGAGACGGCCTCCCGGGTCGTGAAGCTCGTCGAGCAGCGGAAGCAGGCGCGCGCGTGAAGGACAAGCCCGCGGTGCCTCTGTGGCGCTGGCCGTTCTGGGGCGTCGAGTTCGTCGCCGGGATCATCCTGTTCTACGTCCTGCTGACGCCGATCTGGATCGGCCTCCGCGTGCTCGCGTGGGCGGCGGAGTTCAGGGCCAGACGCCGGCGCTAGGAGCACGAACCGCGCCGGGAGCGGCGTCTCCACGCCTGGCTCGACCCGGTAGCCGGTCGCGCCCTCGCGGGGCGAGATCACCTCGACGAGCTCCGTGCCCGACGAAGTGCAGGCCGACGCCCGAGTCGGCGGCGTAGCCGGGCGGGAAGCCCTCGTCCACCGCCCGGCGGTAGAGCGGGCGGCGCAGCTCCTCGTCGTCGTAGTGCGGGCAGGCGCTCCCGGGCAGGAACCCGAGGCCGTCGTTCATCGTCGCGAGCTGCGGCCCGAACGAGTCCGTCACGCTCGCCTCGAACCAGCAGATCATCCCGGCGCTGCTGCCGCAGAGCACGATCCCCTGCTCCCAGGCCTCGCGAAGGATCCGGTCGAAGCCGTGGACGCGCCAGATCGCGAGCATGTTGGCCGTGTTGCCGCCGCCGACGAAGATCACGTCCTGGGCGAGCGTCAGCTCGCGGAGGTCGGCCGGCGGCCAGGGGAAGAACTGGAGCGGCGTGACGTCGGCCTGGCCGCGCGCGCGGTCGTACATGATCAGCGTGTTGCGCGGGTCCTCCGCGCTCGCGGTGCCCACGTAGAGCACCCGCGGCCGCTCACGGCCGGCGAGTGCGAACACTTCTGCGACGACGGCATCGGACGTGCCGCCGCCGCCCATCGCGACGATCTGCTGCTCGGCCATGCCAATAAGATTGCCCACAGATGGACTACGTGTACGACTTCGACGAGCCTTCCGAGGGCGGGCGGGAGCTTCTCGGCGGCAAGGGAATCGGGCTCGCGGAGATGACGCAGCTCGGCGTCCCCGTCCCCGCGGGCTTCACGATCACCACCGAGGCCTGCCGCGACTACATGCGCGCGGGCGGGCAGCTCCCAGAGGGGCTCCTCGAGGAGGTCGAGCTGCACGTCCAGGCGCTCGAGCGGCGCTCCGGCAAGCGGTTCGGCGACAGGCAGCGACCCGCTGCTCGTCTCGGTGCGCTCGGGCGCGGCGATCTCGATGCCGGGGATGATGGACACGATCCTCAACGTCGGGCTCGACCGCGAGTCGGTCGAGGGCCTCGGCGGAGCGCTCCGGCAACCGCCGCTTCGCCTACGACTCGTACCGGCGCCTGATCCAGATGTACGGCGAGACGGTGGACGGGATCGACGGCCACCGGTTCGAGCAGGAGCTCTCGCGCCTGAAGCAGGAGCGCGGCGCCGAGCAGGACGTCGACCTGACCGCGGACGACCTCGCGGAGCTCGTCTCGCGCTTCGAAGCGGATCTACGAGGAGGCGACCGGGCGCACCTTCGCGCAGGACGCGCGGGAGCAGCTGGCCCGTGCCGTCGAAGCCGTCTTCCAGTCCTGGAACACGCCGCGCGCGCAGGTCTACCGGCGCGCGCACGAGATCCCGGACGACCTCGGCACGGCCGTGAACGTCGTCCAGATGGTCTTCGGCAACAAGGGCGAGACCTCCGGGACGGGCGTCACGTTCACGCGCAACCCCTCCACCGGCGAGTCGGGCCTCTTCGGCGAGTTCCTCGTCAACGCCCAGGGCGAGGACGTGGTCGCCGGCATCCGGACGCCCGAGCCGATCGAGCGGATGGGCGAGCTGCTGCCGCAGGCGTTCGCGGAGCTCCAGGAAACGATCCGGCGGCTCGAGGAGCACTACCGCGACATGCAGGACATCGAGTTCACGGTCGAGGAGGGGACGCTGTACCTGCTCCAGACCCGCACGGCGAAGCGGACGGCCGCGGCCGCGCTCAAGGCCGCGGTGGACATGGTCGACGAGGGCCTGATCTCGCGCGAGGAGGCGGTCGCGCGGATCGAGCCGGGCCAGCTCGAGCAGCTGCTCCACCCGATGCTCGACCCGAACGCCGACTACGAGGTCGTCGCCACCGGTCTGAACGCCTCCCCGGGGGCGGCCTCGGGGAAGGTCGTCTTCGACGCGGCCGCCGCCGAGCGGCGCGGCTCGGCGGGGGAGAGCGTGATCCTCGTCCGCTGGGAGACGACGCCGGACGACTACTACGGCATGCGCCACGCGGCCGGGATCCTGACCGCGCACGGCGGGCTCACCTCCCACGCCGCCGTGGTCGCGCGCGGTGAGGGGATCCCGTGCGTGACGGGCTGCGAGGCCCTCCAGGTCGAGCCGGGCCTCGCGCGCCTGAACGGCCACGAGCTCCGCGAGGGCGAACAGATCACGATCGACGGGGCGACCGGCGCGGTGATCCTCGGGGCCGTGCGGCTCGTGCCGCCGCAGATCAACGAGGACTTCCAGACCGTCCTCGAGTGGGCGGACGTGCTCCGCCGCCTGAAGGTGCGCGCGAACGCCGACACGCCCGAGGACGCGGCCAAGGCGCGCGAGCTCGGCGCACAGGGGATCGGCCTCTGCCGGACGGAGCACATGTTCAACGCCGAGGAGCGGCTCCCCGTCGTCCGCGAGATGATCATGGCCGGCAACGAGGAGGAGCGGCGCGCGGCGCTCGACCGGCTGCTGCCGATGCAGCAGGCCGACTTCGAGGGGATCTTCGAGGCGATGGCGGGGCTGCCGGTGACGATCCGCCTGCTCGACCCGCCGCTGCACGAGTTCCTGCCCGACCTCGAGGACGCGACCTCCGACGCGATGCGCGAGCGGATCAAGCAGCTCCGCGAGGCGAACCCCATGCTCGGCACGCGCGGCTGCCGGCTCGGCCTGATGTACCCCGAGATCTACGAGATGCAGGTTCGCGCGATCGTGCGGGCGGCGATCGCGGTGCGCGAGCGAACCGGCGACGCGCCGCTCGTCGAGATCATGCACCCGCTCGTCGCATTCGAGGAGGAGCTCCGCCGCCTGCGCGAGCTCACCATCCGCGTCGCCGGCGAGGAAGGCGAGCTCGACTACCACGTCGGGACGATGATCGAGCTCCCGCGCGCCTGCGTCCGCGCGGACGAGATCGCCCGCCACGCCGACTTCTTCTCGTTCGGGACGAACGACCTCACGCAGACCGCGCTCGGGTTCTCGCGCGACGACGCCGAGGGCAAGTTCCTGACGAGCTACCTGGAGGACGACGTCCTCGAGCGGAACCCGTTCGAGGTGCTCGACGAGGACGGCGTCGGCGATCTGATGCGGATCGCGGTCGAGCGCGGCCGCGGCGAGAAGGAGGAGATCAAGCTCGGGATCTGCGGCGAGCACGGCGGTGAGCCGCGCTCGGTGGCGTTCTGCCACCGGATCGGGCTCGACTACGTGTCATGCTCGCCGTACCGCGTACCGCTGGCGCGCCTTGCAGCCGCGCAGGCGGCGCTCGTGGAGTCAGGGGTCGAAGCCGCCGTCGCAGGCGGGTGAACGCGGGCGAACGCGGCGGGTCAGGCCATCCCGCGCACGCGTAAGTACGCGACCACGATCGACGCGACACCCACCCCGACCAGCCCCACGATCGTCACGGCATCGGTCTGCGGCTGCCCGCGGCGCGCGAGGATGATCGCCGTCCCGACGAGGCCGCCGACGAGGCCCCCGACGTGGCCGCCGACCGAGATGAAGCTCGAGAACCCGAACGTGAAGGCGAGGTTGATCAGGATCATCACCGCGAAGCCGCCCATGAGCCGCCCGGTCGCGCGCCACTCGAGCAGGAGGCCGGCGCCGAGCATCCCGAAGATCGCCCCGGAGGCGCCGACCGTGGGCGCGTTCGGATTCCAGAGCAGCGCGCCCGCAGAGCCCGCCAGGCCCGAGCCGATGTAGAGCAGCGAGAAGCGCAGCGACCCGATCGCTCCCTCGACGACCGAGCCGAGCCACCAGAGCGCGTACATGTTCACGGCGATGTGCCAGATCCCGACGTGGAGGAAGCAGGCGGTCAGGAGGCGCCACCAGTCGCCGTTCGCGACGAACGGCCCGTACAGCAGCCACTTGTTGAAGAGCGGCCCGCCGGGATCGTTGATTCCTCCGCCCTGGGCGACGGTGACCAGGTAGATGATCACGTTCAGCGCGACGAGGGCGCGCGTGACGATCGCGCCCCGGATGACGATCCCGCGGCGGGCGAGCGGACGCTGGACGCTACGAACCGCGCGCGTCGCCGTCTGATGGCTCACGCCCGCGTGATCAGGGCAGCGCAGGCCGACCGGAGCAAAAGTCACGCAGTCCGTGCAGATCGGGCGACCGCACTCCGAACACGAGAGACCGGTCTCCCGGTCCGGGTGGCGATAGCAGGTCGCCAAGGCGCAGTTAGCGTACCCGTGTCGCATGCGAGTCCATGTCGCCTTCACGCCGCAGGAAGAGGCCGCCGCGCCGCTCGGGATCGTCGTCGACGTCCTGCGCGCGACGTCGTCGATCGCCCAGGCGTTGTCCTCGGGCTACCGGCGCGTTCTTTGCTGCGCCGAGATCGAGGATGCGCGCCGGCTGCGCGAGGAGACCGAGGGCTCCGTCGTCGGCGGCGAGCGGAACGCGGTCCGGATCGAGGGGTTCGACGTGGGCGCGTCCCCGCGGGAGTTCCTCGAGCCGGGTGCGGACACGCTGATCCTCTCGACGACGAACGGAACGCAGACGATCCTGACCGCGGCCTCGCGGTGCGACGAGGTCGTCCTCGGCTCGCTCCTCAACCTGCGCGCGGTCGCGGAGCGCGCACGCGAGCTCGACGTGGACACGGCGATCTTCTGCGCCGGGTTCAAGGGCGCGTTCGCGCTCGACGACGCCTACTGCGCCGGCCGGATCGTCGCGCTGCTCGGCGCCGAGCGCTCCGACGCCGCGGTCGCGGCCGAGCTGATCGCGGGCTCGTTCGGCGATGCGCATGAGGCTCTCCTCGCGCGCACGTACGGCCCGCCCGGCCTCGAGGAGGACATCCTGTTCTGCTCGCGCGAGAGCGTCCTGCCGGTCGTACCGCGCTTCGCGCGGATGACCGGCCCGGCCGCGGAGATCGTCCTGCTGTGAGTTATCGCTTTGCCTTCGGGCGGCCGCCCGCGGTCGCGGCGGAGGGGATGGTCGCCACGAGCCAGCCGCTCGCGACCCGTGCCGGGCCTACGCGCGCTCGAGCGCGGCGGCAACGCCGCCGACGCGGCGCTCGCCGCCGCCGCCGTCCTGTGCGTCACCGAGCCGATGTCGACAGGAATCGGCGGCGACTGCTTCGCGCAGGTCTGGCGGGACGGAGAGCTCGAGGGGCTCGACTCCGCCGGGCCGGCGCCGGCCTCGGCGGAGGCCGAGCCGGTCGCGGAGACCGGGCCGCGGTCGGTGACGGTCCCGGGCGCGGTCGCAGGCTGGGCCGCGTTCGCCGAGCGGTACTGCCGCCTCGGGCTCGACGGGTGTCTCGAGGACGCGATCGACGCTGCCGAGGGCGGCTTCGCCGTGGCTCCGCGGACGGCGGCCTCGTGGTCTCGCATCGGCGGGCCGCTCGGCGACCCGCCCGCGGTCGGCGACGTCGTCTACCAGCCCGAGCTCGGCGTCACCCTGCGGCGGATCGCCGACGAGGGACCGTCTGCGTTCTACACGGGCGAGGTCGCGGAGGCGATCTGCGAGGTCTCCTGGCTGGAGGAGGACGACCTCGCCGGCTTCGAGCCGCGCTGGGTCGAGCCGCTCCGCCTGACCTACAAGGGGACGGAGGTCTGCGAGCTGCCGCCGCCCACCCAGGGCGTCTGCGCGCTCGAGGGGCTCGGGCTGCTGGAGCGCTCCTCGCCGTCGCTCGCGAGCCAGATCCGCTGCGTCCAGCTCGCGCTCGAGGACGCCCTCGCGCGCGTGCGCGACGGCGCAGACGTGGGCGAGCTGATCACGCGCGAGTACCTCGACGCCCGGCGTGGCCGCGCGGCGGTGACGGAGCCGCCGGGCGGGACGGTGTACCTCTGCGCGGTGGACGGCGAGCGGATGGCCGTCTCGTTCATCCAGAGCCTCTTCGAGGGGTTCGGCTCGGGGCTCGTCGCCCCGGGCACCGGCGTCGTCCTCCAGAACCGCGGCGCGTGCTTCGCGGTCGGTGGAGCGGTCGAGCCGGGCCGGCGGCCGTACCACACGATCATCCCGGGGATGCTCCTCCGCGATGGGGAGCTGCTGGGCCCGTTCGGCGTGATGGGCGGCTTCATCCAGGCCCAGGCACACGTGCAGCTCGTCTCGGCCATGGTCGACGACGGGCTCGATCCGCAGGCGGCGCTCGACCGCCCGCGCTTCCGGGTCGACGGCGACGCGGTTCGGCTCGAGGAGGGGCTCTGGGACCGGGAGCCCGATCTCCAGCGGCTCGGCTACCGGACGGTACGGGACACGGATACGTATGCGTTCGGCGGCGGCCAGGCGATCGTCGTCAGCGGCGAGGCGCTGATCGGCGGATCGGATCCGCGCAAGGACGGATACGCGGCCGGGCTCTAACTCACCTTGTCGGGCGTCGCCGCCGCCGCCCGAGCCGCCGCCCGGTACGGTCGTGCCGCTCCGGCCGAGCAGCTAGCCGGCTGCGGCCGCGCGGATCTCGACGATCGTCGCCGCCCAGGAGCTCTTGGGCGCGGCCACATCGACCGTCTCGCCGACGCGGCGCCCGATCAGCGCCACCCCGAGCGGAGAGGAGGGGGACGTCTTGCCGGGGCCTCCGAGCCCTGAGATCTCCACCTCGAGGCGTGAGCCGGAGTCGTCCTTGATCACCACGTGTGAGCCGACCGAGACCACGTTCGGGTCGCCGCCCTCGACGATCTCGGCGTCCTCGAGGCGCGCGCGCAGGATCGTGATCTTGCGCTCGAGCAGGCCCTGCTCGTTCTTCGCTGCGTGGTATTCGAAGTTCTCGGACAGGTCGCCGTGCCCACGCGCGACCGCGATCGCCTCGACGATCTCCTTGCGGCGCGGCCCCTCGAGCTCGGTGAGCTCGGCGAGGAGCTCGTCCCGCTGGGCCGGGGTCAGGTGCTCGCCCATAGGTACGCGAGCGTACTAGAGAGTCAACGCCCTGGCCGATTCGGGAGACACAGCCCGTCGGGCCGGCGGGGCTAGACGGGGCGAGCCCGCGTGCCTTGCGGCTGGCCGCGGTCTGCCGCTGCTGCGCGGACAGGACGGCCTTGCGCAGCCGGATGCTCGCCGGCGTGACCTCGACGCACTCGTCGTCGCGGATGAACTCGAGCGCCTGGTCGAGCGGCAGCGGGCGCGGCGGAATCAGGCGCACCAGCTCGTCGGCGGTCGAGGAGCGCATGTTCGTCAGCTTCTTCTCCTTCGTCGCGTTGACGTCGAGGTCGTCCGCGCGCGCGTTCTCACCGACGATCATCCCCTCGTAGACGTCCACGCCGGGGCCGACGAAGAGCGAGCCTCGCTCCTGGAGGTTGAGGAGGGCGAAGGAGGTCGTCTTGCCCGACCGGTCGGCCACGAGCCCGCCGGTCGGCCGCGTGCGCAGCTCGCCGTGCCAGGGCTCGAACGCCTCGAAGACGTGGTGGAGGATGCCGGTGCCGCGCGTCTCGGTCAGGAACTCCGTCCGGAAGCCGATCAGGCCGCGCGCGGGAACGAGCACCTCCATCCGCACCCAGCCGGTCCCGTGGTTGACGAGCGACTCCGTGCGCCCCTTGCGCAGCGCGAACAACTGGGTGACGACGCCGAGATACTCCTCGGGAACGTCCACGGAGACGCGCTCGACCGGCTCGTGCACCTTGCCCTCGACGAGGCGTGTGACGACCTGCGGCTTGCCGATCGTCAGCTCGAACCCCTCGCGGCGCATCTGCTCGACGAGCACCTCGAGCTGGAGCTCCCCGCGGCCCTGCACCTCCCAGGTGTCAGGGCGGTCGGTCGGGAGCACGCGCAGGGAGACGTTCCCGACGAGCTCCGAGCGCAGACGCGCCTCGACGGCGCTGGCGGTCACCTTGTCGCCCTCGCGCCCGGCGAGCGGCGAGGTGTTGATGCCGACGGTCATCGAGAGCGACGGCTCGTCGACCGTGATCACCGGTAGCGGCCGCGGGTCGTCCGGATCGGCGAGCGTCTCGCCGATCGTCACCTCGGGGATGCCGGCGACGGCGATGATCTCGCCGGGGCCTGCCTCCTCGGCCTCGACGCGGTCAAGAGCCTCGGTCACGTAGAGCTCCGTCACCTTCGCCCGCTCGATCGTCCCGTCGGCGCGGCACCACGCGACCTGCTGGGCGCGACGTGATCCGGCCCTGCTGGACGCGGCAGAGCGCGAGCCGGCCGACGTAGGGCGAGGCGTCGAGGTTGGTGACGAGCGCCTGCAGCGGGTGCCCTTCCTCGTAGGTCGGCGCCGGGATGCGCTCGACGATCAGGTCGAAGAGCGGCTGGAGGTCCGAGCCGAGGGCGTCGGGGTCGGGCCCGGCGTGCCCGGCGCGCGCGTTCGCGTAGACGATCGGAAACTCGATCTGGCTCTCGTCGGCGTCGAGGTCGAGGAAGAGCTCGTAGACCTCGTTCACGACCTCGGCGATGCGCGCGTCAGGCCGGTCGACCTTGTTCACGACGAGGATCACGGGAAGCCGCGCCTCGAGCGCCTTGCGGAGCACGAAACGGGTCTGGGGGAGAGGGCCCTCGCTCGCGTCGACGAGCAGCAGGACGCCGTCGACCATCGTCAGCCCGCGCTCGACCTCGCCGCCGAAGTCGGCGTGCCCGGGGGTGTCGACGATGTTGATCTTCGTCCCGCGATAACGGACGGCCGTGTTCTTGGCGAGGATCGTGATCCCCTTCTCGCGCTCGAGGTCGCCGGTGTCCATGATCCGCTCGCCGACGTCCTGGTTCTCGCGGAAGGCGCCGGACTGCCACAGCATCGCGTCCACGAGCGTGGTCTTGCCGTGGTCGACGTGGGCGACGATCGCGATGTTGCGGATGTCGGAGCGCTCGGGCACCGATCGAGGGTAGCGGCCGATCCGAGCAGGCCGTATACAACTCGGCCGGTGAACCGAGGGGCTATTGCGACAGCTGCTGCCGGCGCCGTGTACGCGCTGTTCGCCGCTTCGTGTTTCCGGCTCGCCGCGATCCACGGCTACGAGCGAGGAATCTCGATCGGTGAGGGTCTCTTCACCCTGCTCGGCGCGGCGGCATTGCTGGCTGCGGTGCTGCTGCCGAGACGGCGTGCCGCGATCGTCGTGATCGGCACCCTGCCGCTCGTCGGCTGGTTCCTGGCGACGCCCTGGAACTCCGGCCCGCCGTTTCTCGTCGCTTCCCTGATCGCACCCGTCGTGGCGGCGGCAGTCCTGGTGCGGGCGGTCCGTCGCCGGACCGCCCGCCGGTCCGCAGCCTAGGGCGTGTGGACGGAATGGAGCGGGACGACCTCCTGCTGGACGGCCATCGGCAGGTTCGGCGCGACGTTCGCATCGAACCACTGGTCATGCTGCTCCTGGCTCTCCCAGATCTCGGAGACGGTGAACTGACCGTTGTCCGTGAACGCTGTGTGGAACAGGAAGCCGGGCTGAGTCTTCAGCTTCTCGACGAGCGGCGGTGAGATCTCGTCGTACTGCGCCTCGGTCATTCCCTCGGCGCGGTGCCGGATGAGTACGGCCATGACAGTCCTCTCTGTTGGATTCGGCCACTGTACGTGCGATCGGGAGCGGGGATGTTTTTCTTTCGTTTCATCTTGACAGGAGAACATGTGTTCGTGTAGAACATACGTTCCCATGGTCGCCTGCATCCTCATCCCAGGCTTCGAGCTTCGCGCGGCGCTTCGTGACCGGCCGCGCCTTGGTCTGAAGCCCGCGGCGCTCGCGCCGCTGCCCGGCACCGAAGCGGTGCTCGGGCCCGTCACCGCCGTCGCCGAGGCATCCGGGGTACGGCCCGGGATGCGGCTCGGCGAGGCACTCGCCACCTGCCCGTCGCTCGTCCTCGTCGACCGGGATGCTCTGCTGGTCGAACACCATTGGGAAGCGATACTCGGCCGGCTGGAAGACGCCGGCTTCGCGGTCGAGCCTGTCGAGCCGGGGTGCCTCTACTTCGACACGCGCGGGGTGGAGCGGCTCTACGGAGGCGTCTCGGCGGCGCTCAAACGGGCGCTGAGCTGTCTCAAAGCATGGGACGCTTCGGCCGGCGCCGCCGACCGCCGCTTCGCCGCGCTCGCCGCCGCCGCGATCGCACGCCCGGGCCAGGCCCTCGTCGTCTCCGACGAAAATGCCCTGGGAAGGGGACGAAAGAGTTCCTCGCGCCGCTCCCGCTGACACTGCTTCCGCTCGAAGAGGGGCGGCGCGAGGAGCTCGAGCAGCTCGGGGTGAAGAAGATCGGACAGCTTGCCGGGCTGCCGGGTGCCGCCGTTGCCGAACGATTGGGGCCGGACGGCCGGCGCGCCCACAGCCTGGCGAGGGGCGAAGACACGACGAAGGTACGCGCTCGCAGGCCGCCGGCGGACATCGCCGAGCGGCTCGATTTCCCGGAGGCGGTCGGCAACGAGCTGACCCTCCGGCGGGCGCTGGCGGCACTGCTCGACCGGATCCTCGCGCGCTCCGAGCGCGGCGGGCGGGAGATCCGCAAGGTCGCGCTCTCGGCGCGGCTCGTCGGCGGAGGCTCGTGGCGGCGGACGTTGACGCTGCGCGAGCCGAGCGCGGAGCGGGGGGTACTGCGGGCGGCGCTCGGGCCGAAGCTCGCGGAGCTCCCCGCACCGGTGCTCGCACTCGGGCTCGAGCTGGTCTCGCTGACCGAGTCGACCGGCCAGCAGCTCGCGCTGATCCGGCCGGAGGGAGACGAGCGTAGAAGCCGTCTCCGGGAGGGCCTGCGCCAGGTGCGCGCGAGCGCGGGTGCAGGCGCAGTCGCCGGCGTCGTGGAGGTCGCGCCCTGGTCGCGGATTCCCGAGCAGCGAGCGCTGCTCGTACCCAGAGACTGAACGAGCCCAGGCCGGCACTCGTCGAAGAGCGCTTCGACGGGACGCCGCGCCGGGTGAATCGTCAGGGGGTCGAGATCGTCCGCGAGGAATGGCGGGTGCTGGACCGCTGGTGGACGGAGGAGCCGGTCGCGCGGCGCTACTTCGAGGTCGTGCTCGAGAGCGGCCAGAACGTCGTCGTCTTCCGCGACGAGGAACGCGGCGGGTGGTTCTCCCAGAGAGGCGCCTGATCGCGGAGCTCGCCGACATGGACATGCAGGGTCTGACACCCGAGGAGATCGAGGTGGCGAAGCTCGCTGCGCAGGTCTACCTGCGGTTCAAGCAGCTGCCGCAGGCGCATCCGGCCGACCTCGGCGAGGTCGCGTTCCACGTCCACGCGATCGGGCGGATCGTCTTCGCCCGGGCCGCGATCCGCGCCCACCCCGAGCACTGGGCGTTCAAGTGAGTCGTTGTGAGAGCGCCTGCTCCGCGAGCCGCGGCCACTCGGAGGCATGAGCGTTCGGAACGACCACCCACTCCTTGAAGGGCCGGCCGTTTCCGCCCGGATCGAAGAGGTGCGCGCCCTCGAGACCGAGCGCGCCGGCGTGCGCGGCCTCGTCCGGCAGCTTGAAGACCATCGCCTCCTCGGAGCGGACCCAGCCGCAGACGAGCTTGCCGTCGGCCTTCACAGCCGGCATGCCCATCATCTGGTGAGGACGACCTCGGGGTTGCGGGCGGCGAGGTCGTCGCAGATCTCGTCGTACCGTGCACGAATGTCCATCTAGAGCCTCCGGATGCTCTCGGCGAAGCCGGCGTCCGGACCGTGCATGTTGAGGAGGACGATACGCCCTCCTTCGTGCACGACGCCGTGGCGCCCGCCCGGCTGGGCGGCGTAGAACGATCCCGCGCCCGCACGGACGACCTCGCCGCCGCGGACGAACCCCGTGTCGCCTTCGAGCACGAAGAACGCGTCGACCTGGTCGTCGTGGCCGTGGGCGCCGATCCCGGCCCACTCCGGCTCGACCTCGAGCCGGAAGACGGAGAGCTCGGGGAGCGCGGCGAGGATCGTGATCGCTCTGTCCTCCCGCTGGAACCGCTCACCGCCGCCGGCCGGGGTGACGATCGCGTCGGACGCAGGGCGGCCGCCGTCGGCCGGTGGGTCGAACGAGTCGAAGGGCTCCTGCGTCCGCAGGTAGTGCGCGAACCCGCCGTCGGGGGCGTGGAAGTTCAGGAAGCGCGCCTCGCCGGGCCCGTCGTTGTCGAAGCCGTGGACGACGCCGGGAGGGATGACGACCAGCGTGCCGGCGGGCGCATTCAGGGGCGCTCGCTCCGGGCCGAGCCGGACCGTGAGCTGCCCCTGGAGCACGTAGAACGCGTCGCAGTGCTCCCGGTGGACGTGCGGCTCCGCGCCGCGCTGCCCGGCCGCGTGGCGCGTCCAGGTGACGGTCAGCCACTCGTGGTCGCAGAGGATCCGCAGCTCGCGGTTCGGCCGGTCGGTGATCGCCTCGCCTTCACCGGGGCTGCCTAGGAGGAGCGGTTGGCGTACGTCGAGCTGCACGCCCACTCAGCCTACTCGTTCCTCGACGGCGCCTCGCAGCCCGAGGAGCTCGCCGCGCGCGCCGCCGAGCTCGGCTACGAGGCGCTCGCGCTCACCGACCACGACGGCGTCTACGGGTCGCTCGAGTTCGCGCACGCGGCGAAGGCGTTCGGGCTGCGCGCGATCACCGGAGCGGAGGTGACGATCACCGGCGTAGGCTCGACGGAGCCGGCTAGGAGCGCAGGTGCCGGCTTTGCCGGCGCCGGAGCGGGCGGCTCGCGACGCACGTGACGCTCCTCGTCGAGACGCCGAAGGGCTACGCGAACCTCTGCCGGCTGCTGACACAGGCGCATGCGGGCACGAGGCCGAAGCCCGGGAACGAGCCGCTGCTGCCGCCGGCGTTGCCGCTCCAGTCGCTCCTGGAGCTGAACGAGGGGCTCGTCTGCCTGTCCGGCTGCGCCCGCCACGGGCTCGGGGTGCACCGGCCGAACGACGCTGCGCAGCTCGCGTCGGCGCTCGGGCGCGACCGCTTCTACGTCGAGCTCCAGCGGCCGTACGAGCGCGGCGACATGCGCCGCCTCGCGCGGCTGCGCGAGCTCGCCCGCGACCTCGGCGTCGCGACCGTCGCGACCGGCGACGTCCATGCTCACCACCCGCGCCGCGCCGCGCTCCAGGACGCGCTCGTCGCGATCCGCTGCCGCACCTCGCTCGACGGCTGCGAGCCGGAGCGGCGCGGCAACCACGAGTCGGTGCTGCTCCCGCCGGACGCCGTGCTCGACCGCTTCCCCGACGACCGCGACGCCGTCCTCCGCACGGCCGAGCTCGCCTCCGGTCTCACCTTTGACCTGACGCAGGAGCTCGGCTACCGCTACCCGGACTTCTCCGATGGGTTCGAGACGCCCGACGGCCAGCTCAGAACCGTCTGTGAGCAGGCGTTTTCCGAGCGCTATTCGCGAAACGGCAAGGCGCGGCAGCGGCTCGACGAGGAGCTCGCACTGATCTCCGAGCTGAAGCTCTCCGGGTTCTTCCTGCTCCACTGGGAGGTGCTCGAGCTCGCGCGAGAGGTGGCGGTCGAGGTGCGGGGGCGCGATTCGCCGCGGCACTCGCTGCCGCCGGGGCGCGGGCGAGGCAGCTCGGTCGGCTCGATCGTCTGCTACCTGACCGGGCTCTCGCACGTCGACCCGGTCGAGGCGAACCTCTCGCTCGGGCGTTTCCTCAACCGCGAGCTCGTCTCGGTGCCCGACATCGACCTCGACTTCCCGCGCGACATCCGCGAGAAGCTGATCGTCCGCGTGACCGAGCGCTACGGCCACCAGCACGCTTCGCTGGTCGCTGCGTTCTCGACCTACCACTCGCGCGGCGCGATCCGCGACCTCGGCAAGGCGCTCGGCCTGCCGTTCGCGGAGCTCGAGCGGCTTGCGCGGATCACCGAGGGGAACCCCCATCGCGTCGCCGAGGAGGTGGCGAAGCTCCCCGGCGACCACACCTCGTCACGCTGGCGAGCGCTGGGCGAGCTCGCGCACGAGATCGGCGGACTGCCGCGGCACATCTCGCAGCACCCGGGCGGGATGGTGATTTCCAGCCGCCCGCTCGTCGAGCTCGTTCCCGTCCAGCCGGCGGCGATGGAAGGCCGGCAGATCTGCCAGTGGGACAAGGACTCCTGCGCCGACGCCGGCTTCCTGAAGATCGACCTGCTCGGGCTCGGGATGCTCTCCGCGGTCGAGGATTGCGTCGACCAGATCGCGCGGCTGCGCGGCGAGCCGATCGACCTCTCACGGATCCCGCTCGACGACCAGGCGGTCTACGAGGAGATCCAGCAGGCCGACACGGTCGGCGACTTCCAGATCGAGAGCCGCGCGCAGATGCAGAGCCTGTTGCGCACGCGGCCGGAAAACCTCGACGACCTGACGATCCAGGTCGCGCTCGTCCGGCCGGGGCCGATCCAGGGCGGCGCTGTCCACCCGTATATCGAGCGGCGGCAGAAGAGGCGTGAGAACCCCGACTTCGTCCCGCCGGTCGACCATCCGTCCCTCGCCGAGCCGCTGCGCGAGACGCTCGGCGTCGTCGTCTTCCAGGACCAGGTGCTGGAAGTGGCGATGGCGCTCGCCGGCTTCACCGTCGGCGAGGCCGAGGCGCTGCGCCGGGCGATGAGCCGCAAGCGGAGCGAGGAGGCGATCGAGGCGCTGCGGCCGCGGTTCGTCGAAGGGGCGCTGCGCCAGGGCGTCGACGAGGAGCTCGCGAACCACGTCTACGACAAGCTCGTCGGCTTCTCCGGCTTCGGGTTTCCGAAATCGCACTCGGCCGCCTTCGCGCTGCTCGCGTACCAGTCCGCGTGGCTGCGCCACCACTATCCCGCCGAGTTCCTCTGCGCGCTCCTGAACGCGCAGCCGATGGGCTTCTACCCGCCGGCGAGCCTCGTCCGCGACGGCCAGCGACGCGGGGTGGAGGTGCGTCCGCCGGACGTCAACCTGAGCGCCGCGACCTGCGCGATCGAGGAAGGCGCCGTGCGCATCGGGCTCGGCTACGTCCGCTCGGTCGGCGAAGAGGAGGCGAAGGCGGTCGCGGAGGGGCAACCGTACGCCGACGTCGCCGATCTCGCCCGCCGAGCGGCGGTGAACAAGGCAGCGCTGGAGGCGCTCGTCGCCTCGGGCGCCTGCGATCGGTTCGGCGAGCGCCGCGAGCTGCTCTGGCGGGTCGGCGTCGTGCCGCGCCCGCAGAACGCAGGCGGCGGCAACCGCCAGCTGACGCTCGCGCTCGAGCCGACCGCGCCAGTTCCCGACCTGCCTCCGCAGACGGACTGGGAGCAGATGCTCGCCGACTACGGCACGACCGGCCTCTCGATCGGCCCGCATCCGCTGGAGCTGCTCCGCCCGCACCTCCCCGTGGCGACGCTCTCCAGCCGCGAGCTCCACGACCATCCGGCAACCACGGTCGCGGTTGCCGGGATGGCGATCGCGCGGCAGCGCCCGGCGACTGCGAACGGAGTCGTCTTCATGCTGCTCGAGGACGAGTTCGGCCAGGTGAACCTGATCGTCCCGCCGCCGGTCTACGAGCGCTACCGCCCGCTCGTCCGCGGCGAGCCGCTGCTGCTCGCGCGCGGGAAGCTGGAGCGCGTCGACCGCAACCTGAACGTGCTCGTCTCGACGCTCGAGTCACTCGGGCCGCTGGCGCGCGAGATCGCGGGCGAAGCCGAGGTGCGAAGCGCGCTTCCTCGGCGCACACCATTTCGGACACCGCTAATGGGTCGAGCCTGCGGCCTTTCTCCAGCACGTAGGCGCAGGCGACGAGGGTCAGATGGGTGAACGCCTGCGGGAAGTTGCCGAGCATCCGTTCCGCAACCGGGTCGTACTCCTCCGAGATCAGGCCGAGGTCGTTGCGGAGGCCGACGAGCCGTGCGAAGAGCTCTCTCGCCTCGTCGCTGCGGCCGATCAGGGCGAGATTTGCTGCGTACCAGAACGAGCACGGCAGGAAGACGCCCTCGCCCGGCGGGAGCCCGTCGACCTCGACGTTCTCCTCGTCGGCCTCGTACCGCGCGATCAGGCCGTCCCGGCTGAGTTCGCGGCCGATTGCGTCGACCGTTCCGATCACCCGCGGGTCGTCCGGCGGCAGGAAGCCGACGAGCGGAATCAGCAGGACGCTCGCGTCCAGTCGCTTCGATCCGTACGACTGGACGAACGTGCACAGGTCGGCGTCGTAGCCGTTCCGGCAGACGTCGGCGTGGATCTCGTCTCGGAGCTGCACGCCAGCGCTCGACGGGTCCGTCATGTCCCCACGTCTCGACGGTCCGTACCGCACGGTCGAACGCCACCCAGGCCATCACCTTCGAGTGCGTGAAGTGCCGGTTCGGCCCACGCACCTCCCAGATCCCGGCATCGGGCCGGCGCCAGGCGTTCTCGAGGAACGCGAGCAGGTGTCGAGTGAGCTGCCAGGCGTGGTCGGAGGCCTCGAGTCCGTGCAAGCGGCCCGTGTAGAACGCGTCGATCACTTCGCCGTAGACATCGAGCTGCAGCTGCTCGGAGGCTGCGTTCCCGACCCGCACCGGCGCGGAGCCCTCGAACCCGGGGAGCCATTCGACTTCGAACTCCAGTAGCCGGCGCTCGCCGGCGACGCCGTACATGATCTGGAGGTCGGAAGGGTCTCCGGCGGCCGACCGGAACAGCCAGCTGCGCCACGCGCGGGCCTCGTCGAGATACCCCGAATCGATCAGCGCGACGATCGTCAGGGTCGCGTCGCGGAGCCAGCAGTACCGGTAGTCCCAGTTCCGGACGCTGCCGATCCATTCCGGCAGAGATGTCGTCGGCGCGGCGACGATCCCACCCGTCGGCTCGTAGGTGAGCGCCTTGAGGACGCGGATCGAGGTACGCACCGGCTCAGCCCACTCGCCGTCGTATTCGCAGGCCCCGGACCACTCCGTCCAGAACGATTCCGTGCGTCCAAGCGCATCCTCGGCGTCGACAGGCTCGGGGACGGGCTCGTGCGAGGGGAACCACGAGAGGACGAACGGCACGCGGTCGCCTGCGGAGACCACGACCTCGCCGACGGTTGTCATCTCTTCTCCGCGCAGATCGGCAGGGGTGTCGATCCGCAGGGCATTCGGGCCGGCGATCGCGACGAGCGCGCCGTCGACGCGGGTCACCCAGGGGACGGCCGAGCCGTAGTCGAACCGGATCACGAGCTCCGTCGCGACCTCGACCTCCCCCCGAACACCCTCGACGATCCGGGCGAGGACCGGATTGGCGGTGCGGGGCGGCATGAAGTCGATGACGCGCACCGCGCCCTCGTCGAGCTCGAAGGTCGTCTCGAGGATGAACGTCTCCGGCCGGTACCGTCGGCTGACCCGGGCGTCGTCAGAGGTCGGCGCGAGCAGCCAGCGCCCGTGCTCGGGGCCGCCGAGGAGCGCGGCAAAGCACGCGCCCGAGTCGAACCTGGGCAGGCAGAGCCAGTCGACGGAGCCCGCGCGAGAGACGAGCGCTGCCGTATGCAGGTCGCCGATCAGCCCGTAGTCCTCGATCCTCACGGATCGAAGTGTGCGCAGCTCAGACCCAGAGCTGCCAGCGGAACTTCTCGCAGCCGCAATGCTTGTTCTTCACGCCACATGCGCGGCAGTCCCAGTACTCCCACCAGATCCAGCGGAGGTGCTGCATCTCGAGCACGATCATGCACACGATCGCGAAGAGCAGAAGGCCGGGGGACATGGAGTCAGGATCGCACCCTTTCGGCGATCCCGCAATGGGCCGTCCGGCCTAAAACGGCGGATCTAGAGACTCAATCCGAACGGGGGCATCCGCCGCGAGACCTCCGAGTCGAACGCCTCCTCATACGCCTCGGCCTGGTCGGGTTCGAGGGTGCCTGCGTACGTCTCGCGGATCTCCCGGAGCGCATCACTCGCCTCCTCGACGAGCTCGAGATAGACGGCGTAGCGTTCCTCTGCCTCCTCGGGACCGGCGCGGTCGTACGCGCGCTCGGCCTGAGCGCACGACTCGAGCAGGTCGGCGTAGTCCTCCCGGAAGATCGCGATCTGCCGGCCGATCAGGTCTTCGAAGCGTCTCATCCGCGGGCCGTAGAGTAGTCGCCGTTGCTGGTCCGGAGCTGGAACGTCTTCCACGGGAACACCTCGCCGCCGATCCGGAGGGCGTACCTCGAGGAGATGATGCGGCTCGCGACCGGGGACGAGCCCGACGTGCTCTGCCTGCAGGAGCTCCCGCTCTGGGCCACTCGCCACCTCGCGAAGTGGAGCGGCATGCGCGTCCTCGCCGACACCGCCCGCCGGCAACGGCTGCCGCCGCCGCTCGACCGGCGTCTGACGACGCTCCACTCGGGCCTCTTCCGCTCGCTCTTCACCGGCCAGGCGAACGCGATCCTGCTTCGCCACGAGCTCGTCGTGCAGGAGCGGAGCGTGTTCGTGCTCAACCGGAGCGGGCTGCTCGGCACCGGCGCGGGCGAACGGCGGATCTGCCAGATCGTGCGCGTCCAGCGTCCCGGCGCGGGAACACTCGTGCTCGCGAACCTGCACGCCGCCCATTCGTCGGGACCGGCGCAGGAGCAGGTCGAGAACGCAGTCGAGCACCTGCTCGAGCTGGCGCGGCCGGACGAGCCGGTCGTGCTCGCGGGCGACTTCAACTTCACGCCGGATCTCCGTCATCGCGGCTTCACCGGCGAGGGACCGGGGATCGACCACGTCCTCATCCGCGGCGACGACCCGGGACCGCTCGTCGTTTGGCCCGACGGGCGCCGTCGCCTGAACGGCATGCTGCTCTCGGACCACGCTCCCGTCGAGAGGACCCTGACGTGAACTTCGAACAGGCCCGCGCGCAGTTCCCCGTCCTCGAGCGGCTCGCTTTCCTGAACGCCGGCTCGATGGGCCCGCTCGCCACGCCGACCGTGGAGGCAATGGCGGCGCGGGAGCGGAGCGACCTCGACCGCGGCCGCGGGGGCAAGCCCTACATCGAGGAGATGCTCGCGCTGCGCGAGGACGCCCGCACGGCACTGGCCGGGGTGATTCACGTCGAGCCGGCGAAGGTCGCCCTGACCGCGTCCACGACCGAGGGCTGCAACATCGTCCTCGCAGGCCTCGACCTCGGCCCCGAGGACGAGGTGGTCACCACCGACAGCGAGCACTTCGGCCTGCTCGGCCCGCTCCAGGCATCCGGCGCGCGCGTGCGGATCGCGCGCATCCGCGACCGGCCGCCGGAAGATGCGCTCGAGCTCCTGCTCGCGGAGGTGAGCGAGCGCACGCGCCTGATCGCCCTCTCGCACGTCTCCTGGCTGACCGGCAACCTGCTCCCGATCGAGGAGCTCCAGGAGCAGACCAGGGTGCCGCTGCTGGTCGACGGAGCGCAGTCGGCAGGCGCGATCCCGGTCGAGGCGGCTCGCTACGACTACTTCACGATCTCGGGTCAAAAATGGCTGACCGGCCCTGACGCGACCGGCGGGCTGTACGTCCGCGACCCGGAGGCGCTCCGCGTCGCGCTGCCGACGTATTTCTCCCAGCTCGGACACGACGAGGCGGGCGCCTTCACCCCGAAGGACGGTGCGGCGCGGTTCGACGCCGGCTGGATCCCGACCTCGTCGCTCGCCGGCCTGGCTGCAGCGATCGAGCTCGTCCCGCACTGGGCCTTCCATCACGCAAG
Organism: uncultured Actinomycetes bacterium; assembly: GCA_963847305.1. Taxonomy (GTDB): domain Bacteria; phylum Actinomycetota; class Thermoleophilia; order Gaiellales; family Gaiellaceae; genus DATBLE01. The sequence goes on along the minus strand of CAWJZI010000009.1, from coordinate 30,879 downwards.
CGAGATCTCGGCCCGCTGCTACACGCTGCTGGCCGACCGCTTCCGGGTTGCGACCGCGCCGGGGCAGGCAGGGCTCGTCTCGTTCGTGCCGGACGACGAGCCGGCCGCGGTTGCCGCGCGGCTCTACGAGGCCGGGGTCGTCGTCCGCGACATGCCGAATACGCCGTGGCTACGCGTTTCCTGCGGCTGGTGGACGAGCGACCGGGACCTGGAACGGCTCCTGGCCGCTCTCTGAGCTCGCCCAGCCGTACCCGAACGAGGGACACCAGGGCCGAAAGTCCGGGGCGCCGCCGCCGATTCACAGCTTGTGAAGCGGATCTCGCTGTTCCTGGCCGCGATCGCAGCTGTGTGCGCTGCCGTCGCAGGCGACTCTTCGGGGGCCGCCTCGAACTACCCGAGCCCACTCCGGCTGCGGAGCATCGCGAGCTCGGTGACCGGCAGCTCGGTGCTGAACAGCAGCACGAGCGCGGCCGACGCCACGACGAGCAACGTCTCGGTCAACAACGCAGCCGACAACGGCTGGTACGTCTTCCCGCCGGGCACGCAGTCGACCACGAGGCTCGCCTCGATCCCGACCACTCCGGACGGGACCGGCTGGATCGTCGACCCTGCGGGCGGCGCGTCCGGCTTCCCGGCCGGAACGTGGACGTTCACCGTCAAGACGAGCGTGCCCAGCGCCACGCTCGATCCGGGCACGGCGCTGCTCACGGTCGGCATGTGGAAGGGGACGATCTCGGGCGCCACGTTCACCCCCGTCGGGCCTGCGCTGCTGGCGCCCACGGACGACCCCGGCTCCCATGATCTTCGCTCCGGCCTGAACGCGACGACCAGCACGTCCTACACGCTGCCCAAGTTCTCGCTCGGCGCTGGCGAGACGCTCTTCGTCGAGCTCTGGCGCCACCAGGTCGCCGGCATCTCCGACCCGGCCGCCGCCAACCGCACCCTCCAGCTGGTGGTCAACGACGGCACCTCGCAACTCACGCATCCGGCCGCGGACAGCACCGCGCCGACGCACTCCCTCTCGGTCACCGGCGTCTCCGGCAAGACCGCGTTCAAGGCCGGCTCGAACACGCTCTACTACCTCGGCTCGAGCGCCGGCAGCTTCAAGGTCAAGGACACGATCACCGACTCCGGGTCCGGGCCGCTGCAGGTCACCTACCCGCTCGTCTCGACCAGCGGTTGGACTCACCCCGCCGAGACCGTCACGGCCGCGCCCTCGTTCACCTCGAGCACGTACAGCTGGACGGCCGGCTCGACCACCTCGCCGGGCGCCCAGTCGATCGTCGCCGAGGACAAGGCGCTCCAGACCTCGACCGCGACGCTCACGCTGACCAACGACACGACCGGCCCCACCGGCCAGTCGGTCGCGCTGAGCGGCGGGCCGAACTTCACGACCCTGTCGGTGCCGCTGACGCTGATGAAGGGAACCGACGCGGGCGCCGGGGTCGACGGGGCATCAGGGCTCGTCGAGCGGGCCGCCGCGACGGCCACGACCGGAACCTGCGGGACATTCGGCCCGTGGGCGCCGGTGACGCTCGTCGGCGGCGCGGACACGAGCGTCGTCGCCGGCAACTGCTACCGCTATCGCTACACGATCTCGGACCTACTCGGAAACGCGTCGGGCCCATCCGCACCGTCGGCCGATGCGGTCATCGCCACGTCAGCGACGACCACGACGACGACCGCCGCGACGGCGACCACGACGACGAGCGCCGCGACGACGTCCGTCGTGACGATCGATGCGCCGACCGAGCTCACCGGCGCGGGCAACCAGCACTACAGCGCCGGCACCGTCTGGTTCCAGCCCGGCGGCAGCGGCTCGTTCACCCTGAACGCAACGGCTCAGTCCGGCGTCGTTTCGGTCACGTTCCCCGACGTCTCGGCGACCTCGGGCTGGGCTGGTTCGACCGGGGGAACCGACACGACCAGCCCGTACTCGTCTCCGGTCGCCTACACGTGGACCGCGGGCGCGGCCGCACCGGGTGCGAAGACCGTTCTGGCGACGACCGCGTCCGCTCAGACGTCGACCGCCGCGATCACGATCAGTGCCGACTCCACCGCGCCGGCGGGCCAGACGATCACGGTCAACGGCGGCCCGTTCTTCTCCGCCAACTCCGTGCCGTTGACGATCTCGCGCGGAACGGATGCCGGCGCCGGGGTCGACCCGGCCGCCGACGTCGTCGAGCGCGCCACGGCGCCGCTCCGGAACGGCGTCTGCGGGACATTCGGGCCGTTCACTGCCGTCCCGCTCGTCGGCGGAGCGGACAACAGCGTCACGACGGGGAGCTGCTACCGCTGGCAGCTGAAGGTGACCGACTACGTCGGCAACGTGTCGACCGCCTCCGCGGCCAGCACCGATGCGAAGGTCGACACGAGTCCGCCGATGGCCCCGAACCTTCTTTTCACCGGCCTGCTGAACGCGGGCGTCGACGGCAACGTCGTCTACTACCAGCCGAAGGCGGCGGGCAGCTTCACGGTCAACGCCGTGGCGTCCGATCCGGAGTCCGGCGTGATGCAGGTACTCCTTCCCGACCATCCCCGGCTTCGCCCAGGTCGGCACGGGCGCGAGCAGGACGTACAACTACACCTCCCCTGTCAGCCCGCCGGTCGGTCCACTGATCGTGACCGCCACGAACCCCGAGGGCTTCGCCTCCCCGGCCGCCTCGTTCACGGTCGCACCCGACCCCACGCCGCCGAGGCTGGCCGTCCGCTGCAACGGCGCACCGTGCCTGGCGAAGAGCTACCTGGGCCCGGTGACGGTGACGTTCACCGGGGCCGACATGCCTGGCTCCGGGGTCGACCTGATCCGATTCACGACGAACGGGACCGTTCCGACGAAGGACGAAGGGTTCGAGTACGCCTCGCCGTTCGTGGTCCGGTCCCGTGACCCACCTGACCGTGCGCGCCTTCGACAAGGCCGGCAACGCGAGCAGCCCGCTCTCGCTCACGGTGCGCTCGCTCGCCGATCGGCTGGTCTTTGGCGCTCCGGCCCGGCTCAGCGTCGGGCCGGCTGCTCGCTACCTCCAGGCCCGCGTCAGCTCGACACGGCGGGCGCACGTCCTCGCGGTCATGACCGGCCCGGGCCTGAAGGCGCCCGGGCGCTGGCGCTTCATCCTCGAAGGCGGCGCGTGGATCGTCCAGCTCCGGCTCCCCGAGACGATCCAGCGTGGCGGGGCCTATACGGTGCGCTGGACGGTCTCGGCAGGCACGAGGAGCACGTCGAAGGTCACGCAGGTCACCCTGCGCTGAGCCCCGCTACGCCGGCAGGCCCAGCTCGGACGCGATCGGGCGCATCGCCCCGATCACGTTCGCGATGTGCTCGCTCAGCTCGACGCCGAGCAGCTCGGCGCCCGCGTAGACCTCGTCGCGGTGCACGCCGGCCGCGAACGACGGCTGCTTCAGCTTCTTCACCACCGACTTCGGCTCGAGCGTCGAGAGCCCCTCCGGCCGCACGAGCGCACAGGCGTGCACGAACCCGGAGAGCTCGTCGCAGGCGAACAGCGTCTTCTTCAACGGCGTGTCGCGCGGGATCGCGAGGTGCTCGGCGTGGGAGAGGACACCCTCGATCACGATCTCCGGATAGCCCTCTTCGCGGAGGATCGGCGCCCCGTCCTGCGGGTGCTTGTCGAGCGTGGGGTGCAGCTCGTAGTCGAAATCGTGCAGCAGCGCGGTCACGCGCCAGAGCTCCTCGTCCTCGTCGTAGTGCCGCGCGTACCACGCGACGGAGGCTTCGACGGCGAGCGCGTGACGCAGGAGCGACTCGCTCTTCGTATAACGAGTGAGGGTCTCCCAGGCCCGGGCCCGGGTGGTCTCTGACATGTCCGCTAGCCTACTGCGATCGCTGCCTCGGTCCTCGGCCACGAGCTGATGGAAGCCTTCGTCATCGAGGGAGGACGTCGCCTTGGTGGAACCGTCAAGGCGGCCGGCAACAAGAACGGCGCGCTGCCGATCCTGGCCGCGACGCTGCTGACGCATGAGCCGGTGACGCTCACGAACGTGCCGCGCATCCGCGACGTGCAGACGATGCTCGACCTGCTCGACGAGCTCGGCGCCGAGGTCTCGTGGACCGGCTCGAACGAGGTGCGCGTCCATGCGGCCGACGTGTCCAGGCACGAGCTCGACCCGATGCTGTGCGCACGCATGCGCGCGTCCTTCCTGCTCGCCGGCCCGCTGCTCTCACGGCTCGGGCGCGCGTCCGTCCCGCCGCCGGGCGGCGACGTGATCGGGCGGCGCCGTCTCGATCCGCACATCCACGCGTTCGCGCGGCTGGGCGCAGAGATCGAGTTCCGGGAGATGCATCACGAGCTGCAGGCGCCCGGCGGCCTGCGGGGGCACAACATCTTCCTCGACGAGGCGAGCGTGATGGCGACCGAGAACACGGTCATGGCCGCAGTGCTCACTCCCGGAGAGACGGTGATCGGGAACGCGGCCTGCGAGCCGCACGTCCAGGATCTCTGCCGCTTCCTCGTCTCGCTCGGCGCGCAGATCGAGGGGATCGAGTCCAACGTCCTCCGCATCCACGGCGTCGACTCGCTCGGCGGCGGCGAGTGGCGGATCGCGCCCGACCACATCGAGGTCGGCAGCCTGATCGGCCTTGCGGCCATGACCTCCAGCGACATCACGATCGAGGACACGAACCCGAAGGACCTCGTCCCGATCCTGCCGGCGCTCGCGCGGCTCGGCGTGAGGGTCGAGATCGACGGCACCGCCGTGCGCGTTCCGCCGCAGCAGCAGCTGGTCGTCGAGGACGACCTCGGCGGTCACATCCCGAAGATCGAGGACGGCCCCTGGCCGGCGTTCCCCGCCGACCTGACCTCCATCGCCCTGACGGTGGCGACGCAGGCATTCGGCACGGTGCTGATCTTCGAGAAGATGTTCGAGAGCCGCCTGTTCTTCGTCGACAAGCTCGTCGGGATGGGCGCGCGGATCATCCTCTGCGACCCGCACCGTGCCGTCGTGACGGGCCCGGCGCAGCTCCTCGGCCAGCGGATGGAGAGCCCCGACATCCGCGCCGGGATGGCGATGCTCCTCGCCGGCCTCTGCGCCGAGGGGAAGTCGACGATCGGCGCCGCGCACCAGATCGACAAGGGCTACGAGCGGATCGACGAGCGACTGCGCTTGCTCGGCGCGCACATCGAGCGCGTCGAGGCCTAGGTGGCGATACCCTGAACCGAGGGATGAGCTCGAGCGGGCAAACCGAGCAGATCCGGGTGCGAGTCCAGGTCGCAGGTCAGGGCCGCTCGAACATCGACACCGGGCTGCCCGTGCTCGACCGTCTGCTGATGCTGCTGGCCGAGTACTCCGGGTTCGACGTCGTCGTCGGCCTCGCGCCCGGTGACACGGCGCGCGGCGCCGTCGCCGTCGCCCGCGCGCTCGGGGAGGCGTTGGCGCCGCAGCTCCGCGCCCCCACTGTGGACGGCTACGGCTCCGCCGTCCTCCCGGTCGACGAAGCACTCGCACAGGTCGTCCTGGAGGTCTCCGAGCGGCCGGTGCTCGCCTCCAACGTGGATCTCTCGCAGGCGCGCCTCGGCGGTCTCGGCAGCGATCTCGTCACCGACTTCCTTCACCGCTTTGCCGAAGGTGCGGGGATCACCCTGCACGTGCGCCTGATCGCCGGCGACGACGCTCAGCACGTCCTCGAGGCGATGTTCAAGGCGCTCGGGGTCGCACTCGCACGGGCCTGTCGTCCGCGAAAGGAGTAGCGATGGACAAGGAAGCGATCCGCACGGAAGCGGCGCCCGCGCCCTTCCAGGGCGCTCCGTACTCCCAGGCGATCAAGGCCGGCGGGCTCCTGTTCGTCTCCGGCCAGGTCGCGCTCCAGCCGGGGGCGTCGGAGCCGGTCTCCGACACGATCGGAGAGCAGACCGATCAGGTGTTCGCGAACCTGCGGGCGATCCTCGAGGCCGCGGGCAGCAGCCTCGACCGGATCGTGAAGACCACCGTCTACCTGACCGACCTCGGCGACTTCCAGGCCATGAACGAGGTCTACAAGCAGTACGTCGGCGAGCTGCCGCCGGCGCGCGCGACGATCGAGGTGTCGAAGCTGCCCGCAGGCTCGCTCGTCGAGATCGAGGCGATCGCGCTCGCCTGACGCCGCGGCACACTACGCGTGTGCCGATCTCGAAGGAATCCATCGCCGAGGAGCTGCGCGCGGAGCCGCGCTTCGCGCACGTGCTCGAGGCGATCACGGAAGCGGACAATCCGGACGAACCGGTCTACGTCGTCGGCGGAGCAGTCCGCGACGCGCTGCTGGGCCATCCGAGCTACGACCTCGACCTCGTCGTCGAGGGCGACGTGCCCGCGTTCGCTCGAGCGGCTCGCCGGGCGGCTGGGCGGCCGCGTGCAGACCCACCCGGCCTTCGGCACCGCCGAGGTGCTCTACGAGGGCGGGGAGATCGACGTCGCCACCGCACGCACGGAGACCTACCCGGAGCCTGCGGCGCTGCCGGAGGTGCGCGCCGCGACGCTGGAGGATGACCTTGCCCGCCGTGACTTCACGATCAACGCGATCGCCGCATCGCTCTGCCGCAACGATTTCGGGCGCCTGGTCGACCCGCACCACGGCCGCGCCGACCTCGTCGCCAGGACGATCCGCATCCTCCACGGCCGATCGTTCGAGGACGACCCGACTCGCATCTTCCGCGCGATTCGCTATGAGAACCGGCTCGGCTTCCGCATGGACCCCGAGACCGAGCGCCTCGCACGGGAGGGCATGGCCGGCGTGGCGCGGCTCTCGAACGAACGCGTCCGGGAGGAGATCGTCGCCCTGTTGTCCGAGGACGGCGTCGCGCACACGCTCGACAGGCTCGCCGAGTTCGCGGGCACGAGCGCCGACGCCGCGCTCGTCGAGCGAGTCGATGCACTGCGCGACGAGCTCGATCCCGGCGCGCCTCTCTGGCGGCTTCGCCTCGCTGCGATCGTGCAGGGAGCACCCGCGTCTGGTCGAGCGGCTCGCGCTGCGCCGCGAGGACCAGCGCGCAGTCGAGGAGGCAGTCGCGCTCGCGCCGCAGCTGGTCGGGGCGACCGATCCCGTCGAGATCGCCCGGCTCGCGGGCCGCTCACCGGAGGCTGCCCTGCTCGCCCTTGCCGAGCACGACGCCCCTGAGCTTCGCGAGTGGTTCACCCGCCTGCGGAACATCCGGCTCGACATCAGCGGTGCCGATCTCGCGGAGCTCGGCCTGCCGGAGTCGCCGCGCGTGGGGGAGGTGCTGGAGGAGCTGCGGCGCCGCAAGCTGCGCGGGGAGCTCGACGGCCGGGAGTCGGAGCTGGCCGCAGCGCGGGAGCTGATCGGTGGCTGAGCTGCCGCTGATCCGGTGGGACGCGCCCGGCCCGTACCTGGCTGCGTTCTCGACCCGCGTCGGCGGCGTCAGCGGGGCACCCTTCGACACGCTCAACCTCGGCAAGCTGACGGCGGACGACCCCGGGCACGTCGCGGAGAACCGCGCGCGGCTCTGCGCCGAGGCGGAGACCGAGCCGGAGCTCCTGTGCTTCGGCCGGCAGGTGCACGGGCCGGCCGTCCGGCGTGCGCGCGGTCAGGGCGAGCCGGGCGACGGGCTCTGGACTGACGACCGCGGGAAGCCGCTGCTGGTGTTCACCGCCGACTGCCTCCCGGTCGCAGTCGCACGCGCAAACGGTGACGCGCCGGCGATCGCTGCCCTGCACGTCGGCTGGCGCGGGCTACTCGGCGGCATTGTCCAGACGGCCGTCCTCGAGCTTGGCGGCGGCCCGCTCGCAGCCGTGATCGGCCCGGGGATCGGGCCCTGCTGCTACGAGGTCGGCGAGGACGTCGGCGCACCCTTCCGTGCCCGGTTCGGCGAGGAGATCGTGCGCGACGGCAGGCTCGACCTCTGGAGCGCGACCGAGCAGGCGCTGCACGCGGCCGGCGTCGAGTCCGTCTCGCGGGTCGACCTCTGCACGTCCTGCAACCCCGAGCTCTTCTTCTCACATCGGCGCGACGGCGGACAGACGGGCCGCCAGGGCCTGATCGCCTATGTCACCTGACGAGATCCGCGCGCGCTACAGGCGGATCCGCGAGGAGGTCGGGCCGGGCGTGACCGTCGTCGCCGCGACGAAGTACGTCTCGGTCGACGCCATGGCCGCGCTCGCGGAAGCGGGGGTCGAGGTGGCGGGGGAGAACCGGGCGCAAGACCTGGAGGCGAAGCACGCGGTTTATGGAGACGCCTTCCGCTGGCACTTCATCGGCCACCTCCAGAGCCGGAAGGCGAAGGTCGTCAACCGGATCTGTGAGCTCGTCCACTCGCTCGACTCGGAGTCGGCGGCGCAGCGCCTGGAGATCCCGGCGCTCGTCGAAGTCAATCTCTCGGGCGAGTTGACGAAATCCGGAGTCGCGCCGGACGCCCTGCCGGCGTTCCTCGAGCTCTCCCGCGACGTGCACGGGCTGATGACGATGCCGCCGCTCGCAGACGATCCGGAGGCCTCGCGCCCGTATTTTCGGCAGCTGCGCGAGCTCGCCGAGGCGCACGGGCTGCCGGAGCTGTCGATGGGCACGAGTCAGGACTACCGCGTCGCCGCCGAGGAGGGGGCGACCTACGTGCGCGTCGGCTCCGTGCTCTGGGGCGCGTAACGGCTTCGTTCCGGCCGTCGCGTTACCATTTCCGACGGCATGGGCTTTGCCGACCTCTGGAATCGCACGCTCGTGTACTTCGGCATCGCCGAGGAGGACGAGTACTGGGACGAGGACGGGTACGCGACCGGGGAGCTCGAGCGGACCCACAGCGACCGCCCGAACGTGCGCAGGCTGCCACGGCGAAGCCGGGAGTACGAGGAGTGGAGCGACACCGCCGAGACCGCCGCTCGGCCGGCCGCCGTTGCGGAGCAGTACGACCCGGTCCCGCGACGTCCCGAGCCTGTCCCCTCGCGGCCGCGCCGCCTCGACGCCGTCCCGAACCCGAGCATCCGCGTGCACCTCGTCGTCCCGCGAAGCTTCAACGACGCCCAGCAGATCGCGGACAAGTTCAAGGACGCCACCCCGGTGATCCTCAACCTCCAGACGACCGACCAGGAGCTCTCCAAGCGCCTGATCGACTTCGCGAGCGGCCTCACCTACGCGCTGAACGGCGGCATGCAGCGCGTCGCCGACAAGGTCTTTCTGCTGACGCCCCGGAACGTCGAGGTGTCAGCGGAAGAGCGCGCGCGCCTGCTGGAGCGCGGCGGCTTCTTCAACCAGGCCTGAGAGCGTCTCTCGGAGCCGCCGCGGCCAGCGCCCGGGGGTCAAGGACCCGGCGGGTCAGGCCCTGTGAAGGAATGACGGCCCGCAGGGCCGAATGACGTCTCGTGGGCGTAGCTATCGCCACATTCGGCCTACTCGCGGACGGCGTTTCGACGGCGCAGGACTTCGTGGCCGTCTTCTTCTACGTGTTCATCCTCCTGATCTTCGTCTACGTCCTGACGTCCTGGATCAGGCTGCCGCACTCGCTGAACTGGCTTCAGCGCTTTCTGGACGACGTCTGCGAGCCGTACCTGCGGCTCTTCCGCCGGATCCTGCCGGCGCTTGGGCCGCTCGACGTGTCGCCGATCGTCGGCGTCCTCGTGCTGGTCGGCGTGCAGCAGCTCGCCGTCCGGCTGATCGGAACACTCGACTAGCAGCAACGAAGGGAGGCACCACCATGTCGTACACACCTGTCGAAATCCGCCACGTGAACCTGAAACGCGGCTTCATCGGCGGTTACCGCCTGTCGCAGGTCGACAGGCTCCTCGAGGAGATCACCGAGAGCTTCGAGACCGTCTGGCGCGAGCGGGCGGACTTCGGTGACCGCGTCGAGCTGCTCGAGGACGAGCTGAAGCGATATCGCGACCTCGAGAACCTGCTGCGCACGACCCTCGTCTCCGCGGAGCGGGCCGCGCACGAGCTGAAGGACCAGGCCAAGCGCGAGGCGGCGTCGATCGTCTCCGAGGCCCAGGCCGAGGCGCGGACGATCACACGCAAGGCGCGCACCGAGTACGAGACGCTTTCCGTCGAAGCCCGGCGGATGCGGTTGCTGCTCCACGCCGCCCTCGACGCGCTCGACGAGGCCGACGAGGACAAGGGCGAGCTCTCCGAGCCGGAGGTCCGCGAGACGAAGGCCGCCTGAGCCGTACCTATACTTGAGCGAGATGGCCGCGCCGACCACACGTCTGCGGCTCCGCGTTTCTCCGGGCGCACGGCGCACAGAGCTCGCCGGCCGCTACGCCGGCGGCTGGAAGGTGCGTGTCAGCGCCGCGCCCGAACGTGGTCGTGCGAACCAGGCCGTCGTCGGCCTCCTGGCGCGGCGGCTCGGCCTCGACCGGAGCGACATCTCGCTCGTCTCGGGGCACGCGGCGCGGGACAAGGTGGTCGAGCTACGCGGCCTCGGCCGGGCAGAGGTCGAGCTGAAACTGGCCCGCGGCTCATGAGCACGGCGATCGACACCGAGCAGCTCCGGCAGCGCATGCTCGAAGAGCGCCAGCGCGTCGTCGACGCGATCGACAACATCCATGCCGAGAACCCGGGCTCGATCGGCGACGAGACGGAGGAGACGACCTTCCAGGACAACCATCTCGGCGACATCGCAACGGCCACCTTCGACCGCGAGATGGCGAGCACGCTGGAGGACAACTCGACGCACGTCCTGGCGGAGATCGACGCCGCGCTGAAGCGAATCGACGAGGGGACGTTCGGAGTTTGCACGCGGTGCGGGCAGCCCATCGACGCCGAGCGGCTCGAGGCGCTGCCGTGGGCGACGCTCTGCATCGAGGACAAGCGGAAACAGGAACGAGGCTGACCGAACCGGCCCGCAAGAACGAGTTCAGGCCGGGCTCCCGCACGGACGGGATCGCGCCGATCTCCGTCGCCGCGCGCTCGCTGGCCGCGCAGCCCGTGCACTGGGCGGGTCTCGCTGCGGTCGTGGTCGCGGCCGTCGTCGCCGACCAGTTGACGAAGCACGTCGTCGCGAGCGAGGTCGCCCTCGACGACGAGGTCAGGGTGCTCGGCCCGTTCACGATCCACCACGTCCAGAACTCGGGAATCGCCTTCGGCCTCTTCTCGAGCGCGACCGCAGCGGTGATCGTGCTGACCCTGATCGCGATCGGCTGGATGGTCGCGTACTTCGCACGCTCCGGGGCGCGCCACCCGCTGCTGCCGGTCGCAGTCGGGCTGCTGATCGGGGGGAGCGTCTCCAACCTCTCCGACCGCGTCCGGCTCGGACACGTGACCGACTTCCTCGACTTCCGCTACTGGCCCGCCTTCAACCTCGCCGACAGCTTCATCGTGATCGGGGTCGCGGTCCTGCTCGGCGCGCTGGTTGCGGCCGACCGGCCGCCCCGGCGCCGGCGCGTCTCCAACGCAGCTGCGCGTTCCTGACTCGGCAGCGGGCACGCGGCTCGACCGGTTTCTGGCCGAGCTGCCCGAGGTCGGCTCGCGTGCAGCGGCCGAGCGCCTACTGAGCGCCGGCGCGGTCAAGGTCGACGGCGCCACGCGGCCGAAGAGCCACCGGCTGAGCGGTGGGGAGGACCTCGAGCTCGATCCGGCCGCGATCGCCGAGCCGGAGCTCGTGCACGAGCCGCTCGACCTCCGGATCGCCTACGAGGACGAGCACCTCCTGGTCGTCGACAAGCCGGCCGGTCTGGTCGTCCACCCGGGCGCCGGACACGCCGTCGGCACCCTGGTTCAGGGCCTGCTCGACCGCGGCATCACCGGCGGCGACCCCGAGCGGCCCGGAATCGTGCACCGCCTCGACCGGGACACGAGCGGCCTGCTCGTCGTCGCGCGCACGGAGGAGGCATACGAAGGGCTGAGGACGCTGGTCAAGAGCCGCAAGCTGGAGCGCGAGTACGTCGCGCTCGTGCGCGGCAGGCCGCGGTCGCGCAGCGGCAGGATCGAGGCGGCGATCGGCCGAGATCGCCGTGAGCCCACGCGTATGTCGCTGGACACGGACACGCCAAAGCCCGCGGTCACGCATTTCGAGGTCGTCGAGCTGTTCCGTGACCATGCCCTCCTGCGCGTGCAGCTCGAGACCGGGCGCACGCACCAGATTCGCGTGCATCTCGCCGCCATCGGGCTGCCCGTGGCGGGCGACCCGGTGTACGGCGTCTCCGAGCCGGGCCTGCGCCGCCAGTTCCTGCACGCGGCACGGCTCTCCTTCCCGCATCCCGTCACCGGGGCCAGGGTGGAGACGGAGTCGCCGCTGCCGGAGGACATCGCGGCGGCCCTCGAGCGGGTCCGGTGAAGACGCCGCTACCATGTAGTCCGATCTATCCCACCGACCCGGCGGAAACGCCAGGGCGGCGGTGCCTCTCGGTATGAGCGGTTCCGTCCGGGCCCGCCGGTTTGCAGAGCAACTCAAACCGAAAGGGGAAGCACACAAATGGCTGTCGTCTCCATGCGAGAGCTCCTGGAGGCCGGGGTTCACTTCGGCCATCAGACCCGCCGCTGGAACCCGAAGATGCGCCGGTTCATCTTCGCGGAGCGCGGCGGGATCTACATCATCGACCTCCAGCAGACCCAGCAGCTGCTCGAGGAGGCACACGAGTTCGCGAAGAACCTCGCCGGCCGCGGCGGGTCGGTCCTCTTCGTCGGCACGAAGAAGCAGGCCCAGGACGCGGTCGAGTCCCAGGCGAAGCGCGTCGGGATGCCGTACGTCAACCACCGCTGGCTCGGCGGGTTGCTGACGAACTGGCGCACGATCTCCGACCGGATCGACCGCCTGCACGACCTGCGCCGGCTGCGCGACGACGAGCAGCTCGAGCTGCTCCCGCCGAAGGAGCGCATCGCCATGCTCGGCGAGCTGGAGAAGCTCGAGGCGAACCTTGGCGGCGTCGCCGACATGAAGCGCCAGCCGGAGGCGATGTTCGTCCTCGACCTGCGCAAGGAGCAGCTCGCCGTCCGCGAGGCGCGCCGTCTCGGGATGCCGATCATCGCGCTGGTCGACACGAACTGCGACCCCGACGAGGCCGACTACGTGGTCCCGGGCAACGACGACGCGATCCGCTCGTGCGACCTGATCGCGCGCGTGGTCGCAGACGGCATCGCCGAGGGCAAGCAGAAAGTGAGCCCCGCAGAGATGTCTGCGCCTGCACCGGAGCCCGCCGCGCCGGCCGAGGCCGCACCGGCAGAAGACGCCGCGCCGGCCGACCAGCCGAGCGAGACGTCCGGCCGCTGCGGAGGAGGCCGGCGCCCCGGAGCCGGCGACCGAGCCGGCGACGGTAGGGGAATAGTGGCTGCCACGATCACGGCAGGCCAGGTCAAGGAGCTCCGTGAGCGCACCGGCGCGGGGATGATGGACTGCAAGCGCGCGCTCGAGGAGACGAAGGGCGACGTCGACGAAGCCGCCAAGCTCCTACGCGAGAAGGGCATCGCGCAGGCGGCGAAGCGCTCCGGCCGCGAGACGACCGAGGGCAAGATCGCGCTCGACATCGACGAGGCGGTCGCGGCGATGGTCGGAGTCGGTTGCGAGACCGAGCCGGTTTCCAACAACGAGGAGTTCCTGATCTTCGTCCAGCGCGTCCTGAACGAGGTCGAGAGGGACGGCCCGCAGGCGGCCGACGAGCTCGAGGACGAGCGCGTCGAGCTGTCCGCGAAACTCGGCGAGAACATCGTCGTCCGCGACGCGGTCAGGTTCGAGGCGGGGGAGGGCGAGATCCTCTCCGGCTACGTGCACCCACCGGCCAACAAGATCGGCGTCCTCATCCACGGCAAGGGCAACCCGGAGATCGCGCGGCCGCTGGCCATGCACATCTCGTTCGCCGCGCCGCTCTACAGGACGCGGGCGGAGGTGCCCGAGGCCGAGATCAACGCCGAGCGCGAGATCCTGACGAAGCAGCCCGATGTCGAGTCGAAGCCGGAGGACGTCCGCGGCAAGATCGTCGAGGGCCGGATCCAGAAGTGGCTCTCCGACCTCGTGCTCGCGGACCAGGAGTGGATCCACGAGTCCGGCAAGAAGGTCGGCGCGGCGCTCCAGGAGGCTGGGTTCGAGGTGATTGAGTTCCGCCGCTTCGCCCTGGCAGAGTAAGCCCGTGACGAGCGCTGCGACCCCGCTCCCGAGGACGGCACCGTTCGGGCGCGTCCTTCTGAAGCTTTCGGGTGAGGCGCTGATGGGCGACCGCGACCACGGAGTCGACCCGGAGACGATCGACGGGCTCGCGCAGGAGATCGTCGAGGCTCAGAAGGGCGGGCTCGAGATCGCACTCGTGATCGGCGCCGGCAACATCGTCCGCGGTATGGAGGCGGCGGAGTCCGGGATGGACCGGGCGACTGCCGACTACGCAGGGATGCTCGCGACCGTGCTGAACTCGCTGACCGTGCAGGACGCGCTCGAGCGGCACGACGCTCAGACCCGCGTGCTCTCCGCGATCACCGTCGCGGAGGTCGCCGAGCCTTACATTCGCCGCCGGGCGATCCGTCACCTCGAGAAGGGCCGGATCGTGATCTTCGCGGCAGGCACAGGCAACCCGTTCTTCACCACCGACACCGCCGCCGCGCTGCGCGCGCTCGAGATCGGCGCGGAGGCGATCCTGATGGCGAAGAACGGCGTCGAGGGGGTCTACGACGGGGACCCGCGCGTGGACGAGAACGCGACGTTTCTCCCCGAACTGACGCACCTGGAGGCGATCGAGCGTGGCCTCCGGGTGATGGACACGACCGCCCTCTCGCTCTGCATGGACAACGGTCTGCCAATCCACGTGTTCGAGCTCGCGAAGGGCAACATCAAGCGGATCGTCGCCGGCGAGCGCGTCGGCACGCTCATCTCCACAAGCAATGCTGGAAGCGCCGCCGGCAAAGCCGGCGTCGCCCAGCCCAAACCCGCAATGAGCGCCGCCGGCAAAGCCGGCGTCGCAGCCCACCTCGGGGGAGCACGATGAACGGGATCGACGACCTGATCAACGACGCCATTCGCCGGATGGACAAGTCGGTCGAAACGACGCAGCACGAGTTCAACAGCATCCGCACGGGCCGCGCGTCGGCCGCCCTGCTCGACCACGTCACGGTCGACTACTACGGCACGCCGACGCCGCTGAACCAGCTCTCGACGATCAACGTCCCCGAGCCCCGGATGCTGACCGTGCAACCGTTCGACCCGGGCTCGCTGAAGTCGATCGAGAAGGCGATCATGGAGTCCGATCTCGGCCTGACGCCGTCGAACGACGGGAAGATCATCCGGCTGCCGATCCCGCAGCTGACCGAGGAACGGCGCAAGGATCTGGTCAAGGTCGTGCGCCAGCGGGCCGAGGACGGCCGCGTGGCGGTGCGAAACGTGCGTCGCGACCTGATGAAGCACCTCGAGGAGCTCGTCCGCAAGGGCGAGGTCGGCGACGACGAGGAGCGGCGCGCGGAGGAGCGGGCGCAGAAGCTGACCGACGACCACGTGCACAAGATCGACGAGCTGCTGAAGCGCAAGGAAGCCGAGATCCTCGAGGTTTAAATGAGCCGTAGGCTCGACGGAGGCTCGCAGAAAGTGGAGGTGCCGGCTTTGCCGGCGCCGGAACGGGTGCCGTGAATTTGCTGACGCGGCTGCGCAGCCTGTCGCTCAGGCCTGTCCACGAGCCGGAGCTCCCGGAGGTCGCGCGCTCGGTCGCGATCATCATGGACGGCAACTCGCGCTGGGCACGGCGACGGCGCCTCCCGACCGCGGCGGGGCACCGCGCGGGAACGCGCGCGCTGCGCCGCACCGTCGAGGCGGCAATCGACCTCGGCGTCGAGACGCTCTCCGTCTTCGCCTTCTCCACCGAGAACTGGTCGCGGCCGCCGGAGGAGGTCGAGCTCCTGATGGAGATCTTCACCGAGACGATCGAGCGCGAGCTGCCCGATCTCGTTGCCCAGGGGGTGCGGGTGCGGTTCATCGGCCGGCGCGACCGCGCGCCCGATGATCTGCGCGAGCGGATGGAGGTGCTGGAGGAGGAGACCAGGCACAACGAGCGCCTCGACCTCTGGATCGCCTTCGACTACGGCGGCCGCGACGAGCTCGTCCAGGCCGCGAGGCGTCTCGTCGAGTCGGGGATCGACCCGCGCGAGGTGGATGAGAACGCGCTGTCTGCGCAGCTCTACGCGCCCGATCTCCCCGACCCGGACCTGCTGATCCGCACGTCCGGGGAGCTGCGCATCTCGAACTTTCTCCTCTGGCAGCTCGCGTACTCGGAGCTGGTCTTCGTCGACACGCTCTGGCCGGACTTCGGCGCCGCGCAGCTGCGTGAGGCGCTTGCCGATTACGCGCGGAGGCGGCGCCGCTTCGGCGGCCGCTGAGCCCGGTGTCCGGGATCGGGTCACGCCTCGTCGTCGTGGCGGTCGGGCTCCCGCTCGTGCTCGGGATGGTCTGGCTGGGCGGCTGGTGGCTGTTCCTGCTCGCGGTCGTGATCGGGGTCGGGGCGCTGCACGAGTACTACGAGATGACGCGGCCGCTGCGGCCGATCGTGATCGCCGGCTATCTCGGGCTGCTGCTGACGCTGCTCGCGCAGCAGCTCGGTGGCCTCGCGTGGGTCGGCGGCGGGCTCTTCACGACGTTCGCGCTCGCGTTCCTGCTCAAGGGCGTCACGGACAGCAGGCAGTCGGCGACGGTGTCGGTCGGAGGGACGATGCTGGGCGTCGCCTGGATCGCGCTCGGGCTCGTCTTCCTCCTGGCGCTACGCGACATTCCCGAGCACGGGCGGCTGTGCGCGTTCGCCGTGCTGCTCGCGGTCTGGGCCGGGGACACCCTTGCCTTCTTTGCCGGGCGCCTGATCGGCCGACACAAGCTCGCGCCGAAGATCTCACCGGGCAAGACGTGGGAGGGGCTGGTCGGCGGGACGATCGCGACCATCTTCGTCACGTTCGTCGCGTTCTACGACACGCGCCACACCTACCTCTCGATCGGCCAGGCGGTGCTGCTCGGGCTGGCGATCGCCGTAGCTGCGCCGCTCGGCGACCTGTTCGAGTCACTGGTCAAACGCGACATGGGCGTGAAGGACAGCGGGAACGTGCTCGCCGGCCACGGCGGCATCCTCGACCGGATCGACGCCCAGCTGTTCGCGGCGATCGCGGCGTTCTACGTCATCCTCGCGTTCGACAAGGTCTAGGCCGCTTTGGACCTGTCTTGTTTGGCGCGCTCCGGTGGACCCAGCCTCCTCCCCGCGGCGATCGTATCGCCGCAATCCGTACGTGTCTGGAACCCGAATGTGACAAGAGAGGAACTCCTGAAACTGCCCGGTAATACTGTCCCCGTGAAGCGGGTCGCCCTGATCGGCGCCACCGGCTCGATCGGCCGCCAGGCCCTCGAGATCGTCGAGGCGCACCCCGAGCTGGAGCTCGTGGCCGCCGCATCCGGCTCGACGCCGATCGACGGGCTCGCGCCGCTGACCCAGACGGGCGGCGACCTGACCGAGCTGCTCGAGCGGGCCGAACCGGATGTCGTCCTGAACGCGGTCGTCGGCTTCGCCGGCCTGCCGGTCACGCTCTGGGCGCTCGAGCGCGGCGTCGACCTCGCGCTCGCCAACAAGGAGAGCCTCGTCGCCGCCGGCGACCTGGCGCTGGCAGCGCAGGAGCGGGGAGGAGGCCGGCTGCTCCCCGTGGACAGCGAGCACTCCGCGGCCTTTCAGTGCATGGAGGGCCGCACCGAAGAGCAGGTGGACTCGCTGGTGCTCACGGCCTCGGGCGGCCCGTTCCGCGGCCGCACCAGAGACGACCTCGACGACGTCACGCCCCAGGAGGCCCTCGCCCACCCGACGTGGAGCATGGGGCCGAAGATCACGATCGACAGCGCGACGCTCGCGAACAAGGGCCTCGAGCTGATCGAGGCCCATTTTCTGTTCGGGCTCCCGTACGAGCGAATCGAGGTCGTCATCCACCCGACGTCCATCGTCCACGCACTCGTGCGCTTCCGCGATGGTGCAACGTTCGCCCATCTCGGGTACCCGGACATGCGCGTGCCGATCTCCTACGCGCTCACCTACCCGGAACGCGCCGCGACTCCGGTTCCGGCGCTCGACCTCGCCTCGGGCCTGACCCTCGAGTTCCACGCGCCCGACCTGGAGACGTTCCCGATGCTCGCGCTCGCGCGCACCGCGGGCGAGCGAGGCGGCACCTACCCGTGCGCCTACAACGCCGCGAACGAGGTGGCCGTCGCCGCCTTCCTGGCGGGCCGGCTCCCGTTCCTCGGCATCGCCGCCGCGGTCGAGGAGACGCTCGCCGCTGTCGAGGGCGCGCCGGCACGCGACCTGGACGACCTCACCGCCGCCGACGAGGAGGCTCGCCGCCTCACGGAGAGGAGAGCGGCCGTCGCATGAGCGTGCTCATCGCCATCCTCGGCCTCGCCTTCCTGATCCTCGTCCACGAGGCCGGCCACTTCTTCGCCGCGATCCTCGTCGGGATGCGCCCGCGGCGCTTCTACGTGGGCTTCCCGCCGGCGGTCGTCAAGAAGAAGCGGAACGGGATCGAGTACGGCATCGGCGCGATCCCGCTCGGCGGCTACGTGAAGATCCCCGGCATGCACCGCCCGGCGGCGGGCGACGCCGACACGTACTTCGGGCGTGTGCTGCGCGAGCAGCCCGAGCTCGCCGGCCCTGTTCAGCGGCTGAAGCGCGCGCTCGCCGCCGAGGACGACGATGCCGCGCGGGCGGCGCTCGAGGAGCTCCGGCGCCTCGCCGGCGACGACCCGCCGGAGGGTCTCGAGCGTGGGCTCCAGGAGATCGAGGACGGGCTCTCGCCGCAGGCGTACTGGCGCCAGCACACCTTCAAGCGGATCGCGGTCATCCTGGCCGGCCCGATGACGAACCTCGTCTTCGCGGTGATCCTCTTCGCCGGCCTCTTCTACGTCGGCGGCGGGAAGGCGACCTCGACCGTGGATCAGGTGCTCCCCAAGCGGCCCGCGGCGGCGATCGGGCTCAGGCCCGGCGACAGGATCCTGGCGATCAACGGCGTTCCGGTGGGGCCGCAGGACATCCCGGATCAGATCTCCACGTCTCAGGGCAAGCCGCTGATCGTCGCGGTGCAGCGGAACGGGCGCCTGGTCACGCTGGGCCCCGTTCGGCCGCAGCAGATCGACGGGCGCCTTGCGGCTCGGGTTCGTCCTGCGCGGCGAGAAGCTCGGGATCGGCGAGTCGCTCTGGCAGTCGACCAAGCTGACCGGCACCGTCACGCGCGAGATCGGGAAATCGATCGGCCGCCTCGTCCACGGTCAGGGCCGCAAGGACATCTCCAGCCCGGTCGGGATCAGCCAGACGCTGAACACGGCGCAGAAACAGGGGGCAGAGACCTACCTCTGGGTGCTCGGCCTGATCAGCCTCTCGCTCGCGTTGATGAACCTCCTGCCGCTGCTGCCGCTCGACGGCGGCCACATCGCGTTCTCGATCATCGAAGGACTGCGCGGGCGCGCCGTCGGTCGCGAGATCTACGAGCGGGTCTCCGTGATCGGCATCGCGCTCGTCCTTTTCCTCTTCTTCATCGGCTTATCGAACGACCTGAATCGGCTCGGCGGAAGCTAAGCTAGCCAGGCCTATGGCCAGTGAGAGGCAGATCTCGGTCGGCGGCGTGACGATCGGCGGCGGCGCGCCCGTCGTCGTCCAGTCGATGACGCTGACCAAGACGCACGATGTCGAGGCGACGACGGCGCAGATCGCCGCGCTCGCGTCGGCAGGCTGCGAGGTCGTGCGCGTCGCCGTCCCGAAGACCGAGGACGCCGAGGCACTTCCCCGGATCGTCCGTCTCTCGCCGATTCCGGTGATCGCGGACATCCACTTCAACGCCTCGCTCGCGCTGAAGGCGATCGAGGGCGGCGTCGCCGCCGTCCGGATCAACCCCGGCAACATCGGCGGCCCGGACAAGGTCGCGATGGTCGTCCAGGCCGCGAAGAAGGCGGGGATCCCGATGCGGATCGGCGCCAACTCGGGCTCGCTGCCGAAGCATCTCGAGGCGCTCGCCCACGCGGACCAGGCGGAGGCGCTCGTCGAGGCCGCGCTCGAGGAGGTTCGCCTGCTCGAGCAGCTCGATTACCACGACTTCAAGATCTCGGTGAAGTCGAGCCATGTGCCGACGATGATCCGCGCCTACCGGATGCTTTCCCAGAAGGTGCCGTACCCGCTGCACCTGGGCGTCACCGAGGCCGGCACGCCGTTCTCGGGCTCGATCAAGAGCGCCGTCGGGATGGGAGCGCTGCTCGTGGATGGGATCGGCGACACGTTGAGGGTCTCGCTGACCGCCGACCCGACCGAGGAGATCAAGACCGCCTTCGAGATCCTGAAGGCCCTCGGCCTGCGCGAGCGGGGGCCGATCATGATCGCCTGTCCGAGCTGCGGCCGCGACAACGTCGGCGTCGAGAAGCTCGCCGTCAAGGTCGAGGAGCGGCTGCGCGAGTATCCGCAGCACTTCGAAGTCGCCGTTCTCGGCTGCGCGGTCAACGGGCCGGGCGAGGCGGGCGACGCCGACTTCGGGATCGCCGGCGGCCGCGACGTCGGCTTCGTCTACGCGCACGGCCGCGTGCTCAGGAAGGTCTCCTCCGACATCCTGATCGACGAGCTCTTCCACGAGATCGACAAGTGGATCGCCGAAGGGATGCACCGCCCGAAGCGCCTGAAGATGGCCAAGCCGGCAGCGCTGGCGATGGCCGAAGCCTCTCTGATCCCGCTCGAGAACTAGCTAGGCTGCCGATCTGTTGGCTGCCAGGGCATCACAGCTCTTCCTTCCGACGCTGCGCGAGGATCCCACGGACGCGGAAGCGGTGAGCCACAAGCTGCTCGTCCGCGGCGGCTTCGTCCGCCAGGTGAGCGCGGGCCTGTGGACGCTATCTGCCCCTCGGCTGGAAGATCCACCGCAAGGTCGAGCAGATCATCCGCGAGGAAATGGACGCGATCGGCGCCCAGGAGTTCCTCGCACCCGTGCTGACCCCGGTCGAGCTGTGGCAGGCGACCGGTCGCGACAAGATCCCGGAGATCTTCCACATCACCGACCGGGGCGGCCGTCACTACATCCTCCCGCTGACGCACGAGGAGACGTTCACGTTCCACGCGCGCGAGATCCGCTCGTACAAGGAGCTGCCGCAGCTCTGGTACCACTTCCAGATCAAGGACCGCGACGAGCCGCGGCCTCGGGGCGGCCTCCTGCGGGTCCGCGAGTTCATCATGAAGGACGCCTACTCGTTCGACCGCGACCAGGAGAGCTCGGAAGCCAGCTTCGAGAAGAACCGGGAGGCGTACCACCGGATCTTCGACCGCTGCGGGGTGGAGGCGATCGCGGTGCAGGCGGAGAGCGGGATCATGGGCGGCGAGCTGACGATCGACTACCTGGCTCCGTCGGGCTCCGGCGAGAACGTGCTCGTTCGCTGCGAGCGCGGCGACTACGCAGCCGACGCCGAGATCGCGCGCGGCGTGCCGCGTGCAGTCGAGTTCCCGCCCCCTCTGAACAGGCCCGAGGAGGTCGAGACGCCCGGCGTGACGACTTGCGAGACGCTCGCCGAGTTCCTCGGCATCGACCTCGCGGCGACCTCGAAGGCGATGCCGGTCACGACCGAGGACGGGCAGGTCGTGCTCGCGCTCGTCCGCGGCGACGACCGCCTCTCCGAGTCGAAACTGCTCTCCGTCCTGCAGACGGGCTCGCGGCCTGCGACCGACGACGAGATCCGCGCCGCGTTCGGGGCGAGCGGCGGCTCGCTCGGGGCGGTCGGGTTCAAGGGCGAGGTGGTCGCCGACGAGACGCTCCGCGACGGCCAGTTCGTCGCCGGCGCCAACCGGGACGGCTGGCACCTGCGCGGCGTCGAGGCCGGCCGGGACTACGAGCCGCGCTTCGCGGACATCCGCGAGCCGAAGGAGGGCGACCGCTGCCCGAACTGCGGCGGCGCGCTCACTTTCCAGACCGCGATCGAGGTCGGGCACATCTTCAACTTCGGCGACAAGTACAGCTCCGGTCTCGACGCGACCTTCCTCGACGAGGACGGGAAGGAGAAGCCGCTGATCGGCGGCAGTTACGGAATCGGCCCGGGGCGCATAATCGCGGCCGTAATCGAGCAGAACCACGACTTGAACGGAATCGCCGCCTGGCCGCGCTCGATCGCGCCGTACGACGCGCACGTCGTTGTCCTGCCCGGGCTCGAGGAGCGCGCCGAGGCGGTGGCCGCGACGCTGGAGCAGGGGGGAGCCGAGGTGCTCCTGGACGAGCGCGACTTGCGGGCAGGTGAAAAGTTCGCCGACGCCGACCTGATCGGGATTCCGGTCCGGGTCACCGTCGGGAAGAAGACGCTCGAGGATGGCGCGGTGGACGTGCGGGACCGCGCGACCGGTGAAGAGCAGCGAGTACCCGCCGAGGAGGTGACGATCTGATGCCACGGAAACGGCGATTCAGCGACGAGCCGTTCGGAACGACGATCGAGAAGCTGATGGACGAGACGGGAGTGACGTACCGGGCGCTGGCGGCGAAGACGAATCTCTCCGCGGGCTACCTCAACCACCTCGTGCACGGCAACCGGCCCGTTCCGTCGAATGACGTGATCGAGCGGCTGGCCGGCGCGCTCGGCGTCGAGGCCGAGCACTTTCGGGAGTACCGTCTGCGCGTGATCACGGAGCGGCTCGAGAAGGTGCCGGCGATGATCGACCGGCTCTACAAGCAGCTCAAGGGGCGCTGAGGATGGCACGGACCCGCCAGTCGAACGAGAGCTGGGTCGTCTGGCTGCTGCTGACCGCGGGGATCAACGTCCTCGCGCTGATCGTCATCGACTGGCTGTTCGACAGCGTCGGCATCCAGGGCTTCTGGTCGTTCTTCCTCGGCGCGCTCGCGCTGACGGTCGGAAACGCGATCCTCAAGCCGATCCTCGCGCTGCTGACGCTGCCGCTGATCATCTTCACCTTCGGGCTCGCGTACTTCGCGATCAACGTCGCGATGCTCGCGCTCGCCGAGTGGGTGGCGCCGAGGTTCGTGATCGACGGCTTCTGGACGTACGTCGGCGCGACGATCGTGGTCTGGTTCGTGAACTTCGTGCTCGGCCTGATCTTCGATCGCATGCAGCGCGACTGACGCTCCGGCTTCTCCGATACCCTGACTCGGCCACGGGGCGTGGCGCAGCCTGGTTAGCGCGCTAGTCTGGGGGACTAGAGGTCCCGAGTTCGAATCTCGGCGCCCCGATAGACAGAAACCCCCGCAAATGCGGGGGTTTCGTCGTTCAGGAGTTCGTGGGCGGTGTTGAGCGCGCGGGCCACTAGTGGCCCAAACGTCCGCGCATTACGATTGGTGAGTGGCAACATTCGAGAAGGAGCTGAAGGGGGTCTCGCTTTTCAGCGACCTCAACCAGCGGCAGCTCAGGAAGCTCAGCCGCTTCTGTAAGGAGCGCAAGTTCCGCCCCGGAATGACGGTGCTCCGCGAGGGCCTGATGAGCGGCGTGAGCTTCTTCGTCATCGTCGAAGGAGAGGCGACTGTCTCGGTTAACGGGAATGAGCTTGGGCGGCTCGAGCCGGGTGACCACTTTGGCGAGCTGGCGCTCATTACGGAGCAGGCCCGCACGGCCACCGTGACCGCGGCCACGGAGTTGCGCTGCCTCACGATGGCCATGTGGCACTTCCAGCGGTTTCTCAAAGACAACCCCGACACTGCATGGAAGCTCGTTCAGCACCTCGGGCGGGAGCTGGTCGAGGCGCGGAGCACCGGCCAATCGCCTAGATGATCAAGTCACGGCCCGAACCGCTTTTTGCCCCACGCGATCAGCGCGTCGGGATCGTCCGACTCTGGGTAGTCGTCCGGTAGTTGTTCGTCGCCGGCCTTGTAGGTGTGGCCGGGGTGGTCGGGATGCCCCTCATCGGGCGCCCACCGGATGCTCCACTTGCCGTTGTCGTCGCGCTGCAAATCGAGCCACCCGTGGGAAAGCCGTTCGCGACGGTAGATGTCGTTGCCCTCAGCCATTCGAGGCCACCTCCCTTTCGTCGTAGGTATCGAGCAGGCCGCGCAGGTACTCCTCCGAGTCGGGGAGCAGGTGCCCGTACCGGGTGTCGATCTGCTCGACGCTCGAACCCATCAACCGGGCGAGGTAGAAAAGGCTGACACCCGGCCGCGATCGCGAAACGACGCGAACGTGTGCCGCATCGCGTAGGGGACGAGATTCGGGAGGCCCGCCCATCGAGCGCGGGATACCACTCGTCGCGCCGCCACGCGCGGAGGTTCAAGTAGCCGCCGTCGCTCGCCGGGATAGACGAGCGGCGTGTCGATCCGCCACGGGTGCGCCTCGAGCGCGGCGACGATGCGGGCTGCGGAGCGGGATACGCCGCAGCGACCGTGACTGCTTCCCGTACTCCTTGACCCGCCCGTCGGTGTAGACGCGCCGAATGTGCAGCACGCCGCCGCGGAGGTCGAGGTCGGCTCGCGTCGAGCGCCAGCCATTCCTCGGGCCGCAAGCCGGTGCCGGCGACCAGGATCGGCAGCGAGCGCCGCTCCGGCGGCAGCTCGTCGGCGAGCCGCTCGATCTCCTCCCAGCTGCCGAACGTCGGCGCCTCCCGCCGCTTCGGCTCCGGGTTCGGGCACGAGCTGCGCGACGTTCTCCCCGACGAGCTTCGCTCGCACCGCGTAGCTGAGCACCTGGCGGAGCGCCTTGTGCGCGTGCCACGCTGAGCCTTCGGGCAGCCGCTTCCGCCACGCGCCGACCGTGCGGGCGTCGAGCCGGTCGACACGGATGCCGCCGAGGCCGTGCTCGCGCTCTGCTCGCGCGCGGCTTCACCGGGATACCGTCGGTGGCGAGCTTGAGCCGGTCGCTGAGCGCCCGGATTGTGTTCGCTCCGCGACGTGCTGGTCGAGGTACTCGTCGACGAGCTCGGCGAGCGTCATGGGGGAGGGGGCGATCGTTTCGCCGCGCATCCGCTTCCGCTCGACGTCGCGAACCACGAGCGGGCTTCGACGCGGCTCTTGAATCCGGCCTTACGGTGGCGGGCGCCGACTCGTCGCGCCATCTGATGCCGAATCCGTGGGCTGTCTTGTAGCGGAACCTCTTTGTTCAGCGGGCATTGTTGCCTCCCTCGATCAGCCCTCGTTTTCGGGCCGTTGTCACCCAGCGGCTCGCGGCGCTCGGGGTCACGCCGTGCGAGCGGGCGATCGCGGTCACGGGTGCCGGCTCGCCGTCGTCGACGTGGCGGCGGTATTCGGCGGCGATCATCCGGTACCAGTCGGCGTCGAGCCGTGCGGGCTTCACCCGTTTCACCTGGCGCTCCAACTCGCCGCGGGGAGCGTTGAGCTCCATCGACGCGGCGGGTGGGCGAAGTCCACCCAGTGCGGGAACCGCTCGACGACACGGCGGAGGGTGAGCGCGGTCAGTTCCGGCGCCTGCTCGGCGGTCACGTCGTCATGCACTTCCTCGCCGAATTCGAGGCCGACGTTCCGTAGCTCGCGCTCGCCTGTCTCGTCATCGACGAGATCGACGAAGTAGAGCCGCAGCGGAAGCGGCAGCGACTCGTCGCGGATCGTGACCCTCACTCGGAGATCGGCCCCGGCTCGCCGCCGGGCGGCGGGGCCCGGGGATAGGACACGTACCTGCATGGAGACTCTCCTGTTTGCGGTTTACGTGAAAACTCGCGGATAGTATTGCACGTTTCTTCAAAGGTCTTCAAGATCAAGTCATGTCAACAACACTCAGCGAGCCGCTGCTCAGTGTCCGCGCAGCCGCCGAACTCCTCAGCGTCTCGAGTCGAACCGTCTACGCGCTCGTCGAGCGCGGCGAGCTGCCCGCGATCCGCGTGGGGGGCCAGATCAGATTCGTACCGAGCACGCTCGAGGAGTGGCTGCGGAACGGCGGAGGGCAGACGGCCGCCTAGGAAACGACAGCGCCCGGCGGGAACCGGGCGCGGAAAGGACGTGCAGGCATGGCGATTGTAGCCAGACCAGACGACAGCGACTTCTCGCCCACCTGGAAATGGGCCGACGACGAGGAGCTCGCCGGCGGACATGTCGAGTTCCGCCGCGCCTCAACAGACAACGGCGACAAGATCATTTGGGAGATCAACTCCGACGAACACGGCCCCGTGTCCGTCTGGCTTGACCCGACGAACCTCGTCGCCAAAGTGCGAGGCGAGCTCGCTCGGCGGAAGGAGAAGCTGGGCGAGCCGCGGATCGAGATCGGCGAACGCATTCGGCTGAACCCCGGCACGAAGCGTCCATCGAAGCGAACGCCTGGGGCAAACCGTGTGGCCGTTCCCGACGGTCGAGTTCGAGAACGCCGTGCCCGACACGAGCGCCGAGGAGCTCCTGGTGTCCGGTGTCGAGTCGAAGCCGGATGGGGGCGAGGCGCTCAACGAGGCCGCCGGCGGTGCAGACACCAACGACGAGCCGCCGCCCGCTGCGGCCGCCAACGACGAGCCGAAGGAGGGCGTCGACGATGACATCCCTTTCTACATGACCGCCGCCGAAGACAAACTCGGCAACGAGCTCGACCAGGGACTCGACAAGGAATACGCCCTGCGCGAGTGCGAGTTCTGGACGACGAACGTTCCTGAGACGCGCGCAATAGGCGTGAGCTACACCGAGCGCGTCGGGGTGGCGCTCAGTGGCACAAAGGGCCCGCTCGACTCGGTGACGGGTAGCTCCTGCTGGGCGATCAACGTCCCGCGCTGGACGAGGGGCGAAGACGGCGCCTCCGTCGTCAATCCGCTGTACGAGCTGGTCGTCGCCGAGATCGACCGGCGGGCGGGGCATGGCCGCGGTGCCGCCGCAGCGTGACCCCGAGAAGACGGCGGCGGGTGACGTGCTCGCCGCCGTCTGGCTGGCTGAGATCCGCGCGCTGATGGCGGAAGGGGTACTCAAGCCGCCCTGCCAGAAGCCGGGGCACGCGGCGACCGTCTGGTTCGGCGAGTCTGAGCGACCAATCTGCGGCGTCTGCCATCCGCCGATTGGCGCGGCGGAATGAGCGTCGACCAGCAAGCCGTGTTCGCCGAGCACGCGTAAAGTACTCGGAGCTCGGCTGGGCCCTGACCGTGTGAACGGGAAGCGGCCGAAAGACTGGAGTGGCAAACCGCGGCTTCGCTCGAACCGGGCTTCGCGGCCGGCCAATGGTCGCAGTGGGGCGGCCGCTACGGGATAGGTGTCGTACTCGGCCCGAGCCGGCTCGCCGTCTTCGAGTACGACGATGAGAACGCGCACGATCGCTTCCTCGAGCTGCTCGGCGGCGACCTGCCGCACGCGCCGATCTGCCGCACCGGCTCAGGGAAACTGCACGTCTACTTCACCGATCCGGCAACGTCACGAAAGGTGCGCGCGACCGGCTCGAACTGCGCGTCGGCCGCCACCAGTGCCTCGTCCCGCCGTCAATCCACCCCGACACCGGCCAGGCGTACGCATGGCTGCCGGAACACGAGCCGTGGCGGGTGCCGCTGCCGCCGCCGCCGACGCGTGTACTCGAGTTCTTCCACGCCGACACGAAGTGGCAGAACGGAACAGCGGCCACCACGATCGGCGACCTGATCCCGATCGGTGAGATTGATACGACGCTGACCTCTCTTGCGGGGACGATGCGCCGGCGCGGGATGAGCGAAGACGCCATCTGCGCGGCGCTCGTCGCGGAACTGCCACGCTGCCAGGAAGGGCACACGCACACGGAGGCCGACTGCCGGCGGATCGCACGAGCGTCAGCAGCTACGAGCCGGCAGACGTTCCGCCCACCGAGCAGCTCGAGCCGTTCGAGTCTCAGTCCAGACCGCACGAACCATCTGCGCGCTTCCCGATCCTCCCGGCTCCGACGAGTTGCTCGGCCCCGCGGTCGTCCGTGGGCAGCGCATCGTACTCGGAGGCCACACCGGCGAAGGGAAGACGACGCTGGCGCTGCAAATCCTCCGTACCGTCATCGGCGGCGACCAGTTGCTCGACTGGCACGGTGCGGGCGGTACGCGTGCGCTCGTCATCGACGCCGAGCAAGGCTTGAAGACGATCAAGCGGAGACTGCGCGAAGCTGGGCTCGCCGACTCCGACCAGGTCGACTACGTGCGTGTCCCCGACGGGCTCGAGCTCGATTCTGACGAGCGACACGTCGCCGAAGTGAACGGGCGCTGACCGCCGGTGAGTACGCGCTCGTCGTCGCCGATCCGCTGTACAAGCTGCACGCCGGCGACTCGAACGCGGAACGCGAAGCGGTCGACCTGATGCGCCGCTTCGACGCCTGGCGCGAACGGCTGCGGTTCGCGCTGCTACTGCCCGTCCACTGCCGCAAGCCGGTGCCAGGGACGAAGTTCTCGATCCACGACCTGTTCGGCTCGTCCGCGTACGTGCGCGGCGCAGAAGTCGTGCTCGGCCTGCAGCGCGTCCGCGACGGCTACAGCCGCCTGCACTTCCTGAAAGACCGGGACGGCGACCTGCCGATCGGCACCGCCTGGGGGTTGCTGTTCGACCGTGAGCAGGGCTATCAGCGCGACCGCGACGACGGCAAACGCGAGCCGACCGCCGCCGAGCAGGTACGCGAGCTGCTCGAGGAGTCCCCCTGGATGACCAAGGATCAACTCGCCGAAGCGACCGGCAAGAAACCGCG
The DNA here is from genome assembly GCA_963847305.1 of uncultured Actinomycetes bacterium. GTDB lineage: Bacteria > Actinomycetota > Thermoleophilia > Gaiellales > Gaiellaceae > DATBLE01. Next base: position 2,464 of record CAWJZI010000009.1, on the reverse strand, counting down.
CACCGTCGAGGGCGCGCTCCGCGAGCTCGACGCTATCTCGGAGCGGCGCGGTGGCAGCACCGGCCCCAACGTCTACGCCCTCCCGGCACCATCGACTCGCAGTTGCCTCGCAGTCAACTCGCAATCGAGGGCCAAGCGTGAAAAACGTCGACTCGCACCTCGCAATCGACCCCTATAAAGGGACACTGCGTGCGAGTCGACAGCCCTCCGTCGGTTCGCATCGACTCGCACTCGACTCCGCAGTCCGCCAGCTCGCACCTTCGACCCAAGGATCCCCCCCGACGCCAGGGCTTGCGCCGTATAGCGGCGCCGCCCTGGCTACCTAACGGGAACCTGCGCGGCGGCCGTGAATAGTCAGCCGCTGCTGACCACCCGCGAGGTCGCCATGTGGCTCGGCGTCTCACCGGCGACCGTGTTGCGCCGCTGGCGTGCCGGACAACTTCCCGGCTTCCGGCTCGCCAGCAACTCGCTCAGGTTCGACGCGGCCGAAGTCGCGGCGTGGCTCGAGGCGCGCCGTGAGAACGCAGGCTAAGAAACGCTCCGCTGCGGATCGTTCGCGCCCCGAAGGACGCGAGCCCAGTGCAGTAGCCCAAGAAAGGCAAACGGCGGCTCGAACGCCGCCGTTGCCGCCCCCCCGGGCGCCGCGAGGAAAGATTGCCGTCAGTCCCGGCGAGAAGAGGTGCTGCGTTATCGGCATACCCTGAGCTGCACCGGATCCCCCGTTGGGGGGATCGCCGCGGAGGCAGCCCCAAAGCCCACTTCAGTAGGGCTGTTTGGCGACTGGCAGGTTGGAAAGGGGTCCGATCGCATGGCAGTGAAGCTTCGCCCCTGGCTCGTCGCGACCGTCGGGTTCGCGATCCTCGTCGTCGCGGCGGTCGCGACACTGCACGCGACCCGAAAAGCCAATGCCCGCAGTGCCGCCGCCCCCTTGCCGACCTGCAGCTCACGCCTTCTCACCGACTGGTCGGACGGCAGTATCGACGGCACCTATCCAATTCGCTGCTATCGCGACACTCTCAAGTCGCTACCCACCGATCTGAAGATCTACTCAAGCGCGCCAGACGACATCGCCCGGCCCTGTCAACGCAGATCCAGAGGCAGCGCCGCCCGCACGCTGGCGGGCGCGAAGCGGCGCTAGTACTTCGCGGCCCAACCGCCCCTCCCTTCATTATCTAGCTGGCGGCAGCGCGAAACGCCTCAGCGGGGCGTGGGAGAGGACGAACGCCAACATCCCGTCCCCTCCCCCGATTGGGCTCTGCCCGCCCCATATGCCCTTCCCCACCAGCGGCACTCGCCTTCCCCGCCAATGAGTGGCCCTCTCTGGCAGAAGCGCAATGTTTCTCCGGCCTGCTGCGTCTAGAACGGGCCCCATGCCGGCGGGCTCGAGCTCCAGGTGGGGGCGACGACTACTCCCCGCCCTCGCGCCCGGCGCACTCCGGGCAGAACACCGGCAGCTCGTCGTCGACGTCGAGATAGGCCCGCCACTCGTCGGCCGGGTTCTCGCCGGCGCGCGGCTCGCGCCGCTCACTCTCCTACAAGAGCAACAGCTCGCCGCCTTCCGCGACCGCGATCCGGCGGCCGCCCAGCGGTGCGACCTTGCCGCCGGAGGAATCGTGCCGCCTGGCTGGTCGACCCGCTTCCCCTTTGGTCGGATCCGCAACTTTGCTCATGTGCTTGTTGTCGCGAGGTTCATGCTTCCGCGTATCAGCATCCTGCCCGCATCCGTACGGCATCACGGGCGCACGTTCTGGTTCCGCGGCATCTGCTCGAGATGGTCGTCGCGATGATGCTGGGAATGTGCGTCCTCGGCATGGCCTTCCGGGCGATCCACATCGCCGCCTTCGGGACTGGCTTCGAGGATGCATGGGAGCGTCACGTCGAGCTGACCTCGCTGGCGATGGCCTTCAACATGACGCTGCCGATGGTGGCGTGGATGCGCTATCACGGCCACGAGTGGGCTCGGTGCGGAGAGATGGCAGCGGCCATGTTCGTCCTGATCCTCGCGCTGCTCGTGCTGTTCTGGACGGACGCAATCCCGGCGCGAACGGTGCTGCCGGTCGCGATGGTGCTGATGCTCCCGAGCATGATCGCCGTGATGCTTTACCGGCTTGACGCCTATACCGGACACCATCCGGCGCGAGCGACCGCTCAGGCATAAACGACGGTTGGTCGCAGGACTTAACCCTGCTCCATCGCCCTGCGGAACCTCGCCCTCGGATGCCCCTGCGCCGTCACAGCCCTCCCGGTGGGGCCGGACGGCAAGGTCAGCCTAACTCGTCGCTTGCCAGAGGCTTGATGTGAAACTCCCGCGCGTTCTGGCCTCTACCAGCTACTCAAACGGTGTCGAGAGGCGGCGACGCTCCCCCCACGCGCCGAGGCTTCGAAAGGGCTCAGCTCCGGCGCCGATCCCAGAGCCCGGGCAGCAGCCCATCCGGCGATCAGGATCCGGGCGACTGGTAATCGA
>CAWJZI010000008.1:0-204905 GCA_963847305.1 uncultured Actinomycetes bacterium | reverse complement strand
GTGCCGACGGGTCAGGGACGCGCCGCCTCACGTCCACGAAGACCGACGACGAGAACCCGACGTGGTCACCCGATGGCTCCCGGATCGCATTCGAACGTGGACTCCCAGGCGATATCTACGTGACGAACGCCGACGGCACTCACCCTCGCCGCGTGGTGGCGGACTTCGCCGACGACGGCGACCCCGCCTGGTCGCCCGACGGGCACTGGATCGCGTACAGCCGAAGAACACCGGGGACAACCGCGCGCGAGATCTGGCTCGTCCACCCGAACGGGGCCGATCGCCATCGCGTCACGCATCTCGTTGCGTTGAGCCAGTCACCGGCGTGGTCGCCTGACGGTCGGCGGATCGTGTTCTCGAGCGATAAGGACGCCGGCAGGTACGGCATCTACGCCATCGGGGTCGACGGAAAGGGGTTGACCCGGCTCGCCGAGTCGGAGACAGGCGACTTCGAGCCCTCCTGGTCGCCGGACGGGAAGGCGGTCGCTTTCTCGAGGGACGGGTCGATCGTCACCACCGACCTCGGTGGGCAGGAGCAGGAGCTGACTCACGGGCGACAACGACTCGAGCCCGCCTGGCGGCCCGTCCAGCCGCAGTAGGATCGACACGCGATGGCGACCGTCGTCCTGCTCGGCACGCTCGACACGAAGGGCAAGGAGTACGACTACCTGCGCGACCGGCTGCGCGAGCAGGGCGTCGACGTCGTGCTCGTCGACGCCGGCGTGTTCGAGCCGCAGGTCGCAGGCGGACGTCTCGCGCGAGGAGGTGGCCGCGGCCGCCGGCGCGGACGTCGGCGGCGCTCGCGAGCCGCGGACGACCGCGGCGCGGCGGTCGACGCGATGGGCCGCGGGCGCGGCGGAGGTCGTGCGCCGCCTGCACGAGGAGGGCCGGCTCGACGGGATCCTCTCGGTCGGCGGCTCCGGCAACTCCTCGATCGCCGCGCAGGCGATGCGCGTGCTGCCGGTCGGCGTCCCGAAGCTGATCGTCTCCACGCTCGCCTCCGGCGACACGCGGCCGTACGTCGGCGCCGCGGACGTGACGATGACGTACTCCGTCGTCGACATCTCCGGGCTGAACCGGATCTCGGAGCGGATCCTCTCGAACGCGGCCGGGGCGATCGCCGGGATGGCGAAGGCTCGCGGCGCCGCAGAGCGAGGGCGGCCGTCCTCTGATCGGGGCGACGATGTTCGGCGTGACGACGCCGGCGGTGACGCGGGCGCGCGAGCGGCTCGAGGAGCTCGGCTACGAGGTGCTCGTCTTCCACGCGACCGGCACCGGCGGCCAGTCGATGGAGGCACTGGCGCGCGGCGGCTTCCTCGCCGGCGTGCTCGACCTGACGACGACCGAGCTCGCGGACGACCTCGTCGGCGGCGTTCTGTCCGCCGGCCCGGACCGGCTCGAGACGGCGGGCGAGCTCGGGCTGCCGCAGGTCGTCTCGGTCGGCGCGCTCGACATGGTCAACTTCGGGCCGCGGGAGACGGTGCCCGAGCAGTTCGAGGGGCGCAACCTCTACGTCCACAACCCGACCGTGACGCTGATGCGCACGACGCCGGAGGAGTGCGCGGAGCTCGGGCGGCGCATCGCGCGGAAGCTCTCCGCCGCGACCGGGCCGACCGCTCTGTTCGTCCCGCTGAAGGGCGTGTCGATGATCGCGACCGAGGGCGGGCCGTTCTACGACCGCTGACGCGGACGAGGCGCTGTTCGCCGCGCTCCGCGAGGGACTGGGCGAGAACGTCGAGTTGCACGAGCTCGACCTGGACGTCAACGACCCCGCCTTCGCCGACGCGATGGCCGACCGGCTGCACGAGCTGGTCTCGGCGTGACCAGGGCCGAGGCGCTCGCGCGCCTGCGCGCGCAGATCGACGCGGGGCGGCCGATCATCGGCGCCGGCGCCGGCACGGGCCTCTCCGCCAAGTGCGCCGAGGCCGGCGGCTGCGACCTGATCATCATCTACAACAGCGGCCGCTATCGAATGGCCGGCCGCGGCTCGCTTGCCGGGCTGATGCCCTACGGCGACGCGAACGCGATCGTCGTCGAGATGGCCGCGGAGGTTCTGCCGGTCGTGAAGGAGACGCCCGTGCTCGCCGGCGTCTGCGGAACCGACCCCTTCCGGCTGATGCCGGTCTTCCTCGAGGAGCTGAAGCGGATCGGGTTCTCCGGCGTCCAGAACTTCCCCACCGTCGGCCTGATCGACGGCAACCATCGGATCGGGCTCGAGGAGACGGGAATGGGCTACGGGGTCGAGGTGGAGATGATCCGCGCGGCGCACGAGCTCGACCTGCTGACGGCGCCCGTACGTGTTCACGCCGGAGGAGGCGGTGGCGATGACGGAGGCCGGAGCGGACATCCTCGTCCCGCACATGGGCCTGACCACCGGCGGCGCGATCGGCGCCTCGACCGCGAAGACACTCGACGAGTCGGTCGAGCTCGTCCAGGCGATGCGCGACGCGGCGGTCGCGGTCCGCGAGGACGTGATCGTCCTCTGCCACGGCGGGCCGATCGCGGAGCCGGACGACGCGGCGTACGTGCTCGAGCGGACGACCGGCGTCGTCGGGTTCTTCGGCGCCTCGAGCATGGAGCGGCTGCCGACCGAGATTGCGATGACGGAGAACATGAAGCGGTTCAAGGCGATCGAGATCGGAGGTCAGGCATGAGCAGGTTCGTGATGAGCAGCGAGGTGCCGACGGAGAACTTCGACTGGGGCAGCGCCGGCATGCGCTGCGCGCCGCCCGGAACGGGCTGCCGAGTCGTTCGTGGTCATGGACGTCCGTCTCGACCCGGGCTTCTTCCACGGGTTCCACAAGCACCCGGACCAGGACGAGATGATCACGGTCGTCGCCGGCAAGGTCACCCAGTACCTCGAGGGCGAGAGCACGGTGCTCGGTCCCGGCGACTCGGTCTACATCGACAAGGACGTGGTGCATGGCTCCTACAACGATTTCGACGAGCCGGCCCAGCTCGCGGTCGTCCTCGCGCCGGCGATCGGGGACGGCGGGTATGTCGCGGTCGACGTCTCGGCCGAGGAGCCCTGGGCGTCCGCGCGATGAAGGCCGTAGTCGTCAACGAGGGCGGCGGGCTCTCCTACGAGGACTTCCCGGATCCGGTCGCCGGCCCGGGTGAGGTCGTCGTCGAGCTGAAGGCGGCGGCGATCAACCGCCGCGACCTGCTCCTCCGCAACCCGCCCGGGCCCGCCTACGAGTTCCCGAAGCCGATCGTCCCCGGCTCGGACGGCGCGGGGATCCGCCGCGACACCGGCGAGGAGGTCGTCATCTATCCGGGCCTGCACTGGGGGCCGCGGGAGGACTGCGGCCGGGCCGGAGTGGGGAATCCTCGGCGGGCCGTCGAACGGCACGTACGCCGAGCTCGTCAAGCTGCCCGAGGAGAACGTCTACAGGAAGCCCCCGCGACTGTCGTGGGAGGAGGCCGCCGCGTTCCCGCTCGCGGCCCTGACCGCGTACCGGGCGCTGTTCGCGGTCGGCCGGCTCCAGGCCGACGAGACCGTGCTCGTGCTCGGCGCGGGTAGCGGCGTCTCCACCTTCGCGGTGCAGCTGGCCGCGCAGGAGGGCGCGCGCGTGCTCGTCACGTCGTCCAGCGAGGAGAAGATCGAGCGGGCGAAGGAGCTCGGCGCTGCGGGTGGTGTGCTCTACACGGATGAGGGCTGGCCGGAGGCAGTCGGCCCCGTCGACCTCGTGCTCGACTCGGTCGGCTCGACCTGGCGCGACTCCGCGCGGGCGCTGCGGCCCGGCGGGCGGCTGGTCGTGTTCGGCGGCACGGGCGGGCCGGAGGTGACGCTGGACGTCCGCGCGATCTACCTGAGCTGGAAGTCCATCCTCAGCACGACCATGGGCTCGCCGCACGACTTCTTCGCGATGCTGCGGATGGTCAACGACGGCGACTGGCAGCCGGTGATCGACAGCGTCCGCCCGCTCGCCGAGGCCGAGGCCGCGCACGACCGGATGAAGGCCGGCGAGCACTTCGGCAAGCTCGTCCTGACGATGTAGGGATCTAGCAGCCGCTCGACGAGCTCGTCGAGCGGCTTCCGGTTCGCCCGGCCGCTCCACTCCTCCGGCGAGTGCCGCGAAGCGTCCGTCTCGCGCGCCGGATAGCCGAACGTGAGCACGATCGCCAGCTCGTCGTCCTCCCCGAGCCCGAGCGTCTCCCGCGCGCGCTCGAGGTCGGCGATCCCGTTCGGACAGGACCCCACGCCCTCGTTCCAGGCGACGAGAAGCATGTTCTGCATCGCGCGGCCGGTGTCGAGGCTTCCCTTCGCGAGGATCGCGACCACGAGCTTCGCCCCGCGCACGTTCGCCGGCTCGTAGACCGCTGCCGCCAGCTGTTCGCGGACCTCCGGCGACTCGACGACGAGGAACCGCCACGCCTGCCGGTTCTTCGCGCTGCCGGCGAGACGGCCGGCGTCGAGGATCCGGCGGACGACGTCCTCCGGGAGGTCGCGGTCGGCGTACTCGCGAACCTCGCGGCGGCTCGCGACGGCAAGCCAGGTGTCCATCGAGTTCAATCGTACGGTGCAGGTCTTCACCTACGCGGAGCGCCCCGATCTCTCCGACCGGACGGACGAGATCGGCGACGTGTTCCCGGAGTTCATCCATCACGCCGACGTCACGGTCGTCCACTGGCACCGGCTGCGCGAGGAGCTCCCGGAGCTTCAGCTCGTCCTCTACGACGAGGAGCGCGACGCCGTCGTCGGGCGGGGCCAGACGATCCCGGCCTCGACGGCGAACGGGCTCCCGGGCGGGGTGGACGAGATGCTCGAGCGCCGGTTCGGCCCCGGCCCGCGCGAGGAGCCCGACGTGCTCAGCGCGCTGGTCGCGATCGTCGATCCCGGCCGGCAGGGCGAGGGGCTGAGCGCGCCGATCATCGAAGGAATGCGGCGCGTCGCGGCTGCGGCCGGCTTCCGTGAGCTGATCGCGCCCGTCCGCCCGACCTGGAAGGAGCGCTACCCGCTGATCCCGCTCGAGCGGTACGCGCACTGGCGGCGTGACGACGGCCTTCCGTTCGACCCCTGGATCCGCCTGCACGTACGCCTCGGGGCGGAGCTCGCCGAGGTCTGCCCGGAGTCGATGCGGGTGACCGGGACGGTCGCCGAGTGGGAGGAGTGGACGGGCATGCACTTCCCCGAGGACGGCGACTACGTCGTTCCCGGCGCGCTCGTCCCTGTGACGTTCGCCGACGGCATCGGCGCATACGTCGAGCCGAACGTCTGGATGCGGCACTCGGTGTTTCGCGGCTAGCCGAGCAGCTCGTACGCGGGCAGCGTCAGGAAGTCGACGAACTCGTCCGCGAGGGACACCTGCTCGAAGACACGCCGCGCCTCGACGAGGCGCGGCGTGTCGGGCATCCCCGCCACCTCCTCGTCGGCGATCGCCACGACGCGGTCGCGCTCGACGCGGCCGTGCTGCACCCACTGCCAGATCTGCGAGCGTGAGATCTCCGCGGTCGCGACGTCCTCCATCAGGTTGTCGATCGCCGCTGCGCCTGTTCCGTTCAGCCACGCGTTGACGTAGCGGATCCCGACCGAGACGTTCTGGCGGACCCCGGCCTCGGTGATCTCGCCCGGCGTGTCCGGCACGGAGAGCAGCTGGGCCGCGGTCGTCGACACGTCGGGACGCTGCCGCGAGATCTGGTTCGGCCCCGTCAGCACGCGGTCGAACTCCTCGGTCGCGGTCGGGACGAGGTCGGGATGTGCGACCCACGTGCCGTCGAAGCCGTCGCCGGCCTCGCGCGACTTGTCCTCGCGCACCTTCGCGAGCGCGTTCTCGGTGACCTCCGGGTCGCGCCGGTTCGGGATGAAGGCCGCCATTCCGCCCATCGCGAACGCGCCGCGCCTGTGGCACGTCTTCACGAGCAGCTCCGTGTACGCGCGCATGAACGGCACGGTCATCGTCACCGCCGCCCGGTCGGGAAGCACGAAGTCGTCGCGGTGCCGGAACTTCTTGATCACGCTGAAGATGTAGTCCCAGCGGCCGGCGTTCAGGCCCGCGGAGTGCTCGCGGAGCTCGTAGAGGATCTCCTCCATCTCGAACGCGGCGAGGATCGTCTCGATCAGGACGGTCGCACGGATCGTGCCGCGCGGGATTCCGACCGCGTCCTGGGCGTGCAGGAACGCGTCGTTCCAGAGCCGCGCCTCGAGGTGGCTCTCCAGCTTCGGGAGGTAGAAGTACGGCCCCGTCCCGTTGGCGAGCGCGCGCCTGGCCGAGTGGAACATGAACAGGCCGAAGTCGAACAGGCTGCCGGACATCGGCTCCCCGTCGACGAGCACGTGGCTCTCGGGCAGGTGCCAGCCGCGCGGGCGGACGAGCAGCGTCGCGGTCTGCTCGTTCAGGCGGTAGCTCTTCTCACCGGTGTCGAGCGAGATCGTCTTCTCGATCGCGTCGACCATGTTCCGCTGCCCCTCGAGCAGGTTCGACCAGGTCGGCGAGTTCGCGTCCTCGAAGTCGGCCATGAAGACGCGCGCGCCGGAGTTCAGCGCGTTGATCACCATCTTCCGGTCGGTCGGCCCGGTGATCTCGACGCGGCGGTCCTGGAGGTCCGGCGGCGCCTCGGCGACCCGCCACGAGTCGTCCTCGCGCACCGAGCGCGTCTCCTCGAGGAAATCCGGCAGCTCGCCGGCGAGCAGCCGCGCCTGCCGGGCGGTCCGCGCGGCGAGCAGCTCCTCGCGGCGGCCGCCGAACGTGCGCTGGAGGTCGGCGACGAACGCGAGCGCGTCGCCCGAGAGGATCTCCTCGTCTCGCTCCCCGCGGAGCTCGACGCCTGCCGGCAGGTCGGCCATCGGGTCCGGACTCTAACGGCGCTGCGAAAATGGGCGCGATGCTCCTCGGCGTCGCCCTCACTGTCGTCCTGATGTCGCTGGCCGGCCCTCCGCCGCCGAAGACGGTCGTCCACGAGACCGTGTGGTTCAAGGGCAGCCGGCCTGCGCCCGGCCTGCGTGATCACGGAGGACGTCGCCGGTCACTGCAGCGGCCCGGCGCGCTCCTCGCCGCGGGCCGACGCGTGGCGGTGCTTTGCCGACGAGCACTGGATCGACCCGTGCTTCTCCGCCACGGCCCGCAGCCGCTCGGTCCTCTGCCCGACCGACCCCTGGTCGAACACCGTCAGGCTCGTCGAGCTGACCCGCCGGCTCCCGCCCGTCGTCGCAACGGCGCGCCCGCGCCGACCAGGCCGTGGGGCATCTGGACCGCGAACGCGAAGCGGTGCGCGATCGCCGTCTCCGGCGCGACGCTGCGGCTGGACGGGCAGCGCGTGCGCTACGAGTGCGCGGTCAGCGGCTTCCTCGTCGGCTATCCCGAACGCCCGCGCCCGCCTGTGGACGATCGGGTACGTGCCGCGCTTCGCGCTCGCCAAGCCGAACATCCACGCCCGGCCGATTGGCATCACCGATGTCTGGCGTTAGCGTGGGCCGATGAGCTACGTCGACGAGATCCGCGCAGCCGTGCCGGCCGGTGCGGTCATCTCCGAGCCGGAGCAGCTGCGCACCTACGAGTGCGACGGCCTCACCGGGCACCGGGTCGTGCCCGCGCTCGTCGTTCTTCCGGAGTCGACCGAGCAGGTTCAGGCAGTGGTGCGCGCATGCCACCGCGCGCGCGTCCCCTTCGTCGCCCGCGGCGCCGGCACGGGGCTCTCGGCCGGCGCGCTCCCGGTCGCGGACGGGGTCGTGATCGGCCTCTCGCGGATGAACCGCATCCTCGCTGTCGACCTCGAGTCCGAGCGGATCGTCGTCCAGCCGGGCGTGACGAACCTCCAGGTCACCGAGGCGGTGATCGGGCACGGCTACTACTACGCGCCCGATCCGTCGAGCCAGCAGGTCTGCACCATCGGCGGAAACGTCGCGGAGAACTCGGGCGGCGCGCACTGCCTGAAGTACGGCTTCACGACCAACCACGTGACCGGCCTCGTCGCCGTGCTTCCGGACGGCGAGGCCGTCCGGCTCGGCGGCTTCGCGCGCGAATCGCCGGGGCCCGACCTGCTCGGCGCATTCGTGGGCTCCGAGGGGACGCTCGGAATCGCGACCGAGATCACGCTCCGCGTGCTTCGACGCCCGGAGTCCGTGCGGACGGTGCTCGCCGCCTTCGACTCGACGGACGCCGCCGGCGCCGCGGTGTCCGGGATCGTGGCCGCGCAGATCGTCGCGTCGGCGATGGAGATCATGGACCGCCTGACGATCGAGGCGACCGAGGCCGCGGTGCACCCGGGCTACCCCGACGCGAACGCGCTGCTGCTGGTCGAGCTGGACGGCGCCGTCTCGCAGGTCGAGGCCGACTTCGCCGCGGTCGACGCGATCTGCCGTGACCAGGGCGCCTGGGAGATCCGTGCCGCCAGCGACGACCACGAGCGCGCGCTGCTCTGGAAAGGGCGAAAGGCGGCCTTCGCGGCCATGGGACGGGTCGCCAACGACTACTACGTCCAGGACGGGGTCGTGCCGCGGACGAAGCTGCCCGAGGTGCTCCGCCGGATCGCCGAGCTCGAGTCGGAGTACGGGCTGCGCGTCGGCAACGTCTTCCACGCCGGCGACGGCAACCTGCATCCGCTCGTCCTCTACGACGGGCGCGTCGAGGGTGAGCCCGAGCGGGCGCGGGCGCTCGCGGAGGCGATTCTCGAGGCCTGCATCGAGGCGGGCGGGTCGCTGACCGGCGAGCACGGGATCGGGGTGGACAAGGTCTGCTCGATGCCGCTGCTGTTCGGCAGCGACGACCTCGAGGTGATGAAGCGGTTCCGCCGCGCGTTCGACCCCGACGGCCTCTGCAACCCCGGCAAGGTGATCCCGACGCCGCGACTCTGTGGCGAGGTGCCCGGGCCGTACCGTGCGCACCCGATCGAGAAGGCCGGGCTTGCCGAGCGTCTCTGAGATCCGGCGCGTGCACGAGGCTGCCGAGCTGTTCCGGGGCGCGGCGGAGGAGGGGAGGCGGGTCTCGATCGAGCGCGAGGGCGGCGACGTCGTCCTCTCGACGCGGCGGCTCGACCAGGTGCTCGAGCACGAGGCCGGCGACCTGACCTGCATCGTCGAGGCGGGGGTGCGCGTGCGCGACCTGAACGAGCGGCTCGCCGAGCACGGGCAGATGCTCGCGCTCGACCCGCCGGGCAACCCGACGATCGGCGCGTGCCTGGCGGCGAACCTGTCCGGCCCGCGCCGCCACCGATACGGGACGGCGCGCGACCTCGTGATCGGAGTGACGGTCGTGCTCGCGGACGGGACGGTCGCCAGCTCGGGCGGGAAGGTCGTCAAGAACGTGGCGGGCTACGACCTCGGCAAGCTCTTCTGCGGGTCGGAGGGGCGGCTCGGCCTGATCGCGCGCGTCGCGCTGCGCCTGCACCCGCGACCGGAGGCGTCCCGGACGCTCGGCGTCCCCGTGCGGTCGGCGACCGAGGCCGCGGAGGTCGCCCGGAAGCTGCTGCGCGCGCCGCTCGAGCTGTCGGCGCTCGACGTCGTCTGGCCCGGCTGGGTGGCGGTGCTGATCGAGGGCTCGCGCGCCGCGGTCGAAGAGCAGTTCGGGGCCGCGCACGAGCTCGCCGGGGGCGAAGAGGATTTCGGCTCGATCTGGGAGGAGGCGGAGGCGCGGCAGAGCCGGTCGCAGGGCCGCCTGCTGTTCGCGCCCGGCGAGCTGGGGTCCACGCTCGCGGGGCTCGACGAGGCGGTCGTCCGCGTCTCCGCCGGCGTCGCCTACGTCCGGGAGCCGGTGCCCGACCCGCGCGATCCCGTCGAGCTGGCGCTCGTCGAGCGCGTGCGCGCCGAGCTCGACCCGGCGGGGGTGCTCGCGTGAACCCGGAGTTGCTCTCCGACTGCGTCCACTGCGGGTTCTGCCTGCCGACCTGCCCGACCTACGGCGTGCTCTGGCAGGAGGAGATGGACTCCCCGCGCGGGCGGATCTACCTGATGGACGCGCTCGTCGGCGGCGCGCCGCTGACCGTCGACCACGGTGGAGCACTTCGACCGCTGCCTCGGTTGTATGGCGTGCCTTACATCGTGCCCCTCGGGCGTGAAGTACGACCGGCTGATCGAGGAGACGCGCGCATACGTCGAGGAGCACCACAAGCGGTCGCTGTTCGAGCGCGCCCAGCGCGGGATGATCTTCGCGACCGTGCCGTACCCCAAGCGGCTGCGGCGGGCGCTGGCGATGACGCCGCCCTGGCTGCCCGGGCGGCTGAAGCCGTTCGCCGCGCTGAAGCCGCCGTGGCGCTCGTCGGAGCAGCCGCCGACGGTGACGCCGGCAGAGGGCGTGCGGCGAGCGCGGGTCGGGCTGCTGCTCGGCTGCGTTCAGCGCGTCGTCTTCGGCGACGTCAACGCCGCGACGGCCCGGGTGCTGGCCGCCGAGGGCTGCGAGGTCGTCGCGCCGGACGGCCAGGAGTGCTGCGGCGCGCTGCACCTGCATGCGGGCCGGGCCACGGAGGGGCGGCGCCGCGCGGAGCGGCTCGCCGCGGCCTTCGACGACGTGGACGCGATCGTCGTCAACGCGGCCGGCTGCGGGTCACATCTGAAGGAGGCGGAGCTCGGCGTCCGGGTCGTCGACGTCAGCGAGCTGCTCGCCGAGCTCGGCCCGCGCGCGAAGCGGAGCGGGCTGCCGATCAGGGTCGCCTACCAGGACGCCTGCCACCTCGGGCATGCGCAGGGGATCCGCGACGCGCCGCGCTCGCTGCTGCGCACGATCCCCGGCCTCGAGCTCGTCGAGCCGGCCGAGCAGGCGATCTGCTGCGGGAGCGCCGGGATCTACAACCTGGTTCAGCCCGCGGCGGCCGCGGAGCTCGGGCAGCGGAAGGCGGCGAACGTCGTCAGGACCGGCGCGAGGGCGTACGTCAGCGCCAACCCGGGCTGCCTCGTGCAGGTCTCGAACCACCTCCGCAGGTCGGGCTGGCGGCTACCCGCCTTGCACCCGGTCGAGCTGCTCGACGCGTCGATCCAGGGCGTCTCCGCCGGCCGGTTGTTCGCCGGAGCGCGTCGCTAACGGCTGCCCCAGAGCCGCTCCTTGACCGTCTCCGCGAGCGACGGCGGGACGTGGCCGTCGCGGCGAATACGGGGCCAGTAGTACGCGATCCCCGCGAGCCACGGAGCACCGAACAGGATCGGAAAGGTCCACCACGGCACGCCCGAAGTATGCGCGCTAGGCGAGCTCGTCCCGCAACGAGTCGACGCGGCGGGCGATGTCGTCGCGGATCCCGCGGACGCGCTCGATCGGGCCGCCGAGCGGGTCCTCGATCTCCCAATGGACGTAGCGCTTGGCGGGCACGACCGGGCAGACGTCGTCGCAGGTCGTGACCACGACGTCTGCCCAGGCGACGTCGTCGTCGTCCAGCTTGTGCGGGACGTGGTCGGAGGCGTCGATGCCGACCTCGGCCAGCGCCTCGAGCACTTCGGGGTGCGTTGCGCGCCCGGGCGCGGAGCCGGCCGAGCGCGTCGCGTGGCCGGGCGCCGCGCGCCGGAAGAGGCGCTCCGCCATCACGCTCCGCCCCTGGTTGCCGATGCAGACGAACAGGACGTTCAGGTCAGCAGCTCCCGCAGCGTCGCGAGCGGCTCGGGTGTGACCCGGTAGAACGCCCAGCTGCCGCGCTGCTCGCGCTCGACGAGCCCGGCCTGGAGCAGCACCTTCAGGTGGTGGCTGACGGTCGGCTGGCTCAGGCCGAGCGGCTCCGTCAGGTGGCAGACGCACGCCTCGCCCTCCGGTTGCGCCTGGATCAGGCTGAGCAGGCGCAGGCGCGCCGGGTCGGCGATCGCGCGCAGCGCCTGCGCGAGGCGTTGCGCCTCGCCCTCGTCGAGCGCCTGCTGGAGGAGCGGGGGGCACGAGGCGGCGATCGTCGCGATCGGCTGCACCGGAACATATTGACACGGATCGATGCCGTTGCCATCATGCCCATCGATCGCCGTCGATGAGGAGGAGACCTATGACCGAGCAGCTCGACGTTCTCGATCCCGTCACCAGGGAGCACGTCGAGCGGGCGGCGGAGGCGCTCCAGCGGGAGTTTCGCCGGGGTCTTCTCGCAGGAGACGATCGCCGCTACATCGCCGAGTTGACCGCGTAGTGCCACTGGCGAGGGTGCTGGTCGCGGAGGCGATCGGCACGTTCGCGCTCGTCTTCGCAGGCTGCGGCGCAATCATGGTCGATTCCAAGACGCACGAACTCGGCCACGTCGGCGTCGCGATTACGTTCGGGTTGGTGATCCTGTTCGGGATCTACGCCGTCGGCCACATCAGCGGCGCGCACTTCAACCCCGCGGTGACGTTCGCGTTCGCGCTCACGCGCCACTTCCCGTGGCCGCGTGCCGTCGCCTACTGGGGCGCCCAGTTCGTGGGTGCAATCTGCGCGGCTGCGCTCTTGCGCGCCTCGCTCGGCAACATCGCCCACGTCGGAGCGACCTACCCCAGTGGCTCTGACGGGCAGTCGTTCCTCTGGGAGGTCGTGATGAGCGCCTTTCTGATGTTCGTGATCCTCGCCGTCGCGACCGACACGCGGGCAGTCGGTGAGGCTGCGGCGATCGCGATCGGGGGGACAATCGGCCTCGACGCCATGTTCGGCGGCCCGATTTCGGGCGCGTCGATGAACCCCACCCGCTCGCTGGCCCCGGGACTCGTCACCGGTGACCTGCACGCGATCTGGGTCTACCTGCTCGCACCCATCATCGGGACGGCGATCGGCGGCCTCGCCTACCAGTTCGTGCGCGGCGAGGCCCGGAGTTGACCGGAGTACGTAGAAAACCCCGATCAGGCGGCCGTTCTGCTGCGGATGTGTCCGCCCCTTCCGTCGGTGATCGTTCATTTGCGATCAACGATCAGCGAACCGAGGAGGAGCGATGAACTGCTTCGAGTGCGCGAAAGCGAACGACACGGTTCCGGCGGTCGCCGTCTGCGATCACTGCGGCGTCGGTCTTTGCCTCGATCACCTCGTCGAGGCGAGCAAGTACCGCGTCGGCGGAACGCTTTGGGACTGCCCGCATAACCTGCCGGCGGTGAAGCCGCTGCGCAGCGTTCCGGCCGGAATTGCCCACGGCGCCCGCCACACGCAGCTGCCGCCCGGTGACAGCGCTCATCGAGTGGCAGCGCTCATCGAAGAGCCTCGGCTCGCCAACGAACTCGCGCTGATGGCGAAGGCGCTCGGGCATCCGGCCCGCGTCCAGATCCTGCGCGTCCTCCTCGCGCGCGAGTCCTGCTTCTGCGGCGAGATCGTCGACCAGCTCACGCTCGCCCAGGCCACCGTCTCCCAGCATCTGAAAGTGTTGAAGGACGCAGGGCTAATCTCAGGGTGAGATCGACGGGCCGCGCACCTGCTACTGCGCCGTGCGTGAGCGACTCGGCCGAGCTGCACGTCCTCGTCGGCGTCCTGCTCGAAGAGGCGGTTGAGATTGCGGACGATCCGCGCCGTGGCTGTAGCTGAAACCGCCCCGAGCGCGGCGCGTCGAACCGCCGTTCTGCCACCGGGGGCCGGCGAGGCGGTTGTCCTGAAGAAGCTTTCGCTGCTCGACCGCTTCCTGCCGCTCTGGATCGCGCTCGCCATGGCCGTCGGGCCTCGGGCTCGGCGCACTGATCCCAAGCCTGAACGACGGTCTCGACAAGCTTCGGGTCGGCACCGTCTCGCTCCCGATCGCCCTCGGTCTGCTGCTGATGATGTACCCGGTGCTGGCGAAGGTGCGCTACGAGGAACTCGGCCACCAGAAGCACGACGGCGTCTCGAACCGGCTCTTCTTCGGCGTCTCGCTCTTCCTGTCCTGGGTCGTCGGTCCCCTGTTCATGTTCATCGCTCGCCTGGGTCTTTCTCGCCGACCAGCCCGCCTACCGGACCGGGGTGATCATCGTCGGCCTCGCCCGCTGCATCGCGATGGTGCTGATCTGGAACGACATCGCCAAAGGCGACCGCGACCGCGCCGCTCTCCTGGTCGTCTTCAACGCGATCTTCCAGGTGCTCGCCTTCTCGTTCCTCGGCTACTTCTACTTGACCGTTCTTCCAGGCTGGCTCGGCCTGGACACCCGAGGGCTTCCAGGTCGGGATCTGGGAGGTCGCACGCACCGTCCTGATCTTCCTGGGCATCCCGCTCGCCGCCGGCTTCCTCACGCGGAGGATCGGCCTGAAGCGCAAGGGGCACGAGTGGTACGACCGCGAGTTCCTGCCGCGGATCGGGCCGATCACACTGTATGGCCTGCTGTTCACGATCGTCCTTCTGTTCGCGATCCAGGGCGACACGATCACCTCCCAGCCGCAGGACGTTGCGATGATTGCAGTCCCGCTGCTCGTCTACTTCGCCGTCATGTGGAGTCGCGGGATTCGTGGTCGGCAAGCTCGCCCGCCTGCCTTATGCGCAGACGGCGAGCCTCTCCTTCACAGTCGCCTCCAACGACTTCGAACTCGCGATCGCCGTCTCAGTCGGCGTCTTCGGCGCCACCTCCGGCCAGGCGCTCGCCGGCGTCGTCGGACCGCTGATCGAGGTGCCGGTCCTCGTCGCCCTTGTTTACGTTGCGCTCTGGCTCGCTCGCCGCTGGCACTGGCCAGCGCCAGCCGAAACAGGTTGACTGAGTTCCACCCGGCTGCCATCCAGGCGGATCGGTGCGCTCCTGGATGGCTCGTTGCAGCGAGCGAGTGATGCTTGCTTCGGCTCGCGACGAGGCAATGAGCGCGAGGCTGAGTCTGAGAGTCGCGCCGGCCCAGGTTGGCGTGGTGCGAATTTGGCAGGTGGGTGGATCGGTGCGCTCCCCGATGGGCCGGCTGGCGGATTGGGTAACCCTTGCCGTGGGCCCGGACGGTACGTGTGATCGTGCCCGAGACTGTGAAGAGGAACTCCGGAGCCGCTGCGCCTCACTCTGCCGGCCTCATCGGCGGCTCCCGAAGGAGGTGCGAATGATGAAGAAGGCCCTGATCATCGTCGGAGCCCTCCCGACACACGCAACAGTCTGACCGTGGCCCTGCAGCCTAACCGGCGGCGCTCCCGCCACCTGCCGGCGCTGGGTCGGCGCGGAGAGGGATGGGTGCTCATCCAGATCGGCCTCATCGCCACGATCCTGCTCTCCGCGCTGGTCGGGCTGGGATGGCCGGACCCGCTAGAACCCGTCGCGCGCACCGTCGGTGCCGTGCTCATGGCACTCGGCCTGCTGCTGCTGGTCGTAGGCGCACACCAGCTCGGCTCGTCACTGACGCCGCTCCCGGCCCCACGGGCAGGACAGCAGCTGACCACCGGGGGCCTTTACCGACATGTGCGCCACCCGATGTACGGAGGCGGGATCCTGATCGCGCTCGGTTGGACGACGTTCTTCGCCAGCCCGGTCGGGCTCGGCCTGACCGTGATCCTCGTGCTCTTCGTCGCGCTCAAGGCGCACCGAGAGGAACTGTGGCTAGTCGAGCACTACCCCGAGTACGCCGACTACCGACAGCGAACACCGCGCAAGTTCATTCCCCTCGTCTACTAACCAGACCGGTTACGCGATGTGTGTGGGCCCTTCGGCAGTTCTGCGACAGGCCGGTTCGTGGCGGACTGGGGCGCGCAGCTCGCCGGGGCGATCGCTGCCGCCGCGGTGCTGCGCGGCTCGCTCGGGAACATCGCCCACGTCGGGGCGACGCTCCCGTCCGGCTCTGACCGGCAGTCGTTCCTGTGGGAGGTCGTCCTGAGCGCGTTCCTGATGTTCGTGATCATGGCCGTCGCGACCGACACTCGGGCGGTGGGGGAGGCGGCTGCGATCGCGGTCGGCGCGACGGTCGCCCTCGATGCCATGTTCGGAGGACCGATCTCCGGCGCGTCGATGAACCCGATGCGCTCGGCTGGACCGGCGATCGTCGCCGGGCACCTCGAGTCACTCTGGATCTATCTCGTCGCGCCGCCGATCGGCGCTGCGATCGGCGCTCTCGCCTACCAGCTCGTGCGGGGCGAGGGCGCTAGGCCGGCTTCTTCGCCTTGACGATCGCGCCGTGCATGCCCTCGGCGGCCTCGGACGTGAACTCGACGGAGACGTCCTCGAAGCCGGCGGCGACGAGCCCGGCCTCGTATTCGGTTTTCGAGAGCGCGCCCGCGATGCAGCCGCAGTAGGAGCCGCGCTCGGCTCGCTCGTCGGGCGTCAGCCGGTCCTCGGCGACGATGTCGCTGATCGCGACGCGGCCGCCGGGAGCGACGACGCGAGCGAGCTCGCGGAAGACGGCCGGCTTGTCCGTCGAGAGGTTGATCACGCAGTTCGAGATCGCCACGTCGACGCTCTCCGCGGGGAGCGGCACCTCCTCGATGTGCCCTTTCAGGAAGTGGACGTTGGTCGCGCCGGCCTCGACAGCGTTCTGCTGTGCGAGCGCGAGCATCTCGTCGGTCATGTCGAGGCCCCAGACGATCCCGGCCGTCCCGACCTGCTGCGCCGCCCGGATCACGTCCGGGCCCGCGCCGGAGCCGAGGTCGAGCACGCGCTCGCCCGCGCGAAGGTCGGCCGCCGGCAGGGGGTCGCCGGAGCCCAGGCTGAGGACGCCGGTCTGTTCTTTGCTGCTGCAACAGCCGCTGCCGCTCGTCGCCGCGGCGGCGTAGTGCGAGCGCACCTGTTCACGAAGCTCGTTCATCGTCGCTCCTCCAGTCAGGTCGGCGACCGCGCCGAGTTGCGCGACCGCGTCGGGGTCGATCGAGTAGTAGGCCCAGACCCCGCGCTGCTCACGGCGGAGCAGGCCTGCGTCGGTCAGCTTCTTCAGGTGGTGGCTGACCGTCGGCTGAGAGAGGCCGAGGGCGGGGATCAGCTCGCAGACGCAGATCGCCTCGTCGCTGGTCGCGAGCAGGTTGAGGATCTTCACTCTCGCCGGGTCGCCGAGCGCCTTGAACAGCCGTGAGGTCGCCTCGGCCTCGTCGTCAGACAGCGCGGGCGCCGCGAGCGGCTTGCAGCAGGCGATCACGGGCAGAGCAGACATCGACAGTCATAAATATAGACAGCTGTCGATCTATGTCAAGCCACAGCTTCGGGCGCGCCGGCGAGCTGGCCTCCGGCGCAGCCCTTCGCGAGCACCGTTCGCCGCGGGTTGACGATCCCGACGAGGCCGATCACCCCGCCCGCCGCGACGAGCGCCGCGCAGATCAGCATCGCGACATGGAAGGCGTCCACCGAGGCCTGGTCCGGCCCGAAGGTGTCGCCCGTGAGCCGACCGGCGACGACTACGCCGATCACCGAAACCCCGATCAGCCCGGCGACGCGCGCGACCGCGTTGTTGATTGCGGAGGCGATCCCGGCGTCGCTCTCGTCGGCGTCCGCGAGGACGGTCGCGGTCAGCGGCGCGACCGTCATCGACAGGCCGAGCGAGAACAGGAGCAGCGGCGGGAGCAGATCCGACCAGTAGGAGACGTGCATCCCGACCCGCAGCAGGAGCAGGACCCCGGCGGCCGCGACCAGCGGCCCGAGGCCCATGAACAGGCGCGGCCCGTACCGGTCGGCGAGCATCCCGAACCGGCGTGAGAACAGGAACATCAGGATCGTCACGGGCAGCGTCACGAGCCCGCTGCGGAGGGCGCTGTACCCGGCGACCTCTTGCAGGTAGATGACGAGGAAGAAGAAGAGGATCGCGATGCCGGCGTACATCGTCAGCGTCTCCACGTTCGCGAAGGCGAAGTTGCGCCGCGAGAAGAGCTCGAGCTTCAGCATCGGCTCCGCGGCGCGGCGCTCCTGGAGCAGGAACGAGGCGAAAACGAGCACGCCCAGAACGAGCGAGAGGAAGATCCGAGGATCGGCCCATCCGTAGTTCGGCTGCTCGATCAGGCCGTAGACGAACCCGGCGAGGCCGAGCGCGCACAGCGCGGCGCCCAACCAGTCGACACTGCGGGCAACCCGGTGGCCGCCGGCAGGCACGGCGGCGAGCACGATTGCGATCGTCGCCACCACGAGCGGCACGTTCACCGCGAAGACCCAGCGCCACGAGACATGGTCGACGATCACGCCGCCGAGCAGCGGCCCGACGATCGCGGCGATCCCGCCCCACGCGGTCCAGGAGCCGATCGCAGCCGCGCGCTGCCGGGCCGGGAACGCCGTCACGATGATCGCCAGCGAGCTCGGCGTCAGCAGCGCGGCGGCCGCCCCCTGCAAGGCCCTCGCTGCGATCAGCACGCCGATCGTCGGCGCGAGGGCGCACGCGATCGAGAACACCCCGAACGCGCCGACTCCGATGGTGAAGACCCGCCGCTGGCCGTAGATGTCGCCGAGCGACCCGCCGACCAGGATCAGGGAGCCGAGGGCGAGCAGGTACGCGTTCGACACCCATTGCTGCGTGGCCAGGCCGCCACCGAGGTCGCGCTGGATCGCGGGCAGCGCGACGTTGACGATCGTCCCGTCGATCATCGCGACGCCGGAGCCGAGGATCGCGGCGACGAGCGTCAGCCGCTGGCGGGCGGTCATGCCGCGGGAATCGGGCACCAGGAGGACATCAGGCCCACCCGGTCCCAGCCGGCCGCGTCGGCCCCTGCTTCGTACGCGCTCTCGAGGAACTCGAGCAGTGCCTGGCGCGGGTCGCGCGCGGTCCGGACGACCTCGTACGGGAGCCGGGCGAGCGAGCCGGAGCCCTGATCGGCCCAGAATGCCTGCGGCGGCGCGAGCGGCCGGTCGCGCAGCCCGGCCGGTTCGGGCAGCGTGTACGAGTAGTACGTCGGCTCGCGCACGTCCTTGTCTCCCGCCCAGAAGCCGAACGAGATCACCTCGTGCGTGTACGCCTCGCGTGACACCGGATCGGCGTCCGGCATCGGCGTCGCCGGGCGGCCGCTGAACCGCGTGACCGCGAGGTCGAGCCCATGCCAGAAGAGGTGGACGGGGCTCTGCTTGCCGCAGTACCAGCCGCTGAACTCCTCGAGCACGCTCCCGCTCCAGTCGAGCACGCGCCAGAAGCGGGTGACCGCCTCGGCGTCGTAGGTCGCGTGCTCGCGGTCGTCCGGAAACGGCGTCGTGAACGCGGGCACGCCGAACGGCTTCTCGAGGATGGCCACGTCGAGCTCGCCGAGCACCCCGTGGAGCCGCGCGTCGAAGTCCGCGACGGACAGGCCGTCGGCGAGCTCGATGCGCCGGTTCGCGCTCGCGGTCTCCACGACGAGCTCGTGGTCGACGAAGTCGAAGCGGATCTCGAAGCCGGTGCCGTCCGCCGAGTGCAGGAGCCGCGTCGTCAGTCCGCGCACGTCGACGTACAGCGGCACGTGCCACCAGTGGTTCTTCGGCGGCAGCGAGGCCATCTTCACCTTGCCGACGATCTGCACCCAGAGATGCAGGGTGTCCTTCGTCGGCTCCCATTCCTCGAGCGGGAGCGGAGGGAGCGGCTCCATCAGCCGACCACGAACGCGACCTCGTCGACGAAGCACCAGCTCCAGTCCTCGCCCGGCTCCGCCGAGCGGGCGATCGGATGCCCGTCCTCGCGCGCGTGCCGCGAGGCGTGGCGGTTCGGCGACGAGTCGCAGCAGCCGATCTTCCCGCAGGTCTCGCACATGCGCAGGTGCAGCCAGCGGTCGCCGATCTTCAGGCACTCCTCGCAGCCGGCGATGTTCTCGGGCAGTTCGGTGATGCGGATCTGGTCGAGGTGGGTGCACTCGGCCACTAGACGAACCTCTTCACGAACGCGAGGGCGGTGTCGGCGACCTCCTGCCAGCCGCTGTCGATCGTCAGCGCGTGGCCGCGGCCCTTCATCTCCACGAGCTCGGTCACGTTCTCGTTCTTCTTCTCCTTCTTGAAGGACGCCTCGACGATCGCCTTCGGGACGGTGTGGTCCTGCTCGCCGTAGACGAGCAGGAGCGGGCCGCGGTCCGGGCTCTTGGTGTCGACCTTGGCCTCCGTCCACGGGTTCAGGTTCGCGGTTGCCGCCTGGAAGAGCGGCTTGCCGGGCGCCGGCACGGCGCACGAGTCGTACAGCCTCTTCGCCTCGTCCTCGTCGACCGCGTTCGCGAACGCGTAACGGAACTGGTCATAGGTGAGCGGGACGGCCTTGTTGTAGTTCCCCGGCTTGCTCAGCACCGGCGAGCCGGAGCGCAGAGCCGAGAGCGGCAGCGGCAGCACGCCGCGGAACGGAGCGGGCGCGATCGCGACGGAGGCGAAGGCGAGCCCGCGGCCGGCGAGGATCTCGGTGAGCAGGCCGCCGAACGAGTGGCCGACGATCGCGGGGCGCCGGTCGAGCTGCCGGATCACCGTTTCGAAGTGGTCGGCGACCTGGCCGATGGACTTGCCGGCGACGGCGTCCGGGTTCGCCTTCGCCTCCTCGACCGTCTCCGGGTCGTCGGGCCAGCCGGGAGTCAAGCGCGACGAAGCCGTTGGCCTCGAAGTGCTTGGCCCAGGGCTCCCAGCTCGTCGGCAGGAGCCAGAGCCCGTGGATGAAGACCACGGGAGCTGCTCCGGAGACGTTCGCGCGCTCGATCTGCGCGGCCTCGTTCTCCGTGATCGCGGGCGCCTCGGCCTTGGCGGACACTGCGTCTCTCCTCCCGACCCCGGTGGACACCTGCGCCGCGCCAACGCTACCTGCGCGCTGCGGTCTAGCGCGGCGGGCGCAGGACGCCGGTCCGCGAGACCGACATCGCGCGCTTCCCGAAGTCCTGCTTCGACAGCGTCCGACGAGCCCGTGTGCCGCCTCGGCCGGGTCGGGGCGCGGGATCCCGTCGCCGGCGATCGTCACGGGCACGAGGTCACCGGCGACCCAGGACGAGTCCTTGCCGAGCGTGACCTGGAGGATCCCCGTCACGCCGGTGACCCCGTCGGTGGCGAGGGTGTGGTAGCCGACGAAGTTGCCCAGCGAGTACGCGATCAGCCGGCCGCGGTACCACTCCATCCCGCGGAGCACGTGCGGCCCGCTGCCGACGACGAGGTCGGCGCCCGCGTCGACCATTGCGTGCGTGAAGGCGATCGAGTTGCCGCGGTTCTCGCCGAGGAACCACTCCGTGCCGCGCTTGACGTGCTGGTGGTCGGAGCCCTCGCCGCCCGCGTGCATCGTCACGACGACGAGGTCGGCCCACTCGTCGGCCTTGCGGACGAGCGCCTGCGCGGCAGGGATCCGGAGCAGGCTCTGCGCCCAGGGATAGGGCGCGAAGCCGACGACGGCGATCTTGGTGCCGCGGATGTTGATGTACGCGATCTCGCCGGGCCGGCCGGTCGTGAGCAGCCCGGCCTTTCGCAACGCTGCGACCGTGTCCGCCTGGCCGCCCGGGCCGTAGTCCAGCGCGTGGTTGTTCGCGAGGTTCATCAGGGTGAACCCGGCGTTGCGGAGATAGGTCGCGTACGAGGGCGGCGCGTGGAAGGCGAAGCAGTTCGAGCTCGCCGCGCCGCACTTGGTCGAGCCGCGGTCGGTGAGCGTGCCCTCGAGGTTGCCGAGCACGACGTCCCCGGCGAGGTCGAGCGAGACGTTGCTGAAGTACGACTCGCACGGGGCCGGCGACCATCGCGATGTCGCCGGTGAAGGCGAAGCGGACGGCGGGCTTCGGGGCGGCGCCGAGCGGAGCGGCCCCCGCGAGCAGGACGACCGCGGCCGCCAACAGAAAGAGCGCCTCTGCCGCACCGCGGGCCAGGGTAGCTGCGCGGCGCTCTAGGCCTCCGGGTGCGACGCGTCGGTGAACTCGCGGAACTCGCCGGTCACCAGGTACGCGGTCTGCTCGCCGATGTCCACCGCGTGGTCGCCGATCCGCTCCAGGCAGCGCGAGACGACCAGCATCCGCAGGCCCCACTCGCGCTGGTCGGCGCCGAGCTCCAGGACGTGCTCGGCGAGCCGGCGGTTCGCCCGGTCGATCAGCTCGTCGAGGTCGACGAGCGCCTCGGCGCGCGACACGTCCCGGTGCTGGAACGAGCGCAGGGCGACCCGCGTCATCTCCTCGGCGCGGACGCCCATCTCGGCCATGCTCGCGACGATCCGCGGCTCGCGCGATCCGGTCGCGGCGAGCTTCGTCAGCTTGGCGACCGTGACGCAGTAGTCGGCCATTCGCTCGAGGTGGAGGTTGACGTGCAGCATCGCGAGCACGAGCCGCAAGTCGGTCGCGACCGGCGTCTGGCGGGCGAGCAGCGACTGGATCCCCTCCTCGATCGCGAAGTAGGCGTCGTCGACCTCGTCGTCGAAGGCGATCACCTCGTCGGCGAGCTCGAGGTCCTCCTCGACGAGCGCCCGCGTCGCGGCCTGGACGGAGCGAACGACGAGCTCGCCCTCACGCTGAAGCGCCGCCTCGAGCTCGATCAGCTCCTCGTGAAAGGTGACCCGCAGCGCCGCGCGACGGAGTCTCCATCGGCCGATGCTATCCGCGGCCTAGGCGCCCGCGAGACTCGGCCGCGAGGCGTCCGTGTACTCGCGGAACTCGCCCGTGACGAGGTACGCGGTCTGCTCGCCGATGTCGACGGCGAGGTCGCCGATGCGCTCGAGGCAGCGGGAGACGATCAGCATCCGGAGGCCCCAGCGGCGCTTGTCGAGGTCGTCGGCGATCGCGAACACCTGCTCCATCGCCCGCCGGTTCGCGCGGTCGATCAGCTCGTCCAGCTCGACGAGGGTCTCGGCGCGCACGAGCGTCCCGCGCCGCGAACGAGTCGACCGCGACGCGGAGCATCTGCTCGGCGCGCATCCCCATCTCGCTCGAACGCCTCGAGCAGGCCCTGCGTCGCCCGGGAGGTCCGCGGTCAGCTTGACGAGCTTCGCGATCGTCACGCAGTAGTCGGCGCAGCGCTCGAGGTGGAGGTTCATGTGCAGGATCGCGAGCACGAGCCGGAGGTCGGTCGCGACCGGCGTCTGGCGCGCGAGCAGGTTCTGGATGCCCTCCTCGATCGCGAGGTAGCGCGCGTCCACCTCGTCGTCGAAGCGGATGACCTCCTCGGCGAGCTCGGCGTCGCCGTGCTCGAGCGCGGTGAGCGCCGCGCGGAGCGAGCGGAGCACGAGGTCGCTCTCCGCCTGGAGATCGCCCTCCAGCGCGACCGAGCTCCTCGTGAAAGCTCGCCCTCATCCGAAGCGGCCGGTGACGTAGTCCTCGGTGCGCTTGTCGGACGGGTGCGTGAAGATCGTCGCCGTCTGGTCGTACTCGACGAGGATCCCGTGGCGGTCCCCGTCCGTGACCTCGAGGCTGAAGAAGGCGGTCATGTCGGCGACGCGCGCGGCCTGCTGCATGTTGTGGGTGACGATCACGAGCGTGTAGTCGCGCTTCAGCTCGTGCATCAGGTCCTCGATCGCCGCCGTCGAGATCGGGTCGAGAGCCGACGCGGGCTCGTCGAGCAGGATCACCTCGGGCTCGACCGCGAGCGCCCGCGCGATGCAGAGGCGCTGCTGCTGGCCGCCCGAGAGCGCGAGCGCGCTGCGCTTCAGCCGGTCCTTGACCTCGTCCCAGAGCGCGGCGCCGCGGAGCGCGCGCTCGACCCGCTCGTCCATCGCGCCCGGCAGGCCGAGCACCTTCGGCGCGAAGGCGACGTTGTCGTAGATCGACTTCGGGAACGGGTTCGGCTTCTGGAAGACCATCCCGATCCGGCGGCGCACCTCGACGGGATCGGCCTCCGACCCGTAGAGGTCCTCGCCGTGGTAGAGGATCTTGCCGCCGACCTTGACGTTCGGGCACGAGGTCGTTCATCCGGTTCAGGCAGCGGATGAACGTGCTCTTGCCGCACCCGGACGGGCCGATCACCGCGGTGATCAGGTTCCTGTAGACGTCGAGCGTGACGCCGTTGACCGCGAGGTTCGAGCCGTAGGAGACGCTCAGGTCGTCGATGCCGAAGACGACCTCGCGCTTCGCGACGGGCGCGTCCTCCTGCCTCAGGCTCGCGGCGATGTCGATCGCGGCCACGTCGGTGGACACGTCGTGAGTCTCGCTCACGCCTGTCGGGCTCCGGGTCTAGGGGATGTGAACGTTCGGTATCGAGGTGGTGAACGGCGCTTCGGGCGCCCTCGTGCGGCTGTAAAGCTCCGCGCCGCATGGACGCGCCTGCTGCCGAGCTGACTCCAGGCGCGCTCGCCTCGCGGCGGCGCCTGAGCGACCGCATCGGCGACGCCGCGCTCCATGTCCTGACCGGCGCGGCGGCGCTCTTCTCGGTCGTCATCCTCGGCGCTGATCGCCTACCGGTTGATCTACGGCGCGTGGCCGGCGATCAAGGCGTTCGGCCTCCCGTTCGTCTGGCACCAGGCCTGGAACCCGGTCACGAACCAGTTCGGCGCGCTCGACTTCCTCTACGGGACGGCGGTGACATCGTTCGCGGCGCGTGCTGATCGCAGCACCGCTCGCGATCGCGATCGCGCTGTTCCTGACCGAGCTCGCGCCGCCGGCAGTTCGCGGCGTGATCGGCTCGCTGGTCGAGATGCTCGCCGCGGTGCCGAGCGTCGTGCTCGGCCTCTGGGGGATCTTCGTGCTCGGCCCGTTCGTCCACGACCACCTCGAGCCGTTGCTCCACTCGCTGGTTCGGCTGGATCCCGATCTTCAGCGGCACGCCGCAGCAGGCGGCGGCGATGCTGCCGCGCGATCCTGATCCTGACGATCATGATCGTCCCGATCACCGCCAGCATCAGCCGGGAGCTCTTCAAGAGCGTCCCGCCGGAGCTGAAGGAGGGCGCCTACGGCCTCGGGCTGACGCGCTGGGAGATGGTGCGCGGCGTCGATCTTCCCGTACACGCGCGGCGGCGTCGTCGCCGCGATCCTGCTCGGCATGGGCCGGGCGGTCGGCGAGGCGATCGCCGTCACGCAGGTGATCGGCGGCTTCACCGGGATCCCGACCTCGCTCTTCCAGCCGGGCGACACGCTCGCGAGCCGCATCGCGGCGCAGTACCAGGGCGCCACGTCGAACCTGCACGTGGCCTCGATCGTCTACCTCGCGCTGATCCTGCTCGTCTTCGCGCTGCTGACGAACTTCGGCGCGCAGATGATCGTCAACCGCTTCGAGGTCCAGAAGGCGGGCCGCTGATGGCCGCGCAGGCAGAGCCGCAGCCCTCGCTGCTCTCGGCCGGCGGCCGGGTCCGCCGGCGCAAGCGGGTCAACCGGGCCGTCGAGGCATCCTGGCTCGCTGGCCTCGGCCCTGGCGGTCGGCGTGCTCGCGATCGTCACGGTCTCGGTCTTCCTGCGCGGCCTCAAGGCGCTGAACCTGCGACCTCTTCACGAAGACGCCGGCGACCTTCGGCGAGAGCGGCGGCGGGATCGCGAATGCCTTCGTCGGCAGCCTCGTGCTCGTCGGGATCGGCGCGGCGATCGCGCTCCCGTTCGGCGTCCTGACCGCGATCTACGTCAACGAGTTCGCCGACCACCGGCTCGCCCGGGTGATCAAGCTCTCGCTCGACGTCCTCAACGGCCTGCCGTCGATCGTGATCGGGATCTTCCTCTTCGCCCTGCTCGTCGTCGGGCGGGGGCAGAACGCCTTCATCGGCTCGCTTGCGCTCGGCGATCATCATGCTGCCGCTGATCTCCCGGTCGACCCAGGAGATGCTCGCGCTCGTCCCGAATCACCTGCGCGAGGGGAGCTCCGCGCTCGGCGTCAGCAAGTGGCGGACGATCGTCGGCGTGATCCTGCCGACGACGCTGAGCGGGATCCTCACCGGCGCGACGCTCGCGATCGCGCGTGCCGCCGGCGAGACGGCTCCGCTGCTCTTCACCTCGTCGCTCTACGGAAACACGGTCTCGGTCGACCCCGACCAGGCGCTCGCCTCGATCCCGGTGACGATCTTCACCTACTCGGAGGCCCCGGACCAGCACCTGAACGACCAGGCGTGGGCGGCCGCCTTCGTGCTGATCTCGTTCGTGCTGATCCTGAGCCTGCTCTCGCGCGCCCTGCTGGCGCGCAGCCGCCGCAAGCTCGAGCGCGCGTTAACACGCTTTTCACCAGAGGTTCACCGCCCGGGTTCCCACGTCCGTGACGGCCGGCGCGACACTGGCGCGCGTGAACCACCCACCGGAGAAAGGGAGGCATGAAGACCAGAGTTCTGTCCATCGCTGCGCTCGCCGTCACCGCGCTGGTCGCGACGACGGGTGCGCTCGCCGGCGGCTCTGCGAAGAAGGCCGGCACCCTCAGCGGCGCCGGGGCGACGTTCCCCTTCCCGCTGATCTCGCAGTGGCAGAAGGACTACGAGTCGAAGACGGGCACGCACATCAACTACAACCCGATCGGCTCGGGCGGCGGGATCGCCGCGATCACGGCGCGCACGGTCGACTTCGGCGCGAGCGACGCGCCGCTGACGCCGGACCAGTTCGCGGCCTGCAAGGGCTGCGTCCAGATCCCGTGGGTGCTGTCCGCGACGTCGGTCATCTACAACCTGCCGGGCGTCCCGAACAACCTGAAGCTGACCGGCCCGATCATCGCGAACATCTACCTCGGCAAGATCACGCAGTGGAACGACCCGGCGATCAAGACGCTCAACCCGCGGCGTCAACCTGCCGAGCACGAAGATCACGCCGGTCTGGCGCTCCGACGGCTCCGGCACGACGTACAACTTCACCGACTACCTCTCGGCGGTCAGCCCGGAGTTCAAGTCGAAGGTCGGCAACTCGACGCAGCCGTCACCTTCCCGGCCGGCATCGGCGGCCGCGGCAGCTCCGGCGTCGCCGGCGTCGTCAAGAACACCGAGGGCGCGATCGGCTACGCCGACATCGCGTACGCGCTGGCGAACAAGATCAAGTTCGCGTCGCGTGCAGAACAGCGCCGGCAAGTTCGTCACGCCCGGGCCTGCGCGGCGATCGCGGCGGCGGGGGCGACCGTCAAGCGGTGCCGGCGAGCAACGAGATGCACATCGTCAACCCGCCGAAGACGCACCCGCTGGCGTACCCGATCTGCACGTTCTCGTACGTCCTGCTGCCGACGAAGACGGACAAGGCGCCCGAGCTGCGCAAGTTCGTCTTCTACGCGCTCACCCAGGGCCAGAAGCTCGGGCCGAAGCTGCTCTTCGTCCCGATCCCGAAGGTCGTGCTGTTCGCGGCCGAGAAGACGCTGAAGCAGGTCCAGGCCTAGCGCGGATCCGCAGCGCTTCGGACGAGCGGGCGTCCCAGCCGCAGGGACGCCCGCTCGTTGCCGTTTTCAGGCGACGAGCGGTGCAGCCGGCCCGGACGAGAACGCCGACGGGTCGGCGATCACGTCGACGATGTGGTATCCGCCGCGTCGCGGCGTGATCGAGAAGAGAACGTACTGGCCGTCGAGCGTCGCCGGCACGTCGACTCCGTCGACGGCAGCCTCGGCCGGGAAGACCTCGTACGTGCTCAGAGGCGGCGCGTAGGCGGTTCGGGTCGCAGGCCGGGAAGGCCGAGAAGAGCCCGCAGGCCGTCTTCAGGTCGCCCTGCTGGACGGACGCCGAGAAACCGGTCGACGAGGTCGACGGCACCCGGTGCGAGCGGGCCCGAGCGATGGTCCGAGGCGAGCTTCCAGCTCGCGGCGCCGCTGAAGGCGAGAGCGAGCCGAGCAGTCCGTAGGCTGCGAGGAAGCGGGGTCGGCGGACACGAGCTCCTATTTCATCGGCACGGTCGGACGTCCTCCTGAGATCGTTGCACGCGGAGCCGCCCCGTGGAGGCGGCCTCGCGCGCTGGCTGCGAATCAGGCCGGCGCGAGCACGGCGTGGCCCGACTCCAAGCGCTCGAGCAGGGCCTGCTCGTTCTCGTCCAGCCACCACTCGTCCTCGACCACATGGAGGACGCGTGCGAGAACCGCGCGTTCTTCACCGGTCAGCAGGAGGGTGGTGCCGATGTCGGTGAGCTGCGACTCCATGGCGCGCAGTTTGCAACGGCGGGCGCCGCGCATGGGCATCGGGAGGGTGAATGTCGCGTGAAGCTCCGGTTAGAACGAGCACGTGACCGTCAGCCCGCCGCCGGGTGTCGGCGTGGCCTCGACCGTCCCTGCGGCCGCGACGACAACGTGCTTCACGATCGCGAGGCCGAGACCGGTGCCGATCGTCGTGCGTGCCTGGTCGGCCCGGTAGAAGCGTTCGAACAGGCGCGGCAGCTCGTCCTCGGGAACGCCCGGCGCCGTCGTCGGACACGATCAGGCGCAACGCCCCGTCCCCTTCCCGCGCAGGTGACGGTGCAGGTCGTGTCCGTGCCTGCGTAGCGAATCGCGTTCTCGACCAGGTTCTCGACGACGACCTGCAGCATCCGCGCGCGCAGCGGGAGCTCGAACGACGCCGTGCACTCGACCTTCAGCTCGAGACCCGTGGCGTGGGCGCGGTCGCCGGTCTCTGCGACCACGCGCTCGATCACGGGCAGGGCACGGATCGAGCCGAGGGCGACGACGGCGCGGCCGCTCTCGAGCTCGCTGAGGAAGAGCACGTCGTCGATCAACTCGCCGATGCGCTCGACCTCGTCCCGCGCCCGCGTGATCAGGTCTGCGCGGTCGGCTCCGGGGAGCTGCGCGCTCTCGAGCAGGACCAGCAGCCGCGCGAGCGGCGTGCGCAACTCGTGCGAGACCGCCGCGGTGAACCCCGCGCGCAGCTCCTGTAGGCGGCGAGATCGCCCGGGGCGCTCAGGTAGACGAGCGTCTCGCGGCGGCCGTCGAGCTCGTAGGGGATCTCGTGCGGCGTCCGCCCGCCGATGTGGAGCAGCTCATCCGGGATGAGCTGCGCCCTCGACGAGGCCGTCGAGCGACTCGCGGGCGCGCCGGCTCGACGTGAGGAGTCGCCTCGCCTCGTCGAGCACGACGACGATCTCACGGCTCTCCTCGATCAGGATCTGCGCGCGCTCCAGATCGGCCCGTGTGGATTCGGCACTCGGCTGCGGGGCAGGAGCCCGCCGTAACCGCTTCACCAGATTGTCACCAGATCGTCACCGGGTCTGTTCGGGGGCCAGGTCTATCGTAGGTGCGATGCCTCGGTGCTGATCGTCGAGGACGACGAGGTGATCGCAGACGGGATGGCGCGTCACCTCGAGGCCGGCGGATTCGACGCCGTGCGGGTCCAGCACGGCGAGACCGGGCTGGCACGCCTGCGCTACGAGCGCCCGACGCCTGCATCCTCGACCTGATGCTGCCCGGCCTGGACGGGTGGGAGCTGATCGAGACCGTGCGCGGGGAAGGGATCGGCACGCCGATCGTCGTCGTCAGCGCGCGCGGGACGGAGGGCGACCGGATCCGCGCGCTCGAGCTCGGCGCCGACGACTACCTCGTCAAGCCGTTCTCGATGGGCGAGCTGGTCGCGCGCGTCCGCGCAGCGGTGCGCCGCGGGGTCCGGGCACAGTCACCCAACCGGGGTGAGACGATCCAGATCGAAGAGCTTACAATTGACCCTGCAAATGTCCAGGCTTACGTCGACGGAGTGACCGCGGATCTGACCCCCACCGAGTTCCGCCTGCTGCACACGCTCGCGCTCGAACGCGGGCGCGTCGTCACGCGCGAGGAGCTGATGCAGCGGATCTGGGGCCGCCGGCAGCGGTACCGCGACCGCACGGTCGACGTCTTCGTCCGCAAGCTCCGCACGAAGATCGACCGGGCCGCGCCCAGCCACACCTTCATCCACACACGGCACGGGGTCGGCTACAAGCTCGAGGCTCGGGCAAAGTAAGTGGCCATGGTCGAAGGGCGGCCGAAGGAGGCCGCGACACGGCGCAAGCCGAGAGCGGCTGATCGACTCTTCAATCGCGAGCTCTCGCGGATCGACTGGAGCACGCGCGTGCTCGAGCAGGCGCTCGACGAGAGCCAGCCGCTCCTGGAGCGGGTCAAGTACTGCGCGTTCTTCTCGTCGCACCTGGACGAGTTCTTCGGGGTGCGAGTCGCGGGCCTGCTCGACCAGGCCGCCTCCGGGCTGAACGTCCGGTCCGAGGACGGCCGGACGCCGCGCGCGGCGCTCGCGGAGATCCGCAAGCGCGTGGAGGCGCTGAACGAGAGGCAGACGCGGCTCTGGAGCCGCGACCTGTGCCCTGCGCTCGCGCGCGAGGGGATCGTCGTCACCGGGGTGGCGGAGCTCACCGAGGAGGAGCTGGTCGAGCTCGCAGCGCGGTTCGAGCAGGAGGTCTATCCCGTGCTGACGCCGCTCGCCGTCGGCCCCGGCCAGCCGTTTCCGTACATCTCGGCGCTGTCGCTCAGCCTGGCGGTGTTCGTCCGCGACCCGGACACGGGGGAGGAGCGGCTCGCGCGCGTGAAGGTGCCCGAAGGGCTGCCACGGTTCATGGAGGTCGGGGCGCGTGGGGTCTTCGTCCCGCTCGAGGACGTGATCGCGCACTTCCTCGGCTCGCTCTTCCCGCAAATGGAGGTCAGCGAGCCGACAGTCTTCAGGGTCACCCGCGACGCGGACTTCGAGGTATCCGACGAGGCAGACGACCTGCTCGAGGCCGTGCAGATCGAGCTGCGCCGCCGCCGGTTCGGCGACATCGTCCGGGTCGAGGTCTCCGCCCCGGCGGCCCCTGCGATGCTCGAGCGCCTGAAGCGCGGCCTGGCGGTCGCAGACGAGCAGATCTACGTCGTCGACGGGCTGCTCGACCTGGCGGATGCGATGGAGATCGCACGGCTCGACCGGCCCGAGTTGAAGGACGATCCGTGGGTGCCGGTAACCCATCGCCGTTTCATGTCGGGTCCGAGCGTGATGTTCTCGGAGATCGCCAAGGCGGACATCCTCGTCCACCACCCCTACGAATCCTTCGCGACGAGCTTCGAGGCGTTCGTCCGGACGGCGGCGGGCGACCCCGACGTGATCGCCCTGAAGGCAACCGTGTACCGGACGAGCGACGAGACCCCGCTCGTGCCGGCCCTGGCCGAGGCGGCGGAGAACGGGCAGCAGAGCGTCTGTCTCGTCGAGCTCAAGGCGCGCTTCGACGAGCGCCGGAACATCGAGTGGTCGCAGTCGCTGGAGCGGGCAGGGGTGCACGTCGTCTACGGCTTCCCGAACCTGAAGATCCACGCGAAGGCGACGCTCGTCGTGCGCCGGGAAGCGGGTGGGCTGAAGCGCTACGTCCACATCGGCACCGGCAACTATCACTCGGTCACGGCGCGGGTCTACGAGGACTTCGGCCTCTTCACCGCCGATCCCGAGATCGCCCAGGACGTCGCGAACCTCTTCAACTACGTGACCGGCTTCGGACGGCCCGAGCAGTTCCGCAAGCTGCTCGTGGCGCCGTTCAACCTGCGCGACCGGCTGATCGAGGAGATCCGGAGGGTCGCCGAGTCCGCCGCCGCGCGGAAGAAGGCGCGAATCAGGATCAAGGTCAACAACCTCAGCGACCGGGCGATCATCGACGAGCTCTACCTCGCCTCGCAGGCGGGCGTGAAGATCGACCTGATCGTCCGCAGCGTCTGTGCGCTGCGGCCCGGCGTGAAGGGGTTGTCGGAGAACATCCGCGTCCGTAGCGTGCTCGGCCGCTTCCTCGAGCACAGCCGGGTCTTCAACTTCGAGTGCCGCGGTGAGCACCGGTACTTCCTCGGCAGTGCCGATCTGCTCCCGCGGAACCTGGACCACCGGCTCGAGGCGGTCGCGCCCGTCGAGGACGTGCGTCTCCAGCAGCGGCTCGGGGCGGCCCTGGACGCGCTGCTCGAGGACACGACCGCGTGGGAGCTCAAGTCCGACGGCTCGTGGAAGCGCGTCTCGCCGAAGAAGGGTGACCCGCCTCGCTCCGGCCAGGCGACGCTGATGCGCGCGGCGCGGCGGCGTCGACGCCCTGCTCGCGACGCCTGATGGGCGCCCGCTGGGAGTGGCGCGCGTTCGGCGCCGGGTTCGGTGGAGCCGAGGAGCGGTTCGGCGAGCCGGAGCGCGTTCAGGAGAGCGACGAGGTGTACCTCGTCTCGCGGGTGACGGACGCAAACGTGAAGGTCCGCGACGGCCTCCTCGACGTCAAGGAGCTCGAGCACGTCGACGCCGACGGCCTGGAGCAGTGGACGCCCGTCCTGAAGGCTGAGTTCCCGGTCTCGGCCGACCAGGTCGCGGCCGTCCTCGACCGGCTGGGCGTCACCTCGGAGCTGTCACGCGACGCCTACTCGCTCGACGAGCTGCTCGACGACGTTGTGAGGGTCAGCCCGGACCTGCTGGCGGTCCGCGTGCACAAGCGGCGGCAGCGGTACACGATCGGCGGCTGCATGAGCGAGCTGACCGATCTCCGCACCGACGTCGGCGACACGCGCACGGTCGCGGTCGAGTCGGAGGACGCAGACGCGGTGACCGCCGCGGTCCGCGATCTCGGCCTCGCCGACCTGACGAACACGAGCTTCCCCCGTGGGCTGAAGGCGCTCGCGGGCCCGGCGTGAGCCGCTACGCAGTGATCGACGTCGGCACGAACTCGGTGAAGTTCCACATCGCCGAGCGCGCAGGCGACGGCTCGTGGCGCACCGTCGTCGACCGGGCCGAGGTGACCCGGCTGGGCGAGGGGCTCGACGACAGTGGCCGCCTCGAGCCCGAGCCGATCCGGCGGACGGCCGACGCGATCGCCGGGATGGTCGAGGAGGCGCAGCAGAACGGCATCGAGGGGATCGCCGCCGTCGGCACCGCCGGCATGCGCACCGCCTCGAACAGCTCGGAGCTGATCGACGCCGTGCGGGAACGGACCGGCGTCGAGATCGAGGTGATCCCCGGCGAGGAGGAGGCCCGCCTCGCCTTCCTCGCGGTCAAGGCGGCCCTCGGCCAGACCACCGGCTCGCTCGTCGTCTTCGACACGGGCGGCGGCAGCTCGCAGTTCACCTTCGGCCACGACGACCGGATCGACGAGCGGTTCAGCGTGAACGTCGGCGCGGTGCGGTTCACCGAGCAGTACGGCCTGGACGGCGCGGTCGGCGAGGACGTCGTCGCCCAGGCGCAGGCCGGGATCGCCGCCGACCTGGGGCTGGACGGCCGGCCCTCCCCGGATCAGCTGGTCGGGATGGGCGGCGCGGTGACCAACATCGCGGCCGTGAAGCACGAGCTCGCGAAGTACGATCCGGCGGTGATCCAGGGAACGGTGCTGACCGCCGTGGAGGTCGACCGGCAGATCGAGCTCTACCGAACGCGCAGCGCCGGCGAGCGACGTGAGATAGTCGGCCTGCAACCCAACCGGGCCGAGGTGATCCTGGCCGGCGCATGCGTCGTCCGAACGGTGATGGCGAAGCTCGGCAGCGACTCGATGACCGTCAGCGATCGCGGCCTCCGGCACGGCGTGCTCGTCGAGCGATTCGGCGGAAGGAGCTGAGATGACCACAGAAAAGCGGAAGAGGCTGACCGAGCTGTCGAGCGACGAGCTGGAGAAGCTGCTCGGCCTGATCAAGGGCGCGGACAGCGTCGAGCTGAAGCTGACGGTGCCTGAGACCGACCACCGCTCGGCGATCAATGCGCTCGGGCTCGACCCGCTCGACGCGCAGATCCGGCAGATCTTCTTCTTCGACACGCCTGACCTGCAGCTGCAGCAGGCGGGCCTTGCCGTGCGGGCGCGGCGGGTCCAGGGCCGGAGCGGGGACTCGGTCGTGAAGCTACGGCCGGTCGTCCCGGACGACCTGTCGGAGGACGTCCGCAGGTCCGCGGCGATGAACGTCGAGGTGGACGCGATGCCGGGCGGCTACGTCTGCTCGGCCTCGATGAAGGGCAAGATCCCGAACGAGGACGTGTTCGAGGCCATCCGGGGCGAGCGCCCCGTGCGCAAGGTGTTCTCGAAGGAGCAGCGCGCCTTCTACACGGCGAACGCGCCCGAGGGGCTCGCGCTGGACGACCTTCGGATCCTCGGACCCGTCTTCGTCCTGAAGCTGGCCGTCGAGCCGAAGAAGCTCGGCAAGAAGCTGGTCGCCGAGGCGTGGCTGCTCCCCGACGGGTCGCGGATCCTCGAGCTGTCGACGAAGTGCCCGCCTGCCGAGGCGTTCCAGGCGGCAATGGAGACGCGCGCGTACCTCGAGGGCCTGGGACTCGATCTCGAGACCGATCCGCAGACGAAGACGAAGGCGACGCTCGAGTTCTTCGCCGGCAAGCTGGCCGAAGAGGCGGTGCCCACGCCGGCCTAGTTCACAACCTTTTCACCGGATCGTCCCCACTTGACGGCCGCAGGGGCGGCGACAATACCGTCCCGATGAATGTCGCCGTCGTCGACGTGGGATCGAACACGATCCGCCTGCTCGTCGCAGCGCATTCCCGTCAGGGTCTCGCCGTCGTCGCGCGAGGCAAGAAGGTGGTCGGCCTGGGCGCGGACATCGAGCAGAACGGAGCCGTGTCGCCGCAGAAGCTCCGGGAGGCCGGCGGAGTGCCTGGCCGGCTTCGCCCACACCGCGCGCGCCTCGGGGGCCGCGCTGGTCGACGTGGTCGTCGCCTCGCCCGGCCGCCAGGCCGAGAACGCGGATCAGCTCGTGCACACGCTCTCGCGGGCGGCCGGCGCACCGGCGCGCGTGCTCTCGCGCGAAGAGGAGGGGCGGCTCGCATTCGAGGGAGCGCTCGCCTATGTGAATCCGTCGGGGACGGTCGCCGTCTGCGACGTCGGCGGCGGCTCGGCGCAGGTCGCGGTCGGGACCGTCTCGGGCGGGCCTGCGTGGCTCCGCTCCGTCGACCTCGGCTCGCTGCGCCTGAGCGCGCGCGTGCCGTCGTCCGACCCGCCGACGAAGGAAGAGCTCTCGGTCATGCGCGGCCACGCCGAGAAGGCGTTCGCGCGGCTGACGCCGCCGCTGCCGATGAGCGCGATCGCCGTCGGCGGGACTGCCCGCGCGGCGAAGAAGCTCGTCGGCCGGACGCTCGGCCCGGACGAGCTCCGCGAGGCGCTCGGCCTGCTGCGGAAGCTGCCGGCCAAGGAGATCGCGCGTGAGCACGACCTCGAGGTCTGGCGCGTCCGGGCGCTGCCGGCCGGGATCGCGATCCTGATCGAGATCCAGCGGGCGCTCGCGGTCCCGCTGGAGGTCGGCCGCGGCGGGCTCCGCGAAGGGCTTGCGCTCGAACTGCTCGACCGGCTGCCGGCAGTTCAGGCGGGTGGCGGCAGGTAGCGCTCGGGGCGCACGCGGACGCGCATCAGGCGCTCGCGGCCGAGCGCAGCACGACCCGGTCGCGCTCGTAGCTGAGGATCCGCTCGGCTTCTTCGTAGGGGACCCAGCGCGCGTCGTCGACCTCCCGGGTCGGCCGCAGCGCCCCGTCGGTCGGGTGCATCAGCCAGTAGCGGACGAGCTTCTCGCGGTCGGCCGCGTCCAGGTACGAGCTGGTCGCCAGCTCGCGGCCGCGCTCGCAGCGCAACCCGGTCTCCTCCTCGACCTCGCGCAAAGCGCAGGCCTCGTCGCTCTCGCCCCTGTGTGCCTTGCCCTTCGGGAGCGTCCAGTCGTCGTAGGCGGGCCGGTGCACGAGCACGACCTCGCGGACGCCGTTCTCCTCGCGCATGACCACGCCGCCTGCCGCCCGGATCACGAGAACGCCTTCCTTCCGGCCTTCTCCAGCCGCCTCCAGGCGGCCGGGTAAGCCCGGCGGGCCTCGCGCTTCCGCTGCCGCTGGCGCTCCACGAGCCGACCCGCAGCAAGCCCGGTCTTCCCACCGCCGCGAAGAGCCAGCTCGCGCAGCCGGTCCTCGGCGACGACGGCGTCCTGGTGTTCACCGATCACGTCCTGCAGCTCCTTCGCCCGGTCCAGGAACCTGGCGCCCTGCTTGCCGAGGTCGGGTGCCGCCAGCTCCGCGGCGTAGCGCGCACGCTTCGTCTCGATTCTGACCGCGTGGAGCTCGTCATCGGCCGGGCGCCGCGGCAGCGCCTTCACGACCTTCCGCAACCGCGCGAACGCCTCGTCCGGCGATCTCGGGCAGCGGCTGCGGGAGCTCGCCGGCGGGGGCCTCTGCGGCTCCTGCGAGCGTGTCGAGGAGCCGGAAGTAGCGCTCGCTGCGCATCGCTTCGAGCAGTTCGTTGCGGTCGCGGGTCCGCTGCGAGACGAGCCGCGCCCGTAGGCGTCGGAACGCACGGGCGTCGTCTTGCTCCAGCGAGGCCGCCTCGCTGTCGAGGTGCACGAGCAGTACGTCGAGGTCACGGACGGGGCCGAGCAGACCGCCGAGCCACTTCAGCTCCGTGCGCAGGGGCTCGGCCCAGCCGCTCGCGACCAGCCCGCGGCCCGCGCGTAGCAGCGCCCGGGACCGCCGCGTCGCGACGCGCAGCTGGTGCAGCGCCTCGATGTCCTCGCCGAGCCTGACTCCGGGATCGTTCGCGAGGATCGCGTCGTATTGCTTGACGAGCAGAGCCCGAAGGCGTCCGATCGCGTCGCCGTCCTCCGGTGGCGCAGGCGGCGTGCCGAGGACGCGGTCGAGCTTCGAGCTCGCCGTCGCGCCCACCGCGCCTGCCTTCCGCAGTGCCTTGCCGATTGCCGCCAGTCCGGCGCCCGTCGCCGGAGACGGCTCCGGCTTGGACCTCGGATCCATCCCGATCGGGCGCCGACGACCGTGACGGCATCGACGACGACCTCGACCCGATTTGCCCTCGGGCCGACGGCGACCCCGTCTCGGCGGGTTCGCAGCCGCGCGACGGGCTCGAGCGCTGCTCCACCGCGCAACGACGCCGCGAGCAGGTCGATGAACGCCGGCGGCGGCTTTGCGGGCCCGCCGCGCGCTTCCAACTCGAGGAGGCCGTCGGCGGACGGGAGTTCGAGGTGCCAGAGGCCGGCGCGGTTCTCGACCCGGCGCCGGAGCGTGATGCCGGCCCGCAGCAGGCGCCGGTCGGGGGTGTCGACGTACGTGGAGGTGAACGTGCGCGGGGAAGGGGCCGCCGCCGAGCTCCGGCAGTGCAAAGCCGCGCTCGACGTCGAACTTCACACAGCAAATGCTAATCAGCCGCCGGCTCTCCAGACGTTCACCGCGGCGTACGACGAG
This sequence comes from uncultured Actinomycetes bacterium, assembly GCA_963847305.1. GTDB lineage: Bacteria > Actinomycetota > Thermoleophilia > Gaiellales > Gaiellaceae > DATBLE01. The sequence continues at coordinate 168,345 of CAWJZI010000008.1, read as the reverse complement.
TCCTCGCCCTACCCTGATGCATGACCACTCTCTCCAGCTCGTGCGCCGACCGGTCGTGCGCGCGTGCGTGCGCTGCGGCTAGAGCGGAGCGCGCAGCGCGCGACCCGGTGCCCGACGTGCGGCGCGAGGACGTGGCGGCCGCTGAGGCCGTCCGGTAGCGGCCTGCTCCGAGGGCCTCGCTAAGCTCGCGCGGTGCCGAAGGTCCTGATCATCGAAGACGACGAGGTGATCGCGCAGGGGATGGCGACGCACCTCACGGCCGAGGGCTTCGAGCCGATCGTCGTCGCCAAGGGCGACCAGGGGCTTGCCCGGCTCCGCTACGAGGGCCCTGACGTGGTCGTCCTCGACCTGATGCTCCCGGAGCGCGACGGCTGGAGCGTGATCGAGACCGCCCGCGCGGAGGGGATCGGGACGCCGATCGTCGTCGTCTCGGCGCGAGGTACCGAGCACGACCGGGTACACGCGCTCGAGATCGGTGCCGACGACTACCTGGTCAAGCCGTTCTCGATGAAGGAGCTCGTCGCGCGCGTGCGGGCCGCCGCCCGGCGTGGGGTACGTCCCACGGAGGCGCCGCGCGGCGAAGCGATCGAGGCGGAGGAGCTGCGCATCGACCCGCGCGAGGTGCAGGCGTACGTCGCGGGTGAGAGCGCCGACCTGACGCCGACCGAGTTCCGGCTCCTCTACGCGCTTGCGCTCGAGGGCGGCCGTGTGGTCTCACGCGACGAGCTGCTGCAGCGGCTGTGGGGCCGGCGCGAGACGCACCGCGACCGGACGGTGGACGTGTTCGTGAAGAAGCTGCGCGAGAAGCTCGACCGCCCAGGGGCCAGGCACAGCTTCATCCAGACGCGCTACGGCGTCGGTTACAAGTTCGAGCCTGTCCCGAAGTAGCTACGCGCCTGCGGTATTCAGTCGCGGCGGCGCCGGAAGTCTCGCGCGCAACGGGCCGATCTACGTTCCGGGTCGCGGGAAGCGGACGTGCATATGGTACTCGTGCCCCGCGTAGGGGATGACGACTCCCGCCGGCCCGTGGAGCCCGGTCGAGTATCCGACGAAGACCATCTGCGCGACCGGCGGCGACGAACCGGTCGAGGAGATCCTGCGCGAGGCGATGATCGATCTCGACGGGCGCACGCGGCGCGCGGAGCGTCCTGTCGAGCCGCGGGAAGTAGACGTCGACGTCGAGCCCGTTCTGGTGGGACACGTGCTCGTCTCTCATCGGGCCGCCGCCCTCGCGGCTGATGTCGCCGATGACGACGCGCGCCGCCCCCGGGTGCGCGGCGCGGTACGCCTCGGCTCACCATGACAATCGCGCGGATCGTGCGCTGGTTTCCGTACAACCGGTTCGGCGCATTCGGGGCGCTGTCGGTCACGGGGTTCCAGGTGGCCCAGCTCGAACCCTCGAGAGGAAGCTGGGTCCTCGTCGATCGCCAAGACTGCCGCTGTTCGGCAGTCCGCAGAGATCGCGTGATGCCATTCGATCTTCGGAAACGCGTTCACACGTGCCTCTCCGCCGTTTCCGGCCGGCATCGTCGGCTGAAGGGCGGCTTCTCGGTCGTAGCCGCGCTCGCGCGCCACGCTCACGGTGGTGCTCTGCGACTGCGACCACTCCGTCCGCCCCGTCTGCCGGGCCGGTCGGTCGCCTACACGCCGGTAACGTCAGACTGGGCGCGATCGAGCAATTCCTCCCGGCTATCGCTCTCTCTCCGCGACAATCCTCGGGCATGGTCACTTCGTGATCGCGCCTGCTCCGAGCCGTTGCATGAGCGCAAGCATCACGGCCGGCGATACAGGGCGAGTCGGGCCTTCGACTCGCCTGGCCCCCGCTCCCGCTTCCCGCGCCGCCGTCCATGCCGCATGAGGTCGTTCCCGTCACGGCGGGAGGCGGCGAGCCCGGGCGGCGGATCGGGGCTGAGGACCGGCGGAGGTGCGACGGCGACCGCCCGCGGGCCGGGTTCTTCGCCGAGCCAGAGGATGTCCGTATCGAGCCACAACTCGCCGCGTCGCCAGCCCATGGATGGACTCGTTCGTTCACGAGTCGTCCTGTCCTCCAGAGGATGTCGGGCCGGTGAAGGCTCAGCCGGGCAAACGGCGATGCCGCTCCGTCAGCCCGCGCAGCCGCTCCGCGTGGGCCCGGGTGAGCTGCCCCGGCCGGAGCTGCCAGCGCCAGTTGCCCTTGCTCGTCCCGGGCATGTTCATCCGCGCCTCGGTGCCGAGGCCGAGAATGTCCTGAGCCTGGACGATCGCGAGCTCGGCGCGTGAAGAGAGCGCAGCCTCGGTCAGCTCCCAGTGCGGCTCCTGGCCCGGCAGGCCCGTCGCGGCGCGCGCGCGGCGGGAGAGAGAGCGCCACCAGCCGAGCGCGGTGTCGCAGTCGTGCGTGCCGGCGTAGACGACCGCACGCCGGGGGTGGTTCTCGAGCCGGTGGACATTCGACCGTGGCCCCTCGAACCCGAACTGCATCACCACCATTCCCGCGGATCCCGAGCTCGTCGCGGAGGCGGTGCACCGCGGGTGTGATCAGGCCGAGGTCCTCGGCGACGAGCGGGAGCCGTCCGAGCTCGCGCTCGGCCGCGCGGAAGAGCTCGGCACCCGGGCCGCGCCGCCAGCGGCCGCGTTTCGCGGTCCGGTTGCCCTCCGGCACCGACCAGTAGGAGACGAACCCGCGGAAGTGGTCGATCCGCGCGAGGTCGTAGAGCTCGAACGTCCGGCGCAGCCGCTCGACCCACCAGCGGTAGCCCTGCGCCTGCAGCTCCCGCCAGTCGTAGAGGGGGTTGCCCCACAGCTGGCCGACCGAGCTCAGCGCGTCCGGCGGCGCGCCGGCGACCACGCCCTCCTGAAAGAGCTCTGGATGCGCTGCGGCGTCGGCCCCGCGTGCGGCGACGTAGATCGGGATGTCCCCGAACAGCCGCACGCCGCGGTCGGCGGCGTATCGGCGGAGCGCGCTCCACTCGCGGTCGAACCTGACCTGGTCGGGAAGCGCGCTCGAGCCTGCGAACGCCTCCCAGTCGCCGGCCCAGTAGTGCTCCCGGCGGACGAAGTCCTCCAGCTCGGACGCCGTCACCCGCGCGCGAGGCTTCTCCAGGTATCCGCCGTGGGCGGCGAAGGCGGACGGCGACGAGTACGGCGAGCCCGCCCAGTCCGGCGGCCCGAGCGGCAGCAGCGCCCACCAGGACTGCCCCGCCTCGACCAGCCAGTCGACGAACCGGAACGCCTCCCGGCCGAGCTTTCCGCCCGGCAGGGACGACACGTGCAGCAACACACCGCTCGATCTCCGATTGTGCATAGCGTTTCAGGCTCGCCCTTCGCTGAAAGCTGACCGTACGCGATGCCCATTCCCCAGACGAAGCCACCCCGTATCCAGATCGAGGACGTCTGGCCGCAGCTCGACTGCGGCCGCTACCCGGTCAAGCGCTCCGTCGGCGACGAGGTCGAGGTCTGGGCGACGATCTTCCGCGACGGCCACGAGCTGCTCGGCGCCGCGATCCGCTACCGCGCGCCGGGCTCCTCGCAGTGGGACGAGATCGAGATGCGGAAGGTCGAGGAACAGCCCGACCGCTGGACCGGCTCCTTCCACGTGGACCGCTGCGGGCGGTGGGAGTTCACGATCGAGGCCTGGGTCGACCGGTTCGAGTCGTGGCGCGACGAGCTGCGCAGGAAGGTCGAGGCCGGGCAGACCGACCTCGAGAGCGAGCTCCAGGAGGGCGGAGCGCTGCTGAAGATGCTCGAGCTCGACGTCGCGACCGCCCTCGCGACGACCGAGCGCGACCGGTCCGAGCCGACCCGGCTCGTTCGCTCGCTCGAGGTCGACGCCGACCGCGCGCTCGCCCGCTTCGGGGCCTGGTACGAGCTCTTTCCGCGCTCGTGGGGCGGGTTCAAGGGCGTCGAGAAGGTGCTGCCCGAGCTCGCCGGCCTCGGCTTCGACGTCGTCTACTTCCCGCCGATCCACCCGATCGGCAAGACGAACCGCAAGGGGCGGAACAACGCCCTCGAGGCGTCGAAGGGCGACCCGGGCAGCCCATGGGCGATCGGCGGGAAGGCGGGCGGCCACACCGCCGTCGATCCCGAGCTGGGGTCGATCGACGATTTCGACCGCCTGGTCGCCCGCGCGCGCAAGCTGGGGCTCGAGATCGCGCTCGACTTCGCGATCCAGTGCTCGCCCGACCACCCCTGGCTCGAGCAGCACCCGGAGTGGTTCCATCGCCGCCCGGACGGGACGCTGAAGTACGCCGAGAACCCGCCGAAGCGCTACCAGGACATCTACAACGTCAACTTCGACAGCGAGGACTGGGAGGGGCTGTGGGCGGCGCTGCGGGACGTCGTCCTGCACTGGGTCTCGCACGGCGTCACGGTGTTCCGCGTCGACAACCCGCACACGAAGCCGCTGCCGTTCTGGGAGTGGCTGATCGCGGAGGTGCGGGCGGTCGATCCGACGGTGGTCTTCCTCGCGGAGGCGTTCACGAGGCCGCCGATCATGGCCGCGCTCGCGAAGGCCGGCTTCAGCCAGTCCTACACCTACTTCACCTGGAAGAACACGAAGGCGGAGCTGATCGAGTACCTGACGCAGCTGACGCACTCGACCCTGCCGCAGTTCTTCCGGCCGAACTTCTTCGCGAACACGCCTGACATCCTCCACGAGTACCTCCAGCGCGGCGGGCGGGCGGCATTCGAGGCGAGGCTCGTCCTCGCGGCGACGCTGTCGCCGAGCTACGGGATCTATTCCGGGTACGAGCACTTCGAGAACGTGCCGGTGCGGGAGGGCAGCGAGGAGTACATCGACTCGGAGAAGTACGAGACGAAGAAGAGGAAGCTCGACGGCCCGCTCCTGCCGCTCGTCAAGCGGCTGAACACGATCCGCCGCGAGAACCTCGCCCTCCAGCGGCTCGACAACGTCGACTTCCTCGAGACCGAGAGCGAGCAGCTGCTCGCGTATGCGAAGCGCGCCGAGGGGAACGTAGTGCTCGTGTGCGTGAACCTGGATCCGCAGGTCGAGCACGATGGGGTCGTCACCGTGCCGGTGTGGCTCGGGCTCCCGCCGGCCTACGGCGCGACCGAGCTGCTCACCGACCAGGAGTTCCACTGGCGGATCGGCCGCAACTACGTGCGCCTCGGACCGGGCCAGGCGCACGTCCTGCGGGTGGAGACCAAATGAGCGTAGGCTCGACGGAGCTCACAGGAGCGGAGGTGCCGGCTTTGCCGGCTCCGGAGCGGGGATGACCGAGGGCCGGCACTGGAGCAGGGCGTTGAGCGAGTCCGGCCACTGGTTCGAGTCGGATCCGCTGTGGTTCAAGCGCGCGGTCTTCTACGAGATCCACATCCGCGGCTTCTTCGACGGCAATGACGACGGCGCGGGCGACTTCCGGGGGCTGATCGAGAAGCTCGACTACCTCCAGTGGCTCGGGATCGACTGCATCTGGCTGCTGCCGATGTACATCTCGCCGCTGCGGGACGGCGGCTACGACATCGCCGACTTCTTCGTGATCCACGAGGACTACGGGACGGTGGACGACTTCAGGTCGTTCGTCGAGGCGGCCCACCAGCGCGGGATGCGCGTGATCGCGGACCTGGTCATGAACCACACCTCGAACGAGCACCCGTGGTTCCAGGAGTCGCGCTCGAGCCCGGACTCGCCCAAGCGCGACTGGTACGTCTGGTCGGACACCGACCAGCGCTACCTCGACGCGCGGATCATCTTCATCGACTCCGAGCCGTCGAACTGGACGTGGGACCCGGTGGCCGGGCAGTACTACTGGCACCGCTTCTTCTCGCACCAGCCGGACCTGAACTACGACAACCCCGAGGTGCAGGAAGCGATGCTGAACGTGCTCCGCTTCTGGCTCGACCTCGGGATCGACGGCTTCCGGCTCGACGCCGTCCCGTACCTGTTCGAGCGCGAGGGCACGAGCGGCGAGAACCTCCCGGAGACGCACGAGTACCTGAAGCGCGTCCGCGCGGAGATCGACTCGCGCTACCCCGACCGCGTGCTGCTGGCCGAGGCCAACCAGTGGCCGGAGGACGTGGTCGAGTACTTCGGCGACGGCGACGGCGACGAGTGCCACATGGCCTTCCACTTCCCCGTGATGCCGCGCATGTTCATGTCCCTCCGCCGCGAGGAGGCGAGGCCGATTCTCGAGATCCTCGACCGGACGCCGGCGATTCCGGAGAACGCGCAGTGGGGACTCTTCCTCCGTAACCACGACGAGCTGACGCTGGAGATGGTCACCGACGAGGAGCGCGACTACATGTACTCCGAGTACGCGAAGGATCCGCGAATGAAGCTGAACCTCGGCATCCGCCGGCGCCTCGCGCCGCTGCTCGACAACGGCCGCGACGAGATCGAGCTGATGCACGCGATCCTCTTCTCGCTGCCCGGCGCGCCCGTCCTCTACTACGGCGACGAGATCGGGATGGGCGACAATGTCTATCTCGGCGACCGCGACGGCGTCCGTACGCCGATGCAGTGGACGGGCGACCGGAACGGCGGCTTCTCGCGCGCCGACTTCGCCCAGCTCTACCTCCCGCCGCTGATGGACCCGGTCTACGGCTTCCAGGCCGTCAACGTCGAGGCCGAGCTCCGTACCCCGACCTCGCTGCTGCGCTGGCTGCACCGCTTCATCGCGCTGCGCAAGGAGCACCCGGTCTTCGGGCTCGGGACGTACGAGCCGCTCCGTCCCGAGAACCCGCGCGTCTTCGCGCACATCCGCCGCTATGCGGACGACATCATCCTCTGCGTGCACAACCTCGCCCGCTCGGCGCAGGCGGTCGAGCTCGACCTCTCCGAGTTCGACGGCTACGTGCCGGAGGAGATGCTCGGGCGGACGCAGTTCCCGCCGATCGGCGAGTGGCCGTACCTGCTCACGCTCGCGCCGCGGGGCTGGTTCTGGTTCCGGCTCAGGAAGGTCGTCTCGTGATCGAGCTGTCGCGAGCTGACCCAGGACGAGCTGATCGAGTACGTCACCGACCAGCGCTGGTACGCGTCCAAGGGGCGCGAGGTCGCCGGGGCAGGCATCGTCGACCAGGTGGAGCTGCCCGGTCTGACCCTGGCTCTGGTCGAGATCGTCTTCCCGGAGGGGACGCATGAGGTCTACCAGCTGGTCGCCGGTGAGACGCTCGAGGGTCTGGCGGAGCCCGCGGCCGCGCGCGAGCTCGTCCACCTGATCCGGAGCGGCAAGCCGCAGCGGACCGGCGGCGACGGGACCGTCGTCTTCGAGCACGTCGAGGGGTTCGCCGGCCTCGGCTCCGAGCTGATCGAGGCGCGCCTGAACGACGCCGAGCAGTCGAACAGCTCGGTCGTCTTCGACGACGACCTCTTCCTGAAGGCCTTCCGCCGCCTCGAGCCGGGGACGAACCCGGACCTGGAGATGCTCCGCTTCCTCGGCGAGCACGGTTTCGAGAACATTCCGCCGCTCGGCGGGTGGTACTCGTACGTCGGCCCGCCGCTGGAGGCGACGCTCGGGATCCTGCAGGAGTTCGTCCCGGAGGCCGCCGACGGCTGGGAGCTGGCCCTGGACGAGCTGGCCGAGGAGCCCGATCGCTTTCTCGGGCGCCTCCGCCGGCTTGGCGAGGTGACCGGCTCGATGCACGCGGCGCTCGCCTCCGACATGGACGACCCGAACTTCTGCCCGGAGACGCCGAGCCTCGAGGCGCTCGGCCTGCTGACCGCGAGCGTGGACGAGGAGATCGAGCAGCTCTTCCTCTCGCTGCCGCACGACCTGCCCGCGCTCGAGCCGATCATGGGCCGCGGCGAGGAGATCCGCGACCGCCTGCGCCAGCTCGCCCATGCGGGCACCACGGGGAAGGCGATTCGCAACCACGGCGACCTCCATCTCGGCCAGACGCTCGCGACCAAAGGCGGGGAGTGGGTGATCCTCGACTTCGAGGGCGAGCCGGCGCGCTCGCTGGCCGAGCGGCGACGGAAGCGCTCGCCGCTCCGCGACGTCGCCGGGATGCTGCGCTCGTTCGCGTACGCCACCTCCGCCGTCGCCTTCCTTCGCGACTCGGAGGCGCCGTCCGGCTGGGAGGAGCGCGCGCGCTCGGAGTTCCTGAACGGTTATCTCGAGACCGTCGACCCGGCGATCGTCCCGGCGGGGCAGGAGCAGTTCGGGAAGCTCCTCGCCGTATTCGAGCTCGAGAAGGCGGTGTACGAGCTCCGGTACGAGCTCTCGATGCGCCCGGACTGGCTGCCGATCCCGGTGGCGGGGATCCTGCGGATGCTGGAGGAGCAGCTCGCGACATGAGCCTGTCGCTCGCCTACGGCTCGCTCCGTGGGGGAACGCATGTCCCCCACGGGCCCCCTTCTTTCAGAGGCCGATGCTCACGGGGGAACCTCCCGGTTCCCCCGGACCCCTCCCCACGTTCATCAGCCGGGAGCCGGCGATGAACGTACCGCCCTACGAGCTCGCCGACCCGCATTCCGTCCTCGGCGCGCATCCGGCGAAGCGCGGTGTCCTGATCCGCGCGTATCGGCCCGACGCCGAATCGGTGCGCGTGCTGCCGATGGACGTCGAGCTCGAGCCGCGGAACGGCGGCGGGGTCTTCGAAGGAACGATTCCGGGCGCGCAGCTGCCGCTCGACTACGAGCTGGAGGTGCGCTACCCGGCCGGCGACACCTACCGGCTGCGCGACCCGTACTCGTTCCTGCCGACGCTCGGCGAGCTCGACATCCACCTCGCCGTCGAGGGGCGGCACGAGGAGCTCTACGAGCGGCTCGGCGCGCACCCGCGCGAGCTGAACGGCGTCGGCGGCGTCGCGTTCGCGGTCTGGGCGCCGAATGCCGCCTCGGTCAGCGTGGTGGGCGACTTCAACGGCTGGGACGGCCGGTTGAACCCGATGCGCTCGCTCGGCTCGTCCGGGCTCTGGGAGCTGTTCATCCCGGGCGCAGAGGAGGGCTCGCGGTACAAGTTCGAGCTCCGGACGCGCGAGGGGAAGCTGCGGCTGAAGGCCGACCCGCTCGCGTTCCGCACGGAGAAGCCGCCCGCCAACGCGTCCGTCGTCTTCCGGCCGCAGTACGAGTGGGGCGACGACGCCTGGCTCGCGCGGCGGCGGAAGTCGGAGCCGCTGAACGGCCCGGTCTCCGTCTACGAGGTCCACCTCGGGTCGTGGCGGCTGAACCCCGCCGACGGCAACCGGCCCCTCACCTACCTGGAGGCGGCCGAGGAGCTGGCCGAGTACGCGACCTACATGGGCTTCACCCACGTCGAGCTGTTGCCGGTGATGGAGCACCCCTACGGGCCGTCATGGGGCTACCAGGTGACGGGCTTCTGCGCGCCGACCGCGCGCTTCGGTCCGCCGGACGACTTCCGCGCGTTCGTCGACCGGCTCCACCAGGCGGGAATCGGCGTGATTCTCGACTGGGTCCCCGCCCACTTCCCGAAGGACGACTGGGCGCTCGCGCGCTTCGACGGCACGGCCCTTTACGAGCACGCCGACCCGCGGCGGGGCGAGCACCCGGACTGGGGAACGCTGGTCTTCAACTTCGGGCGCAACGAGGTCAGGAACTTCCTGCTCGCGAGCGCGCTGCACTGGCTCCGCGAGTACCACGCCGACGGCCTGCGGGTCGACGCGGTCGCCTCGATGCTCTACCTCGACTACTCGCGCAAGGCCGGCGAGTGGGTCCCGAACGTCCACGGCGGGAACGAGGACCTCGACGCGATCGCCTTCCTGAAGCAGCTGAACGAGGTCGCGCACGGCCGCGAGCCGGGCCTCCTGATGGCAGCGGAGGAGTCGACGGCGTGGCCGGGCGTGTCGCGGCCGGTGGACCTGGGCGGGCTCGGCTTCGGGCTCAAGTGGAACATGGGCTGGATGCACGACACGCTGGCCTACTTCCAGCGCGACCCGGTCTATCGCCGCCACCACCATCACCAGCTCACCTTCAGCCTCGTTTACGCCTTCTCGGAGAACTTCGTGCTTGCCCCTGTCGCACGACGAGGTCGTGCACGGCAAGGGCTCGCTGCTCGCGAAGATGCCCGGAGACCCGTGGCAGCAGCGGGCGAACCTGCGCGCACTGTTCGCGTACATGTGGGCGCACCCCGGCAAGAAGCTGCTGTTCATGGGCGGCGAGCTCGGCCAGGAGAGCGAGTGGCGCTCGGAGGGCTCGCTCGACTGGCACCTGCTCGAGCGGCCGGAGCACTCCGGTATCCAGTCGCTCGTCCGCGACCTGAACCTGCACTACCGCGACGAGCCCGCGTTGTGGGAGGTCGATTTCGAGTCCGCCGGCTTCCGCTGGCTGGAGCCCAACGATGCCGCCGCGAACGTGCTCGTGTTCATGCGGATCTCGAAAGACGGCGATCGGCAACTCGTCTGCGCCTGCAACTTCTCGCCGGTGGCCCGCCCGGGTTACCGGATCGGGCTACCCCGCCCCGGCCGCTGGCGCGAGCTCCTCAACACCGATTCGGAGCTCTACGGCGGCTCGGGCGTGGGGAACATGGGCGGCGTGACCGCGGAGGAGAAGCCCTGGCACGACCAGCTCTACTCGGCCGAGGTCACGCTGCCGCCGCTGGGCGTGGTCTGGCTGGCACCGGAGTAGGCGCTCAGCTACTGCGATCGGCGCTCGCGAAGAACGACGAGAACGACCCGGCGAGCGCTGCGACGACGCCCAGCGCCCAGATCTCCAGGCCGACGTCGACGACGCGTCCGGCCGCAGTGAGCGGATTCTTGAGCTGGGACGAGATCGTCAGCAGCTGAACGGTGGTGAAGAAGAACGCGTCGCCGATGCCGTGGATCTCGGTGCCGTGGGCGTGCACGCTCGAGCCGCCAGATCAGGATCGCGCCGACGACGTCGACGACGACCGTGAGGGCGACCGCGATCGATACCCGTGCGACGAGTCGCCTGTGGCGCTCCTCCCAGCGCCAGAGGCGGCCGAGTTCCTCGCGAATCACGCCTCGGAGTCTCGCGCGGCCTACGGATAGAGCGGCCGTGCCCGGCCGCGGACGATCCGGAACAGCGCCGTCCCGCTCTGCGTCACGCCGACCAGTCGGTGGAGCGAGTCGAACTCGATCGGGCCCGGTTTGAGGACCGGGGCGACGGTCGTCAGGTGCCCGTCCGGCCAGAGGTGCGCGATGCGGGCGCCGAAGAACTCGCTGACGTAGTACCCGCCGCCCGCCGCGGGGAGCGTGGAGCTCGGGTTCTCGAGCCCCGACGCCAGCACCTCGATCGCCTTCGTCTCGGGGTCGAAGTGGAGGACCCGGCCTCCGTACGACTCGCTCAGGATCAGGCCGTCGGCGGTGACGAGGATGCCGTGGACCCCGTGGAACTCGCCGAGCACCTCGCGCGTGCCGCCGCGGATCCGGACGAGGGTCGTCTGCTCGCTGCCGAAGCACGTTTTCGCTGCCGTAGAGCCAGCCGTCCGGCGCGAGGGCGATCCCGAGCAGGTAGTTCCGCGCGGTCGCATAGAGGGTCGTCTTCCGTGTCCGCAGGTTCAGCGCGAGCACCCGCGCGCCCGAGCTGACGAGCACCCGTCCGTCCGGGAGCGGGAAGAGCTCGCGGGCCTGGTCGATCCGCACGACGAGGCGGCCGGTCTTCCGGACGGGGTCGAGCTCGTAGACGGCGTTGCCCGGCAGGTCGGTGACGAGGAACTTTCCGTTCTTCAGGGGCAGCAGGTCGTACGGCTGGGAGAGGACGGGCCGCGCCGCCGCGGCAGAGGAGGGAGCTGCCGCGGCCGCGGCCAGGAGCAGGACGAGCAACGAGCGGTACCGCAAGATTGTGGTTTATACAGCAAGGTTGTGGTATCCGTCAAACCTGCCACACTGAGAGCGTGATCGAGCGGTCGCTGCTCCTCGACCTGTACGCCGCCTTCCACAAGTCCGGCCAGGTGGTCGATCTCGCCTGCGCGGGGACCGGAATCGAGCCGGAGGACTTCGCCTTCGTCTCGATCGTCGGCGGGCGCGAGCCCGTGACGCCGACAGCGATCTCCCGCGAGTTCGGCCTCTCGCTCAGCACCGTGCTCTTCCGCGCGACGCGGAACATCGAGCTCGGGTTCGTCGAGCGGGTGACGAACCCGCAGGACGGCAGGTCGTTCCTGCTTCGGCTGACGCCGGAGGGGCGGCGAGCCTGGCAACGCGCCGGTAAGAACCTCCGCCGCGCGGTCGACTCGCTCGAGGCGAGGCTGCCGCGGGCCGCCGCCGAGATCCAGCAGGTCCTGCGTGAGCTGCAGGCGGCGTTCGACCAGGAGTTGGCCGAAAACGAGGAGCCCGCCCGCAGATAGCCTCGCGTCCGTGAGGCTCTTCGCCCGCCTCTTCCGCCTGATCTGGGGTGCCGAGGTCGACGCGCCGCTCCGGCCGCTGCTGGCCGTCTCGTTCGTGGGCACGCATGTGCTTCTCGGCCGGGTGGTCGTTCGTCGGCATCTGGGCGATCAAGGAGCTCGGCGCGAGCTCCAGGCAGCTCGGCGCCGCGTACCTGATCGCCGCGGTCGCCGGGTTTGCCGCCGGCTACCTCGGTGGCCACGCCTCCGACTACCTCGGTCGGCGGCCCCTGATCCTCCTCGGCTGGGGGATCCTCTCCGCCACCTTCCTCGCCTACACCTTCGTCGGCCACAACGTGGTGCTCGGCCTCGGGCTCGGATCGATGCTCGGCATCGGCGGCTCGATCGGCGGTGGCGCCGACCTGGCGATGGTCGCCGACCTCGTGCCACGGGAGCGGCACGAGGCCGGCTACGCGTCGGTTCGCGTGGCGAACAACCTCGGCGTCGTCTTCGGCCCGGTGATCGGCGGGCTGCTGCTCATCGGGCGGAACTGGACGGTCTTCTTCGTCGGGGTGACCGTGCTGTCGCTGGTCGCGATCGCGATCGGCTACCGCTTTCTGCCGCGAGCCGGCGCATATGCGCCGACCGCGCCGCCGACGCGCAGGTCATCTGCCGTCATCCGGCGCGACCACGCTTTCCTGCTCTTCCTCGTCTCGGCCGGGCTGGCCTACCTCGTGTACGCCGCGTACGAGACGGTCGTCCCGGTCGCGGCGGTCGACTCGTACGGGCTCTCGCCGGCTGCCTGGGGCTTCCTCGTGATCATCAATCCGGCGATGGTCACCCTGTTCCAGCTCCGCGTCACGCGCTGGAGCTCGGGCTTGCCGGCCGGACCCAAGCTCGCGACGGCGATGCTCCTGATGGGCGGCTCGCTGCTGCTGCTGCTGATCGACAGCTCGGTCGGGATGCTGGCCCTGGTGCTCTTCGTCTTCGTCGTCGGCGAGATGCTCTGGGTGCCGACCTCGCAGGCGATCGTCGCCGGGTTGGCGCCCGAGGACGTGCGCGGCGCGTACATGGGCGCGTTCGGGAGCATGGGCTCGGTCGGGTTCGCGCTCGGCCCGTTCACCGGGCTCCAGCTCCGCGGCGCGTACGGCGACAACGCGGCCTGGTTCTTCTTCGCCTCGGTCTCGCTGATCGCCGCTGCGACCGGTCTCGCAGCCGTCCGCGGCGCGTCGAGGCGGCGGGTAGCGCCCGTCGCGGCGGGGTACTAGCTGCCGCCGTGTCCTCGCGGGACAACAGACTCGGTGCGATCCCGGAGCCGGGCGGAAACGTCCGGTTTCGCGTCTGGGCGCCGAATGCGCGCTCCGTCGACGTCCGCATCGGCGGCGAGAGTCACGCGCTCGAGGGCGAGGCGAACGGGGTCTTCGCCGGCGTCCTTCGGGCGAGCCCGGGCGACGACTACCTGTACGTCCTCGACGGGGGCCGGGCGCTGCCGGATCCGTGCTCGCGCTTCCAGCCCCGGGGGAACGAGGGCCCGTCACGAATCGTCGAGCTGCCTTCGGCTGTCCGGCGTGGCCTCTCGCTCGAGGAGCTCGTGATCTACGAGCTCCACGTCGGAACGTTCTCGCCGGAGGGGACGTTCGACGGAGTCGTGCCCTTCCTGCCCGAGCTGCGCGAGCTGGGCGTCACGGCGGTCGAGCTGATGCCGGTCGCGACCTTCCCCGGGCAGCGCGGGTGGGGCTACGACGGCCTCTACGCGTACGCGCCGCATCCCGCCTACGGCGGGCCCGACGGGCTCGCGCGGCTGGTCGAGGCGGCGCATCGCGAGGGGCTGGGCGTGATCCTCGACGTCGTCTACAACCATCTCGGGCCGGGCTCCGAGGCGATCACGGCCTTCGGCCCGTACGTGACCGACCGCCACGAGACCTTCTGGGGGGACGCGCTCGACTTCCGGGAGTGGGGCGCCCGCGAGTGGGCGATCCAGAACGCGCGCATGTGGGTCGAGGAGTACGGGATCGACGGGCTACGGCTCGACGCGGTCCACGCGATCTACGACGACTCACCGCGCCACGTGCTCGCCGAGCTCGCCGACCGCGTCCACGCAGGCGCGCCGCGGGCGCTCGTGATCTCCGAGACCTCGGTCGACGACGACCGGCCGATCGAGGAGTGGGGGCACGACGCCCGCTGGGCGGACGGGCTCCACCATGCGCTGCACGCGCTGCTCACCGGCGAGCGGGACGGCTACTACGAGCCGTACGGCTCGGTCGAGGACGTCGCGGCCGAGCTCGGCCGCCGACCGCCCGAGCGGCACGTCGTCTGCGCGCAGAACCACGACCAGGTCGGGAACCGCGCGTTCGGCGACCGCCTGCCGCCCGAGCTGCTGCGCCTCGCCTCCGCGGTCGTCCTCTTCTCCGCGCAGACGCCGCTGCTCTTCATGGGCGAGGAATACGGCGAGCCCAACCCGTTCCGGTTCTTCTGCGACCACACACGATCCTGAGATCGCCGAGGCCACGCGCGAGGGCCGGAAGAGGGAGTTCGCGGCCTACGCGGCGTTCTCCCGCGAGGACGTGCCCGACCCGCAGGATCCCGAGACGTTCGGGCGCTCGAAGCTGTCGCGGCGCGAGACACCGGGGATGCGCGAGCACTACCGCAGGCTGCTCGCGCTCCGACGTAGGCTGCCGCGCGACGTGCGAGTGCAGACCGATGGGCAGACGCTGACGATGCGGCGCGGCAACGCGACGCTCGTCGTCGACTTCGCGGCGAAGACGGTGGAGCTGGCCGAGTGAGGGCCTGGCCCGGGCGCCCCTTTCCCCTGGGGGCGACCTGGGACGGCGAGGGGACGAACTTCTCGATCTTCTCCGAGCACGCCGAGCACGTCGAGCTCTGCCTCTTCGACGGCGACGACAACGAGACGAGCGTGCCGCTGACCGAGCGCACCGCGTTCAACTGGCACGGCTACCTGCCCGAGGTCGGACCGGGCCAGCGCTACGCCTACCGCGTCCACGGTCCCTGGGCGCCCGAGTCCGGGCACCGTTTCAACTCCCACAAGCTGCTGATCGACCCCTACGCGAAGGCGATCGAGGGGCCGGTCGACTGGGGTGCGGCCAGCGTCCTCCCCTACGTACCCGCGCGGCGAGGACGCGGACCTCGAGGCCGACGACGAGGACGACGCGGCCGCGATCCCCAAGTGCGTCGTCATCGACCCGGCGTTCGACTGGGAGGGAGACGAGCCGCCGAACACGCCCTGGCACGAGACGGTCATCTACGAGTCGCACGTCAAAGGCTTCACCAGGCTCCACCCCGGCGTCCGTGAGGACCTGCGCGGCACCTACGCGGGCCTCGCCTCCGAGGACTCGATCGCCTACTTCCGTTCCCTCGGCATCACCGCGGTCGAGCTGCTTCCCGTCCACCACATCGTCGACGAGCACCACCTGGTCGAGAAGGACCTGACGAACTACTGGGGGTACAGCTCGATCGGCTACCTCGCGCCGCACGCGCTCTACTCGGCCACGGGGCGGCACGGCGAGCAGGTGCGCGAGTTCAAGGGGATGGTCAAGGCGCTCCACCGCGCCGGCATCGAGGTGATCCTCGACGTCGTCTACAACCACACCGCGGAGGGCAACCACCTCGGGCCGATGCTCGCCTTCAAAGGGGTGGACAACGCGTCCTACTACCGGCTGATGCCGGACGAGCCGCGTTACTTCATGGACTTCACCGGCACCGGCAACTCGCTGAACCCGACGCACCCGAGCGTGCTCCGGCTGATCATGGACTCGCTCCGCTACTTCGTGATCGACTGCCACGTCGACGGCTTCCGCTTCGACCTCGCGGCCGCGCTCGCGCGCGAGTTCTACGACGTCGACCGCCTGTCGACGTTCTTCGACACGATCCACCAGGACCCGGTGCTATCGCAGGTGAAGCTGATCGCGGAGCCGTGGGACGTCGGCCCGGGCGGGTACCAGGTGGGGAACTTCCCGATCCTCTGGGCGGAGTGGAACGGGCTCTACCGCGACTGCGTCCGCGACTTCTGGCGTGGCGAGTGCGGCCTCGCCGAGTTCGCCCAGCGCTTCACCGGCTCCAGCGACCTCTACCAGTCGGACGGCCGCAAGCCGGGCGCGTCGATCAACTTCGTCACCGCGCACGACGGCTTCACGCTCAACGACCTCGTCTCCTACAACGAGAAGCACAACGAGGCGAACCTCGAGGACAACCGCGACGGCACCGACGACAACCGCAGCTGGAACTGCGGCGTCGAGGGCCCGACCGAGGAGGCCGAGGTCAACCGCCTGCGCGAGCGCCAGATGCGGAACTTCCTGACGACGCTCTTCCTCTCACAGGGCGTGCCGATGCTGCTCGGGGGCGACGAGCTCGCGCGTACGCAGCACGGGAACAACAACGCCTACTGCCAGGACAACGAGATCTCGTGGTTCCACTGGGAGCTCGACGAGCGTCAGGAGCGGCTGCTCCGGTTCACGCGGCAGCTGCTCCACTTCCGGGCCGCCCACCCGGTCTTCCGGCGGACGCAGTTCCTGACGGGCGACTCGCCGCTCGGGTCGGGCCTGCCGGACAGCTGGTGGTTCCGGGCGGACGGCCGCAAGATGACGCGCCGCGACTGGGGCGACGGCGAGCTCCGGTCGATCGGGCTGTTCCTGAACGGCGACGAGATCCCGGCGCGCACCCGCCAGGGCGACCACGTCACCGACGAGTCGTTTCTGATCCTGTTCAACTCCCACCACGAGCCGGTGACGTTCCTGCTGCCGCCGCGGCGGTTCGGTCAGCGGTGGAAGCTCGAGCTCTCGACCGCCGAGCCGGACATCGGGGAGGGCGAGCTCAACTTCCCAGCCCGGGCCGAGGTGACTGTCGAGGCGCGGTCGATCGTCCTGCTGCGCCGCGGCTGGTAGTGAGACCGGTCAGGCAGCCCGGGCGGGCGCAGCACGGCGAACTGGTCGGTGATCTCCAGGCGCTCCGAGCCGAACCGGTAGACGGCTGCGGGTCGTCCGCCGGTGCGGCCGGGCGGGCGCTGCTCGCCGGTCGCGACGAGGACGCCGCGGCGGAGCAGCACCCGCTGGAGGTTCGTCGCCGAGACCTCGTGGCCGAGCGCGGCCACGTAGAGGTCTCGTAGCTCCGAGATCGTGAACGCCGCGGGCGCGAGCGCGAAGCCGATGTTCGTGTAGGAGAGCTTGGCGCGCAGTCGCTCGCGTCCGGCGAGCGCGAATGCACCGTGGTCGAAGGCGGTCGGCGGAGAGGCTCGCGACCGGGATGCCAGCGCGTGTCCCCGGGCACGGCCGGGTCGAGCCCGGTGCGGACGAGGCCGAGGTAGGCCGTGGTCACGCGGCGCCGTTCCGGGGATCGGCGCGAGTCTCCAGCTGCTCGAGGTGCGAGAGCTCGCGGATGTCCACCTTCGCCGCGAGGTGGCGGCGGATGGAAGGCTCGAGCTTCTCGCCCGGGCCGAGATTGCCGCCGGGGAGCGCCCAGCGGCCCTGCGGCCGGCGGGCGCGCACGGCGCCAGAGCAGAACCTGAAGTGTGCCGTCCCGCACCTGGAGGACGACCGCGACGGTCTCGTGGGCATGACTGGTAATCTGGCGGCGAGGTTTTCGCTCCACAGTCGTAAACTACCGGAGGAGTTGGGATGAAGCGCTGGATCGTCGTTGCGTGTGCGTTGGCGTTGCTCGCGAGTGGGGCCGGGGGCCAGGCGGCATCAGGTGCATCCACGCTGAAGATCGGGATGGTCACCGACGCCAGCGGCCTCAACGACCGCGGCTTCAACCACCTCGCCTACGTCGGCATGCTCCAGGCGCAGAAGCGCCTCGGCGTCCACATCCAGCGTCGCCGAGTCGCGCTCGCCCGCCGACTACATCCCGAACCTCGCCTCGTTCGCGCGGCAGGGCTACGACCTCGTCCTCGGCGTCGGTTACACGGAGATCGGCGCGATGGGCGCCGTCGCCAAGCGGTTCCCGAAGACGCGCTTCGCGATCGTCGACGTCGCCAACGGCGATCTCGCCGGCAAGCCGAAGAACGTCCTCGGCCTCCTCTTTCACGAGGAGCAGGTCGGCTACCTCGCCGGGTACCTCGCCGGGCTCGAGACGAAGCGCCTTCCCGGGCGCGACGTGGTCAGCTCGGTCGCGGGCGAGAAGCAGCCGCCCGTCGACCGCTTCATCGCCGGCTACCAGGCGGGCGCGAAACGCGCGAACCCGCGCGTGACCGCGATCAACGGCTACTCCCAGGACTTCAACGACCAGGCGAAGTGCAAGGCGATCGCGCTCAACCAGATCGCGGCGGGCTCGGTCGCGGTGTTCGCCGTCGCCGGCGGCTGCGGCCTCGGCGCGCTCGACGCGGCCCGGGAGCGGAAGGTCTGGGGGATCGGCGTCGACTCGGACCAGTCGTTCCTCGGCGCCCACATCCTCACGAGCGCGACGAAGAAGGTCGACCGGGCAGTCTTCCTCGCGATCAAGTCGGTCGCGGACGGACGGTTCCACGGCGGCAATGCCGTCTACGGCCTCGAGGACAGCGGCGTCGGGCTGGGGAAGATCAGCCCGCGGGTGCCGAAGGCCGAGGTCGCCGCGCTGAACCGCATCCAGGCCCAGATCGTCGCCGGGAAGATCGTCCCGCCGAAGATCATCCGCTAGCAGCGCGGTAGCAACGCGCGAGGCAGCCCGCGCCGACGACGGCGCCTTGCCCTACGCCACTCGGATGATGCCCTCGGCAGCCATGGCCGAGATCTCCTGCTCGGAGTACCCCGCCTCGGCCAGGATCTCGGCCGAGTGGGCGCCGAGCGCCGGCGGGGGCGAGCGATAGGCGGGCCGTTCTCCGTCGACCGAGAACGCCGGCCCGAGCGTCGTGAACTCGCCGAGTTGCCGAAGAATGCCGGTCGCCTCGAGCTGCGGATCGGCGGCGAGCTCGCCGACGTCCTGAACGGGCGCCGCGGGCACGCTCGCCGCGACGAGCTTCTCCATCCAGGCCGCGCGCGTGTCCTCGCGAAGTCGTGCCGAGATCGCTTCGGTGAGAGCCGGCCGGTTCGCCACGCGGTCCGGGTTGGTGGCGAAGCGGGGGTCGTCCGCGAGCTCCGGCAAGCCGATCGCCTCGACGAGCCGCCGGAAGATCCCGTCGTTCGCGGCCGTGATCATCAGCCCGCCGTCCGCCGCCGGGAAGACCTGGTACGGCGCGATTGCGTGGAACCCCGTCCCCTGCGGCGTCGGCACGGCGCCGGTCTCCATCGTCCCGACCAGGTGGTACGAGACGTACGCGAGCGCGGTCTCCCAGAGCGAGACGTCGAGCGTGTGCCCGCCGCCCTGCTTCAGCGCGGCCAGGATCGAGAAGGCGGCGTACATCCCGGTCGCGTGGTCGATCAGCGAGACGCCGACCCGGACCCCCGTGCTGCCCGGCTCGCCCGTCACGCGAGATCACGCCGCTTGCGGCCTGGAGCAGCGGGTCGTACCCGGGCAGGTCGCGCTTCGGCCCGGTGCGTCCGTAGGACGAGATCGTGCAGTAGACGAGCTCGGGCTTCTGCGCCCGCATCTCCTCTGCGCCGAAGCCGAGCTCCGCGGCGAGCCCGGGGCGCAGGCTCTGGACGACGACGTCCGCGCCGTCGATGAGGCGCGTCATCACCTCGCGGCCGCGGCGGAGGTCGAGCGCGAGCGAGCGTTTGCCCGAGTTGACGACGACGAACAGCGCTCCCAGCCCGCCGACGAACGGCGGCCCCCACAGCCGTGCCTCGTCGCCCGACGGCGGCTCGACCTTGATCACGTCCGCGCCGAGCGATCCAAGGAGCTGCGTGCAGGTCGGGCCGGCGTACGAGGTCGTGACGTCCACGACCCGGACGCCGGCGAGAGGCGCGAACGACATGGCCGCGATTATCGTCTCGGGGTGAACCGCCTCGCCGACGAGACGAGCCCGTACCTCCTCCAGCACGCCGAGAACCCGGTCGACTGGTACCCGTGGGGCGAGGAGGCGCTCGCGCGCGCGCGCGGCGAAGACCGGCCGATCCTGCTCTCGATCGGCTACGCCGCCTGCCACTGGTGCCACGTGATGGAGCACGAGTCCTTCGAGGACGCCGAGACCGCGGCGCTGATGAACGAGCACTTCGTGAACGTCAAGGTCGACAGGGAGGAGCGGCCCGACCTCGACGCCGTGTACATGGACGCGGTCGTCGCGCTGACCGGCCACGGCGGCTGGCCGATGACCGTGTTCCTGACGCCCGAGGGCGAGCCGTTCTTCGGCGGCACCTACTTCCCGCCCGCGCCGCGGCACGGGCTGCCGAGCTTCCGCCAGGTTCTGGAGGCGGTCGCGCAGGCCTACCGCGAGCGGCGCGCCGAGGTCGCGCAGTCCGCGCGCCAGCTCGTCGCGGCGGTGCGCGACTCCGCCGAGCTCGCGCCCTCGAACGAGCCGCTGACCGACTCCGTGCTCGGCGAGGCGGCGCGCAACCTGGGCCGCATCTTCGACCCGCAGTGGGGCGGGTTCGGCGGCGCGCCGAAGTTCCCGCCCGCGTCCACGCTGGAGTTCCTGCTCCGCCGGGGCGAGCTCGACCCGGTCGACGACGACGCTCGACGCGATGGCGGCGGGCGGCATGTACGACCTCGTCGGCGGCGGCTTCCACCGCTACTCCGTCGACGAGCGCTGGCTCGTCCCGCACTTCGAGAAGATGCTCTACGACAACGCGCTGCTCGTCCCCGCCTACCTGCATGCGTGGGTCGTGACCGGGGAGGAGCGCTACCGCCGGGTCGTGGAGGAGACCTGCGAGTACCTGCTCCGCGACCTCGCGCTTCCCGGCGGCGGGTTCGCCTCTTCGCAGGACGCCGATACCGACGGCGTCGAGGGCCTGACCTACACCTGGACACCGGACGAGGGCGTGCCCGCGGAGCTGCTCGAGCCGTTCGAGCACGGGCGTTCGATCATCCGCGGCGAGCTCGACCCGGCGCTGCGTGCGTCGCCTGCTCGAGGAGCGCTCGCAGCGCCCGCAGCCGGCGCGCGACGACAAGGCGATCGCCGCCTGGAACGGGCTCGCTCTCGCGGCGCTCGCGGAGGCCGGGCGGCGTCTGCCGAGCGACGAGTTGTTGCAGGCGGCGGTGCGGCTCGGAGACTTCCTGCTCGGACGAGCTCTCGACGCCGGACGGCCGGCTCTTCCGGACCTGGCGCAACGGGCGCGCGTCGATCCCCGGGTACCTCGAGGACTACGCCGATGTCGCGCACGGCCTGATCGAACTGCACGTCGCGACCGGCGACCTGCGCTGGCTCGAGGAGGCGAACCGGCTGGCGCGGCTGGCGGTGGAGCTCTTCGCGGACGAGACGCGCGGCGGCTTCTACATGACCGCCCACGACGCGGAGCAACTGGTCGCGCGGAAGAAGGACCTCGACGACAACCCCGTGCCCTCCGGGAACTCGATGCTCGCGCACGTGCTGCTCCGCCTTTCCCGGATCTACGGCGACGACGAGCTCGAGCGGCACGCGGTCGGCGTGCTGCGGCTCGTGCACACGGCGCTCGCGGCGCGTGCCGTCGGCGTTCGGCTGGGCGCTCTGCGCGCTCGACCTCTATCGCCGCCGCGCGAGCTCGCGATCATCGGGCGCCGGGAGCGGAGGTCGCGCGCGCGCGCTCGCCCCTCGACCCGAACGCCGTGTCGCGTTCGGCCCGACGAGACGTGCCGCTGCTCGCGGGCAAGGGGCTCGTGGACGGCGAACCGGCTGTCTACGTCTGGCGGTCGAGCTCTTCGCGGACGAGACGCGCGGCGGCTTCTACATGACTGCCCACGACGCGCGAGCAACTGGTCGCGCGGACGAAGGACCTCGACGACAACCCCGTCGCCGCTCCGCGGAACTCGATGCTGCCGCGCACGTGCTCGCCGCGGCTTTCCCGGATCTACGGCGACGACGAGCTCGAGCGGCACGCGGTCGGCGTGCTGCGGCTCGATGCACACCGCGCTCGGGCGGGTGCCCCGTCGGCGTTCGGCGTGGGCTCTGTGCGCGCTCGACCTCTACCTCTCGCCGCCCCGGGAGCTGGCGATCATCGGATCGCCGGGCGACGAGCTCGCGCGCGCGGCGCTCGCCCCGTTCGAGCCGAACTCCGTGGCCGCGTTCGGGCCGAGCGAAGAGGTGCCGCTGCTCGCGGGGAAGGTGCGGGTCGACGGCAAGCCGACGCTCTACGTCTGCGAGCGCTTCGCCTGCCAGGCGCCCGTCACGGACCCGGCACAGATCTAGATCACGAAGGCTTCGGGCCTGGAGCACGCCGCGTTCGAAACGCGCCGCGTCGAACGCGAGAGGTCGAGCGTTGGCTCGCGGCCGGCGACGAGCTCCGCAACGTACTCGCCGACCGCGCCCCCCGCGCCTGCTGGAAGCCGTGGCCGGAGAAGCCGGTCGCGTAGAAGAGGCCTTCCGGATCGGCTGCGCCGCCGACCAGCGCGTTGTGGTCGGGGCTCATCTCGTAATAGCCCCACCACGACGACTGCACCGGCAAGTCGACGAGCACCGGCAGCCGGCGCAGGGCGTGCTCGGCGACCTCCTCGAGCGACGCCTCCTTCCCGCCGAAGACGAGCCCGGGACCCTCGCGGTGGAAGTAGAACGAGGTGGTGAAGTCGATGGTCAGGGGCAGCCGCTCGGGGAGCCCGCCGTCCTCGGGGCAGAACCACATGTGCCGCTGCTCGCCCTCGACCGGCAGCTCGAACGCCGGCCATCGCCGCGATCTCGTTCGACCACTTGCCGGCACAGCAGACGACGGTGCCGCACGCGAAGTCGCCCTTCGTCGTCTCGACGCCGGCGATGCGCCCGTCCTCGACCCGGATGCCCGTCACCTCGCAGCCCTGGCGGACGTCGATCCCGCGCGCGTACCACTGCACGACCGACTCGGGCGACGCGTACCCGTCGAGCTCGCAGTAGGTGGCGCTGAGCAGCCCCTCCGGGTCGAGTTGCGGGACGATCCCGAGCGCCTCGTCGATCGAGAGCTCGCGAGAGGGGACGCCGAGCCGATGCTGGAGCGCGAGCGCGTCCTGGAAGACGGCGACGTCCTCGGGTCGGTCGAGCAGGAACAGGTAGCCGTACTGGCGCAGCTCGATCCCGTCCATCCGCTCGAACTCCTCGAGCGAGCGGAGCGCGATCCGGATGTTGAGCTCGTCGGAGAACTGCGTGCGGATCCCGCCGGCAGAGCGGCTCGTCGAGCCGGCCGCGAGCGAGTCGCGCTCGAGCAGGACGACGTCGGAAACCCCGAGCTCGCGTAGGTGCCATGCGACGCTCGCGCCCATTGCGCCGCCCCCCACGATCACGACTTCGCGCGTTTCCACTTCGTCGTACGCGAGCTTAAGGTACTTCGGTGCCGCTGCTCGGGGGCGTTGGTCTCGCGCGGCGCCTACCGGCGCTGCGCCGCTAGGGCCGGACGAGCAGGCCGGACGGCCGCAGCGCGAACCAGGCCTTCCCGAAGCCCTGGCCCTTGGTGTCGCCAGGCTTCGCGTCGCCCGAGAAGCGGTACAGCGCGAAGCCGGCGTACGTGACCTGGAGTTGCCCGTTCGGACGCCGGATCGTGCCGAGCTTGAGGCGGTTGATCCCGAGCCCCGCGAGCGGGCGCAGGCCTGCCGACACCAGCAGCGGCGGCCAGACCGACGCGCACCCGCCGACGCAGAGCACGTGTCGGGCGCGCTCGCGCGTGAAGTGGTACAGCGTCATCCCGCCCTGGTCGACGAGCAGCGTCGCGTGGAGCCTGGCATTGCTCCGGATCCGCACGCGCGCCGACGCACGCAGTGCGGGCGTCGGCGTCGAAACGAGCGTTGTCGTCAGCTCGGTCGAGGTCGGAACCGTCGTCGTGGTCTCGACCGTCGTCACCTCGGGCTCTGCAGTCGTCGTCGACTCGCCGCCGCCACCCCCGCCGCCGCCCTCGTGCGTCGTCGTCTTCTGCGGGGGCGGCTTCGGGTAGGTGTAGGTGGCGGTCGGGGCCGCGCCGGAACCGGTCAGCAAGAACGCGGAGCTCACGCCGAGGCCGGCGAGGACGAGTGCAGCAAGGACGGCGACCGGCTTTCGCATCTGGTCGTTCCGTACGGCCCTACGGGTTGATTGGTTTTACGCTCCGCGTATCGTGACCGCCTCCTATGCCTCGGGCCCGCGGGAGCCGCCGCTGCGCGCGCAGACGATCGGGCGGATGTGGGACGAGGCGGTCGCGGCGCACGCCGGAAGAGCGAAGCGCTCGTCTCGCGCCACCAGGGCATCCGCTGGAACTACGCCGAGCTCGGCGCCGAGGTCGACCGCTGCGCCCGCGGCCTGCTCGCGGCCGGCGCTCGCCGAGGCGACCGGGTCGGGATCTGGTCGCCGAACTGCGCCGAGTGGGTCGTGACGCAGTTCGCGACCGCGAAGATCGGCGCGATCCTCGTCAACGTCAACCCGTCGTACCGGGCGAGCGAGCTCGAGTACGCGCTGAACCAGTCCGGCTGCTCCGTCCTGATCCTCGCGCCCGGGTTCAAGGACGCGGACTACGTCGAGCTCGTCGTCGTCCGTGCGACGCGCCCGGCGCTACGGAAGCGCGTCCTGCTCGGCCCCGAGTGGGACGAGCTCCTGGACGGCGGCACGCGACGAGGACCTCGCGCCGCGCGAGGCCGAGCTCGACTTCGACCAGCCGATCAACATCCAGTACACGTCCGGCACGACGGGGTTCCCCAAGGGCGCGACCCTCTCCCACCACAACATCCTCAACAACGGCTTCTTCATCGGCGAGGCGCTCGGCTACACGCCCGCCGACCGGGTCTGCGTCCCCGTGCCCTTCTACCACTGCTTCGGCATGGTGCTCGGCAACCTCGCGTTCGTCACCCACGGCGCCTGCATCGTCATCCCGTCGGAGGCGTTCGACCCCCGTGCCGTGCTCGAGGCGGTCGAGGCCGAGCGCTGCACCTCGCTCTACGGCGTGCCGACGATGTTCATCGCCGAGCTCGAGCACCCGGACTTCGCGCGCTTCGACCTGTCGAGCCTCCGCACCGGGATCATGGCCGGCTCGCCGTGCCCGGTCGAGGTGATGCGCCGCGTGAAGTCCGAGCATGCACATGGACGAGGTGACGATCTGCTACGGGATGACCGAGACCTCGCCCGTCTCGACGCAGACCGCCCGCGACGACCCGATCGAGAAGCAGGTCGGCACGGTCGGCCGCGTGCACCCGCATCTCGAGGTCAAGGTCGTCGACCCGGCGACCGGCCTCACCGTGCCGCGCGGCGAGCCCGGCGAGCTCTGCACGCGCGGCTACTCGGTGATGCTCGGCTACTGGGAGGATCCCGACGCGACGCGCCGAGGCGATCGACGAGGCGCGCTGGATGCACACCGGCGACCTCGCGACGATGGACGACGACGGCTACGTGAACATCGTCGGCCGGATCAAGGACATGATCATCCGCGGCGGCGAGAACGTCTACCCGCGCGAGGTCGAGGAGTTCCTGTACACGCACCCGGCGATCGCGGACGTGCAGGTGATCGGCGTGCCCGACGAGCGCTACGGCGAGGAGGTCTGCGCGTGGGTCGTCCTCCGCGAGGGCGCGCGAGCTCGACGACGAGGAGCTGCGCGAGTTCTGCCGCGGCCAGATCGCCCGCTACAAGATCCCGCGCTACGTCCGCTTCGTCGACGGCTTCCCGATGACCGTCACCGGCAAGATCCAGAAGCACAAGATGCGCGAGGTGGAGGTCGGCCGAGAGGACCGACGCCGGCCGCGCGGTGAGCCGCATCCTCGTCGTGATCGCGCTTCTTTGCGCGCCGGTCGCGCTCGCGGGCTCGGCCGCCGATCCGGGCGTCGGCGCGGGCTCGATCCTGATCGGCGGGACGGCGCCGCTCTCCGGCGAGGCGTCCGCCGCCGGCGCCGTCTCGAAGGGCGCTGCTGCCTACTTCGCCTACGTCAACGCGCGCGGCGGCGTGAACGGGCGGAAGATCGACTACAAGGTGCTCGACGACGGCTACGACCCGCCGCGGACGGTCGAGGCCGTCCGCGAGCTCGTCCAGCAGGACCACGTCTTCGCGGTCTTCAACTCCCTCGGCACCTCGACCAACCTGGCGGCGCGCGACTTCCTCAACCAGTCGAAGGTGCCGCAGCTGTTCGTCGCGAGCGGCGCGACGACGTGGGGGCGCGACTACAGGCGCTACCCGTGGACGATCGGCTACATCCCGAGCTACCAGACCGAGGGGATCGTGCTGGCGCGCAACGTGCTGAAGACGAAGCCGCGCGCGAAGATCGCCGTCCTCTACCAGGACGACGAGTACGGGAACGACCTGCTCGCCGGGTTCATGCGAGGCCTCGGCGTGAAGAAGGCGCAGCTCGCCAAGGCGGTCGGCTACGACCCGACCGCGCCCGACGTCAACTCACAGGTCGCCGAGCTGCGCGCGACGAAGGCGACCGTCTTCATGGTCTTCGCGTTCGGGAAGTTCGCGATCCAGGCCGAGCTCGAGGCGGCGAAGCTCGGCTGGCGGCCGCAGGTCTACGTCAACGCGGTGGCGAGCTCGAGTTCCCTGATGACGCTCGCCGGGCTGACCGGCGCGGCGAAGATCGTCAAGGGCGCGATCTCGATCGTCTTCTTCAAGGACCCGAGCGACCCGCGCTGGGCGAAGGACCCCGGGATCGCCCTCTTCCAGAGGATCATGCGCGCGGCCGGCGCGAACGACCTGCGCAACGGCTACTACGTCGCCGGCATGGCGTCGGCGTTCACGCTCGTGGACGCGCTCCGCAAGGCGGGGAAGAACCCGACCCGCACGGGGGTGATGGCGGCCGCGCGCTCGCTGAACGAGGCGAACAACCCGTTCGTGATCCCCGGCATCGTCGTCAGGACGAGCGCCACCGATGGGTTCCCGATCCAGCAGGTCGCGCTGGAGCGCTGGACCGGGACCCATTGGTCGATCTTCACCGGCCCGCTGACGGTCGCGGGCTAGGTCTCCTCGCTCAGACGATGACGCCTTCCGCGAAGATCTTGACGCTGCCGTCCGGATACAGGGCTTGTAGGCCCGAAGTTGAAGATGTCTCGGGAGTGAGACCTCGCGTCGACTTCGACGGGAGCCCCGGGATCGCGGAGCGTGACTCGAAGCAGCTGGAGGGACGTCAAACCAAACTACCGCAATTTCGTCGTATCGCTTGCCGTGAGCATGGTCCTGAAGCGCGCCCTCGCCGACCGCGTCGTCCTCGCCGCGGCGTTCTTCGTCGTCCTCTTCGGCGCGACGCTCGTCGCAGCGATCCCGATCTACGTCAACGCGGTCGGGCAGAGCGGTCTGCGCGAGCGGCTCGAGCGGGCGCCGGTGACGGAGGCGAACCTCGAGGCGACCGCGCCGGTCTCGGGTGGCGAGGAGGCCGCGCTCGACTCGCAGGTGACGAAGCTGACGCAGGCTGCGCTCGCGCCGGTCGGCGGCGCACCCGTCTACCGGAGCGGTGAGTCCGAGCCCTTCAACGCAGCCGGCCGCGTCGTCGTCTTCGGGTTCTTCGACGGGATCCGCGACCACGCGAGCCTCGTCGCCGGGCGCTGGCCGCGCGACGGCGAGGTCGTCGTCCCCGCGCCCGCCGCCGCGGCGCTCCGCCTCCACATCGGCGACACGGTCGACGCGCAGAGCCGGCTTGCGGGCGGGCCGCACGTGTCGGCGCGCGTCGCGGGGATCTACCGGGTCGACCGCCCGTCGTCGGCGTACTGGTGGGAGGAGCCGCTCGCGACGACCGGCGCGGACGCCGGCGAGCTCGGGCCGCTCGTCACGACGAGGCGCTCGTTCCTCTCGCTCGGTCTCCAGGGTGCCGAGCTGCGCTGGCGGCTCGAGCCGAGCTTCCACGGGCTGACGACCGGGCAGGGAGAGGATCTGCGCCGCGCGCTCCAACGGCTGCCCGGCCGGCTCAACCAGGGGCGCAGCTGCGGGCGAGCAGGTCTCGGTCGAGACGGGGCTGCCGGGGATCCTCGCCGCCGCGGCCCACTCGCTCCACGCCGCCCGCGCAGGCGTGCTCGTCCCCTCGATCCAGGTCGCGCTGCTGGCGCTGTACGGGCTGCTCTTCACGACCGCCCTGCTGCTCGAGCGGCGCCTGGTCGCGACCGAGAGCCTCCGCCTGCGCGGCGCCAGCACCGGGCAGATCGTGCGGATGGCCTTCGTCGAGGCGGCGCTGATCTCGATCCCGGCGGTGATCGTCGCCCCGTGGCTGGCCGCCGCGGGGTTGCACATCCTCAACTGGGTCGGGCCGCTCGCGGACATCGGGCTGCACCTCGACCCGAAGGTCACGGCGTCCGCCTACGCGCTCGCCGCCGCCGCCGGGGCGGTCTGCATCGCCGGCCTGACGCTGCCCGCGCTGCGCGCGCGCGGCGTCGTGATCGCGCGTGACCGTCGCCGGCTCGACGTCGCCGGCCTTGCGCAGCGGATGCGGCTCGACCTGATCCTCGTCGCGCTCGCGCTGATCGGCTACTGGCAGCTCCGGCGCTACCACGGCGTGCTGGTCGACAACCGCGGCGGGCTCGGGATCGACCCGTTCCTGGTCGCCGCGCCCGCCGCTGCTCCTGGTCGCGGGCGCGCTGCTCTCGCTGCGGCTGGTGCCGCTCGTCGCCTCGCTCGTCGAGCGGCTGATGGGCGGGACCCGGGGCGTCGTCGCTGCGCTGGGCTTCCGCCAGATCGCCCGCCGGCCGCGCGGCTACTCCCGCTCGATCCTGCTGCTCGTGCTCGCGGTCGCGATCGGCGTGTTCGCCGCGACCTACAGCGAGACGTGGCACCGCTCGCAGGTCGATCAGGCCGCGTACGCCGCCGGCGCGGACGTGCTCGTCGATCCGAGCGAGCGGGGAGGCGCGCCGCCGACGATCGACCTCGGCTCGAGCTACCGCGCGCTCGGCGCGACAGCCGCCCTGCCGGCCGTGACCGACTCGTTCGACTTCGCCGCCGCGGGCGGCGCGACCGGCAACCTGCTCGCGCTCGACACCCGCCGAGCGCCGGGAGTCGTCCGGCCGCGCGGCGACTTCTCCTCGCGCTCGTTCGACGATCTCGTCCGTCCGCTCGCCGAGGGCCGCGGCCGGCTGGCGTCGGTGGCGTTGCCCGGCCGGCCGGCGCGGCTGGCGCTGACGGTGGCTCTGACGATCCCGCCCTCGACGATCGAGCTGCCGCAGGGAACGGGGCCGTACATCGCCAACCCGTCGGTCTTCCTCTACCTCCAGGACGGCGACGGGCTGCTCTATCTCTACCGGCTCCAGGGCATCGCGCAGGGAGCGTCCAAGCGGTTCGTGCTCGACCTGGCGCACCGGCTCCCCTCCGGGTCGCCGGCGCTCGCCTCGCTACCCGCTCTCCGTGGTCGGCCTCGAGCTCGACCTGGACGTCCCGCCGCTCGCCTCGCGCCGCTCGACGCTCGACCTTCGCTCCCTCGAGGTCGCAGGCGCGAACGGCGGTTGGCGGGCGGTGCCGATCGGCCGCGCCGCGAAGTGGCGCGCGTACTCGAGCGGTTTCCGGCTGCCGCTCGACTCACCGGCAGCGCATGCCCTGACCCCGACGCCCGGATCCGTGCGCACCCTGGTCGACACCGGGTCGTTCGTCTTCAACGTCGGCCAGATCTTCAGCCGGTCGCCGAGCACCGCGTTCTTCCTGCGTCCGGGCAAGGACGAGCTCCCGACCACGCCGCCGGCGATCGTCAGCGAGAGCTTCCTCGAGGGCAGCAACACGCAGGTCGGCCAGGTCGTGCCGCTGTCGCTGACCGGCGGGACGCACCGGGTGCGGATCGCCGGCACGTTCAAGCGCTTCCCGACGCTCGACCCCGGGACGCCGGCGGTGATCGTCGATCTCCCCACCTACCTCGACTTCTCGCTCACCGACGAGGGTCACGTCGTCGAGCCGTCGACGTGGTGGCTGCGCACGGGGGACGACTCGACCACGATCGCTCACCGGCTGCGCGCGGCGCCGTACCGGAGCATCGACGTCGTCTCGCGCGCGGAGGGCGAGCACACGCTGCTCGAGGACGCCGTCCCGCTCGGCGTGATCGGCGCGCTGGCGCTCGGCTTCGCCGCAGCGGCGGCCTTCGCCGCGGTCGGCTTCGGAGCGAGCGCGACGGCTGCTGCGCGGCAGCGCACGCTCGAGTTCGCCGTGCTCCGCTCGCTCGGGCTCAGGCGGCGGCAGCTCTCCGGCGGGATCGGGATCGAGAGCGGGGTGGTGGTCGTGCTCTCGCTCGTCGGCGGCACCGCGCTCGGCCTGCTGGTCTCCGGGCTCGTGCTCCCGTACGTCGCGCTCGGCGCGTCCGGGGCGACGCCGGTCCCGCCCGTGCGGCTGGCGATCCCGTGGCAGACGATCCTCTGGCTCGAGCTCGCGCTCGTCGTCGCACTCGCGGCGATCGCGGCGTTCCAGCTGCGGCTGGTGAACCGGCTGCGGCTCGCGCCGGCGCTGCGGCAGGGGGAGGAGGCGATCGCATGAGCCGTAGGCTCGACGGAGGCGACCCGGGAGCGGAGGTGCCGGCTTCGCCGGCGCTGGAGCGGAAATGAGCGTCACGACGCTGCCGCGCCCGAGCCGGCATGCCGTCTCCGCGCTCGCCGGCGGGCTGACGCTCTTCCTGCGCCGCCTCCGGCTCGAGCCGATGTCCGCGTTGACGATGTTCGTGCTCGTCGCGGGGGCGACGTTCCTGTTCGCCGCGCTGCCGCGGCTCTTCAACCAGTTCGCCGACGACGGCCTGCGGTTCGCCGTCGAGCACGCGGCCGCGCCGGCGCGGCAGGTGCGCGTGACCGACACGGCCCGCGTCCCGGACGGCCGGGTCGACGCGCACGCCGCGGCGTCCCAGCAGGTGCTGCCCGCCTCGCTGCGCGCGCTGATCGACCGCCAGGGCTTCGTCGTCACCTCGCCGCTCTTCATCCTCGAGGCCGACCGGCGCCCGACCGGGACCTCGAGCGGCACCTTCCGCTTCGTGACCCTTCGCCACCAGCCCGGCGTCCGCCCGCACGTGCGGCTCGTCGCCGGGCGGTTCCCGGGTGCTTCGACCGAGCGCGTCCAGGCGCCGGTCTCGCAGCCCGTCCTCCAGAACCGCTCGGCGCCGCCGATCCCCGGGCTGCCGAAGACCCGGTCGGTGCCGCTCGTCGAGGTCGCGCTCTCGACCGCGACCGCGCGGGCCCTGCGGCTGAAGCTCGGCGACCGCGCCGTCTTCACCCCGGAGCTCCAGGATCCCGCCGTGCAGCTCGTCCCGATCCGCGACGAATTGCCGCTGGCGATCCACGTGGCGGGGCTCTTCGCGGTCGACCACCCCAACGACCAGTTCTGGTTCGGCGACACGGGCCTCGGCACGCCGACGATCAGGCAGTCGCAGAGCCTCGACGAGAACAACGTCTTCGCGCAGGCGCTGATCTCCGACGCGGGCTACAAGACCATGCTCGCGGCGACGCGGCCGCTGCTCCTCAACTACGACTCGCACTACGTCGTGCGGCCGGACCGGGTCGACGCGCAGCACATCGGGGCGCTGACCGCGGACCTCGCGCAGCTCCAGTCCGAGTTCTCCGGCGCGACGCAGCTCGACCGGCAGGTCCAGGTCGCTCTCTCGCCGGTGCTCGCGCAGTACCGAAAGGAGCGCTCGCAGGCGGAGACGCTGCTCTCGGTCGCCGCGATCGGGCTCTTCGCCTGTGCGCTCGCGTGCCTCGGCCTGCTCGCCGCGCTGTCGTACGACCGGCGCCGGAACGAGACCGAGCTCTCGCGGACCCGCGGCGCCTCGCCGCACCACCTGCTCGCTGCCCAGGCGGCGGAGTCGTTCCTGATCTCCGCGCCGGCGGCGCTGCTCGGCTGGGGGCTCGCGGTGCTGCTGGTGGACGGTCGCGGGAGCTCGCTGTCCGCCTGGCTCGCGTTCGCGATCGTCGCGGCGACCGTGCTGCTGCCGGTGCTGGCGATCGCCGGGACGGCACGGCGGCCGCTCGGCGCGCGCGCACGCGAGGACGTCGTCACGGGACGGCCCTCGGCGCGGCGGCTCGCGGTGGAGGGGCTGGTCGTGGTCGGCGCCGGGGTCGGCGTCTACCTGCTGCGCCGGCGCGGCCTCGGCTCCAACGACACCGGCGGGTTCGACCCCTATCTCGCCGGCGTGCCGGTGCTGCTCGGCCTCGCCTGCGGGATCCTCGCATTGCGGCTCTACCCGCTGCCGCTCGCCGCGCTGGCGCGGGTTGCGCGGCGAGGGCGCGGGCTGCCGCTGCACCTGGGGCTGAGCAGGGCGGCGCGGCAGCCGGGAGCGGCCTCGTTGCCGCTGATCGTGCTCGTCCTCGCGCTCGCGATCGCGACGTTCGCGGCCGCAATGGCGCGCACGCTCGCCGCGGGGCAGGATCGCTCGAGCTGGCGCGCGATCGGCGCCGACCTGCGCGTGGACGCCGCGCCCGACGCGACGCTGCCGACGGGGCTCGCGAAGAAGCTCGACGCGATCGGCGACGTCGCGCCGGCGTACGTACAGGACGCGGGCGTCGGCCGGGGCGCGCAGGCGACCGTGCTGCTCGCGCTCGACCCGCCGGCCTACGAGCGCCTCGTCGCCGGCACGCCCGCGGCGGTAAAGCTGCCGAAGTCGATCGGCCAGCTGCCGCCGATCCCGAGCCAGGTCCCGGCGCTCGTCTCCAGCGACTTCCCGGGCGGCGGCAACTTCCAGAGCACTCTGCCCGGGGAGTCGATCAGCCTGCTCGCGACCTCGACGTCGGCGAAGGACGAGTTCCCCGGCGTCCCGCTCGGCACGCCGTTCGCGATCGTCTCGCTGGCCGCCGTCAAGAACGCCGGCGGGGTCGTCGCGCCGAACCGGATCTACGTCCGCGGCGCGAGCGCGGACGAGGTGAGGAAGCTCGTGCCGGCCGGCGCGGCCGTCCACTCGCGCGCGGCGATCGTGCACGCGTTGAGCGCGTCTCCGCTCGCCTCGAGCATCAAGCGCGGCTTCCGGGCGACGATCATCCTCGCCGCCGTCTTCGCCGCGGTCGCGCTCGCGCTGATGGCGCTGATCGCCGCGCGTTCCCGGGCCCGCGACCTCGCGCTCGTCCGGACGATGGGCGGATCGCAGCGCGAGGGGATCCTGCTCGCGGCGGTCGAGCTCGCGCCGTTCGTCGTCACGGCGCTGGTGCTCGGGATCGGGCTCGGAATCGCGATTCCGTACCTCGTCGAGCCCGGGCTCGACCTCGCCTTCTATACCGGCAGCGGTTCCAACCCGATCGCGGTACCGTGGCTCGCGCCCGTGCTCTTCGCGGTCGGGGTGGCGGCGCTCGCGGTGGTCTTCGTCATCGTGGCCGGCGTCCGGATGCGGCGCGCCCGGCTCGACCAAGTGCTACGGATCGGAGAACGCTGATGGCAGAACCGATGATCCTCTGCGAGAACCTGGTCAAGATCTACAAGGTCGCCGACCTGGAGGTCGTCGCGCTCCAGGGTCTCGACCTGGCCGTCGAGTCCGGCGAGCTGGTCGCGATCGTCGGCGCCTCCGGGAGCGGGAAGTCGACCCTCCAGAACATTCTCGGCGGGGTGGACGTGCCGACCGCCGGCCGGGTCGAGGTCGACGGGCGCGACCTGGCCTCGCTCTCCGAGGGGGAGCGCACTCTGTACCGCCGCCGGGTCGTCGGCTTCGTCTGGCAGCAGACCTCGCGCAACCTGCTCCCGTATCTGACCGCCGCCGAGAATGTCGAGCTGCCGATGACGCTCGAGGGCGTGGGGCGCACGGATCGCGCCGGGCGCGTGCGGTCGCTGCTCGAGCTCGTGGGGCTGGGCGAGCGCGCGCATCACCGGCCGGACGCGCTCTCGGGCGGCGAGCAGCAGCGCGTTGCCGTCGCGATCGCGCTTTCGAACAACCCCAGTGTGCTGCTCGCGGACGAGCCGACCGGCGAGCTCGACAGCGAGAACTCGGCGCACCTGTTCGAGACGCTGCGGGCGGTCTCCCACGAGCTGGGGGTGACGGTCGTCGTGCTGACCCACGACCCGCTGGTCTCGGAGCAGGTCGAGCGGACGATCGGGATCCGCGACGGCCGCACGGCGACCGAGACGCTGCGGCGCCTCCAGGGCGAGGAGCTCGTCTCCGAGGAGCTGGCGGTGCTCGACCGCGCGGGCCGGCTGCAGTTGCCGCGAGACTACGTCGATGCGCTTGCTCTCGAGCGGCGGGTGCGCCTCGCGCTCGAGCCCGACCACATCTCGATCCGTCCCGAGGCCGGCGATGACTGAGCCGCTCGTCCGCCTCGTCGGCGTGACCAAGGAATACCGGGGCGCGGAGACGGTGCACGCGCTCCAGGACGTCTCGGTCGCGATGCGGCCGCAGGAGCTGTGCGTCGTCCACGGCCGCTCGGGCTCGGGGAAGACGACGTTCCTGAACATGATCGGCGGTCTCGACCGCCCGACCTCGGGCTCCGTCTTCGTGGACGGGATCGACGTCGCTTCGCTCCCCGAGGCCGAGCTGGTCGAGTACCGCCGCGACACGGTCGGCTTCGTCTTCCAGGCCTTCGGCCTGATCCCGATCCTCAGCGCCGCCGAGAACGTCGAGGTGCCGCTCCGCCTGCGCAAGGTCGACCCGGAGGAACGGGGGGCGAGGGTGCGCGAGCTGCTCCGCCTCGTCGACCTCGCCGACCGGATGAACCACCGCCCGCAGGAGCTCTCGGGCGGCGAGCAGCAGCGGGTCGCGATCGCGCGCGCGCTCGCGAACGAGCCGCGGCTCCTGATCGCCGACGAGCCGACCGCGCAGCTCGACTCCGGCCGGGCGAAGACGATCATGGGCCTCCTGCGCCGCCTGGTCGACGAGCGCGGCGTGTCGGTCGTGGTCGCGACGCACGACCCGCCGCTGATCGAGATGGCCGACCACCGGGTCGAGCTCCACGACGGCGCGGTCGCGGAAGACACGAAGCCGGTCGCGGGCGAGTCGGTCCCCGCGATCGCCGGTTGAAGCGCGAGACATGACGGACTATGTATTCAAGCCGCTCGATGCGACTACCTGGGACGCATTCGCGCGGCTCGTCGAGCGACACAACGGTGTGTTCGGTGGCTGTTGGTGGACAAGAAGTACCGGCGCAAAGGAGTGACGGCGGCCGCTCTTCGTAGTGCCGTGGATCTGATTGCGCAGGCCGGCGGCGGGGTCGTGGAGGGGTACCCGCACGACACCGGCGGCCAGAAGGTGTCCGTCCTCTACAACGGCACGCGGTCCCCGTACGAGCAGGCCGGCTTCAGCTACCTCCGGCCCAAAGGCAAGAGGAACTGCGTGATGCGCAGGGTCGTGCCCTGAAGGATCAGGAAGGCCAAGAGGGACAGACCCCCGGCGGGGTCTGTCCCTGGTGTCTGCGGTCGACGCCTAGGCCGAAGCGGCGAGGTCGTCGCCGTCGGCCTCGATCAGGCCTTCGAGCTTGCCGGCGAGCTTCTGGAAGGCGTTCGCCTCCAGCTGGCGGACGCGCTCGCGCGTCAGGCCCAGCTCCTTGCCGATCGCCTCCAGCGAGCGCTGCTCCTCGCCGTCGAAACCGAACCGGAGCTCGATCACGCGGCGCTCGCGCTCGGGGAGGACCTCGAGCGCCTGGCGGACGCCGTGGTCGCGCAGGTTCGTGTCGACCTCCTCCATCGGATCGACGCTCTCGAAGTCGGCGAGCAGATCGGCCAGCTCGCCGTCGCCGTCGTCGCCGATCGGCCGGTTGAGCGAGACGTTCGCCTCGACCGCCTCGAGCGCCTCCTGGGTGTGAACGAGCTCGAGCCCGGCGGCCTTCGCGAGCTCCTCGACCGTCGGCTCGCGGCCGTGGGCGGCCTCGAACTTCTGCCGCTCGCGCGACAGCTTCCGGCGGCGCTCGTCGACGTGCACCGGGATGCGGATCGTCTTCGACTGGTTCGCGACCGCGCGCTGGCAGGCCTGGCGGATCCACCAGGTCGCGTAGGTCGAGAACTTGAAGCCCTTCCGCCAGTCGAACTTCTCGACGGCGCGGTTGAGGCCGATCACGCCTTCCTGGATCAGGTCGCCGAGGGAGACGCCCTGGCCCATGTACCGGCGCGCGACATGGACGACGAGGCGCAGGTTCGAGTTGATCATGCGCTCCTTCGCCGCGCGGTCGCCGCGCTCGATCTTCTTGGCGAGCTCGACCTCCTCGGCTGCGGTGAGCAGCTTGTAGTTGCCGAGCTGGTTCATGAACAGGTTGAGCGTGTCGACGCCGCCGGCAGCCGCGTCGAAGGAGAGGTCGAGACCTTCCTCTTCGCGCTCGCGGTCGTCCTGCTCGATAATCGTGGTGATGTCAGTGTTCAGGGGGTAGCTCAACTCCTTTTCTCGGTCTGCTCTTCTTCAACGCCGAACGCTCGTTCGGTATTCCATATTGGGCCAGACTTTCCTGAAAAGCGCCTTAAAAAGGCGCTAGCCCAAAATGGTCAGACTCGCGAGGTCGTGCGGGTAGTCGGTGAGGATCTCGATTCCCGTCCCGGTCACGAGAACTGTATCCGAGTGGCGAAAGCCACCAAGTCCCTCTTTGTAGACACCCGGCTCGATCGTGAAGACCATTCCGGGCTCGAGCGGCGTGTGGTCACCGACGTCGAGAAAGGGCGCCTCGTGGTTGCGCAGGCCGATCCCGTGGCCGGTGTGCTGGCGCCAGAGGTCGCGGATGCCGTTGTCGTCGAGGTAGGCGAGCACAGCGTTGTCTACGTCCGCGCAGGTCTTGGCGGTCTCGAAAGCGTCGAAGGCTGCCTGTTGCGCCTCGACCGTGTGGCGATGGAGCTCGCGCTGCTCGTCTGACGGCTCGCCGACGACCATTCCGCGCTCGAGCTCGGCGTTGTAGCCCCAGAACGGCGCGGCTGTCTCCGAGACGAGCATGTCGCCGGGCCGGAAGGTGATGTTGTGCGCGACCGCATGTGCCCAGGCGGAGCGGCGGCCGATCTGGCCGCGGTAGCCGGCGGTCGCGCCGTCCTGTGAGCCGAGCTGGCCGGCGTAGTCCGGGCCGAGCTCTCGCAGCATCGCGAGCGTGGCTTCCTGCCCCGCGCGGAGACTCGCCTCGGCCTCGGTCGCGCCGGCGACCGAGTACTGCTGGAGGAGCCGGTGGGCGTGCTCGCACCAGCGCGCGCTCTGGCGGATCAGCTCGACCTCGGCGGGCGACTTGATCCGCATCTGGCCCTCGATGAAGGGCTGCAGGGTCTGCACCGCCGAGCCGATCGCCTCGGAGAGCGCCGGCCCCTCGTAGCCGAGGATCCCGGGGTAGCCGTCCTGGTCGGCGGCGAGCGGGGTCTTCGGCAAGGCCCTCGCGAGGATCGTCATCGGGTGCTCGGGCCCGGGGTACTCCGGGTACGACTCGATCCGGTCGAAGTGGCCTTCCTCCTCGGTGCGCTCGACCTCGAATCGCGGGACGAACGCGGTCAGCTCCTCGCCGACGACGACCACGACCGGCCGCTCGTTCGAGAGGAAGTTGAAGCCGGTGTAGTACTGGATGTACGCCTGGTCGAAGAGCACGACCGTGGTACCGGCGTGGTCGAGCAATCGCTCGCGGCGCGCGGCGAATTCCTCCGGCCCGATCCCAGTGCGCTGCATCGGATGACCTCTATCAGACTTTGTCGGGTCGGAGTCCGATGCATCGCGCAGTAGGCGCTGAGCTCGCACGGCTTGCCGAATGGAACGGCTCCGGCGATCATTCCGTCATGGCACAAGTCGAGCTCGACCTCCGGTCGGGCGCAGCCGGCGGGCTACTCGAGCGGGGCAGCGAGCTCGCAAGACTGTGCGACTGTGTCGACGCGATCGAGCACGGTGCCGCCGGCCGCGTGGTCCTGCTCGGCGGCGAGGCCGGCGTCGGCAAGACTGCGCTCGTCGAGGCCCTGGCCGCGGCACGCCCCGAAGCGAGGATCGTCCGGGGCGAGTGTGAGCCGCTGTTCGCGCCGCCCGCGCTCGGCCCACTGCTCGGGATCGCCGAGGAGGTGGGTGGCACTCTGAAGGCGCTCGTCGACGACGGTGCGATGCCGCACCAGATCGCGGGCGCGTTGCTCTCCGAGGTCGGGGCCGGCGGAGTCACCCTGTTCGTGCTCGAGGACCTGCACTGGGCCGACGAGGCGACGCTCGATGTCTTCCGCCTGTTCGCTCGAAGGATCGAGACGGTGCGGTGCCTGCTCGTCGCGACGTACCGCGACGAGGCGCTCGCGGGTGCCGACCGCCTGCGCATCGTGCTGGGGGAGCTCGCGACGGCGCGCGCCGTCGATCGGATGCGGCTCCCGGGTCTGTCGGAGGCGGCCGTCGTCGCGCTCTGCGAGCCCTACGGCGTCGACGCCGACGAGCTCTACCGCAAGACCAACGGCAACCCGTTCTTCGTCGTCGAGGTGCTGGCCGCCGGCTCCGATGCGATCCCGGAGACGGTGCGGGATGCGGTCCTCGCCCGGGCGGCACGGCTGGGCGCGGAGGCGCGCGCGCTCCTCGATGCGGTTGCAGTCACGCCGCCCGTCACCGAGCTCTGGCTGCTGCGCGCGCTCACTCCTGAGCAGGAAGAGCACCTCGACGAGTGCCTCGCCTCGGGGATGCTGCGCTCGGAGCCTCGCGGCGTCGCCTTTCGCCACGACCTGGCCCGGATGGCCGTCGAGGAGGAGGTCGCTCCGCTGCGCCGGGAGGAGCTGCACCGGCGCGCCCTGGCCGCGCTCGCCGATCCACCTGCGGGGTCGCTCGACCTCGCGCGAGTCGCCCACCATGCCGAGGCCGCCGGCGATGCGGCGGCGGTGCTCCGTTATGCGCCCGCCGCGGCCGCGCGTGCAGCCTCGCTCGGCGCGCACCGCGAGGCCGCGGCGCAGTACGCACGAGCCCTGCGTTACGGCGACGAGCTCTCGTCGGGCGAGCGCGCCCAGCTGCTGGAGAGCCGATCGCGAGAGTGCTACCTGACCGACGAGATCGACGAGGCGATCGTGACGGGCGAGGCCGGGCTGGAGCTGCGCCGGGCCGCGGGAGAGCGGCTGGAAGAGGGCGAGGCGCTGCGCTGGCTCTCCGAGATCCTCTGGTGCCCGGGCCGGACGCTCGAGGCCGAGCGGATGGCGAGGGACTCCGTGGCTCTCCTGGAGACGCTGCCGGAGGGACCGGCGCTCGCTTCCGCCTACACCGTGCTCGGCAACCACTGCGGAACGGCCGGCAGGCAGGAGGAGGCGATCGCGTGGGCCGGAAACGGACTCGCGCTCGCACACAGGCTCGGCGACACGAAGAGGGCGATCCAGGCGCGCAGGGTGATCGGCGCCCGGATGCTCGACCAGGGCAACCCCGGGCCGATCGAGGAAGCACTCGAGTTCGCGCAGGCGAAAGGAGATCCCGCGGATGTGGGCATCCTGTACACGACGCTCATCGGCGCCGCAATCAACGGACGCCGCTACGACGTGGCCCGTCGGCACCTGGACGCCGCAATGGCCTTCGTCGAGGAGCACGGGCTCGAGCTGTACCGCTACTACACGCTGTCGTACCGCGCGCGCCTGCTCCTCGTCGACGGCCGCTGGGACGAGGCGGCCGAGGCCGCCGCCGGCGTCCTGCGCATTCGCCGCGATTCGATCGCGCCGCATGTGTTCGCGCTGAGCGTGCTCGGCCTCCTGCGGGCGCGGCGCGGCGATCCGGGGGCGCAGGCGCTCCTCGACGAGGCCTGGGCTCTCTCGGAGCCGACCGGCGAGCCGTGCCGGTTGGGGCCCGCAGCCGTCGCGCGCGCCGAGGCCGCCTGGCTCGCAGGCGACCCCGAGGCGGTTGCCGCGGCGACCGACGACGCGCTCGCGCTCGCGATCGAGCGCAGCGACCTGTTGCTCGCCGGGGAGCTCGAGGTCTGGCGGTGGCGGGCGGGCCTGCCGCGGACGACACCGGACGCCGTCGAGCCCGAGGCGCTCAACGACTATGAACGGGCGCTCGCGTGGATGGACTCGGGGGAGGAGCAGAAGCTTCGCCGCGCGCTCGACGAGCTCCAGCGACTCGGCGCCGCTCCGGCGGCGGCGCTGGTCGCACGGCGGCTGCGCAAGCTCGGCATCCGCGGCCTCCCGCGCGGCCCGCGGCGGGAGACCCGCGAGAACCCGGCCGGCTTGACGCGGCGCGAACTCGAGGTGCTCGGCCTCGTAGCGGAGGGGCT
Organism: uncultured Actinomycetes bacterium; assembly: GCA_963847305.1. Lineage (GTDB taxonomy): Bacteria > Actinomycetota > Thermoleophilia > Gaiellales > Gaiellaceae > DATBLE01. Next base: position 128,258 of record CAWJZI010000008.1, on the reverse strand, counting down.
CAGGGACTCCGAGATCGCCGCCCGGCTCGTCCTGTCCGAGCGGACGGTCGGCCACCACGTACGCGCGATCCTGAGGAAGCTGGGCGTGCGCAACCGGACCCAGGCCGGCGGCGAAGCCGCGCGGCTCGGGCTCGTCCCGGAAAGATAGGTACCGGCGCTCCCGCAAGCTAGGTAGTCGCGCCGATGCCCGCGCGGCGGGCTGCTCCTACCGTCGAGGTCGCATGTCATCGCAATGCAACCCGAAAGGGGAAACCCGATGCGCAAGCTGATCTCGCTCGCGCTGGTCGTTGCAGTCGCAGGCTCTATCGCTGCGCTGGCGGCGGGCGGCACGAGCCGGAAAGCGGTCAAGGCCGCCCCGGCCGCGCCGCTCGCGACGTCGCTCGCGGCGGCTCGCCTGGCCACCGCGAAGTACGTGACCAACCTGGCAAGGGCGAAGGCGGACGGCTACAAGGTCATCACCCAGATGATCCCGAACATGGGCTGGCACTTCCTGAACCCGAAGGTGACCGGGTTCGACGTGACCAAGCCTGCAATCCTCGTCTACGAGAAGCGTGGCGGGACGTGGACGCTCGGCGCGCTCGAGTGGGTGTTCCCGTCGATGCCGAAGACGCCGCCGCTCCCGGGCGCGAAGTACGGTGCGTTCGGCGCAGCGTGTCACTACGCCGACGGGACGTTCACGCCGGCCACCTCGCAGGACGCCTGCCCGAAGACGAGCCCGCAGAGCGGCGCGGCGTTCGGGTTCTGGCATCCGGACCTCGTGACGATGCACGTCTGGCTCTGGTATGCGAACCCATCCGGGCTCTACTCGGGGACGAACCCGCTCGTCACGCCGTTCAACAACGGCTAGGAGCCGTGATGCCGCGCTACGTCGTCGAGCGAACGTTCAGGAACGGCCTGCCGATCCCGGCCGGCCGCGACGGAGCCGAGCTGTGCCTCGCTCACGTGGGCCGGAACGCCGAGGAGGGCGTGACGTGGATTCACTCCTACGTGAGCGACGACGGGGAGCGGACGTACTGCATCTGCGAGGGCCCGAGCCCGGAGGCGATCAGGAAGGCCGCGGCGCACAATCGACTGCCGGTCGACCGGATCACCGAGGTTCGTATTCTCGACCCATACCTCCGCGTCTGACTCGTCGGACCGCGGTGGAGCAGCGCGAGGCGTCCGGGCAACCGGGCGCCTTCGCGTGCGACGATGCGGCCGTGCGGGCCTGCAACAGAGCTTGTCGCCGCTCTTCGCGAGGTTCACAATTGTGCGCAGGAGGTGCGGCGCCTCCATTCGCCCAGAAGGAGGTTCCGATGAGCTCCGATCAGACAGCGGCCCGGGAAGAGGAGATGGCGCTGGCGGAGAAGCTGCCTCAGGCCGACGCGAGCTCCCTCGTCGACCGCGAGGTGCTGGAAGCGCAGGTGCAGGACATGTACCGCCAGGTGGCGAGAGGCGAGGATGCTCAGCTCCACTTTGCCGTCGGGCGGGGCCTCGCGCTGCGCGTCGGCTATCCGAGCGAGCTGCTCGACGCGATCCCCGAGGAGGCTCTGGCCTCCTTCGCCGGGGTCGGGTACCACCTCGACCTCGCGAAGCTCTCGCCGGGCGAGCACGTGCTCGATCTCGGCTCGGGCTCCGGGACCGATGTGTTCTGCGCCGGCGTCCAGGTCGGCCCGACCGGGCGCGTCGTTGGGGTCGACTTCACGGACGAGCAGATCGAGAAGGCAGCCCGCCTGCGAGACCGCGACGGCTTCGAGCAGGTCGAGTTCGCCGAGGCGAGCATCGATGCGCTGCCGTTCGAGGACGCGACCTTCGACGTGGTGATCTCGAACGGCGTGATCAACCTCTCGCCGATCAAGCACAAGGTCTTCGCCGAGGCCGCGCGGGTGCTGCGGCCCGGTCGGACGGCTTGCGCTCGCCGACATCGTCAGCGGCAAGGCGCTCAGGGAGCGCACGAGGCGCAACGTGGAGCTCTGGGCGGCGTGTATCGCCGGCGCGATCCCTCGCAAGAACTATGTGGAAGCGCTCGAGGGCGCCGGCTTTCGCATCGACGACCTTCGGGTCAACGACTACGAGTTCATCTCCGATCGCGCCCTCGATGCGTGCAGCACCTACGGCGTCGAGAGCATCTCGCTGGCCGCCTCGCGCACCTAGAGGTTGCTGCGGATCTCCCGCTTCAGCGCGGCGATCGCCCGGTCGTCGCGCTTGTAGAACGTCCAGCCGGCCATCCGCTTCGAGGTGACGAGGCCGGCGCGGGCGAGCGCCTTCAGATGCGCGGTCGCCGTCGGCTGCGCGACGCCGAGCTTCTCGGCGATGAAGATCACGCAGACGCCGTCCTCGACCAGGTCGCCGTCGCGCTGTGGCGGGAAATGCGCCCTCGGATCCTTCAGCCACTCGAGGATCTGGAGCCGCTTCGGGCTCGCGAGCGCGCCGAACGTCTCCGAGTCGAACATCAGTGCACGCGGTAGTGCCCGCGGGCGACGACGACGGCGGAGCCGCCGACCTCCGCCTTGTCGGGGCCGTGCGCGCGGGCGTGCAGCACCGACGGCCTGCCGATCTCGGCGCCCTGGTGGATCTCGATCGCGGTGCCGAAGGGGACGACGCCGTGGCGGCCGAGGTGGACGGCGAGCGGGCCGGCGGCCGAGCCGGTCGCCGGGTCCTCGCCGACGCCGAGGGATGGGGAGAACATCCGCGTCTTCCAGCGCGTGCCGGAGCCGGCGAAGCAGTTGGTGCCGAGGCGGTCGTGGCCGGCGAGCGCGGCAAGGTCGGGATCGAGCGCGGCGACCGACGCCTCGTCCGGGAGCTGGACGAAGACGTGGTTCGGGCCGTTCACGTAGACCTCGACCGGGAGCAGCGAGCGCTCGAGCGCCGAGCGCGGCGAGCACCTCGTCGGCCCGGTCGTAGGGCTTGTTCGGGAAGGGCGGCTGCTCCATCCAGCCGAAGACGACGCGGCCGTCCTTGCGCTCGAGCCGGATCGGGACGACGCCGTTCGCGGTCTCGAGCTCGACCTCGTCGAGCCCGAGTGCCTCGCCGGCGACGAAGGACGCCCCGAGCACCGGGTGCCCGGCGAACGGCAGCTCGAGCCCGGGCGTGAAGATCCGGATCCGCGCGTCGCCGCCGGCCTCGGGCGGGAGGAAGAAGATCGTCTCGGAGACGTTCAGCTCGCGGGCGATGCGCTGCATCTGCTCGCCGGAGAACGGCTCCCCATCCGGGAACACGCCGAGCTGGTTCCCCTCGAGCGGGGTGTCGGTGAAGACGTCGAGGACGTAGTAGGGGTGGAGATCGCCCGCGGGCTCGAGCTCGACCTTCATCACGCAGCTCCTTCGCTGTGATGGAATATAGCTATGTGACTATACAGAGGAGGCGCTGTGCCCGACTACAAGATCAACCTCGAGGACAAGTTCGGCTCGCTGGCGCTGATCGACGTCGGCGCGGAGGCGGCCGCGGTCGGCGACGAGTGGGTCAACCAGACCCTGACCACCGTGAACGACTCGGTCGTCCGGCTCGGCGTCGTCGAGGGCGAGTTCCACTGGCACAAGCACGACGCGCGAGGACGAGTTCTTCCTCGTGCTCGAGGGCGAGCTGGAGATCGAGGTCGAGGGCCGCGAGCCGTTCGTGCTCGGGCCCCAGCAGGGCGTGACGATCCCGCGCGGGGTCATGCACCGCCCGGTCGCGAGGAAGCGGACGGTGATCCTGATGGTCGAGCCGGCGACGGTTCAGCCGACGGGCGACTAGGAAAGGTACGGCGCGACCGGGTGCGGCTCCCGGTCGCGCCGATGCCGGTTCTCGCTACTGCGGCTGCGGGACGATGCGGATGTACGGCTTCGGCGTCGTCCCACTCGCCGAAGATCTCCTTCGCCTCGTCGTTCGAGACGGAGCCGGCGATGATCACGTTCTCGCCCTGCTGCCAGTTCACGGGCGTCGCGACCCGGTGCTTCGCGGTCAGCTGGAGCGAGTCGATCACGCGCAGGACCTCGTCGAAGTTCCGGCCGGTCGTCATCGGGTAGACGAGGATGAGCTTCACCTTCTTGTCCGGGCCGATCACGAAGACGTTGCGGACGGTCTGGTTGTCGGCGGGCGTCCGGGCCTTGGCGTCGCCGTCGACATCCGCGGGCAGCATTTCGTACATCTTCGCGACGCTGAAGTCGTCGTCGCCGATGATCGGGTAGTTGGGCGCGGTGCCCTGGGTCTCCTCGATGTCCTTCGCCCAGCCCTCGTGGTCGCTCGTCGAGTCGATCGAAAGGCCGATGATCTTCACGTTCCGCTTGTCGAACTCGGGCTTGATCTTCGCCATGTAGCCGAGCTCGGTCGTGCAGACGGGGGTGAAGTCCTTCGGGTGCGAGAAGAGGACGACCCACGAGTCGCCGCCCCACTCGTGGAAGTCGATCTCGCCCTCCGTGGTCTGGGCGGTGAAGTTCGGCGCATCCGAACCGATTGTCAGTGCCATTGTCGCCTCCTTTTGGTGCGCTCCAGTCACTATACAAATGAAAGCTATGCCGGTCGATCCGAGTCTAACTCTGCGAAGGCGCGCTCGAAAGTCGTACGTGGGTGCGCGCCGAGGACGAGCATCCGCTGGTCGAGCACGAAGGCCGGGACCCCGGTGACGCCGGCCGCGACGGCCTGTGCCGTCGAGGCGTGGACGACATCGAGATAGGCGTCGCTCTCGAGGATCTCGTCGGCTCCTTCGAGGCCGACGCTCTCGGCGAGTGCGCGCAGGACGTCGGGGTCGCCGATGTTCTGCGCCTCGGCCCAGTAGGCGTCCATCAGCCGCGCGTGCATCGGGTCGAAGAGCCCTTCAGCGCGCGCGTGCTCGGCGAGGCGAAGGGCCTTCAGCGAGTTCGCGCGAATCGACGGCGGGTCGTAGACGAGCCCATTCTCGGCGAAGCGGGCCTCCATCTCGCCGGTCGACGGCGGCCGTGGGACGCCCTCGGGCGGGTACTCGGGGTGCAGGTCGAACGGCGCCCAGATGACCTCGGCGCCGTACTCGTTGCGCATCCAGTCGGCCAGGCCCTGGCCGATGCGGCAGAACGGTCAGATGTAGTCGGACCAGAGCAGGACGTCGTGCGCCATCAGGCCGCTTCCCGTGCTCGGATCGCCGAGGTTGCGCCGTCGCCCACGACGATCGCCGACGGACGCTCGAGTGCGTTGTAGTTGGACGACATCGCGAGCGTGTATGCGCCCGTCGCCGGAACCGCCAAGCAGTCGCCCCGCGCGGGCTCGGGCAGCTCCGTACGCTCGATCAAGACGTCACCGCTTTCACAGTGCTTGCCGCAGACGGCGAAGGCGCCTGTCGCCGGCTCGGCTCCTCGGTTCGCGAGCACGGCGGAGTAGCGCGCGCCGTAGAGCGCCGGGCGAGGGTTGTCCGACATGCCGCCGTCGATCGCAACCCAGGTCGTCTGGCCGCTGCGCTTCACCACACCGACGCGGTAGAGCGTCAGGCCCGCGCGGCCGACGAGCGAGCGGCCGGGCTCGAAGATGAGTTGCGGCTGAGGCAGATCCTGCAACAACCAGGCCTGCTGGACACGCTCGGTCAGGGTCGCTGCGTATTCGTCCGGTCTCGGGGGCGCCGGGTCTTCCTGGCGTGTAGCGGATCCCGAGACCGCCACCCAGGTTGAGGATCTCCGGCGTCCAATCGAGTTCCACCCGTAGTTCCGCACACCACCCCGCCAGCCATTCCACGAGCACCCGCACCGGTGCGTCGTTCACCACCTGCGAACCGAGGTGCACATGGAGACCGACCATCTCCAGCCCCGCATCCCGCGCGCGCCGGATCACGTCTACAGCGTCCTCCTGCAGGACGCCGAACTTCGACCCCAGATGCCCCGTCATGATCTTCTCGTGGCCGCCGGCCTCGATGCCCGGCGTGATCCGGAGGAGCACCCGCTTCACCCCGAACTCGACGCAGCGCTCGACCTCGCCCGGCTCGTCCATCACCACGAGCCACGCGTCCTGCTCGGCTGCGAACCGCAGCTCCTCGTCGGACTTGTTGTTCCCGTGTACGACCCACGACGACGGCGGGATCCCTGCGGCCTCGGCGTACTTCATCTCGCCCAGCGTCGAGACGTCCGCGCCGATGCCTTCCTCCCACAGGATCTTCATGATCGGCACGTTCGGGAACGCCTTGGTCCCGTACACGACCGTCCCCTCGCCGGCGCCCCGCCGCCACGCGCGCGCCGCATTCCGGATCGTCTCCTCGCAGTACACGACGAGCGGCGTCCCGTGCTCCTCCGCGAGCTCGACCGTCGAGCAGCCGCCGATCCAGAGGACGCCGTCGCGGATCTCGGCCGTGTCCGGGAACAGCGGGAGCAGGGCGCTAGAATGGCTCACGTGGTGAAGCTTCTCTCATAGACCAGGAGGCGACGCGGCGACGCCGCGCCAACTCCGGACGGCCTCTCATCTGAGAGGCTTTTTTGTACCCATGGACAGATACGAGCCCAAGCAAATCGAACAGAAGTGGCAGCGGGTCTGGGAGGACGCGCGGGCGTTCTACACGCCGAACCCGCCCGCGGGCGAGGAGCCCGAGAACCACTGGTACCAGCTCGAGATGCTCCCGTACCCGTCGGGGACGCTGCACATGGGGCACGTCCTCAACTACACGATGGGCGACGTCCTCACGCACTTCCGCCGCCGGCAGGGCTGGATGGTCATGCGCCCGATGGGCTGGGACTCGTTCGGCCTGCCCGCCGAGAACGCCGCGATCCGCGAGGGCGGCCACCCGAAGGAGATCGTCGAGCGGAACATCAAGGAGATCCGCGCCCAGATGAGGCGGATCGGCTGGGTGATCGACTGGGATCGCGAGATCTCGGCGCATCACCCTGGGTTCTACCGGTGGACCCAGTGGCTGTTCCTGCGCTTCTTCGAGCGTGGGCTCGCCTACCGCAAGGCGGCGCCGGTGAACTGGTGCCCGAACGACCAGACCGTGGTCGCCAACGAGTACGTGATCGACGGGCACTGCGAGCGCTGCGGCGCGCTGGTCGAGGCGCGCAACCTCGAGCAGTGGTTCATGAAGATCACCGCCTACGCGGACGAGCTGCTCCGCTTCGAGGGCGCCGACTGGCCCGAGCGCACGATGACGATCCAGCGCAACTGGATCGGCCGCAGCGAAGGCGCCGAGATCATCTTCCGCGTCGAGGAGCTCGACCGCGACATCGAGGTCTTCACGACGCGGCCGGACACGCTGTACGGCGCGACGTTCTTCGTCGTCGCGCCCGAGCATCCGTTCGTCGAGGAGTTCGGCACCGACGAGGTCAAGGAGTACGCGCGTCGCACGGCCGCCAAGCGCGGCGAGGAGCGCGCGACCGAGGAGGAGAAGACCGGCGTCTTCACCGGCCACTACGCGACGAATCCGGTGAACGGGGAGAAGCTCCCGATCTGGGTCGCCGACTACGTGCTTGATGGACTACGGCACCGGCGCGATCATGGCCGTGCCGGCGCACGACGAGCGCGACCTCCAGTTCGCCGAGACCTTCGACCTTCCCGTCGTCACCGTCATCGACGAGGACGGCCGGCTCGTCAACTCGCAGGAGTTCGACGGCCTGCCGTTCGAGGAGGCGAAGAAGGCGATCGTCGAGAAGCTGCGCGCCGAAGGGAAGGGCGCGCCCGCGGTCAGCTACCGCCTCCGCGACTGGTCGATGTCCCGCCAGCGCTACTGGGGCTGCCCGATCCCGATCGTCCACTGCCCGACGTGCGGCCCCGTCGCCGTCCCGGACGACCAGCTGCCCGTGCTCCTGCCCGAGGTCGAGGACTACCGGCCGAAGGGCGTCCCGCCGCTCGCCAGCAACAAGGAGTGGCTGCACACCGAGTGCCCGCAGTGCGGCGGCCCGGCCGAGCGCGAGGCCGACACGATGGACACGTTCGTCGACTCGTCCTGGTACTTCCTGCGCTACGTCGACCCGCGCAACGAGGAGTCGCCGTTCGACCGCCGCGTCGTCGACTACTGGTGCGCCGATCTCGCACTACATCGGCGGGATCGACCACGCGACCGGCCACCTGCTCTACTCGCGCTTCTTCGTCAAGGTGATGAACGAGATGGGCATGCTCGGCTTCCGCGAGCCGTTCGCCCGCCTCTACCACCAGGGCTGGGTGCAGATGGGCGGCTCGAAGATGTCGAAGTCGAAGGGCAACGTCTCCGGCCCGGACGAGCTCGTCGAGGCCTACGGCGCCGACGCGGTGCGCCTCAACATCCTCTTCATGGGCCCCGCCGACCAGGACATGGAGTGGACGGACGCCGGGATCGAGGGGATGAGCCGGTTCGTGCGGCGGCTGTGGCGCGTCGTCAACGAGGTCGCCGAGCAGGCGCCCGTGGACACGGGTGGTCCGCTGGTGCGCCGCGCCCACGAGACGATCCAGCGCGTCAGCGACGACCTCGACCGCCGCATGCAGTTCCACACGCCGATCTCGGCGGTGATGGAGCTGGTCAACGACCTGGCCGACTCGCCCGACGCGCCCGGGCGCGCGCTTCGCCGCCGAGACCGCGGTCTCGCTGCTCCAGCCCTGGGCGCCGCACGTGACCGAGGAGCTGTGGCAGCGGCTCGGGCACGAGCGACTCTGGGAGCAGCCGTGGCCCGAGGCCGATCCGGCCCTGCTCGCCCGCGAGACCTTCCAGCTCGTCGTCCAGGTCAACGGGAAGGTCCGAGACCGCATGGAAGTCCCCGCCGACCTCCCGGAGGAGGAGCTGGTCGAGCGCGCCAAAGGCTCCGCGAAGGTGCAGGCGCACCTGGACGGCAAGGAGATCCGGCAGACGATCGTCGTGCCGGGCAAGCTCGTCAATCTCGTCGTCGGTTAGGGACCGACAGATCCTTTTGAACCTCTTGCCAGTGTGGCGCGGCGGGTAGTTGCACCATGGCGCGGAGCCCGCCGGCGGTCCGGGGGGTGAGAGTGAGGGTTCCGTCGTGCGCTTGGGTGATGCTCTTGACGATTGCCAGGCCGAGGCCGACACCTGCGTGGTCGGTGCGTATGCGTTTGCTGCCGCGCTGAAACGGCTCGGCTAGCGTGGAAACCAACTGTGGGGTGAGCTTCTCGCCGGTGTTCTCGACGGCGAGCACCACATTCTTGGGCTGAGCAATGGTCGTGATCCACACGGTGCCCTGTTCGGGCAGGTTGTGGACGATCGCGTTGTGCACGAGGTTCGTGGTCAACTGGAGCAGGAGCGCGTGTGAGCCGATCGCCGCGGCCGGGTCGCCGGAGGTCTCGATGGTGAGGCCGCGTCTTTCTGCGAGCGGTAGGAGCGTTTCAGCGGCTTCGTCCGCTACGAGGGACAGGTCGACGTCTTCTCGGGTGAAGGAACGCTGGTCGGTGCGGCTGAGCAGGAGCAATGCTTCGGTGAGGTCGATCGCTCGGGTGTTGACGGCGTGGAGGCGGTCGACGAGTTCGCCGTTGGCGCCGTTGGGATCCTTGCGCGCCACGTCGAGAAGTGTTTGCGTGATCGCCAGCGGGGTGCGCAGTTCGTGGGAGGCGTTGGCGGCGAATCTCTGCTGTGCGTCGACGTGTGCTTCGAGCCGCGCGAGCATCGTGTCGAAGGCGTCGGCGAGCTCGCGGAACTCGTCGCTGCGGCCCTCCAATTGGATTCGGTGCGACAGTGATCCGTTCGCGGCCAGGCGTGTGGCGTCTGTGATGCGACCCAGCGGGGCGAGCATACGGCCGGCGAGAAGCCACCCTCCCACGAGACCGAACACGAGCAGGAACCCCATCACGAGAGCCGCGGTCGGCGCAAGCTCGCGTACGAGGGCTCGGTGACTTTCCACTACGAAGAAGACACCGGGGTGCACACCACGCGAAAGAGAGACGTACATGGCCGCGAGCAGCACGGCGCCTGCGAGCAGGAGGAAGCCGGCGTAGCTGAGGGTGAGTTTGAGGCGAGCGCTCAATCCAGCGGCTCTATCCACGCTCTTCTCCCTCGTGCCCGGCGTCTCGTTGCGTGTCGATGCGGTAGCCGACGCCGGCCACGGTAGCGACGATCCACGGTTCGCCGAGGCGTTTGCGCAGTCCCGAGACCGTGATGCGCACGGCGTTGGTGAACGGGTCCGCGTTCTCATCCCACGCCCGTTCCAGTAGCTCTTCGGCGCTGACGACACCGCCTTCGGCAGCGACGAGGACCTCGAGTACTGCGAACTGCTTCCTGGTCAGCGCGACGTAGCGGCCGTCGCGGTAGACCTCGCGGCGGAACGGATCCAGCCTCAGACCTGCGATCTCTCGCACGGGCGGCCTGTTATGGGCGCGCCTGCGGTCGAGCGCCCGGAGACGGAGCACGAGCTCTCGGAGCTCGAACGGCTTCGTGAGGTAGTCGTCTGCGCCCAGCTCGAACCCGGTGGCCTTGTCGTCGAGCCGGTCGGCAGCGGTGAGCATGAGGATCGGCATGCCGCTGCCGGAGGCGACGATGCGTTCGGCGATCTCGTCGCCCGTAAGCCCAGGAACGTCTCGGTCGAGGACGGCGATGTCGTAGGCGTTGATGCTCAGCAGCTCGAGAGCGGTGTCGCCGTCGCCTGCGACGTCTGCCGCGATCGCTTCCAGGCGTAGGCCATCGCGAATGGCGTCCGCCATGTAAGGCTCGTCCTCGACGATCAATACGCGCATGCTCCGATGCTAGAGCCGGCGGCTATTGCCGGCGTATCGAAAACCCCATACGGGCCCGGAACACCTTGCTGCCTTGAATGGCGGCATGGCCTACAGCAACCGAGCAGAAACACCGACCCGTCGGATTCGGATCCGCTGGATCCGTGTCGCCGCCCTGCTTCTCGCCATCGGGGCGACCGCGGCCCTCGGCTACCAGGTGCTGGCGTCCTCGTCCTCGACGGCCGCATCGCCCTACGGCGTCCCTCGCAGTGAGCACCGCGGTACTCGCGCCGAAGCACTGCCCAGGACGGTATGGCCGGCACATGGCCAAGCCGCGGTCCAGATCGGACCGTCGCAGATCCAGGCCGGCCCGAACCAGCACGCGGCTCCGATCGCCAGCGTCGCGAAGGTGATGACGGCCTATCTCGTGCTCCGTGACCACCCGCTACGGCCCGGCCAGGACGGCCCGACGATCACGCTCGCCGACGCCGACGTCGCCGACACCGACCGCCGGCGCGGACAGCAGGAGTCGGTCGTGCCCATCGCCGTCGGAGAGCAATTGACCGAGCTGCAGGCGCTGCAGGCGCTGCTGCTGCCGTCGGCGAACAACATCGCCGCGGTTCTGGCGCGGTGGGACGCCGGCTCGGTGGCCCGTTTTGTCGCCCGGATGAATGTCGCCGCACGGTCGCTCGGCATGACCCACACTCGTTACACCGACCCGAGCGGCTTCGACGACGCAACCGTGTCGACTGCCGCCGACCAGGTGCGTCTGGTCGTCCGGGCGATGCGCCTGCCGGTGTTCGCGATCATCGTCGCCACGCCGAGCGCGACGCTGCCGGTCGCCGGCACCGTGCACAACACGAACACATTGCTCGGGATCAACGGCTTTGTCGGCGTCAAAACCGGCTCGACGGCCGCGGCCGGCGGCTGCTTCGCCTTCCGGGCCATCCGCTGGATCGACGGCAAGCCGACGGCGATCACGGGGGTCGTGTTGGGCCAGCCCGGCCACAACCAGATCGAGGCGGGTCTCGCGGCCGGCGACGCCATGGTCGACGGCATCACCGGTCAGTCACGGCGTGAAGTACGGCCTATCCCGGATCTACGGCAACGAGCCCTGCCGCCAAAACCGGGTTGACGCGTGCTGACGCTGCGGGTGATACAAGCTCTCATGCCCGCCGCTCGCATCGTCGTCCTCGGAGCGGGCTTCGGCGGGCTCGAGCTCGCGACCACACTCTCCGACGCGCTCGGCGACGAGCTCGACCTGACGCTGATCGACGCGGGCGACGCGTTCGTCTTCGGCTACTCGAAGCTGGACGTGATGTTCGGGCGGACCGGGCTCGACGCGGTGCGGCTGCCGTACAGCGCGATCTCGAAGCCCGGCGTGCGCTTCGTTCAGGAACGCGTCACGGCGATCGACCCCGAGCGGAAGAGCGCGACCACCGACGGCGGCACCTACGCGGGCGACTTCCTCGTCGTCGCGCTCGGCGCCGACTACGACTTCGAGCACACGCCCGGGCTCGCCGAGGCGAACGAGTTCTACTCCGTCGCGGGCGCGGCGCGGCTCGCCGAGGTGCTCCCGGGCTTCACGAGCGGCCGAGCGGTAGTCGGCGTCTGCGACGCGCCGTTCAAGTGCCCGCCCGCGCCGAGCGAGTGCGCGCTGCTGCTGCACGACCACCTGACGGCGCGCGGCGTCCGCGACGACTGCGAGATCGCGGTCGTGATGCCGTTCGGGCACGCCGGTGCCGCCGTCGCCCGACACCTCCGCTGCGCTGCTCGAGGCCTTCGCGGAGCGCGGGATCGAGTGGGTGCCGGGAGTGCGGATCAGTTCCATCGAGGACGGCAAGGCCGTGCTCGACGACGGCTCGACGCAGTCGTTCGACCTCTTCCTCGGCGTGCCGAAGCACCGCGCTCCCGACGTCGTCCAGGAGAGCGGGATGGCGGAGAACGGCTACATCCCGGTCGACGGGAGGACGCTCGCCACGAAGTACCCGGGCGTCTATGCCGTCGGTGACGTCGCCACGGTCGGCACTCCGAAGGCAGGCGTCTTCGCCGAGCGCCAGGCGAGCGTCGTCGCCCACGCCCTCCTCGCCGAGATCGCCGGCGCAGAGCCGGCCGCGCCCTACGACGGCACCGGCTCCTGTTACATCGAGTTCGGCGCAGGCCGGGTCGGCCGCGTCGACGTCGACTTCTTCTCCGGGCCGAAGCCGACCGGGACGTACCACGAGGCATCGCAGGAGCTCGTCGCCGAGAAGAAGCACTTCGGCTCCAGTCGCCGCGCGCGCTGGTTCGGCCTGGACTGACGCCGCTCAGCTAGCGTCGAGCAGGTCGCCCAGGAAAGCCGGAACCCGGACCGCATCTTCGCCGTCCTCGTCCTCGGGGGGACGTCGTATGCCCTGATGCAGTCGCTCGTCGCGCCGGCGCTGCAGGACATCCAGCACTCGCTCGGCGTCTCCGAGAGCGCGGTCAGCTGGGTGCTGACCGCCTACCTCGTGAGCGCGTCGGTCGCGACCCCGATCATCGGACGGCTCGGCGACATGTACGGCAAGGAGCGGCTGCTCGTGCTCGTGCTGGCGCTGCTCTGCGTCGGGACGCTGGTCACGGCGGTCGCAGGGACGCTCACGGTGATGCTCATCGGGCGCGTGATCCAGGGCGCCGCCGGCGGGATCTTCCCGCTCGCGTTCGGGATCATCCGCGACGAGTTCCCGCGGGAGCGGGTCGCGGGCGGGATCGGGCTGATGTCGGCGCTGCTCGGCGTCGGGGGCGGGCGCGGGATTCGTGCTCGCCGGGCCGATCGCGGACAACCTCTCCTACCACTACCTCTTCTGGCTGCCGCTGATCCCGATCGTCGCGGCGACCGTGCTCACGCACCTCTTCGTCCCGGAGTCCCCGGTGCGCGTGCCGGGCCAGGTCAACTGGCTGGCGGCGATCCTGATGAGTGCCGGGCTCGTGCTCGTCCTGGTCGCGGTCAGCCAGACGAGCTCGTGGCACTGGCTGTCGGCGAAGACGCTCGGGTGCATCGCCGCCGGGGCGGTCCTGCTCGCGTTCTGGGTGTGGGTGGAGACGCGCTCGCGGCAGCCGCTCGTCGACATGCGGATGATGCGGCTGCGCGGCGTCTGGACGACGAACGTCGTCGCGCTGCTGCTCGGCTTCGGGATGTACGCGACGTTCTTCCTGCTGCCGCAGTTCGTCGAGACGGACGGCGACGGGCTACGGGTTCGACGCGTCGGTGACGGGGGCCGGCCTCTTCATGCTCCCCTCGACGATGGCGATGCTCATCGTCGGCTCGCAGACCGGCCGGCTCGAGAAGCGGTTCGGCTCGAAGCCGCCGCTGCTCGCCGGCTGCCGCGCTCGCGCTGCTGTCGTTCCTGGTGATGGCGTTCGCGCACGACCAGAAGTGGGAGGTCTTCGTCGCCGGCGCCCTGCTCGGCAGCGGCGTCGGGCTCGCGTTCGCGGCGATGGCGAACCTGATCATCGAGAACGTCGGCCCGGCCGAGACCGGCGTCGCGACCGGGATGAACACGGTCACGCGGACCGTCGGCGGCTCGTTCGGCGGCGCGGCGACCGCGTCGCTGATCGCCGGCACCGTCGTCGCCGGCAGCGACATTCCGACCGAGCACGGCTACACGCTCGCGTTCGCGCTCTGTGCGGGCGTGCTCGCCGTCGGGCTGCTCGTCGGCTTTCTGATCCCGCAGCGCCGGCCCGAGGCGGCGTTCGCGGCCCACGCGGTCGGCGATCTCGACTAGATCGTCCGGCCCTACGTGCGGACGCACTGGGCGCGGCTCTGACCGGCCCGGCGGAAGGTGGCCGAGCGTCACGGCGCAGAGGCCCGCGCAGACGAGGTAGGGCACGGCGTCGCGGGTGAGCTGGGCGAGCCCGCCGCCCGCCGCCGGGCCCACCGCGTTCCCGATCGCCCAGGCGGCGTTCATCACTCCGAAGCTGAGCGCCTGCGCGAGGCCGATCCCCTCGGCCGCGTGCGAGAGCATCGTCATCCCCGGCGCGTAGAAGCCGCCGAAGGCGATCGCGGCGACGAGGACGAGCGGGCACGAGCACCCACGGGTTCTCGGTCACGGCTAGGCCCATCGAGCACGACGATCGACCCCGCCAGCGCGAAGCGGATCGGCGCCATCGGGCCGAGCCGGTCGGTGATCCGGCCGAGCACGGGGTTGATCGCGCTCTCGATTCCCGTCGCGACGATCCAGACCGCGCCGATCTCGGCCGCGGAGAAGCCGTGGCTGTCGAGCGCGAGGGTCGCGAGCACGATCAGCGTCCCGAACAGCAGGGCCGGCAGGGTCGTCACCCAGAGCCCGCGGAGGAACTCGCTGTTCCGGAACGCGCCGAGGATCGCGCGCGCCGGCTGGCGCTCGGGCGGTGGCGGGTCGAACCAGAAGACCAGCGCGATCAGCACGACGCAGACGCCCGCGACGATCGAGAACGCCGCGCGCACGCCGATCGCGCTCGCGCCGGCGCCGATCACGGGCCCGAGCAGCGCGCCGAACACGGCTGCGCCGATCGCCGTCCCCATCGTCCGCCCGCGCCGCTCGCTCGGGGTCGCGAGCGCGAGCCAGGAGAGGGCGCCCGCCCACGTGATCGAGGAGCCGAGGCCCTGGACGAACCGCGCGCCGAAGAGGAGGCCGAAGCTGTCGGCGAGCGCGACGCCGACGCTCGCGAGCGTCACGAGCGTCAGCCCGCCGATCACCGCGACGCGGGCGCCGAAGCGCGACGCGACGATCCCGCCGGGCACGGCGGCCAGCAGGACGCCGATCGCGAAGCCGGCGGCGAGGACGCCCACCCCGGCCTTCGAGAGGTCGAACTCCCGCCGGAAGTGAGGCAGCAGCGGCGTCAGCGCCGCGTACAGCATCGTGTCGACGACGACCACGACGCACACGAACGGGAGCAGGCGGCGCACGCGGTCGAGGCTACTTGCCGCGAAGTAGGCTTCGCGTGTGCGGCGGTACGACGAGGTCTACGGGCGCTCGCTCGAGCAGCCGGAGGAGTTCTGGCGCGAGGCTGCGGAGGCGATCGACTGGGACGAGCCGCCCACGCGGATCCTCGACGACTCGCGCGCGCCGTTCTACCGCTGGTTCACGGGCGGCCGGCTGAACACCGCGTACAACGCGCTCGACCGGCACGTCGAGCGCGGCCGCGCCGACCAGCCCGCCCTGATCTACGACTCGCCGGTCACAGGCACGAAGCGCACCTACACCTACTCGGAGCTCCGGGACGAGGTCGCGCTGTTCGCGGGCGCTCTCCGCACGAACGGGGTCGAGCGCGGCGACCGGGTGATCCTCTACATGCCGATGGTCCCCGAGGCGCTGATCTCGATGCTCGCGTGCGCGCGGCTCGGCGCGGTTCACTCCGTCGTCTTCGGCGGGTTCGCCTCCGGCGAGCTCGCAACCCGCATCGACGACGCCGCTCCGAAGGTGATCGTCACCGCCTCGTGCGGGATCGAGCCCGACCGCGTGGTCGCCTACAAGCCGCTGCTCGATGCGGCGATCGACCTGGCGGCCAACAAGCCGGAGCGCTGCATCGTCCTCCAGCGGCCGACGCTCGAGGCGGAGCTCGTCCCCGGGCGGGATATCGCGTGGTCGGAGGCGGTCGCCGGCGCGGAGCCGGCGGAGTGCGTCTCGGTCGAGGCGACCGACCCGCTCTACATCCTCTACACCTCCGGCACGACCGGGCAGCCGAAGGGGATCGTCCGCGACGCCGGCGGCCACGCGGTCGCGCTCGCGTGGTCGATGCCGAACATCTATGACGTCCAGCCGGGCGAGGTCTACTGGGCCGCGTCCGACGTCGGCTGGGTCGTCGGGCACTCGTACATCGTCTACGCGCCGCTCCTCCACGGCTGCACGACGGTGCTCTACGAGGGGAAGCCGGTCGGGACGCCGGACGCCGGCGCGTTCTGGCGGGTGATCGCGGAGCACGGCGTCGAGACGCTGTTCACCGCGCCGACGGCGTTCCGCGGGATCCGGCAGCAGGATCCGGAGGGCGAGCACATCGGGCGCTACGACCTCTCGGCCTTTCGCACGTTGTTCCTGGCGGGGGAGCGCTGCGACCCGGAGACGCTGCACTGGGCCGAGCAGAAGCTCCGCGTGCCGGTGATCGACCACTGGTGGCAGACGGAGACCGGGTGGCCGATCGTCGCGAACTGCATGGGGATCGAGCAGCTGCCGGTGAAGGCGGGCTCGCCGACCCGGTCGGTGCCCGGGTGGGACGTGCGAGTGCTGGACGAGAGCGGGGCGGAGGCCGACGCCGGCGAGATCGGCTCGCTGGTCGTGAAGCTGCCGATGCCACCCGGGGCCTCCCCGACGCTCTGGAACGCGGAGGAGCGCTATCGCGAGGCCTACCTCGCCGCGTTCCCGGGCTACTACAAGACCGCCGACGCGGGGTTCGTGGACGAGGACGGCTACGTCTTCGTGATGGCCCGCGACGACGACATCATCAAGGTCGCCGCGCACCGGCTCTCGACCGGCGCGATCGAGGAGGTGCTCGCGTCCCACGACGACGTGGCCGAGTGCGCGGTGCTGGGCGTGGCCGACTCGCTCAAGGGCCAGGTGCCCGTCGGGCTCGTCGTCCTGAAGGCGGGCGTTGAGCGTCCGCACGAGGACATCGCCGCCGAGCTGGTCGCGCTGGTTCGCGAGCAGATCGGCCCGGTCGCCGTGTTCAAGACCGCGGCGGTCGTGAAGCGGCTGCCGAAGACACGCTCCGGGAAGATCCTGCGCGGGACGATGCGGCGGATCGCCGACGGAGAGGAATACAGCGTGCCGGCGACGATCGACGATCCCGCGATCCTCGGCGAGATTGCGTTGGCGCTCGTCGGGGTCGGGTACGCGCAGGAGTCCGCGCCGGTCTGAGTCGGGGCCATCTCCGTTCAGAATCGCCGTATGGACGACGTGGAGCGGCTCTCCTTCGCGGAGCAGCTTGCGCTCCAGGAGCGCGCGCTCCCGGCGCAGATCGACCGCGTCCGCGCCGGGTCGGTGTTCTACCGCGAGCGGCTCGGGCCGGTGCGGTCGCTCGCCGAGCTCGCCGAGCAGCCGTTCGTGGCCAAGGCGGAGCTGCTCGCCGCGCAGGCGCAGGACCCGCCGCTCGGGCCGCTTGCCGGCGTCGCGCAGGAGGACATCGTCCGCCTGCACGTCACCTCCGGGACGACCGGGACGCCGCTGCTGGTCGGGTTCACGCGCAGCGACCTCGAGCGGTCGTCGCTCGCGGGCGCCAGGGCCTTCCGTTCGGCGGGCGTCACGCCGCGCGACACGATCCTCCACTGCGTCAACTACGCGTTCTACGCGGGCGGGATCGCCGACCACATGTCGCTGGAGGCGACCGGCGCGACCGTCGTCCCGGTCGGGCTCGGGCAGAGCGACCGGCTGCTCGACCTCTTGCCGTCGCTGCGGCCGACCGGGATGTTCTCGATCACGTCGTACGCGAACCACCTCGCCGAGCGCGCGGTCGCGAAGGGGCTCGACCCGGCCGGCCTCGGGCTGCTCACGCTCGTCACCGGCGGCGAGCCGGGCGGCGACATCCCCGAGCTCCGCGGGCGGATCGAGGCGACCTGGGGCGCGCGCGTCGCCGATACCTACGGGCTCGGTGAGGTCTGGCCGACGCTCGGCGCGCAGTGCGAGGCGCGTGACGGGTTCCACCTCTCGACGCCCGACCTGCTCGTCGCCGAGCTCGTCGACCCCGAGACCGACCGCGTGCTCGAGTGGGCGCCGGGCGCGTCGGGCGAGCTCGTCTACACCCACCTGGAGCGGGAGGCGAGCCCGCTGGTCCGGTTCCGGTCGCACGATCGCGCCGAGGTGCTCGACCTCGACTGCCCGTGTGGGCGCGGCCAGCCCCGCATCCGGCTGCTCGGGCGGGTGGACGACATGATCGTCGTGCGCGGCGTCAATGTCTTCCCGAGCGCGATCGAGCGGCTGCTCGCCGAGGCGGTGCCGGCGATGCGGGGCTTTGCGGTCGTCCTCGACGAGCCGGTGCCGGTGCCGCCGATCCCGATCGCGGTCGAGGCGGACGAGCTCCCGGAAGGGCTCGACCGTATGATCCGCGAGCGGCTGCAGGTTCAGGTCGCGATCACCGCTCTTCCCGCAGGGACGATGGCCTCGAGCGAGCAGAAGACGAAGCGGATCTGGCGGCGCTACGCGGGCGAGGATCCGGGATGGTAGCCTCGACGTCTCGGTCGAGGGCGCGGTCGCGTCCGTCGTCTTCGAGAAGCCGGGCGTCCTGAACGCGCTCGCGCCGGACGACCTGCCGCCGCTCGGCGCCGCGCTCCGCGACGCCGGCTCGCGCGACGGCGTGAACGTGCTCGTCGTGCGCGGTGCGGGCGGCGCATTCTCCGCCGGCGACGACCTGAAGGCGACCGCGGATCTGACGCAGGACGAGTGGCGCACCGTCGTGGAGGGCTTCCACGAGCTGACGCGGATCGCGCTCGCGCTCGAGGTGCCGGTGATCGCGGCGATCGACGGCGTCTGCATCGGCGGGGCGTTCGAATTCGCGTGCTCGTGCGACCTGCGCGTCGCGACGACTCGGTCGCGGTTCGCCTGCCCCGAGGTCGGGATCGGGCTGGTGATCTCGAACGCCTCGACCGTGTTGCTGCCGCGGCTGTGCGGCGCGGGCTACGCGTCGGAGCTGATGCTGACCGGCCGGCTGATCGGCGCGAACGAGGCGTTCGACAACGGCCTGCTGAACGCGGTCGTCGAGCCTGCCCACCTGGAGGCGAGCGTGCATGCGCTCGCGGAGGAGATCGCCTCGCGCGCGCCGCTCGCCGTACGGGCGACGAAGCGGCTGCTCGTCGAGGGCTCGGCTCGGCGGTCGAGAAGGCGATGGCGCGCGAGACCGAGGCGCTCGTCCGGCTGGCGTCCACCAGCGGACATGCGCGAGGGCTTCGCCGCGTTCCGCGAGAAGCGGTCTCCGTCCTTCTCGGCGGAATAGGATCGGGCCGCGGGCCTGTTCAAGAAGAGGTCGCCCGGGAATCCGCGACCTAGAAGCTGAACGCGCGAGCCTACTCGCTCCACCAGCCGGGCGCCATCTGGGCTTCCGTCGGATCGTCGCCGGCGCCGAACGCGAGGTACTCGCAGCCCTCGGGCCCGGCCTCCATGTTCCGCATCGTGTCCTTGCCGAAGCGGATCGCGTCCCACTCGCCCAGCTCGACGACCTCGTCGTCGACCTTGACGCGCGCCGAGCCCTTGACCACGACGTAGACCTCTTCCTGGGTCACGTGCTTGTGGCCGAACGGAATCCGGAAGCCCGGGGCGAGCGTGAAGAGCGAGAGCCCGAGCGTCTCGCCCTCGATCGCGCTGCGCGCGAAGCGGGCCTGCATCTCGGCCGGCATGTCGAACTTCGGCGCCGAATCCTCGACGTCCCGGAGATTTGCTTTGGTGTGGCTCATCAGCTCTTGGCGGCGACTGCGCCCAGACCGATGAATATCCCGCCCGAGGCAATTCGAACCATCTTGCGGCGGCGGCGGATGAAGCCGCCGATCGTCCCGCCGGCGATCGCGTAGGCGCCGTCCGACAGGAAGCCGAGCACGACCCAGACGAGGCCGAGGACGGCGATCTGCGTCCACACGGTCCGGTCGCGGTCGACGAACTGCGGCAGGAAGGCGAGGAAGAAGAGCGCAGTCTTCGGGTTCAGGACGTTGACGATCACGCCCTGCGTGAAGACGCGGGCGCCGCTGCGGGGCGGGCGCGCGGGGAGATCCGGGAGATCGTCCTTCTCGAGCCACTTCTTGATCCCGATGAAGACGAGGTACGCGGCTCCGACGTACTTGACCGTCGAGAACGCGACCGCCGACGAGACGATCAGGGCAGAAAGGCCGGCGCAGGCGGCGGCGACGTGGACGAGCGAGCCGACGTGGACGCCTGCGACCGAGAGCAGGCCCTGGCGGCGGCCACCCTCGACGCTCGTCGCGATGATGTAGAGCACGGCGGGACCGGGGATCGCGAGCAGGATCAGCGCTGCGGGGATGTAGATCGCGAAGGCGTGGCTCGAAGGCACGCCTCCTAGCGTAGGGCTAGCGAATTCCGGTGTCGATGTGGAAGTTCAGCGCGTCCTGGTGGCCGGCGCGGACGTGGACGCGCTGCGGGCGGATGTTGCGCGTGATCCCGATCTTCTCGGCGGTCGTGACCGTGTAGTAGCCGGCGGGGAGGGCGATCCGGTAGGCGCCGGTGGCGGTGGACCGTGTTCGGTAGAGGCGCGGGGTCGGGCCGGTGCGGTGAAAGAGCAGGGTGACCTGGGCGGGAGCGCTGCACGGCTACGCCGGCGCGGCAGACGGGGTTCGTCGGGCCTTTCATCACGATGCCGTGGAGGCCGCCGGCCACGATCGCGAGCGTCGCGATCAGGTGCATGGGGACATGGTGCCCGGCGAGGTGTGAGGCGGGTGTAAAGCGGCAGTTTCGGCACGAATCGGTCACACGCGCGTGACGACTTCGTTGCCACACTGGACGACATGTACGAGATCGTGCTGACGAAGCGGCGGGTGCTGGCGGGGTTGTTGGTCGTCGCGGTCGTCGTGCTGATCGGCTCGCGTTTCCTTCTCCACGGGCCATCGGCGTCGACGGCGCTCGAGCGGCCGATCGTCGGCTCTGCGGAGGCCGGGTCTGCCCGTGCGCCCGCGCCATCCCCGAAGCTGGTCGTCTACGTGGTCGGCGCCGTCCACCGGCCCGGGCTGTACCGAGTCCCGACCGGCTCGCGGGTCGCCGACGCCGTCTCGCAGGCCGGTGGGTTGACGCGGCGCGCCGACCCCGCAGGCGTCAATCTCGCTGCTCCCGTTGCGGACGGCGAGCAGCTCGTCGTCCCCGCGCGGCTGCCCGTGGCGGTCGCGGCCGCGCAGGGCGCACCGGTCGGCGGGGTGGGCAGCGCCGCGCCGGCCGGCCCGGTGCAGCTGAGCGTCGCGACGGCCGAGCAGCTCGATTCGCTGCCCGGGATCGGCCCGGTCACGGCGGAGAAGATCGTCGAGTACCGCACGGCTCACGGTGCCTTCCGCAGCGTCGACGAGCTGGACGAGGTCCCGGGCATCGGCCCGTCCCGGGTGGAGCAGCTGCGTGGCCTGGTGGTGCCATGAGCGAGCCGTGGGACGGGCTTCAGCCGGTCCCGCTGAGCCATCGGGCCGGCGAGTGGACACTGCGGAACTATCCGTATGTCCTCGCCGGCGCAGCCTGTGTGGGACTCGCCGCCTCGAACGGGGTGCGCGGCCGCGGCCTCACCGTTGTCGCGCTCGCTCTCCTCGCGGTCGCCGGCTGCGTGTTCGCAGCGGCGCCGATCGCACGGGTGGCATCGCTCGCGGTCGCGCTCGCGCTCGGTGGCTGGTGGTGGGGCAGCGCGCGCCTCGACTCTCTCGACTCCAGCGTGCTGCTTCCGCGGGTCGGCGAGGCTGCTCCCGCGCTCGCGGTGGTCACGGGTCCCGCGCGCGGCGGCGAGTTCGAGCTGCGCGTTCCGGCCACCCTGAGGCGGTTCGGCGCGGTCGGGCTCCGCGAGCCGGTGATGCTCGACCTCCCCGTCGGCCGCTCGCCGCCGCAGGGCGCGATCATCGCTCTCCGCGCACGGCTCCGCCTCCCGCGGCCCGCGTCGAAGGGCTTCGACGAGCGGACGTGGCTCCGCCGCCACGGCGTCCACGTCGTCGTCCTCGCTCGCGACTGGCGGCTCGTCGGGCGGCGCGGCGGGATCGGCGGCTACGCAGACCGGGTTCGTAGCTGGCTCGCGCGCGGAGTTGCGCCCGGGCTCGCGGGAGAACGACGCGCGGTCCTGGAAGGGATCGTCCTCGGCGAGGACCAGGACCTGTCGACCGGCCTGCGCACGGACTTCCGCGTCTCGGGGCTCTACCACCTGCTGGCGGTCAGCGGCCAGAACGTGATCTTCGTCGCGGCCTGCGTGCTGGGCCTGGCCTGGCTCCTGCGCATTCCGCGCTGGATCGGGGAGCTGGGCGCGCTGGCGGGGATCGCCTCGTACGTGCTCGCCGTCGGCGCGCAGCCGTCCGTGATCCGGGCGGGGATCGCGGGCGCGCTCGGGTCGATCGCCTGGCTGTCGGCCCGGCAGCGCGACCGCTGGCACTTCCTGCTCGTCGGTGCGCTCGTGCTGCTCGCCTGGAGCCCCTACAACCTGTTCGACGCCGGCTTCCAGCTCTCGTTCGCGGCGGTCGTGGCGATCTTCGTCGCCGTCCCGCTCGCGAAAGACTGGTTCGCGGGCTACCCGCTTCCGCCCGGGCTCCCCGAGGTGCTCGCCGTCTCGCTCGCCTGCGGCGTCGCGACCGCGCCGATCCTCTGGCTCGAGTTCGGGCGCATCCCGGTCTACTCCGTGCCCGCAAACGCGCTCGCCGCGCCGGTCGTCGCGCCGCTGCTCGGCCTCTCCTTCGCGGCCGCCGTCGCGGCTCCGGTCTCGACCGGCTTCGCCGCTCTGATCGCCGTCGCGAACGGCTGGCTCGCCGCCTACCTGGTGTGGTGCGCCCACCTGATCGCCGGGCTTCCGGGCGCCTCGGTCTCGTCGACGCCGGCCGCGATCGGGCTCCTGCTGCTCTGCGCGGCCGGTGCCGGGAAGCTCCACCTGAGCCGGCAGGGGCGCTGACTATGCTTGCCGCGAGTGGCGGACGAGCTCAAGCCGGCCTACCTGCTCACCGGCAGCGACCGGCCGAAGATCGAGCGCGCGCTCCGCCGGCTGCGCGAGCGCTTCGGCGAGGACGCGATCGAGCGGCTCTCGGCGAGGGACACCACCGGCGACGACGCGGTCGCCGCCTGCAACGCGATGGGCCTGTTCGCGGCCGGCGGTCGGCTCGTGCTCGTCGACGAGGTCGAGCGCTGGAAGGCCGCCGATGCAAAGGCGGTCGCCGAATATCTGGCGGCGCCCGCGCCCGAGACGGTGCTCGCGCTCGTCGGCGAAGGCCTCCGCAAGGACGCCCCCCTCGCGAAGGCGCTTGCGAAGAAGGGCGTTGTCCTGGTCTACGAGGTCTCGAAGCGTGAGCTGCCGAGGTGGGTCGGCGAGCAGTTCGCACGCCACGGGGTCAAGACGACCGCCGAGGCCACCCGCGCCCTGATCGAGCTCGTCGGCGACAACCTGCAAGAGCTCTCCAGCGAGATCGAGAAGCTCTCCATCTGGGCCGGACACGACCAGATCGGCCAGGACGAGGTCGAGCTGCTCGTCACGGCGCGCGCAGATGTTCCGCCCTTCGTCCTCACCGACGCCTGGGGCCGCCGTGACGTCGGCGCGGTTCTCGGCGCCTGCGAGTCGATCCTCGAGCGCTCGACCCGCTCGGGCGAGGCCTACATGCTCGTCGGGCGGCTGGCGGCGCACGTGCGCCGCGTCCAGTCCTGTCAGAACCTCGATCTGGCCGGCGTCCGCCCGCGGGAGGCGGCGGGGGAGCTGAAGATGCACCCGTTCGCCGCCGAGAAGGCGTTCGCGCAGTCCCGCAATTTCTCGGTCGAGGAGCTGCGCGAGGCGATCGTCCGCCTCGCCGACCTCGATCTCGCGCTGAAGGGCGGGAGCCGTCTGCCGTCGGAGCTCGAGCTCCAACGCACGCTGGTCGCGATCACGAAAGCGCAGAGCTGACCCGCGAGCCGCGGGCTGGGCGGCCGGTGATGCCGCAAGGCTACGGCGTGCCGGAGACGGACGAGGGCCTTCTGCCCTGGAGTTGGGCGACCGGTCGGCTGGAAGCGGCACTCAACTACTGGTTCGCGACGACCCGGCCCGACGGCCGGCCGCACGCCATGCCCGCCTGGGCGGTCTGGCTCGACGACGCCCTCTACTTCGAGGGCAGTCCGGCGACGCGGCGCGCGCGCAATCTCGCCGGGAACCCGGAGGTGACCGTGCACCTCGAGAGCGGCGATGAGGTCGTCATCCTCGAGGGGCGCACCGAGGACGCGGCCGGGCCGGAGCGTCCGTTGGCGGAGCGCCTGGCCGCGGCGTTCACCGCGAAATACGGAGACACCCGCTGGGAGTACCGGCCGACGCCGGAGCAGTGGGATCGCGGCGGGCTGTGGGTGATGCAGCCGCTCGTGGCCTTCGGCTGGAGCGAGTTCCCCGGGACGTGACCCGCTGGCGCTTTCGCGCCCCGCTGCCTGAGCATCCGCGCGACGAGCCAGGCAGCGGCTGCTTACGAAGGGAGCGTCGCTACGAAGCCGAGCCGGCGACGAGGCGGGCGGCCTGCGCCTTCTTCCGCGCGGCGGTGTTCGCGTGCAGCGCGCCCTGCGAGGCGGCTTTGTCGACCATCCGCACGAGGGCGCGGTGCTCGGCCGCGACCTTCTCCGCGTCGCCCTCCTCGACCGCGGCGGCCAGGCGCTTCGTCAGCGTCTTGACCGTCGAGCGGAAGTGGATGTTCTCGGCCCGCTCGCGCTGAGCGGTGCGGACGCGCTTTTTCTGTTGCTGGATGTTCGGCATAGCGTGAAAAGGCCCGCGTTGCGGGCGGCACGATGGTAGCAACAGGCGCGCTCCCTATGCTCACGGCGTGACGACGCAAGACGAGGCCGTCGCCCCGGCGGACGCCGGCCACAACCGCCGGCTCGCCCGTTCCACTGCGATCTTCGCGGCCGCCACCGGCCTCTCCCGCGTCCTCGGCCTCGTCCGCGAGGTCGTCGCCCGCTACTACTTCGGCACCGTCGGCGCGATCAACGCGTTCGAGGTCGCATTCCTGATCCCGAACACGCTGCGCGCGCTCGTCGCCGACGCCGCGCTCTCGTCCGCCTTCGTCCCGGTCTTCAGCGACCTGCTCGAGAAGGGCGAGCGCAAGCGCGCGTGGCGCGTCGCGTCCAGCCTCTTCTGGCTCGTCCTCCTCGGCCTCGGCGGCCTGACCGCCTTCTTCATGCTGATCTCGCCGTGGATCATGAGCGCGTTCGGCTACGGCTCGCTCGCGGTCGACCTCTCCCGGATCCTGTTCCCGATCGTCGTCCTGCTCGGGCTCTCGGGGATCGTGGTCGGGATCCTGAACAGCTACGACCACTTCAGCGTCCCGGCGTTGACGCCGGTCTTCTGGAACATCGCGATCATCGTCGGGCTCGTGATCGGCGTCCCGCGGGCGGACACCCGCACGGACGAGCTCTACGTCTACGCCTTCTCGATCCTCGTCGCGACGATCATCCAGTTCCTGCTGCCGCTGCCCTGGCTGCGGGGACGCGACGGCCGCCTGCAGGTCGTGATCGACTGGAAGGACCCCGCCGTCCGCCGGACGCTCGTCCTGATGGTCCCGATCACGATCGGCCTCGGGCTGATCAACTTCAACGCGGTCGTCGACACGTTCTTCGCCGCGCGGCTGATCGACAGGTTCCACGCGCCGAGCACGATCAACGCCGCCTTCAGGCTCTACATGCTCCCGCAGGGGATGTTCTCGGTCGCGGTGGCGACGGTGCTCTTCCCGTCGCTCGCCCGGCTCGCCTCGCGGGCGGACATGGACGGCTTCCGGCGCACGGTCTCGAGCGGCATCCGCCAGATCGCGTTCATGCTCGTTCCGGCCAGCGTGCTCTGCGCCGTCCTCGCCGAGCCGATCGTTCGCGTCGTCTACCAGCGCGGCGACTTCACCCCCGCGCAGACGCCCTCGACCGCCGCCGCGCTCGCCGCGTTCTCGCTCGGGCTCGCCTTCAACGGCTTCATGCTGATGCTGAACCGCGCCTTCTTCTCCCTGCAGTCGCCGTGGATCCCGACCTGGGTGGCGCTCGCCAACCTCGGCCTGAACGCGGCGCTCGACGGCGCCTTCTACTCGCTCGGCATCTGGGGGCTGCCGCTTGCGACTTCGATCGTCAACATCGCGGGCACCGCGGCGCTGCTCGTCCTCCTGCGTCGGCGCCTCGGGCGCCTCGACCTGACGGACACCAGGCACTCGTTCGGGCTGATCCTCCTGGCGAGCGCCGCGCTCGCCGGCGTCTCCTACGGCATCTGGGCCGGGCTCCACGCCGCGCTCGGCGGGTCGTTCGTCGCCGCGCTCGTCTCGTTGCTCACGGCGATCGCCGCCGGCGTCGGTACCTACCTCGTCGGCTGCAGGCTGCTCGGCGTGCGTGAGCTCGACACGCTGCTCTCGCTGCGGCGCCGACGCGAGGCGTGATCGAGTTTCGCCCGCTCGCGGAGGACGACCTTCCGCTCGTCGAGGAGTGGCTCCGCCGCGACCACGTCGCACGCTGGTGGCGCGACGACATCGCCGAGTCGCTCGCCGAGTACCGCGCGGCGCTCGAGGGGCGCGAGCCGACCGATCACTTCATGATCGTGGTCGACGGCTGCGCGATCGGGATGATCCAGACCTACCTCGTCTCCGACTACCCGGAGTGGGAGGAGGTCGTCCAGGTCGGCGAGGGCGTCGCCGGCGTCGACCTGATGATCGGCGAGGAGGAGCTGATCGGCCGCGGGCTCGGCCCGCAGATCCTGGCCGAGTTCGCGCGCGACGTGTCACCGCGCCCGCCGTCGTCGCCACGGTCGAGGAGCCGAACCGCCGCTCGTGGCGCGCGTTCGAGAAGGCCGGGTTCCGGCACGTCCGCGACGTCGAGGAGGACGGTGACCCACACCGCCTGATGCGGCTCGACCGCTAGCCGGGGAAGCGCGGGTCGTCGCGGATCGCGCGCGAGGTCCTCGTCCTCGCGCGCAGGCTCGCTCAGATCGGGCCGTTCCTCGACCGCCGCCGCGAGATGCTCGAGCGCTGCGTCCGTCTCGCCGAGGCGCGCCTCCGCGCAGGCGAGGTTGTAGAGGAGCCCGCCGTCGGCCTCGTGACGCTCCAGGGCCTCGACGAGCCGCTGCCTTCGCCTCCGCATAGCGGCCCTGGCCGAACAGCGGCAGGACGTCCGCGTTCTCCTCCCAGGGCATGGGATGGAACGGCTCCCCGGGCTTCGCGCCGATCGCGAGCACCGTCGTCCCTGGCTCGGTCGCGACCGCGCCGCGCTTCGCCTTCGGGTCGCGAACGAAGACGAGCGTCCCCGCCGGCGCGTCCAGCTCCTCGCCGTCGACCGTGAAGGTCGCGTGGCCGCTGACGACCGACGTAGAGCTCCTCGTGCCCGGAGCTCTCGTCGTGCTCCTGGATCACGACGGCACCGGCCTCCGCTGCCGTCCAGGCGTTGACCCCGAACGCCTCGATCCCGAGCGTGCGCCGGATCGGCGACCAACCGTCCGGCAGCGCGAGCCCGGCGATCGTCGCGGTCGTGTAGCCCTGCTCGCCCATCGCTGAGATCATCGCAAGGGAGAGCGTGGAGACGTCGCAGACATGGCACTACGGGCTCGTCGCCGAGTGGTGGGCGAACTTCAACACCGACGGCCCGGAGATCGAGTACTTCAGGCGGCACGCCGAGCCCGCGCAGCCGGTGCTCGACGCCGGCTGCGGAACCGGCCGGCTGCTGGTCCCCTGGCTCCAGGCCGGCATCGACGTCGACGGCTGCGACGCCTCCGCAGACATGGTCGCGCTCTGCCGGGAGCGTGCGCGCCGCGAGGGCTTCGAGCCCACGCTGTTCGTCCAGCCGCTGCACGGGCTCGATCCGCCGCGGCGCTACGGGTCGATCGTCGCCTGCGGCGTCTTCGGCCTCGGGAGCACACGCGCGCAGGACGCCGAGGCGCTGCGCCGCCTGCGCGCTGCGCTCGAGCCCGGCGGAACGCTCTTGCTCGACAACCAGGTGCCGTACGCGAACCCGCGAACCTGGGCTGCGCTGGACGAAGCCCGGTCGCGAGGAGCTGCCGAGGACTGGTCTCCGCCCGAGTTCGAGTGGCGCCGCGCCGACGACGGCACCGAGTACGCGCTCCAGGGCCGCATCCTCGCGCTCGATCCGCTCGACCAGTCGGCGCAGCTCGTCCTCCGAGCCGGGAAGCGAGTGGGAGGCGAGCTCGTCGCAGAGGAAGAACATCGCCTCTCGATGCGGATGTACTTCCGTGACGAGCTCGTTCTGATGCTCGAGCGCGCCGGCTTCGGATCGGTACGCGTGGAGGGCGCCTACACCGGAGGCGAGGCGACCCCGGACGACGAGTTCCTCGTCTTCATCGCGAGCGGGTGAGGGCGCGCGCCCTCGCTACGCTCACACGCGATGGACCAGGGCAAGATCCGCAACTTCTCGATCATCGCGCACATCGACCACGGCAAGTCGACGCTCGCCGATCGCATCCTCGAGGTGACCGAGACCGTGACGGGCCGCGAGATGCGCGAGCAGCTGCTCGACTCGATGGAGCTCGAGCGCGAGCGCGGGATCACGATCAAGGCGCAGGCCGTCCGCGTGATGTGGAAGGGCCACGAGCTGAACCTGATCGACACGCCCGGGCACGTCGACTTCACCTACGAGGTCTCGCGGTCGCTCCAGGCGTGCGAGGGCGCTCTGCTGGTCGTCGACGCGGCGCAGGGGATCCAGGCGCAGACGGTTGCGAATGCCTACCTCGCGATCGAGAACGACCTCGAGATCGTCCCGGTCGCGAACAAGATCGACCTGCCGCAGGCGGATGCGGAGGCGACCGCGAAGGAGATCGCCGACCTCGTGGGCGACACGCCCGACCACGTGCTGCCGATCTCGGCGAAGACCGGCGACGGCGTGGCGGAGGTGCTCGACGCTGTCGTCGAGCGGATCCCGGCGCCTGGCGGAGATCCGGTCGCGCCGCCGCGGGCGCTCGTTTTCGACTCCTCGTATGACCAGTACCGGGGCGTCGTCGCCTTCGTGCGCGTCGTCGACGGCGTGTTCCGGAAGGGCGACGCGATGCGCGCGATGGCGCAGGGCACCGAGTTCGACGCCGAGGAGCTCGGGTTCATGTCGCCGACGATGCGGCCGGTGAAGGAGCTTGACCGCCGGCGAGGTGGGCTACGTCGTCACCGGACTGAAGGACGTCTCGCGCCTGCGCGTCGGCGACACGCTGACCGCCCGCGCGCGGCCGGCCGCCGAGCCGCTGCCCGGCTACAAGGACGTCAAGCCGATGGTCTTCGCCGGCCTGTTCCCGACCGACTCCGACCAGTACCCGGAGCTCCGCGACGCGCTCGAGCGGCTGAAGCTGAACGACGGCTCCTTGTTTTACGAGCCGGAGACCTCGCAGGCGCTCGGATTCGGGTTCCGCTGCGGGTTCCTCGGCCTGCTGCACATGGAGATCGTGCGCGAGCGGCTCGAGCGCGAGTTCGATCTCGACCTGCTCGTCACCGCGCCGAACGTCGCCTACCGCGTGACGACGAAGGCCGGCGAGGAGGTCGAGGTGCACAACCCGTCGGAGATGCCGCGCGAGATCGAGCAGGTCGAGGAGCCGTACGTCCGCGCCTCGATCATCGTCCCGAAGGACGGTGTCGGCGCCGTGATGGAGCTGAACAACGAGCGGCGGGGGAGCTTCGACCACATGGAGTACCTCTCCGAGGGGCGGGTGCTGCTGCTCTACGACCTGCCGCTCGGCGAGATCGTCCTCGACTACTACGACCAGCTGAAGTCGCGGACGCGCGGCTACGCGAGCTTCGACTACGACTACACCGGGTTCAAGCCGGGCGACCTGACGCGCGTCGACGTGCTGATCGCCGGCGAGCCGGTCGACGCCTTGTCTCTCGTCATCCACCGCGACTCCGCGTACGGCCGCGGCCGCGCGCTGGTCGAGCGGTTGCAGAAGGAGATTCCACGCCAGTTCTTCGACGTCCCGATCCAGGCCGCCATCGGGTCCCGCGTGATCGCCCGCGAGACGGTGAAGGCGAAGCGCAAGGACGTGCTCGCGAAGTGCTACGGCGGCGACATCTCGCGCAAGCGGAAGCTGCTCGAGCAGCAGAAGAAGGGCAAGAAGCGGATGAAGCAGGTCGGCTCGGTCGAGGTGCCGCAGGAGGCATTCCTCGCCGTGCTCAACCTCGACCAGGAGAAGAAAGTAGTGGCGCTGAGCACGAAGCTCGTCGAGCGTTCTGGTCGCGGAGGCATGAGCGTCGCGAACTGCCGCGAGCTGGGCGTCGAGCGGCGTCCGCCACCTCTACGTGCACCTGCCGTTCTGCGCGCACCGCTGCGGATACTGCGACTTCGTCACCGCGGTCGGGCGGCGCGATCAGCACGGCGCATATGTGGACGCCCTCCTGGCCGAGCTCGAGCTGGAGCGCGGCGTGCTCGCGCCCCGCGCCGAGACCGTGTTCCTCGGCGGCGGCACGCCGACGTTCACGGCGCCGGACGCGCTCGAGCGCCTGCTCGCCGCGCTGCCCGACGCGGAGGAGGTCACCGTCGAGGCGAATCCGGAGACGGTGACGCCCGAGCTGGCCGCGCTCCTGTCACGAAACCGTGTCAACCGCGTGTCTTTGGGCGCGCAGACGTTCCAGCCTCCGCTGCTGGAGGTGCTGGAGCGGGGCGCGCAGCCCGAGGACGTCAGGCGCGCCGTGTACGTTCTTCGTGATGCCGGATTTGACAACATCTCCCTCGATCTCGTCTACGGGATCCCGGGTCAGAGCCCCGCCGACCTCGAGGCCGACCTCGCCGAGGCGCTCGCGCTCGCTCCCGAGCACCTGTCCTGCTACGAGCTCGAGGCGAAGCCCGGCACGCGCTTCACCCACGCGCACGGGGCGGAGCTCGAGCGCCAGGCCGACTCGATGGAGACCTACTTCGAGCGAGTCGTCGAGACGCTGACCGCGGCCGGCTACCGCTGGTACGAGACGGCGAACTTCTGCCGGCTCGAGGACGAGCGCGACCTGCGCGCGCGGCACAACCTCGGCTACTGGCTCGGGCGGGACTACCTCGGGCTCGGGGTCGGCGCCGTCTCGACAATCGACGGCCTCCGGCGGCGGAACACGCCTCGACTCGCGGCCTACATCGCTGCTCTTGCCGAGGGCCGCCGTCCGGAGCGGGAGCTGGAGCCGCTCGACGACGGCGTCCGGCGCGCGGAGCGGCTGCTGCTCGGGCTCCGGCTGGACGAGCCGCTGCGGCTCGAGGGGCTGGACGGGGCGCTCGACCGCGACGCGCTCGAGCGGCTGGAGCGGCTGGGCCTGGCGGAGCGAGCCGGCGTGAACGGAAACGAGACGCTGGCGCTCACCGAGCGGGGCCGTTTTCTCGGGGGCGGTGTCACCGCCGACCTCCTGGCCTAGCATTTGAGCGTGATCGCACCAGGCCCCGACCTCAGCGAGCGCCAGCGCGGGATCCTGATCCGCGTCGTCGAGGAGTACGTCGCCACCGGCCAGCCGGTCGGATCGAAGAATCTCGTCGAGCGGGCGGGGATGCATGTCTCGTCGGCGACCGTCCGCAACGAGCTCGCCGAGCTCGAGCGCCTCGGCCTGCTCACGCACCCGCACACGTCGGCCGGCCGCGTGCCGACCGACCGTGGCTACCGCTACTACGTCGATCGCCTGCTGGAGCGGCAGCTGCCGCGGCCGGCGAGCTTCCCGCTCGACCTGGGCGAGGCGCGGAGCGAGGTGGAGTCCGCCCTTCAGGCGACGACGGAGATGCTCTCGCAGGTGACACGGCTGATCGCGCTCGTGTCGGCGCCTCCGCTCCAGGCCGCGACCGTCCGCCACGTCGAAGTGCTCATGCTCCAGCCCCAGATCGTGATGGTGGTCGTGATCACCTCGACCGGCGGCGTGACCAAGCGCGCCTACGCGTTCGACGCGCCGGTCGACGCCGGGCTCGCGTACTGGGCGGCGCAGTACCTGAACGAGCAGCTCGCCGGACTCTCGCTCGGCAGCAGCCAGCTCCGGCGCCGGCTCGAGGATCCCAGCCTCCACCCCGCCGAGCGCGAGTTCCTCGCGGTGCTCGCGCCCGTGTTCACCGAGGCGGCCGGCGAGGAGCAGCGGGTCTATGTCGGCGGCGCCGCCGGCCTCCTGGACGAGGTACGCGACCAGGAGCTCGGCTCGTACCGTTCGCTGATCGACCTGCTCGAGCGCCGTCGCGCGCTCCTCGACGTGCTCGCCGAGGCACTCGACCCGCGCCGGCCCTTCGTCCGGGTCGGTGACGAGCTCGCGAACCCGGCTCTGCACGACCTCGCCCTCGTCGGCGCGGCCTATGGAATCGCGAACCGCACGCTCGGGGCGGTCAGCCTGATCGGCCCGACGCGCATGGACTACGACAAGGCGATCCGCACGGTCCGCTCGGCGGCCTCGGAGCTCTCCCGCTTCGCCGAAGTGATCTACGGAGACAACTAAGACGTGGCGACGACGGAGCGCGACTACTACGAGCTGCTCGGCGTCTCGCGCACGGCGACCGAGGTGGAGATCAAGAAGGCCTTCCGGACGCTCGCGCGCGAGCTGCATCCCGACGTGTCCGACGCGCCCGATGCCGAGGAGCGCTTCAAGGAGGTGGTCGAGGCGTACGAGGTGCTCTCCGACGCGGAGCGGCGCGAGCTCTACGACCGCTTCGGCCACGCGGGCCTACGCAGCCGGGGGTTTGCGCCGACGAGCTTCGACTTCGGCACGCTCGGCGACCTCTTCTCCGCGTTCTTCGGCGACGACCTCTTCGGCCTCGCGGGTCGGCAGCGCCGCGCCGCCCGCGGCGCGGATGTCGCGGCGGAGATCGAGCTCGAGCTGGTCGAGGCCGCGCGCGGGATCGCGCGCGATGTGCCGTTCCAGGTCGCCGTCGCCTGCGCGACGTGCGAAGGCTCCGGCGCGGAGCCGGGCACCGAGCCCGTCGCCTGCCCCACCTGCGGCGGCAGCGGCCGGCTCCAGGAGGTCTCGAACACGGTCTTCGGCCAGTTCGTGCGCACCCATGCGTGCGGGCGCTGCGGCGGCAGCGGGCGCGTGATCGAGCATCCGTGCAAGACGTGCGACGGTGCCGGTCGCGTCGTCCAGGAGCGCTCGCTCACGGTCGAGGTGCCGCCCGGCATCCACGACGGGCAGCGGATCCGGCTCGGCGGCGAGGGCCATGCGGGCGAGCTCGGTGCCCTGGCCGGCGACCTGTACGTGCTGGTGCGCGTCAAGCCGGACCCGCGCTTCGTCCGCGAGGGCAACGACCTGTTCGCAACGGTCGACCTGACGATGACCCAGGCAGCGCTCGGCGGAAAGGTCGCCGTCCCGACGCTGGACGGCGAGGTCGAGCTCGACTTCGACCCGGGAACGCAGCCCGGGGAGGTGCGTGTGCTGCGCGGACGCGGGATGCCGGTGCTCCAGGGCCGCGGTCACGGCGACCTGCGGCTGCTCGTCAACGTCGCGGTACCGACGCGGCTGAGCGACGAGCAGCGGCGGCTGCTCGAGGAGTTCGAGCAGCACGTCGACGAGGCGACGTACAGGTCGGACGAGGACGAGGGGTTCTTCGACAAGCTGAAGAGCGCGTTCCGCTGACGCTGACCCGCGTGTCGGTCACGGTGCCGGCGGCCCAGGCCGAGCGCGCGCGCGCGACCATGATCGAGCTCTTTCCGGAGGGGTTCGAGGAGGTCGACCAGGACGGCGGCGTCGAGCTCGCCGCCTACACCGACCCCGCCGGCGAGGAGCGGCTCTGGGCCGCGTTCGGCGGCGCCCGGTCGAACGACGTCGAGGAGGGGTGGGAGGACCGCTGGCGCGCGTTCCACCGGCCGGTGCGGATCGGGCCGCTGTGGGTGGGGCCGCCGTGGGAGGAGCCTGACGCGGACGTGATCGCGGTCGTGATCGACCCCGGCCGCGCCTTCGGCACCGGGAGCCACGCGACGACACGGCTCTGTCTGGAGCTGCTGCTCGACCAGCCGCGGGGAAGCCTGCTCGACGTCGGGTGCGGCTCGGGGGTGCTGGCGATCGCTGCCGCGAAGCTCGGGTTCGACTCGGTGCACGCGGTCGATGTCGACCCGCAGGCGATCGAGGCGACGAACGCCAACGCGGGCGTGAACGGCGTCACCGTCACGGCGTCGGTCGCCGATGCCCTGTCGGATCCGCTTCCCGCCGCGGAGTACGCGGTCATGAACGTCTCCCTCGAGCACGACGGCGCCGTTGCCGAGCGGCTCGAGTGCACACGCCTTATTACTTCCGGTTATCTCGTCTCGGAGTCGCCGGAGTATCCCGGCTTCCGGCGCGAAGCCCGCCGCGCGGCCGAGGGCTGGGCGGCCGACCTGCATATCCGGACGAAGTAAGGTCCGCGCATGGCGACCTTCTCGGTCGACTTCTTGGGCTGCAAGGTTTCGCACGCGGACGCGCATGCGTTGCGCGAGGTGCTGCTCGCCGACGGTCACGCGGAGCAGGATGGCGCCGCAGACGTCGCCGTGATCAACACTTGCTGCGTGACGCACGAGGCGCTGCGGAAGTCGCGCCACGCCGCGTCGCGCGCCGCGCGGACGCACGGCCGGGTCTACGTGACCGGCTGCGGCGCGAACCTCTCGGCCGACGCCTTCGCCGGGCTCCCGGAGAACGTGGTCGTGGTCGCGCGCTCGAGCGAGGAGACGCCGGCGGTCCTCGCCGGCGACGTCGGCGCGATCGGCTGCGTCCAGGGCGGGGCGCGGCTCGACCGCGTCCGTGCGTTCGTCAAGGTGCAGGACGGCTGCAGCTTCTCGTGCAACTTCTGCGTGATCCCGCTCGTGCGCGGGGCCTCGCGCAGCCGGCGCGCGGCGGCGGTGCTCGCCGAGGTCCGCCGGCGTGTCGACCAGGGGCACCTCGAGGTCGTTCTCACCGGGATCAACCTCGGCTGCTACCGCGACCGCGAGGCCGGCTACGACCTGGTGCGGCTGGTGCGGGAGGCGGGCGCCACGCCGGGGCTCGCGCGCCTGCGGCTGTCGTCGATCGAGGTCAACCACCTGACCGAACCGCTGCTCGACGCGCTGCGCGAGACGCCGACGGTCTCGCGTCATCTGCACGTGCCGCTCCAGTCCGGCGACGACTACGTGCTGCGCACGATGGCGCGACGGTACGACTCGCGGACGTACCTGCGCCGGGTCGCGGCGGCCGGCGACTTCAACCTGACAACGGACGTGATCGTCGGCTTTCCGGCCGAGGACGACGGTGCGTTCGAGAACACCCTGCGCGTCGTGGAGGAGGCGGGCGCGACCAAGGTGCACGTATTCCCGTACTCGCCGCGACCGGGGACGGCGACCGCTGCGGCGGACACGGTGCCGAAGCAGGTGAAGAAGGAGCGGAGCGCCCGGCTGCGCGCGCTCTCGCACGACGCGTGCGTGCGCCGCTGGCGCGAGAAGGTCGGTGCCGAGGACGTCGTCCTCGTCGACCGCCCGGGCCGCGGCTACGGCGACGACTACTCGCCGTGGCTCGTCGACGCTCCGGTTGGGGAACTCGTCAGAGTTCGCGGTGCGGCGGTGTCGGAGGAGGGGATCCTTGCTGCGTGACCCGGACTGCATCTTCTGCAAGATCCACGCCGGCGAGCTGCCGGCGACGATCGTCAACCGCGGCCGACGGGCTCCTCGCGATCGAGGACATCAACCCGAAGGCGGACGTCCACGTGCTCGTCATCCCGGAGCAGCACATCGAGACCTTCCGCGACATCGGCGAGCTCGACGAGGGCGAGGCGAAGGCGATGCTCGACTTCGTCGGCGACACGGCGAGGAAGGCCGGCCTCGACGAGTACCGCCTGATGATCTTCTGCGGCGCGGGCGCGGGGCAGACCGTCTTCCATCTCCACTGGCACGTTCTCGGCGGCCGCTTCCACGGGATGCCGGCGTGAGCGTCGCTCGCCTTCGGCTTGCTCCCGTGGGGGAAACCATGTTTCCCCCACGGGCCCCCTTCTTCCAGAGGCCGATTTTCCAGGGGAACCTCCCGGTTCCCCTCGGACCCCTCCCCGCTCATCGGCCGGAGACCGGCCGATGAGCCTGATCGCGCGGATGGAGGCGGACCTGACTGCCGCGATGAAGGAGCGGGACAACGATCGTCGCGATGCGCTGCGACTGATCCTCTCCAGCCTGCGCTCGGCGGAGAAAGAGCTCCAGCGGCCGCTGCACGACGACGAGGAGCTGCAGGTGCTCCAGCGCGAGCGGAAGCGGCGGCTGGAGTCGGCCGAGGCGTTCCGCGCCGCCGGCCGCGAGGAGCAGGCCCAGTCGGAGGAGGCTGAGCTCGCGGTGCTCGAGGAGTTCATGCCCGAGCCGCTCTCCGAGGACGATCTCGAACGCATCGTCGACGACGCGATCGCCGAGGTGGGGGCGACCTCGATGCGTGACCTGGGCCGAGTCATGGCCGACGTGATGCCCCAGATCGCCGGTCGTGCCGACGGTTCTGCGGTCAGCCAGATCGTCCGCGAGAAGCTCGCCTGAGCGCCGACGGTCGAAGCTCGCCCGCTCTGACCCTTTCGGACACGCCCCCTCGTGTCAGGGCCGGTTTGTCCCGGCCGGCGTGCCCAGCCTCCTCCCCGCGGCGAGCATAGTCCCGGAACCGTCATGCGCGGGTCGCGGGCGCGTGCCGAGAGTGTGGCGTTCTCTCCACAGGGAACCGGACGGCCGAGCGCCACGCCCCCGCCTACACTGTCCCCGTTGCAGGAAGTTCTCTCGATCTCGAACGACGTCGCCGCCGAGCTGGCGGGCGTCGAGGACGGCGTGCTCGAAGCGCTGCGCGAGCGGCTCCATTGCACGATCCGTCTGCGCGGAAATCAGCTGACGCTCGAGGGCGACGACTCGCGCGTCGCCGAGGCGCGGGCCGTGGTGGACGAGCTCGTCGAGCTCGTCGAGGGCGGCCACGAGATCGGCCCGTCGACCGTCGACGCCGTGCTCGGCGCACTCGACCAGGCCGAGGACATCCGCGACGTCTTCGAGGACGTCGTCTGGCGCCACCGCGGGAAGAAGATCGCGCCGAAGACGGTCAACCAGAAGCACTACGTCGACGCGATCCGCTCGCACACGATCACGTTCGGCGTCGGCCCCGCAGGCACGGGCAAGACGTACCTGGCGATGGCGCTCGCGGTCGCCGCGCTCAGCGAGCGCGAGGTCGGCCGCATCATCCTCACCCGCCCGGCGGTGGAAGCCGGCGAGCGGCTCGGCTTTCTCCCGGGCGACCTGCTCGCCAAGGTCGATCCGTACCTACGGCCGCTCTACGACGCGCTCTACGACATGCTCGACGCCGACCGGCTGACGACCTACATGGAGAAGGGCGCGATCGAGGTCGCGCCGCTCGCGTTCATGCGCGGCCGCACGCTGAACGACTCCTTCATCATCCTGGACGAGGCGCAGAATACGACCCCGGAGCAGATGCAGATGTTTCTCACGCGGCTCGGGTTCGGCTCGAGGATCGTCGTCACCGGCGACGTCACCCAGATCGACCTTCCGCAGGACCAGGCGTCCGGCCTGATCACCGTGCAGAACGTGCTCGGATCGATCGACGGGATCGCTTTCATCACCTTCAGCAACAAGGACGTCGTCCGGCACAAGCTCGTCCAGCGGATCGTCGAGGCCTATCGGGAGCACGCCGAGGCGACGGGCACGCAGCGCCGCCGGTGATCGAAGTCGAGGTCGCGAACCGCAGCGGGGTGGACGTCGAGGGAGAAGCCGCCGCCGACCTCGCCCGCCGAGTCCTCGCCGGCGAGGGGATCGAGGAAGCCGAGCTCGGGATCGCGTTCGTCGCTCCGGAGGAGAGCCGCGCGCTGAAGCGCGACCACCTGGGCATCGACGAGGCGACCGACGTGCTCTCGTTCCCGATCGACGGCCGCGACCCGCTCCCGGCCGAGGTGCCTCGCCAGCTCGGCGACGTCGTGCTCTGCCCGGCGGTGGTCGGCGACGCCTGGCGCCGCCCGCTCGCGCACGGGCTGCTCCACCTGCTCGGCTACGAGCACGGGCCGGATATGGAGGCGCGGGAGGAGGCGTACGCGGGATGAACGTCCGCCGGCCCCCGCTGTGGGAGCGGCTGCGCGGAAACGGCAGCGGCCAGGGCGCGCTCCTGCCAGGCGGTGGCCGCCGTCGCCTCTCGCTGATCGAGAGCTTCAACCACGCGGTCGAGGGGATCATCCACGTGCTCCGGACGCACCGGAACATGCGGCTGCACTTCCTCGCCGCGGTCGTGGTGCTCGTGCTCGCGCTCGTCCTCGGCGTCTCGCGGATCGAGCTGATCGTCCTGCTGCTCTCGATCGCGTTCGTCCTGATCGCGGAGATGATCAACTCGGCGATCGAGGCGGCGATCGACGTTGCGACGAGCTCGTTCGACCCGCTCGCCAAGCTGGCGAAGGACATCGCCGCCGGCGCCGTCCTGATCGCCTCGATCAACGCGGTCGCGGTCGGCTACCTCGTCTTCTCCGGGCAGGTGCAGGAGTCGGGCGACAACATCGTCGACCGGCTCCGCGATGCGCCGGCGAAGCTGACGATCATCTCGCTCGCGATCGTCGTCATCCTCGTGATCGCGACGAAGGCGCTGACCGGCCGCGGCACGCCGCTGCGAGGCGGGCTGCCCTCGGGCCATGCCGCCGTCGCCTTCGCGGCCTGGATGGCGGTCACGCAGATGCTCGACCCGACCGAGCACCGGTTCCTGATTTCGATGATCATGCTCGGCGTGGCCTCGCTCGTCGCCTACAGCCGGATCGAGACCGGAATCCACTCCGCGCTCGAGGTCGTGTACGGCGGACTGCTCGGCGCCGGCGTGACGCTGCTCGTCTTCCAGGTGTTCTCGTGATCGACGACACCGACCGGGAGCTGTACGAGCGGACGCTGGAGATCTCGAAGCGCGCCTACGCGCCGTACTCGAGCTTTCACGTCGGTGCCGTTCTGCGGGCCCGCGACGGGACGTTGTTCGACGGCGTCAACGTCGAGAACGCCGCGTACCCCCTCGGCGTCTGCGGCGAGAAGACCGCGTACGTGACCGCGGTCACCTCCGGTTACGGGCCCGGCGACTTCGACCTGATCGTGATCAATGCCTCGCCCTGCGGCGGTTGCCGCCAGTGGCACATCGAGTTCAAGGTCGACCGCGTCGTCTTCGCGAACAACGACGGCGAGCTCGTCGACTACACGCCGGACGAGCTGCTGCCGGACACCTTCGTCCTTTGAGCGCAGGCTCGCCGGAGCCGGAACTGAAGTCGGGATTCGTCGCCGTCGCCGGGCGGCCGAACGTTGGGAAGTCCACGCTCGTCAACGCGCTCTGCGGCGGGAAGGTCGCGATCGTCTCCGACAAGCCTCAGACCACGCGCCGCCGGATCTTCGGAATCGCGAACGGCGACGACTACCAGCTCGTGCTCGCCGACCTGCCGGGATTCCAGCGTCCGCGCGACCCGCTGACCGAGCACATGCAGCGCACCGTCGACTCGTCGTTCGAGGACGTCGACGCCGTGCTCTTCGTCCTCGACGCCCGCGACCGGATCGGCGCGGGCGACCGCTTCATCGCGCAGCGCGTCTTCGGCCTCGGTGTCCCGGTCGTGATCGCGGTGAACAAGGTCGACCGCCTGAAGGGCGGGCACATCGCCTCGCAGATGCAGACCGGGTCAGCACTCGGGGACTTCTACGCGCTCCACCCGGTCAGCGCGAAGACGGGCGACGGGGTCGCGGAGCTCCGCGACGAGCTCGTCGGCCTGCTCCCGGGGGGGCCGCTCTACTTCCCGCCCGACCAGCGGACTGATCTCTCGGACGAGGCCCAGATCGCTGAACTGATTCGCGAAAAGGCCCTTCGGTTGACTCGTGAGGAGGTGCCCCACGCGATCTCGGTCGAGGTCGAGGAGTTGGAGGAGAAGGCCGTCCGCGCGGCGCTCTACGTCGAGACCGACTCGCAGAAGCAGATCCTGGTCGGCAAGGGCGGCTCGATGGTGCGCCAGATCGGCACCGAGGCGCGCCCGGAGATCGAGGCGCTCCTCGGCCGCTCGGTCTTCCTCGACCTCAAGGTGAAGGTGCGGCCGCGCTGGCGCCGGGACGAGGCGATGCTCGAGCGTCTCGGTCTTTGACCGAGGAGGTCGCGCCCGGCGCGCGCAGGCTGGTCGTCGCGGCGCTGCTCCTCGCGATCAGCCTGGCGGCGGTCGACGCCACGATCGTCGCGACCGCGGTCCCGCAGATCGTCGGCGACCTCGGTGGGTTCCACCAGTTTCCCTGGCTCTTCTCGATCTACCTGCTCGCGCAGGCCGTGCTCGTGCCGATCTACGGGCGCCTCGCCGACGTCTTCGGCCGGAAGCCGGTGCTGCTGTTCGGGATCGGGGTCTTCCTCGTCGGCTCGGTGCTCTGCGGCGTCGCCTGGAGCATGCTCGCGCTGATCGTCTTCCGCGGCGTGCAGGGGGTCGGGGCAGGCGCGATCCTCCCGATGACGACGACGATCGTCGGAGACCTATACGAGCCGGCGCAACGGGGCCGGATCCAGGGTTACGTCTCGAGCGTGTGGGGCGTGACCGCGGTCGTCGGTCCCCTGGTCGGCGGCCTCTTCGCCGAGTACTGGACGTGGCGCGGGATCTTCTTCCTCAACATCCCGCTGGGGTTGGCGGCGGTCGCGCTCATTCACCGCTACCTGCATGAGCACGTCGAGCGCCGCCGCCATCGGATCGACGTGGCCGGCGCGGCCGTGCTCACCGCCGCGGTCTCGATGCTGATCCTCGCGTTGCTCGAAGGCGGAGTCGCCTGGTCGTGGTCGTCGCCCCAGAGCCTCGTGCTCCTCGCCGGCGCGGCAATCCTGCTGCCGGTCTTCGTGGTGATCGAGCGGCGAGTCCCGGAGCCGATCCTGCCTCCGTGGGTCTTCCGGCGCCGGATCCTCGTCGCGGCGAACCTCGCCGGGCTGGCGATCGGCGCCATCCTGATCGGCCAGTCCTCGTACGTGCCGACCTACGCGCAGGGCGTCCTCGGCTACGGCGCCGTCCTGGCCGGCCTCGCGATGGGAGCGATGACGGTCGGCTGGCCGATCGCAGCCACGGCATCGCCCCGGGTTTACCTGCGGATCGACTACCGGCTGACGGCGATCCTCGGGGGTCTCTTCACGATCGCGGGCTGCCTGCTGCTGGCGGTGTTCGTGCAGGAGGACTCGGGGCTCTGGCGCGTGGCGCTCGCGAGCTTCGTCACCGGGATCGGGTTGGGTTTCACCTCGGTGTCGACCGTGGTCGCGGTTCAGTCGGTCGTGGGCTGGAACCGCCGTGGTGTTGTCACAGGGAGCAACATGTTCATCCGCACGCTCGGGAGCGCCGTCGGGATCGCGGTGTTCGGGAGCATCGCGAACACGGTCCTCGCCGATCGGTTTCGCAACCCGCCCGCATCGTTGGCGGGTCGGCTGCCGGACGCGATCGATGCCGCCTCGATCTCGTTCACGCGCCGGCATCGGGCCGAGGACGTCATCGCGTACACGCGCAGCGCACTCTTCGACGCCGTGCACTGGGTCTTCTGGGCGCTCGTCGCGGTCGCGGTGCTCGGGCTCATCGGGCAGCTCCTGATGCCGCGCCGGGCCGAGCCGCTGGCGTTCGACGACCAGCACGGCAGGTAGTGCCGGGCGAGCCAGGACGAAAGCCCGCCGGCCGCCGACACCGCGGAGCCTCTGCGCCGCGGCACACCCCACCCATAGGGCGGGGGCGAACCCCTTTCCCCTACGGCCGAGCATACGGCCGAACCTGTGACCCATCTGGGTCAGAAATGGCTCTTTTCCGGGGTTCACGCCCGCTTTCCCGCTTTGAAATGGTGTGGCTACCCGTATGGCCGGTTTCCTGGGGCTGTGCCACCATGAGCGCGTGACCACAGTCCTGATCGTCGACGACCACCCGAGCTTTCGCTCCAGCGCGCATGCGTTGCTCGAGGCGGAGGGGTACGAGATCGTCGGCGAGGCCGAGGACGGGGAGTCGGCGATCGAGGCGGCCGAGCGGCTGCATCCGGACATCGTCCTCCTCGACGTCCAGCTGCCGGACATCGACGGCTTTGAGGTCGCCAAGCGGCTGACTTCAGACGGGAACGGCCCGAGCGTCGTCCTCGTGTCGAGCCGCGAGCTGACCGACTACGGCTCCCTCGTAGACGGCAGTGGCGCACGCGGCTTCCTCCCGAAGAACGAGCTCACGGGGGCCGCGGTTGCAGCACTCATGAAGTGAAGCTGACCAGGGACAGGCTGTGGCTCGGGATGATCCCGGCGAT
Organism: uncultured Actinomycetes bacterium; assembly: GCA_963847305.1. Classification (GTDB taxonomy): domain Bacteria; phylum Actinomycetota; class Thermoleophilia; order Gaiellales; family Gaiellaceae; genus DATBLE01. The sequence goes on along the minus strand of CAWJZI010000008.1, from coordinate 85,994 downwards.
CATCGGGCTGGCGACGCTTGCCGCGGTGTTGACCGCGCGCAGCAATCACGAGGGGAACCCGACCATGCAGGCCGTCGTCCTGACGGTGATCGGGGTCATCTTCGGAGTGAGCGGAGTGATCGCGCGCATGGTCCGGCCGGACAACGGCACGGGCCTGCTTCTCCTGCTCGTCAGCCTCCTCTGGTTCATCAATGCCTTCTTTGAGGCCAACTCGCGCTGGGTTCTCGGGCTCGCCTCGATCTTCGGGTCGCTCTTCCTCGCCGCGTTCGTCCACCTGATGCTCGCTTACCCCGAGGGGAAGCTCGGCTCGCGGCTGGAGCGGCGGATGATCGCGGGCCTCTGGATCACCGCCTTCCTTTCCGGAGCGCTCCCCGCGATCTTCAATCGCGAGTTCGACGACTGCAAGGGCTGCCCTGACAACCCGTTCCTCGTCGCCGACCACCCGCAGACGGCCAACGCGCTCCAGGCGATCTTCACCGTCGTCGGCTTCGTGATCTTCGTGGGCGTGATCGTGCTGCTCGTCCGGCGGTGGCGGCGTGCGACCCCGGCGCAGCGGCGCGAGCTCGGCCCCGTGTACCTCTCCGGCGGCGTCGCGACGGCGCTCGTCACCGCGCTCTTCCTCGTCAGCAGTGTCTCCAACTCGGCCGGGAACGTCCTGGGCGTCGTCGCCTTCGTCGCCTTCGGCGCCGTCCCGCTGTTCTTCCTCGCCGGACTGCTTCAGTCGAGGCTCTACCGGCCGGGGCCGCGCCTTCTGCGCGAGGTGCCGGACGAGCCGACGCCCGAGGAGGCCCAGGCGGGGCTGCGCTCGGTGCTCGGTGACCCCACGCTCCAGTTCCTCAGCTGGCTCGACGAGACGAGCGGCTACGTCGACGCGCGCGGCAACCCGGCGGAGCTCGTGCCGGACACACCGCGCCGGGTGACCACCCGCATCGACACCGATGACGGCCGCCCGCTGGCCGCGCTCGTGCACGACGCGGCGCTCAGGCACAGGCAGGCACTCCTCGACGAGGTCGTCTCCACTGCCCGGCTCGCGATCCAGAGGGACCGCGGCGTCCAGGCGCTCCGGCGGAGCGAGGCCCGCAGCCGCGCCCTGCTCGGCGCGATCCCCGACCTGATGTTCCGGATCGCGCGCGACGGCACCTATCTCGAGGTCCAGGGCGACCCGGCCCAGCTGATCGTGCCCGGCGAGCAGCTGATCGGCCGGGCCGTGCAGGACTTCCTCCCACCGGACATCTCCGACCGGTTCCTGGAGCTGCTCGCCGCGCCGGGGAAGGACGTACGGCGGATGGAATACCGCCTGGTGATCGGCGGCGAGCCACGCGACTTCGAGGCCCGGCTCGTGCCGGCCGGCGAGGACGAGATGGTCGTGATCGTCCGCGACTTCACCGATCGACGGCACCTCGAGGACGAACTGTCTCTGCGCCTCGAGGCCGTGCAGCGAGAGCAGGCGTTCACGCGCGCGGTCGTCAACGTCGCGCCCGTGATCTTCCTGCTCGTCGACCCGGGCGGCGGAATCGTCCGCTTCAACGACCAGACCGAGCGTCTGTTCGGGATCCGGGACGACGACACGGTGCGAGGGAAGCCGTGGTGGGACGTCTTTCTCCCCGAGGAGAACAGGCCGGGCGCGCGGGCCTACTGCCGGATGATGAATGCGGGCGCCGACCAGCTGACCGACGAGGCCGAGTGGGTCGCGCGCGACGGCCGCCACCTCGTGATCCGCGCGACCGCGCAGCGTGTGCGCGACGGCGACGGGAGTCTGCGCTTCCTGATCTGCGGCCAGGATCTGACCGAACTCGTCGGCCAGCGCAGGGAGCTCGAGACCCAGCGTGACTTCCTGTCGGCAGTGGGCCGGGCGACGCCGAGCCTGCTCGTGATCGTCGAAAGCGACGGTACGGTCGCGTCCGAGGGCACGAACTACGCATTCCGCGAGCTGACCGGCTACGACGACGCGGATGCGATTGGCCGGCCCTTCTGGGACCTCGTCGCCCCGCCGGAGCTCGTTCCCGAGGTGAAAGAGGCGTTCGAGGAGCAGGTCGAGAGCGGGGTCAGCCTCGAGCACGAGACCGCCTGGATCGGCAGCAGCGGCCAATGGCGAATGGTCGCCTGGTGGCTGCGTCCGCTCGGGGAGCAGAGCGGCAAGTTCGTCGTCTGCGGGACCGACGTCACCGAGCGCAAGGCGCAGGAGGCCGAGCTTCGGGCCTCGCGCTCGCGCATCGTCGACGCCGCGGACGATGCGCGACAGCGGCTCGAGCGCAACCTCCACGACGGCGCGCAGCAGCGGCTGGTCTCGCTGTCGCTCGCGCTGCGGCTCGCGCAGGCCAAGCTCGGCGGCGACCCCGACGCTGCGAACGAGATCCTCACGGCGGCCGGGGAGGAGCTGACGCATGCGATCACGGAGCTCCGGGAGCTTGCCCGCGGGATCCATCCCGCCGTGCTCACCGACCGCGGACTGGACGCCGCTCTGGAGGCGCTCGCCGCCCGTGCGCCGCTTCCGGTCGAGCTGTCGACGAACCTCGAGGACCGCTTGCCCGGGCCGGTCGAGGCGGCCGCCTACTACGTCGTCGCGGAGGCGCTGACGAACGTGGCGAAGTACGCCGACGCGACCGCCGTGCGCGTGAGCGCCGAACGGAACGACGGGCGCGTCGTCGTCGAGGTCGCGGACAACGGCGTCGGCGGCGCCGATCCGACTCTCGGCTCCGGCCTCCGCGGCCTCGCCGACCGTGTCGAGGCGCTGAACGGGCAGCTCGCCGTGGAAAGTGCGGTGGGCATCGGCACGAAGGTGCGCGCGGTGATCCCCGTCGCCGCGTCGTAAGCTGGCTCCGATGGCGCTTCCGACCGGCACGGTCACCTTCCTGTTCACCGACATTCAGGGCTCGACCGAGCTCGTCGAGCGGCTCGGTGACGCGTATCCCGCCGTGCTCGAGGATCACCGCGCGCTGCTGCGCGACGTGGTTGCCGACGCGGAGGGCACGGAGCTCGACTGCCGCGGAGACGAGTTCCTGTTCGTGTTCGCGGACGCCTCCCGGGCGGTCGAGACCGCCCTTCGGGCACAGCGCTCGCTCGCGGCGCACCAGTGGCCGGCGGCCGGTGTCGTCGAGGTGCGGATGGGTCTCCATTCGGGCGAGCCGACCGTCCAGGGCTCCAGTTACGTCGGAGTGGACGTGCACCGCGTTGCGCGAATCGCCGGGGCCGGCCACGGCGGCCAGGTGCTGCTCTCGGAGCGCACGCGGGACCTGGCCGATGCGGATGCTCGCGATCTCGGCGAGCACCAGTTCAAGGGCCTGCAGGCGCCTGAACGCGTCTACCAGCTGGTCGGCGAGGGCCTGCGAGAGGACTTCCCGCCGCTTCGCATCGACGGCGGCGGAAGAACCGAGGCCCCGACGTCGAACGAAACGCGGATGCGCGTCGTCGTCGCCGAGGATTCCGTGCTGCTGCGCGAGGGGATCGCGCGGCTGCTCGACGACGCGGGGATCGAGGTCGTCGGCCAGGCCGGGACGGCGGACGAGCTGATGCTGAAGGTGCGCTCGTACAAGCCGGACGTCGCGATCGTCGACATCCGCATGCCGCCGACGCAGACCGACGAGGGCCTGCGGGCGGCGAAGGAGATCCGCGAGAAGCATCCTGAGACCGCCGTGCTCGTGCTTTCGCAGTACCTCGAGCCCGCCTACGCGCTCGAGCTCCTGTCCGAGAGCGCCGAGGGCGTCGGCTACCTGCTCAAGGACCGCGTCGCGGACATCCCGGAGTTCGTTGCGGCGGTCAAGCGCGTCGGCGAGGGCGGCTCCGCGCTCGACCCGTCGGTCGTATCGCAGCTCGTCGGGCGGCGCCGGCAGGACGATCCGATCGACCAGCTCACTCCACGGGAGCGGGAGGTGCTCGAGTTGATGGCCGAGGGGCTCTCGAACGTGGCGGTCGCCGAGCGGCTGGTCGTCACCGAGCGCGCGATCGAGAAGCACGTGACCTCGATCTTCGGAAAGCTCCGCCTCGGCGCCGACTCGGACCACCACCGCCGCGTGCTCGCCGTGCTCGCGTACCTGCGCGCCTAGCTGCGGCTCCCAGTCCGGCTTGCGGCCGCGCGCCCCGGCCGGATGCAACCCCCACCCTGAGGGTGGGGGTGTCAACCCCTTTCCCTCGGGGCCGAGGCTATCGAGGAAGCCCGCACGTGTCTGTGCCAGTTCCGTGCCGGCTCTCGCACGCCCGGCCATGGCCCGCCGGCGCGCAGGTGCGGTTAGCCGAACCCCGAGACGCCAGCTGCCTCGATTCCCGCGCGACCCGCCGCGTCGCAGACTCGGATCAATCAATCCGAGGAGGAATCGTGAGCCAGGCAACCGCACATATCGCAGCAACCCAGCGCCGCCGCTTCGCTCCGGTTCCCGCCCTCGAGGCACTGCGCCGCCAGGTCAAGGGCGCCGTGATCGAGCCGGGTGGGGACGGGTGGGACGCCGCGACGCAGGCCTTCAACCTCACCGTCCGCCAGGAGCCGGCGCTGACCGCGGTCCCGGCCGACGAGGAGGACGTGATCAAGATCGTCGAGTTCGCCCGGGCGCAGGGGATGCAGGTGACCGCGCAGCGCACCGGCCACAACGCCGAGCCGCTCGGCGATGCGCTCGACCAGATGATCCTCGTCAAGACCGATGCGATGCAGGGCGTCGAGATCGACGTCGAGCGGCGCATCGCTCGTGTCCGCGCCGGCGCGAAGTGGGGCAACGTCGTCCCGCAGGCGTCCGACCTCGGGTTGGCCGCGCTCCACGGGTCGACCCCCGACGTCAGCGTCGCCGGCTACTCGCTCGGCGGCGGCGTCGGCTGGTACTCCCGCAAGCTGGGGCTGTCCACCAACAGCGTGACGGCGATCGAGCTGGTCACCGCCGACGGCGAGTTCCGCCGCGTCGACCACGAGAACGAGCCCGACCTGTTCTGGGCGCTCCGCGGCGGCGGCGGCAACTTCGGGATCGTCACCGCGCTCGAGGTGCAGCTGTACGCGATCCCCGACATCTACGCGGGCGTCCTCTTCTTCCCGTGGGAGCGCTCGTCAGAGGTGCTGCATGCGTGGCGCGAGTGGACGGAGACCGTGCCCGACGAGATGACCTCGGTCGGCCGGATCCTCCAGTTCCCGCCGATGCCCGAGCTGCCGGAGCACCTCCGCGGCCAGAAGTTCGTGATCGTCGAGGGCATCTACACCGGCGACGAGGCCAGCGGCCGCGACCTGATGAAGCCGCTCCGCGATCTCGGCCCCGCAATGGACACCTTCGCGATGGTCGAGCCGGTCGGCCTGTCGGAGCTGCACATGGATCCGCCGACCCCGGTGCCGTACACCGGCGCCGGTCACATGCTCGGCAAGCTCGACGCCGCGGCGATCGACCGCTTCGTCGCCGCCGCCGGCCCGGGCTCGAGCTCGGGGCTCGTCTCGTCCGAGATCCGCCACCTGGGCGGGGAGCTGCATCGGCCGAAGCCCGGCAACGGCGCCCTGGCCACGTTCGAAGCCGACTTCCTGACGTTCGGCGTCGGGATCGTCATGGACGAGGCGGGCTACCAGGCGCACCGCGCTGCGATCGCCGCGCACGCCGAGGCGTTCGCTCCCTACGAGAACGGCCGCCAGTACCTGAACTTCACCGAGGAGCACACCGACCCGGCGCGCTTCTACACGCCGCACACCTACCGGAAGCTCCGCCAGGTGAAGCGCGCGTACGACCCGGACAACCTGATCCGGGCGAACCACCAGATTCTCCCGGGCTAGAGCCTGCCGGCGTAACGCCGGTCCTCCCGAGGGACGGGCCCGCAAGGGCCCGTCCCTGCCTCCGGGGCTAGACTCAGGGCATGGCGAAAGCCCCGGCACTTGCAAGGGGTTTCGAGCTTCCGCTCGAGCCCAGGCTGCCGCGGATCGGCTCAGTCGATGCGGTCGCGCTCGAGGGCCGCGCGGATGCGCTGGCCAAGCGCTCGATCAAGAAGGAGTCGAAGCTCTTCGCGCTCGAGCTCGCGATCCGGATGATGGATCTGACGACGCTGGAGGGCGCCGATACGCCGGGCAAGGTGCACGCCCTCGCGACGAAGGCCGTTCGTCCGGACCCGACCGACGCCTCGATCCCGTCGTGCGCGGCGCTGTGCGTCTACCCGAACCTCGTGCCGGCGGCGGTCGAGCGCCTGCGGGGCACCGGCGTGAAGGTCGCGTCGGTCGCGACCGCGTTCCCGTCGGGCCAGTCGCCGCTCGACGTGAAGCTGCGGGAAACCGAGGAGGTCGTCGCCCTCGGCGCGGACGAGATCGACATGGTGATCGACCGCGGCGCGTTCCTCTCCGGGCGCTACGCGAAGGTCTACGACGAGATCATCCAGGTGAAGCAGGCCTGCGGCGATGCGCACCTGAAGGTGATCCTCGAGGTCGCGGAGCTCGGCACGTACGACAACGTGCGCCGGGCCTCGCTGCTGGCGATGGCGGCCGGGGCGGACTTCATCAAGACCTCGACCGGGAAGCTCTCCGGCGCGGCCACGCTGCCGGTCACGCTCTGCATGCTCGAGGCGATCCGCGACGTCCATGAGGAGACCGGGCGGATGATCGGCATGAAGCCCGCGGGAGGCATTCGCCAGGCCAAGCAGGCTGTGCAGTACCTCGTGCAGCTCTACGAGACCCTCGGCCCGGACTGGCTGACGCCCGACCTCTACCGGATCGGGGCGTCGACGCTGCTGAACGACGTGCTGATGCAGATCCGCAAGGAGCGCACGGGCCGCTACCAGAGCCCGGACTACTTCACCGTTGACTGAGCTCGAGAAGAAGCAGGCGTCCGCTCCGGTGCCGTCCGGCTGGGACTATGCGCCCGCGCCGGAGTCGCGCGAGATCGTCCACATCGACGAGCGCTACGGCCACTTCGTCGGCGGCGAGTGGCTCGAGCCGCGCGCGACCTACACGACGCTGTCGCCGGCGACGGAGGAGCCGCTCGCGGAGGTCGGCGAGGCGACTCCGGAGGAGGTTCACGCGGCGATCGGCGCTGCGCGCGAGGCGTTCGAGAACGGCTGGTCCTCGCTTCCCGGCTCCGAGCGCGCGAAGTACCTGTTCCGGATCGCGCGCATCCTCCAGGAGCGCTCCCGCGAGTTCGCGGTGCTCGAGTCGCTGAACGGCGGCAAGCCGATCAAGGAGTCGCGCGACGTCGACCTGCCGCTCGCAGCGGCGCACTTCTTCTACTACGCCGGCTGGGCGGACAAGCTCGAGTACGCGTTCCCGAACCGCCGGCCGCGGCCGGTCGGAGTCGCCGGGCAGATCATCCCCTGGAACTTCCCGCTGCTGATGCTGGCCTGGAAGATCGCGCCGGCCCTCGCCGCGGGAAACACCGTCGTGCTGAAGCCGGCGGAGACGACGCCCCTGACGGCGCTGCTCTTCTGCGACGTCGTCCGCCAGGCGGAGCTGCCGCCCGGCGTCGTCAACATCGTCACCGGCGACGGCCGCGCCGGCGCCGAGATCGTCAAGGGCGGCGTCGACAAGGTCGCCTTCACCGGGTCGACCGACGTCGGAAAGGCGATCCAGCGCGAGCTCGCGGGCTCGGGGAAGAAGCTGACGCTCGAGCTCGGCGGCAAGGCGGCCAACATCGTCTTCGACGACTGCGCGCTCGACCAGGCGGTCGAGGGGATCGTCAACGGGATCTACTTCAACCAGGGCCACGTCTGCTGCGCCGGGTCGCGGCTGTTCGTCCAGGAGTCGATCTACGAGGACGTGGTCAAGAAGCTGAAGCGGCGGATGGGGACGCTGCGCGTCGGCGACCCGCTGGACAAGAACACCGACGTCGGCGCGATCAACTCGCGCCAGCAGCTGGAGAAGATCCAGGAGCTCGTCGAGGCCGGGAAGGAGGAGGGCGCCGAGATCTACCAGCCGCCCTGCCGCCTGCCGGAGAAGGGCTACTGGTTCGCGCCGACGGTCTTCACCGACGTCGCGCAGAGCTACCGGATCGCCCAGGAGGAGATCTTCGGGCCGGTGCTCTCCGTGCTGACCTTCCGGACACCCGCGGAGGCGGTCGAGAAGGCGAACAACACGCCGTACGGGCTGAGCGCCGGCATCTGGACGGAGAAGGGCTCGCGAATCCTCTGGATGGCGGAGCGGCTGCGGGCCGGCGTGGTCTGGGCGAACACGTACAACCGCTTCGATCCCGCGTCGCCCTTCGGCGGCTACAAGGAGTCCGGCTTCGGCCGCGAGGGCGGCCGCCACGGGCTCGAGCCGTACCTGGAGTTCGAGTGAGCCGGCTCCCCGTCAAGAAGACGTACAAGCTCTACGTCGGCGGCGCGTTCCCGCGCTCCGAGTCCGGGCGCACCTACCTCGCCGAGGGCCAGAACGTCGCCCGCGCCTCGCGCAAGGACCTCCGCGACGCCGTTCGCGCGGCCCGCACGGCGCAGGCCGGCTGGGCCGGGGCGACCGCCTACAACCGCGGCCAGGTGCTCTACCGGATCGCCGAGACGATGGAGTCCCGCCGCGCCGACCTCGCCACGTACTGCTCGGGCGCGCAGGAGGTCGACACCGCGATCGATCGCATGGTCTGGTACGCGGGCTGGGCGGACAAGCTCGCGCAGGTGCTCGGCGGGACGAACCCGGTCGCCGGGCCGTACTTCAACTTCACGATCCCGGAGCCGACCGGCGTCGTCGGGATCCTCGCGCCCGACGAGCCCGCGCTCGAGGGGCTCGTCTCGCAGGCTCGCCCCGGCGATCGTCGGCGGCAACGCGGCGGTCGTCGTCGCCTCCGAGCAGCACCCGCTCGCCGCGATCGAGTTCGCAGAGGCGCTCGCGACCTCGGACGTGCCCGGCGGCGTCGTCAACATCCTCACCGGCCACCGCGCGGAGCTCGCGCCGTGGCTGGCCGCGCACATGGATGTGAACGCGATCGACGTCACCGGCGCCGACGGCCTCGCGCCCGAGCTCGAGCGTGCCGCCGCGGACAACGTCAAGCGCGTGGTCAGAGGCGCCGCGACGGCGCAGAGCCCGTGGGAGATCGCCGCCTTCCTCGAGCTGAAGACGGTCTGGCACCCGATCGGCACAGTGAGCACCGTCAGCGTCCCGAGTACGATCCCCGCCAGTGACCGGGGCGCGACGCCTCAGCCAGGCGATCTCCGAAGGGGACGGCATCTCGATCGTCGCGCTCGTGCGCGACGCCGCCGGCGCGACCGCGGCCGAGGGGGACGGAGCGGAGGGCCTCGCGGTGGTCGGCTCCGTCGAGGGCATCCGAGACTCGACCTCGCTCCCGATCCTCTTCCGCGTCGACGCGTCGCCGGAGGCCGCGCGGGAGGCCGGCGCGGACGCGTGCCTGATCGTCGCCGAGGACCACGACGAGGAGGAGCACCTCGAGGATCTGCACGCCCGCGCGACCGAGCTCGGGCTGGAGATCGTCGTCGACGTCCACGACGAGGAGTCGCTCGCCGCGTCGCTCGAGCGGATCGAGCCCGAGATCTTCCTGCTCTCGCCGCGCGAGGCCGACGACGACGAGGAGGACCTGGAGCGGATCCTCGACCTGCTCCCCGATGTCCCCGCGGGCAAGCTCGCGATCGCCGATCTCCAGGCGGCGACGCGCGACGACGTCGTCGCCCTGGAGCGGGCCGGCGTGGACGCCGTCCTCGTCGGCGGCGCGTCCGTCGCCCACCTCGTCGGTGGCGCTCCGCCTCAAGAGGTCTAGCGGCGCGCTGAGCCGCAGCGTCACCGGGCGAAGCCCGGTGACGCGCAGCGGAAAAGCGTACGTGCAGGCGCTCGTCGCGATCCTGGCGCTCGCGGCGGCGCTGCGCCTCGTCGGGATCGAGTACGGCCTCCCGTTCGGCGGGCTGCTCAACCCCGACGAGCAGAACATCGTCCCGCGCGCGTGGGCGATGGTGCACGGCGCCGGGCCCGATCCGCACTGGTTCGACTACCCGACGCTGCTGCTCTACGTGCTCGCGCCGTTCCAGGCGTGGCAGGACGAGCCTTCGTACCTGACCGCGCGGCTGATCGTCGTCGCGTTCGGCGTTGCCGCCGTCGCCGCCGCGTGGTGGCTCGGCCGCGCGGCGTACGGGAAGACGGCCGGCCTCGTCGCCGCCGCGGCGGTTGCCGTCGAGACGATCGGCGTCGCCTACTCGCACATGGCCGTCACGGACGTTCCGATGACCGCGCTGATCGCAGTCAGCCTCGCGTTCGCCGTCAGGGGCCGGCTCGAGCTCGCGGGCCTCGCCGCGGGGCTCGCCGCGAGCGCGAAGTACCCGGCCGTGTTCCTGGTCGTTCCGCTCGTCGTCGCGGCGTGGGGGAAGTGGCGCCGGCTCGGCTACTCGCTCGGGATCGCGGTCGTCGCCTTCCTCGCGACGAGCCCGTACGTCCTGGTCCACCCGCACCAGGCCTGGGCGGACGCGAGCCGCGTCCAGCGCCTCGCCCGCGAGGGCTGGCTCGGCTTCGAGCACGACTCCTGGGCGCTGTTCTCGTTCACGGGGAAGCTCTGGGACGGGTTCGGCCCCGCGCTCGTGATCGGTGTGATCGGCCTGGCGCTCGCGCTCTACCGCCGCACCAGGACCGACCTGATCCTCGCGTCCTTCGTGCTCGCCTACCTCGTCGACCTGCTGACGATCCGCGCGCACTTCGACCGTTACGTGCTGCCGCTCGTCCCCGCCCTGGCGGCGCTCGCGGGCAGGCAGCGGATCCTCGCGCCGATCACGCTCGGCTGCCTGATCGTCCCGCTCGTCTGGACTATCGGCGACGACGTACGCCTGACGCGCACCGACACGCGCGCCGTCGCGCACGCCTGGATCGTCCGGCATGTCCCCCCGCACGCGAGGTCGCCGCGGAATCCTCGACCCCGCCGCTCGAGGGCCACCCGATCGTCGGCCTCGCCCTGCCCGGCCCGGGGCGGCCGTTCGACCCCGACCGCGACGTCGCGCAGCTTCGCGCCCAGGGCGTCCGCTACGCGCTCGTCACGGGCGCGATCGCCGACCGGGTCCTCGCCGCCCGCGACAGATACCCCGGGAGGCTCGCTTCTACGACCAGCTGCGAACCCGCGCGAAGCGGGTCTACCATGTGGAAGCGGGGCACGGACTGACCGGGCCCTGGGTCTCCGTCTACCGGCTATGAGAAAGACGCTGCTCCTGATTCCCCTCGCGCTCGCCCTCGCCGGCTGCGGCGGCGGCTCCTACGCGACGCGAAGTGCGCGCAGAAGGCCACTCGCTCCTGCCCGAAGCCCTGGCAGGCGAGCTGGCAACGGTTGGCGAACAAGATCGACGCGTCCGTCTACTGCCCGAGCTGGATCCCCGATCCGCTGACGGGCCAGATCGGCGGCCGCTGGAACAACATCGACTCCGTCTCGAAGGACCGCAGCTACCTCGATCGGCTTCGTCTGGCAGGAGAGGGCACGAGGAGATCCACATCAACCTGCGCGGCTATCCGGGCGTGACGAAGATCCCGAACTGCCGCAACATCGAGCTCGTCGGCGGCAAGAAGCACGTCACGTCCGTTCCGTGCTTCGCCGACTCGCGGGGCGAGAAGACGGTCGGCGGCTTCCGGGTGACCACGTACACGGTCAACCAGGACGCCGACCAGTGGCACCTCCTCTACGCCTGGCGCCACGACGGGACGCTGTACACGCTCAGCGAGCACATCGCGCCGCCGTACACCCTGCCGCGGATCGTCCAGAACCTCGAACCGGATGATGGGCTCGCTCGTCCAGGTCGCAGCCCCACTAGCGCGATGCGCCTGACCCGGAGGCAGTTGATCGCGGGCGGGGCGGTCGCGGGGCTCGGCGCGGCCGGCGTCTACGAGCTCGTCGACCAGCTGAGCGGGTCGCCGGCCCGTCCGGCGGCCGAAGGGCTGACGCCGGAGCAGCACCTGCTCCAGGGCGTCGCATCATCGAGGACAACGACGTCGAGGTCGTCGTTCCGCCGCTCCACCACCAGCTCGTCACCGCGCGCGTCGCGCTGGTCGACCGGAAAGGCGATCTGCCGGCGCCCAGGGTGAGCTGGAGAGCGTGCTGGCCGAAACTCGACCAGCGCTACGAGCAGACGCCGGCCGGGCTCGGCGTGACCGTCGCGTGGGGGCTCCCGTACTTCCGCCGCTACGTGCCCAGGCTCGCCGGCGAGCACATCCCGGTCGACCGCCGCGCCTCGAAGGCCAAGGACAAGGACGTCCGGGTGCTGCTCGACTCGATCCGCTTCCCCAGCGACCCGCCGGAAACGATCCTCGAGGCGAACGACGTCGCGGTGCTGCTGCGCAGCGACCGGCTCGACCACATCGCGGACGGCTCGAAGTCGATCTTCCAGGACCTCGGCATCTTCGAGCTGACGAGCATCCGCAAGGGCTTCGCGGGCGGCGGCTTCCACGGCGGGCAGGGGCTGCCGAAGAAGATGGCGGTGGCGGCCAGGTGCCGGGCGCCGATCCTGATCCCGGACGGCTCCGAGCTCTTCCTCGGCTTCACCTCGACGCAGAAGGCCGGCCTCGGCCCGCCGAAGATCGCGAACATCGAGGAGCTCGGCTACTCGCCGGCGGCGGCTACTTCGCCGAGGGCACGCACCTCGCCGTCGCGCACATCAGCGAGGACCTCGAGGCCTGGTACGTGAACTTCGCCGCACGACGAGCGCGTCGCGACCGTCTTCCGCCCGGGGCTGCACGTGAGGCCGGATGTCCAGACGGTGCCGCAGGGCCCCGACGACGTCTCGGACGTGGCCCGCGTCAAGCGCGATTTCGTGCGCACGAAGCAGATCGGCCACTCGGCATCGCTCCAGACCGTCTCGCGCCTGCCCTCGACGGCCGTCGGCGCGAGCGGCGCGATCTACGGGCCGGGCACGGCGATCCCGCACCGGGCCGACTTCAACACGCTCGACAACCCGTTCTTCTGGAGCGCGCACCCGGAGCGTGATGCCATGGACGACACGGCCGCCGCCGGCGTCCACTTCGTCGTCTTCAACCCGTCCAGCGACGACTTCAACCGCGGCCGCCTGGCCATGGACGGGCACCTGCCGGACGGGACGAAGCTGCCGTTCGAGCCGCGCGACCGGGGGCAGGGCTTCAACTCGATCCTGCGGACGACCCACCGGCAGAACTTCCTCGTCCCGCCACGGCGACACCGCTCCTTCCCGCTCGTCGAGCTGCTGGCGTGATCCGGCGCGCGGGGCCGGGGGATGCCGAGGCGATCGTCAGGATCTTCCGCGAGTCGCGCGCCGAGGCGATGCCGTGGCTACCGGTGCTGCACGACCCCGGCGACGTGCTCCAGCACTTCCGCGGCCGGGTCGAGACCGATGAGGTGTTCGTGCTCGAGCGTGAAGGCGGGGTAGCGGGGTTCGCGATCCTGAACGGCGACGAGCTCGACCACTTCTACGTCGCGCCGGAGCACCAGCGCGCCGGCGTCGGCGCCGCGCTGTTCCGCCACGTCCAGGAGCACCGCCCGGAGCGCTTCGGCTTCTGGGTCTTCCGCGACAACGAGCGCGCCCGGCGCTTCTACGAGTCCCACGGCGCGCGGCTCCTCTACGAGACCGACGGCGCGACCAACGAGGAGCGGACGCCGGACGCCCGCTACGAGTGGCGGCCGCTTCGGACGCGGACGACCCGGGGCGGGGCGGGCACGGCGCCCGGCTTGTAATGATCGTTTCGCAACTCGACAAGTCCACCGGCAGGCGGGGGGAGCGACCATGCCGCGCGTCGAGGTAGACGGGCTGACGATCAACTACGAGGTGCAGGGGAAGGGGAGCCGCTTCTGCTGATCCCCTACACCTCTGCCGACCACGCCTGCTGGGCGTTCCAGGTGCCGGCCTACACCGAGCACTTCAGCTGCATCGCTATCGATCTCCCCGGCTCCGGCGAGAGCGACAAGCCGCCCGGCCCATACTCGACCGACGGCCATGCCGACCAGGTCGCAGCCTTCCTCGACGCCATCGGGATCGAGCAGGCGCACGTCGCGGGCATGTCGTTCGGGGCCGCAGTGGGCATCCACCTCGCCGCCCGCCATCCCGACCGCATCCGCTCGCTCTCCCTGCACAGCGGCTGGCACGCCAGTGACGACTATCTGAAGATCGTCGTCGAGCAGTGGCGCACGCTCGCGACAACGCTGCCGAGCGTCGCGGACGTCGTTATCCAGGCGATCTTCCCCTGGTGCTTCACGCCCGAGATGTACGCGGAGCGGCCCGAGTTCGTCGAGACGCTGGTGGACTTCGTGCGCAGCCGCCCCGCCCAACCGGTGGACGCGTTCCTGGCCCAAACCGACGCAGTAATCGCACACGACGCCAGCGCGGCACTGGGCGAGATCGACACTCCGACCCTGATCACCTTCGGAGCGCGCGACCTCGTCTGCTCCACGCGCTTCGCCGAGCCGCTCGAGAACGGGATCGCCGGGAGCGAGTTGGTGGTTTTCGACCACCTGTCGCACGCCGGCCTGCACGAGGACGCGGACACGTTCAACCGTGTCACGCTCGACTTCCTGCTGCGCCAGCGCTCGTGACTAGCCCCGCTGAAGCGGAAGCGTGAGGCACGTCGGCCCGCCCTCGCCCTTGCTCAGCTCCGCAGCGCGGTAGACGAGCACCTCGACGCCGGCCGCCTCGAGCCGCCGGCGGGTCTCGTGGTTCTGCTCGGGGATCAGGGCGACCCGTGGGGCGAGCGCGAGCGCGTTGCAGCCGAGCGTCTCGAACTCCTCGTCCGGCACCTCGACGATTCGGATGCCGCGCTCGGCGAGCAGCTGCGCGAGCCGGACGGGCAGGAGCGGGGGATAGGCGACGACGAGGTCGTCGGCCAGCGGGCTGAGTAGCGAGAGGAGGTGGAGACAGGCCGCCGGGCCGTGGTGGTGCGGCAGGTCGAAGACGAGCAGCTCGACGCCGAGCATCCGCTCCAGCGCCCGGAGCCCTTCCGAGTTCGTGCGGTAGCCGCAGCCGCCGCAGAGTGTCCTGTCGTCGAGCCAGAAGAAGTCGCCCCCCTCGGCGACCGCCGGCTCCCCGAGGCGGCCGGCGATCTTGACGCCGGCCCGCTCGAGGTCCGGCCCCAGTGCACCGGGCTCCTCGGCCCGCTCTGCCTTCCCGGGCCGGAGGAGGACCGCGCCCTCGTCCGAGATCAGCGCGGGGTCATAGACATAGACCGCGTCGAGCGTCGTCGGCTCGGCGACGACGACCGCGGCGCCGGCCTCCTCGAGCGCGGCACAGAGGCTCTCGTGCTCGACCGAGAGTGCGGCCGGGTCCGGCGCGGAGAGCCAGCGATAGCGCTCCCAGTCGGAGCAGTCGGCGGGCGGCCGGCGCACGAGCACACGCCGCAGCGGCGCGGTCGAGCTAGCCAAAGAAGGCGCGCGCCACTTCGTACCACTCGGGCGGCACGGTCTTCAGCTCCGCGGTCGCCTCGGCCAGCGAGACGTCCACGATCGCGTCGCCGTGCAGCGCGGCCATGCGCCCGAAGCTCCCCTCGTGGACGAGGTCGGCCGCCTTCAGCCCGTAGCGGGTAGCGAGCACCCGGTCGCGGGCGGTCGGCGAGCCGCCCCGCTGGACGTGGCCGAGCACGGTCACGCGCGTCTCGAAGCCGGTGCGCTCCTCGATCTCGCGTGCGAGTTGCTCGCCGACCCCGCCCAGGCGGACGTGTCCGAACTGGTCGAGCTCGGCCTCCTGCGTGACCTCGCGCTCCTCGCCGGAGTCGAAGATGAGCTTGTAGCCTTCGCTGACAACGACGATCGAGAAGCTCTTGCCGCGCTCGTGGCGCTTGCGCAGCTCGGCGCACGCGAACTCGACGCTGACCGGCTGCTCGGGGATCAGGATCACGTCGGCACCGCCGGCGATCCCGCTCATCACCGCGATCCAGCCGGTGTGGCGGCCCATCACCTCCACCACCATCACGCGGTTGTGCGACTCGGCGGTCGTGTGCAGCCGGTCGATCGCCTCGGTCGCGATCGAGACCGCCGTGTCGAAGCCGAACGTGTAGTCGGTGGCGGACAGGTCGTTGTCGATCGTCTTCGGGACGCCGACGACCGGCAGCTCCTGCTCGGCGTAGAGGCGCGCCGCCACGCCGAGCGTGTCCTCGCCGCCGATCGCGACGAGCGCGTCGAGGCCGGCCTCGGCGAAGTGCCGCAGGACGCGCTCGACGCCGCCGTCGATCTTGTACGGGTTGGTCCGCGACGTACCGATGATCGTCCCGCCGCGCGGCAGGATGCCCGTCACCTCGCGCGCGGTCAGCGGCTCGAGGTCGTTCTCGACGAGCCCACGCCAGCCGTCGGCGATCCCGACGACCGCGTAGCCGCGCGAGAAGCACCGCCGCGCGACGGCCCGGATGACCGCGTTCAGGCCGGGGCAGTCGCCCCCGCCGGTGAGCACGCCGACGCGCTTCATCGGACTCGAGTCTATTCAGGGACAGGCTCCAGCCTGTCCGCGGTTATGCATGCGGCGGGTGGGAATCGAACCCACACGCCCCGAGGGGCAGCGGCTTTTGAGGCCGCCTCGTCTACCAGTTCCGACACCGCCGCGCGCCTCCGAATTGTAGTCCCCGCCCTCTTCTCAGACCCCGCTCGTAAACGCTGCGTGAGCCGTTTAAGCTTTCCGCTCCCCGTGGCGACCCAGACCGCCGACGAGCACTCCCCGCACTGCGACGCCGCTACCGGCCGCAGCCGATCCAGATCCTCGGGTTCCTTTTCGTCGCGCTGGTCGGCGTCTGGCTCCTCGTCAACTTCATCAAGACCCCCACGCACTGGATCGACCTCTTCCTGGTCGGGCTGACGCTCGGGATGGTCTACGCGCTGATCGCGCTCGGGTACTCGCTGGTTTACGGGATCCTCGAGCTGATCAACTTCGCCCACGGCGACGTCTTCATGCTCGGCGCGATGCTGACGACCTCGATGGTCGCGTGGTTCGGTCTCACCGAGTCCGGGAGCGTGCTCGTCTGGATCATTCCGATGCTCCTGATCGCAGCGGGATTCACCGGCCTGCTGAACATAACGATCGAGACCGTCGCCTACCGGCCGCTTCGCGGGGCGCCGCGACTCGCGCCGCTGATCACCGCTATCGGCGTGTCCTTCATCCTCCAGAACGTCGGCCTGCGCTGGAAGGGCCCGGCGCCGGTCTCGATCCGCGACAACATCCTCCCGCAGGGAAAGATCTTCACGATCGGCGACGCCGACTTCGGCTGGGACCAGCTGATCGTCTTCCTGGTCACGATCCCGACGCTGTTCCTCCTCGTCTGGCTCGTCCAGAAGACGAAGCAGGGAAAGGCGATGCGCGCGGTCGCCCAGGACAAGGACGCCGCGGCGATGATGGGCATCGACGTCAACAAGACGATCTCGTTCACCTTCCTGATCGCCGGGCTGCTCGCCGGCTTCGCAGGTGTTCTCTATGCGCTCTTCGTCACCAACGTGCAGTTCGACACGGGCTTCCGCCTCGGCCTGTTCGCCTTCACGGCCGCCGTCCTCGGTGGGATCGGGAACCTCCCCGGCGCGGTGCTGGGCGCGATCTGCATCGGTCTGATCGAGCAGTTCAACAACGGCCTGGAATGGCACACCCCGGGAACCGACTGGACCAATTCGCTGATCTTCGCCGTCCTGATCCTGATCCTCGTCTTCCGTCCGGAGGGCCTGCTCGGCGAGCGCACGCCGGAGGGGGCATGACGTGAGGCTCGGCGAACGCGTCACCGGCCTGTGGACGAACCGCCGTGACCTCGGCCGGCACTGGTGGCGCTTCATGGGGATCTTCGGCCTCTCGAGAGAGCGCTTCCACTCCTGGCGGCCGTGGCAGCGGCGCGCAGCGAAGGTCGGGCTCGCCGGGGTGCTCGCCTTCCTGCTCTCGCTCTTCGTCGACACCCTCGAGCACTTCTTCGGGCAGTCGGGCGGCTCGATCCTGACGTTCGACGCCTCGGCCTACATCGTTTTCCTGGTGATCGCGGTGATCGTCATCCCCGAGTGGAAGGCGCTCCCGGACCTCGAGCTCCGAGTCGTCGTCCCGATCGCGATCCTCGCGGGCCTCGCCCTCGGCCTGATCATCGGCTTTGCGACCTCGAGCACGCGGAACGGGGTCATCGCAGGGGTCGGGACGCTGATCGCGCTGGTCGCGCCGCCGTGGCTCAGCGGCCGCGGGGGCGAATCGACTCCCTGCGGGAGAAGAAGATGCCGATCGGCAAGAAGGTCGTCCCGTTGATCGTGATCGGCCTGGCGATCACCTACCCGTTCTACGTCGGCGACCTGTTCACGATCCCGGTCTTCGGGCCGTCGCCGGCGGTCGAGACGGGCGTGAACATGCTCGTGTTCATGATGATGGCCGTCGGCCTGAACATGGTCGTCGGCTACGCGGGGCTGCTCGACCTCGGCTACGTCGCGTTCTACGCGATGGGCGCGTACACGCGCCGCCTGGTTCGCGTCGCTCGCAGTTCGCCGCACGCGCAACGTTCCACCTCGGGGCAGTCGGGCATCGATCCGCACCTGGCCGGCATCCACATCTCGATCTGGCTCGCTGCTGCTCCTCGCGGGCGTGCTCACGGCGCTGGTCGGCATCCTGATCGGCCTGCCGACGCTGCGTCTGCGCGGCGACTACCTCGCGATCGTCACGCTCGGCTTCGGCGAGATCATGCCGCAGGTCGCCCGGAACGGCGACAACCTGTTCGGCACCGGCTTCAACCTCACGAACGGCCCGCAGGGGATCAAGCCGATCGACGCGCCCGGCTTCGGCAACCGGCTGTCGGACTGGACCGGCGGGTTCCTGCCGGCGAACTTCCTGAACACCGGCGAACCGCGACACGTCTTCTTCTGGACCGCGCTCGCTCCTGCTCGGTTCACGATCTTCTGCTCGCTGCGCCTGCGCGACTCGCGGCTCGGCCGCGCGTGGATCGCGATCCGCGAGGACGAGATCGCCGCCGCGGCGATGGGCGTCCCGCTGATGCGGACGAAGACCTGGGCGTACGCGATCGGGCGCGTTCTTCGGCGGCGTCGCGGGCGCGTACTACGCGTCGCTTCAAGAGCGGCGACGTTCCCGCACGACTTCTTCTTCAACATCTCGGTGTTCATCCTCTGCATGGTCATCCTCGGCGGGATGGGCAACGTCTGGGGCGTGATGCTCGGCGCCGCCTTCCTCGAGTACCTGAACCAGGAAGGCCTCGCGAACATCGGCGCCTGGCTCAACGAGCACCTCGGCACGCACATCGACGTGCCGCAGTACGCAGGTCGGGATCTACGGGTGATCATCGTGCTCGTGATGCTCTTCCGGCCCGCAGGGCCTGATCCCGAGCGCGCGGCGCAAGCGCGAGTTCCAGACGGGCGTCACGACGAGCCGCTCTACGACGTCGAACGCACGACACGCCCGTCTACGTGAGGCGCCGGGAACCTGATGGCTGCCGACCTGCTCGAGGTCGCAGGCGCTGCGCAAGGAGTTCGGCGGGCTCGTCGCCGTCGACGACGTCGACTTCACGGTCCCGGAGGGCGCGATCGTCAGCCTGATCGGGCCGAACGGCGCCGGCAAGACGACGTTCTTCAACATGCTCACCGGCGTCTACAAGCCGACCGCCGGGCGGATCATCTTCGACGGCGAGGACATCACCGGCAAGCCGCCGCACGCGGTCACCGAGCGCGGGATCGGGCGCACGTTCCAGAACATCCGCCTCTTCCAGGACATGACCGCGCTCGAGAACGTGCTCGTCGGGATGCACTCGCGCCTGCACGGCGGGATCTCGGCAGCGATCCTCCGCACGCCCGGGTCAAGCGCGAGGAGGCGGCGGCGCGAGGCGAAGGCGCGCGAGCTGCTCGCGTACTGCGGGCTCGAGCGGCCGCGAGGACGACTACGCGCGCAACCTGCCCTACGGCGACCAGCGCCGGCTCGAGGTCGCGCGCGCGCTCGCCACGGAGCCGAAGCTCCTGCTCCTCGACGAGCCGACCGCCGGCATGAACCCGCAGGAGATCGGCCGAGTTCACCGACTTCGTCCAGCGAGCTGCGCGCCGAGCGCGGGCTGACCGTGCTCCTGATCGAGCACGACATGCGGGTGGTGATGGGCGTCTCCGACCGCGTCACCGTGCTCGACTACGGCGAGAAGATCGCCGAGGGAGCGCCGCAGGAGGTCCAGAAGGACCCGCGGGTGATCGAGGCCTACCTCGGCAAGGCGGCGGTCGGCATCGTGAGCGAACAGACGGCCGCGACGGCGCGGTCCTCGAGCTCGAGGACGTCCACACCTACTACGGCGTCGATCCACGCGCTCAAGGGCGTCTCGCTCGACGTGCGCGAGGGCGAGATCGTCACGCTGCTCGGCGCGAACGGCGCCGGCAAGTCGACGACGCTCCGCTCGATCAACGGGCTGAACCACCCGCGGCGGGGCCGGATCCGCTTCCAGGGCGAGGACATCACCCACGAGGCGCCGCACGAGATCGTCGCGCACGGGCATCGCCCAGTCGCCCGAGGGCCGCCAGCTCTTCCCGCGCATGACCGTGCTCGAGAACCTCGAGATGGGCGCGTTCCAGCGCAAGGACAAGTCCGGGCTGAAGGAGGACCTCGACCGCGTCTTCCACGCTCTTCCCGCGGCTCGCCGAGCGGAAGACGCAGAAGGCGGGGACGATGTCGGGCGGCGAGCAGCAGATGTGCGCGATCGGCCGCGCGCTGATGGCGCGCCCGAAGCTGCTGCTGCTCGACGAGCCGTCGATGGGCCTCGCGCCGATCTTCGTCGAGAAGATCTTCGAGATCATCGTCGAGATCAACAAGCAGGGGACGCCGATCCTGCTCGTCGAGCAGAACGCCCTGATGGCGCTCGACGTCGCCCAGCGCGGCTACGTGCTCGAGACCGGCAAGGTCGCGCTCGCGGACGACGCCAAGGCGCTGCGCGAGAACGAGGAGGTCCGCAAGACGTACCTCGGCGAAGAGTAGGGACAGGCTTCAGCCTGTCCCTACGTCCAGAGGGAAGTAGGGCGGCGAGAGCAGGAATCCGACTCGGGGCGACCCGCCGGCGATGCCGTGCGCCATCTGCAGTGCCGCCGCCACGCCGTGCGTCGGCACGAACCCGAGCTGCCGCGCGGCGACCGCGTCGCGGCAGCCGGCGACCACCACCGCCCCGAGCCGCTCGAGCGCGGGCCGGCACGCGTCCCAGTCCGCGAACGGCAGCCGCGGGTGGCACGTGCGCCCCTCGCGGTAGGCGCGGATCGCGCGCGGGTCGGCGGCGGCGCCGCGCTCGGCCTCCGCCAGCTCGCTCCGCGTCCCGGCCGCCGCGGGTCGCCTGGAAGAACGTCCGGTACGGCTGCTGCGTCGGGTGCGCGAAGCGGCGGCGGAGCGGGCTGACGAGGACGACCGTCCCGCCGTCGCGCACCGGGAACCGGTTGCGCCACAGCCGTAGCGCGAGCCCGAGGCCGAGCGTTGCGGCCAGCAGCGCGTTCGGCCGCTCGCGCGGCAGGAACGGCGTCGTCCGGGGGATCCCGATGCAGAGCGCGTCCAGCGGCTCGTCGAGCGGGGCCGCCTCGTTCTCGACGCTGCGCACGAGCGCCTCCGCGTGGGCGACGGACGGCGTCCCGGCGAACGCTGCGGACGCGGTCACCTCGAGGGGAAGGGCCGAGAGCGTCCTCGCGCGCACCGGCGCGGGCACGAACCGGAACGCCCGCGCGAATCGCGAGCGACCGACCCGATCGACCGCCTCCGGGTCGTAGGGGTAGCCGCGGAGCGCGCCGCCGAGGCGCGGCAGGTCGAGCACGAGCGACGCTCCGATCAGCCGCGTCCGCGACTCGAGCGCGCGCTCGAGCGCGAGCGCGAGCTCCCAGCCCGGGGCCAGATGGGTCTCGAGCAAGGACTCCGCAGTCGCGGCCCGGATCGTCTCGGCGTCGGCGGCGGCGATCAGCGCCGCCGGGCCGCCGTGGAGCACGGTCTCGGCGGCACTCACCGAGACGACCGCGTCCGCCTCGACGAGCGCGGGATGCACGCGGAACGGCCTGCCCGCGTGCGAGCCGACCTCGACGAGGTCGGGGTCCTCCGCGTCATGGACGGCGACCTCGCCGTGGAAGCGCAGCGCAAACCCCGGTGTGACCAGGCTTTCCACGGAGCGGCGGCTCGGACGGCGGCCCAGTCCGGCGGCGACGAGGATCGTCTGCTGCTCGGTCGGAACGCCCAGCCGCTCGAGCTCCTCGGCGGCGGCGACGACGGCGACCTGCCGCGGGTCCTTCGCGGGCGCCGGGATCGGGAGCGCCGGCGACTCGACGAGGAGCGTGACCCGCGCCCCGCGCCGGACGAGTGACTCGAGCGGGGGCCCCGCGAGCGGGAAGCGCAGCGCGTCGCGGACGGCCGCCCCGACGTCCTCGATCGGCCGGTCCGGCGGCGAGGGGGGAGCAAGGACGACCGCGTCCTCCGGAGCGGAGACGACGACCATGCGCGACCCGTACAGGAGCGGGACCCGCGGCACTACGGGATCGAGCGGTAGACGCGGAGGAACGACGGCCGGAACCCGCGCTTCGGCCAGAAGCGGGACGCGAACATGTTGGTCATACGCCAGTCCGTGATCATCGTCGGGTAGCCCTGCTCGTACGCCCAGCCGATCACGTGGTGGGTGAGCGCGACGCCGACTCCCGTCCCACGCTCGCTCGGCCGGGTCGAGGCCGCGGCGAGGTCGATCGAGTCGACCGGCACGCGGAGGTCGTGCGGCCTGCGGTAGAGCAGGATGTGCCCGACGATCTGCCCGTCGCGCTCGGCGACGAAGTGCCGGAAGGTCTCCGGCTGCTCCCAGGTGTCGGCCCACTCCTCGACGAGGGTGGCCTCGTCGTCCGGCTCGTGCTGGGAGAAGCTCGGTGAGGGGAGCATCGACTCTCCCATCAGGCGGTCGAGCTGCGCCGCTGCCCGAACGTCGTCGGGCGTGCTCTCGCGAACGGCGACGTCTGCGTCGACCGGCGCGCTCCGGCGACGTCTCGCGCATCGCGAGCGCCGACGATGCGCCGAACGAGAGCCGGAACCACGGGTCGACGAGCTCGGGAATCGCCGGCACGTAGAAGAAATGCCGCGTCAGGCCGGCCTCGACCCAGGCGCCTGCTGCGGCGGCATAGAGGTCGCGCGTGAGCTCGGGATCGTCCACGGCATGGCCGGCGACGTAGCTCCAGACGTGCGCCCCGACCTTGTCCTCACGTCGCTTGCCGAGCAGGTAGCCGACCACCCCGCCGCCGCCGAGGGCGACGACTCCGGGGAGCTCGTCGCGTTCCTTCTCGATCTCGGCTCGGAAGTCGACCTCCGCCGGAAGCAGTGGTTCGACCTCGCGGTGACGGGCATGGCGAGCAGCGAGCAGCGCCGCCGCGCCGTCCAGGTGATCGTCCTCGAAGGGCCGGATCTCGGGCCGGGTCACGTTCCGTACACTCGCAGAGATGTCTCCGAAGACGCTGACCGGAGAGGAGCTCCAGCTCGACGACGCTCCCGCCCGCGACGCCGAGCTCTTCCTCGTCGACGGCAACAACCTCGCCTACCGCGCGTTCTTCGCGTTGCCGGAGGAGCTGGCGACGAGCGAGGGCTTCGCCACGAACGCCCTGCTCGGCTTCACGAACATGCTCTTCAAGCTCCTGACGGACTACAGGCCGAAGGGCGTCGCCGTCGCGTGGGACACGCGCCCCGTCCACCGCGCCGAGCTGTCCGAGACCTACAAGTCGGAGCGGCGGCCGATGCCGGACCTGCTGCGCGAGCAGTTCCCGTTCTTCCGGCCGATCGTCGAGGCCTTCGGCTACCGCAACCTCGAGTTCGAGGGCTGGGAGGCGGACGACGTGATCGCCACGCTCGCGACCCGCGCCGACGAGGCCGGGGTGAAGACGTGCGTGGTCTCGACCGACCGCGACGCCTTCCAGCTCGTCAGCGACAACGTCACGCTGATGATGACCCCGCGCGGCGTCGCGGACGTCAACGTCTACACCCCCGAGCGCGTCGAGGCCCGGCTCGGGATCACCGCCGACAAGGTGCCGGACTTCATCGGCCTGAAGGGCGACACCTCCGACAACATCGCCGGCGTCCCCGGCATCGGCGACAAGACCGCCTCGCAGCTGATCCAGAAGTACGGCTCGCTCGAAGGCGTGCTCGAGCACGTCGACGAGCAGACGCCTGCGCGGCGCAAGGCGCTGGCCGAGCACGCCGACCAGGCGCGCAACTCGAAGGTGCTCGCGACGATGCGCCGCGACCTCGACATCGACTGCGACCCGGCCGAGCTCGTGCTCGCACCGCCCGACCGCTCGCAGCTGACCGAGATGTTCCGCCGCTTCGAGTTCCGCGGCCTCCTGCAGCGGGTGGACCTGCTCGACGAGGCTCTCCCCGCCGCCGCCCCGCGCGAGGTCGAGGGCGACGAGCTGCCCTGGCGGGAGGGCTCTGCCCCCACCGAGGGTGTAGTCGGGTTCGCGGCCGACGGCGATCGGGCCGCGGTCGCCACCGGAGGGGAGGTCGTGATCGGACCGAGACCCGACCGGCTCGGCGAGCACCTGGTCGTGCACGACGCCAAGGCGCTCCGCGTCGCCGCCCGGGACGACACGCTCCTCGCCGCCTACCTGATCGAGCCGGGCCGGGCGACCTACGAGCTCGACGACCTCGCGCGCCGAGTACGGCGTCGGCGATCCGCCCGATCCCGGAGGCCGACGAGGAGACGGCCGCGCTGATCCGCCGTGCCGCGCTGCCCCCGCGGCTGATCGCGCAGATGCGGGCGCGACTGCTCGAGCGCGGCAACCTCGAGCTGTACGAGACGATCGAGCTGCCGCTCGGCCCGGTGCTCGCCGACATGGAGGACGCCGGCGTCCGGATCGACACCTACCGGATGGGCGAGATCACCGCCCGCCTCCAGGACCGTGTCGAGGAGCTCGAGTCGAAGGCGTACGAGCTCGCCGGGGAGGAGTTCATGCTCGGCTCGACGCAGCAGGTCGGGCGGATCCTGTTCGAGAAGCTCGAGCTCACCCCCGGCCGCAAGGGGAAGACGGGCTACTCGACGGACACACGCGTGCTGCGGACGATCCGCGGTGAGCACGAGCTCGTCGGCGTGATCGAGGAGTGGCGCGAGCTGAGCAAGCTGATCAACACCTACCTCGGCCCGCTGCCGACCCTGATCGGCGAGGACGGCCGGCTGCACACGACGATCAACCAGGCCGTCGCGGCGACCGGCCGCCTCTCGACGAGCAACCCGAACCTCCAGGCGATCCCGATCCGGACCGAGCTCGGGCGGGAGATCCGCTCTGCCTTCGTCGCCGAGCCCGGCCACAAGCTCGTCTCGGCCGACTACTCGCAGATCGAGCTGCGCATCCTCGCGCACGTCTCCGGCGAGCCGAAGCTGCGCGAGGCCTTCGAGCGCGGCGAGGACATCCACACCGCGACCGCTGCCGAGGTGCTCGGCGTCGAGCCGGCAAAGCTGACCAAGGGTGAGCGTTCGATCGCGAAGATGATCAACTTCGGGATCGTCTACGGGATCTCCGCGTTCGGGCTCTCGGAGAACCTGGAGATCCCGCGCGAGCAGGCGCAGGAGTACATCGACGCCTACCTCGCCCGCTTCCCGCACGTCCAGGACTTCATCGCGCGCACGATCGAGGAGGCCTCGCGCGACGGCTACGTGACGTCGCTGCTCGGCCGGCGGCGGCCGGTCCCCGAGATCCGCGCCTCCAACCGCCAGACGCGGTCGCTCGGCGAGCGGCTCGCCGTCAACTTCGTCATGCAGGGCTCGAACGCGGACATCATCAAGGTGGCGATGATCCGCATCCACCGGCGGCTGCGCGACGAGGGCCGAAGCGCGAGGCTCGTCCTCCAGGTCCACGACGAGCTCCTCCTCGAGGCGCCGGACGCCGAGGTCGCCGCCGTGAAGGACATCGTCAAGAGAGAGATGTGCGGCGCCTACGACCTCGATCCGCCGCTCGCGGTCGACGTCGGAACCGGGCCGGACTGGACGGAGGCGAAGAGCTAGCGGCCGGCGGCGCGCCGGACCGCCTGACGTGTCTGCACCGCTCGGAGAAGAGGCCGGAGCACCCGCTCCGGCCTCTTCGTGTCTAACCGGATCGCGTCGAGGGGCGTCTAACGAAGCGCCGGTATACTGACCGGCTTCTGATGCCAAACGAGACAATCGATACGAGCGAGCCCGGCGTCTGGACCACCGGTCCGGACGGCGAGCCGGTTCCGGACTACGACGCCAGCTTCCCCACGATCAACGAGGGGGAAGTCGTGCACGGCAAGGTCGTCCGGGTCGACAAGGACGAAGTCCTCGTCGACATCGGCTACAAGTCGGAGGGAGTGATCCCCGTGGCGGAGTTGTCCATCCGCCGCTCGATCAACCCGGCCGACGAGGTCGGGCTCGGCGACGAGATCGACGCGCTCGTGCTGACCAAGGAGGACGCCGAGGGCCGGCTGATCCTCTCCAAGAAGCGCGCCCGCTTCGAGATGGCCTGGAAGGCGATCGAGGGCTCGGCCGAGAACGGCCAGCCGGTCGACGGCAAGGTGATCGAGGTCGTCAAGGGCGGCCTGATCCTCGACCTCGGCGTGCGCGGCTTCCTGCCGGCGTCGCTCGTGGACATCCGCCGCGTCCAGGACCTGGACGAGTTCCTCGGCAAGGAGCTCCGGTGCAAGGTGATCGAGCTCAACCGCTCGCGGAACAACGTCGTCCTGTCCCGGCGCGCCGTCCTCGAGGACGAGCGCAAGGAGATGCGCCAGGCGATCCTCGACAAGCTCCAGCCGGGCGACGTGGTCGAGGGCCAGATCTCGAACATCGTCGACTTCGGCGCCTTCGTCGACCTCGACGGCATGGACGGCCTGATCCACATCTCCGAGCTCTCGTGGTCGCACGTCAACCACCCGAGCGAGGTGCTCGAGATCGGCCAGACCGTCCAGGTCAAGGTGCTCGACATCGACCGCGACCGCCAGCGGATCTCGCTCGGCCTCAAGCAGACCCAGACCGACCCGTGGCAGCAGGTGCTGGACAGCTACGGCGAGGGCGACGTCGTCCAGGGCAAGGTGACGAAGGTCGTCACGTTCGGTGCCTTCGTCGAGATCCTGCCGGGGGTCGAGGGGCTCGTGCACATCTCCGAGCTCGCGCAGCACCACGTCGAGAACCCGCGCGAGGTCGTCTCGCAGGGCGACGTCGTCAACGCGAAGATCATCGAGGTCGACGCCGAGCGGCGCCGGCTCTCGCTGTCGCTGAAGCGCGTCGAGGAGGGGGAGGGCCAGCCGCTGCCGGAGGGCGCGCGGCCGCAGATCGACCTCTCCGAGGACGTCTTCTCCGATCAGCCGGCCGCGGCTTCCGAGTTCGAGCCCGAGGCCGAGCCGACGCTGAGCCCGCACACCCGAGGCTGCGTCCGAGCAGCCGAGTGCAGAGGAAACTGCACCCGAGCCGCAAGCGGAAGCCGAAGAGCCCGTCGCCGCGGAGCCCGCGAGCGATGACGTCGCCGCTGAGGCATCGCCCGCCGCTGAGCCGGCGACAGCCGAGGCTGCGACCGAGCAGCCGAGTGCAGAGGAAACAGCCTAGGCCCAAATGACGCCGCTGCGGGTCGCCGTCACCGGCGGCATCGGAGCGGGGAAGAGCGAGGTGCTCCGCGCCTTCGCGCGCCGCGGCGTCCCGACCATCTCGGCGGACGAGATCGTCCACGAGTTGATCGCCGGCGATCCGGACGTGCGCGCCGCGCTCGAGGAGCGCTTCGGGACGACCGATCGCGCGCGCATCGGCGAGCTCGTCTTCGCCGACCGCGACGAGCTCGCCTGGCTGGAGGCGTTGCTCCATCCGCGCGTCGTCGCCCGCCGCGACGAGTGGCTGGCCGGGGTCGACGGGCCGGTCGCCGTCGCCGAGATCCCGCTCCTGTACGAGACGGGCGGCGAGCGCGAGGCCGATGCCGTCGTCGTCGTCACTGCTCCGGCCGACGTGCGCCGCGGGCGCAGCGCAGCCGTCGACCAGCGGTCCGCGCGGCTCATCCCCGACGAGGAGAAGGCCGCCCGTGCAGACTTCGTCTACGTGAACGACGGCACACTCGAGCAGCTCGACGCCTTCGTCGGGGACGTGCTCGCGCAGCTGACGGCGTGACGCGCACACAGACCAGTCGCCTGGTCCTCGCGATGGCCGGCATCGCCGTGCTCGCGATCGCATTCGGGACGATCCACTTCACGCGGCCCGCGTGGTACGAGCGCTTCTGGTACCCGCTCCGCTACGGCGAGATCGTCCGCGGGCACGCGCACAACTACGACCTCGACCCCGCGCTGCTCGCCGCCGTCATCTACCAGGAGAGCAAGTTCAAGGTCGCACGCGCGCTCGGACCGGGGGGCGATCGGGCTGATGCAGCTCCTGCCGGAGACCGCGAAGGGGATCGCCGCCCGCACCGGCGGCTCGAAGTTCCGGGTCGCCGATCTCTACAACCCGGAGATCAACGTCCGCTACGGCGCGTGGTACCTGGAGCATCTGATGCAGAAGTACGGCGACGAGCGCACCGCGCTCGCCGCGTACAACGCCGGCCAGGCGAACGTGGACTCGTGGCGGAAGCGGGGGCTGCCCGTCCAGTTCGAGGAGACGCGGCACTTCGTCGACCGGGTCGAGAAGCTGAAAGGCATCTACCGGGACGCCTATTCGTCACTCCGGCTGCACGAAGACACTTGACAAATGCCAAAGTGATGTCATAATGACACCATGCAGTTGGAACCGCACGTCGAAGCACTCCGCGCCGAGCTGGCCCGGCTCGCGGAGCTCGGCGACGAGAACGTCGCCGTCGCGGCGCAGCGGCTGAGCGAGGCGCTCGGCAGCACGCTGCCGATGCGGCTGCTCGGACTGCTGTCCGAGGCCGCACTCGAGGTCAGCTCCCAGCTTCCCGCCGGCCACGTCGAGCTGAGGCTCGCCGGCGCGGAGCCGTCACTGGTCTACGTCGCCGACGAGACCGCCCCGCAGCCCTCCGGCGAGGACGCCGCGCTGACCGCGCGGATCACGCTGCGGCTGCCGGACTCCCTGAAGACCTCGCTCGAGGCGGCCGCCGCCCAGGACGGGGTCTCGCTGAACACGTGGATCGTCAAGGCGCTCGCCCGCGGCCTGACGCTCGCTGCCACCTCGAAGATCGGCAGCCGGCTGACCGGGTTCGGGCAGAGCTGAGAGGAGGAGAGATGACGCTGTATCCGTCACCGATGGGACATGTGGAGATCAGGGTCGATCGCCGGGATCCGCGCCCGCCGCGGATCGCCGTCGGCAGCCTGCCGCTGCGGAGGCGTCCGCGGTGAGGTACGAGTTCGCAACACCGGAGCCGCCGAAGCTGCGCGTGGCCAATCCGTCCGGCCGGGTCGAGATCGAGGCCGCGCCGCGTTCGGACACCGTCGTCGAGGTCGAGGGCTCCGACGCCGAGGAGATCGAAGTCGAGCAGCGCGGCCGCGAGATCGTTGTCGAGCGGAAGCGGAAGCTCGGCCGCGGCGGGGGCTCGCTGGAGATCCGCATCCTCGCGCCGGAAGGAGCAGACGCCGAGCTCGAGCTCGCGTCGGCCGACACCAGGACGACCGGCCCGCTCGGAGACGTGCGCGTCCGCACGGCGAGCGGCGACATGCAGCTCGACGCGGTCGGCGGCCGGCTGGACGTCAGCACCGCCTCGGGCGACGTCGTCGTCGCCGCCGCGAGCGGCGGCGGCACGATCCGCACCGCGTCCGGAGACGTCGTCGTCCGCGAGGCCGGCGGACGCCTGGGCGATGATGACCGCGTCCGGAGACCTCGTCGTCGGCGCGATCGCCGAGGGCGGGCTCGACCTGAAGTCCGCGTCCGGCGACATGCGGATCGGGATCGTCGCCGGTTCGAGGTTCCAGGTCGACGCGCGCTCGCTGAGCGGCGAGACGAGCTCCGACATCGAGGTCCTCGGCGTCGAGACGGCGGTCGAGGGGCCGCTCGTCGAGCTGAAGGCGACCTCGATGAGCGGCGACATCCGCCTGACGCGCGCGTGATCCCGGCGCTGCTCCGCGAGAACCGGTCCTTCCGGACCTTCTTCCTGGGGCAGTCCGTCTCGCTCCTCGGCGACCAGGTCACGCTGATCGCCCTGCCGCTCGTCGCCGTGCTCGTGCTCGACGCGTCGCCGGCGCAGATGGGCTACCTCGCGACGGCGGCTCTGCTCCCCAACCTGCTCTTCTCGCTTGCACGCCGGCGCCTGGGTCGACCGGCGCGGGCGGCGGCGGCAGACGATGATCGCGGCCGACGTCGCCCGGGCAGCGCTGCTCGTGTCGGTTCCCGTCGCCTACTGGCTGGACGTCCTGACGTTCGCGCAGCTCTACGTCGTCGGGTTCCTCACCGGTCTCGCCAGCGTGTTCTTCTTCGTCTCCTACACCACGCTGTTCGTCTCGCTCGTGCCGCGCGAGCGCTACGTCGAGGCCAACTCGCTGCTGAACGGCACCCGGGCGGCGTCGTTCGTTGCCGGGGTCAGCCTCGGCGGCCTGCTCGTGCAGATCCTGACCGCGCCGGTCGCGCTGGTCGCGGACTCGGCGTCGTTCGTCTACTCGGCGCTCGCGCTCTCCCGGATCAAGCCGGAGGAGCCGCCGACGGAAGTCGCCGAGCGCGGACACCTCGTCGCCGGGCTCCGCTACGTGTTCGGCTCGCCGACGATGCGTTCCGCGCTGGGCGCGACCGCGACGATCAACTTCTTCAACTTCGTCTTCTTCGCGCTCTTCGTCCTGTACGCGACGCGCTATCTCGACGTCAAGCCAGGGCTGCTCGGCGTCGTGCTCGGCGCCGGCGCCGTCGGCGGGCTGATCGGCGCGGTCCTGACCGGGCGGATCGTGCGGCGGATCGGGGTCGGCCCCGCGTTCCTGGTCGGCTGCGTCGTCTTCCCGGCGCCGCTGCTGCTCGTCCCGCTCGCCGGCGGCGGCCACGCGCGCTGGGTCGTCCTCGCCTGCCTGTTCCTCGCCGAGTTCGGCTCCGGCTTCGGCGTGATGATGCTCGACATCAGCTTCGGCGCGATCAGCGCCGCGCTCGTCCCGGACCGCCTGCGCGCGCGTGTCAGCGGCTCCTACAACGTGGTCAACTACGGCGTCCGCCCGGTCGGCGCGTTCCTCGGCGGCGTCCTCGGCAGTACGATCGGCGTCCGCGAGACGCTCTGGATCGCCGTCGATCGGCGCCCTGGCCGGCTTCGTCTGGCTGCTCCCGTCGCCGATCCCGGCTCTGAAAGAGCTGCCGGAAGCGGATCTCTAGGGGACGCTGACGCGCGCCCAGAGGTTCTCGAGCATCCGCGCTGACCGGCCACGTCGAGGCCGAGCCGCCGAAGTCGAGGGAGCCGGCGGCGAAGACCTTGGCGCCGTTCGTCGTCTCGTAGTAGGTCATCTCGCGCGGTCAGCCCCGGGCCGAACAGGTCGGGGATCTCGGCGACGACCGTCGTGCCGATCGGCGAGTCGGAGGTGACGTGGTCGATCTCGATCCCGTAGCCGCCGACGGCGTCGCCGACGGTGGAGCCGGGCCCGAGGCCGGTGCCCGCCCAGAGCCAGTCGGTCCCGTTGTTGCCGAGCACGAAGTCGCCCTGGCGCTCGCCGCGGTCGTTCGCCAGGTACTGGACGCCGATCAGCGCCGCCTCGGGGCGGCCGATGTCGCGCCACATTGCAGTGCGCGTGAGCACGTCGCCGGCGCGCGTCACCTTCCAGAAGAAGTTGTTCGCGGAGAGGAAGATCAGGTTGCCGCCGAGGTTGCGGAAGCGCTCGATCGCGTCGTACTCGCCCGTCGTCACGTACTCGCTGTGGCCCGGGTAGACGATCAGGTCGTAGGCCTTCGCGAGGTCGTCGCCGGAGAGCGCCTGGACGTCCGTGTCGGAGAGGAACTCGACCGGCTTGTCGTTCCAGTAGAGCCAGTGCAGGAAGCCCTGGTCGTAGCGGTAGAAGAACGGCGGCACCCCGCGGCGGAGGAACGGGCGGACGAGCGGCACCTCGCTGGTGGGGCGGGCCGACGTACCAGGTGTCGCCCCAGCCGTCGCCGTCCGCGTCGTAGAAGTTGTAGGCCTGCCAGGTGTTCGTCGGCAGGACGACCGCGACCCGCGACGTCTCGCCGAGCACGCGCGGCCGGATGATGAACGGCGCGTAGCCGAAGCTCCCGTCCGGCTGCGGTCAGCTTGACGAAGTAGAAGCCGCTCGGCCAGTTGCCGATCTGGAACGTGACCGTGTTCGCCTCGTCACGCCGCCGCTGCCAGTCGATGTCCACCGGGTCGGTCATCGGGATCCCGGCGAGCAGGTAGTCGGCGTAGGTGACCTCGTGCTCGGGCCCGGACTGGAAGACCTGGGCCTGGAGCTTCGGCACGTCTGCAGAGATCCGCAGCGCCGCCTGGGCGCCCGGCAGGTAGCTCTGCTTCGTGAAGGTGGCGTCGACCCCGATCACCCGCACGACGGGCGCCGCTGGGTAGCGCTCGACGTGCGGATCGGGCGCGCCGTAGGTGAGCACGTTCGACGCGGGGTCCTGCGTCGTCAGCGAGAGGATGTACGTGCGCGCGGCGATGCCCTTCGCCGGCGTCCAGGCGATCGTGTGCGAGCCGGCCCGGAACGTCCAGGTGCGCGTGTAGATCGAGTCGATCGAGGCGGTCGTGCGCTGCACGTCGAGGGTGACCTGCGCCGGCTCGGTCAGGTTGAAGTGCACCTGGGCCCGGTCGCGGACGCCGTCGCCGTTCGCCGACACCGTCGCGAGCAGCTTCGTGTCGCCGCCGTACTTCCTCGGCCCGTCCGACACGCTCAGGTTCTGGAGCAGCGCGGGCTGCGTGTCGATCCGGAAGACCGTGGACGCGACGACCGCCCCGCCGGCGACGAGCTGCACCCTGTAGAAGCCGTCGGGCAGCGCCTTCGCGTTCAGCCGCCCGTTCCAGACGACGAGCAGGTCGCTGCGGAGCATCGGCCTGTCGAGCCAGCCGAGCGTGCGCCCACGCACGTCCGTGAGCCGGACGCCGAGCGGCTTCGTCACGCCGATCGCGCCCTCGATCGTCACCGGCCCGGCCGTCGGCGAGAACGCCGTCGTCGACATCTTCAGCGACGCAGCGTGCGCGGCAGGCGCAAGGGCCAGCGCGGTGATCGCGACAACGACCCCTCTCACCGCTCGACAAGTTAGCGTAGGCGCTAGTGGACGAGTTCGGCTCCGTGGCGGAAATCGACGCCTGGCTCCGCGCGCAGGGCTTCTTCGAGGGCGGAGCGGAGGGCCTGGTGGCGGACGTCTACCTCGGCTACGCGCTCTCCGATTCGCTGCGCCGGACGGGGACGCCGGCCCCGCCGGAGCCGTGTCCGCTGCCGCGGGCCGCAGTCGCGGATCCGCCGCGCAGCCGACTCTCAGCGGGCCGCGGGCGCGTTCCGCATCGGCGCCTGGGAGCGGAGCTGGACCGACGCGGAGTACGCGGCAGCGGTCGACGCCGTTCGGGCCGCGATCGCGGCCGGCGACGTCTACCAGGTCAATCTCGTGCAGCACCTGTCCGCGCCCTTCGCGGGCGACCCGGCCGGCCTCGCCGATGCGCTCGCGCCGCTCCGCCCGCTCGAGCCGCGGCCGCTCGTCGGCGACGGCTGGGCGATCGTCTCCGGCTCGCCCGAGCTCTTCCTCGCCCGGCGAGGGCAACGCGTGTGGACGCAGCCGATCAAGGGAACGCGCCCGCTGGGCTCGGACGACGACCTCGCCGGCTCCGAGAAGGACGCGGCCGAGAACGTGATGATCGTCGACCTCGAGCGCAACGACCTCTCGCGCGTGTGCGAGCCCGGCAGTGTGCGCTGGCCCGAGCTGATGGCGGAGCGTCCGCTCGCCGGCGTCGTCCACCTCGTCTCGACGGTCGAGGGTCAGCTGCGGGAGGACGTCGGCTTCGCAGAGCTGATCGACGCCGTGTTCCCCGGCGGCTCCGTGACCGGCGCGCCGAAGATCTCGGCTCTCGACCACATCGCGGCGCTCGAGCCGGTCGGCCGTGGCGCGTCGATGGGGGCGCTCGGACGCGTCTACCCGAACGGAGACCTCGACCTCGCGCTGACGATTCGCACGTTCGCCGTCGCCGAGGGCCGGATCCATCTCTGGGTCGGCGGCGGGATCGTCTGGGACTCGGAGCCCGAGGCCGAGATCGAGGAGTCGCTCGTCAAGGCCCGGCCGCTGCTCGAGCTCGTCGGCGCGCCGCTTCCGACAGCGGTGCACCGCCGTAGGCTCGACGGAGGCGGCCAGAGAGTGCAGATACCGGCTTTGCCGGTGCCGGAACGGAATCAGTGACCTGCTGCCGTCGCGGTCGCCGGGCGGGGTGTCGTGCCGCCGGACGAGCCCGTCGTCCAGGCCGACGACGAGGCGCTGCTCCGCGGTCGCGCGGCGTTCGAGACGCTGCGGGTCTACGGCGGGAAGCCGTTCCGCCTCGCCGACCACCTTGCCCGGATGCGGTCCTCCGCCGAGCGGCTCGACATCGCATGGCCCGGCGGCTTCGAGGCGCTCGCCGAGGAGGCGCTCGCCGCCGCCGGAGCCGAGGACGCCGTGCTTCGCCTCTACCTGACGCCCGGCCGCGAGCGTTCCGGCCGGCCCGTCTCGCTCGCCCTCGTCAGCTCGCTGCCGGACGACCTCGAGGAGCGCCGCGGGCGCGGGATCAAGCTGATCTCGCTGCTCGGCGTGCGGGCCGAGGCGCCCTGGCTGCTCGGCGGGGTCAAGTCGACCAGCTACGCGGTGAACATGGCGGCCGAGGCCGAGGCGCGGGCGCGCGGCGCCGACGACGCGGTGTTCGTCCGCGACGACGGTGTCGTGCTCGAAGGGCCGGTGACGAACGTCTGGTGGCGGCGCGGCTCCACGCTCTACACGCCGTCGCTCGACCTGGGGATCCTCGCGGGCGTGACGCGAGCGGTGATGATCGAGGCGGCCCCGGCGGCCGGCTACGAGATCGCCGAGGGCACGTACCCGCTCGGCGACGTGCTCTCGGCCGATGAGGCGTTCACGACCTCGTCTGTCCGCGAGGTGATGCCGGTCGTCGAGCTCGACGGACGGGCGTTCGAGCGCGGCCCGGCGGCCGCCGCGCTCCAGGAGGCGCTGCGGAAGGAGGCAGGAGCGTGAAGCGGTTGGTGTTCAGGACGATGAATGCGGTCCACGGCGGGCTCTACCGGATGTCCGGCGGGAAGATGGGCGGCACGATGCGCGGCGTGCCGATCCTGCTGCTGCACGACGCGGGGCCGCAAGAGTCGGGAAGGAGTACACGACTGCCGCTGATGTTCGGCCGCGACGGCGACAACCTCGTCCTGATCGCGTCCAAGGGCGGCGACCCGAGGAATCCGGCCTGGTACCACAACCTCCAGGCGCGGGGAGGCGGACGTTCAGATCGGCCACGAGCACCTTCGCGTGCGGGCGCGCGACGCCGAGGGCGAAGAGCGCGAGCGCCTCTGGAACCAGATGGTCGCGCTCTATCCGGCGTACGCCGGGTACCAGAAGAAGACGACCCGGCAGATCCCGGTCGTCGTGCTCGAGCCCTGTCTAGCCGACGCGCTCCTGCAGCTCGTTCGCCTTGCTCCCGAGCGCGGCGAACCCCGCCTGGAGGAAGTCGTTGATCCCGGCCGCGGCGAGCGACCACGTCAGCAGACGGCCGAAGCGAGGAGCGAGCACCTGGGTCGTCGTCAGCCCGGCGGCGGCCCAGGTGCCGACGCAGCGGCTGCACGTGACGAGCTCGCCGATCGCCTGGTGCAAGTCGCCGGTCTCGACCGGCTCCTCGTCCCCCTCGTGGGCGTGCCCGCGGACGAACGGCTCCCGGATGAAGCTCGTCACCTCGTCGCGCGCGAGCGTGCGCGCCGCCTTGAACGTCGCCACGGCGAGCACGGTCAGGTCGAGCGCGTCCTGGCACTGCGGGTCGCGGTCGAGCAGCCGGCTCAGCGCGCCGGCGGCGGCGAGGCCGCCCGCGAAGGTGCCCATGATCGCCGCGTAGGCCTCGTAGGGTGGGCGCCGGTCCATCGGACTGTTGTGCGTCGAATCGCCGCGAGCGAAACGTGCCGTACATTGTTCGCGTGGCCACGCTCGAGACCGCGGACACGTACAAGCCGACCGGAGACCAGCCGCAGGCGATCGACGAGCTCTCGGCCTCGATCCTCGCCGGCGAGCGCTACCAGACGCTGCTCGGCGCGACCGGAACCGGCAAGACGGCGACGATGGCCTGGATCATCGAGAAGGTCGGCCGCCCGGCGCTCGTGATCGCCCACAACAAGACGCTCGCCGCCCAGCTCTGCAACGAGTTCCGCGAGTTCTTCCCGTCGAACGCGGTCGAGTACTTCGTCTCGTACTACGACTACTACCAGCCCGAGGCGTACGTCCCTCAGGCCGACCTCTACATCGAGAAGGACTCCTCGCGGAACGACGACATCGACCGGCTGCGGCACGCGGCGACCTCGTCGCTGCTCTCGCGCCGGGACACGATCATCGTCGCCTCGGTCTCGTGCGATCTACGGCCTCGGCTCGCCCGAGGAGTACGAGCAGCGCGTCGTCCTGCTCACGGTCGGCGAGGAGACCGACCGCGACCTGATGCTGCGCAAGCTGATCGACATCCAGTACGCGCGCAACGACACGGCGCTCGGCCGCGGCCGCTTCCGGGTCAAGGGCGACGTGATCGAGGTGCAGCCGGCGTACTCCGAGTCGGCGTACCGGATCTCGCTGTTCGGCGACGAGGTCGAGACGATCACGCACTTCGACCCGCTGACCGGCGAGGTCTACGCGCGCCTGGACCACCTCGCCGTCTTCCCGGCGACCCAGTACGTGACCTCGAAGCCGACGATCGAGCGTGCCGTGGTCGAGATCCGCCACGAGCTCGAGGAGCGGCTCAAGGAGCTGGAGGCCGAGGGGAAGCAGCTCGAGGCGCACCGGCTGCGCCAGCGCACCGAGTACGACGTCGAGATGATGAGCGAGCTCGGCTTCTGCTCCGGGATCGAGAACTACTCGCGGATCCTCGACGGCCGGCCGGCGGGCTCGGCGCCGTACACGCTGATCGACTACTTCCCGTCGGACTTCGTCTGCTTCATCGACGAGTCGCACCAGACCGTCCCGCAGCTCGGCGGCATGTACGAGGGCGACCGCTCGCGCAAGCAGACGCTGGTCGACTTCGGCTTCCGGCTGCCCTCCGCGCTCGACAACCGGCCGCTGCGCTTCGACGAGTTCCTCCAGCGCGTGCCGCAGCTCGTCTTCGTCTCCGCGACGCCCGGGCCGTTCGAGCTCCGCAACTCGAAGGTCGTCGCCGAGCAGCTGATCCGGCCGACGTTCATCGTCGACCCGGAGGTCGAGCTGCGCGCGACCAAGAACCAGATCGACGATCTGCTGAACGAGGTGCGCAGGCGCGAGGAGGCCGGCGAGCGAGTCCTGGTCACGACGCTGACGAAGAAGATGGCGGAAGACCTCACGGACTACCTGCTCGAGGCGGGCGTGAAGGCGCGCTACCTGCACTCCGAGATCGACACGCTGGAGCGGATCCAGATCATCCGCGAGCTCCGGCTCGGCGAGTACGACGTCCTGGTCGGCGTGAACCTGCTCCGCGAGGGCCTCGACCTGCCGGAGGTCTCTCTGGTCGCGATCCTCGACGCCGACAAGGAGGGCTTCCTGCGCGGAAAGACGGCGCTGATCCAGACGATCGGGCGGGCTGCGCGGCACATCAACGGAAAAGTCCTGCTCTACGCGGACAAACTGACCGAGGCGATCCAGGGCGCGCTCGAGGAGACCGACCGCCGCCGCGCCAAGCAGCTCGCGCACAACGAGGAGCACGGGATCACCCCGGTGTCGGTGCACAAGGGTGTCTCCGACATCGCGGAGTTCCTGATGCTCGACTCGCCGACCGTCCCGGCGCGCCGCCGCCGCGGCAAGGCCGAGGTCGAGGGCCTGCGCCCGGAGGAGATCGAGCGCCTGATCGTCGAGCTCGAGGAGGAGATGTTCACCGCGGCCGAGGAGCTGCGGTTCGAGTACGCGGCGAAGCTGCGCGACGAGATCAAGGAGCTCCGCCGGGAGCTCCTCGCCGTCACGGCCTAGAGAGCCTGCGCGATCGCGCCGAGCACGCCGGACCGGTCGCTACGCTGGTTGAATCGGGTGATGGCCTACGTTCCTGCCGCCGACCGCTACGACGCGATGCGCTACCGCCGCTGCGGTGCGCAGCGGGCTGCAGCTGCCGGCGCGTCTCGCTCGGGCTCTGGCACAACTTCGGCCACGACCGGCCCCTCGAGCCCGGCCGCGCGATCGTCCGGCGCGCGTTCGACCTCGGGGTCACGCACTTCGACCTCGCGAACAACTACGGCCCGCCGTACGGCTCGGCCGAGGAGAACTTCGGCCGGCTCCTCGCGCGAGGACCTCGCGGCCGTACCGCGACGAGCTGGTGATCTCGACGAAGGCCGGCTACGACATGTGGCCCGGCCCGTACGGCGAGTGGGGGTCGCGGAAGTACCTGCTCGCGAGCCTCGACCAGAGCCTCGCGGCGCATGGGCCTCGACTACGTCGACATCTTCTACTCGCACCGGTTCGACCCGGAGACGCCGCTCGAGGAGACGATGGGCGCGCTCGACACGGCCGTGCGGCAGGGCAAGGCGCTGTACGCCGGCATCTCGTCCTACTCGGCGGAGAAGACGCGCGAGGCGGCGGCGATCCTGCGCGTCGCTGGGCACGCCGCTCCTGATCCACCAGCCGTCGTACTCGATGCTGAACCGCTGGATCGAGGCGGACCTGCTCGACGCGCTCGGGGAGATCGGCGTCGGCTGCATCGTCTTCTCGCCGCTCGCGCAGGGGATGCTCACCGACCGCTACCTGGACGGCATCCCCGAGGGCTCGCGGGCGACGCAGCGACAAGTCGCTCTCGCCCGACCTGCTCACCGAGGAGGCCCTCGCGAAGATCCGGGCGCTGAACGAGATCGCGCAGCGCCGCGGCCAGTCGCTCGCGCAGCTGGCGCTCGCGTGGGCGCTCCGCGACCCGCGCGTCACGTCGACGCTGATCGGCGCGAGCAGCGTCGCGCAGCTGGAGGCGAACGTCGCCGCGCTCGACCGGCTCGACTTCAGCGCCGACGAGCTGGCGGAGATCGACCGGCACGCCACCGACAGCGGCATCAACCTCTGGGCCGCCTCGAGCCGCATCTAGATGCTCGGGGCGATCCTGTCGGTCGCGGCGACGGGCTTCCTGATCGGGGCGCTGGCCAGGCTGGCGATCCCCGGGCCGGACCCGATGCCGTTCTGGCTGACGATCCTGATCGGGCTCGGCGGTGCCGCGCTCGGAGGCGGGGTCACCGGGCTGCTGATCGGTTCGGGCCGCAACCCGACAGCGGCGACTACTTCTGGATCCTGCTCGCCTCCGTGGCGGTCGCCGCCGGCCTCGTCGCCGCCTACCGGCATTTCGTCCAGAAGCGGCCGATCTCCGGGCCCGGAGCCAGGCGGTTCCCGACCCGGGGCGTCGGGATCGCGCGGCTCCGGAAGCGGCTCACGGCGCTGGGAGTCCCGGTCGAGCGCCTCGACGGTCCGGCCGCCGCCGGGCCGGGGACGAGAGCCGAGCGCCTCGCGGAGCTCGACGCGCAGTACGAGCGCGGCGAGCTCGCGGAAGCGGAGTACGTCGAGCGGCGGAAGCAGGTGCTGCGCGAGCAGGCGTAGGTCCCGTCGGTGATCGCGACGCGCCAAAACGTGCCGAAACTGCGCCGTTTTGGTCGATCTGGCCCATTGACCACGTCCGGTCCGTGCGCTTGGATTGCCCGAATGCTGCGGACGCTCCCGACGCTCGTGATTCTCGCGGCGATCGCGCTCGCGATCGGCGCCCGTTTCGCCTTCGGCTAGGTCAGCAGGCCGAGGCCCCGCGGGAATCGCCGAACCGCCGTCAGGCCCCACTCGGCGCCGCGCCACACGTACGTCTGCGCCCGCAGCTCGTCGGCGTCCGCGTCGTAGACGACGAGGCCCCGCGCCTCGCCGCGCCGGGACGGCCGCGGCTGGCCGAGCCCCGGCGCGGTGGAGACCGCGACGCCCGGGTTGCCCTCGCTCCAGGCCTCGAACTCGTGCCGCTCGGCGATCGCGCCCTGGTGGGTGTGGCCGGAGAGGATCAGCTCCGCTCCGGCCTCGAGCAGCGCGGCGAGCACGTGGTTGCGCCGGGCGACGGGCTTCTTCCGCGAGCGCCACGGCGCGCCGATCATCTGGTGGTGCATCGCGGCAACCCGAGAGCGCGCCGGCGGGCGCCTCGGAGAACCGCTCGGCGGCCCAGCGCAACCGCGCGTCGCGAACGCCGCCCGACTGGTGCCGCCAGGGCCGCACGGAGTTGAGCCCGACGACGAAGAGCCCGTCGGCGCTGGTAGACGGGCTCGGTTCGCTCCCACAGCCGCTCGAACTCCGCCCACGGCCGCGTGAAGCGGGCGGGGAAGGTGTAGGGGATGTCGTGGTTGCCGGGAACGGCGACTACCGGCGGCCCGAGCGCGCGCAGCTGGGCCGCTGCCCGCTCGTGCTGGTCGCGCCGCCCGCGGTGCGTCAGGTCGCCCGTCGCCAGGATCACGGTCGGGGCGAGGCGGCCGACGAGGTCGGCCAGGCCGCGCTCGACGGCGGCGTCCTCACGCTTGCCGACGTGCAGGTCGGAGACGTGGAGAATCCGGACGGCCACCGCCGACCCACCCTATAAACTCGACGCTGTGGTAGACGAGCCGGCCGAGATCGTCGAAGACCTCTACCTGGGCCTGCGCGCGGGCGGCGCGCTCCGGAAACAGCGCCGCGGCGAGCCGCTGAGCGCCGGAGGAGCAGGAGGCGCTGGGCCGCTGGCGGCAGATGTCCGCGTGGCGCAAGGCGGTCGCGATCGGCGCGTTCTCGCTGGGAACCTTCGGCCTCGGCTTCACGCTCGGAGGCCTGGTTTTCGGCAAGTGGCGTCGCGCCGTGAGCTAGCCGGCCTCGGCGTCGTTCGCCGGGAAGATCAGCTTCGGCACCTCCTCCTCCGCCGGGTCCTTGTCGAGCACCGCCACGTCGATCAGCGTCGCGAGCACGGCCGCGAACGGTGTCGCGAGCAGCACGTAGAACCCGCCGAAGAGCAGCCCGATCGACGACACGGTGACGAGCACGATCAGCGGTGACAGCCCGACCGCGTGCCCGAGGACCTTCGGCCCGACGACGTAGTCCTGGATCAGGCGCAGCCCGTAGACGGCCACCGCTGCCAGGACGGCCGTGTGCACGTCGACGGTCAGGCCCGCGAGGATCGCGGCGACACCCGCGATCAGCGGCCCGACGACCGGCACGATCTCGACGATGCCGGCGAAGACGCCGAGCAGCAGCCAGTACGGGACGCCGATCGCCCAGAAGGCGATCGAGAGCACCGTCCCGACGAAGGTGATCATCAGGAGCTGCCCGCGGACGAACGCGCCGAGCTTCGCCTCGATCAGGTCCCAGGTGTCGCGGGTGACCCGTTTGTTCTTGCGTCTGACGAGACCGAGGATGAGCGTCTGCGCCTTCTCCTTCTCGAAGATCCAGTAGGCCGCGACGGCGAACGTGAAGAAGATCCCGACGAGGATCTCGAGGGCCTGGCGCCCGTACGTGACCGCCGGGTGGATCAGCCCCGTGCCCTGCGGGAGGCGCTCGAGCCGGTGCTGCAGGCCGACGAGGATCTCGTGCTTGATCCCGTGCGAGTGCTTTGCCGCCCTGCGCGACGTCCTGCGTGGAGGTCGGGATCCCCCCGACGGCCGACCCGATCTGATCGAGCGCGCGGGGCACGATCAGCCAGAGCAGGAAGGCGATGACGAGCAGGAACACGACGTAGTGGATGGCGACCCCGAGCGGGCGGGGGATCCGGTGCCGCTGCAGCCACTCCACCCCCGGCCGCATCGCCGACGAAATGATCAGCGCGAGCAGGAGCAGCGCGACGAGCACCTTCAGGTGCCAGACCGCCAGCGCGCCGGCGACCACGAGCACGGCGACGAGCGTGGCGATGAAGGACTTGCGAGCGGTGTCGCTCATCAATGCGTTATCGCCGGTTCGCAGCGCGGGCAAACGGAGGAGAGCGGTTCCGGACGCGACTCAGGAGCACGTTCCGGCTCTCCCAGGCGAACGCCTGTTCGCCCGCTAGAATGTCGGTCAAATGGCGGCCGACGAGCTCGTTGTCCACGGCGCCCGGGAGCACAACCTCAAGGACATCACCGTCCGGTTGCCCCGGA
Organism: uncultured Actinomycetes bacterium; assembly: GCA_963847305.1. Lineage (GTDB taxonomy): Bacteria > Actinomycetota > Thermoleophilia > Gaiellales > Gaiellaceae > DATBLE01. The sequence goes on along the minus strand of CAWJZI010000008.1, from coordinate 44,126 downwards.
ACAAGCTGATCTGCATCACCGGGCTGTCCGGCTCCGGGAAGTCGAGCCTTGCCTTCGACACGATCTACGCCGAGGGGCAGCGGCGCTACGTCGAGTCGCTCTCCGCCTACGCGCGGCAGTTCCTCCAGATGATGGAGAAGCCGGACGTGGACTCGATCGACGGGCTCTCGCCGGCGATCTCGATCGACCAGAAGACGACGTCGCGGAACCCGCGGTCGACCGTCGGCACCGTCACGGAGATCTACGACTACCTGCGCCTGCTCTACGCGCGCGTCGGGCGGCCGCACTGCCCGGTCTGCGGCCGGCCGATCGCCGGGCAGTCGATCGAGGCGATCGTCGACCAGGTGCTGCGGCTCCCGGAGGGGACGCGGTTCACGGTCAACGCCCCGGTCGTCCGCGACCGGAAGGGCGAGTACAGGGACCTGCTCGAGCACCTGCGCGCCGAGGGGTTCACGCGCGTCAAGGTCGACGGCGAGCAGCGGCTCCTCGAGGACGAGATCACGCTCGACAAGAAGTTCAAGCACACGATCGAGGTGGTCGTCGACCGGCTGGTGATGAAGGCCGACCTGCGCACGCGGCTCTGGCAGTCGATCGAGACCGCCGTCGCGCTCGCCGAGGGGCTCGTCGTCATCGACGTCGTCGACGGCGAGGAGCTGACGTTCTCCGAGCGGTTCGCCTGCCCCGAGCACGGCGTCTCGCTCCCGGAGCTCCAGCCTCGGATCTTCTCCTTCAACTCGCCGCACGGCGCGTGCCCGAGGTGCACCGGGCTCGGCGCGCAGCAGGAGATCGACCCGACCTGCTCGTGCCCGATCCTTCGCTCTCGATCGCGGAGGGCGCGCTCGTCCCGTGGGCGGTCGGCAACTCGAACTTCTACGAGTCGGTGATCCAGGCGATCGCCGACCGCTGGGAGATCGACCTCGACAAGCCGTGGCAGGACCTGCAGCCCGAGCACCAGCAGCTCTTCCTGTACGGCACGAAGGGCGAGCGGATCTACGTCCAGTACCGCAACCGGATGGGGCGGAAGCGCTCGTACATGCTCAACTTCGAGGGGATCGTCCCGAGCCTGCAGCGACGCTACCGCGAGACCGACTCGGCGCAGCAGCGCGAGCGGATCGAGGAGTACATGTCGTTCCGGCCCTGCCCGGCGTGCGACGGCGCGCGCCTGAAGCCGGAGGTGCTCGCGGTCACGGTCGGCGGCCTGAACATCCACGAGTTCACGAAGATGTCGGTGACGCGCTCGCTCCAGTTCCTCGACGAGCTCGACCTGACCGAGGTCGAGCAGCTGATCGGGGCGCGGATCGTCAAGGAGATCCGCGAGCGGCTGACGTTCCTCGACGACGTCGGGGTCGGGTACCTGAACCTCGACCGCGCGTCGGCGACGTTGTCCGGCGGCGAGGCGCAGCGGCTCCGGCTCGCGACGCAGATCGGATCGCAGCTCGTCGGCGTGCTGTACATCCTCGACGAGCCCTCGATCGGGCTCCACCAGCGCGACAACGGGCGGCTGATCGCGACGCTCGACCGGCTGCGCGACCTCGGCAACACGGTCGTCGTCGTCGAGCACGACGAGCAGATGATGCGCTCGTCCGACTGGCTCGTGGACATGGGGCCGGGCGCGGGCGAGCACGGCGGGCACGTGGTCGCCGAAGGGCCGTCCGAGAAGGTGATGCGGAACCGCGCGTCGGTGACGGGCCAGTTCCTCTCCGGGACGCGTCAGATCGCCGTGCCGGAGCGCCGGACCGAGGACCTCGGCTCGTTCTCGGTGCGCGGCGCCTCGCAGCACAACCTGAAGAACATCGACGTCGAGTTCCCGGTCGGGAAGCTCGTCTGCGTGACCGGCGTCTCGGGATCCGGGAAGTCGACGCTCGTCAACGAGATCGTCTTCAAGGCACTCGCGAACCGGCTGCACAAGGTGCGCGTCAAGCCGGGCGAGCACGTCGGCTGCGAGGGGATCGAGTGCTTCGACAAGGTGATCGACATCGACCAGTCGCCGATCGGGAGGACGCCGCGGTCGAACCCGGCGACCTACACCGACCTCTTCACGCCGATCCGGGAGCTCTACTCGCTGACGCCGGAGGCGAAGGTGCGCGGCTACAAGCCGGGCCGGTTCTCGTTCAACGTCCGCGGCGGGCGGTGCGAGACGTGCAAGGGCGACGGGCAGATCAAGATCGAGATGCACTTCCTGCCCGACGTGTACGTCCCGTGCGAGACGTGCAAGGGCGCGCGCTACAACCGCGAGACGCTGGAGGTGCGCTTCAAGGGCAAGAACATCTCCGAGGTGCTCGACATGTCCGTCGAGGAGGCGCTCGCGTTCTTCGCGAAGATCCCGAAGATCCGGCGCAAGCTCCAGACGCTCCACGACGTCGGGCTCGACTACATCCGGCTCGGCCAGCCCGCGACGACGCTGTCGGGCGGCGAGGCGCAGCGGGTCAAGCTCGCGAAGGAGCTGTCGAAGGTCGCGACCGGCCGGACGCTGTACATCCTCGACGAGCCGACGACGGGGCTCCACTTCGCCGACATCGAGCGGCTGCTCGAGGTGCTCCAGCGGCTGGTCGACTCCGGCAACACGGTGCTCGTGATCGAGCACAACCTCGACGTGATCAAGCAGGCCGACTGGCTCGTCGACCTCGGCCCCGAGGGCGGCGAGGCGGGCGGCGAGGTGATCGCGACGGGCACGCCCGAGGACGTCGCGGCGGTCGAAGGCTCGTACACCGGCCAGTTCCTCCGCCAGCTGCTGCCGGCCGCCGCCGTCGCGGCCTGATGCAGATCCCGGAGCCGCTGCTCCGCGACCGCACGGTCGACATCACCACGACCGGCGCGCGCAGCGGGCAGCCGCAGCGGATCGAGATCTGGACGTGGATCGCCGACGACCGCGTCTACCTGACCGGCTCGCCGGGGCAGCGCGACTGGTACGCGAACCTGAAGGCGAATCCCGAGCTCGTCGTGCACGTGAAGCGCGGTGAGCGGGCCGACCTGACCGCGCGGGCGCGGCCGATCGAGGACCCCGCCGAGCGGCGAGAGATCCTCGGACGGCTGCTCGCCGCGACCCGGTACGACCTGGAGGAGTGGATCGCACGCAGCCCGCTTGCCGAGCTCGAGTTTCACTAGGCTCGACGGCGTGAGCGCACAGGCCGAAACCACCCAGAGCTCCCTCGAGCGCGAGTGGTGGCTGCGGCTCGGGATGGTCTTCACCGAGCCCAGGACGGTGTTCGCGTGGCTGCGCGACGACACCGACGCCGCGGCGCACGCGCGGCAGGAGCCCGTCCTCCTCGTCGGGTTCCTCGCGGCCTGCGCCGGCGTCCTCACCTCGAACGGGATCAGCCACGCGCTGGACGACTTCGGGCTCGACGGCGTCGACCTGGCCGTGGTCATCCTGTTCGCGACGCTGATCTACGGGATCGTCGGCTACTTCTTCTTCGGCGCGCTCGTCTACGTCGGGGAGCAGCTCGCCGACGGGCTCGGCTCCTACCGCCGCGCGCGGCACATCCTCGCGTTCGCCTGCGCGCCGCTCGCGCTCTCGCTCGTCCTCTGGCCGGTGCGGCTCGCGCTCTACGGCGGCGACAACTTCAGATCCGGCGGCAGCGATGCGGGAACGGGCGGCGCGATCTTCGAGGGGATCGAGACCGCGGTCGTGCTCTGGTGCTTCGCGCTGCTCGTGCTCGGGATCAGGACCGCGAACGGCTGGTCGTGGCGTCGGACGCTCGTCGCCGTGGCCGTGCCCGCGATCGTCCCCGTACTAGCGTTCGCGCGGGCGTACGGCGCGATCTAGCGCGTTGCCCTCGAACTCGGCGAGCTCCTCCGCCGGCATCTCGTACGTGTGCTCCTCGCCGGGGAAGGCGCCGCTGCGCACCTCCGCCGCGTAGGCCTCCAGCGCATCGCGGATCTCGCGCGAGAGGTTCGCGTAGCGCTTCACGAACCGCGGCAGGTGGCCCTCGGTCAGTCCGAGCAGGTCGTGGTAGACGAGCACCTGGCCGTCGCAGTCCGGGCCTGCGCCGATGCCGAACGTCGGGATCGAGAGCTCCGACGTGATCCGCGCCGCGACCGGCGCCGGGATCGCCTCGAGCACGATCGACATCGCGCCCGCGTCCTCGAGGGCGTGCGCCTCTTCGACCAGCTTCTGCGCCGCCTCCGCGGTCTTGCCCTGGGTCTTGAACCCGCCGAGCATCGTCGCCGACTGCGGGGTCAGGCCGATGTGCGCCATCACGGGGATCCCCGCCTCGACGATCGCGCGTGCGCGTGACACCGCGCCCTCGAGCTTGACCACGTCCGCGCCGCCCTCCTTGACGAAGCGGATCGCGTTGCGTACGGCGTCCTCGTCCGAGACCTGGTACGAGCCGAACGGCATGTCGCCGACGACGATCGGCCGCCGCGACTGGCGCGACACCGTCCGGGTCAGGAACAGCATCTCGTCGACCGTGACCGGCACCGTCGTGCCTTCGTGGCCCAGCATCACCATCGCCGCCGTGTCGCCGACGAGGACGACGTCGATGCCGGCGTCCTCCGCGAACCGCGCGCCGGGCGCGTCGTAGGCGGTGACCATCACGATCTTGTCGCCGCGGCGCTTCATCGCGGCGAGCTCGGGGAGGGGCAGCTTTCCTGCAGGCGGAGTGCTCACGGGAGATCTCCTTCTTGGAGGGGGACGTTGTCGATCAGGCGGACGGGGCCGACGCGGACGGCGGCGGCGAGGACGGGCGGGTCGAACGGTGCGAGCTCGAGGTAGTCGACCTCGAGGCCGTCGAGCAGCTCGCGGGCGCGTTCGGGGTGACGCGTCGCCAGCGCGCGTGGGAGGGCGAGCGCGCGCTCGCGCTCCTCGGGCGAGAGCAGCACGTTCCGCGAGGAGAGCGCCAGCCCGTCGGGGTCGCGGACGGTGGGGATGGCCCGGAGCTCGAGGGTCGAGATCGAGATCGCGGATCATCCGCCTGACGACCTCGACCTGCTGGGCGTCCTTCTGGCCGAAGTACGCGCGGCGCGGCCGGACGATGTTGAAGAGCTTCAGGCAGACGGTCGCGACCGCGCGGAAGTGGCGCGGGCGGTGGTCGCCCTCGAGCCCGCGCGAGGCGTTCTCGACGTCCACCCAGGTCTCGTACCCCGGCGGGTACATCGCCTCGACCGGCGGCACGAAGAGCACGTCGACGCCCGCCTCTTCTGCGATCGCGGCGTCGGCTGTCTCGTCGCGCGGGTAGCGGTCGAGGTCGCGCGGGTCGCCGAACTGCGCCGGGTTCACGAACAGGCTCGCGACCACCAGCTCGTTCTCCTCCCGCGCTGCGGCGAACAGGGCGACGTGGCCGGCGTGGTAGGCGCCCATCGTCGGCACGAGCCCGACTTCGCCGGCGTCGCGCAGCGCTGCGCGGGTCTCGGCGATCGTCCGGGTGATCCTCAAGGCGCGGTCGCCTCCGCGAGCGCGCGGTACATCGGCTCGAGCTCCGGGTGCTCGTCGTGCAGCGTCGCGAGGTGCGCCTCGACGACCGCCCAGTCGCCGCGCGAGATCGGGCCGGTGAGCTCGAAGCCGTTCTCGATCGTCCGGGTCATCAGCGGCACGAGCCCCTCGGGCGGCGCGCCCGCGTCCTCGAAGAGGCGCGAGGCGGCGCGGTAGAGCGTGACCAGATAGTTCGACGCGATCGCCGCACCCGCGTGGTAGAGCGTGCGGTCGGCGTCGGCGAGGTCGAACGGGCGCAGGCCGAGGGTGTCGGCGAGCTCCCAGCCGATCGACCGCGCCTCGACGTTTTCCGCCGTGACCGCCGCCCAGGCGCCGTCCAGTTGCTCGGGGCCGCGCCCGAGGGTGAAGGTCTGCAGCGGGTGAACGGAGAGGCGCTTCGAGTGCGGGTCGAGCGCCGCCAGCGGGGTGGCGCCGGACACGTGGCCGACCCAGGGCCCCGGCGCGATCGAGTCGGCCACCTCGGCGATCGCGCGGTCGGGCACGCAGAGGAGAACGAGTTCGGCGCCGTCGGCGCGCAGCTCGACGCCACGCTCCTCGAGCCGAGCAGCCACCGCCGAGCCGACGCGGCCGCGTCCGATCACGTTGACGCTGTTCATTTCGCCTGCTCCAGTCCCGCAGCGGGTACCGGGCAGCGCGAATTCTACGCTTTCTCGGCGATGCGCCGCTCGAGCCCGGCCCTGACCTCGGGCCAGTCGTCGTCGATCACCGCATACCACGCGGAATCGCGACGCTCGCCGCCGCGCACGACCATGTGCTTGCGGTGGATGCCCTCGAACTCGGCGGGGATCGCCGCCAGCGCGGCGCGGGCACGCTCGTTCTTCGCGTCGGTCTTGAACTCGACACGGTGCATTCCGAGCTCCTCGAACGCGTAGCCGAGGAGCAGGTACTTGGCGTCGGTGTTCGCGCCCGTGCCCCACGCGGACGAGCCGTTCCACGTGTTCCCGATCTCCAGCCGGCGGTGCTCGGGGATCACGTTCAGGTAGCTCGTCGAGCCGATCACGGCCCCGTCGCGGAGGACGGCGAAGTGGTACATGTCGGTCGCCGCGAGCGCGCGCCGGATCCACTCCTCGACGTCGGTCGTGACCATCCACGTCCAGACCCGCTCGTCGGCGGCGGCCTCCCGCAGGCCCGGCACATGCCGCTCTTCGAGCGGCTCGAGCGTGACGATCCGGCCTGCGAGCGTCGGCTTCAGGTTCACACTCTGTATGTCTACACTCCGCAGCGATGCCCATCTACGAGTACGTGTGCATGAAGTGTGAGTCGCACTTCGAGGAGCTCGTCCGCAACGGCGAGACGCCGAGCTGCCCGGACTGCTCGAGCGCGAAGGTGCAGAAGCAGTTCTCGACGTTCGCGACGCACGGCGCGCAGGCGGCGCCGACCTTCGGCCAGACGGCGGCCGGCGGCGGGTGCTGCGGCGGCGGCTGCGGCTGCGGCCACTGACGCGACCGGCGTCCGCTCGCTGACCTAAACTGCCGCGTCGATGCTCGACGCGCTCAGGACCGAGGCCTCGTCCTGCACGCTCTGCGCCCTCAGCCAGACCCGGACCCAGGTCGTCTTCGGGAACGGCCACCCGAACGCCGACCTGATGTTCGTCGGCGAGGCGCCCGGCTTCCACGAGGACCAGCAGGGGATCCCGTTCGTCGGCCAGGCCGGCAAGCTCCTCGACAAGCTGCTCGCCGGGATCGGCCTGACGCGCGCCGACGTCTATGTCGCGAACACGCTGAAGTGCCGCCCGCCCGGCAACCGCGACCCGCTGCCGGACGAGAAGCAGAAGTGCGAGCCGTGGCTCTTCAAGCAGATCGAGCTGATCCGGCCGAAGGTGGTCGCGACGCTCGGGAACCACGCGACGAAGCAGCTCACCGGCAAGGAGACCGGGATCACCCGCGTCCACGGCCAGCCTCAGCAGGCGGTGTACGGCCCGGTGACGGTGACGATCTTCCCGATCTACCACCCGGCGGCAGCGCTCTACACGCCGGCGATGCTGAAGGTGCTGGAGGAGGACTTCGCGAAGATCCCGGCGCTGCTCGAGCAGGAGATCGAGCCGGTTCCGTCGCTCGCAGACGTGATGCCCGAGCCGGAGCCCGAGCCGGTCGCAGTACAACTCGGTCTGTTCTGACCGAGATCGAGTCCAGCTCACCGGAGGAGACCGAAGCGGTTGCGGCGCGCGTCGCGGAAGGGCTGCGCGTCGGCGACGTGGTCACGATCTCGGGCGAGCTCGGCTCCGGCAAGACGACGTTCGTCCGCGGAGCCTGCCGCGCCCTCGGCGTCACGCAGCCCGTGACCAGCCCGACCTACACGATCGGCCATCGCTACGAGGGCCGCGTGGCGGTCTCTCACCTCGACCTGTACCGCTTCGAGCGGTTCGGCGAGGCCGACTGGGGGGCGCTGGAGCCGTACTTCGACGATGCGATCTGCTTCGTCGAGTGGCCGGAGGCGGCCGCCGGGTCGTTGCCCCCGCCGCGCGCGCGGGTACGGTTACTCCACGTGGACGAGAGGCGGCGGCTGATCGTGCTCGAAGGCGATGTTGACCCTGGCGTTTGACACGGCGACGGACGTCGCCACCGTTGCGCTCCTGCGGGACGGCGAGGTGCTCGGCGAGCGGCGCTCCCGCGCTGTGAGCGTGCTTGCCGACGCCGACGAGCTGCTCCGTTCCGCCGGGATCGGCCCGGCCGACGTCGGACTACTGGCCGTCGGCGTGGGGCCCGGGAGCTTCACCGGCGTGCGAATCGGGCTCGCCGCTGCGCGTGGGCTCGGGCTTGCGCTCGACCTTCCGGTCGCGGGCGTCTCGACGCTCGAGGCGCTCGCCGCCGGGGCGCCCGGGGCGGTGCCGGTGATCGACGCACGGCGCCGCGAGGTGTTCGCGCTCCTGGACGGTGAGCCCCGATGTCTGGCGCCTGCCGATCTCCCGATCGAGCCACGGGACTACGTCGGCGACGGAGCGGTGCGCTACCGCGCGGTGATCGAGCAGGGGGGAGGAGTCGTGCCGCCCGATGACGACGAACGTCACGTCCCGTGGGCCCGCCTCCATGCGCGGCTCGCGCACGATCCCGGGCCGGCGGAGCTCGTCGAGCCGGTGTACCTGCGCGTCCCCGACGTCGACAAGGCTGCGGCATGAGCCGTAGGCTCGACGGAGGCGTCAAATGAGCGCAGGTGCCGGCTTTGCCGGCGCCGGAGCGGGCGGCGCCGACGATCCGCCCGCTCCAGCTCCGGGACCTCTCGACGATCGAGGAGATCGAGCGCACGTCCTACCCGACTCCGTGGTCGCGATCGATGTTCGCCGGGGAGCTCGCGAAACCGTCGTCGATCTGCCTCGGCGCGTTCGACGGCGAGCGCTTGATCGGCTACCTGATCGTCTCCCGCTACGTGGACGCCTGGCACGTGATGAACGTCGCCGTCGCCGTCGACCAGCGCCGCCGCGGGATCGCCTCCGACCTGCTCGGCGCGCTGTTCGAGCGGACGCGGGAGGACGGCCGCCGCGGCTACACGCTCGAGGTGCGGGTCTCGAACGCGGGCGCGATCTCCTTGTACGAGCGCCTTGGGTTCGAGCGGCGCGGCGTCAGGCGGGGCTACTACACCGACAACCGCGAGGACGCGCTGATCATGTGGCGCGACCCTGCGGTCCGGGACGAGGTCGCAAGGTGATCCTCGGGCTCGAGACCTCGTGCGACGAGACGGCGGCGGCGCTCGTCTCGGACGACGGCGAGATCCTCGCCAACGTCGTCGCGTCCCAGTCCGAGCTCCACGCCCGCTACGGAGGCGTCGTCCCCGAGGTCGCCTCCCGGCGCCACCTCGAGCTCGTCTCGCCGGTCGTGCGCGAGGCACTCGGCGAGGCAGGCGCGACGCTCGGCGACGTCCAGCGCGTCGCCGTCACCCAGGGCCCGGGGCTCGTCGGCGCGCTGCTGGTCGGCCTGGCCGCCGCGAAGGGGATCGCGTGGGGACGCGGGCTGCCGCTCGTCGCGGTCGACCACCTGCACGGCCACGTCGCCTCGCTCTACCTGCGGCCGGACCCGGTCGAGCCGCCGTTCCTCGGCCTGCTCGCGAGCGGCGGACACACCCTGCTGCTCGACGTGCAGGACCATGCGGGGTTTCGCGTCCTCGGGACGACGCTCGACGACGCCGCCGGCGAGGCCTTCGACAAGGGCGCGCGGCTCCTCGGCCTCGGCTATCCGGGCGGCGCCGCGATCGACCGGCTCGCCCGCGAGGGCGATGCGGACGCCTTCGACTTCCCCGTCGCTCGCGTTCCGGGTCTCGACTTCTCCTTCTCCGGCGTGAAGACCGCGCTCCTCTACGCCGTCCGCGACCTGCCCGCCGACGAGCTGGAGGAACGGCGTGCCGACCTCGCCGCCTCGTACCAGCGCGCGATCGTGCGGGCGCTCGTCGAGCGGACGCGCGAGGCCGCCGAGCAGCTCGCCGCCGGGCGGATCGCGATCGTCGGCGGCGTCGCCGCGAACTCGGAGCTGCGCGCCGCTCTTCCCGAGGCCACGCCTGCACCGCTCGAGCTCTGCACCGACAATGCGGCGATGATCGCCTCCGCGGCCCGCTACCTCGACGATGCAGCCGACCCGCTGCGACTGGACGCGTATGCGGTGGCGTGAGGTCACGGTGGTCGCGGCGCTCGTCGCCGTGGCCGTCACGGCAGTCGTGCTCGTCCCGGCCGGGGGCGGCGGAGCCGCGCCGCCGCGCCGGGACATCGGGGCGGAGGCCTGGAGCGGCCTCGTCGGCAGCCCGCGCGCGCCGGTCGCGACCGGGCAGCGCGTCCTCGTCGTCCTGTCGTCGTTCTCGCTCGCCGACCGCGTAGCCCGCGCAGGCGGGCTTGCCAGCGACGCCGACGAGCGCCGCTGGACCGCCGCCGCGCTCGCCGCGCAGGGGCAGTTCATCGGCAATCTCGCCCGCGAGGGGATCGCGATCCGGCCCGAGTTCCGGTTCACGCGCACGCTGAACGCCTTCTCTGCGACCCTGGACGCGAGCGCGATCGCGGCGCTGGAGCGCCGCTCCGGAGTGAAGGGCGTGTACCCCGTCCGCGTCGCCTACCCGGCCACCGTACGAACGACGGCGCGCGGCGCCTTCGGCCCCGGCATCCGACTCGCGGGCATCAGCGGCCGCGGCGTGACGATTGCCCTGCTCGACACCGGCGTCGACCTCCGCAAGCCGTACCTGCACGGGCACGTGCTCGACGGGATCGACGTCGTCGGCGACTCGGTGGATGCCAGGGCGCGCGCGAAGCCCACCGATCCGGCCCAGCTCGAGCGTCACGGAACCGAGATGGCCGGGCTGATGGTCGGGTCCGGACCGGTCACCGGCGGGGTCGCGCCCGGCGCGACCATCCTTCCGATCCGCGTCGCCGGCTGGCAGGCCGACCAGCGCGGGGACTACGCCGTCTACGCGCGCACCGACCAGCTGCTCGCGGGCCTCGAGCGCGCGGTCGACCCGAACGGGGACGGCGATGCCCATGATGCCGCCCGGATCGCGCTCGTCCCGCTCGTCGAGCCTTTCGCGGCGTTCAGCGACAGCCCGCTCGCGCGTGCGGTCGAGGGCGCCCAGCGGCTCGACACGCTCACCGTCGCCGCGGCCGGGAACGACGGGCCTGCCGGGCCTGCGTTCGGCAGTGTCGGCGGGCCCGCCGGCTCGCCGGCGGCGCTCGCGGTGGGCGCGGTTGACGCGCGCCCCGCGACGACCGACGTCCGGCTCGTCGTCCGCGCCGGTCTCTCCGTGCTGCTCGATCGGCTGGTGCCGCTGGCCGGCGCCACGCCGCCGCAGCGGACGCTCCTGCTCAGGCCGGCCGCGCTGCGCACGCCCGTCTCCTCGGCACAGTCCTTCTTCGACCATGGCTCGAGCCTCGTCGCCGGGCGGGCGGCCGTCGTCGCCGGCGGCGCCGATCCGGCCGAGACCGCGCGCTGGGCCTCGCTGGCCGGCGCGAGCGCGGTGCTGCTGCACGGGCGGCAGGTCGCGCCGGGGGCGATCGGGCTCGACGAGCGGATCGGCATTCCCGTCCTCTCCGTGCCCGATGCGACCGCGCGTGCCTTGCTCAGGCGGCCGACCGCGCTCGTGGCGATTGCCGCCCCGCGCACGAAGGCGATGCGCAACGCGATCGCTCCGTTCTCGTCCTGGGGCCTTGCGTTCGACGGCGGCGTGAAGCCGGAGCTGCTCGCCCCGGGGGTCGGCCTCGGAACGACCGAGCCGGGACGCGCGGCCGACGGCAAGCAGGCCTTCGGCGCGGTCAGCGGGTCGAGCACGGCGGCGGCGGTGGTGGCCGGGGCCGCGGCACTCCTGGCGGAGGCGCGGCCTGACGCCGACGCGCGGACGCTGCGCGCGCTGCTCGTCGGCGGCAGTGACCGGATCGGGCGCGAGCCGGTGGCCGCGCAGGGCACCGGCCTGCTCGATCTCGGCCGGGCGGCGAGCGCGGAGCTCGTCGCCGACCCGCCGATCCTCACCTTCGGCCGGGGCGGGGGTGACGGCTGGCAGGGGCGGAGGACGATCCGGCTCCGGAACGTGTCCACCCGGCGGCTGACCGTGTTCGTCTCCACGGGCCAGCGGCGCAACGCCCATGTTCCGGTTTCGCTCTCCGCGCGCCGGCTCGAGATCGAGCCCGGCGCCGTCGCGGAGCTCGGCGTCAAGGCGCGGCTCGTCACCTTCGTCCGCGCGGAGGCGGCGATGGGCACGTTGACCCTGACGCCGATCGGCGGCGCCCGCGTGCGGATCCCGTGGGCGGTCGTCCTGCGCTCGCCGGCGAATCTGGTCGGCACGCTCGCCCTCTCTCGCCATGTGTTCAAGCCGTCCCAGCAGCAGCCGGCGATCGTCGTCGTCCGGGCCGGGCGCGTCGTGCGTTCCTCACACGGGAACGAAGTGATTCCGGTGCTGCGCATGGACGTCGAGCTGGCGGACGCGAAGGGGAAGCGGATCGGCCTGCTCGCGCGCCTTCGCGACGTGCTCCCCGGGCGCTACGCGTTCGGCCTCACCGGGCGCGGCCCCGGCGGCAGGGTGCTCGCGCGCGGCCGCTACACGCTCCGGGTCCTCGCGTGGCCGACCGGCGGCGGCGCGCCGACCATGCGCTCGATCGACTTCAAGATTCGTTAACGGAGGTGGGCTTAGACTCCCGCCGTCGTAGACAAGGAGTGTGAACGTGACGTCAGTTCAGGAGCCAGTCTCACACCTGCGCGAGAACCCCTACGGGCTCGCCAAGGACCAGCTGCGGCTCGTCGCCCGCGCGTTCAGCATCGACGAGAGCCTCGTCAAGGTGCTCTCGTCGTGCAAGAAGGCCGTCACCGTCTCGATCCCGGTGACGATGGACGACGGCCGGGTCGAGGTCTTCGAGGGCTTTCGCGTCACGCACAACGTCGCCCGCGGGCCCTCGAAGGGAGGCATCCGCTACCACCCCGACGTGACGCTCGACGAGGTGCGGGCGCTGTCGATGTGGATGACCTGGAAGTGCGCGCTGATGGGCATCCCGTTCGGCGGTGCGAAGGGCGGGGTCAAGTGCGACCCGAAGCAGCTGTCGCTGCGTGAGCTGGAAGGGATGACCCGGCGGTACACGACCGAGATCATCAACGAGATCGGCCCCGAGAAGGACATCCCGGCGCCGGACGTCGGCACGAGCCCGCGCGAGATGGCCTGGATCTTCGACACCTACTCGATGAACAAAGGGCACTCCGTCCTGGGAGTCGTCACCGGGAAGCCGCTGACAGTCGGCGGCTCGCTCGGCCGTTTGGAGGCGACCGCGCGCGGCGGGCTCTACTGCACGCTCGAGGCGCTCGACCGGCTCGGCATGCGGATCGAAGGCCTGAAGGTCGCGGTCCAGGGCTTCGGGAACGTCGGCAGCTACTACGCCCTCTTCATGGACCAGGAGGGCGCCGACGTGGTCGCGATCTCGGACTCCCGTGGGGGCTACTACAACGCGAAGGGGATCGACGTCCGCTCGGCGATCGCGCACAAGCAGGAGCACGGAACGCTCCAGGGGCTCGCCGACGTCGAGCCGATCTCGAACGACGACCTCCTGCTGCTCGACTGCGACGTGCTCGCGCCGTGCGGGCTCGAGCAGGTGATCACCGAGGAGAACGCTGCGCAGATCAAGGCGAAGATCGTCTGCGAGGGCGCGAACGGGCCGACCACGCCGGCCGCCGACCAGATCCTCGAGGACAAGGGCGTGCTCGTCCTCCCGGACGTGCTCGCGAACGCGGGCGGGGTCGTCGTCTCCTACTTCGAGTGGGTGCAGGGCCTTCAGGAGTACTTCTGGAAGGAAGAGGAGGTCAACGCGAAGCTGAAGGAGATCGTCGACAAGGCGTTCGAGGAGACCTGGGACGTGCACCAGCGTCGCGACATCTCGATGCGCCTCGCCGCGTACGGCCTCGCGGTCGAGCGGGTCGCCGAGGCGACGATGACCCGGGGCCTGTATCCCTAGCCATGGGGGACCCATGGTTCCCCATGGCCCCCTCCTTCGGGCGTCTGCCCGTCGATGCTGGGCTCCCGCCGGGCAAGCCCGGCTCCGCCCGGGCCGCAGCTTCTTGTCCAACGCGAGCACGCGTGACGCGGGTCGTTCTCTACTACGCCGATGGCTGCCATCTCTGCGAGCGTGTCCGCGGCACGCTCGCAGAGGTGCGCCGGCAGCACGAGTTCGAGCTCGAGGAGGTGAACATCGGCGGCGTGCCGGAGCTCGAGGAGCGCTACCGCGAGTGGCTGCCGGTGGTCGAGATCGACGGCGAGCGGGCCTTCGTCTACCACCTCGACGAGGCCGCGTTTGTTCGGAAATTGCTCGCACAAAGTTCGGGCTCCTGAGGGTCCGACGCAAGGAATGATGCGGGCTGGCACAATGGTCGCGGTGTTACAAACAGCGACGCAAGGAGTGACTGTGGCGGATCGGTTGACGGTCGGGGTCGCCGCGCGCCTGAGCCGGTACCTCCAGGTTCTCACCCAAGCCAAGAAGATGGGGAAGGAGCGCATCTCCTCCCAGGAGATGTCGGACTACACCAACATCAACGCGACGCAGATCCGGCGTGACCTCTCTGCCTTCGGCAAGTTCGGGAAACGCGGTGTCGGTTACAACATCGACAGCCTGCTCGGCGAGATCCGCAAGATCCTCCGCACGCAGGGCCAGCACAACATCGCGCTGATCGGCGCCGGCCGCCTCGGCCAGGCGATCGCGAGCTCCTCGATCTTCGCCGAGCACGGCATCAACATCGCCGCCGTGTTCGACCGCGACCCAGACGTCGTCGGGCGCAGCGCCGGTGGCGTGGAGGTGCAGCCCTATGCCGAGCTGAAGCCCGCAGTGCGCGACAAGAACATCATCGTCGGCGTCCTCGCCGTGCCGGCGACGGCCGCCCAGGGCGTTGCCGACGATCTCGTCGACGCGGGCGTGAAGATCATCTTCAACTACAGCGAGGGCCTGCTCGACGTTCCGAGCGACGTCCAGGTGCACACGTCCAACCCGGCCGTGGAGCTCCTGCACGCGCTGTATTTCCACCTGGCGTAGCCGCTCACGCGGCATAGGCTCGGGTCGTGAGGATCCTCCTCTGGCACGGGTACCTGCTCTCCGGCACGGGGTCGAACGAGTACACGCAGGCGCTCGCGCGGGAGTGGGGGCGCGCGGGGCATGACGTCGTCGTCTTCTGCCAGGACCCCGAACCCGAGCGTTTCGACCTCGGCGGCGCAGAGGTGGTGCGGCCGGAGATCGGCGGAAAGCTGCCCGTGTTCGTGCTCGACCGGTACGAGGGCCTCGAGCCGGTGCTGCTCCAGGAGATGTCCCGCGCCGACCGCGAGAGCTACGTCACGCGGAACGTCGGCGCGCTGACGGCGCACCTCCCCGCCGACCTCGTCTTCGCGAACCACGTGCTGATGGGTGGGGCCGTCGCCGCCGGGACCGGCGCGCGCTACGCGGTCAAGGCGCACGGCTCCGAGCTCGAGTACTCGCTGCGCGGGAACCCGGAGCTCCAGGCCTGGGGTGCGCGTTCGCTCGCGGGCGCCGAGGCCGTCTTCGTCGGGTCCGCCCACATCCGCGGGGTGCTCGAGGAGGTGGTCGGCCACCTCGACCATGTGCACGAGGTGCCGCCCGGCGTCGACGTCGACGCGTTCACCCCGGAGCCGCGCGCCGAGGCGCTCGAGGCGCTGCTCGAGGAGGCCCGCGCCGACCCGCCGAACCCGGGCAACCGCCGGGAGCGTCTGCCCGACGAGGGCAACGCAGCGAGGCTCGCCGAGTTCTTCGCCGGCGAGGGGCCGGTCGTTCTCTACTTCGGAAAGCTCCTCTACAACAAGGGCGTCCACGTGCTCTTCGAGGCGCTGCGCGGGATCGACGCCCGCGTCGCCGTCGTCGGGTTCGGCGACTACCGGAGGGAGCTCGAGCGGATCGCGCCGCCGCGGGCGCTCTTCACCGGCCCGCTCGAGCACCGGCACCTGCGCCACCTGATTCCGCTCGCCGACGTCGCCGTCGTGCCCTCGATCTTCCCGGAGGCGTTCGGGATGGTGGCCGCCGAGGCGGCTGCTGCCGGCTGCCCGCCGCTCGTGGCGAGGCATTCCGGGCTCGAGGAGATCGCCGAGGGGCTCGAGCAGGCCTACCCGGCCGATTTGCGGCACCTGGCGAGCTTCGAGACGGCGAATCCGGTCGACCTCGCCGACAAGCTGCACGACCTGCTCGCCCTGCCGGCGGAGCGTCGGGAGGCGCTCGGCGCGGCCGGACGCAGCGTCGCCGTCGAGCGCTGGTCGTGGGCCGGCGTCGCAGAACGCCTGCTCCTGCCGGTGAAATAGGCTTCGCGCTTCAATGGGTGAAGCGCAAAAGGTTCCGTACCAGGAGCTGCTCGAGCAGGCGCGCGCGGCCTTCGAGGGCGGCACCGATCTGACGGTCGCGGTCGAGGAGGAGTTCGCGCTCCTCGACCCGGAGACGCTCTCGCTGGTCAACCGCTTCGAGGACGTGAAGGCTGCCGCTGCCGGGACCGCCGTCGACGACCACCTCGTCGGCGAGCTGATCGCGTCCGAAGCGGAGGTGCGGACCGGCCGGTGCGAGACCTTCGCGGAGGCCTCGGAGCGGATGGGCACGCGCCGTGCGCAGCTCGCCGAGATCGCCGGCGGGCTCGGGCTCGCCCTCGGCGCCACCGGCGCGCATCCCTGGAGCCGCTGGCAGGACCAGCGGATCATCGACACCCCGCACTACCGCCGGAACGACGAGCTGCTCCGCTACGTGGTCTGGCGCAACAACACGTTCGGGCTCCACCTGCACGTCGGGATCGCCGGCGCCGACCGCGCGATCGCCGTGCACGACGGACTCCGCGCGTTCCTGCCGCACCTGCTCGCGCTGTCGGCGAGCTCGCCGCTCGTCGAGGGCGTGAACAGCGGATTGCACTCCGCGCGCACCGAGATCTTCACCCGCATGTTCCCGCGCTGCGGCGTCCCCGACGCCTACCGCACCTGGGCGGAATACGACGCGTACGTGCGCCTGCTCTACGAGACCGGCTCGATCGACGAGCACACGCAGATCTGGTGGAGCGTGCGCCCGCACCTCGCCTATCCGACGGTCGAGATCCGCATCTGCGACGCGCAGCCCGACCTCGCCGAGTCGCGCGCGCTCGCGGCCTTCGGCTACGGCCTCACCGCCCGGATCGCGCGAGCGGTGGACGAAGGCGAGCAGCTCCCGGACCCGACCCCGCGGCTGATCGAGGAGAACATGTGGCGCGCGATCCGTTACGGGCTCTCGGGCGGCCTCTTCGACCTCGGCGCGCTGGAAGTCCGGCCCGCACGCGCGGAGCTCGAGCGCGTCGCGGAGTGGATCGGCCCCGTGGCGGACGAGCTCGGCCTCCAGCTGACGATCCCCGCGGCGAACGCCGCCGAGCGCCAGATCGCGCGCATCGAGGAGGGCTGGACGCTCGAGGAGACCTACGCCGAGCAGGTAAAGCTCGCGACGGCCGACGTTGGCGCGCGCTGAGCTCGGCATCTTCGGCGGGAGCGGGTTCTACTCGTTCCTGGAGCAGGTCGAGACCGTCGAGCTCGACACGCCGTACGGGAAGCCGTCTGCGCCGATCGCGGTCGGCGAAGTCGGCGGCGCGCGAGTCGCATTCCTGCCGCGCCACGGCCCGAAGCACGAGCTGCCGCCGCACCTGATCCCCTATCGCGCCAACCTCTGGGCGCTGCGCGAGATCGGCGTCCGGCGGATCATCGGGCCCTGCGCGTCGGGCGCGCTGCGCCCCGACCTCGAGCTCGGCGCATTCGTCGTCTGCGACCAGTTCGTCGACCGCACGTGGGGCCGCGGGGACACCTTCTACGAGGGACCTCGGACCACTCACGTCTCGGCGGCCGATCCCTACTGCCCCGAGCTCAGGCGGCTCCTCGTCGAGACCGCGGCATGAGCTCGGCATCCCGGCCGAGGACGGCGGCACGGTCGTCGTCATCCAGGGGCCGCGCTTCTCCACCCGGGCCGAGTCGCGCTGGTTCCAGCAGTCCGGCTGGGACGTGATCAACATGACCGCCTACCCGGAAGGGATGCTCGCC
This sequence comes from uncultured Actinomycetes bacterium, assembly GCA_963847305.1. Taxonomy (GTDB): domain Bacteria; phylum Actinomycetota; class Thermoleophilia; order Gaiellales; family Gaiellaceae; genus DATBLE01. The sequence goes on along the minus strand of CAWJZI010000008.1, from coordinate 26,227 downwards.
CGCGAGCTCGAGCTCTGCTACGCGACGATCGCGATGGTCACCGACTACGACGTCGGGATCGAAGGACGGCCCGCCGTGACGGCCGCGGACGTCGTCCGCGTGTTCGAGGAGAACAACGCGCGGCTCCGAGAGCTGCTCTTCGCGGTGATCCCGAAGATCGGCCCTCAGCCGGAGGACGTGTGCTCGACGGCGCTGCGCGGCGCGACCTTCTGACCCATCCGGTAGGCTCCCGCAGTCTTTGTGATCATCAAAACCGCTGCGCGGAGCCGTTCTGCGCGGCGCTTGTAACGGGGGAAAGGGAACGAAGTGGACTTCTTCAAGGACCATGCCGTGCTGTTCGCGCTCATCTGCGCGGGCGTCGCTGTCGTGTACGGCATCTATCTCGTCTACTGGCTGCTCTCGCGTCCGGCAGGCAGCGAGCGCATGCAGGAGATCGCGCGCGCCATCCAGGAGGGCGCCGCTGCGTACCTGCGCAAGCAGTACACGACGATCGCGGTCGTGGCGATCGTGCCCTTCCTCCTGCTCGGCTTCTACGACAAGCTCGGCTGGGGGACGGCGATCGGCTTCCTGATCGGCGCGACGCTCTCGGCCGCGGCCGGGTTCATCGGGATGAACGTCGCCGTGCGCTCGAACGTGCGCACCGCCGAAGCGGCGAAGGAGGGGCTCAAGCCCGCGCTGAACGTCGCGTTCCGCGCCGGCTCGGTCACCGGCCTGCTCGTCGTCGGCCTCGGGCTCTTCGGCGTCGCCGGCTACTACTGGGTTCTCACCGACTGGCTCAACCACACAGCGGCTTCCGCGATCGACGACCTCATCGGCCTCGCGTTCGGCGGCTCGCTGATCTCGGTGTTCGCGCGTCTCGGCGGCGGCATCTTCACCAAGGCTGCCGACGTCGGCGCCGACCTGGTCGGGAAGATCGAGGCGGGGATCCCCGAGGACGACCCGCGCAACCCGGCCGTGATCGCCGACAACGTCGGCGACAACGTCGGCGACTGCGCCGGCATGGCGGCCGACCTGTTCGAGACGTACGCCGTCACCGCGGTCGCGGTCATGCTGCTCGGCACGGCGTTCCCGACCGGCGAGCTGTGGCTGTACCCGCTGTCGCTCGGCGCGATCTCGATCCTCGCGTCGGTGATCGGCACGTTCTTCGCGCGCGTCGGCCGCGGCCCGAACGCGATCATCAACGCCCTCTACAAGGCCGTGATCGTGGCGACGGTCCTCTCGGCGATCGGGTTCATCCCGGTCACGCTCGCCTTCGACGGCGGCAAGTTCAGCTTCTGGCAGCTGTACGGGTCGGCGCTGATCGGCCTGGGCGTCACGTTCTTGCTGGTCGCGATCACCGAGTACTACACGGGCACGCGCTGGGGCCCGGTCAAGTCGATCTCGGCGGCGTCCCAGACCGGGCACGCGACGAACATCATCGCCGGCCTCGCCGATGGGCATGCAGGCGACCGCTGCGCCCGTGATCACGATCGCGATCGGCATCGTCGGCGCGTACTACGCCGCCGGTCAGGAGCTCTACGGCATCGGAGTCGCCGTCATGGCGCAGCTGTCGATGACCGGGCTGATCGTCGCGCTCGACGCGTACGGCCCCGTCACGGACAACGCCGGCGGCATCGCCGAGATGGCCGACCTCGACGAGTCGGTGCGCGCGATCACCGATCCGCTCGACGCGGTCGGCAACACGACCAAGGCCGTGACCAAGGGCTACGCGATCGGCTCCGCCGGCCTCGCCGCGCTGATCCTGTTCGACGAGTACAGCCGCGGGCTCGCCGACCAGGGCATCCACTCGGTCTTCTCGCTGAACGACCCGTGGGTGATCGCCGGGCCTCTTCATCGGCGGCCTGATGCCGTTCCTCTTCGCGTCGCTGGCGATGACGGCCGTCGGCCGCGCCGGCGGCGAGGTGGTCGAGGAGGTGCGCCGCCAGTTCCGGGAGAACCCCGGGATCATGGAGGGGACGTCGCGACCCGACTACTCGCGTGCGGTCAGCATCGTCACCGGCCGCGCGCTCAAGCTGATGATGGCGCCCGCCGCGATCCCGATCCTGTTCCCGATCGTCGTCGGGATCATCAAGCCCGAGATGCTCGGCGGCCTGCTGATCGGCACGATCGTCACCGGCATCTTCCTCGCGATCGCGATGACCTCGGGCGGCGGCGCCTGGGACAACGCGAAGAAGCTGATCGAGGACGGCGCCTACGGCGGGAAGGGCTCGGAGGCGCATGCCGCCTCCGTCACCGGCGACACCGTCGGCGACCCGTACAAGGACACGGCCGGCCCTGCGATCAACCCGATGATCAAGATCGCGAACATCGTCGCGATCCTGATCATCCCGCTGATCGCCTCGATCCACGGTTAGCAGACCTGCAAGCTCGAGCGGTGTCTGCCGCACGCCGCCGCGCCCGACATGGCGGGCGCGGCCGCCAACGCTGTAGGTGACGCGGGGTGTGGGGCGCGAGCCCCACAGCGAAGCGTTGTTTTCAGCGAGCTGAAATAGAGTTCGCCGGTGCCTCGGCGTCGGCGGCAGCAGCAAGGTCTCGAGCGCGTACTCGGCACGCCGGCGCTGTTCTCGACCGCGTACGGCAACGTCGGCTCCTCGATCTACTACGCGCTCGGCGTCACGGCGGCGATCGCGCTCGGGCTGACGCCGCTCGTCTTCCTGATCAGCGGGCTGATCTTCGCGGCGACGGCGGCGACCTACGCCGAGGGGACGGTCCGCTACCCCGAGGCCGGCGGCTCGTCGAGCTTCGCCCGCCATGCCTTCAACGAGCTCGTGTCGTTCGTGGCTGCCTGGGCGCAGATGCTCAACTACATCATCACCGTCGCCATCTCGGCGTTCTTCGTCCCGCACTACCTGTCGATCTTCTGGGAGCCGCTGAAGACGAACCCGTGGGACATCATCGGCGGCGCAGCGGTGATCGTCGTCCTCGTCGCGCTGAACATCGTCGGGATCAAGGAAGCCGCGAAGCTGAACATCTTCCTCGCGGTCATCGACTTCGCGACGCAGGTGCTGCTCGTGATCATCGGCTTCGCGATCGTCTTCCACCCGCATGTCCTGACCGCGAACGTGCACTGGGGGATCGCGCCGACCTGGGGCAACTTCGCGCTCGCGATCCCGGTCGCGATGATCGCGTACACCGGCATCGAGACCGTCTCGAACCTCGCCGAGGAGGCGCGGGACCCGACCCGCTCGATCCCTGCCTCGATCCGTCTCGTCGCCGTCGCCGTCTTCGCGATCTATTTCACGCTGCCGCTCGTCGCCCTCTCCGCGCTGCCGGTCTACAAGGACGCGAGCGGCGAGTTCGTGACGAAGCTCGGGCTGCCCCCGGACAAGGGCGGGTTCGAGAACGACCCGGTGCTCGGCCTCGTCGAGAACCTCGGCATCCACGGGTTCCTCCTGAGCGCCGCCAAGATCTACGTCGGCGTCCTCGCGGCGACGATCCTCTTCATCGCCACGAACGCCGGCGTGATCGGCGCGTCGCGCATCACGTACTCGATGGCGAGCTACCGGCAGTTGCCGGAGGTCTTCCGCCGGCTGCACCCGCGCTTCAAGACTCCGTGGCTCTCGCTGATCGTCTTCGCCGGGGTCATCTCGATCGCGGTGCTGCTCCCGGGCAAGGTCAACTTCCTCGGGACGATGTACTCGTTCGGCGCGATGCTGTCGTTCACGATCGCGCACCTCGCCGTGATCGCCTTGCGCCAGAAGCCGCGGCGCGAGGGCGAGGAGATCTTCCGTGCGCGGCCCAACCTGCGGATCGGCCGCTTCGACATCCCGCTCTTCGCGGTGATCGGCGGCCTCGGCACCGCGGTCGCCTGGGGCGTGGTCGTCGTCCAGTACGCGCCGGCGCGCTTCGCCGGGCTCGGTTGGCTGGCCGCGGGCCTGCTCTTCTACTGGGTCTACCGCCGCCGCGTCCTCAAGCTGTCGCTGACGGAGACGACGCGCGCGCCGGCGCTGGTGCTCGGGCCGTCGCTCGCCGTCGAGTACCGGACGATCATCGTCCCCGTCGTCCGTACCGGCGAGAGCGAGGAGGCGCTCGTCGCAGCCGCGCGGCTCGCCGCCGAGCGCGGCGCGACCGTGGCCGTCCTCCACGTGGTCGAGGTTCCGCTCTCGCTGCCGCTCGACGCCCGGCTGCACGGGGAGGAGGACCAGGCGGAGGCGCTGCTCGACGACGCGCAGGCGCTCGTCGAGAGCTACGGCGTTCGCGCCGTGACGCGCCTCCTGCGGGCGCGGCGCGCCGGCCCGGCGATCGTGGAGGAGGCGCGGCGGCGGCACGCCGAGCTCGTCGTGCTCGGCGCTCCGCGGCGCGCGATCAGCGGCCGCCGCCGGCTGTTCGGGAAGACCGTCGACTACGTCCTGCGCGAGGCGCCCTGCCGGGTGCTGATCGCGACCGGCTCGCAGCGAGACGCCGCGTGAGGAACCGCGCCACCGCCGGCCTCTCGATCCTGCTGGTCGTTCTCGGCCTCGCCGTGATCGCGCGCACGCTCGCGGCCGGGGTCGGCGGCGGCCTCGGGCTCCTCCTCGGCGTGATGCTCGTCGCCGCCGGCGTCCTGCGCTTCTACCTGGCGACCAGGTAATGCCGCGCCGCCTGCCAGGACTCGTCCGCAGCCTGACCGGAGGGTCGCTCGCCTCGGTCGCCTACGGCGAGGTCGGCTCGTCGATCTACTTCGCGCTCGGGATCGTTGCGCTCTTCGCGCTCGGCCTGACGCCCTGGGTGCTGCTCGGCGTGGGGGCGCTGTTCATGCTCGTCTCGCTCTCGTACGCCGAGGGGACGGCGGCGATCCCCGAGACGGGCGGCGCGGCGATGCTCGCCCGCCGCGCGTTCAACGATCCGGTCGGGTTCCTGACGGGCTGGGTGCTGCTCCTCGACTACGCGATCGTGATCGCCCTCGCGGCGCTCTTCGCGCCGCACTACTTCGGCCACGCGGTCGGCTGGGAGCGGCTGACTCACCACCCCTGGGACGTCGTCGGCGCGGTGTTCATCATCCTGACGATCACGGTGCTGCGGCTGATCCGCCGCCCGGGGCTCTACCGAATCGCGGTGATCGTCGCTGCCGTCGCGTTCGTCTCGCAGGTGCTCCTGATCGGCCTCGGGTTCGGCTTGCTCTTCTCGTTCCACGACCTCGGGAAGGGCGTGCATCCCGGCACCGCCCCGAGCTGGCACGACCTCGCGTACTCGCTGCCGCTGGCCATGCTCGCGTACACCGGGCCTCGAGACGCTCGCGAACCTGTCCCAGGAGGCGCGCGAGCCCGGGAAGACGATGCCCCGCAGCCTGTTCGGCGGCCTGGGGGCGGCGGTGCTCGTCTCGGCCGTGATCGGGATCGTCGGGATCGCGGCCTACCCGGTCGTCGGAGGTGAGACCGCCCTCGGCACAGAGTGGCTCCGCGCGCCGCTCGTCGGCATCGTCGAGGCGTTCGAAGGGCACATGCCCGGGTTCCTCGTCGACTGCCTGCGCGTGCTGATCGGCCTCACCGGCGCCGGGATCCTGATCGCCGCCGCGACGACGTCGATCTCCGGGATCGGCCGCGTCGTCTACTCGCTCGGCCGCCACCAGATGCTGCCGCACGTGTTCGGGACCTTCGGGCGGCGCAGCACTCTTCCGCCCGCCGCGATCCTCGGCGCCGCGGCGGTCTCGAGCACCGTCGCGATCGTCGCCTCGGCGGTCGGGAACGAGGCGAAGGTGCTCGGCTCGCTCTACAGCTTCGGCGTGCTGATCACGTTCACGGTCGCGCAGGCGGCAGTCGTCCGCCTTCGCTTCACCGAGCCCGAGCTCGAGCGGCCGTACCGCGTTCCCGGGAACATCCGGATCCGCGGCCGCGACGTACCCGTTGCCGCGCTCGTCGGGATCCCACTGACGTTCGCGCTCTGGGTCGTCACGTTCGCGACGCACGACGCCGCCCGGATCGGCGGTCCCGCCTGGCTCGCGCTCGGCGCTGTCCTCTACGTGATCGCCCGCGTCCGCCGCGGCGCCGGGCTGACGGAGAGCATCGAGGCGGCGACGCCCGATCTCGTTCCCGCCGACGAGGGCGCCTACGAGCGCATCCTCGTCCCGATCAAGCTCGGGCCGATCGGCGAGGAGATGCTGGCGACCGCGATCAAGCTCGCCGAGGAGCGTGGCGGGTCGATCTACGCGCTGCACGCGATCCGCGTTCCGCTCGACCTGCCGCTCGACGCCGAGCTGCTCGACCAGGAGGAACGCGCCAGCGCCTCGCTGATCGACGCGAAGCTGCTCGCCGCCGAGCACGGCGTGAAGATCGAGGGCGACGTCGTCCGCGCGCGCGCGATCGGCGAAGCGATCGTCGACAAGGCGACGGAGATCGGCGCCGACCTGATCGTGATGGGCTCGGCGCCGCGCTGGCGCCGCCAGTCGCGCTTCTTCAGCCCGACCGTCGACTACGTCCTCCGCCGCGCGCCCTCCGAGGTGATGGTGATCGCCTACCCTCAGGGCGTTCTCGACGAGGAGCTCCTTGGCTAGGCTGGTCTCGTGAAGGCGATCGTGATCGGCTGCGGGCGGGTCGGCTCCTCCGTCGCGCACGAGCTGCGGCGCGAAGGCTGGGACGTCGTGGCGATCGACGAGAAGGAGGAGGCGCTCAGCCGGCTCGGCGAGGGCTGGGACGGCGGCTTCGTCGTCGGCCACGGCATGGACTCGTCGGTGCTGCGCCGCGCGGGAATCGAGGATGCCGACGCCGTGGTCGTCTCGACCGACGGCGACAACACGAACATCGTCGTCGGCCAGGTCGTCCAGAAGCGGTTCGGGATCGAGTGCGTGGTCGTGAGGCTGCTCGACCCCGCGCGCGCTGCGTTCTACTCCGAGCAGGGGATGCGCACGGTCTGCCCGACCTCGAACGCGATCGAGGTGCTGACCGAGGCGGCGAGGAGCTGCGCCGTCCCGCAACCGGCGGCGTCCTGACGTGTACGTCCTGATCGCAGGGGGAGGGAAGATCGGCGCCAATCTGGCGCGAAGCCTGCTACGCGCCGGCCAGGAGGTGACGCTGATCGAGCAGCGCCGCGACAGGTTCGAGGGGCTCGAGGACGAGTTCGAGCACGTCGTCGTCAACGGCGACGCGACGGAGCTCTTCGTGCTCGAGCGCGCCGGGATCCAGCGCCCGCCGAGCATCGTCATCGCCGCCACCGGCGACGACGAGGACAACATCGTCATCTGCCAGCTCGCACGGGAGAAATACGGGGTCGAGAAGGTGATCGCGCGCGTCAACGACCCGCGCAACCAGGTGCACTTCGACCTGCTCGGTGTCTCGCCGACGGTCTGTGCGACCTCCTCGATCATGGCTCTGATCGAGCACGAGGTTCCCGAGCACGGGCTGGTCCACCTGCTCGAGCTCCCGAAGGAAAACGTCGAGATCGTCGAGGTGCTGATCCCTCCGGACGCCGACTGCGCCGGCCGTTCGATCGAGCGGCTCGACCTGCCGGACGGGTCGCGGCTGATCTCGGTGAAACGGAACGGTCAGTTCGAGATCGCCGACGATTCGACCACGCTGCGGCCCGGGGACCAGGTCCTTGCGATCCTCCCACCGGGGAAGGAAGACGAGCTGCGACGTGTCCTTCTGGCGACCTAGCGCGGCCGCGCTCGCGGCGGTCGTCGCGCTGCTGCTGCTCGGCGGCTCTGCCGCCGCCGTGACGCCGACGCTCCAGCTGGTCCAGGCCGGCTCCGGGTTCTCGAGCCCCGTGTCCATGGCCTCGACCAGCGCCGACCCGAATGCGATCTACGTCGTCGAGCAGGGCGGCCGGGTCAGGCGCGTCGTCAACGGCATCACGGACGCGAAACCCTTCCTGAACATCTCCAAGAACGTGCGCACGAGCGGGGAGCAGGGCCTGCTCTCGATCGCCTTCTCGCCCTCCTACGCGACCGACCACACCTTCTACGCGTTCTACGTCAGCAGGAAGAGGTTCGTGACCATCTCGCAGTTCGTCTCCCGAAGAAAGAACCAAGGGGAAGGCCGGAAGGACGGGGACGGCGGCGGCAAGGGCGGCGGCAGCAGCGAGCTCGTTCAAGGAGACCGTTCTGCTGACCGTCGACCACTCGCAGTTCGACAACCACAACGGCGGCGCAGCTGGCCTTCGGGCCCGACGGGAAGCTGTACGCGGCGATCGGTGACGGCGGCGGCGGCGGCGATCCCCTGCACAGCGGGCAGACCCCGAAGTCGAACCTCGGCAAGCTGCTGCGGGCCGCCGGGCCGACGTTCAAGACCTGGCAGGTCGCGGGCTACGGCCTGCGGAACCCGTGGCGGTACGCGTTCGACAGCGCGACCGGCGACCTCTACATCGGCGACGTCGGCCAGGGAAACCGCGAGGAGGTCGACTACCGCACGGCCGCCGACCTCGCGACGCCGGCGAACTACGGCTGGAACCGCTACGAAGGCACCGCGGACTACGACACGAGCACCGTCCTCGACCCGCCGGACTCGCCCGCCACGCCGCTCGTCTTCCCGGTCCAGGAGTACGACCACTCGAACGGCGACTGCGCGATCATCGGCGGCTACGTCTACCGCGGCAGCGCGATGGCGGACGAGGTCGGGCGCTACTTCTACGCCGATCTCTGCTCGGGCAGGGTCTGGAGCATGGCCGCGGGCGGCGGCGACAACCGGGTCGAGGCCGTGACCGTGAACTTCCCGGTCTCGTTTGGCACCGACTCGGCGGGGGAGTTGTACGTCGTATCTCGTGCTGATGGAAAGGTCTACCGGCTCTCGGAGTAGGGCGCTCGCGGCCCTGGTCGTGGCCGCTGCCCTGCTCGTCCCCGCGGCGGCGGCGAGGAAGAACGCCGGCCCGACCGTCGTGGTGGGCGGTCTCGGCGCGCTGACCCATCTCGCCGCGCCGGCAGGCGAGCCCGGGCGGCTCTACGTCGTCGAGCAGCGCGGGGTGATCCGCGTCGTCGAGGGCGGGAAGCTACGCCGGCAGCCGTTCCTCGACATCCACACGCGCGTCTCGTGCTGCGGCGAGCAGGGCCTGCTCTCGGTCGCGTTCCACCCGCGCTACGCGAGGAACCGCCTCTTCTACGTCGACTACACCGACACGGCCGGGAACTCGCGAGTGGTCGAGTATCGCTCCAACGGGCGCACCGCGATCCTGTCCTCGGCGCGGCAGGTCTTCTACGAGCGCCAGCCCTTCGCGAACCACAACGGCGGCCAGCTCGCGTTCGGCCCGGACGGCCTGCTCTACATCGGTCTCGGCGACGGCGGCGCGGGCGGAGACCCGAACAACAACGGCCAGACGTTCCGGACGAAGCTCGGGAAGATCTGGAAGCTGGACGTGAGCAAGCGCGGCGCGCAGCCGCAACTCGTCGACTACGGGCTTCGCAACCCGTGGCGCTTCTCGTTCGACCGGGCAACGGGCGACCTGTACATCGGCGACGTCGGCCAGAGCGCCTGGGAGGAGATCGACTACGTCGCACGCGCCCGGCTCGGGACGGTGCTGGACTTCGGCTGGGCCGTCTACGAAGGAGACTCGGCCTACGACTCGAGCAGGACGCTCGACCCGCGCGGCCCGTACGTCCGGCCGGTCGCGGTCTACAGCCACGACGAGGGCTGCTCGGTCACCGGCGGCTTCGTCTATCGGGGCAAGGGCGCGCCCGCGCTCGCCGGCCGCTACTTCTACGGCGACTACTGCTCGGGAACGATCTGGACGCTGAAGATCGTCGAGGGGAAGGCGACGGACGTGCGGAAGGAGAGCTACCGGGTTCCGGGGCTGACCTCGTTCGGCGAGGACGCGCGCGGCGGCCTCTACGCGGTGAACGGGAGCGGCACCGTCTTCCGGATCGCCTCCTAGGACGCGCGTCGCCGCCGGACCTGCGGCCCGGCCTGGCCCAGCGCGGCATATGCGAGCGCGGTCAGCGACTCGTTCAGGACGCGCAGCTCGTGGACGACCGGCGCGAGGCTCTCGCCCGAGTCGAGCCGGCGGTTCAGCTGGTGCACCTCGGCGGTCAGGCGGTCGAGCCGCTCGAGCAGGGCCTCCAGCTGGCGGTCGCTTACCTCCTTGTGCTCCACGTCTTCGATTGTAGAAGCAGGAAGACGCCGGCGAGCACGCCGGCCGCGTCGATCGCGACGTCGCGGAGCGCCGCGTGCCGGCCCGGAACGAAGTGCTGGTGCCACTCGTCGGTCGCCGCGTAGGCGACCCCGGCGGCGACCGCGACCTCCGCCCGGCCGAGCGCGCGCAGGAGCAGGGCGCCGAGGATCGCGTACTCGCAGAAGTGCGCGATCTTGCGGAGGACGAAGTCCCACGTGCCGAGCCCGGTGCCGAGGTCGGGCACGGAAGAGAGTCCGAAGATCAGCCCGGCCCAGAGGATGACCGGAAGCCAGAGCAGGACGAGCCGCGAGGAGGACACGCGGATCCGATGATAGGGTCCGCTCGATAGGCGAACGGTGAGGGAACCCGGTGCAAATCCGGGACGGTCCCGCCGCTGTGAGGGGAGATGCCCTCCGCCCGCAACGCCACTGGGCAGTACGAAGCCCGGGAAGGCGGCGAGAGGGGGAGCCCCGAGTCAGAAGACCTGCCGGCCGCCGCGAAAACCATCGAACCCCTCGCGGAAGGGAGGATTCGTGTCGAAGCTCCTACTCGTCGCCCTCCTCGGGCTCCTCTTGCTCTCGGGCTCGGCCTCGTCGGCGACCGCGCCCCGCACCGGATCATCTCGCTGTCGCCGACGGCGACCGAGACGCTGTTCGCGATCGGCGCCGGCAAGCAGGTGGTCGCCGTGGACGACCAGTCCGACTACCCGGCGCAGGCGCCCCGCACCAAGCTCTCCGGCTTCACGCCGAACGTCGAGGCGATCGCCGGCTACAGGCCCGACCTCGTCGTCGTCTCCTACGACCCCGGTGGGCTCGTCTCCGGGCTCCGCGGGCTCGGCATCCGCGTGCTCGTCCAGGACGCGGCCAAGGACTTCGCCGGGATGTACGCCGAGATCGCACAGCTCGGCCGCGTCACGGGGCACGTCGCCGAGGCGACGAAGCTCGTCACCGGGATGAAGCGGCAGATCGCCGCACTGGTCGCGAAGAGCACCCGACGCGCGCGCGGGCTGACCGTCTACCACGAGCTCGGGCCGGATCTCTACTCGGTCACCTCGCAGACCTTCATCGGCCGGGTCTACTCGCTGTTCGGCCTGAAGAACGTCGCCGACGCGGCGGACTCGGCGGGCTCCGGCTACCCGAAGCTCTCCGCCGAGTACGTCGTCTCACAGAGCCCGGACATCGTCGTGCTCGCCGACATCGCACTGCTGCGAGCAGTCGCCTCGCACGGTCGCCGCACGGCCGGGCTGGAAGAACGTCGCCGCCGTTCGCACGGGCACGATCGTCCGCGTCGACGATTCGATCGCGTCGCGCTGGGGGCCGCGCGTCGTCAACTTCGTCCGCGCGATCGCCGCGGCGCTCGCGCACCTGCGCCGCTGACACCACGGCTGTGGATCCTGGCCGCGGCGGGCTTTCTCGTCGTAGCCCTCCTGACCGGAGCGCTCGTCGGGCCCGTGCACATCGGGCTCGGCGACGTGCTCCAGTCGATCCTCGCGCGGCTCCCCTTCCTCCACGTGGACTCGCCGCTGTCGCCGACGCAGGAGTCGATCCTGTGGGACATCCGGCTGCCGCGGGTCGTGCTCGGCGCGCTGGTCGGGGCGATGCTGGCGGTCGCCGGCGCGTCGTACCAGGGCGTCTTCCACAACCCGCTCGCGGACCCGTACCTGCTCGGCGTCGCCGCCGGAGCGGGGCTCGGAGCGACGATCGCGGTCGTCTACCTGCCGCACGGGCTCGGCGTCCTCCCGCCGGCCGCGTTCCTCGGCGCGAGCCTCGCGGTCGCGACCGCGTACGCGATCGGCCGCTCGGCCGGGCGCGGGAGCGGCGGCGCGACGCTCGTGCTCGCGGGCGTGACGGTCGCGTCCTTCTTCACCGCGGTCCAGACCTTCGTCCAGCAGCAGCACTCGGACACGCTGCAGGAGGTCTACTCGTGGATCCTCGGCCGGCTGCCGAGCTCCGGGTGGCGCGACGTGGCCATCCTGCTCCCGTACGTCGCCGTCGCGATCACGGGGATCCTGCTCCACCGGCGCCTGCTCGACGTGCTCAGCGTGGGTGACGAGGAGGCCGCGAGTCTCGGCGTGCAGGTCGGCCAGGTGCGGCTGGTGGTCGTCCTCTGCGCGACCGTCGGGACGGCAGCCGCGGTCTCGGTCAGCGGGCTGATCGGCTTCGTCGGGATCATCGTCCCGCACGCGATCCGGCTCGTCGCCGGGCCGAGCTACCGGCTGCTGCTGCCGCTCTCGGTGCTGGTCGGGGCCGGGTTCCTCGTGTTCGCGGACGTGATCGCGCGGACCGCCCTTTCGCCGGGCGAGCTCCCGATCGGCGTCGTGACCGCGTTCTTCGGCGCGCCGTTCTTCGCGGTCGTGCTGCGCACCTCCCGAAGGATGGCGTCGTGATCTCCGCGAACCGCGTCATCGTCGAGCTCGGCGGGCGGAACGTCGTCGACGGCGTCTCCTTCTCGGTCGAGCACGGCGAGTGGGTGACGCTGATCGGGCCGAACGGGGCGGGGAAGACCTCGCTGATGCGGGCGGTCGCCGGGCTGGTCAAGCACGGGGGCACGATCGCGCTCGACGGGCGGCCGATCGGTGAGCTCGGGCGGCGGGAGCTCGCGCGCCGCGTCGCCATCGTCCCACAGGTGCCGTCGATGCCGGCGGGAATGACGATCCGCGAGTACGTGCTGCTCGGGCGAACGCCGTACATCTCGTACGTCGGCCGTGAGGGGTCGCACGATTTCGCGGCTGTGGAGGACGCGCTCGCGCGGCTCGATCTCGAGACGCTCGGCGACCGGCAGCTCGGGTCGCTGTCCGGCGGCGAGCGGCAGCGGGCGGTGCTCGCCCGAGCGCTTGCCCAGCAGGCGCCCCTGCTCCTGCTCGACGAGCCGACCACGGCCCTCGACGCCGGCCGCATGCAGGAGGCGCTCGAGCTCGTCGACGAGCTGCGGCTCGAGGCGGGCCTGACGGTGCTCGCCGCGATGCACGACCTGACCTCGGCGGGCCAGTACGCGTCGCGGCTGCTGCTGCTGTCGGGAGGGCGGGTGGTCGCACAGGGCGCGGCAACGGAAGTCCTGACGGAGCCGCTGATCGCGGAGCACTACGGCGCCAAGGTGCGGGTCGTCGACGGCGCCGTGATTCCCGTCCGCGCCTGAGGCATACTCGGCGCGTGGCGCGCGCGGCGATCGTGACGATCGGCAACGAGCTCGTCTCGGGGGACGTCGAGAACACGAACGGGAGCTGGCTGGCGCGGCGGCTGGCCGCCCTCGGCGTGGAGGTCGTGCTGATCGCGGTCATCCGGGACGACATCGAGGAGGTCGCGGAGTTCGTGCGCGAGCACGCCTCGGCGGTCGACCTGGTGCTCGTCACCGGCGGGCTCGGCGGCACGCCCGACGACCTGACCCGTGAGGCGGTCGCGGCGGCGTTCGGCGTGCCGCAGGTCGAACAGCCCGACGTGGCGGCCCGGCTGCGAGCACGGTTCACGCGCGACCCCGAGTACGCGGCCCGCTGGGCACTGCTCCCCGAGGGCAGCCGCCCGCTCGAGAATCCGCTCGGCGGGGCGCCCGGGTTCGCGATCGGGAACGTCTGGGTGATGCCGGGGCTGCCGGCCGAGATGGAGGCGATGTTCGACTCGTTCGCGGACGAGCTGCGCTCGGGCGATCCGATCGGCTGCTGGCGGCGGACCTACCGGACGACCGAGGGCAGGATCGTCTCCGTGCTCCAGGCGATGACCGAGCATCATCCCGGGGTGCTCGTCGGTTCCTACCCGAGCTTCGGCGCCGAGGGGAGCGAAGTCGAGGTCGTGCTCAAGTCGACCGACCCGGTCGCGCTCGCGGAGGCGACCGCGTGGATCGAGGTCGCTCTCGAGGAGGTCACCGGGTAGCTACCCCTTCAGGGGGAAGGAATTCGTGCGTGGACCGCCGATGGTCGGGTATGGCGGCTCGGATGCGGATGCGCACGGTCCTGATACCCCTGGTCATTCTCGGCGCGACGGTCGCCGGGTTCGTCATGGTCGCCCGCGACACGGCGGGCGGCGCGGTCAGCGCCGCGACGAGCCCGAGCTGGGTGCTGCTCGCGGCCGCATTCGCGATCGGCGCGGCCGTTCAGCTGCTCCGCGCCCTCGCGTGGCGCCAGACGCTCGGTAGCGCCGTCGAGTTCCGCGCCGTCTTCGCGTCGAGCGCCGTCGGCTCGTTCCTCGACACGGTGCTCCCCGGCCGCCTCGGTGAGGCGTCGAAGGTCGGCGTCCTGCGCGCCGCCTCGGGCGAGCGCTGGCCGGGCCTGCCGAAAGCCGGTGGCAGCCTCCTCGCTGCTCACATGACCGAGGCGATCGCGTTCTGCCTGGTCGGCGCGACCGCGAGCTCGCTCCTGCCCATCCCGCAGTGGGCGCGCGGTGCGCTCCTGGGCGCGGTTGTCCTGGCCGGGGGCGCGTTGCTGCTCGCCTTCGCCCTCCACCACAAGATCGGCAACCGGCTGCCGAAATCGGTCGATGCCTTCCTCGCGTCGGCCGCTGCGCCGCGGCCGGTGCTGTTGAGGGCGCTGGCGATCCTGGTCGCGACCTGGGGCCTCCGCTGGATCGGCGTGTTCCTGACGCTGAATGCCTTCGGTGTCCACGTGACCGTCGGCGGTGCGCTGGTCTACCTGACGGTCACGGGCCTCGCGAACACCGCTCCGATTCTCCCCGGGAACGCGGGTCTCTACCAGGGTGCAGCGGTCGGCGCCCTGGCAATGGTCGGCCACGTCGGTGCGGCAGCCGTCGCGGCGAGCCTCGTGATGCCGGTGATGGCGAGCGTGATCACCGCGTCGGCTGCGTTCGTCGGCCTCGCGCTGTACGGCCGGCAGGCGATCCACCTGCCGCGCGCCGCCCTCGTCCGACGGTAGCGAATTGACGCCTCGCGCGCAGCGATCGGTCAGCTGAGCGACGCGTTCCGGTGGGAGAACGGCTATCGACGCTGCAGGCTGAGCGGACGGCCGTGGCCGCTCGCGTCTGACCGGCTGACCGGCTGACGGGCGGTGAAGCGCTCGCGGTGCGGCGGCTGGAAGACGTCTCGCGCGCGGTCGAGGCGGTGCTCGGTGACGTCTACCGCTCGGACGCAGCTCGGCGGCGGCATCGGGCCGCCTGCGCTGCTCGCGCTGGCGGTGTCACGAACGAGGCCCGCGGAACGCCGTCGCCGAGGTCGTGCTCGTCGCCGCAGGCTTCCTCGCGCTCGGCAAGAGGCTCGGCCTGCGCCGCTAGCATCGGCGGCATGGCCGTCGCGAAGCCGAAGGAATACCTCGCGGACCTGAACCCGGTCCAGCAGGAGGCCGTGCTCACGACCGAAGGCCCCCTGCTCGTGATCGCCGGCGCGGGCTCCGGCAAGACGCGCGTCCTCACCTACCGCGTCGCCCACCTGATCTCGGCCTGCGGCGTGAAGCCGAACGAGATCCTCGCGATCACCTTCACCAACAAGGCCGCCGAGGAGATGCGCACCCGCCTCGAGAACCTGCTCGGCAACGTCGCCCGTGCGATCTGGATCCTCACCTTCCACGCGGCCTGCGGCCGGATCCTCCGCCGCGAGGCCCCGCGGCTCGGCTACCGGTCGAACTTCACGATCTACGACCAGGCCGACCAGGTCCGGCTCGTCAAGCAGTGCCTGGAGGAGCTCGAGCGCGACCCGAAGCGCTTCGTCCCTCGCGGCATCCACTCCCAGATCTCGAACGCGAAGAACCAGCTGATCGGCCCGGACGAGTACATGGAGCGCGTCGCGTCGTTCTACGACCAGACCGTCGCCGAGGTGTACCAGCTCTACCAGAAGCGGATGTTCGCCTCGAACGCGGTCGACTTCGACGACATGCTGATGCTCACGGTCCAGGTGCTGGAGCGCTTCCCCGAGGCGCGCGAGCGCTGGCAGAAGGCCTTCCGGTACGTGCTCGTCGACGAGTACCAGGACACGAACCACGCCCAGTACCGCCTGCTCCAACTGCTCGCCGGCAAGCACCGGAACCTGATGGTCGTCGGCGACCCGGATCAGTCGATTTTCGGATGGCGCGGTGCCAATATTGGCAACATCATGGAATTCGAGAACGAATTCAGGGCCACGCAGACGATTGCCCTCGAACAGAACTACCGATCCACGAACACGATCCTCCGGGCCGCGAACCAGGTCATCCAGAACAACCGCGAGCGCAAGGAGAAGAATCTCTGGTCGGAGCTCGGCGAGGGCCGGCCGGTGCACGTGGTCGAGACCGAGGACGAGCACGCCGAGGCGCGGTTCGTCGCCGCCGAGATCGCCGGGCTCGTCGAGGAGGGCTACTCCGCCGACGAGATCGCGGTCTTCTACCGGACGAATGCACAGTCGCGCGTCCTGGAAGACATCCTCGTCCGCCAGGGAATCGCCTACCAGGTGATCGGCGGCCCGCGCTTCTACGAGCGGGCCGAGGTCAAGGACCTGATCGCGTACCTCCAGGTGCTCGACAACCCGTTCGACGCGATCTCGCTGACCCGGATCGCGAACAAGCCCCGGCGCGGCATCGGCGACACGACGATCTCGAAGCTCCAGGCCTACGCCGACGCGCACGGAATCTCGCTCTTCGAGGCGCTCGCCTATCCCGAGGAGGCGGGCGTCGGCGCCGCGCCCCTGAAGGCCGTCTCCGCGCTCCGCACCCTGCTCGTCTCGCTCCAGTCGGCGGCGCAGGAGCTCAGGGTGCCCGAGCTGATCGAGGCGGTCCTCGACCGCACCGGCTACATCGACGCCCTCCAGGCCGAGCGCACGATCGAGGCGCAGGGCCGCATCGAGAACCTCCAGGAGCTCGTCGGCGTCGGCCAGGAGTACCTCCAGCAGGCGCAAGAGCCGAGCCTCTCCGGCTTCCTCCAGGAGATCTCGCTCTACTCGGACCAGGACGCGATCCGCGGCGAGCAGAGCCTCGTCACGCTGATGACGCTCCACAACGCGAAGGGCCTCGAGTTCAAGGCCGTGTTCATGATCGGGATGGAGGAGGGGATCTTCCCGCACGTCCGCTCGATCGAGGAGCAGGGCGTCGAGGAGGAGCGCCGGCTCGCCTACGTCGGCATGACGCGCGCCGAGGAGCGACTCGTCCTCACGCACGCCACCTCCCGGTCGCTCTGGGGCAGCCGCACCTTCAACCTCCCGTCACGTTTCGTCGACGAGCTGCCGCAGGAGGGCGTCGCCCGCGAGCGCCTCCGGCCGACCTCGTGGAGCAACTACGGCGCGCGCGAGATCCGCCCGCGTGAGGATGCGCCGAGTCTCGTCCCCGGCGACTCCGTCCGCCACGGCACGCTCGGCGAGGGCGTCGTCCTGCGCGTCGAGCCGGGCGGCGTCGTCACCGTCCGCTTCGCCGACGACGGCGCCGAGCGGCGGCTGATGCTCGAGTACGCGCCGCTGGAGAAGATCGCGTGATCGAGGTCCGGGCCGTCCAGTCGACCGAGGAGCTCCGCGACGCGACCAACGGGATCGTCCACTACTTCGGCCGGGACCGTCCGGACGAGGAGTGGGCCGAGCGCTGGGAGAAGAACTTCGAGCGCGAGCGGATGCTGGCCGCGATCGACGGCGGCACGATCGTCGGCGGCGCCGGCGCGTTCACGTTCCGGATGACCGTCCCCGGCGGGGCGCAGCTCGGCACGGCAGGCGTGACGGTCGTCGGCGTCCTCCCGACGCACCGCCGCCGCGGGATCCTCCGCTCGATGATGCGCGCGCAGCTCGACGACGTTCACGAGCGGGGCGAGCCGCTCGCGGCGCTCTGGGCGTCGGAGGAGACGATCTACGGCCGCTACGGCTACGGGCTAGCCTCGCTCGCGCTCGAGTTCGGGATCCCGCGAATCCGCGGTGCGTTCCGGGAGGGGATCGAGCCGGTCGGCCGCGTCCGCCTCGTCGACCAGGAAGAGGCGGCCGGGCAGATGCCGCCGGTCTACGACGCCGTCCAGCGCCTCACGCCAGGCATGTGCGAGCGGTCCGCGTCGTGGTGGGAGTTCCGCCTGCTCGCCGACCCGCCCGAGTTCCGCTTCGGCGGCGGGCCGAAGCAGCTGGCCGTGCTCGAGGTCGACGGCCGGCCGCAGGCGTACGCGATCTACCGGTTGAACGCCGCCTTCGGCAGCCTCGGCCCGGAGACCACGATCGTCACGCTCGAGGTCGTGGGCGCGACTCCCGCCGCGACGGCTTCGATCTGGCGCTACCTCCTCGACATCGACTGGACCCAGACCGTGTCCGCCCGGCTCCAGCCCGTCGACAGCCCGCTCTTCCTGCTGCTCGCACGGCCCAACTTCTCGCGCCCGGTGATCTCCGACGGGCTCTGGATCCGGCTGGTCGACGTCGGGGCGGCGCTCGAGCAGCGCGCGTACACCGGAGACGGGGCGCTCGTCCTCGACGTCCGCGACGAGTTCTGCCCGTGGAACGAGGGCCGCTGGCAGGTCGGGCCGGGCGAGGCGGCGCGCACCACCGACGAGGCAGATCTCGCGCTCGAGGTCTCCGATCTCGCCGGCCCCTACCTGGGCGGGTTCACCTTCCGAGAGCTCCAGCGCGCCGGCCGCGTGCAGGAGCTGCGCGACGGCGCGGTCGCCCGCGCGGACGAGCTCTTCCGCTCGGACGTGGCACCGTGGTGCCCCGAGATCTTCTGACCGGCCTCAGGAGTCCGCGCCGTGGTGGGTGATCTCGACCGCGCGCACCATCAGCACGTACGCGCCGAACTCGGCCGCCCGCACCACGGAACGATCAGTCCACGTTGTCTCTTCGCGGCGATGGGGTGTCGCCGATTTCAAGCTGGGAAGGAGTCAGCGGCATCATCAGCTATGAGTCCGTCGATGGCGAGTTGTGGCACACGCGCTTCACGTTTGCCGAGCCGGAGGGGCGCCGGGTATGGGTCGCCGTAGGGCCGGTAGAACGGGCGACATCCAAGGATGTGCCGCCGGGATAGAGCTCGTCCGGCCGGCCCGGGAGACTGCCGACCTCGTGTGCGGTCGGTTCACATCGAGTCAGCGGCGGGAGGCGATCGGCGAACGGTTCGAGGTCGCCGTCCCCGAGACCTACCAGCACCGCTACAACCTCGCCCCGCAGCAGCAGGCGCTGATCGTCCGCGAGCGCGACGACGAGCGCGAGGCCGTGATGGCGAAGTGGGGTCTTCTGCCGCACTGGGCGAAGGACTCGAAGATCGCCTTCAAGATGATCAACGCGCGGGCGGAGACGCTGACCGAGAAGCCCGCCTACCGTGGCCTGCTCGACCAAGCACCGCTGCCTGATCCCCGCCGACGGCTTCTACGAGTGGACGGTCGGAAGCGACGGGAAGAAGCATCCGATCCACTTCCACCTCCCCGAGCTACGAGCTGTTCGCGTTCGCCGGCCTGTGGACGTCACGCACGGACGAAGAGACGGGCGAGATGATCGAGAGCTGCACGATCATCACCACGACGCCGAACGAGCTGGTGGCGCCCGGTGCATGACCGGATGCCGGTGATCCTTCCTGCCGGCGCCGAGGCGGTGTGGCTCGATCCGTCGATCGCGAAGGAGCACGCCCTCTCGCTGCTCGGGCCGTACCCGGCCGACCTGATGTTGGCGCTGCCTGCTTCGACGCGGGTGAACAGCGTCCGCAACGACGATTCCGGGCTGCTCTTGCCGGACGGCGCTGTCGCCGCATAGGGGAGCGCGGACGGCGTCGCTCCTCCCCACAGCGGTTTCTTGACCTCCGCAACCCCACCATCGCTCCTCCTCTGGGGGACGCGGCCTTCGCTATCGCCGAGTCATGCGTCCCCTAACGCGAGCCTTTGTTCGGTGTGATGCGGGGGTCGTTCAGGAAAGGTTTCTCCAGTTCGCTATTGAATCCGTCAGTAGCGTGTTCTACGCTCAATCGCGTTCCGGGACGCATCTCAAGTACGAGGAGGTAGGTAGTGCTGAAGCATCGGTTTGGCGTGATCGGCGCCGCTTTGACATTGGCGGCGGCCGTTACCGCAGTCGTTGTACTCGTGTTCCCGACGGGGGCGACTGCTAGTCGGCCCGGCGGCAAGGGCGGGGTCTGGTACTACACCAACGACAAGGGCAACAAGCTCAAGGGCGTCGGCGAAGATCAGTTGTTCAACATCGTCGGCAAGAACCTGGATCACACGGTTGAGGTCTTCTGCCGGCAGACCAAGGGAGCTGGCGCGGCAACGCCGCCGCCGACCGGCGTCCCGGGTGGCCCCTGGGACGACGTCACCGACTGGAGCAACGGCCCGGACTCGCGATCGCTCGTCGATGTCGACATGGACCCCGATTGCGGGGGCGGCCGGTCCGCGATCCTGGTCGAGTTCGACAACGGCACGCCGGGTGACACCAGCGACGATGTCTATGTCAAGGGACCAGACGTCGAGGTCGGCCCCGCGAGCTAGCTCGATCTCGCTTACTCGAATCGAGGGCGGCGGGCCGTGAAGCCCGCCGCCCGCTTATTGCTAACTGCTAGTTCCGACCGGGGGAGCCGGAGTCGTGAGCGCCGTAGACTCGCCCCGTGCATCGCGGGATCCTTGCAGTGACGGTCGTCCTGCTGGCGCTCGTCGTCGTCGCCTTCGTCATTACGTGGCTCACAATCCCGGGCGGCCGGTACGAACTAAAGAACCTCACGGCCGGCCGTTGGGACTCCGGAAGGGTCTCGTATCCCGCGAGGCTCTTTCGGATTGGGCTGGTGGAGCGGGTCGAGTGTCGGGGCGAGATCCTGGGCGCCGACCCCCGCACGTCGCCGCCCCTGCACCTTCGGGAATGTCTACCGGCGGGCCGATCTGCACACGCTTCGACAGCGCGTCGTTATCGCCTACGGGGGCTTGGCCGCAGCGATCGCCCTGGTCGGCTTCGGCCTCGCGGCGCTCTTGCAACCGCGGCCAAAGCCTAGGCCGGATTCATGGCCGGGGCAGGACGCGGTCTAGGGCTGCCCTACTCGTCGCGGCTGACGGCTTCTCGAAGCTCCTGCCTCACCTGGCGTGTCGTCCCAGGAGAGGAGTGCGTTCCCCGCCACGTGGCGCGGTCGCGGTCGGCATCAAAAGAAGTATCGACACGCGTGGAGCCATCCCTGGCCTGCGCGGCGCAGCGGCCATGGCCACACTCAAGAAACGCCTAGACCTTTTCAGCGATGCCGGCTGCTTGGGTGACAGTCACAACCGCTTGGGTGAGCTTTTGGAGGGGTTTCAAGCGGAAAGTACGGCTCTCGGTCGCGGCCTTCCTTCGCCGGGTATGGCGCGATGGCGCCTAGCCTGGGGGCCCACAGGGACTCCTCCGCGCGTGGGCCCCGCGCTGAGCGGGGGAGGGGTGGGGGTCGGGTCGGGGTCTGCGCCTACTCGCACAGTAGGAGGTCGCCGTGCAACCCCGCCTGCGAAGCCGACTAACGCGCGTAGGTCAGAGCTGGGTCAGGCTGCTGAGAGGGCGACGGAGCGCGCCGGGAGGAAGCCGCCAAGCGGACTCCGCGCGCCGCCGAGCACGGCCCGAAAAGGAGGGACGATTTGGGAGTCCGTGTATGCCGAGGTGCAGTACCCACACCGCTGCCGACCGGCTGACACTGGCTCGCTCGATACCCACTGCTACCGCTGCGCCGGTTGCCCTCGGGGGGCGCGAGAGGGCTCCTGCACTGCTTGCCTGCTCCTATCCCGTCTTATGCCGCCGTGGTGAGGTGGCCGGTTTCGGTCAGAGGCAGTGGGTATAGGCCGGTGAAAGGTCTGACATGAGGGGATCGCGTAGGAGCGAGGTCGATGAAGGGGTCAACGTGGAGCGAGGTCAATCGGGAGCTACCGCGGCCGAGCCCGCACTTTCGAGAGCGAGCCTGGCGGGAGTTTCAGCGCAGGCTCGATCCCCTTTCGCCCCCTAGGCCGCACTCCAGGCACCGGCTGGAGTGGGCTAAGCCGTCGGTACGAGCGGGGCAACTCGTTGGCACTGATGCGTCCCTGCCGATGTAGGTCATGAAGCCTCTCCTCTGCTTCTCGTAGCCGCCGAAGGGCCTCCGCGTGGGCGTCGAGAGGGACGCTCGTCTCTTGGTGTGCCTTGGCTCGGGCCAGGTTCCGAACGCGCGCTCGACCGCCGGACTGCGACAGCTCAAGCCACTCCTCGTCGGTCATCGAGTGCCGGTAACAGACGTCCTGACCCCTGAGCGGCCAAGCGCCGCAGGGTAAACCGCGAGCGTTGAGCCCGGTGCAGCGTCCCGTGTGGGGACTGCGGGCAACGTGTTCGGTGCCGTCGCGATCAATGGCTGCCACTTCAACTACTCCTGCCGATCTCGTCCGAGTGGACGATGATCCGACCGTCCGCCCGCTTCTCCTGGAAGGCCCGACCAAGCCCGGGAACGGGCTGCCCCGTGCGGCGACGCTTGCGCTTCGGCCGGTACACCGCATCCAGAGGTGCCGTTCGGTAGAACTCGGCGCGTTCCCGTTTCTCTTCCTCGCGTTCCCGATCCTCCGACCGCAGCTCATCAATGCGGGTCAGGGCGACCGTCTCAGAGTGCCTTCCGGCGATGGCCTCGCCGCGAGCTTCACGCTGCGCCAGCTGGTTAACCGCAAGTCGGGGCTGACTGGCGGCGTAGAGCTCGCCGGCGAGGCGTCTGAGCGTCAGCCCTGACCCGCATTGATGAGCTGCGTCGGAGGATCGGGAACGCGAGGAAACAGAACGGGAACGCGCCGCGTTAGACCGAACGGCACCTCTGGATGCAGTGGCAGGCCGAAGCGCAAGCGTCACAAAAAAAATAGGCCCGTTCCCGGGCTTGGTCGGGCCTTCCAGGAGAAGCGGGCGGACGAATCGGATCATGCATTCCCCACTCGGATGGTATCGGCAGGAGTAGTTGAAGTGGCAGCAATTGATCAGCGAAACAGGCACCGAACACGTTGCCCGCAGTCCCCAGCCACGGGACCCTGCACCGGGCTCAACGCTCGCGGCTTACCCAGCGGCGCTTGGGCCGCTCCAGGGTCAGGACGTCTGCTTTACCCGGCACTCGATGACCGACGAGGAGTGGCTTGAGATCACGCAGTCCGGCGGTCGAGCGCGCGTTTGGAACCTGGGCCGAAGCCAAGGGCACACCCAGGGACGAACAGTCCCTCTCGACGCCCACACAAAGGTGCTTCTTGGCGGCTACGAGAAGCAGAGGAGAGGCTTCATGACCTACATCGGCAGGGAGCACGTCCAGTTCCAACGAGTTGCCCCGCTCGTACCGACGGCTTTTACCACCCAATATGGAGAAACTCACATGCTGGATTAAGGCGCGAAAGGGGATCGAGCCTGCGCTGAAACTCCCGCCAGGCTCAGCTCGAAAGTGCGGGCTCGGCCGCGGTAGCTCCCGATTGACCTCGCTCCACGTTGACCCCTTCATGCGACCTCGCTCCCTAAGCGATCCCCTCATGTCAGACCTTTCACCGGCCTATACCCACTGCCTCTGACCGAAACGGCCGCCCCCGCACGGCGGCATAAGACGGGATAGGAGCAGGCAAGCAGTGCAGGAGCCCTCTCGCGCCCCCCCGGGTAGATGGAGCAGAGGTAGCAGTGGGTATCGAGCGAGCCAGTGTCAGCCGGTCGGCAGCGGTGTGGGTGCTTGCACCTCGCCATACACGGACTCCCCAATGCGTCCCTCCTTTTCGGGCCGTGGTCGGCGGCGCGAGGAGTCCGCTAGGCGGGAGGGCTCTTCCTCGGCGCGGCTGACGTCGCCCCTCTCAGCAGCCTGACCCAGCTCTGACCAGCGCATTTTCAGTCCGCTTCGCAGGCGGGGGGTTTAGCACGGCGAACCTCGTAACTGTCACAGGTGGGCGGGACCCCGACCCGACCCCCACCCCTCCCCCCGCTCAGCGCCGCGCGGGGAAAATCTCCGCCCCAGATCATGGCCGGGTCCCGCGAAGGCCAAGCCGTACTTTCCGCTTGAAACCCCTCCAAAAGCCGCCCCAACAGGGTTTGTGACTGCGTCCACAGGCCGGCATCGCTGGGAGAAGGCGTTTCTTGAGTGTGGCCATGGCCGCTGCGCCGCCCCCACAGGGATGGCTCCACGCGTGTCGATAGTACTTCTTTTGATGCCGACGGCGAGACCTGCGCCACGTGGCGGGGAACGCACTCCTCTCCTGGGACGACACGCCAGGTGAGAGGCAGGAGCTTCAAATAGCCGTCAGCCGCGACGAGTAGGGCAGCCCTCCCCGCGGTCCTGCGCTGCCATGAAATACGGCCTCCAGGCTTTGGCCGCGGGTCCCTACGAGCGCCGCAGAGGCCGAAGCCGATGGCGAGCGCTACAGCCGAGCCCCAGTAGGCGATGACGGACGCGCTGTCGAAGCGTGTGCAGATCGGCCCGCCGGTAGACATTCCCGAAGGTCAGCAGGGGCGGCGACGTGCGAGACAGACCCCGGGTGCTCCGCCCCGACACTCGACCCCGCTCCGCCCACCCCAATCCGAACGACCTCACGGGATACGAGACCCTTCCGGAGTCCGAACAGCCAGCCGTGTGACGCCTGTTCGTACCGGCCACCCAGGATTGTAGAGCCCAGACGTAATGACGAAGGCGACCGACGACGAGCGCCAGCAGGACGACCCGTCGTTGCAAGGATCCCGCCGGGATGCACAGGGGCGAGTCTACGGCGCTCACGGACTCCGGGTCCCCCGGTCGGAACTAGCAGTTAGCAATAAGCGGGCGGCGGGCACTTTCACGGCCCGCCGCCCTCGATTCGAGTAAGCGAGATCGAGCTAGCTCGCGGGGCCCACCTCAACGTGTGGTCCCTTCGACATAGACATCGTCGCTGGTGCTTGACCCGGCGTGCCGTTGTGGAGGACTCGACCAGGATAGCGGAGCCGGCCGCCCCCGCAATCGGGGTCCATGTCGACATCGACGAGCGATCGCGAGAGTCAGGGCCGTACTTCCGCGTCGGTGACGTCGTCCCAGGGGCCCCTTGCGCCGGTCGGCGGCGGCGTTGCCGCGCCAGCTGGATAGTCTACCCAGCAAAGACCTCAACCGTGTGATCCAGGTTCTTGCCGACGACCTGTTAGAACAACTGATCTTCGCCGACGCCCTTGAGCTTGTTGCCCTTGTCGTTGGTGTAGTACCAGACCCCGCCCTTGCCGCCGGGGCCAAGCTAGCAGTCGCCCCCGTCGGGAACACGAGTCGAACGACTGCGGTAACGGCCGCCGCTGGAAGCGTTCAGCACTACCTCCTCCTCGTCCTTGAGATGCGTCGAGAACGCGATTGAGCGTAGACACTACTAAACAGATTCAATAGCGAACTGGAGAAAGTCTTCCTGACCGCATCACACCGAACAAAGGCTCGCGTTAGGGGACGCATTAAGCGCCACATGCCAAGGAGGAGCGATGGTGGGGTTGCGGAGGTCAAGAAACCGCTGTGGGAAAAACGCATCCGCGCTCCCCTATGCGGCGACAGCGCCGTCCGGCGGCCCGGATGGTTGGTTCCGCGACACTCTGCACCCGCGGTCGACGACGTCGCCAACATGAGGTCAGCACCGAGCAGCGAGGAGGCGCTGCTGCCTTCGCGATCGACGGATCGAGCCCGCGCCGAACCGCCTCGGCGCCAGCAGGAAGCGTCTCCGGCATCCCCTGATGGACGGAGCGCCACTAACTGGTTCGGCGTCGTGGTGATGATCGTGCAGCTCTCGATGATCTCGCCCGCTGTTTCGTCCATGCGTGACGTCCACGGTGAGGCGAACGCGAACAGCTCGTAGCCGGAAGCAGGAAATGGGTCGGATGCTTCTTCCCGTCGCTTCCGACAACCATCGTAAAGCCATGGCGAGGGGCACCGGTGCTTGGTCCCAGCAGGCCTCGACACGGGCTTCTCAGTCAGCGTCTCCGCCCGCGCGTTGATCATCTTGAAGGCGATCTTCGAGTCCTTCGCCCCGTGCGGCGGGAGGACTCCCACTTCGCCATGTCGGCGCGGTTGGTGGTTTCCCTCGCGGTGGGTCAGAGCTGGTCAGCTGCGGGCCCTGGTTGTAGCGGTCCTGTGTAGGTCTCGGGGACGGCGACCTTGACCGTTGGCCCCCTATCGCCTCCCGCCGCTGACTCGATGTGAAACCGGCCCGCGCGCGAGGCGCGGAGCCTATCCGGCGGCACGTGCTTGGATGTCGCCCGTTCTCTAGGCCTGCGGCAATGTCCTCAGACAGCCTCGGCCGCTGCGTGCAAACGTGAAGCGCGTGTGCCACAACTCGCCATCAACAGACTCATAGCTGATATGCACTAACTGTTCCCAGCGAAATGGCGACACCCCATCGCCGCGAAGAGACAACGTGATTGGCTTTTCGGTGGTACGGCGGCCGAGTTCGGCGCGTACTGA
>CAWJZI010000007.1:0-166336 GCA_963847305.1 uncultured Actinomycetes bacterium | reverse complement strand
CGTCCGCCTCCGGCACCCAGGCACATCGCGTCGGCACGCACCCATCGTGCCTCACGGCCGACGTGCCAGACCTGCAACGATAGGCACATGCGTAGGGGTCTGGTCACACTGATGCTGGCGCTGGCCGCGGCGAGCGCGTCCGCGGCCACGATTCCGCCATCCCTCCAGGTGCGGTCGCTTGCGCCGTTCTCGGTCCGTGGGACGCACTTCCGCCCGTTCGAACGCGTGCGGGTGACTCTGAACCGCACGCTGGCCGGGGCGAGCGTCGCATCGCGAACCGGAGTCGTCCTGGTGACGTTTCGGCACGCAAACGCGGACCGGTGCAGCGGCTTCGCGCTCACCGCGGTCGGCTCGAAGGGAAGCCGAACGACGCTGCGCAGCCACCCGCTCGACTGTTCGAGCCGTAATCCAGGCTGAGACGGAAGAGGCCGCCCGCAGGCGGCCTCTTCCCTTTCCTCGATCAGCCGTAGAGAGCTACGGCGTGACCTTGCTGATCCGCGTGCCCCAGTTGCCCAACGTGCTGCGCGTGCCGCCACAGCTCCCGAACGGGGCCGACTCGAACTGGGCGAGCGTGCAGGTCTGCTCGATCGACTCGGATGCGATCCAGATCGCGTTCCCGTCGAGGGCGGCAGCCCCGTAGTCGCCCCAACGCGTGCGAGGCGGATCGCCGACGTAGAACTTGTAGCTCGTGAATCCATCCGAGACGCCGAGGCCCTCTGATGCGATGTGGATGTCCCCGGCTCCGATCTTGGCGTCGATTCCCGAGTAGCCGGCGCTCGGGTAGTGGTCGTCGCCGACGACGGTGAAGGCCATCACGCCGCGGCCACTGGGCGTGGTCGCGATCGCCGGATACGTCAAGTTGTTCCCGGCGAGTCCGAGGTATCCGCCCAAGAGCCACCTTGCCGGCAGACGGGTTGACGATGAAGTACTCGATCCCGGCCTTGTTCTGCCCTCCGACCGTCAGGGCGGTATCGAGTGCGCCCCAGAGCTTGCCGTTCGCGAACCAGGTCTGTTGCATCCGCGTGTCGTTCGAGTCGAGGTGCGAGATCACCTCGGGCTTGAACGGGTCGGGGGCTCCATTCAGGAACGTCGCGCACGGGTCGTCGTTCAGACACTGCCCGAGCGGGAAGTCACCCGGCTTCTGGTTGGACTTCGGCGGGATCCCGTACTGCCCGACGGTGAGCACGTTCTTGCTGAGGCTCGGAGCCGGCGACGCGGTGTTGAGCGACGACGTATTCGTCAGTTTCCAGACCAGCAGGTTGGTCGAAGTGCCCGTTCCGGCCTCGCACGGCTCCCCGGAGTCGCACTGCGCCTCATCGCCCGCGTCGGAGCTCATCAGGTACTCCGTGCCGCCGTTGTCGGTGGCGAACTGACCGGCCGGCGACTGTGCCGGCCAGAGCGTGAATCCCGGCTTGCCGCCGACACCGGCGTGCGAGGTGTCGAACTGAGTCACGGTGACCGAGGATGCGTTCGCCGCCAGCGCCGCCTTCGAGAAGGCGTAGACCTGCGCGCCCATGTAGACGAACGCGGGGAAGAACGCGTACTCGTTGGTCGTGATGTAGAAGCCGTTCGCATCCGCACCGATGTGCGGGTAGTCGCCGAGGCAGGGTCCGTGGCCGGTGCCGTCGTTGTTGGCGGGACAGCCGTGATCCGGCGTGCCGTCGGTCCCGTCGTCCTGGACCGGCAGCCGGTAGATCGTCCAGGCTCCGGTCGGGCTCGCCGTCTGGCTGACGGCGATGTCGAGATGGTTCGAGCCGAGGAAGTCTCCCGTGCGCCGGGTCGACGTCGAGCGTCAGCACGACGTGGAACCAGCGCTGCGTCTGCTGGTCGAAGAGGCAGCTCGGGTCGGTGATGAAGGGACCCTGCTCTCCGGTCGTACGGTTGATCGCGGCCGGATAGCCGTAGAACGTGTTCTGGTCGATCGGAGCCGTCAGCGCATTACCGGCCGTGTCGAAGACACGGAGGACGTCGTTGACCGTCTCCAGGACGTAGCCGTTGCCGACGCACAGGCCCTGGTCCGGCGGCTCCAGCGAGAACTGGTTCCCGCCGTTGGCGAGCCGCTGTTGCCGGTGGTTCAGCCCGGCGAACGTCAGGTTCTGGGTCGGATTCGACTTTGCCTTCCCGGCAGACTTCGTCGAGGCGCCGCTGACGCCGTGTTTCGAGAAGCTGCGATTGACGATCGAGCCGCCGAAGGCCGTCGGGCCTTCATCGCCTTCCGATTCACCCACGAACTCCGGGTTCTGGACACCGGCGGTATCCGAACCGAGGAAGCCTCCCTGTAGCGACGTGAGTCCGGAAGCCGCAATCGACCTGCCCCCCGCAGTATTGCGGGCTCCGGCAGGCGAGACCGCGAGGATCGCGGCCGCGAGCGCCGCTGCGCTCACAAAAAGCACAAGCAAGCGTGCTCTCATGTGTTCCCCCCTAATGTTTTAACCCAATTGGTGCGGCGGTTGGCCATCCGCCGCGTGTTCGGCCGGAACTATTCGGCGAGCGGCACCTCGTGCCCGCGCCGGTCGCCGTGGCTTCGCCATCTTCCGGTAGTCGAGCGCCTCGTCCAGGACGGATTCCTCGACCCCGGCGTCGCGGGCGACCTCGCGCAGCGAGCGGCCGGACTTCGCCGCCTCCTTGACGATCTCGGTCGCCTTGTCGTAGCCGATGTACGGGTTGAGCGCGGTCGCCGCCGAGAGCGTCAGCTCCGCGTAGCGCTCGTTCTGCTCGCGGTTCGCCTCGATCCCGTCCACGCACTTCTCCGCGAGCAGGCGCGACGCCGAGGCGAGCAGCTTGATCGAGTCGAGCAGGTTGCGGGCGATCAGCGGGACGAAGACGTTGAGCTCGAAGTGGCCCTGCATGCCGCCGATCGCGATCGCCGCGTCGTTCCCGATCACCTGCGCGGCGACCTGGGTGACGACCTCGGGGATCACCGGGTTGACCTTGCCGGGCATGATCGAGCTGCCCTTCTGGAGCTCGGGGAGGAAGATCTCGGCGAGGCCGGCGCGCGGGCCGGAGCCCATGAAGCGGAGGTCGTTCGCGATCTTCGTCAGCGAGACGGCGACGGTCTTCAGCGCGCCGGACGCCTCGACGAGCGCGTCGCGCGCGGCCTGGGCCTCGAACGGGTCGGCGGGCGGCAGGATCGTCAGGCCGGTCTCGGCGGAGAGCTTCTCGCGCACGCGCGCCGCGAACTCCGGATGCGTGTTCAGGCCGGTGCCGACGGCGGTGCCCCCGAGCGGGATCTGCCCGACCCGCTCGAGCGTCGACTCGACGCGCGCGATCCCCTGGCGCACCTGCGCCGCGTAGCCGCCGAACTCCTGGCCGAGCGTGACCGGGACGGCGTCCATCCAGTGGGTGCGGCCCGACTTGACGACGTCGTCGAACTCCTCCGCCTTCGCCGCGAGCGAGTCGCCGAGCTGCGCGCAGCGCCGGCAGGAGGTCGTTCGTCAGCTCGTCGAGCGCGGCGAGGTGGACGGCCGACGGGAAGACGTCGTTCGAGGACTGGCCCATGTTGACGTCGTCGTTCGCGTGGACGTCGTCGCCCGCGAGGCTCGCCATCACCTCGTTCGCGTTCATGTTCGACGAGGTGCCCGAGCCGGTCTGGAAGACGTCGATCGGGAACTGGTCGTCGAGCTCGCCGGCCGCGATCCGGTCGCCGGCGGCGGCGATCCGCTCGGCCTTGTCGGCGTCGAGCAGGCTCGAGCTCGGCATTCGCGCGTGCAGCGGCGGCCTTGATCCGGCCGAGCCAGCGCGCGACCGGCGCCGGGATCGGCTCGCCGGAGACGGGGAAGTTCTCGACTGCCTTGGCCGTCTCGCCGCCCCAGAGTTGTATTCGTTCCTCGGTGCTCGCCACGGCACCGAGTCTAGCCCCAGCCCTAAACCACGCGCAGGCGGCGGCGCACGTCGCAGCGGGCGCTCGCGGAGGAGGCGCCGGGTCTGCTCGGAGAGCTCCGCGCTCGATGCCCAGCCGACGTAGCGGCACTTCGGGCACTCGTCGAGCGCCGAACGGTGCTCGTCGGCGCGGATTGCGCGCCGGTATCCGCAGCTGAGGCACTCGACCTGGCGGAGACGGATCGCCATGCCGAAAGCATCGGCTTCCGGGGGCGCGCAACGACCCTCGATCGGGGGATGCCCCGAGTCAGCCC
This sequence comes from uncultured Actinomycetes bacterium, assembly GCA_963847305.1. Classification (GTDB taxonomy): domain Bacteria; phylum Actinomycetota; class Thermoleophilia; order Gaiellales; family Gaiellaceae; genus DATBLE01. Next base: position 162,203 of record CAWJZI010000007.1, on the reverse strand, counting down.
TTCGCGGCCGCGAGCAGCTCCTCCCAGGAGCACAGCTTGATCCGCGGGCGGCCGTGCGGCTCTCCGCGCGTCCGCTCCTCGAGGTCGATCGCCTCCCAGCCGCCGTACATGACGGCCTCGGCACCGCGCTCCTCGAGCAGGCTCTCGAGGCGCTCGTCGGAATCGCGGTGGAGAAGGCCGGCGCGCGCGTCCTCGAGCAGCCGCTCGACCGTCTCCGTCGCGTCCTTCTTGTTCGTCCCGATCACGCCCGTCGGGCCGCGCTTGATCCAGCCGGCGGCGTACAGGCCCGGCTCCACGCGGCCGCGGTCGTTCGGGATCACGCACTCTTCCTCGTCGAACGGCACGCCCGGGAGCCCGACCCCGAGGTAGCCGACGCTGCGGAAGACGAGCCCGCACTCGATCGTCTCGTGGCGGTCGGTGGGCACCGCGCGTGCGCCGCCGTCGACCAGCTCGTTGTGGACGATCTCGATCTCCTCGACGCGCTCGGCGCCCCGGATCTCGACCGGCGAGACGCAGAACCGGAAGACGACCGCGCGCCGCTTGCCGGCGGGCTCACGCGCCGCGTACTCCCGCAGCACCTCCAGGTTCCGCTCCGAGTTCGTGTCCGTCCCGACCGCGCCTTCGAGGTCGGCGGCGTCGACGATCACGTCGGCGTCGGCGAGCTCGCCCATCTCCTTCAGCTCCGGCGTCGTGAACGCGGCCTGGGCCGGCCCGCGCCGTGCGAGCAGAACGATCTCGCGCAGGGGCGAGTCGTTGATCGCGGCGATCGCCTGGTCCGTGGTGTCGGTCGGAGCGAGCTCCTCCGGGGCGAGCGCGAGCATCCGCGCGACGTCGAGCGCGACGTTGCCGGCGCCGACGACCACCAGCTCGCTCGGTGTTCAGGTCGAACGGAATCGCCTGGAAGTCCGGGTGGCCGTTGTACCAGGCGACGAACTCGGTGGCGGCCCACGAGCCGGGGAGCTCCTCGCCCGGGATCCCGAGCTGCCGGTCGGTCTGCGCGCCGACCGCGTAGATCACCGCGTCGTAGATCCGGGTCAGCTCCTCGTGCGTGACGTCGCGGCCGAGCTCGACGTTGCCGAAGAACCGGAACCCGGGCTGCGCGGCGATCTTCTCGAACGCACGCGAGACCGCCTTGATGTTCGGGTGGTCGGGCGCGACCCCGAGCCGGACGAGGCCCCAGGGGGTCGGGAGCCGCTCGATCATGTCCACCTCGACCGGCAGGTCGGAGGCGAGCAGGTGGCCGGCCGCGTAGAACCCGGCCGGGCCCGAGCCGACCACGGCGACGCGCAACGGGGTCATGCCTCGATCCTAGGCGGCTGGTGCCTGCGCGGGCGTGGTGCGCATCGCACCCCACTCGTGTGCCGTGATCGAGCCCGCGAGACCAAGGATCACGAATGCGTTCAGCGGGTGCAGGATCCCGACGGCGGGCTGATCCTCGCCGGCGAGCGCGAAGACGACCTGCAGCACCGCGGCGACGGCGAGACCGAGCTGGAACCAGATCCGGGGCCGGCCCACGCGGGCGAGCAGCGCGAGTATCAGGGCGATCAGGATCGCGTAGACGATCAACCAGCCGAGGCCGGTGTGGAAGTCCCAGCCGTCCTCGAAGCCCTTGTGCGTGAAGACGTCACCGTCGTCCTTCAGGTGGTTCGAGTCGTGGAAGGCGCCGTACCCTGCGGCGCCGATCTGGACGACGATCGCGACAACGATCAGCGACATCCAGTACTTGTAGATCGCGCGCAAGATCTTCACGCGAGCGACTCTAAGGAGTGCGACAGACGGTGTCTAGTGGGAGCAACCGGAGCCGCAGCCGCCGACGCTCTCGGGCGCCTCGCCGTCCTCGACCTGGAACGAGTGGCCGCAGCCGCAGGCAGACGAGACGTTCGGGTTGTCGATCTTGAACCCGGACTCCTGGAGCCCGTCGAGGAAGTCGATCTGCGCGCCCTGAAGGTACGGGGCGCTGAACGGATCGACGACGACCCGGACGCCGAACGCCTCGAGCTCGTGGTCGCCCTCCTGGACGCCGCGGTCGAAGCCGAGCGCGTACTCGAAGCCGGAGCAGCCTCCCCCCTGAACTGCGATGCGGAGCACGTCGGCGTCGCCGCCCGGCTCCTCGGCCTGGAGCTCCTTGATCTTCGCGGCCGCGCGCTCGGTCAGCGCGATCAGCGTCGTCGGCTCTTCGATCGTCGCCACGGGGTCATCGTAGCACCCGGTCCCCCTGCCGCGGCACCCCCGAAAAAGGGCGACTTTGTAACACCGCGACGTAGCTTCGTTCCACGGTTTTTTGGTCCCTTCGTGCCACCCTCGCGTCCATTGCTAAGGTCCGCCGCGGCTAGGGGCGAACGAGGAGGAAGCAGGGCGTGCTGCACAGCTGGTTGCCGTTCCTGATCTACGGGCTGCTCGCGCTCGCGATTCCCTTTTCGATGGTCCTGTTCTCGTTCTGGTTCTCGACCAGGCCGAGCCACCGGACGCGCGCGCGGACGATTCCGTTCGAGTCCGGCGTCTCCACCGGACCGCCCGCCCAGCAGCGCTTCACGATCAGCTTCTACCTGACGGCGATGCTCTTCATCGTCTTCGACATCGAGATCGTGTTCCTGTATCCGCTCGCGGTCGCGCTGAACGATCTCGGCTGGTTCGCGTTCTTCGAGCTCCTCTTCTTCGTCGTCATCCTCGCCGTCGCCTACGTCTACATCTGGCGGAAGGGAGCCGCTCGAGTGGCGGTGAAGCGCCTCCGCGACTACGGGCTGCGCTCCGAGCGGCTGCTCTGGCCGACGAAGGGCCCGGGCGTCTTCGAGCGGGAGATCGGGGTCGACGACCTCGAGCAGAAGCTGGGGCTGACCACGCTCGAGAAGGCGGTCGCGTGGTCGCAGACGAAGTCGATGTGGCCCGACCAGTTCGGGCTCTCGTGCTGCGCGATGGAGATGATCGCGATCGTCGACTCGCGTTACGACGTCGCACGCTTCGGGATGGAGGCGTTCCGCGCCTCGCCGCGCCAGGCCGACCTGCTGATCGTCTCCGGCCGCGTCGCGCACAAGATGGCCGCGCCGCTGCGTCAGATCTACGACCAGATGCTGGAGCCGAAGTGGGTGATCGCAATGGGCGCCTGTGCGAGCTCCGGCGGGATGTTCAACAACTACTCCATCCTCCAGGGAGTCGACAAGATCGTTCCCGTCGACATCCACGTGCCCGGCTGCCCGCCCCGACCCGAAGGGCTGCTCGAGGGAATCGTCCGCCTGCACGAGAAGGTGCTGGCAGGCGTACCGCCCGCGTACGAGATCCGGGGCGTGGCGCAATAGCTCGGCGCCGTAGACTTGGCGGAGGCGCCCGTGAGCGGAGGCGCCGGCTTTGCCGGCGCCGGGAGCGGGCATGACTTTCGAGGGAGTTCCGGGCCTCGTCGAGACGAAGGAGGCCTACGGCGAGACGACGCTCGTCGTCGATCCCGCACGGCTGATCGAGGCCTGTCTCTACCTGCGCGACGAGCACGACTTCCGGTTCCTCGCGGACATCACGCCGACCGACTACCTGGGCTGGAACGAGCGGCCGGTCGCCGGCTACATCGGGAACGCCTGGGGGCGCGACCTGAACTCGCCCGGGTCGGCGGGCCTCGCGCGCAAGCCCTCGCAGAAGCCCAAGCGCTTCGCGATGAACTACCACCTGCTTCGTTTGGAACGCGGGGCGCCGCGGGTCCGGGTGCAGGTCTGGCTCGACGACGGCGAGCCGGTCGCGAGCGTCGTCCCGGTCTGGCCGACGGCCGACTGGCACGAGCGCGAGGCCTGGGACATGATGGGCATCCCGGTCGAAGGCCACCCGAACCTCAGCCGGATCCTGATGGAGGACGACTGGGAGGGCCACCCGCTGCGCAAGGACTACCCGATCGGCGGCGAGCCGGTGCGGTTCTCGGGGGAGGAGTAGCGGTGGCGATCGCGCCCGAGAGAACCAGCGATGCCCCGATCTACGAGGGCACCCACATCCCGTCGCCGGTGCCGACGATGCTGAAGCCTGCGCCAGACCTCGAGGACGTGCTCCAGGTCAACTTCGGCCCGAACCACCCTTCGACCCACGGCGTCCTCCGGCTGATCGTCGACCTGCACGGCGAGGACGTGGTCGGGATCGAGGCCGTGGTCGGCTACCTGCACACCGGCTTCGAGAAGAACATGGAGCAGAAGACGTACTGGAAGGGGGTCACGTACGCGCCGCGGATCGACTACCTCGCCTTCCAGGCGAACGAGTACGCCTATGTCGCCGCGGTCGAGAAGCTGCTCGGGATCGAGGTGCCGGCGAAGGCGACGTGGATGCGGACGCTACTGCTCGAGCTGAACCGGATCCACTCGCACCTGATCTGGCTCGGCACCGGCGCACTCGAGATCGGGGCGATCGGACTGCTCTGGTACTGCTTCAACGCCCGCGACGACGTGCTCGACCTCTTCGAGCTGGTCGGCGGCACGCGGATGCACACGCGGTACTTCCAGGCCGGCGGGCTCGCCGAGGACATCCCGCGCGGGTTCTTCACGGAGTGCAGGCGCTTCGCGGACGAGTTCCCGAAGACGATCGACATGTACGAGACGCTGCTGACGAACCAGAAGATCTGGCTCGAGCGGACGCGCGGCCTCGGGCTCCTGTCGGCGGACGACGCGATCGCGCTCGGCCAGTCGGGCCCGGTGCTGCGTGCGTCCGGGATCGACTGGGACCTCCGGCGCGACGAGCCGTACCTCGCCTACCCCGAGCTCGACTTCGACGTTCCGGTCTACGAGCACGGCGACGTCTACGACCGCTACCGGTTGCGGGTGGACGAGATGCGGGAGTCGGTGAAGATCATCGAGCAGTGCCTCGAGGGGATGCCCGGAGGCGCCTGGATCGCCGACGACCGGAAGGTCGTGCTGCCCCCGCGGCACGAGCTGCACACCTCGATGGAGTCGCTGATCCACCACTTCAAGCTCGTCACCGAGGGCTTCCGGGTGCCCGAGGGCGAGGTCTACGTCGCGGTCGAGTCGCCGCGCGGCGAGTTCGGCTGCTACCTCGTCTCCGACGGCGGCCCGAAGCCGTGGCGGGTCAAGTTCCGCGCTCCGTCGTTCGTCGCGCTCCAGGCGACGGCGACCTGCGTGCACGAGTCGCTGGTCGCCGACATGATCGCGATCGTCGGCTCCCTGGACACCGTGATGGGCGAGGTCGACCGGTGACGCCTGTCGGCCCGCGCGACCTGGCGACGAAGGTCGAGGCGATCGCGCATCGCTACCCCGACCGGCAGTCGCTGACGCTGCCGGCGCTGCGCTTCGCGCAGGAGGAGCACGGCTGGCTGCCGCCGGAGGCCCTGGAGGAGGTCGCAGAGGTGCTCGACCTGACGCCTGCGTACTGCCAGGCGGTCGCGTCGTTCTACGACATGTTCCACCTCGAGCCCGTCGGGCGGCACATGGTCGAGATCTGCACCAACCTCTCGTGCGCGCTCGTCGGGGCACAGCGCGTCGTCGATGCGTTCGAGGAGGCGCTCGGCGTCCATGCAGGCGAGACGACAGAGGACGGGCTGATCACGTTCCGCGCGGCCGAGTGCCTCGGCGGCTGCGGCTACGCGCCGGTCGTCGCGATCGACAGCCGCTACCGCCACTTCGTCAAGCCGGAGGACGCCGCCGGAATCGTGGAGGAGATCCGTGGCGCTGCTTGAGGCTCTGCTCGAGGACGCGGACAAGCGCGACCTGACCAGGCTCGACGAGTACCGCGCGGTCGGCGGCTACGAGGCGCTCGGCGAAGGCGCGCGCGATGACGCCCGAGCGCCTGATCGAGGAGATGTCGAACGCGAACCTGCGCGGCCGCGGCGGTGCCGGCTTCCCGATCGGCCGCAAGGCGTCACTGATTCCGCGCGACTCGCCGAAGCCGAAGTACGTCGTCGTCAACGCGGACGAGTCCGAGCCGGGAGCGTTCAAGGACCGGCAGGTGATGGACCAGGTGCCGCACCGGCTGGTCGAGGGCTGCCTGATCGCCGCGCATGCGATCGAGTCGAAGGACGTCTTCATCTACATCCGCGGCGAGTACCTGCACGAGTACGAGGTCGTGCAGGCGGCGGTCGACGAAGCGGAGGCGGCCGGCCTGTTCGACGACGTCCGCGTCGTCGTCCACCGCGGCGCCGGCGCGTACATCTGCGGCGAGGAGACGGCGCTGCTCGACTCCCTGGAAGGACGGCGCGGGCAGCCCAGGCCGCGGCCGCCGTTCCCGCCCGTGCAGGGTCTCTACGACGCGCCGACGCAGGTGAACAACGTCTGCACGATCGCGACGCTCCCGATCGTGGTCGGGATGGGCGCGGCGAAGTTCGCGAAGATCGGCGCGCCGACCGCGCCGGGCACCGCGATCTTCTCGATCTCCGGCAACGTCGTGAACCCGGGGAACTACGAGCTCGAGCTCGGGACGCCGATGCGCGAGCTGATCTACGACCACGCCGGCGGGATCCCGGACGGCCGGAAGCTGAAGTGCGTCATCCCCGGCGGCTCGTCGGTGCCGGCGCTCTCGCCCGACCAGATCGACGTGCCCCTCGACTACGACTCGCTGGCCGAGCTGAAGACGTTCTTCGGGGCGGCCTCGCTGATCGTCGTCGACGACCGCTGCTGCATGGTGCAACTCGCCCTCCGCTCGACGCAGTTCTACATGCACGAGTCGTGTGGCAAGTGCACGCCGTGCCGCGAAGGGACGCGCTGGATGGTGCAGATCCTCGAGAAGATCGAGCGCGGCGAGGGCGAGCTGGAGGACCTCGCGCTGCTCGAGTCGATCAACGGCCGGATCCTCGGCAAGGTGCTGTGCGCGCTCGGCGAGTTCGCCGTCTACCCGGTCTCGTCGTACATCGCGAAGTGGCGCGACGAGTTCGTCGCCCACATCCACCAGGGCCGCTGCCCCTACGGCGGCAACTCGTCGCTGGAAGGCATCCTCGCGCCGAGCGAGCAGCACCACCACCGCGCGGTCGAGAACCCGCTCCCGCTGGTGACCGCATGAGCAGCAACGGCCACCAGCCGGAGCTCGTCACGATCACCGTCGACGACGTCGAGATCCAGGTGCCGAAGGGGATCGGGCTCGTCGAGGCGGCGCTCTACGCCGGGATCGAGATTCCCGTGTTCTGCTACGAGCCGCGGCTCGGTCCGCCCGTCGGGGCCTGCCGCATGTGCCTCTGCGAGGTGGCGCCCGGGCCGCCGAAGCCGCAGGCCGCGTGCACGCTGACGGCCGCCGACGGCATGGTCGTGAAGACGGCCGCGACCTCTGCGATGGCCGCCGAGGCGCAGGACGCGACGCTCGAGTTCATCCTCGTCAACCATCCGCTCGACTGCCCGGTCTGCGACAAGGGCGGCGAGTGCCCGCTGCAGGACCTGACCTTCCGCTACGGGCCGGGGAACACGCGCATGCGCTTCCCCAAGCGCACCTTCGAGAAGCCGATCCCGATCTCGCCGACGATCGCGCTCGACCGCGAGCGCTGCATCCTCTGCTACCGCTGCACGCGGTTCTCCGAGGACGTCGCCGAGGACGGCCAGCTGATCGCGCGCGAGCGCGGCGCGAACTCCTACATCGCCACCTTCCAGGACCGCCCCTACAAGGCGCCGTTCTCCGGGAACGTGATCGAGCTCTGCCCGGTCGGCGCGCTGACCTCGACGCAGTACCGCTTCGAGGCGCGGCCGTGGGAGATCCAGAACGTCCCATCGGTCTGCGGCCTCTGCCCGGTCGGCTGCAACATCACCGCGACGACGCGCGAGGGGAAGGTGAAGCGGATCCTCTCCCGCAACCACCCCGAGATCGACGAGGGCTGGCTCTGCGACAAGGGCCGCTTCGGCTACTCGCACCTGTACGCCGAGGACCGCGTCCGCGACCCGCTGCGCAAGATCGGCAAGCGACGCTTCGAGGAGCTCTCCTGGGACGACGCGCTCGACCAGGCCGAGCAGCTACTGCGGAGCGGGCCAGGTCCTGCTCGCGCTCTCCGGTTCCGAGACCGTCGAGCAGGCGCAGGCGCTCGCGAAGCTCGTCCGCCGGGGACTCGGCTCGGACGCGGTCGTGCTCCCGGAGCAGACGGCGCCTGAGCTGGACGCGTACCGCGCGCCTCTCTCCTCGATCCGCGACGCCGACCTCGTCGTCGTGATCGGCGACCATCCGGTCGAGGAGCGCGCGCCGGTCGTCGAGCTCTGGATCCGCGCGGCGCGGCGGAACGGGGTCGAGGTGATCACGGTCGGCGCAGCCGGGACGGTTCAGGCCGCGCCCGGTACGGCAGCAGACGTCGTCCGGGAGCAGGTCGGGAAGCAGATCCGGGACGCCCAGCGCGCGGTGCTGATCTGGTCGGGCCCGGGCGGCCAGGGCGGAACCGTGGTCGCGCAGCTCGCCGGCGAGCTCGGCGCGCACGCGGCCTTCTACCTCCCGGCGACGCCGAACGGCCGGGCGGTCACGGAGGCCTGGGCCGCCGAGGGCAAGCGCGGGCCGGCAGCGGTGCGCGGAGAGATCGGCGTGCTGCTGATCTCCGGGGAGGAGGCGGTCTCCGATCCGCAGATCCGCGCGCTCGCGCTGCGGGCCAAGGCGGTGATCGCGATCACGATGTTCTCCGAGCCCGCGCGCGGCTTCGCCGACCTCGTCCTCCCGGGGACGAGCTACCTGGAGCGCGACGGGACGATCGTCAACCTCGAAGGCCGGCCGCAACGCCTCCGGCGCGCGGTGATCCCGCCCGCCCCGGACGAGATCGCATGGATCGCCAAGCTCGCCGAGCGGTTCGGCGTCCCAATCGACCCGCACGAGCGCGCCGTCCCGAACGAGGAGCAGGCGCAGCTCCCGCCGCGACCCGAGCCGACGGCCGTCCCGACCGCGCCTGCCCCCGAGCAGAAGCCGGCACAGCGCAGGCGGACGCCGCTGCACCTCGTCCGCTACCGCTCGCTCTTCTCCGGCCCGGCCGTCGAGCGCGTCGAGGAGCTCCAGTTCCAGCGCCCCGACGCGGAGATCGCGATCTCGCCGCGCGATGCGAGCCTGCGCGGCATCGCCACCGGCGACACGGTCGACGTGAAATCGAACGGCACGTCGGTGCAGCTCAGGGCACGGATCGACAAGCGGCTCGTCGAGGGCGCGGTGCGCGCCCCCGAGGAGCACGTGCGCGGCCTCGATCAGGGCGTGGAGGTGAAGAAACAGCTGTGAACAGCGAGCCCTGGTGGATCAGCGTGATCAAGGCGCTCATCTTCATCAACATCCTGCTGATCTCGATGGCGTTCCTGACGCTCTACGAGCGGAAGCTGCTCGCCCGGATGCAGCGGCGCTACGGCCCGAACCGCGCCGGCCCGAAGGGCATCCTCCAGCCCTTCGCCGACCTGATCAAGATGGTGCGCAAGGAGGCGTTCGCGCCGATGGCGGCGATCGACACCCTCTATCTGATGGCGCCCGCGTTCTCGGCGTTCACCGCGCTCGCCGCCTTCAGCGTCATCCCGTGGGGCGAGGGCTGGCAGATCTGGCACTACCACGTGAACGGCGAGGTCACGGACGTGCCGATCTCGCTGATCCTGATCTTCGCGCTCGGCTCGCTCGGGATCTACGGCTTCATCATCGGCGGCTGGGCGTCCGAGTCGAAGTACTCGCTGCTCGGGTCGATGCGCACCTGCGCGCAGATGGTCTCGTACGAGGTCTCCCTCGCGCTGTCGGTGCTCGGCGTCGTGCTGATGGCGCACACGCTCTCGCTGTCGGGGATCGTCGACGCGCAGGTCAAGGACTGGTGGTACGCCGGGCCGCAGTTCGTCGGCCTCGTCTGCTTCTTCATCGCGGGGATCGCGGAGACGAACCGGCCGCCGTTCGACCTGCCGGAGGCGGACACCGAGCTCGTCGGCGGCTACCACACGGAGTACTCCGGCATGCGCTGGGGCCTGTTCCAGATGGCCGAGTACGTGAACGTGATCGTGATCTCGTCGCTCGTCGTCACGCTCTACTTCGGCGGCTGGGAGGGCCCGTGGGCGCCGCTCGGGCCGCTCTGGTTCTTCATCAAGCTCCTGCTCGCGATCTCGGTCTTCATCTGGCTGCGCGCGACCCTGCCGCGGCTCCGCTACGACCAGCTGATGCGCTTCGGCTGGAAGGTGCTCCTGCCCGTCGCGACGATCAACGCCGTGATCACCGCCCTCTTCGTGGTGATCTTCTAGATGCCGCAGCCGATCGACTCACTCAAGGGCTTCGCGGTCACCTTCGGCCAGATCTTCAAGAAGCCGATCACGCAGCAGTACCCGGAGTACAAGCGGCCGCTGTACCCGCGCTTCCGCGGGCGCCACCGGCTCCACCTGCCACCAGAACGGCCTCGAGAAGTGCGTCGGCTGCTCGCTCTGCGCCGCCGCCTGCCCGGCGGACTGCATCCGCGTCGTCGCCGCCGAGAACACGCCGCGGAACCGCGTCTCCGCCGGCGAGCGCTACGCGCGCATCTACGAGATCAACATGAGCCGCTGCATCTTCTGCGGCTACTGCGAGCTCGCCTGCCCGTTCGACGCGATCACGCTCGGGAACGAGTTCGAGATCTCCGAGTACTCGCGCGACGACCTGATCTACACGAAGGACATGCTGCTCGCCGAGCCGATCAAGAAGGTGCCGATCCGCGACCCGGACGAGTTCGACACGCCCATTCCCTACTACAAGACCTACTCGTGATCCTCGCCTCCGCCAGCAACGTCTTCGTCTGGATCGTCTGGATCATGGCCGCGTTCGGGTGCGTCGGGTCCGCGGTCGCGGTGATCAGCTTCTCGAACCCGTTCTACTCGGCGCTGGCGCTGATCGGGAATCTCGGCACGCTCGCGGTGCTCTACCTGCTCCTCTCCGCCGAGTTCGTCGCCGCCGCGCAGGTGCTCGTCTACGCGGGCGCGGTGATGGTGATGTTCCTGTTCGTGATCGCCTACCTCGGGTGGCGAGTCGACACGCCCTGGGCGAGCGGGTCGAAGGCGCAACGCTGGGCGGCAGCCATCGCCGCATGTGCGCTGCTCGTCGAGATCGTCGTCGTGATCGCCGCGAAGGCGGACGGGCGCCTCTCCAGCTCCGCAAAGATCGAGCGCTCGTTCGGCAGCCCGGGCGAGATCGGCCGGCTGTTCCTGACCGACCACCTGATCGCCTTCGAGATCACCTCGATCGTCCTGCTCGTCGCCGCGGTCGGAGGCGTGATCCTCGGCAGCCACGCGCAGGACGAATCGTCGCTGAAGGACGCCGATGCTCGGGCCTGACGTTGCCGGTTACCTGATCATCTCCGGCTGCCTGTTCGCGACCGGCGCGCTCGGCGTGCTCATCCGCCGCAGCCCGCTGATCGTGCTGCTCTCGCTGGAGATCATGCTGAACGGGGCGAACCTCGCCCTGATCGCGTTCTCGCGGCACTTCGGTAACGGCGACGGGCAGATCTTCGCGCTCACCGTGATGGCGGTCGCCGCCTCCGAGGTCGTCGTCGGGCTCGGCCTGATCGTCGCGATGGCGCGGCGGCGGCTCGACCTCGACGTCGACAAGCTCTCGACCCTGCGCGGCTAAAGACGATGACCGCCGCCGCCTGGGTCTGCCTCTTCCTGCCGCTCGGCGGCGCGGCGCTGATCACCCTCTGCGGGAACGGCATCTCGCGGCGCGCGGCCGCCTGGATCTCGACGCTCTCGTGCGTCGCGGCGTTCGCGGCCGCGCTCGTCTCGTTCGTCTACATGCTCGGCCGCTCACCGGAGGACCGCTCGGAGCTCTCGGTCGCCTGGACGTGGCTGACGGCCGGGGATTTCCGGGTCGGCTTCTCGATCCTCACCGACCCGCTCTCGATGATGATGATGCTGATCGTCACCGGGGTCGGGTCGCTGATCGTCGCGTACTCGATCGGCTACATGGACGGCGACGACGAGGAGCGCCGGTACTTCGCGTACATGTGCCTCTTCGTCTTCTCGATGCTGATGCTCGTCCAGGGCGGGAACCTGCTCGACCTGCTCATCGGCTGGGGCCTGGTCGGCCTCTCGTCCTACCTGCTGATCGGCTTCTGGCACCACCGCCCGCAGGCGGTCGCCGCAGCCAAGAAGGCGTTCATCATGAACGCGTTCGGCGACGCGACCATGGCGCTCGCCTTCTTCCTGCTGATCCAGAAGACCGGGACGCTCGACTACGCGCTGTCGTTCCAGAAGGCCTCGGGCCTCTCCTCGACCGTGCAGAACCTCGTCGCGCTCGGCCTGCTCGGCGGCGCCGTCGCGAAGTCGGCGCAGCTCCCGCTCCAGACCTGGCTCCCGGACGCGATGGAGGGCCCGACCCCGGTCAGCGCCCTGATCCACGCCGCGACGATGGTCACGGCCGGCGTCTACCTGATCGTCCGCACGCACCCGCTGTTCGAGCTCGCGCCGCACGTCCAGGACCTCGCCGCCGGCCTCGGCGCGCTGACGATCGTGATGGCGGGCCTGATCGCGCTCGTCCAGACGGACATCAAACGCGTGATCGCCTACTCGACGATGTCGCAGATCGGCTACATGTTCCTCGGGGCCGGGATCGGCGCCTACGCGAGCGCGATGTTCCACCTGATGACGCACGCGTTCTTCAAGGCGCTGCTCTTCCTCGCCGCCGGCATCGTCATCCACGCGCTCGCCGGGGAGCAGGACATCCGCAAGATGGGCGGCCTCCGGAGGCTGATGCCGTGGACGTGGGCGGCGATGCTGATCGGCGGGCTCGCGCTCACGGGGATCCCGCCGCTCTCGGGCTTCTTCTCCAAGGACTCGATCCTCGCGGCGGCGCTCGACCGCGGCTGGTACGGCTACCTGCTGTTCGCAGCCGGGCTCTTCGGCGCGTTCCTGACGGGGCTCTACACGTTCCGGATGCTGTTCATCGTCTTCGGCGGCGAGCCGTCGCCGTACGTCCAGGAGCACCCGCCGCACGCGCACGGTGACGGCGTCGCGCGCTGGTCGATGTACCTGAGCGTCGGCGTGCTGACGATCCTCGCGGCGATCGGCGGCGGCTTCCAGTTCGCCGGCGTCTGGACGACGATCTCCGACTGGCTGGAGCCGGTCGCCAAGCCCCTCGTCGAGGCCAGCAACACGCAGGAGGCGGTCGCGAGCATCGCCGCCGTTGCGGTCGGTCTCGCGGGGATCGCGGTCGCCTGGTGGATCTACTCCGCGCGCCGCGCGCACGCGCCGCGGCCGGCCGCCGTGCTCGAGCGGAAGTTCTACTTCGACGAGCTCTACGACGGCCTCTTCTACTGGCCGACGGTCGCGTTCGCGAAGACGCTCGACTGGGTCGTCGAGGGGCCGCTCGTCAGCGGCTCGATCCGGGGCGTCAGCGACGCCGCACGCTGGGCCGGCTCGCGCACGCGTGCGCTCCAGACCGGCCTCGTCCGCTCGTACGCGCTCGCGCTCGCGGCCGGCGTCACCGTCCTCATCCTCGTCTTCGTGGCGGTGCGATGACCGCACATGGCTGGATCACCGACGTCCTGATCCTGCTGCCGCTGGCGGGCGCGCTGCTCGTCTGGCTCGTCCCGATGCCGCGGGTCTGGATCGCGCCGACCGCTCTGCTGATCGCGCTGTTCGAGATCGGCTTCTGGGTCGAGTCGCTCGTCCGCTTCGACTTCGACCAGGGCGGCCTCCAGGAGTCGAGCCGCCTGTCGTGGCTGGACGACCTCGGCGTCTCGTACCACGTCGGCATGTTCGAGGGCTTCACGGTCTGGCTCGTCGGGCTGACGGTCGTCGTCCTCGCTGCCTCGATCGCGTACGGGCTCTGGTCCCGGCGGGACAAGCCGCGCGCCTACTACGGGCTGATGCTCTTCCTGACCGGCGCGATCGTCGGCGTCTTCACCTCACAGGATCTCCTCCTCTTCTACGTCTTCTGGGAGGCGATGCTGATCCCGCTCTACGTGCTGATCGGCGTCTGGGGCGGGCCCGGCCGGTCGGGCGCGACGATCAAGTTCGTCATCTACACGATGGTCGGGTCGCTGTTGATGCTCGCGGCCGTGATCGTCTACGGCCTCCAGGCCGGGACGTTCTCGATGATCGACGGCGGGACGAACGCGAGCTCGTGGATCTTCCTCGGGTTCGCGGCGGCGTTCATCGTCAAGGCGCCGCTGTTCCCGTTCCACGGCTGGCTGCCGGACGCCTACCGCGAGTCCCCGGCCGAGGTGTCGGCCGTGCTCTCGGGGGTCGTCTCGAAGGCGGCGGCGTTCGGCTTCCTGCGGATCTGCTTCTCGCTCTTCCCGGCGGGCGTGCACGACTTCCGGACGCCGATCCTCGTCCTCTCGGCGACCGGGCTCGTCTACGGGTCGCTCCTGGCCTTCCGCGCGCCGGACATCCGCGGGGTGATCGCCTACTCGTCCCTCGCCCAGATGGGGCTGATCGTGCTCGGCCTGTTCGCGACGAACAACCTCGGCATCAACGGCGCGGTGCTCCAGATGGTCAACCACGGGCTGATCTCCGCGGTGCTGTTCATGCTCGCGGGCGCCGTCGAGCGGCGGACGTCGACCGGGCGCTTCGACCGCCTGGGCGGGATGGCGCGCGGCCGGCCGGCGCTCGCCACGGTGCTGATGACGATCGGCGTGATCGCGCTCGCCGTGCCGGGCTCGTCGGCGTTCGCGGGTGAGTTCGCGATCCTGGCCGGCGTCTTCCAGCAGGGCTGGCTCTACGCGGTGATCGGCGCGGTCGCGATCATCCTCGCCGCGGCGTACGTGCTGCGCCTGATCTCGGCGGTACTGCACCGCGCGCCTGGCACGGCCGTCACCGAAAGCGCCCTCGACCTGCGGCCCGCCGAGCTCGCGATCGTCGTGCCCCTGATCGGGCTGCTGCTGTTCCTGTCCGCCTGGCCGGCGGCGATCACGGACCGGGTGATCGGATGATCGCCGCCGTCGAGCGCCCGCCCGTCGACTGGTTCGCGCTCTCGCCGGAGCTGTCGCTGCTCGCCGCGGCAGGCATCTGCCTCCTGGCCGCGGTGCTCGTCCCCGCGGGAGCGCGCCGGGCAACTGCCGCGCTCGTCGGAGCCGGCGGGTTCGCCGCCGCCTTCGTGTTCGCGGTGCTCCTCTACGACCGCAGCCCCGACGGTGAGAGCATCATCGGCGGGGTGATCCGGCGCGACCGCTTCGGCGCGATGGCGGCGTTGATCATCGCGGGCGTCGGCTTCGCCGCGGTCTGGATCTCCTACGCGGAGCCGCTGAAGGAGCACATCGCCGAGTACTACTCGCTGCTCGCCGCGGCCGGCGCGGGGATGATCTTCCTCGCCCACGCGAACAGCCTGATGACGCTCTTCCTCGGGCTCGAGTGGTTCTCGATCTCGCTGTACATCCTCTGCGCGATCGACCGCGAGCGGGAGCGCTCGCTGGAGGCGGGCCTGAAATACCTGATCGTCGGCGGGTTCGGCTCTGCCGTGCTCCTCTTCGGCTCCGCGTTCGTCTACGGCGCCACCGGCCAGCTCCAGTTCGAGAAGATCGCGGACGCCGTCGGCGCCCAGAACCTGGCGCACGACTCGATGCTCCTGTTCGGGCTGGCGATGATCCTCGCCGGGCTCGGCTTCAAGGTCTCGGCGGCGCCGTTCCACATGTGGACGCCCGACGTGTACGAGGGCGCGCCGTCGCCCGTGACCGCGTTCATGTCGGCCGCGACCAAGGTCGCCGCGTTGATGCTGATGCTGCGCGTCCTGTTCACGGCGTTCCCGCAGGAGGCGCGCATCTGGACGATCGCGGTCGCCGTGCTCGCCTGCGCGTCGCTCGCGGTCGGTAACCTCGCCGCGCTGGTCCAGACCCGGGTCAAGCGCCTGCTCGCATACTCGTCGATCTCGCACGCCGGGTTCATGCTGATCGCGATCGCCTCGAACAACGAGCTCGGCGCCAAGGCGCTCGTCTACTACCTGATCCCCTACTCGGCGATGTCGCTCGGCGCGTTCGGAGTGGTCGCCGCCCGCGAGCGGGAGCTGGGCGGCCGCGAGGTGACGCTCGAGAACCTCGCCGGGATGGGCTGGGAGCGCCCCCTGCTCGGCGTATCGATGTGGGCGTTCATGCTCGGCTTCGCCGGCCTGCCGCCGACCGGCGGCTTCCTCGGGAAGTTCTACGTCTTCTCGGCCGCATACGACCGCGGCTGGCTCTGGCTCGTGATCGTCGGAATCGCGGCGACCGCGGTCAGCCTCTACTACTACCTCGCGGTCATCCGCGCGCTCTACCTCCGCCCGAGCGCCGAGCTCCAGTTCGCCGCCGGCGGCCAGCCGCCGCGGGACATCCTCCTCAACCTCGGCGTGCTCGCGTGCTTCGTCGTGACGGTCGGATCGTTCTTCGCGGCCGGGCCGCTGATCGACCTCGCCGGGAAGGCGGTCCAGACGCTGTAGCTCCTGCACAGCCGGGCAAAGCCCTCGGGCATTAGCTGGCTCTAGGGCTGCGGCAGCGGAACTTCTGCCGGCTCCCGGGCGGGACGCACGCGCTTGAGCGCGGGCAGCGCGGCGAGCAGGCCCTGGACGGCGAAGACCGCGAGGCAGGCGATCGCCGCGGAAACGGCTGCCCGCGGCACGGCGCCCTCTGCGCGAAGCGGCGCACGGAGCGCGGCCGCGACGAGGATCAGCACGAGCGCGACCGGATGGAGCAACGCGATCGTGCGCCGGTGCGGCAGCGCGCCTCCCTGGAGCTGCTCTTCCACGGCGGCGAGCCCGGCGACGACGATCGCGGGCACGGCGGCGAGGAGGCAATAGAAGGAAAGCGTGGGGACGCCGGCGGCGTCGAAGACGGTGGCGAGGAGAACTAGCGCTACCGGCAGGAGCTCACGCCGCGTCACGCGTGTAGCTTCGCCGCGGGACCGGACGTTCCTTCGTTAGTTTTCCGGGCTGATGGGGGTCCCGCTCACCTGGCTCGGACACGCGTCCTTCCGGCTCGACAGCCCGGGCGGCAAGCGCATCTACGTCGACCCGTGGCTGACCGGGAACCCCAAGTGCCCGGAGGCGGAACGGGAGCCGGAGCGCGTCGACCTGATCGCGCTCACACACGGTCACGGCGACCACGTCGGCGACACGGTCGCGCTCTGGGAGAAGTTCAAGCCGCCGGTGATCGCGCTCGTCGAGCTGCGCGGCTGGCTCGAGGGCCAGGGCGTCGAGTCGCAGCTTCGGGCAGAACCCGAACAAGGGCGGCACGGTCGACGTCGACGGCGTCAAGGTCACGTTCACCGACGCCAACCACTCGAGCAGCGCCGACGACGGCACGTACCTGGGCGAGCCGGCCGGGATCGTCCTCGAGCTCGAGGACGGCTTCACGCTCTACTTCGCCGGCGACACGAACGTCTTCGGGGACATGGCGCTGATCCGGAGGATCTACGCGCCGGACGTGGCCGTGCTCCCGATCGGCGGCCACTTCACGATGGCACCGCCCGAGGCGGCGGTCGCACTGGAGCTGCTCGGAGTCAAGCGCTGCGTCCCGTGCCACTACGGCACCTTCCCGCTCCTGGCGGGGACACCCGAGGAGCTCGCGAAGCTCGCTCCCGACGTCGAGCTGATCACGCCGGAGCCGGGCGAGACCGTCGAGCTGTGAGGGAACGCTGGCTCGGCGCGACCGGGCAGCGGGTGCCCGAGATCGCAGTCGAAGGCGAGCTCGATCTGCCGGACGACGTGCTCTGGCTGGAGACCGCCGGGCCCGACGAGCTCAGGCAGGCACACGCAGCGGGACGGCCGGTGGCGGCACACGCCGATACGCCGGAAGGCGTGAAGGAGGCGCTCGGCCACCCGGAGGTCGCCTGCGTGCTCGTCCCGCCCGCGCGCCGCGACCTGCTCGAGCTCGACCTGACCGCGCTCACGTATGACTGACCCGGTTGTCGCAGGAGAATCTTGGAGGAGCGCGTTGACGGTATCGAGCAGCGTCGACCCTGTCGTGCTGGAAGCATTGAGGGAGGCGAGATGACGGACAAGGGCTACGAGGTCGCACATATCGACGAGCTCGAGGAGCTGCCGATCAACAAGGGAGAGTTCGTCTGGCGACCGGTGCGGCGCAGGTTCGGGATCACCGCGTTCGGAACGAACGCGTACACGGCGGACGCCGGGCAGCGCGTGGTCGAGGAGCACACCGAGAGCGGCGGCCACCAGGAGCTGTACGTCGTCCTGCGCGGCCGCGCGACCTTCACGCTCGACGGAGAGGAGATCGACGCGCCGGCCGGGACGCTCGTCTTCGCGCAGCCCGGCACGAAGCGCGGCGCGATCGCGGCCGAGGACGGGACTGCGGTGCTCGGGGTCGGCGCGAAGCCCGGCGAGGTCTTCGAGCCGTCCCCCTGGGAGGACTCGTTCGCGGCGGGCTCGTACGCCGACCTGGGCCAGGTGGAGAAGGCGCGCGAGATCATGGACGCCGCGTTGGCCGCGCGGCCCGACGACTGGCGGGCCCACTACAACTACGCCTGCCTCCTCGCCCTGAACGACGAGCCCGAGGCAGCGATCACGGAGCTCCAGCGGGCGTACGAGCTCGAGCCGAAGGAGGTCGGGGACTACGCCGGCCGCGACTCCGACCTCGACTCGATCCGCGACGACCCGCGGGTCTCAGCGATCGCCGGGCAGGCGGACGCCGGCGGCGAGGGCGCGTAGCCGCGGC
This sequence comes from uncultured Actinomycetes bacterium, assembly GCA_963847305.1. Classification (GTDB taxonomy): domain Bacteria; phylum Actinomycetota; class Thermoleophilia; order Gaiellales; family Gaiellaceae; genus DATBLE01. The sequence continues at coordinate 143,722 of CAWJZI010000007.1, read as the reverse complement.
ACCGGGTCGTACTCCGGCCGCGCGACGACGAGCACCGCGCCGGGCTCCCCGCCGGCGAGCGCGGAGACGAGCATCTGCACGCCGACCGCGAGCGCGAACGCCTTGTGGGCGCGGTCGCCGCCGAAGGGGACGAGCTCCTCGGGCGGAGCCGTCCCGGCGAGCACATCGCCGTGCGTGACCCGCCCCATCGAGACGTCCGCGACGAGCGGGCTCCCGTCCGAGCTCGGTACGCCGAGCGCGATCGGGTTCGTCCCCGCGAGCGGTGGGCCCCCCTCGGGCGAGGCGAGCCGCGCAGGCGAGGTCGCGGTCAGCGCCGCGGCCAGCCCGCCCTCGGCCAACCGTCGCACCCAGTAGCCGAGCGCGCCGGTCGGGAAGCAGCGGGACGCGACGACGACCCGGGCGTGCGCGGGCGGCGAAGCCAGCTGCGCGTCGCAGATCGCCGCGAGCGTCAGGTAGCCGACCGCGCCGTTGCCGTCCCAGCGCTCGTACCCGGAGTCTTCGAGCACGCGGCCGGGCCGCGCCGCGGGGTCCAGGTCGGGCAGCCCGGCGAGCCAGTCGATCCGCGAGAGCCCGTGGCTCGACTTGCCGCGGCGCTCGGCGTCGATGAAGTGGTCGGCGAGCGTCCGCGCGTCGGCCTCCGAGAACCCGATTTCGCATAACCGCGCGGCGACGGGCTCCACGGGGCCGAATTCTCACACAATCCTTACGTCGTTCAGGTGAGCGCCCGGCGACAGGCGGCAATGACCTCCCTGTTGAAGCACTGAAGACGGCAGACGGGGTCTTACCACCGCTCGGATAGGGGCGTCGCGGGGGGCGGCGCCCCTATCCGGACAGAACGGTGAGCGGCTTGAAGGTCTGCCGGGCGGCGTGGATCGCCTCGGCGATCCCGACGATCGTCTGAGCGGTCCCGGACCCGGGATCGGCGAAGACCAGCGGCTCGCCCCTGTCGCCGCACTCGCGCAGCCGCGCGTCGAGCGGGACCTGGCCGAGGAGCGGAATGCCGATCTGCCCCGCGAGGCGCTCGCCGCCGCCGGAGCCGAAGACCTCGGAGGTCATGTTCTCGATCACGCCGATCAGGCGCATGTTCGTCTTCTGCGCCATCGTCGCCGCACGCGAGGCCACCTCCTGGGCGAGCGGCTGCGGCGTTGTCACGATCACGGCCTCGGCGCGAGGCAGGAGCTGGCCGAGCGAGATCGAGACGTCGCCGGTTCCGGGCGGCATGTCGACGAGGAGCAGGTCGAGCTCGCCCCAGTGCACGTCGGAGAGGAACTGCTCCAGCGCGCGGTGGAGCATCGGCCCGCGCCACATCACCGGCGAGTTGTCCTCGAGGAAGAAGCCGATCGACATCAACTTCAGGTCGTGCGCGACGGGCGGGACGATCATCTTGTCGACCACGACCGGCCGCTGGCTGACGCCGAGCATGTGCGGAATCGAGTGGCCGTAGACGTCCGCGTCGAGAATCCCGGTGCGGTGGCCGAGCTGCGAGAACGCGGCGGCGAGGTTGACGGTCAGCGACGACTTGCCGACGCCGCCCTTGCCGCTCGCCACGGCGAGGACGCGCGTGTTCCGGTCGACGGAGATCCCCTTCGAGCGCTCCTCGACGCCGCCGCGGAGCTTCGCGGAGAGCGTCGCCTTCTCGTCCGGGCTCATCACGTCGAAGCCGAGCCGCACGCGCTCGACCCCGGGCACCTTCCCGACGTGCTCGACGACCTGCGTCTGGAAGCTGTCACGGAGTGGGCAGCCGGCGATGGTCAGCGCGATCGTGACCGAGACGTCGCCGCCCTCGATCTGGACGTCGCGAACCATGTCGAGCTCGGTGACGGGCCGCCGGAGCTCCGGGTCGATGACGTTTTCCAGGGCTTTGTAGATCGCGTCGCGGGACGGCTCCATGGCTCCGAGCGTAGCCAATGAGAGGATGGTCCCGTGACCTGGGCCGGCCTCGTGACCAAGAACCTGCTCCGGCGGAAGGCGCGCACGGCGCTCACGGTCGCGGGCGTCGCAATCGGGGTCGGCCTGATCGTCGCGCTGCTCTCGATCACGAACGGCGTCAAGCGGACTGCGGCCGAGCTGATCCACGTGGGACGCTCGGACTTCGGGCTGTTCCAGTCCGGCGCCGCCGATCTGACGCGCTCGCTACTTCCCGAGGAGCTCGCCGGAAACGTCCGCAGATCAGAGGGCGTCTCGCAGGTCGCGCGCGTGTTCCTGCTCGTCGGCGCGGTCGAGCAGAGCGATTCCTCGCTGCTGTTCGGCTACGTGCCGGGCGAGTTCCCCGAACGAAGGCTCGTGGTCGTGTCGGGTCGGCGTCCAACCGGGAACGAGGCGCTCGTCGGAGACGGAGCGGCGCGGATCTACCACCTACGCGTGGGCGGGCCGGTGCGGGCCGGGAAGCGCAGCTTCAGGGTGGCCGGGATCTTCCACAGCGGGAACGCGTTCGTCGACCGCGGCGTCGTCCTGCCGCTGCGGGTCGTCCAGTCGATCGCCCAGCGGCCGCACGAGGTGACGACGCTCGCGGTGATCGCGAAGGTCGGCGCGACGCCGAAGGCGGTCGCGAAGCGGCTGGAATCGCGCTTCCCCGGGATCACCGCCGTCGTCGAGCCCGGCCAGGCGGTGAAAGTGGACACCTCGAGCCGGCTGATCGTCACCGCCGGCTGGATCTTCTCGCTGCTGGCCCTGATCATCGGCGGGATCGGCGTGACGAACACGATGGCGATGGCGGTGTTCGAGCGCGTGCGCGAGATCGGGATCATGCGGGCGGTCGGCTGGAGCTCGCGGCGGATCGCCGGGCTGATCGTGTGCGAGTCGCTCGGCATCGGCCTGCTCGCGCTCGCCCTGGGCCTACTCGGCGGCTGGGTCGCAGCCGTCCTCTTCACCGAGCACAGCTCGCTCTCGAGCCTGACCGAGGCCGACTTCACGGGCGGCGTCTTCGCCTGGGGGCTCGCGTTCGCGCTCGGCGTCGCGCTGCTCGGCGCGCTCTATCCCGCGTGGCGGGCGGTCAGGCTGACGCCGATCGACGCGCTCCGGCGGGAGTAGCATCCTCGACGCGGCCGTCGCGGATCGGGAGGGTCCGGTCCGCGCGGGCGGCGACCTCGGGATCATTCGTGACCAGCAGCACGGTCGTCCCGCGCTGCGCCCGCACGCTCTGGAGCAGCTCGACGATCTGCTCGCCGTTCGCGGAGTCCAGCGCGCCGGTCGGCTCGTCCGCGAGCAGGAGCCGCGGCTCGTTCGCGAGCGCCCTGGCGATTGCGACCCGCTGGCGCTCGCCGCCGGAGAGCGTCGGTGGGTACGCCGACACGCGCTCGGAGAGGCCGACCTCGTCGAGGAGGAGCCGGGCGCGCTCCACCCGCGCCGCGCGGCCGAGCTCGTGCCCGAACATCGGCAGCTGGACGTTCTCGACCGCCGTCAGCGTCGGGATCAGGTTGTGGAACTGGAAGACGAAGCCGACGACCGTACCTCGGTAGCGCGCACCGTCCAGGTCGGCGAGCCGCTCGCCGCCGACGAGGATCTCGCCGGAGCTCGGCCGGTCGAGCGCGCCGATCAGGTTCAGCAGCGTGCTCTTGCCGCAGCCGGACGGCCCGGTGATCGAGACGAGCTCGCCCGGCTCGACCCGGAACGAGACGTCGACGAGCGCGGCGATGCGGCCGTCCTCGAACGAGCGGGAGACGTGGTCGACGACGACTTCGGCGCCGCCGCCACGCGCGGTCACTTCGCCTGGATCCAGTAGGTGAGCGTGCGCTTCGCCGCGCCGGCCTTCACGATCACCCGGAAGGTCAGCTTGACCCCGCCGGCCTCCGGGGGAATCCGCACGAAGTCGCGGAACACCCCGGTGAACGGACGGTTGGTGACGAAACGGTGGGTATCGCCGAACTCGACGGCGTGCACGCCGCCAACAGGGTCGACGATCTGCGAGGTGATCGTCGCGCGCGCCGGCTTGCCGCCGAGCGTCGCCCGCACCGTGTAGAACCACTTCGCGTTCACCTTCGGCGTGTGGCCCGGGACCGAGAGGCTCGCGCGCAGCCCGGGAGTCGCGCCCGCAACAGCGGCAAGCGCGAGCGCGACAGCGCAGAGCGACGCAAGCCGGAGCTTCACGCCGCCAATCGTATTCCGTGCCGCGACGGCGACGAATTCGTCGACATCTGGCCGGCGACGAGCGCCCGGAGCTTCGACTTCAAACGCTGAGCGCCTGAGCGAGCTCGGCGACGAGCGCCTCGCTGCCCGCTGCAACAACACGGGAGCGCCCTTCCAGATCGAGCGGGGCGCTCCCGAACGGCGGGCGCTCCGGCAGCTCGATCGCGTAGCCGCGCTCGCGGACGAGCAGCTGCGCGGCGGCGATGTCGACCGAGCGGGCGGGCTTGAGGGAGCACACCGCGTCCACGCGGCCGTCGGCGAGGTGGCAGAGCGAGAGGGCGAGCGAGCCGAAGATGCGCAGGCGATGCACGAGACCGACGAGCGGCGGCGCGTGGCGCGCGACGAGGTCGGTGCGCGTCGCCTCGAGCGCGAGCAGCTCGATCCGGTCCTTCGGCGGGTCACCGGCGAGCGGCGCGTCGTTCAGGCGGGCGCCGCCGCCGCGCTCCGCAACCCACTCCTCGCCGCTGCCGAAGTCGTAGACGTAGCCGAAGACGACGTCGTCCATCGTGCCGCCCTCGGCGACGGCGACGGAGAGCGAGAAGAACGGCAGCCCGCGCTTGGCGTTGATCGAGCCGTCGATCGGGTCGAGCACGACCCAGGTCGGGCCGCCCTCGCGGATGCCGAGCTCCTCCGAGACGAGCGTGAAGTCCTCGCCGCTCGCATCGAAGCGCGCCACCACGGCCTCCTCCACCGCCCCGTCGATCGCGGTCGTGTCGTCGCCGCCCATGCCTGTGCGGAGCACGGGCTCACGGTCGGCGCGGCGTGGCAGCTCGGCGAGCACGCCGCGGACGTCCTCGACCGCGGCGCGGCACGTGGCCAGCCAGTCAGTCAAGCGGGAGGAAGAGCAGTCCCGACGTGAGCTTCGGATAGAAGAACGTGCTCTTCTGCGGCATCGTCTTGCCCGCCTCGGCGACCGCGGCGACCTGCTCGACCGTCGGCGGGCGCAGCAGGAAGGCCGCCTCGGCCTCACCCGAGTCGACGGCGGCGCGGGCCTCCTCCGCCGACGGCGTGTACCGCACCTCCGGCGCGTAACGGGCGACGAGCTCCGTGTCGAGCTCGCCCCGCTCGCCGTAGAGGTAGCCGGTGCCCTCGCGCGTGTAGACCTCGGCGAGCGCGCGGTCGTCGCCGTTCGAATGAGACTCGAGCGGCGGCAGCGGCTTCGTCCGCGTGGCGATCCGGTGCGTCGGGAAGATCGTCAGGCCCTTCTGCGAGGTCGGCACGAGCACGGCGAGCAGCCACGCGCTCGCCTCGGTGCCGTCCTCCTCGTGGAACGCCAGGGCCGTCTCGTAGCGATGGTGCCCGTCCGCGATCAGCAGCGACGCGGCGGCGAAGTCGGGGACCGGGCGCGGGTAGCGCCACAGCCTGCTGCGGACGCCGTCGAGCTCGACCTCCAGCGCCGGCTCGCCGAACGGCTCCTTCAGCGTCCCGTCGTAGAGCAGGAAGATCGGCTCGACGTGCGTGCGCACCGCGCGCAGCAGCCGCAGCCGCCCCTCCTTCGGCCCGGCGTGCGTCCGCTCGTGCGGCAGGACTGCGCCCTTCTCGTACGGCTCGACCCGCAGCGCCGCGACGAGGCCGTCACGGCGGCGGCGCACCTTGTCCGGGCCGACGTACTCCTGCGAGAGCCACCAGAAGGTGGGCTCGTCGTCGCGGACGAGAACGCCCTCGTCCTGCCACTCGGTGAGCAGCTCCGCGGCCTTTCCCTCGTCGTCGGGCAGCGTCAGGCGGACGACGTTGTACGGGCTGCGAGTGAGGTACGACTCCCGCTGCTCGGCCGAGATCACGTCGTAGGGCGGAGCGACGAGCGACTCGAGCGGCCCCGCCGCGCGCTCGTCGTAGCGGAGCGCGCAGAACGGCTTGACGTCGGCCATGGGCAGGACCGTAGCAGCCGCTTTCGGGCCTAGACTCCCGACGTGAGCACGATCGCCGAGCTGGACGCCGACCGCGTAGTGGAAGGGGTGTACGCGGTCGCGCGCAAGCGTCGGCTGCGCACGAAGAGCGGCTCGGCGTACCTCGCGATCGAGCTCGTCGATCCGAGCGGGCGGATCGAAGGGCGCGTCTGGAACGACGTCGACCTGCTCGACGGGCGATTCGACGAGGGCGACGCGGTACGCGTGCTCGGCCGCGTCGAGCGCTACCGCGACCGGCTTCAGCTCGACGTGCGCTCGATCGAGGCCGCCCCGGAGACCGACCCCGCCGGCTTCGCGCCGGCGATGCGCCGCGACCCCGACGAGCTCGACGGCTTCCTCGAGTTCCTCGCCGGCGAGATCTCACATCCGGGCCTGAACGCGACGGTCGGCCGCTTCGCCGGCGACCCGGAGATCCGCCGCCTGCTGCGGACGCTCCCGGCCGCTCCGGATGGCCACCACGACTATGCGGGCGGACTGCTCGAGCACACGGTCGGCGTGGCGACGATCTGCCGGGAGCTCTGCCAGCTTCACCCGCGCCTTCGCGCCGACCTGCTGCTCGCCGCCGCGCTGCTGCACGACATCGGCCGCACCGTCGAGCTCGCGCCGGGGCCGGGCTTTCGGCAGACCGCAGAGGGCCGGCTGCTCGGCCACGTCCATCTCGGGCTCCGCCTGATCGAGGACCGGGCGGGCGCGCTCGACGCCGACGCGCGGGCCGAGCTCCTGCACGCCGTCGGCTCACACCACGACGCGCGGGCCGCGAAGACCGCCGAAGCCGCCGTCCTGTACCACGCGAACCAGCTCGACGCGGTCGCCGCCACGCGGCCGGTTGAAGGCACCTAGCCTCTCCCGACATGGCCGCCGTGTTGCTGGCGCTCGCCGCGAGCGCATCGTGGGGCGTCTCCGACTTCCTCGGCGGGTTGAAGACGCGCAGCCTGAACGTGCTGACGGTGCTCGCCGTCTCGCAGCCGGCAGGCCTGATCCTGATCGCCGTGGTCGTGGCCGGCCGTTGGGCCTTTCCAGGCGGCGGCTGGTGGCTCCTGTGGGCAGTGCTCGCCGGGATCGGGGCGGCAATCGGAATCGCGGCCCTCTATCGCGGCCTCGCGGTCGGCTCGATGGGGATCGTCGCGCCGATCACCGCGACCGCCCCGCTGATCCCGCTCACCGTTGCCCTCGCACGGGGCGAGCGCCCGAGCACCGTCCAGCTCGCCGGGATCGCCGTCGCGCTGGTCGGCGTCGCGGTCGCCGGCTGGGAGCCGGGCGTCGAGGGCGCGCGGGGGCGTGCCGCGACCGGAGCCGGGCTCGCGCTGCTCGCCGCGGTGTTCTTCGGCAGCGCACAGGTCGGGCTGGAGGCGGCGAGCAACGTCGACCCGTACTGGGCGTCGCTCGTCCTGCGGATCATCTCGTCGGCAGCCGTCCTCTCCCTGGTGCCGTGGAAGCGGCCACCCGCACCCGGCAGCGTCTGGCCGACGCTCGCCCTGCTCGGGCTGCTGGACGCCAGCGCGACGATCATGTTCGCCGTCGCGACCACAAAGGGGCTCTTCAGCGTCGTGGCCGTGCTCGCGTCGCTCTACCCGGTCGGGGTCGCGATCCTCGCGCGTGTGGTGCTCGGCGAGCGGCTGACGCGGGTGCAACGCGGAGGCGCACTGGCGGTTGTCTGCGGTGCGGCCGCGATCTCGGCCGGGTAGCCCTCGGTTCGCTGCAGCGAGCGCTTAGAGGTTGAAGCGGATGTTGATCACGTCGCCGTCCCGGACGACGTACTCCTTGCCCTCGAGCCGCTGAAGGCCGCGCTTCGACACCTCGGCGCGTGAACCGCAGTCGAGCAGGTCCTGCCAGTCGATCACCTCGCAGCGGATGAAGCCCCGGGCGATGTCGGTGTGGATCGACTCCGCCGCGTCGAGGGCCGTCTGGCCGCGGCGGAGGGTCCAGGCGCGGGCCTCCGTGTCGCCGACCGTGAAGAAGGCGATCAGGTCGAGCGAGTCCTTCAGCCGCAACACGACCTCTTCCAGCGCCGAGCTCGCTCCTTCGCGGAACGCCGCCGCCTCCTCGTCGTCGAGCTGCGCCAGCTCCTCCTCCAGCTCGAGATCGATGCCGTCGGTTCCGTTGACCACCACGACGAGCGGCTTCGTCGTCAGCGGCTCGAGCTCCGGCGGCGGTGGGCGGCCCCAGTCCGCGACCGTGCCGCCGCCGTCCACGTGCTGCGAGGAGCTGCTCGAGATCGGCGGCCTCCTGACGGAGCTTCGGGTCGCCGGACTTCGCCTGCGACCGGACGCGCTCGAGGCGCTTTTCGATGTGATCGCGGTCGGCGACCAGCAGCTCGAGCTTCAGGTTCTCCAGGTCGTCGTCGTCGCGGACGACCGCGAGCAGCGCGTCGGAGCGGCGCATGTTGCCGAGCAGCGCAGGGCCCGTTCCCGGCACGTCGACGACGCGGATCGTCGCGGGTGTGATCTTTGCCGACGACTCGACGACCGCGAGGCGGTCGAGGCGATCATCGGCGATCGCCGCCATCCCGACGTGCTCCTTCATCTCGTGCTCCGACGCGGCGGCGCGGGTCAACGCGTTGAAGAGCGCGGTCTTGCCCGAGCCGGGCAGGCCGACGATGCCGACGTCGAGCGCCATACTGCCCCGAGCCTAGTTCGTGACGTGCTTCTGGAGCGAGGCGAGCGCGCGGTGCTGGAGCGACTTGACCGCGCCCTCCGTCTTGTCGAGCACGGCCGCAGCCTCCAGGTTCGAGAAGTCGAACACGAACTTGAGGATCAGCACCTGCCGCTGCTCGTCGGAGAGCTGCTCGATCAGGTCGAACATGTTCTCGCTCGAGAGAACCTTCAGCGCCTCCTCCTCGGCCGAGGACTGGGCCTGGCCGGCCGGCTCCGGAACCTCCTCCTCGGGCTGCCAGCGCCGCCGAGCGCGGAAGTGGTCGATCGCCAGGTTGTGCGCGATCCGGAAGAGCCAGGCCGAGAACGGCGCCGTCCCCCAGCGGAACTTGCCGATCGACTCGAGCATCTTCAGGAACGTCTGCGTGGTCAGGTCCTCGGCGTCGTGCCGGTTCCCGACCGTCATGTGCAGGTAGCTGTAGATGCGGTCGAAGTGCTCGAGGTACAGCTCCTCGAGCGCGTCACGGTCGCCCTCCTGCGCACGGGCAACGAGCTGTTCGATGCTTTGTCGCTCGACCACGGCGGTTCCCACTACCTCCGGGGCATGCCCGTCTGCGCTACACGCGTAACTAGGCTCCGAACCCCACGCGCGCGTCGCGCGCAAACCGCTTGACGTATACGACCCGGCTGAGCATGACCGTGTAGCGCCCGTCCTCGACGTCGAGCTGGAAGGCGCCCTGGCCGCCCCCCTCGAGCACCTTGTCGAGCGCTTCTGCGGTCTCGGGCGGCACCGCGGCCCCCATCACCTGGCCGCTGTCGAAGCCGATCTCGATGCGGACGCGGTCAGCCACGGGCGACCAGCTCCGAGAGGACTCCGTGGACGGACTCCGGGTGGACGAACGCCACCTGGGTGCCGAAGAGACCCCGGCGCGGCGCGGCGTCGATCAGCCGCGCGCCCTCGCCCTTCAGGCGAGCGAGCTCGGCCGAGATGTCGTCGACCTCGTAGGCGACGTGGTGCATCCCCGGGCCCCGCCTGGCGAGGAAACGCCCCACGGCCGTATCCGGGGCGAGCGCGGCGAGCAGCTCGACATGACCGTTGCCCACGAAGAGCGACGCCGCCTCGACGCCCTGCTCGTCCTGCGTCTGGCGGCCCGCGAGCTCGGCGCCGAACAGCCGCTCGTAGCTGGAGATCGCCTCGTCGAGATCCTCGACCGCGACGCCGACGTGGTGCACGCCCCTCACGGGCGCGAGCCTACCTAGTCGCAGGCGAAAGGCGGGCATTCTAGGGCAGCGCTCGCACCGTGCCGATGGTCTCGGCGGCGCGGGACGCCGGCTCGACGTGTGCGAGCAGCTCGTCCAGCTCTTCCTTGTTCAGGGTCTCCTTCTCCAGGAGCGCGGCAGAGAGCCGGTCGAGATCGACGCGGTACTTCGGTCAGCAGGCGGATTGCCTCCTCGAAGGCCTCGTCGGTGAGCCGCGCCTGCTCGGCGTCGCGTAGCCGCTTCGTCTCCTCGGAGAGCGCGTAGTTGTCGGCGCGCATCGTCCTGGACGAGACGGACTCCCCCATCCCGTACTCGAACACCATCGAGCGCGCGAGCCCCGTCGCCTTCTCGAGGTCGTTGGCGGCGCCGTTCGTCACGCGGCCGAAGACGACCTGCTCGGCGGCCCGGCCGGCGAGGAAGACCGTCATCATGTCGACGAGCTCCTCCTTCGTATGGAGGTAGCGGTCCTCGGTCGGCAGGTTGAGCGTGTAGCCGAGCGCCTGGCCGCGCGAGACGATCGTCACCTTGTGCACGGGCAGCGCGTCGCCCATCAGGTACGACATCAGCGCGTGACCGGCCTCGTGGTAGGCGAGGATGCGCTTCTCCTTCTCGCTGACGACGCGGCGCTGCTGGAGGCCCGCGACGACGCGCTCCATCGCCGCCTCGAACTCGTCCTGGCCGATCTGCGTCGAGGTTGCGGCGGCCGGCGAAGATCGCGGCCTCGTTGCAGATGTTCGCGAGGTCGGCGCCGGCGAGACCCGCGGTCTGGCGCGCGACGACCAGGAGGTCGACGTCGGGCGCGAGCGGCATGCCGCGCGTGTGGACCTCGAGGATCTTCTCGCGGCCCGCGAGGTCGGGCGGCGCGACGAGCAGCTGCCGGTCGAAGCGGCCCGGGCGCAGCAGCGCGGGGTCGAGGTCCTGGAGGCGGTTCGAGGCGGCCATGACGATCACCTGCTCGGTGCTCGCGAAGCCGTCGAGCTCGACGAGCAGCTGGTTCAGGGTCTGGTCCTGCTCGCGGTTGAAGCCGTGGCCGGTGCGCGCCGCGCCGACGGCGTCGAGCTCGTCGATGAAGATGATCGAGGGCGCGTTCTTGCGGGCGGCGGCGAAGAGCTTGCGGATGCGGGACGCGCCGAGGCCGGCGAACATCTCGACGAACGCGGACGCGCTCTGGGAGTAGAAGCTGGCGCCCGACTCGTGGGCGACGGCCTTGGCGAGCAGCGTCTTGCCGGTGCCGGGCGGCCCGTAGAGCAGCAGCCCCTTCGGCACCCGCGCGCCGAGCTTCGCGAACTTCTTCGGGTCGCGCAGGAAGTCGACGACCTCCTGGAGCTCGGCCTTCGCGTCCTCGACGCCGGCGACGTCCGTGAAGCTGACCGACGCCTTCGAGTTCGGCTCGGTGAGGTTCGGCTTCACCCGCGGCATCAGCTGGATCGTCCGCCAGATCAGGAAGACGAGGATCGCGAAGAAGAAGATCGGCAGCCAGGTCAGAGCACCCTGGCCGATGTCGTGCATCAGCGAAGCGAGAGGCATCCCTCCGATCATCGGCAGGGAGACCGCCGGACTAAAGAGCCGCGAGGACCTCGTCGACGGTCGTGAACTCGACGCCGTTCTCGCGCCAGGCGGCCGTACAGGCCGCGGTGCGCTCGTCGTCGAGCCCACGCGCGGCGTCCTCGACGAACCGAACCCTGACGTCCCGCTCGAGCAGCCCGCGGATCGCCGCGTCGTCGCAGACGTCGGTCGCGACCCCGAAGAGGATCACCTCCTCGAGCCCGAGCCGCGCCACCAGCCGGTCGGTGTTCGGGTTCGTGAAGACGTCGAAGTGCTTCTTCAACAGCAGGTACTCGCGCCCCTCGAGGTAGCGCTCCGGGAAGGAGCCGAGCCCGATCGGCACCGGATCCTCCTGCTCGGTCTCGGGGATCTTCCGGGCGCCGCGCGTGCCCCGCAGGCAATGCGGCGGGTAGGTCGTGCGGAAGTCCGGGTCGTCCGAGATCTCGGGGTCGGTCAGCTCGTGGTCGTCGGCCGAGGCGACGTGGGCGAGCCCGGCCTCGCGCGCAGCGGCGACGAGCCTCGCCATCGCCGGGATCGTCTCCTCTGCCCCGCGCACGTACAGCTTCCCGTCGGGGAGCATGAAGTCGACCTGCGTGTCGACGTCCCAGAGGGCCCGCACGCTCATTTCCGCTCCGGCGCCGGCAAAGCCGGCACCTCCGCTCCTGGACTAGCTCCGTCAAGCCTACGCTAGCCGACGAGCTCGAGGCGGGGGTTCGCGCGGTAGCGCCGGCCGACCTTCGCGGATTCGCGGCCGTCCGTGAGCACGATGTCGCCCGTGAAGTCGTTCGAGCCGCGGATCAGGGACGAGCCGACGCCGTAGGCGTCGACCGGCACGCCGACTTGCTCGAACGCCTGGATCCGCTCCACCGTGAAGCCGCCCGACGCGACGATCTTCACCCGCTCGAAGCCGTCCTGGTCGAGCGCGTCGCGCACCTTGCGCACGAGCCGCTCGTTGACGCCGCGAGGCTCGAAGTCGCCCAGCTCGTTCCAGAGCGCGCGGTCGACGAGCTGGCCGGAGGTGTCCAGCCGCACGCCCCACAGTCGCGGCCCCAGCGCCCGCGCGACCTCGAGCGCGGTGCGCACGGAGTCGTTCTCGAAGTCGACCAGCACGACGATGTTGAAGTCGGGCGGCGCCCACTCGGCGAACTTGGTCGCAGCCAGCACGGTGTTCCCGCCGTAGGCGGCGATCAGCGCGTGCGGCACGGTGCCGATCCCGCGCCCGCCCCACCAGGACGACTGCGCATCGGTCGTCACGCCGATCTCCGACCCGACCAGCGCGCCGGCCACGTGGGCCGCATAGCCGTCGCCCGTCTGCACGCGGTGGTGATCGTGCCGGGCGGCCATGAAGATCACGGGCTTGCCGTTCGCCGCCTCGAGAACGCGCGTCACGTTCGTCGAGATCAGCGTGCGGCGCGCGAGCACGCCGAGGTAGACGGTCTCCAGGTGCGCGAAGAGCGTGTAGTCGCCCTCGATCGTCATCACCGTCTCCCACGGCTCGATCCGGTCGCCGTCGTAGAGCGCGTGGACGGTCAGCGCGTCCCAGTCGTCGGAGCAGAGCTTGAGGATCGCGATCGCCTCGTCCATGCCGCCGAGCACCGCGTTGTGCTTCTGGAAGACCTGCATGACGACGCGCGGGTGGCGCTCGTCGGCGAGCAGCGCGGAGCGCGTGTGGTTGAAGTACGCGTCCGTGTAGTAGCCCTCCCGCATCTTCTCGACGGGGAGGTCGAAGATCTCCGGCGGGAGCCGCCTACCCTCGGTTCGGGTGCTGAGCGCCATCTTCCTCGAGCTCGAGGCACGCCGTCAGCGCGGCCTCGGCGACCTCCAGCTGCGCCTCGGTGGGTTCAGCGGTCGCGAGCCGGTGCTGGAGCTCGTGCCCCGGCATCGCAAGCGCCTTCGCGACGGGGTGATCGGGGTGCCGCACCATCCACGAGAAGACCTCGGTCGCCGCGGCGACCGCGCCCACGCTCGCGCCGAGCCGGGCAACGCCGCGAAGCGCGGCGGGCGCCTTCGAGGCGACCATTGCCCCGATCGCGGAGGTGATCAGCAGCGGCCCGACCAGGTGCGATCCGCAGCGCTCGTGCTCCTTCCCACGCGGCTCCCCGTGCTCGTAGGTGCCGATCGAGATGTGCTCGGCGCCGTGGTAGGCGGCCAGGCTCGAGCCGCGCAGCGCGAGCGCCGCGGGCGCAAGCGAGAGCGAGCCGGCAAGCAGCTCCTTGGTCAGAGGTCCGAGGCGCTTCGAGTCCCGCAGCGCACGTACGGCGATCCCGCTCACGAGCATCGCGCCGAGCACGACCGGCCGCTCGAACGGCAGACGCGCCTCGGGCAGCGCTCGGCGGATCCGCGGGAGCAGGAGCATGGCATCGGCAAGGCGCGCAGGGCCGCGGAGGAGCGGGCTGGTCACGTTCGCGCCACGAAGGCGCTTGCGGCCGGAAGCGACCTTCAGCTCCCCCTCGGGCGTGCGAACCGCGAGCGCCCAGGCCGTCGGGCCGTGGACGAGGACGCCGTTCTGGAGCGCCATCCCGCCGAGGCGGATCTTCTCGTCGGTCATGGAAAGAGCCTAGCTGCCGACCGACTGGGCGACCGCGCGCAGGAAGTCCACGCCGAGCCCCACGTCGTCCACCGGGATCCGCTCGTCCGCCGAGTGGATCAGCCGGGCCGCGAGCTCCGGGCTCATCGTCCGCATCGGGAAGAACCCGTAGGCGACCGTGCCGAACGCCTCGCGCAGCCAGTGGGAATCGGTGAAGCCGGCGACGCACATCGGCGCCAGCCGGGCGCCGGGCTCGAGCTCCTCGACGAAGCGCTGGACAGCCGACCACAGCGGTGTGCCGAGCGGAGAGCGCGTCCCGCCCTGGCCGCCGCGCCACTCGAGCTCGTAGGAGTCGTCGCCCAGCCACTCGCGGAGCACGGTGCCGGCCTCCTCCTCGGTCTGGCCCGGCAGCAGCCGGCAGTCCACGGTCACCTCGCAGCGGCCGGGGATGACGTTCCGCTTCGTCGAGGCCTCGATCATCGTCGGCGACACCGTCAGCGAGAGCAGCGGCTCGACCAGCTCGGCCGCGAGCGGGTCGATCGCGCGCGCGGCCGCCAGCGCCCCCTCTGCGGAAGGCACCGGATCGGTGATCGCGGCCAGAAACGCCTCGGTCTCGGGAATCAGCCGGGGTTCGGGAGAGAACTCGCCGAGGCGGGTGATCAGGCGCGAGGCCTTGACGAGCGCGTTGTCGGCGATCCCGGGCATCGAGCCATGGCCGCTGCGGCCGTGGACGTTCAGCACGAAGGGCGAGCTCCGCTTCTCCGCCGCAGCACAGAGGTACAGAACCCGTCCGCCGAGCTCGACCCGATCGCCGCCGCCTTCATTGACCGCGTAGTCGCAGCGCACGGCGTCGGGGTGTGCCTCGCAGAGCCACTCGAGGCCGTAGGTGACGCCTTCCCCCATCTCCTCGTCGGCGGTCGCCGCGAAGATCAGGTCGCCGGCGGGCTCGAACCCCTCCCGCGCGAGCGACGCGATCGCGACCGCGTTCGCCGCCACCTGGCTCTTCATGTCGAGCGCGCCGCGGCCCCAGACCTCGCCGTCGCGGAGCTCTCCCGACCACGGGTCGAGCTGCCACTCGGCGGGATCGGCGAGCACCGTGTCGGTGTGCGAGAGGAGCAGGAGGCTCGGGCCCTCGCCGCGGCCGCGAATGCGCGCGACCAGGTTCGCCCGTTCGGGCTCCCGCGCGTACAGCTCGCACTCGACGCCGAAGGGCTCCAGGTAGTCGCGCAGGAGCTCGGCCGCGAGGGTCTCGTTCCCCGGCGGGTTGACCGTGTTCAGGCGGATCAGCTGCTGGAGGAGCCCGACCGCCTCGTCCTGGAGGGTGCTCACTTCCGTGTCCCCAGGATCAGCACGTACTCGCGGTTCAGCTTGCCGCCGTCGAAAAGCTCCATGTACTGCGCCCGTGCGGACTCGCGGGCTGCGTCGTCGAGCGTCGCGAGCCAGGCCTTCATCGGCGGGACCGAGGCCGAGAGCAGGTTCCAGAGCGCCTCGGGGGATTCGGCGGCGATCGTCGACTCGCCGCGGCTGAACTCCAGCTCGAAGCCCGGCAGCAGACCGCGAACGTACGGCTCCTCCGACCACGGCCTGGCGTCGATGCCCTCGTATTGCGGGCGCAGGCGTGCGCCGAGCTGAGCCCATGCGTCGTTCGGCCAGGAGGTGACCGCGACTCGCGCGCCCGGCTTCGAAACCCGGGTGAGCTCGTCGGCGGCCTGCTGGTGGTCCGGCGCGAAGATCATCCCGAACGCCGAGACGACGGCGTCGTAGCTCGCGTCCTCGTAGGGGAGCGCCTGGGCATCGCCCTCGTCGAACCGGATCTCCAGGCCGGCCTCCGCGGCGGCGGCACGCGCCTTCTCGAGCTGGTCGGCGGAGATGTCCACGCCCGTCACGTCCGCGCCGGTCCGGGCCGCGACCAGCGCAACGCCGCCGGTGCCGCAGGCGAGGTCGAGAAAGCGCTCGCCGGGCTGCGGGGCGATCTGCTCGACGATCCGATCGGTGGACCGGCGCGAACGCCTCGGCGATCCGCTCATAGGTCGCGCCGCTCCAGGTCGAGGCGGCATCGGGGGCGCTCCCGCTCAGTCGTTCTCCTTCGCCAGGTTCGTCAGCTCGGTGCGCACCTTCCAGAGCTCCGGGTAGAGCTTCTTGCTGACGAGCTTCCCCAGCAGCTCGACGGGCGTGCCCTGCGTGCCGACCACCTCGCCGCCGATGCTGCGCTCGACGACCATGTAGTGCCGCACGCGCCACGTCGTCGCCCACTCGTCGAGCTCGGTCAGCGCCTCGGCGACCTGGTACAGGTCCTCCCGCTCGCGCGCCTGGACGTAGACGTCTGCGACCGACAGGCCCTCGGCTCTCCGCAGCGCGTGAAAAGCCTCGCCGAGCTCCGGCGCCGCGTGGCGGATGCGATTCCAGCCCGGCGAGTCGAACCCGCTCCCGTGGCCGAGCGCCGGCCGGATGTCGGAGGTGTACTCCCACGGCGACATGTGCTCGAGCATGTCGAGCGACTGGGTGACGATGCGAAAGCAGACCGAGACCCGGCGCAGCAGGCGCAGCGCGGGCGCGATCTCGCCCCGCCGAAGGTGCTCGGTCGCGACCTCCATCTCCTCGCCGGCGAGCTTCAGCCAGAGCTCCGACGCCTGGTGCGTGCACTGGAAGAGGAGCTCGTCGTGGTGCGCCCGCTCTGCCGGCGTCTTCTGGAGGGCGAGCAGCTCGTCGGTGCGGAGGTAGCGCTCGTAGTCGCTTGCGCCCGCTCCCGGAAGGACGGGCGGGAACTCGTCCGCGAGCCCCGTTTGCTCCTGTCTCGGCACGCGCTGAGCATACTTCCGAGCGTGAGCGACCTGTTCTCGGACGCGGCGGCCCAGCGGCTTCCGGACACCGCGCCGCTCGCGCTCCGCCTGCGGCCGCGCACGCTCGACGAGCTCGCCGGCCAGGAGCACATGCTCGGCGAGGGCTCGGCGCTGCGCCGGGCGATCGCCGAGGACCGGGTCGGGTCGGCGATCTTCTTCGGGCCGCCCGGGATCGGCAAGACGACGCTCGCCCGGATCGTCGCCGCGACGACCGGAGCGGCCTTCGAGGAGCTCTCCGCGGTCTCGGCCTCGGTGAACGACGTCCGCGCCGTGATCGCGCGAGCGCGCGAGCGCCTCGGTGCCCAGGGACAGCGGACGATCCTCTTCCTGGACGAGATCCACCGCTTCAACAAGGCCCAGCAAGACGCGCTGCTGCCGGTGGTCGAGGAGGGGCTCGTCACGCTGATCGGGGCGACGACGGAGAACCCGTACTTCGAGGTCAACTCGGCGCTGCTCTCCCGCGTCCAGCTCTACGAGCTGCAGCCGCTGACCGCGGAGGAGCTCGACACCGTCGTCCGCCGCGGGGAAGCGACGCTCGGGGTCGAGCTCGCGCCGGACGTGCGCGCGCTGATCGCGGCCCGCGCCGGCGGCGACGCACGCAGCGCGCTGACCATCCTCGAGGTCGCGGCGCAGACGGCCGGCGGTGCAGCCGTCACGGAGGCGCAGGTCGAGGACGCCGCCCGGAAGCGGCCGCTCCTCTACGACAAGGGCGGCGACGCCCACTACGACTTCACCTCTGCCTTTATCAAGTCGATGCGCGGCTCCGACCCCGACGCGGCCGTCTACTACCTCGCCGCGATGCTCGAGGGCGGCGAGGATCCACGGTTCATCGCCCGCCGGATGGTGGTGCTCGCCTCCGAGGACATCGGCAACGCCGACCCGCAGGCGCTGCTGGTCGCGACCGCGGCCGCCCATGCGGTCGAGTACGTCGGCCTGCCGGAGGCGCGGCTCAACCTCTCCCAGGCCGCGATCTACCTCGCGCTCGCGCCCAAGTCGAACGCGAGCTACGTGGCGATCAAGGAAGCGACGCAGGACGTCCGCGAGGGCGGCAACGTGCGGCCGCCGAAGGAGCTCCGCGACGCCCACTACCCCGGCGCGAAGAAGCTCGGGCACGGCGCCGGCTACATCTACCCCCACGACGACCCCGCCGGCTTCGAGGTCGACTACCTGCCGGACGAGCTGAAGTCCGGCGCCGGGGTAGTCCACGCTACTACCGTCCCGCCGACCCCCTGGAGGGTCTCGATCTGGGGGCTGTAGCCGACTATCTGGAGCGCGAGGGCGAGACGGAAGCCGCCGCCAAGCTACGCGCTCGGCGTCCCTAGCGGCCGACCCCGGACTACGCTCTCGCTGTGTCGTCGGTCGTCGGGCGCGAGTCCGAGATCGCGGTCGTGGAGGCGTTCCTGGCAGAGAGCGACCGCGGCGCCCGCGCGCTCGCGATCCTGGGGGAGCCGGGAATCGGCAAGACAACGCTCTGGGACGAGGCTGTCCGGCAGGCCAGGGACCGGGGCGCGGTCGTGCTGGAGGCACGACCGGCCGAGTCGGAGGCGAGGCTCTCCTTCTCCGGACTCACCGACCTGCTGTCGCCGGTCGCGCCCGAGCGCGTCGCGGTCCTTCCCGGACCGCAGCGTCGCGCGCTCGACGTCGCCCTCCTCCGCGTCGAGGCGGACCGACCGCCGGAACGGCGTCTGGTCGGGACCGCCCTGCTGTCGCTGATCCGCGCGCTGGCCGCCGATCGGGAGGTCGTGCTCGCGATCGACGACGTCCAGTGGCTCGACCCGCCGTCAGCCGGCGCGACCGAGTTCGCGATCCGGCGACTGACAGACGAGCCGGTCCGGGCGATTCTCTCGCTCCGCTCCGGTTCGGCGGATCTACTCGACCACATCGTGCGGGGGGAACGCCTGCGCAGGCTCGAGCTCGGGCCGCTTTCGGTCGCGGCGCTGCACCGCGTCGTTGCGGAGAGACTCGGAGCGGACGTTTCCGCGCCCGACGCTCGTGCGGATCGCACAGGCGTCGGCCGGCAACCCGCTGCACGCGCTCGAGATCGCGAGGCTGCTCGCCCGGGCGGACGTCCAGGGCAGTCCGGGGCTGCCGGTTCCCGACAGCCTCCAGACGCTGGTCGCAGACCGCGTCCGGTCGCTGCCCGCGCGAACCCGCGACGCGCTGCTGCGCGCGTCTGCGCTGGCGCGACCCGACCTCAGCCTGGTCGACGCGCAGGCGCTCGCCGCTGCGGAGGAGGCGGGGCTCGTCCGCATCGGGTCCGACCGGCGGATCGAGTTCGTGCACCCTCTCTTCGCTTCCGCGGTGTACTCCTCGGCGCCACGCGGCCGCCGCCGGGAGATCCACCGTGCGCTTGCAGAGGTAGTCCGCGACCCCGAGGAGATCGCGCGCCATCTCGCCCTGGCCTGCGAAGACCGGGACGCCGGGGTCGCCGACATCGTCCAGGGTGCGGCTCACCGGGCGCGCAGCCGGGGCGCACCCGACACGGCGGCCGAGCTGACCGACCTCGCTCTCGGCCTCGTCCCGGAGGGAAGCTCGTCCGTCAACGAGCTGCGGCTCGAGCTGGCCCAGCACCTCTACCACGCGGGCGACTTCCAACGCGCCTCCGCGGTGCTCGAGGAGCTGAGGCGGGACCTGGAGCCTGGAGACCTCCTCGCCCATGCATTGCTGACGCTGGCGGAGATCGACTACTGGCGAAAGGGGGAGTCTGCCGCGGTCGTGCTCGCCGAGGAGGCCCTGCGCACGGCGCACGGCGGGCTGGTGCGCGGACGCTGCCAGGCAGCGATCGCCATGTACGCGGGCACGGTCAACCTCACGAAGGCGGCAGCCGCGGCGCGTGCTGCGCTCGAGCTGCTCGAGGCGCTCCCCGACGCCGAGCCGGGTCTCGTCGCCGAGGCGCTCGGGGCGAGGGTGCGGGCGGACCTCTTCCTGGGCGAGGGCTTCGACGCGGCGGCGGCCCAGCGGGCGCGCAGCCTCGAGGACGAGGCGCCTCCGGCGGCGGTCGACTCCAGGCTCGTCTTCAAGCTCGGGCAGTGGCTGCGGTACGTCGACGACCTGGACGGCGCGCGGGCGAGGCTCGCCGAGTCCGAGCAGGCGGCGCGCGACGAGGGGGACGATTCGTCGCTGGCCAACATCCTGCTCAACCGCGTCGTGGTCGAGACGTGGGCGGGCAGGTGGGGCCAGGCGGCAGATCTCACCGGACAGATGAGCGACGCGTTCGAGCAGCTCGGTGTGGAGCCCGAGGGGATCGACCCGTGGCGCGCATATGTGGACGCGCACGCCGGTCGCCTGGACACCGTGCGCGCCGCCGCCGGGCAACGGCCGCGCGAACCGATCATCGCGATGATCTGGAGCCGCTGCCACGGACTGGCCGAGCTGGCCTCCGGCGAGCTGGAACCCGCCGACCGTCACCTCTCGGAGGCGCTGGCCGAGCTCGACCTCGTGGACTTCCGCGAGCCGGCGATCTGGCGCGTCGATGGGGACGCGATCGAGGCAGCCGTCGCCGTCGGCGACCTCGACCGGGCCGAGCGGCTCGTCGTCCGCTTCGAGGAACGGGCCGCCCGATCGCGCATCCCCTGGAGCCTGGCCGTGTCCGCCCGCTGCCGAGGTCTCCTGCTCGCTGCGCAGGGAGACCTGGATGCGGCGGCCGAGGCACTGCAGCGAGCGCTTGTCGAGCATGAGCGCTCACCGGTTCCGTTCGAACGCGCGCGCACGCTCCTCGTCCAGGGTCAGGTCTTCCGTCGCCTGAAGAAGAAGCGAGCGGCACGAACGGCGTTGGAGGAAAGCCTCGCCATCTTTCGCGATCTGGGTGCGGAGGCGTGGGCGGCGCGCGCAGAGGTCGAGCTTCGCCGAGTCGCGGTCCGCAGGGCGCCGGACGACCTGAGCGCGACCGAACTCCGCATCGCCCACCTCGCAGCTGCCGGACTGACCAACCGGGCGATCGCCGCCGAGGTCTTCGTGACGCAGAAGACGGTCGAGGCGAACCTTGCGCGCGCCTACCGCAAGCTGGGCATCCGCTCACGCGCCCAGCTCGCCCGAGCACTGGATTCGCGCATCGACTCACCGCACCGACACCCGAACCGAGGCGGGTGAGTAGCCGGCGGCGACGGCGCTCGCCGAGTACGACCCCGGCCGGAGCGTCAGCGACACCTTGCCGTTCGCCGCCGTCCTGAGCTGCTTGCCGCCGACCGTGATCGCGACGCCCGCGACCGGGTCGCCTGCATCACGTGCGGAGACGGTGACCTTCGTCCTCGTCGCCTGCGCGCTCAGAGCGAAGCTGCGCCGGCACGTGCGCGTGCCAGAACCCGCCGCCGAGCTGAGCGGACGCGAACAGGTCGGCGGGCCCCGTCGACCCCTCGCACTGGAGGAACGTGAGCGCGCCCGCGGGAAGCTTCAGGCGCTGCACGGGTTCGAGTGCGCTCGCCGCCCGGTTCGACCGCGTGACGGAGACGTTGCCCGCGTTGTCGCCCCAGGCGATCCAGAGTCTCCCCGCAGGCCCGGCGCAGAGCGTCGCACTCGAGTAGGCGCCCGTCGCGAGCGTTCGCGACCTGCCGCCGTAGCGGTAGAGGCGCGCGGCCTTGCCGTCGGCATACGCAACGTAGACGCCCGCGGCGCCGATGCGGCCGCTGAGCCCATTCCCCCACTCCTTGCCGAGGGGCGGCAGGACGACGCGAGGACCGGGGCTGGGTAGAACTCGCTGAACATAGACGCCGCCCTGGCCGGCATTCGTGGCCCCGGAGAGCACGATCGCGCCGCTGGCCGCGTCCGTTGCGAGGAACGACTCGATCATCCCGGCCTCATAGGCCTGCGGGATCGATCCGGGCGGGACTCCCGCCGCCGCGCTTCCGCGCCACGCGGTCACCGGCTGACCGTCCTTCGCCACCGTGGCCCCGATCACGTACGCGGACTCGGCGACCGCGCCGCCCCACGAGGCGCCGCTCTGCAAGGTCCAGTGTCCCCCTGTCGCCGGAGCGGTGAACGTGTTGACGCCGCCTGCTCCCGCCGCGAAGAGCCTCAGCGTCTTGTCGGGCATGACAACGAGGCCGAGGCCGTTGTTCCCCTGCCACCCCGTCGCGACCGTCGAGGTTCCGGCCGCCTTCCCGGCCGGGGAGAGCCGGGTCTCGAAGATCGACGTCGGCGAGTTGCCGCGGTTCCAGATCACGTGCAGCACGCCGTCCGCGCTCCGGGCCAGCCCGAGCTGGCTGCCGGCCTGGGTCGGCCCGCTGATCCGAGTCCAGGCGGAGCCTGTACTCGTTGCCCGGCCGGCGGCTGCTGCCACTGCGACTGCGGCGAGTGCGGTGACGGCGACAGCGATTCGGTGGTGACTGAACGGACGCATGACGATCTCCTTCCTCAGGAGTTGGTGATGGGCCAGGGAGAACCGGTGGCTTCGAGGATCCGCTCGAACGGGATCTCCGCTCGCGCGGCCGCACGGCGGACGGCTTCCTCGGTTCCCTCGAACAGGCAGAGGACGACCTCGTCTTCGCGCATCAGGATCGAGCCGAGGTAGCGGACCGGCTCGCCGGCCCGGGTGAGCTCGTCCGCCGAGGCCCCCGCACGCGCGTCGAGGGCGTGTACGGCTGCCTCGTCCACTCCGGGCCAGAAGCACTCAGCCAGGTACTCGGTCGTCGCCTCGCTGGGCCATGCGCCGAAGCTAGGCCGGCCCGGCCGTCCGCGAAAGGGGTGAAAACCCTACGAAATTGCCGGCCGGTGAGCAGGCCTCGAGGTGTCCCTGGGTCTAGGCTCCCGGCGATGGGCCTGAACGTCTACGAGTGGGGCGAGCCGGGCGGGACGCCGGTCGTCTGCCTGCACGGCGTCACCTCGTACGGCGGCCGGTTCGACTGGCTCGCCGACTCCGGCCGGCACGTGCTCTCGCTCGATCTGCTCGGCCACGGCCACTCGAGCTGGGAGCCGCCCTGGGACGTGGAGGCGCACCTGGCCGCGATCCTCGAGTCGGTGCCTGACGGCCCCGCGGTCTGGGTCGGCCACAGCTTCGGCGGCCGCCTGGCGGCCGAGCTCGCGGCACGCGACCCGGAGCGACTCGAGCGGCTGGTGCTCCTCGACCCGGCGCTCCAGGTGCTGCCGCACGTCGCCTTCGACCTTGCCGAGCTCGAGCGGCAGGACGTCTCCTACGAGACGGTCGAGGAGGCCGTCCAGGGCCGCTACGACTCCGGCCGCGTGCTGCTCTCACCGGTCGACCGCGTCGTTGCCTCCGACACCGCCCACATGGAGGCCGGCCGTGACGGACGGCTCCGTTACCGCTACTGCAAGAGCGCCGTGATCACCGCGTGGAGCATCATGGCGACCTCGCCACCTCCGCCCGCGCGCGTCCCGACGCTGATGGTGCTCGGGGCCGACTCGTGGCTCACCCCGGGGGAGCACCTCGACACCTACCGGGACGAGCTCGGCGACCTGTTCGAGGCCGTCACCGTCCCGGGCGGCCACACGGTCTACTGGGACGCGCTCGATGAGACGGTCGCAGCGCTGGACGCCTTCCTGGACTAGAGAATCCGGGCGCCGAGCGCGCTCGCGACCAGCTCGACCGCCAGCTTCCCGGTCTGGTTCTCGCGGTCGAGGACCGGGTTCACCTCGACTGCCTCCAGGGAGGTCATCAGCCCCGACTCGGCGACGAGCTCCATCGCGAGGTGCGCTTCGCGGTAGGAGAGCCCGCCCCGCACCGGAGTGCCGACGCCGGGTGCGACGTCCGGGTCGAGTGCGTCGAGGTCGAGACTGACGTGCACGAACCCCGGCCCCGAGATCCGCTCGAGCGACTCGTGGATCGCGTGCTCGATTCCGAGCCGGTCGATGTCGCTCATCGTGAAGACGGTCGCCTTCAGCTCGCGGAGCAGCCGACGCTCTCCGTCGTCGAGCGAGCGGACGCCGACGAGCGCGACCCGACTCGGCTCGACCGAGGGGACAGGCCAGCCGACGTCCTCGAACATCGGGCCGGCGAGGCCCATCGCGGCCGCGAGCACCATGCCGTGCACATTCCCGGTCGGGCTCGTCTCCGGCCGGTTCAGGTCGCCGTGCGCGTCGATCCAGAGGACGCCGCCCGGGCCGGCGACGCGCGCGAGGCCGCCGAGCGTGCCGATCGCCACGGAGTGGTCGCCGCCGAGGACGAGCGGCAACCGGCCGCTCTCGTGGGCAGACGCGACGAGGTCCGCAACGCGCCCGCAGGTCAGCAGGATCTCCTTCAGGTACCGGACGCGCTCGTCCCCGACCGCGGCCGCCTCGGCCACCGCCGTCTGGACGTTCCCGAGATCGACCGAGGCTCGGCCGAGTTGCTCGATCCGGATGTCCAGCTCCGCGTACCGGATCGCAGACGGGCCCATGTCGACGCCGCGGCGGCCCGCGCCGAGGTCGAGCGGGGCGCCGATGACGGCGATCGGTTGCAGGGTCTCCTCGGTTGCCACGCGGGGCAAACGCTAGTCAGATCGGCGAGCAGGCGCGTCCGCGGCGAACGAACCGGCTAGCGTGCGGAGATCGCCGCCCGCGACCTTGCCTTTGCCCTCGAGCTCGCCGATCTCGCCGACTCGCTGAGCATGCCGCGATTCCGCGCGCTCGATCTCCAGGTCGAGGCCAAGGCCGACCTGACACCGGTCACGGATGCCGACCGCGCCGTCGAGCGCGCGCTGCGGGAGCGAATCGCGGTCGTCCGCCCCGGCGAAGGCGTGCTGGGCGAGGAGGAGGGCGACGACGGCGGCGCGGTCCGGTGGATCGTCGACCCGATCGACGGGACGAAGAACTTCGCGCGCGGGGTGCCCGTCTGGGCGACGCTGATCGCGCTCGAGCGGGAGGGCGAGATCGTCTGCGGAGTCGTCTCGGCGCCGGCGCTCGGGCACCGCTGGTGGGCGGGCCGCGGAGCAGGCGCGTTCTGCGACGGCGAGCCGATCCGGGTCTCCGCGGTTTCCCGCCTCGCCGAGGCGTCGGTGTCGGCGACCTACGCGCGCGACCTCGCTGCACTCGAGCCGGCGGCCTGGCACGCCCGCTCGCTGGGCGACTTCTGGCAGCACACGCTCGTCGCCGAGGGCGTGGTCGACGCGGCGATCGATGCGCGCCTCGCCGTCTGGGACTACGCCGCGCTGATCCCGATCCTCGATCAGGCGGGCGGTCGGATCACCGCGCTCGACGGCGGCGTCCCACGCCCGAACGAGCAGGTCGTCACTTCGAACGGCGCCGTCCACGATGAGCTGCTGGCGCTCCTGAGGTAAGTGGCGAGGGCCGGAATCGAACCGGCGACACCACGGTTTTCAGCCGTGTGCTCTACCAACTGAGCTACCTCGCCGCGCGCGACAGTGTAGCCGGGCGCGAAAAAAGGACGTCCGGGCCGGTGCTACCGCGCCGCGAACGTCCTCTTGGCCGCAACCATACTCCTCCCTTCGGCAGGGTCAAGCGGACCACGATCCAAAAACCTCGCAATGTGCGGGCGGTTCAGCCGGGAACGTGGATCGTGATCGGCTGCCCGGCGCGCACGGAGAGCATCTCCGCGGCGTTGCCGCCCGTGATCGCGACGGCGATGTTCTCGTAGGCGTCCTCGTAGAGGATGATGTCGCCCGCCCGGGCGTCCGCGAACGCGCGCGCGGCGGTCGCGTAGTAGCGGTCGACACCCAGGTCGAGCTCGATCCGCCGGCCGGGCAGGATCCCGGCGCTCTCGACGTCGGTTCGGGACAGGTTCAGCTGGACGTTTCCGAAGCGGTCGACGTAGAGCACGGTCGCGCGGATCATCTTCTCGCCGATCTCCGGCTCCGGCAGCTCGAGGCGCACGAGCGAGGACGACTCGACCGCGGGGCCGAGCTCGGCCGGGTCGACGCCGCTGGCGAGATGGGCGGCCGCCGGCGAGAACACGTCCCGGCCGTGGAAGGTGCGTGAGACCGGCTTCAGCATGTACCCGCTGTTCATCAGCTCCCAGGCAGAGTCGATGCCGCCGAGCTTGTCGGCCGCCGGGACGAGCAAGCCGTTGTCGGGGCCGACGTAGATCCTGCCGCCACGGTCCCGAAGCGCGAGCCCGCGCCGGTCGCCGCCGACGCCGGGATCGACGACCGCGAGGTGCACGCCCTCGGGCATGTAGGGCAGCGTGTTCGCGAGCACGAGGGCGCCCTGGAGCACGGCCTGGGGCTCGATCCCGTGCGTGATGTCGATCACCTTCGCGTCGGGCGCGATTCGCTTGATCACGCCGTGGCACGTTCCGACGAAGTCGTCCTGGAGCCCGAAGTCGGACAGAAAAGTGACGAACACGGCGGGAGGCTACCCGGCTTTGGACACTGCCCGAACGAGCCCCTCGAGGCCCGGCTCCTCCGCCTCGGCGAGAACGACGAGGCCGGCCTCCTTCGCGGCGGCGCTCGTCTCGGGGCCGATCGAAACGACCGGCATCGCCGGCGCGACGGCTGCGAGCGCGCACGCCGCGGACGGCGACGCGACGACCGCGAGATCGCCCTCGGGCGCTTCGTCCGGCACGAGCGGCGTTGTCCGGTAGAGCGCGACGAAGTCGGCGCCCAACTCGTCGACGATCAGCCTGCGAGCTCCCTCCGCCCCGGCGAAGAGCACACGGCCGGAGGGCCGCGGCAGCTCCGCCAGCAGTCCCTCCTGGGTCGAAACCGAGGCGACGAGGTCGACCTCGCCCCAGGCCTCGGCGGTCGCGCGGCCGATCGCGGCGACCTTGCCCGGACGGCCGCTCGCTCGCTTGCGCAGCTCTTCGGCGCCCGCCGCGCTCGTCAGCAGGAGCCAGTCGTAGCCGTCGAGCTCGAGCGGCCCGGTCTCGATCGGCTCGATCTCGACGAGCGGGCAGACGACCACGTCATGGCCCTCTTCGCGCAAGCGGGCGGCCAGGCGCTCGTTCCGCCCGGCGGGCCGCGTCAGGACGATCGTCCGGCCGCCAGCCGTGCGAGCTCCTCTCCGAGCGCAGCTGGATCGTCGCCGGAGCGACGCTCGAGCCAGCGCCCCTCCTCGTCGGCGACGAGGCCGACCAGCGTCGAACCGTCGTGGTGCGCCGCGACCGGAGCGAGGCAGCCGCCGCCAACCGCGGCGACGCACGCGCGCTCGGCCTCGACACGGCGCCTCGTCTCGGCGTCGTCGGCCCCCGCCACGAGCTCCTCCTCGCCGACCCGAACCTGAATCGCGAGCGCGCCCTGCCCCGCCTCCGGCAGCACCTCTTCCGGCTCGAAGCGGCGCCCGATCTCACCGGCGAGCCCGAGCCGGTCGAGCCCGCAGGCGGCGAGCACGACAGCGTCGAGCCCACGCTCACCCCGCTTGCGAAGGCGCGTGTCGATGTTGCCGCGCAGCGGCTCGATCGAGAGCTCCGGTTCGAGCGCGAGCAGCTGTGCCCGGCGCCGTACCGACGCGGTCCCGATTCGCATCGCGGGACGGAGCTCGGCGGCGCCGCAGAGCGCGTCCCGCGGATCCTCTCGCGGGAGGTACGCACCGACGGCGAGACCGGCCGTGTCCGTCGAGGTCATGTCCTTCGCCGAGTGGACCGCGGCGTCGATCCGTCCCTCGAGCAGCGCCTCCTCGAGCTCCTTGACGAACACGCCACGCTCGCCGATCTCCCCGAACGGCCGCCGCCGGTCGCGGTCGCCGGCGGTCGTGATCGGGACGAGCGCGATCTCGCGGCCCGGGCGCCGAAAGTGCTCCGACGCGAGCGACGCCTGGGTCAGCGCGAGGCGGCTGCCGCGCGAGCCGACGCGCAGGAGCATCAGGGCGTCTCGTCGAGCCCGAACAGGTGGCGCAGGGCCTCGGCGTAGCTGCCCCCGTTCGCGCCGGCGGCCGCCTCCTTCAGGCGCACCGTCGGCAGGTGAAGCAGCTTGTCGACGATCCGGGCGGTCACCGACTCGACTGCCGCGTGCTGGTCCTCCGAGAGCCCGAGCCTGTTCCTGGCCCGCTCGAGCTCGGCTGCACGAACCTCCTCCGCCCACGCGCGCAGCGACGCGATCTCCGGAACGACCTCGCGCGAGGCGTGCCACTCGCGGAACCGCTCGGCCTCGGCGACGACGATCGACTCCGCACGCGCCGCCTCACGGCGACGGCCGGCGAGCCCCGCGGCGACGACCGACTCGAGGTCGTCGATGTCGTAGAGGAAGCAGCCGTCCACGTCGTGGATCTCCGGGTCGAGGTTGCGCGGGACGGCGAGGTCGATCAGGAACAGCGGACGGCCCTTGCGGGTACGCAACGCCCCCTCGACGCTCTCGCGTGTGAGCGTGCGCTCGGGCGCACCGGTAGCAGTCAGGAGGACGTCGACCTCGACGAGCCGGCCGGCAACGCCGTCGAGCGAAACAGCCTCGCCGCCGAAGCGACCCGCGAGATCGCGCGCGCGGTCCTCGGAGCGGTTGGCGACGAACGCGATCGACGCACCGCGCGCAACGAGGCTCCGCGCGGCCAGTTCGGCGACGTGCCCGGCGCCTGCGAGCAGGACGCGGCAGCCGGCCAGGTCGCCGAACACCTGCTGGGCGAGCGCAGCTGCGGCCGACGAGATGGATGCGGGGCTCTCGCCGATCGCCGTCTCGGCCCGCACCTTCTTCCCGGCGTGCAGCGCCTCCCGGAACAGGCGGTCGAGGATCGACCCCGGCGCGCCGGCCTCGTATGCCTCCCGCACCTGCCCCAGGATCTCGCCCTCGCCCGGCACCATCGAGTCGAGCCCGGCGGCGACCCGGAAGAGGTGGAGCGCCGCCGCCTCGTCGTGGAGCCGGTACACGGCCCCGCGAAGCTCCTCCTCGGACAGCCCGCTCACGTGACCGAGCGCGGCGAGCGCGCGAGACTCGGCGGCGTCGCCGACGAGGTAGAGCTCGGTGCGGTTGCAGGTCGACAGGCAGACGGCCTCGCCCTCACCCGCGAGCTCGCGCGCGAGCTCCGCGGCTTCGGGCAGCGGGACGAACGCGCGCTCGCGCACCGCGATCGGCGTGGACTGGTGCGAGAGGCCGACGAGAGTGAGGTTCATCAGTGGGTCACGAAAAGTGGGTCACCTGGAGTCCGAGGCGTGCGACGATCACGAGCGCGAAGCCGACGAGCGCGAGGTAGGCAACGCGGCGGCCGCGCCAGCCGGCCTCGTACCGCATGAACAGGTAGAGCGCGTAGATCGCCCAGGTTCCGAGCGTGACCGCCATCAGCGCGTCCATCGCCGCGCCGTCCCGTCGCAGGCGGACGAGGCCGGCGACGATTCCGATCGTCAGCGCCGGCAGCGCGACGGCGATCGTCCGCCCCGTCAGCGTCTCGAGCGTCAGGAGCGACGGGGCCCGGCCGAGCAGTCCAGCCGGCTTCCGGTGCTTCAAGCGGCTCTCCTGCCACAGGTAGAGCCCGGAGAGCGCAGCGGCCAGGGTGAAGGCGGCGAACGCGAACGAGAGCAGGCCGACGTGGAGGACGAGGAAGAGGTTCGAGTACCGGCTGCCGCCGCCCTCCCCCGTGCCGCCGCCGACGCGGGCGATCACGAGCAGCGCCGCGGCCAGCGGCATCACCGCGAGGCCGAGCAGCCGGTAGCGCGTCCGGCAGCCCCAGATCAGGTAGACGGTGACGACGAGCCAGACGAACAGGTTCAGCGACCCGGCCCAGGTCGACCACGGGAAGCCCTCGGCCTGGGTTGCCTGCCAGATCAGCAGCGCGGTCTGGAGCAACCACCCGAGACGGACACCCCAGGTCGCGAGCCGTCCGGCCGTCCCGGGCCGCCGCACGTCGCCGGCGTAGGCGAGTGCGGCCTCGCCGTAAGCGAGCAGCGCCGGCCAGAAGAGCAGCTCAGCCACCGGCCCGCCTCTTCGCGAGCTCGGCGAGCTCGCCGATCTGGCGCTCCAGGCGCGTCAGCTTCAGCGCCATGATCACGAGGTAGAGCAGCACGAACGCGAACACCACCAGGTAGGCGGCGGCGACGTATTTCTCTTCGGTGCTCATACCCGCTCCGGCACCGGCGAAGCCGGCAGCCTCCGCTCCCCTGTCGCCCCCGTCGAGCCTACGGCGACTGCTCATCCGGCGAGCACCTCCCGCAGCTCGCGCAGCCGCTGGTCGAGCCGTTTGCCGAGCAGCTCGACCCGGTAGAGCGCGGCGGCCAGGGCGAGCATCGCCGCCAGCGCGACCAGGAACGTGAAGAACTGCGAGCCGGCCATCTGCGGCCCGTGCTTGTTGAACGCGACCGGGTGGATGTAGTTCTCGGCGAGACGGATCGCGAGCAGGCTGATCGGGATCAGCACGACGCCGAAGAGCGCGTAGACCGCGCAGAGGTTCTCCCGTTGCGGGCCGGCTTCCAGCGAGTAGCGGAGCATGAAGTAGGCCGAGTAGAAGAGGAAGAGGACGAGGAAGAGGACGAGCTGACGCTCGCTCCAGGTCCACCACACGCCCCAGCGGAACTTCGCCCAGAGCGAGCCGGTGATCAGCGTCAACGCGCCGAAGATCACGCCCTGGTGGATCGCGACGTAGCTCTCGAGGTCGGCGCCCGGCTTGCGCTTCCACAGGACCATCAGCCCCTTCCAGGCCCCCCAGCCGAAGCACGCATAAGCCGTGAACGCGATCGGGACGTGGAAGTAGAAGATCTTCTGATTCAGGCCGTCCTCGTCCACCGGCGCGTAGAAGAAGATCAGCGCGATCGACGCGCAGAGCAGCACGGCAGCGAGCCCGGCCAGCGCCGGGACCTGGTTATTCCGTAACCACATACTCAAAAGAGGCCCACGAAATGATCGCAAAGACGGCGTCGTAGAGCGCCAGAAAGCCGAGATACCGGGCCGGTTCGTCGGTGACGCTGGCGCCGACGCCCCCGACCACGATCGGGATCGCGAGCGGGAGGAAGAGGAGCGGCAGGAGCAGCTCCCGCGCGCGGCCGGCGACCGCCATCGCGGCCAGCACGGTGCCGACGGCGCAGATGCCCAGGTCGGCGAGAGCGACTCCGGCGACCGTCGCGCCGTCGATCCCGGAGAAGAACAGCGCGAACGCAGGGAGCGCGACCAGTTCGGCGACGACGAGGAAGCCGAGCACCGAGAGCGTCTTGGCGAGCCAGATCGCGCTCCGGTCGCAGGGCGCCAGCAGCAGGCCGTCGATCAGGCGCTGCTCCCGCTCGGCGACGAAAGCGCGGCCGAGTCCGAGCAGCGCAGTGAAGACGATCGCCACCCAGAGCATCCCCTTCGCGGCGAGCTCGCTGCTCTCGGCCGGCAGCGCGAAGTGGAAAACGACGAGCGCGGTGATGACGAAGAGCAGCATCGCCGGCACCGTGCTGCGCGCGCGCAGCTCGAGCCTGAGGTCCTTGCGCGCGAGCACTGCGACGTCCGCGAAGTAGCGGCTCATCGCGCCCGCTCCGGCGCCGGCAAAGCCGGCACCTCCACTCTCTGCGAGCCTCCGCCTAGCCTACGGCTCAGCACCCGCTCCGGCGCCGGCACAGCCGGCACCTCCGCTCCCAGCGAGCCTCCGTCGAGCCTACGGCTCATACGAAGGCCAGCCGGTCGGTGGCGAGGTGGGCGACGCGCTCCGGATCGTGGCTCGTGACCACGAATGTCGCCCGGAGGCGAAGCTCGGCGAGCTCCCGGTCGAGGAGTGCAGCCCCGCCCTCGTCGAGCGCGCTGAACGGCTCGTCGAGCACGAGCAGCTCAGGGTCGTGGAGGAGCGCACGGCTGAGCGCGAGCCGCTGGAGCATCCCGCGCGAGAACGTGTCGGCGCGGCGGTTGCGGGCGTCCCAGAGACCGAACCGCTCGAGCAGCATCCCGATCCGCTCGCGCCGCTCGGGCACGCGGTAGAGCCGGCCGTACAGGTCGAGGTTCTCGAGCGCGGTCAGCTCTCGGTAGACGAGCGGCTCGTGCCCGAGGAAGCCGACGCGCTCCCTTGGCGCATCGACGCGCAGCTCACCCGCGGTCGGGACGAGCAGGCCCGCGATCAGACGGAGCAGGGTGGTCTTCCCGGAACCGTTCGGCCCGGTCACGAGCAGGAAGCCGCCCCGCGCGAGGTCGAGGTCGACGCCGTCGAGCACGCGCTTCTCGCCGAACCGGCGGCCGAGCCCACGCGCCTGGATCACCGCTTCCCTCCTTTAAGGCGTACCCGGCCTCCTCCCCACCGCAAGCCTAGTGAGAAAACACGCACGTGTCCGTACCCGGACTGTGCAGAGAGCGTCACGACGCGAGCGCATCCCCGAGCACGAACAGGAAGAACGTGATGCTGATCACCCCGTTCATCGTGAAGAACGCCGCGTCGAGGCGGCGCAGGTCGCCGGGGCGGATCAGCGAGTGCTCGTAGGCAAGCAGCGCAGCGACAGCACCGACGCCGAGCCAGTAGAGCACGCCGACAGGCAGGCCGAGACCCGCGGCGACGAGGAAGCCGACAGTCGCGAGGTGCATGGCGCGCGCCCCGAGGAAAACGCCGCGCTCGCCCCAGCGCGTCGCCCAGGAGTGCAGCCCTTCGGCGCGGTCGATCTCGACGTCGAAGAGCGCGTAGAAGAGATCGAACCCCGCAACCCAGGCGGCGACGGCGCCGCCGAGCGCCCAGGCCTGCCAGGGCAGGTCGCCGCGGATCGCGACCCACGCGCCGACCGGGGCGAGCCCGTCGACGGCGCCGAGCCACAGATGTGCGAGCCACGTGACGCGCTTGAGGTACGGGTAGACGACGAAGCCGACGACCGGGATCGGCCAGAGCCAGCGCACGATCGGGTCGAGCTGCCAGACCGCAACGAGGAAGAGCGCGAGCGACGCAAGGCAGAAGAGCACGACCTGGAGCGTCGTCAGGCGCCCCGCCGGCAGCTCCCGCCCCTTGGTCCGCGGGTTGCGCGCATCGATCTCCGCGTCGACGAGCCGGTTCAGCGCCATCGCCAGCGACCGGGCACCGACCATCGCCAGCGTGATCCAGAGGAGGTCGTGCGCCGACGGGATCCCGTCGACGGCGAGCAGCGCACCGACGTAGGCGAACGGCAGCGCGAAGACCGTGTGCTCGATCTTGACGAGCGAGGCGAAGCGACGGGGAAGCTCGACCGTGCTCATCGCCCCGGCGCCGGCAAAGCCGGCACCTCCGCTCTCTGAGAGCTCCGTCAAGCCTACGCCACGCCCCGCTCCGGCGCCGGCAAAGCCGGCACCTCCGCTCTCTGAGAGCTCCGTCAAGCCTACGCTCATGGTCATGTCTGCTCGTGGCCGCCCTGTTCGCCGGCGAGCAGCTCGAGCGCGTGGCCCAGAGCCGGCTTCAGCACGGCGAAACCGTCGCGGCACCCGCCGGGCGAGCCGGGGAGGTTGACCACGAGCGTCGTCCCGACCACGCCTGCTACCCCACGCGAGAGGAGCGCGTGCGGCGTCCTGGCGATCGAGTCGGCGCGGATCGCCTCGGCGATGCCCGGCGCGGCGCGATCGAGCACCCTGATCGTCGCTTCCGGGGTGACGTCACGCGGCCCGAGGCCCGTTCCGCCCGTCGTCAGGACGAGCCGGGCGTCGCCCGCCAGCCCGGAGATCGCGTCGGCGATCGCATCGCGCTCGTCCGGTACCACCCGCCGCTCGACCTCGTAGCCCTCGCCGGCGAGCAGCTCCTCGAGCGCGTCGCCGCTTCTGTCCTCGCGCGTCCCCAGCGAGACCCCGTCGGACACGGTCAGAACGGCGGTCTTCACACGATCTCCGCTCCGGCACCGGCAAAGCCGGACCTCCGTTCACTGGTCAGCCTCCGTCAAGCCTACGGCGATCTCCTTCGTCTTCTCGAGCAGCCGCACGTCGCTCGACGGTCATCTCCTTGTCGATCGCCTTCGCCATGTCGTAAACGGTCAACGCCGCGACGCTTGCGGCCACGAGCGCCTCCATCTCCACGCCCGTCTGCGCGGTCGTCTCGGCGGTCGCGCGAATCTCGACGGCGGCGTCGCCGACGTCGAGCGAGACCTCGACGTGTGAGAGCGGCAAGGGATGGCAGAGCGGGATCAGCTCGGCCGTTCGCTTCGCGGCCATGATGCCCGCGACCTGAGCGGTTGCGAGCGCATCGCCTTTCGGCAGCTCGCGCAGCCGCCGCGCCGTCTCCGGCGCCATCGTCACGGTCGCCGCGGCCACGGCGCGCCGGCGCGAGAGCGGCTTGTCGCCGACGTCCACCATCCGGACGTCGCCCGCCTCGTCGACATGCGAGAGCTCGGTCACGCGGGAAACGTTAGCTCCGGGCGACGGGCGAGACCGCGTCGAGGTCGGCCAGCTGGGCCGAGAGCCAGCTTTCGATGTCGTGCTCGCGCACGTGCGCGCGGATCGCCTCGACCCGGGCGCGGCGATTCGCCGGGGAAAGCTCGAGCGCGGAATGGATCGCCTCCGCCTGCCCGACGACGTCGAACGGGTTGACGACGAGGCTCCATTCGGCGAGCTCGTCGTAGGCGCCGGTGTTCTCGGAGAGCACGAGCACGCCGTCGCGCTCGTTGACGAGCGGCGCTTCCTTGGCGACGAGGTTCATCCCGTCGAAGATCGCGTTCACGAACAGGACGTCGTAGCGCTTGTACGCGGCGAGCGAGCGCGGGAAGTCGTCCCGAACCTCGAGCACGATCGGCTGCCACGCGTCGGACCCGAAGCGCCGGTTGACCGAGCGCACCGCCGACTGAACCTCCTCGAGGTACGCGGCGTACTGCGGAATGTTCTGCCGGGAGGGGTCGAGCAGCGCGAGCATCGTCACCCGGCCGCACGCCTCCGGATGCCGCTCGAGGTAGACCTCGAACGCCTGGAAGCCGCGGACGATGTTCTTCGACGGATCCGTGCGATCGACGCGGACGATCAGCCGCTCGCCGGGGATCTCCTCGAGGCCGCGCTCCTTCTCGCGCACCACCTCGCTGTCGGCAAGCTCCTCGAACTCGGCCGGGTCGACCGAGATCGCACGGGCGGTGACGAGCGTCCGCCTGCCGTCGTGCTCGACCGTGCCGAGCTCGCGGTCGACCTCCGCGCCGAGGATGCGAGCCGCTGAGACGAAGAAGTTCTCACGCCACCGGTCGGTGTGGAAGCCGACCACGTCGTTCGCGAGCAGCCCGTCGTGGATCGCCACCCTCACCGGCTCCGGCAGAACCGTCCAGTAGTCCGGGCCGGGCCAGGGAATGTGCACGAAGTGCGAGAGCAGGGCCTCCGGCCTGGCGTGGCGGACGAGCCGCGGCGCAAGGTAGAGGTGGTAGTCGTGGAACCAGACCGCGGCATCGGGCTCCCGGCCGAGCTCCTCGAGAACGGCCGCTGCGAAGGACTCGTTCGCCTGCCGGTAGCCCGACCACGCGTCGTGCTCGCGCTCATCGGTGACCGGCTCCTCGACGAGATTCCAGAGGTAGTGCTGGAGGAACCAGAGCGTCGGGTTGGCGAACCGGTTGTAGAAGCGCTCGAAGGTCGCGGGGTCATGCGTGACCAGGCGCAGCCGGTAGATCTCGCCGGTGCGGCCGGTGCCCTCGAGCACGCTGCCGCCGGCCTCGGCCGCGACAGCGCGGTCCTCGTCGGTCATCGCGCTCGCCACCCAGGTGACGTCGTGATGGGCGACCAGCGGTCGCAGCGCAGTGACGAGGCCACCCTGGCCGCGCTGCTCGATTCGCTCGCCGCCATCGCCTCGCCGGTAGGAGACAGGGCCACGGTTCGAGACGACGATCAGTTTCCGTCGGGTTTCCACGGGCGAAGCCTAGCCCGGTGCGAGGGCGGGGAAACGCGGGCTAGGGGAGCTTCTTGACGAACCGGAGACGCGAGCCCCCACCGTTCCGGCTGCCGAGCTCGAACTCGTCCGCGAGCGACCTGATGATCGCGAGCCCGAGGCCGCCCTCCGTCAGCTCGCCGCCCTCCTCGACGTCGGCCTCCACGTAGTCGAAGCCCGGTCCGTCGTCGCTGACTTCGATCGCCAGATAGTCGGGCTGAAGGTTGTAGTCAATATCGACAACACCAGCGCGCCCGTCCCGGTACGCGTGCCGGACAGAGTTCGAGCAGGCTTCCGTCAGCGCAAGCTTGAGGTCGGCGAGCGTCTCGTCGGAGAGCTCACGCAGGCGCGACAACCCGGTCAGAGCCAGCCGCCCGAGCGTGATGTACTCGGCACGAGCCGGAATCCGCAGGTGGACACGGTGCCCGGCGCCGTCCGAGCGGGAGTCCAGCGGTTGGTGGGTTGTGCCCGGTGCGCCCATGATCCGAGGAAAAGCTGCTCCTTTCTACCGGATTCACCGGCCGTGCGAATCCGCCCTTACATCCTCATAACCGGCAACGGCCGACCTCTAACGCGCGTCCGGGTTTCCGGGCCGCGTCCCGAGCACGACTCGCACCCGCCGGCGCGTTCCGTCACGGACGATCGTGAACGTCGAGACCTGGCCGGGCCGAAGATGCTCGGAGACCGTCCGCACGACGTCGTTCGCGCCGCGAACAGGCGAGCCGTCCACGGCGACCAGCACGTCGCCGCCGTACGTGAAGTCGACGCCGTTGAAGTCGCGCTCGTCCGTTCCACCGCGCAGGCCCGCGCGGGCGCCGGGGCTGCCGGGCCGCACCGAGGTGATCACCGCGCCGTACTCGACCGGGTAGCCGAAGCGGCGGGCGATGCCCGGAGTGAGGTCCTCGCTGGTGATCCCCACGTAGGCATACGAGACCTTGCCGTTCGCGAGCAGCTGGGCCATCGACCGCTTCGCCGCGTTGATCGGCACCGCGAACCCCACACCCTCTGCGTTGCCGCTGTCGCTCCGGATCTGCGCGTTGATCCCGATCACACGGCCCAGGGCGTCGAAGAGCGGGCCGCCGGAGTTGCCGTGGTTGATCGGCGCGTCGACCTGAATCGCGTCGACGAGGTTGTACTGCGACGTGAGCGACTCGATCGAGCGCTGGGTCGCGGAGACGACTCCGACCGCGAGCGAGTTCTCGTTCCCGAACGGGCTGCCGATCGCGGCCACGGGCTCGCCGACGACGACGCGGCTCGAGTCGCCGAGCGGAACCGGCGCCAGCGCGTGCGTCTTCGGGTCGACCTTGATCACCCCGACGTCGTCGAAGACGTCCCAGCCGACGATCTTCGCCGCGACCCGGTCGCGGTCCTTGAACTCGACGTAGACCCTGCTCGCGGGGGTCGCGGCGCCGGCGCCTTCGCCCGCAGTCGTGACCACGTGCGAGTTGGTCAGGATCACGCCGTCGCGTGAGACGACGAAACCCGAGCCCTGCGCCGCGCTCGCCGCAGAGCCCGAGCCGAAGACGGAGTAGATCGTCACGACTCCACCGCCCCTGCCCTTGTAGATGGCCGCCGGGTCGAAGTGACCGCCGATCAGCGGCGTCACCCGCGGCGCATTTGCGACCTCTACGGGGGACGCCGCCTCGCGGACGACGACCGTGTGCTCCTCGCCGTGCAGCCAGCCGGCCGCCCAGGCGACGAGCAGGACTGCGACGGCGCCGGCGGCAGCCGAGCAGGCGGCAATCACAGTGGTCGAGCGGGCACGCATTCGTCTCACTCTAGCCACACTTCCGTGACATGTCGTTGTCTACAGTGACGATCGGCACAACGAGCCGGCACGGAAAAGCCTCGAGCCTGTCCCGGAAGGAGCTTCGATGCAGACTGTCGATTACGAGGCTCAATAGCCGCCACGGACATCGTTTTCACGTGTTTTCTCGAGGTCGCTAGACAGCTGAACGCGCCGGAATCCGCTGAGCTCGATCTGCGACCGCAAGCCGCAGAGTGAACACGGTCCGCCCGGGAGCGGACTCGAGCTCCAGCGACCCACCCATCGCGCGCGCCAACTCGCGCGCGATCGCGAGCCCAAGCCCGCTTCCCGACGACAGCCGGCCCCCACCGCGGTAGAACCGCTCGAACACGTTCTCCACGTGCTCCGGCGGGATCCCAGGCCCGTCGTCCTCGACCGAGAGCACGCCTCCGCCGGCGCGCAGCCGCACTGTCGTCCCCGGCGGGGTGTGAACGAGCGCATTCTCGACGAGGATCCGCCCGATCTGGAGCACCCGCTGCTCGTCGCCGAGCGCCTCGTCACCGTCCCGGGCCTCGAGCTCGACCGGATGCTCGCCCGACCGCGCGAGCACCGCGAACTCGTCGGCGACGGTTTCCGCGACCTCCGCGAGGTCGACCGGCTCCCGCTCGACCTGAAGCTGGCCGGCATCCACGCGGGACAGGTCGAGCAGCTCCATCGCGAGCTTCGCCAGCCGGTCGACCTGCTCACGCATCGTCTGGAGGAACTCACGCCGCGTCTCCTCGTCCAGCTCCTCTTCGGTCATCAGCTCCAGGAACCCGCCGAGCGAGAACAGCGGCGTACGCAGCTCGTGCGAGGCGTTCGCGATGAACTCGCGGCGGGCGTGGTCGAGCGCCGCCAGGCGAACGCGCATCCGGTCGAACGTGCGCGCGAGCTGGCCGACCTCGTCGGCGCCCGTGTCCAGGATCGGCTCGCCGAACTGACCGGCCGCGATCCGCTCTGCCGCCGTCTCGAGCCGACGGAGCCGCCGCGCGAAGAGCAAGGCACCGATGTACCCCACACCGAGCGCGCAGGCAAGGGCGAGCGCGCCGGCAATGAGCAGCCGCTCGCGGACGAAGCGAACCGACGACAGCGCCTCGTGGAGCGGCGCCGAGACGAGCAGCAGCGTGTTCGTGTTCGGCACCGGAGTAACGGCCTCCGCGTACCGGCTGCCCCGGTGAATCGCTTCGCCGCTCGCGGGGCGTCCGGTCGGAGGCCGCCCGCAGCGCAAGCCGGTCGCGCTCGACATCGGTCGACCGCGTCCCGCGCGAGTCCCCGACCACCACCAGCGCGGTCGGCGGCCCGAGATAGTCGTAGATCACGACCCGTGCGTTCGCACTCTCCGCCGCGCTCTCGAGGAAGTCGGGCCACCGAAAACGGTCGGCGGGCAACTCGCGCGCGAGACCGTCGGACGCGCGCTCCAGCTGCGAGAGCCGCGAGTTGACCAACCGGTTCTGAAGCGACGGGACGACGATCAGGTAGACGAGCCCGAGCGCGCCTGCGAGCACCGCCAGGAGCGCCAGCCCCAGCCGTGCGCCGACGCCGCTGAAGCGCCTCACGTGTCGCTCCAGCGCCGGCAAAGCCGGCACCTTCCGCTATCCGTGCATCTCCGTCGAGCCTACGATGCAGTGTCCGCTCCAGCGCCGGCAAAGCCGGCACTTTCGCTATCCGTGCATCTCCGTCGAGCCTACGATGCATCCTTGAAGCGGTACCCCACCCCGCGCACGGTGAGGATGTAGCGCGGCTGACCCGGATCAGGCTCCAGCTTCTCGCGCAGATGCCGCACGTGGACGTCGATCGTCCGCGGCTCGCGGTACTCCGCACCGCCCCACAGCGCCGAGAGCAGCGACTGGCGCGAGAACACGCGCCCCGGCCGCGTAGCGAGCGTCCGCAGGAGCTCGAACTCGACATAGGTCAGCTGAACCGGCGTGCCGTCGAGCTCGACGACGCGTCGCCCCGGGTCGATCCGGAGGCCGTCGATCTCGATCGCCGCCTCGTCGCGCGGCTCATACCGCGGCGCCGACGCTCGCCGCAGCAGCGCACGGACGCGACTGCGGAACTCCCGGATCGAGAACGGCTTGGTGATGTAGTCGTCGGCGCCGAGCTCGAGCCCGAGCACCTTGTCGAGCTCGTCGTCGCGGGCGGTGAGCATCACGATCGGAACCGAGCTCCGCGCGCGCAGCTGCTTGCAGACCTCGAGCCCGTCGATCTTCGGGATCATCACGTCCAGCACGACCAGGTCGACGTCCTCGGCGTCGAAGCGGGAGAGCGCCTCGTCACCGTCCCGCGCCTGGACGACCCGGTACCCATCGCGTTCGAGCGGATAGGTGAGGAGCTTCTGAACCGACTCCTCGTCGTCGACGAGCAGGATGGTCGCTGAGTCCGCCATGGGGAGCCGACGAGGGGGCCGATCTACTATAGCCCTCGTATCGCGACCCAACCGCCCACATCCCCTCAGGCGCGCACCCGGCGCCGGCGGCGGCGCGGCACGGCCGAGCGGCCGATCAACAGCCGGCTCTACCGCGGCACCTGGTTGATCGTCGGCCTACCGCTGCTGATCGTCGCCTTCAGCGTCGAGCGACCTGCCGCGCTCCCGGCGCCGAACCTGCCGCCGACCTTCGACGGCGGCGCTGCGATGTCGCTCTCCGGGGAGCTCTCGCGCCTCTATCCCGACCGCGCACCGGGAACCGCCGGGTCGCTCGGGGCGACTCGCTGGCTGATCGACAAGATGAGGCTCTACGGGTTCAAGCCGCAGGTGGACGGATTCGACGCGACGATCCCGGGCCGCGGCCGCGTGCTGCTCCGCAACGTCCTCTTCACCGCAGGCCCGCAGAACGCCGACGCGATCGTGGTCATGGCCCATCGCGACGACTCGGGCCTGGGTGCGGGCGCGAACGACAACGCGTCGGGCACGGCCGCCCTGATCGAGTTGGCGCGCGGGTACGCGACCCCGACCGGCACCGCGACCCAGCCCGTCGGCCCCCAGCATCGACTGATCTTCCTCTCCACCGACGGGGGTGCCTTCGGGGGGCTCGGCGCCGCCCGCTTCGCGCAGCACTACCCGGACCGGAACCGGGTCCTCGCGGTGGTCAACCTCGACTCGATCGGCGGCAAGGGAAAGCCTCGCCTCGAGGTGGCAGCCGACCAGCCTCGCTCGCCGGCGCCCGTCCTGGTCGAGAGCGCGGCCGCGCGGATCACCGAGCAGAGCGGGACGGCCCCGGGCAGGACGAGCGCGCTCGGACAGCTGACCGATCTGGGCTTCCCGTTCAGCCTCTACGAGCAGGCGCCGCTCGTCGGCCGCGGGATTCCGGCGATCACGATCACGACCAGCGGTAACCGCCCACCGGCGTCGTTCGGGGACACTCCGGAGCGCCTGCACCGGAAGCAGGTGACGGACATCGGCCGCGCCTCGCAGGCGCTGCTCGGCTCGCTCGACGAAGGGCTCGAGCTCGCGCGCAGGCACGCACAGCTACGTCTTTCTGGGCAGCCGGCTCGTCCGAGGATGGGCAATCGAGTTCGCACTGGTGGCGATGCTGTTGCCGTTCGTCGTCGTCACGGTCGACCTGTTCGCGCGCTGCCGCCGACGGAAGATCCCCGTCGCGCCCGCCCTGCGGGCGTACCGCAGCCGGCTCGGCTTCTGGCTGTGGGTCGGGGCGATGTTCCTCTTCCTCGGCCTCGTCGGCGTCTGGCCCGGCGGCGCGCCGCACCCGATCAACCCCGAGACGGCTCCGGCCGGCAACTGGCCGGCGCTCGGCCTGATCCTGCTGCTCGTCCTGGCTGTCCCCGGCTGGCTCGTCTCGCGCACCCGGCTCGCTCCGCGCAAGCCCGCGACAGTCGAGGAGGAACTCGCCGGCCACACCGCCGCGATGCTCGCGCTCGGCGTCGTCGCACTGCTCGTCGTCGCCACGAACGCCTTCGCACTCCTCTTCCTGCTGCCCTCGCTGCACATCTGGCTGTGGCTCCCGCAGGTTCGCGACCGCGGGCCGGGCGCGAGGGTCGCCCTGCTCGTCGCCGGACTGCTCGGCCCGTTCATCCTCGTCGGCTCGTTCATGTTCCGCTTCGGACTCGGCCTCGATGCGCCCTGGTACCTTGCGGAACTCGCAGCGGTCGACTACCTATCGATTGTGGCCTTCCTTCTCGTCCTCTGCTGGCTGGCAGGGGCGGCGCAGCTGACCGCCTTGGCGGCAGGCCGCTACGCGCCGTATCCGAGCGCCGCCGAGCGGCCGCCGCGCGGCCCGATCCGGAACAGCATCCGCGCGATCGTGCTCACCGCGCGCTCCCGGAACCGCGCAACCGCCAAGGACGACGAGGCGTTGGGGCTGTAGATGAGACGCGCGGCCCGGATCACCGGAACGCTGATGATTGTCGTGGGCCTGTGCTCGATCGCCTGGGCGCTGCTCGTCTGGCAGTGGCAGGACCCGTTCACGGCCGTCTACACGAAGTACCAGCAGCACAAGCTGGCCTCGACCTTCGCCCACGAGTTCGCGGATTACCGTCCGCCCGACACCGCGCCGAAGACCTCGAGCGGCGCGCCGGAGAAGACCGACCGCGCCCGGATCGCCGCGGCGGCCAGGGCCTACCGGCTCTCGCTCCACGAGGGCAAGCCGGTCGGACGAATGATCGTCCCGCGGCTCGGGCTGAAGACGATCGTGGTCAACGGCACCGGGCACGACGACCTGACGAAGGGGCCGGGGCGGGAGCTGCACACGTTCATGCCCGGGGAGAACGAGCTCGTCTACGTCGCCGGCCACCGCACGACGTACCTCGCGCCGTTCGCGAAGATCGACCAGCTGAAGCCGGGCGACCCGGTGACGTTCGAGCTCCCGTACGGCACCTTCCACTACGAGATCACCGGGCACAGGATCGTCGGCGCCCACGACATCGCGGTGCTGCGCTCGCGCCACCACGAGCAGCTCGTGCTCCAGGCCTGCCACCCCCGGTTCTTCGCGACGCACCGCTACCTCGCCTACGCCCGGCTCGTCCGCGTCGAGCCCCGTGACGGGCGGCCGTACTCGGTCGGGCCGCGCGGCCCGGCTACCTAGAGCGGGAGGTACCGAACGGACTCGCCGGCTGCGAGCTCGCCCTCGCCCCTCGGAACGAGCACGAGCGCGTCGGCCTCGGCGGCGCGCACGATCATGTGCGACTCCTGGCCCGTGACCGGTGAGAGCACGATCCCGTCGTCGGTCACCTCGGTGCGGGCGCGCATCAGGTCGTCGCGCCCCGGATTCCTCGAGACGGTCTCGGCGAGGCGGCCGGCCGAGAACCTCGGGCCGGGATCGGCGGCTCCCTGCAGCGCGAGCACCGCCGGCCGCACGAAGAGCTCGCAGCCGACCAGCGTCGAGACCGGGTTCCCGGGGAGCCCGAAGACGAGCGTCTCACCACGAACGCCGAACGACACGGGCTTTCCGGGCCGCACGGCGACGCGCCAGAACACCTCCTCGACACCGAGCTCGGCTTCGATCCGCCGCACGAGGTCATGCGGACCGACCGAGACGCCGCCCGAGGTGACGAGGACGTCGAACTCGAGTCCCGTCTCCAGCGCCCGCCGGTGGGCGTCCTCGTCGTCGGCGACCGAGTCGAGGCGCGTCACCTCGGCACCGGCTGTTGCGAGCTGGGCGGCGAGCATCACTCCGTTCGCCTCGTAGACCTCGCCGGGGGCGAGCGCGGAGCCGGGCTCGCGAAGCTCCGTTCCCGTGGCCAGTACCGCCACCCGCGGGCGTCGCGCGCAGACGACCTCGGCGACCCCCGCGGCCGCGAGCGCGCCGATCTGCGCCGGGCCGAGCCGAATGCCTCGCGGCAGCGACGACAGCGCCTGCCGAGACATCGCGGCCCGGTTCACGTACGTTCGCTCCCTTGGCAACAGCAGTAGAGACCTCGATGCTGTTGTCTTTCTCGACAACCAGTTCGTGCTGGATGACGGCATCCGCGCCCTCGGGGACGAGCCCGCCGGTCGCGATCCCCATCGCCTCGCCGGCCTCGAGCGCCCGTGGCGCAGGCGTTCCGGCGGCGACCCGATGGACGACCGGCAACTCTCCCGGCGTGTCCTCGGCGCGCAGCGCATAGCCGTCCATCGCGGAGTTCCGGAAGGGGGGCAGGTCGACGAGCGCCCGCGCGGGCTCGGCCAGGAAGCGGCCCGCCGCCTCGGCGAGCGACAGCGTCTCCGCGGCAAGCGGGCGCGCGCGCCCGAGCATGAGCGCCTGCGCCTCGGGGAGCGAAAGGATCTCCTCCACCGGCGGCATACGCTACCGGCGTGGGCGACCAGGTCATCGCCGGCCGCTACCGGCTCGACGAGCGGCTCGGCGGCGGGGAGACGGCCGAGGTCTGGGCCGCGACCGACCTCGAGCTCGACCGGAAGGTGGCGGTCAAG
Source organism: uncultured Actinomycetes bacterium (assembly GCA_963847305.1). GTDB lineage: Bacteria > Actinomycetota > Thermoleophilia > Gaiellales > Gaiellaceae > DATBLE01. The sequence continues at coordinate 100,237 of CAWJZI010000007.1, read as the reverse complement.
CTGCTCGCGCGCGAGGCCGACCCGCGGCGGTTCCGGCGCGAGGCGCACGCCGTCGGCGCGCTCGCGCACCCGAACATCGCCACGCTCTACGACTACGGCGAGGACGGCGAGCGGCCGTTCATGGCCTTCGAGTACCTCCCGGGCGGGTCGCTCGAGGAGCGGCTCGCCGGCGGGCCCCTGTCCGACGAGGAGGCCGACAGAGCCGCCCGGGACATCGCCGCCGGGCTCGCCTTCGCCCACGCGCACGGGGTCCTCCACCGCGATCTGAAGCCCGCAAACGTGCTGTTCGACGCCTCCGGCAACGCGAAGCTCGCGGACTTCGGGATCGCGCAGGTCGCCGACGAGTCCGGCCTGACCTCGGCCGGGACGGTGCTCGGCACTGCGTCGTACCTCGCGCCCGAGCGCGCCGCCGGCGACAACGCCACGCCCGCGAGCGACGTCTATTCCTTCGGCGTCGTTCTCTTCCGGATGCTCACCGGACGCCTGCCCTTTGAGTCCCGCAACGCACTCGAGCTCGCGGCGATGCACCGCGACCGGCCGCCGCCCTCGGTTGCAGACTTCCGCGACGATCCACCAGCGCGTCTCGAAAGCCTGACCTTCGCCACGCTGGCCAAGAGCCCATCCGACCGGCCGGCGGACGGCGCGGCGCTCGTCGCCGAGTTGGGGCCCGCGCCACGCCTACCACGCGGGTAGGCTCGCGCCCGTGATCTCCGTCGTCGTTCCTGTTTTCAACGAGGAGCGGAGCGTCGCCCTCCTCGTCGACGAGCTCGACTCGGCGCTTCAGCCGCTGGATACGCCGTGGGAGACGATCTTCGTCGACGACGGCTCGACCGACGGGACGTTCGCCGCGCTCACCCGGCTGCACGCCGCCCGCGACGACGTGGTCGTCGTCCGGCTGCGGCGCAACTTCGGCAAGGCCGCCGCGCTCGCCGCAGGGTTCGCGCAGGCTCGAGGTGAGGTGATCGTCACCCTCGACGGTGACCTCCAGGACGACCCGGCCGAGATCCCGCACCTGCTCGCCAAGCTCGACGAGGGCTTCGACCTCGTCTCGGGCTGGAAGTCGAATCGGCGCGACCCGCTGCGCCGCCGGGTGCTCTCGCGGATCTTCAACGCCGTCACCGGGTGGATCTCGGGCGTCCACCTGCACGACATGAACTGCGGCCTGAAGGCCTATCGCGCCGAGGTGGTGCGCGGCCTCCGGCTCTACGGAGAGCTGCACCGGTTCATCCCGGTGCTGGCGCAGAACCGCGGTTTCCGGGTCGCCGAGCTGCCGGTGAACCACCGCCCGCGCGAGCACGGCCGCTCGCGCTACGGGCTCGAGCGGTACCTCCGCGGCTTTCTCGACCTGCTCACGGTCTCGTTCCTCGGCCGCTACCGGAACCGGCCGCTCCACCTCTTCGGCGGGGTCGGCTTGACGCTCTCGTTCGCCGGAACCGGAATCCTGATCTACCTGACGATCGACAAGATCCTCGGGAACGCGATCGGCCAGCGGCCCCTCCTGATCCTCGGCGTCCTGCTCGTCGTCGTCGGCATCCAGGTCTTCTCGCTCGGGCTGATCACCGAGCTGATCACGAGCCACCACGAGGAGCGCTCGACCGACCGCGAGCGGTCCGAGGCGCTCGTCGAAGAGACCCTCTCCTGAGGTCGCTCGCCTGCGGCTCGCTCCCGTGGGGGAAACACATGTTTCCCCCACGAACCCCCTTCTTTCAGGGGCCGATGTCTAGAGGGGAACCTCCCGGTTCCCCTCGAACCCCTCCACACTCATGGGCCATCCTTGGCCCATGAGGGTCCTCTACTTCGGCACCTACGAGCGGGCGTACCCGCGCAACGCGCAGGTGATCTCGTGCCTCCGGCGCGCCGGCGTCGAGGTCGCCGAGCGGCACGTCCCGGTGTGGGAGGGGCGGGAGCACAAGTGGAGCGCGGGAGCCTCGGCGGCGCTCCGGCTCGCCGGCGCCGAAGCGCGGCTCCTCGCGCGGCCGCGCGAGGGGTTCGACGCGCTGCTCGTCGGCTATCCCGGGCATCTCGACCTACCCGCAGCCCGCCGCGCCGCCGGCTCGCGCCCGGTCGTCTTCAACCCGCTCGTCTCGCTGTCGGACACGCTGGTCGGCGACCGCGCCCGCTTTCAGGCCGGCGGCCTGGCCGACCGGACGCTGCGCGCGATCGACCGTCATTCCCTGCGGGCCGCCGACCTGGTGGTCTCCGACACCGCCGCGAACGCCGAGCTGTTCCGCTCCCTCGGCGCGGGGAAGGTGGCGGTGTGCTTCGTCGGCGCCGAGGAACGCGTCTTCGAGCCGGGGTGGGTGGGAGGCGGCCCGGCGCTGTTCGTGGGGAAGCTGATCCCGCTGCACGGGCTCGAGACGATCCTCGCCGCCGCACGGCTCGCACCCGACCTGCGGTTCCGAATCGTCGGGAGCGGTCAGCTCGACCATCTGCTCGCCGGCCGGCCGGCGAACGTGGAGCACGTGCCCTGGGTCGAGTACGAGAACCTGCCGGACGAGCTGTACCCCGCGTCCTGCGCGCTCGGGATCTTCGGTACCTCGGCGAAGGCCGCACGCGTGATCCCGAACAAGGTCTTCCAGGCGCTGGCGTGCGGCACGCCGGTCGTCAGCGCCGACACGCCCGCCGCGCGAGAGCTGCTCGACGACGGGAAGAGCGCGCTGCTCGTCCCGCCCGGCGACCCCGAAGCGCTGGTCGCGGCGATCCGCCGCGTCACACCGGAGATCGGCGCCGGCGGGCTCGCCGCCTACCGCGAGCACGCGAGCGAAGAAGTCCTCGGCGCGCGCTGGCGTGAGCTGATCGAGGCGCTGCTTTGAGAGCGAAACCGCTCCTGTACGCGGCGATGGCCGCCTATGCGGCCGGGTTCGGCTCCCTGTCCGTCCTCCGTCATCGCGCGTTCAACACCGGCCGCTACGACCTCGGGAACATGGTGCAGACGGTCTGGAACACGGCACACGGCCACTTCCTCCAGATGACGAGCGGCGACGGGCGGCAGATCTCGCGCCTCGCCGCGCACTTCGATCCGATCCTGGCCGCCTTCGCGCCGCTGTGGTGGATCTGGCCGAGCCCGGAGATGCTGCTCGTCGTCCAGGCGGTCCTCGTCTCCCTCGGCGCGCTGCCCGTCTTCTGGCTGGCGAACAAGCACCTCCGCAGCGAGCGCGCGGCGCTCGGGTTCGCACTCGTCTACCTCCTCTACCCGGCGACGCAGTGGCTGACCCTGAACGAGTTTCATCCGGTCGCGCTCGCCACCCCGTTCCTGCTCTTCGCCTTCTGGTACCTCGACGAGGACCGGCTCGTCCCCTTCGCGATCTTCGCCGTGCTCGCGATGACGACCAAGGAGGAGATCGGGTTCGTCGTCGCCGGGATGGGGATCTGGTACGCGATCCGGCGGCGCACCCGCACGGGCGCGATCGTCGCCGTCGCCGGGGTGCTCGTCTCCGCGCTCGCGATCGCGGTCGTGATCCCGCACTACAACGCCGGCGCCGACTCGGCGTTCTACGGCCGCTACGACGCGATCGGCGGCTCCGCCGGCGGGATCGCGAAGACGGCGGTCACTCATCCCTGGCGGATCCTCGAGCAGGCGTTCCAGGGCAGGGACGTCCACTACCTGTTCCACCTGCTCCTCCCGCTCGGCTTCCTGTTCCTGCTCTCACCCGTCGTCCTGATCGCAGCGCTGCCGGAGCTCGCTCTGAACGTCCTCTCGGCGACGTCGACGCAGACCTCGATCCACTTCCACTACACCGCGGGGGCGATCGCGCCGCTCGTCGCCGCGACGGTGCTCGGCGCGGCCCTGCTCGCCCGGCGGTTCCCGGCGGGCAAGGTCGCCGTCCTCGCAGTGCTCGTCGCGCTCCTCGCGAGCTGGAAGATCGGCGCGATCCCGCTGTGGGGCGCTGTCCCGGGCGGGGAGGACTACCAGCGGAACGACTGGCGCGTGACCGCGCACGACCACATCGCCGCGCAGGCCGTCTCGCTCGTCCCGAAGGAGGCGGTCGTCAGCTCGACGAACGTCCTCGGCGCTCACCTGTCCGACCGCCGGCGCGTGCTCAGCCTGCCGAAGCTCGCCGACGCGACGTGGGTGGTCGCCGACGAGACGCGGTCGAGCTACGCCGACCGCTCGGCGCCGCTCCCGGCCGCAGCGGCGCTCGTCCGTCTGCGCCAGAGCCCGGACTGGAGGCTCGTCTTCTCGCGCGACGGCGTGCTCGTCTTCCACAAGAGGAACATGTAGAGCCCCACCAGCAGGACGTTCCGGGCCAGCAGCGGCCAGACCGGCCAGCCGATCGCCCACAGCTGCCGGTAGTGGAAGTACCAGCTCTGCGCCAGCGCGAGCGCGGCGACGAACAGCGCCCCGGCGGCGACTCCGCCGAACGGAACGAACGGGATCAGCCAGACGAGGTACTGCGGCGAGAGCACCTTCGCGAAGGCGAGCACGCCTGCGATCGCCGCTGCGAACGCGAGCTCGAGACGGTCTCGGCGGCGGTAGTAGACGAACCAGACCGCGGCGACCGCGAGCAGCGCCAGCACCGATGTCGCGTACCCGAGGGCATGGGGAGACCTCCGGTCAGGTCCCGCGTCGCCGCCGGGTGCAGGCGCTTGACGACGTGCGCGTCGTAGGCACCGAGCCGGTCGCCGGCGAGCAGCACGCTCGCGCCCAGGCTCTCCGCATGCAGCCCCCGGCCGAGCTGGGCGCGGACGCTCTCCCAGACTCCGTGGGGCGAGAGCGCGACCCAGGGGACGACCAGCACCACCGCGACTCCGGCGAACGCCGCCAGCCCGCGCCAGGCCGCTGCCCGCCCGAGCCGGAGCAGCGCCAGCGGGACGAGGACCAGCGCGTACAGCTTCACCGCGAACGCCGCGCCGAGCAGTCCGAGCGCAAGCGTCCCGCGCCCATACAGGAGAGCCGCGAGCGCGCCGACCGTCAACAGCGCAGGCAACGCGTCGTAGGTGTTCAGCGAGACGGGGCCGAGCGCGATCGGCACCAGGGCGAGAAACGCGGCCGCGGCCGCAAGCTCGGGGACGGCTGCGCCGCGCCGGGCAAGCAGGAGGACCACCAGGTAGATCGTCCCGACCGCGCAGAGCGTCATCAGCACCTTGAAGAGCGGGTCGTACCAGCCGCCCGGCGCAAGCGAGGGAGCGGCGAAGAGCGGGATCGCCCCGGGCGGATACTCGACGAACACGTCCCGGTAGGGCAGGCGGCCGTCGAGCAGCGCATCACCGTACTCGCGGTAGAGATGGAGGTCCCGGAACTTCGCGCCCCGGAAGAGCCCGCCGCTCGGAACCGCGAGCGCGCCCAGCAGCAGCGGAGTCGCCAGCGCCGTCACGCGCAGCGCAACCCCGGAAGGCGAGCGCACCGCGAAGCCTACTGAGACGGCGCGCCGACCGTGGTCGTTGCGGGAGGCTCGGGCGGCGGGGGCGGCGGCGCCGATGTCGTCACCGGCGGCGGCGCCACGGTGGGCGCGATCGGAGTCGGCGGCGGCGCGACCGTCTGGACCTCCTGGGTCGTCACCGGCACATCGGGAACGGTGATCTCCTGCTCGGTCGTCGTCTGCTCAGCGGTCGTCGCTGCCTTGGTCGTCGGCGTCGTGTCGGTCGTCGGCGTCGTGTCGGGCGGGACGTACTGGATCGCGTAGTCGCCGCGCACGAACGGCTTCCAGGTCGGGTAGGTCCTCGGCAGCGCAAAGTCCGCCGGGTGCGTGTACCGCACGGCGCGCTCCATGAACAGGCGCCAGATCTCGGCCGGGAAGCTGCCGCCTGCGACCGCGATTCCGTGCACGTTCTCCATCGGGATCTCGGCCTGCGGGTAGCCGACCCAGACCGTCGCCTCGAGATTCGGGAGGTAGCCGCAGAACCACGCGTCGGCGTGGTCGTCAGTCGTGCCCGTCTTGCCGGCGGCGGGACGCCCGAAGTTCGCCCGCGTCCCCGTGCCGTAGAGGACGTTCTGCTCGAGGATCTTCGTCACGGTGTAGGCGACCCCGTCGGGGATCACGCGGCGGCGCACCGGCTTGCCCCAGCCGGCCTCGTCGTCCTCCTTGCCGTTCGGGAGGATCACCTTGCGGATCGCCATCGGCCGGGAGTAGACGCCTCCGGCGGCGAGCGTGGCGTACGCCGAGGCCATGTCGAGCGGCGAGACGGCGTTCGAGCCGAGGCCGATGGACGGCACCGGCTGGAGCGGGCTCTGCACGCCGAGCTCGTGGGCCATGGCCGCGACGTTCTCGGGACCGACGTCGAGCGTCAGCTGCGCGTAGACGGAGTTGTCCGACTGGAGCGTCGCCTGCTGGATCGTGATCGGGCCCGAGTACGTGTGGCTGTACGTCGAGACGTCCCACGCCGGGATCGCCGGATCGGGCTGGTACGTGAAGGGCGCCGACACGTAGGTCGAGGTCGCAGGGTTGATGCCCTGGTTGACGGCGGCCGCGAGCACGAACGACTTGAAGGTCGAGCCGGCCTGCCGCCGCGCCTGGGCGACCAGGTTGAACTGGTTCTTCACGCGGCCGGGATAGACAGAGGTCATCGCGCGGATCGCGCCGTTTGCGGGATTGATCGAGACGAGCGCTGCGGCGGGGTCGTTCTTCTCGTTCAGCGTCTGCGTGATCGCGTCGTGCGCCGCGCGCTGGAACGCCGGGTTGATCGTGGTGTAGACGCGCAGGCCGCCCGACTGGACCGTCTGGACGCCGTACTTCGCGATCAGCTGGTCGCGGACGAAGCTGAAGAAGTACGGCTCGCGGATCTTCGTGTACAGGCGACCGGGCTTGAGGTGCAGGCTCCGGTCGGCGAGCGCGACCTGGAGCTGGTCGTAGGTGATGTCGTGGTTGACGTACAGCGCGTTCAGCACGTCTGCGCGCCGGGCGAGCGCGTCGTCCGGATGCAGCACCGGGTCGTACAGGGAAGGCGCCTGCGGGAGGCCTGCGACCAGCGCCGCCTGCATCATCGTCAGGTCCTTCGCCGGCTTCGAGAAATAGGTCTGCGCGGCGGCCTCGACACCGTAGGCGTGGTTGCCGAAGTAGACCTGGTTCATCCAGGCGGCGAGGATGCGCTGCTTCGACCAGTTGCGACTGAGCTTGATCGCCAGACAGGCCTCTTTGATCTTCCGTTCGAACGTCCGCTCCCGCGAGATGTAGAGGTTGCGGACGAGCTGCTGCGTGATCGTCGAGCCGCCCTCGACGACCTTGCCCTTGTTCAGGTCGCGCAAGGCGGCGCGGAGGATGCCCTCGTAGTCGACGCCGCCGTGCTGGTAGAAGCGGCGGTCCTCGACGGCGATCGTCGCCTTCACGATCCATGGGCTGACCTGCTTCAACGGCACCGGCTGGCGGTTGTGCTCCGCCGGGATCGACCCGAGCAGCGAGCCGTCGGCCGCGTAGACGAACGAGTTCGAGCCGATCGCCACCGGGCGCAGCGACGAGAGCGTGCAGCTGGACTTGAACGCAGAGGTGGCACCGAGCGCGGTCAGGCCGATCACGAGCGGGATTCCGAGCAGAAGGACGAGCACGACCACGACGGCGTTGCGCTTGCCGTGGCGACGGCGGCGCACGCGCTTCCGCCGCTGACGGCCCCCGCCCTTCGGTAGGTCGTCGAACGCCATGGCCGAGCGACTCATGCGTAGACGCCGGCTTCGCGGAGCCGCTTGTGGGCGCGCAGGCGGAGCTCGTGCTCGAGGCGATCCGCGTCGAACGGGTCGGAAGCGAGCGCGCGCAGCGTGATCTGCGGGCTGCCCTCGATGCTGGAGACGAACGCCTCGAGGTCGCGCTCGCCCTCGCCGGCGGACCGCAGCAGATCGATGACGTGATCGAGGTCGGCGCTCACTGGAACTTGCACGGTTATCTCTGCTCTCTGCGCCCGGTCGACGATCGTGGAGTTGTGGATGGTATCCGAGGCCAGTTTGTCGTTCGGGATCACGAGCCTGGTGTCGTCATCGGAGCGGACGAAGGTGTACATGAGCCCGATCTCCTCGACGACGCCCATGGTGCTCTCGACGACGATGTGGTCGCCGATCCGCAACGGCTGGGTGAAGGCGATCATGATGCCCGCGACGAAGTTCGAGAGCGTCCGCTGCGCGGCGAAGCCGAGGATGATCCCGAGAATCGCGCCGCTGGCGAGCAGCGTCCCGGCGACCGCCCGCACCTGCGGGATGATCAGCAGGCCCGAGAGCACCGCGATCGTGATGATCACCGCGACGATGCTCCGCCGCAGAACGCGGTAGCGCGTCGCCGCGCCGGCGTTCAGCTCGTGGCGCGCGATCCGGCGGTCGACGACCCTCGCCACGACCACGCTGAGGAGGACGACGGCGCCGAGGATCGTGAGGCGTTCCCAGTAGGGCATCGCAACCGCCTATGTTCGACGCGGGCAGTGCGGATCCCTCACAAAGGCTGACGGCCTGCGTACCCGTCCTCGAGGCCGTGCCAGAAGGCGACCTCGTCCTCGCCGAGCTGCCAGCAGAGCAGGATGTCCTGCCCGGCGCGCTGCCCCGGGAAGTCGACCAGGCCTGTGTCGAGATCCTTGACGAGCACGCCCATCGCCTGGATCTCACCGATCGTCCCCGCGAGCGTCTTCGCCGCCTCCTCGACCGCAGCCTCCAGCGCGCCGAGCTCCGCCGGCGGAATGCCGCCGCCGTTGCCGGCGATGCGCTGCGCGATGTCGTCGCGCCGCTCCTGCGCGTCGTCGAGCGCGCGCTTTCCCTCGACCATCGCCTCGACCAGCGGCCGGAGCTCGGAAAGCGCTGCATTTGCCTCGTCGGGCGTGAAGACGCGGGGCGGCATCGAACTATGATCGCTGCTCGTGAGCACGGGTCAAAGGCTTCGGCTTCGGGAACCGCGAGCACGCCAGCGCTTCGCTGAGCTGCGGATCAGGCGCGCCCGCGGGCCCGCCCTCGAGATCTGGGCCTGGAGCCGCGCGGCGATCTGGGCCGCGGCGTTGTTCGCGTGGCTCGTCTTCGAGCCGAACCGCCATCCGCGCGCCGGCCGCTGGGACGATCCGTCCCTGACCCGCGACCTCGGCTGGGTGACCGACGTCTGGGCGCGCTGGGACAGCGTGTGGTTCCTGCGGATCGCCGAGCACGGCTACGGCGCCGCGCAGCACGGGGTCGCCGCCGCCTTCTACCCGCTCTACCCGCTCTCGCTCGCGGCGCTCGGGCGCGTGCTCGGAGGTCACTACGTTCTCGCCGGGATCGTGATCTCGCTCGCGGCGACGCTCGGCTCGTTCGCGTTGCTCTACCGGCTCGCCGAACCGAAGCTCGGGGCCGACGGCGCCCGCCGCGCGGTCCTCTACCTCGCCGTGTTCCCGACCGCGCTGTTCCTCCAGGCGGTCTACAGCGAGTCGCTCTTCCTCGTGCTCGTGCTCGCGGCGTTCCTGCTCGCCGAGCGCGGCCGCTGGCCGGCCGCGGGGGTGGTGACAGGCCTCGCTGTGCTGACCCGGATCGCAGGCGTCGCGCTGTTGCCCGCGCTGGCGGTCATGGCCTGGCGCCGGCCGCCCGGCGAGCGCCGCCGCGCGCTGGCGAGTCTCTGCCTCGCGCCGCTGATCTTCGCCGCCTACCCCCTGTACCTCGGGACCGCGCGGGACGACGGCTTCGCCTTCGCCCGCTCGCAGGGCTTCTGGAACCGGCACCTCTCGGCAGCCGGGCCGCTCGGCGGAATCTGGGACGGGTCGCGGGCGGCGTGGGCCGGCGTCCGCCAGCTCGTGTCCGGCTCGCACACGCACTACTACTGGTCACCCGTCCGCGACGCCGACCCGATGCGCGTCGCCGCCGTCAACCTGGAGGCGTTCGCGTTCCTCGTTCTGCTCGTCGCGCTGACAGCGATCGCGTGGCGGCGCTTCGGCGCTCCGTACGGTCTCTTCGCAGCCGTCAGCCTGGCGATCCCGCTGAGCGTGCCGAGCGAGCGCTGGCCGCTGCTCTCGATGCCGCGATTCGGGGTCGTCCTGTTTCCCTGCTTTCTCGCGCTGGCCACCCTCGGCGGTCGTCCGCGGATGCATACCGCGATCATCGTGGTGAGTTCGATCATGCTCGGCGTCGCCGTCACCCAGTGGGCCCTCTGGCAATGGGTCGCGTAGCGGCGCTCGTTGCCGTCGCGCTCCTGCTCGGCGCGACTGCCTGCGGCGAGCGCAAGGAGCCGACCGGCCCCGACGCCGGGCTCTACCCGGTGACGGTGACGACAGAGCGGCCGACCGTCGTCGAAGCCCCGGCCAAGCGGATCGCCGTCCTCGACGCAGGGGGGGCGTCGATCCTCGACGGCCTCGGCGTCGGGCGCCGCATCGTCCTGCGGGATACCGACGGAAACGTCGACGTCCGCGCCGTCCGCCGTGCGCGGCCCGACCTGATCGTCGCCTCGCCGGACGCGAACGAGCGCGACCTGTCGCAGGCGGCTTCGAGGACCCGCGCGCGCGTCTACACCGTGCCCGGCGACTCCATCCGCCAGGTCGAGCGGGCGATCACCCAACTCGGCCTGCTGACGGGCGACCCCGTCGCGGCGCGACGCCTCGTCCACCGGATCGAGGATCGCCGCCACGAGGTCGGCGATCGCTTGGCGCGGGTCGCCGACGTCAGCGTCTTCGTCGACACCGGTTTCCTGAACACCGTCCCCGACCAGTCGCTGATCGGCGACGTGCTGCGGGAGGCGCACGGGACGAACGTGTTCGGAACGGTCTCGGACGCCGGCCCGGTGGACGTGGACGACTTGCTGCGCCTCGACCCGCAGGTCTACCTCGCGACCTCGGACGCGGAGGTGACGCTCAAGGACCTCCGCTCGGGACGCACGCGCAAGCTCCGCGCAGTGCGGAACGGACGGTTCGCGATCGCCAACCAGGCGCTGCTCCAGCCCGGCCCTCGCATCGGGGACGGCCTGATGCAGGTCGCCCGGCTGCTCCATCCGGATGCGTTTCGCTGACCTCGACGCCGTCACCGTCGACGGTTACGGCACGCTCGTCAGGCTCCGCGACCCGGTGCCGCTCTTCCTCGGGCAACTGGAGCGCCGCGGCGTCGAGTCGACACCCGAGGCAGTCCAGGCCGGGTTCGCCGCCGAGGTCGCCTACTACCGGCCGAACGCGCTGCATGGGCGCGACCCGGAGAGCCTGGCCGCGCTCCGGCTCGAATGCACACGGATCTTCCTCGAGGGCGCCGGCGCAGGTCTCGAGCCGGAGTCGTTCGTGGACGCATTCATGGACTCGATCGTGATGGAGCCGATCGAGGGCGCGTTCGAGGTCGTCCGAGCCCTCCGCGCGCGGGGGCTCGAGGTCGCGGTGGTTTCGAACTGGGACATCGGCCTGACCGAGCAACTCGAGCGACTGGGCGTCGCCTCGCTCTTCACGGCGATCGTGACCACCGCCGAAGCCGGTGCCGCGAAGCCGGAGCCCGCCGTGTTCCGGCTTGCGCTCGAGAAGCTGGGGGTGGACGCGGAGCGCGCCCTGCACGTCGGCGACGAGCCCGGAGACGAGGACGGAGCGAGGGCGGCCGGGATGCACTTCGCGCCGGCGCCGCTCGCGACCGCATTCGAGGGCTGGTCGTGAACGCGACCTTCGACCGCAGCCGGCTCGTTGCGTGGTCGATCCTGATCTCGGCTCTCGTGCTGCTCAGCTACGCGAGCCGTGCTTCCGGCGGAAAGCCGCCCGAGGACGCGGCGTACAAGTACACGACCGCGGTCGGAGGGGTCGTCCAGTACGGGATCATCCTCGCGATCGTCCTCGCGATCGCGCGGCCGGACTTTCGCCGGCTGCTCGCGCTGCGGGCGCCGAGCTCGTACCCCCGTGTGCTGACGACCGCGCTCGGCGTTTTCGTCGTCGTCTACGCGATCAGCGCGATCGTCTCGGCTTTCAGCGACCCGGGCCAGGAGCAGGGGCTCACGCCTGACAAGTGGGACTCGAGCCGCGTGACGCCCTACGTCGTCAACTTCCTGGTCTTCGTCGTCGTCGCCCCCGTGGTCGAGGAGCTCACGTTCCGAGGGCTCGGCTACTCGCTGCTCGAGCCGCTGGGTCGCAACGCGGCCGTCCTCTGGATCGGCGTCGCCTTCGGGCTCGCGCACGGCCTGCTCGAGGCGCTACCGATCCTGATCGCCTTCGGCGCCGGCCTCGCGCTGATCCGGGCTCGAACCGACAGCGTCTACCCGGGAATGGTCGTGCACGGGCTGTTCAACGGCGTGGCCCTGATCGTCTCCGTGTCGACCTAGCGCCGCTCTATATTGGCGCCGTGCGCCGCGCGCTGATCGTGCTCGTCTCACTCGCCGCGTGGCCCATAGCCGCGTCGGCCCAGGCCCAGCCGGGCAGGCGCCCGACCCTGACGCTGAAGGCGCCGAAGGCGACCACCTACCTTCACAAGGTGGACTTCGTCGGACGGCTCTCCCCGGCGGCGCAGGACGCGCGCGTCCGCCTGTTGAGGGGCAGCCGGCTCATCGCCTATGCGCGCGTGCGCGACAACGGCTTCTTCAAGATCCCGGTCGAGCTTGCAAGCCCGGGCCCCTTCCACGTCGCCTGGCTGACCGCGACGTCGAACGAGGTGACGGTACGGATTCGCCCGCGGCTCGACGTGAAGCTCGTCGGGACACAGGTCGCCGGCGCGCCGCTCCGGCTCGAGGCGGCGGTCACCCCCGCGGCGGCCGGGCCGATTCGCGTCCGCGTCGCCAACCTCGATCGCCGGGTCGGCAGCATGGCCAGCGTCGACCTGCCGACGCGCCAGATCGGATCGCTCCAGATCAAGGTGACAACAGAGCCGCCGTCGGGCTACGACAAGCTGCACCGCGAACTGACGGCCACGCTCCGTGCGCCCAACCTCTCGCTCGGGACGACGAGCCAGACCGTCTCGGACCTCGCCAGGCAGCTCGCCGCCCTGCACTACGCCGTGCCGGGCTTCGGCCCCTCGTTCGGCGAGGACTTCCAGGAGAGCGTCTGGGCATTCCAGAAGGTGCAGGGCCTCGAGCGGACCGGTGCGGTCGACGCCGCGTTCTGGACGCGGCTCGGCCGGCCACGGATCCCGCAGGCCCGCTACCTGGAACCGGCAAGTCACATCGAGGTCGACAAGACGCGTCAGGTGCTCTATCTCGTCCGCAACGGGAAGATCGCGCTGATCTCGCCGGCGGCGACCGCCGGCATCGCGGGCTACTACACGCCCGAGGGACGCTTCGCGATCTATGAAAAGAGAACAGGCTGGGACACGAGCCCGCTCGGCGTCCTGTGGAACCCGATGTATTTCGTCGGCGGCTACGCCATCCATGGCGGCGATCCCGTGCCGCCCTACCCGGCCTCGCACGGCTGCGTGCGCGTGCCGGACTTCGTGATCTCCCGGCTCTTCTACTCGGAGCCGTACGGCGAGACGGTTTACGTCTACTCGTAGCGCGGCGCTGATCGCGGGCGGGCTGGTCGTGCTCGCGATCGCCGGCGGGGTCGTCTGGACGCAGGTCTACGAGCCGGGCGGGGCGAAGCGGCTCGCCTGGCACGACGTGACGGGGAAGGTTCACGGCCGGGCGCTCTGGCCGAAGTCGGTCACGCGCTCGTTCTGGCGGCAGCGGCAGGTCGACCGCTATCTCGCGCGGATCTTCCCGGCGGTCGCGCCGAATCTCCCGCGGATCGACTACGCACGCGACCGGCTCGTGCTGATCGCGGCCGGGCCGCGCTCGAGCACCGGCTACCGCGTTCAGGTGCTGAAGGCAACGGAGCGCCGCGGCGACATCCAGATCCTCGCGCGCGAGCTCACGCCGTCCCTCGGCGAGCACGTCGAGCCGCGGCTGACCTCCCCGTTTCGCCTGATCACGATCCCGGCCACCGGAAAACGGGTCTACGTACAGTGGCAGGGACGGCCATGACCGGCGATCCGATCCTGAACGGGCTCCGCGAGCAGATTTCCGCCTTCGACCGCGCGATCGTCGAAGCCGTGAACCATCGCCTCGAGCTCGTCGCGCAGATCAAGGCCTACAAGGACTCGCAGGGGCTCGGTTTTCTCGACCCGAAACGCGAGGAGCAGATGCTCGACGACCTGACCCGCTCGAACCGGGGCCCGCTCTCGGAAGAGGGCCTGCGGGAGCTGCTCCAGGCAATCCTCGACCTCTCGAAACGAGAAGTCTCCGAACGTTCCTCCGGGTAGCTACGAATCGCGGCCGGGAGGCTAGGCCTCTTCCTCTCCTTCGACCGCGAACTCGTCCGGGGAGACCTGGTCGAGGAACTTGCGGAACTCGTCGACGATCTCCTCCTCGTTCACTTCTTCACCCTCGAACTCGATCGCGGACTCCTCGATCACGCGCTCGTCGGCGAAGATCGGCGCCTCGGCGCGGACGGCGAGCGCGATCGCGTCGGACGGCCGGGAGTCGACCTCGATCTCCGTTCCGTCCATCTGGATCGTGATGCTCGCGTAGAAGGTGTTGTCGCGAAGATCCGTGACGGTGATCCGCGTCACCCGCGCTTCGAGCTGCAAGAGCATCTCGGTGACGAGGTCGTGGGTCATCGGGCGCGGAGTGGAGGCGCCCTGGAGCTTCATCAGGATCGCCGCGGCCTCGGGGTGGCCGATCCAGATCGGCAGGAACTTGTTCCCGTCCGCGGTCTTCAGCAAGACGATCGGCTGCTTGCCGACGATGTCGAAGCTGACGCCGTAGATGACCATCTCGTGCATCGCGACCGGGCCTCGGCCTGATCTTAGCCGAGGCCCCAGTGACGAAAACCGGAGGGGCCCCGCAGGGCCCCTCCACGCTGGACGGCTAGTTGCCCTTGTTGTGCTGCTTCTTGCCGTGCGAGGCGACGAAGCTGGCGCACTGACCCTGGTTCTTGAACGACGGGTTGTTGAACGGGGTTAGGTTGCTCGGGTCACCACTCGCTGTCGCCGAGCTCGTTCCGGGCGAAGACGTTGGCTGCGAGGGTGAGCTGCATCGTGTACCCGTCGAACGGGTGCTTGCAGAGGCCGTAGCCGCCGTTGTCGACGATCTGGTTCGCGGTCACGGTCAGCTGGCCGAGCCCGTTCGCCTGGCCGCCCTGGAGACAGATCCCGCCGCGGAGGAACGGCCCGTAGGACTTCGCGTTCGCGCTGATCAGGTTCTGCGTGACGGTGATCTGGTCGGCGACGACCGGCAGGCCGTCGTTCGTCGACAGGGCCAGCAGGACGCCGGCGCCGCCGTTGTTCGCAATCGTGTTCCGGCTGATCGCGATGCTCCGGATCGGGTAGGTGCGCACGTTCGGCTCGACGTCGATCCCCGCCCAGGGCCCGGTGTAGGAGACGAGCTGCGGGCCGAGCGGGCCGAGGGCCTTCGGGTTGCCGGCGCCGCTGATCACGTTCGAGTCGATCGTCACCCCGATCGCGCCGACGACCGAGATCCCGTTTCGCCGGGCAGCGGAAAAGTTGCTGTTCAGGATCGAGACGGGCCCGGCGTAGTCGCGGCCGTTCGCGCGGCCGGTGACCTGGACCGCGTCGATCGGCGCCCCCTGGATCTTCAGGTTGCTGAGAGTGACGTCGCTGCCGGCGACGACGACCCCGTAGCCGTCCTTTGCGCCCGCGGGCACGATCAGCTTCAGGTTCGAGATCGTGATGCGCTGCGGCAGCGAGCTCGTCCGGGAGCTGCGGTTGACGAAGAAGATCGCGTCGGCGGGAATGGGATCGCCGTCGTCCGAAGTCAGGCGAACCGGGCCGGGGCCGAGGTACTGGACACACGCGCCGTTGGTCGTGGTGATCGTCGTGTTGCTCTTCGAGACCCAGAGGCCCTTCGTCTGGTAACAGGCGCCGCCCGAGAGCTTCTTCAGGACGACGCTCCCGCCCTTGTCGAGCTTGGCCTGGAGCGTCTTCGTGTCGTTCCGCCCGCCGCCGCCCGCTGTCCGGCTTGTCGTCACCGCGCGCCGCTGCGAGCGCGTTACCTGCGACGCCGAGGGCGCCGGCGGCGAGCAGCGCAGTCAGAGCGGTGCGTAGGCCCCTCGCCACCGCCCGATCGTACTCCGAGCGGAGCCGCTTGGCCATGACTCGGGAGATGGAAGCATGGGCGATCGTGGATTCGAACCACGGACCTCCGCCTTATCAGAGCGGCGCTCTAACCGACTGAGCTAATCGCCCAAGCGGGCGGCATTGTAGCGCCGGTGGGGCGGCCTCAGTGGATGACGCAGGTGCAGCGCAGGTAGTTCTCGACCGCGAGCAGAAACGCCTGGTCGCAGGCGAGCTCGGTGATCGCCGCACGCGTGTCGTCGTCGAAGCCGGGGTCATGCGCGACCTCGCTCACGAAGGGCTCGAGCCGGCCCTCTCGGTAGAGCTGCGCCATGCGCAGAACGAGGCGACGCGAGGTCTCGTCCTGCGAGACCTGCTCCAACGATTCGATGTCCAGGAGCCACGGGCCCATGCCGGTGCAACGCAGCAGGGGCCTCCGGAGTTACGGCCCGTAGCGCTCCAGGGCCTCGGCGAGCTCCTCGAGCTCGACCTCGTCTGCGAACTGGATTTCCAGCCGGCCCCGGGTCAAACGCACCGGCAACCCCGTCAGCCGCTCGGCCGCGGTGCGCACGCGGGATGCGAGTGCCGGATCGACGGCCGTTCCTTTCTTGCGCGGCTTCTGCCGGGCACCGGCCCAGCGAGCCTTGCCCTCCGCCGCGCGGACGGACATCCCGGTCTTGACGATCTCGCGCGCGAGCCGGCGGCGGCCCTCCTGGTCGGGGACGGCGAGCACGGCGCGGGCGTGGCCCTCGGAGAGCTCACCGCGTTCGACCATTCCGAGCACGTCGTCGGGGAGATCGAGGAGCCGCATCCGGTTCGAGACGGCCGGCTTCGAGTGTCCCACTCGCTCGGAGACCTCGCCGAGCGAGAGGCCGAACTCGTCGATCAGCAGCGCGTAGGCGCGCGCCTCCTCTATCGGCGAGAGATCCTCGCGGGCGACGTTCTCGACCAGGGCGAGCAGGAGCGAGTCGCGGTCGTCGGCCTCGCGGACGACGGCGGGGAGCGTGGCCAGGCCGGCCTCGCGCGCTGCGCGCCACCGGCGCTCGCCGGCGATCAGCTCCCAGCCGCCCTCGACGCGGCGTCGCACGACCACGGGCTGGATGACGCCCTGCGCGCGGACGGAGTCGGCGAGCCCGGACGCCGCCTCGGTGTCGTGGTGCTTGCGCGGCTGGCGCTTGTTCGGGTGGATCGCCTCGACCGGGAGCTGCTCGAGCTCCGTGGTCGCGGCACCGCCGATCAGGACTTCGAGGCCTCGTCCCAGCCCTCTCCGATTAGGAACGCTCGACAAGCTCCATCGCCACCTTCCAGTAGGCCTCGGCGCCGGCCGAGGTGCGGTCGTAGGCGATCGCCGGCAGGCCGTGGCTCGGGGCTTCGGCCAGCCGCACCGATCGCGGAACAGTCGTCTTGAACACGAGCTCGCCGAGATGCCGGCGCACCTCGGCGTCGACCTCGGCCGAGAGCCGCGTGCGGCCGTCGACCATGGTCATCAGAACGCCGGCGATCCCGAGCCTCGGGTTCAGCCTGGCCTTGATGATGTCCACCGAGCGGAGGAGCTGCGAGAGCCCCTCGAGCGCGTAGTACTCGGCCTGCACCGGGACGAGCACGCGGTCGGCGGCCGCCAGGGCGTTCACCGTCAGCGGGCCGAGCGAGGGCGGACAGTCGAGGAAGACGAAGGCGTAGCCCTCGCCGGCGTCCGCCAGTGACTCGGCCAGGAACTTCTCTCCGTCCTCCCGCCGCGCGAGCTCGACCGCCGCGCCGGCGAGGTCGGGCTTTGAGGGCACGAGCCAGAGATTCTGGAACCGCGTCGGCTTCGCGAGCTCCTCGAGCGGCGCGCCGTCCAGGAGGTCGTAGCTCGACGTCCCGTTCGCGCGCTCGCCGAGCCCCGAGGTCGCGTTCGCCTGTGGGTCGAGGTCGACGACGAGCGCCCGCTCACCCGCCTCGGCCAGGCAGGCGGCGAGGTTGACGGCAGTCGTGGTCTTCCCGACCCCGCCCTTCTGATTGGCCACTGCGTAGACCCGCCCCGACACCTGGAACATTCTTTCTTCGCGGGCGGACGGCTCCGTCCTGCTAGGACAGCGGCCGCTTCTTCGCCACCCCGGCGCGGCGTGGGAAACCGGGCGGAGTGGGCTCGAGCTTGGGGAGCACCAGCAGGCCGGGATGGCGCTCGGGCTCGCCGCCGCCGAGCTGCGTCGAGACCCTCGCCAGCGCCGCCGCGTCGGCGCTCGGGCCGACGAGCAGGATGGCAGCGCCTCCAGGAGCAACGAGCGGGAGGCACCACTCCGCCGCGACGGGCGGCGACGCGAGCGCCTTCGCGAGCGCAACGCCGTACTCGTCGACAGGTTGTTCCTCCGCACGGCCACGCACGACCCGCACGTTCGGGAACTCGCGAGCGACCGACTCGAGGAAGTCGCACTTGCGGCCGTTCGCCTCCAGCAGCGCCACGTCACGGTCGGGCAGTGCGGCCGCGACGGGGATCCCCGGCGCTCCACCGCCGGAGCCGACGTCGACAATGGGACCGCCGAAGCGTTCGAGCAGCGGCACGACGGCGAGGCTCTCCTCGAGGTGAACGCGCCGCGCCTCTTCGAGGTCGGCGATCGCGGTCAGTCCCGGCGTCTCGAGCAATCGCCGGAGCCACCGCTCGACCCGGGGGTCACTCGGGCTCGACGACGACGTAGCGGTAGGGCTCCTCGCCCTCGCTGCGTGTGCTCACCCCGTCGACCTCCTTCAGGCGGAGGTGGACGATGCGCCGCTCGATCGAGCTCATCGGCTCCAGGTCGACGGACTCGCCCGAGGACTGCGCCCGCTCGGCACTACGCAGCGCGAGCGCCTCCAGCGTCTCGCGTCGGCGCTCTCGATAGCCGGCTGCGTCGACGACCACGTCCTTGCGGCCGTCGCCGTGCTCGCGCCACGCGATCACGTTCGCAAGGTACTGGATCGCGTCGATCGTCTGGCCGTGCCTCCCGATCAGGAGCCCGAGGTCGCCGCCGACGAGCGATGCGGTGACAGCCTCGTCGTCCTCGCTGATCTCGATCCGGCAGTGGACGTCGGCCGCTCGCGTGATCTCGGCGAGCAGCTCGCGCAGAGAGGCGGCGAGATCGCCCTCGTCGCCGGCCGGCTCCGCCGCTCCGGGCTCGGGGGAAATCACGTCCGCGTCGATGCTCGCGATCACCCGCGCCGGCGCATAGCCGACCCCGAGCAGGCCGCGCTCGCCCTCGGAAACGACCTCGAAGCGAACTGCCGCCTTGTCGAGACCCGGCGCGCGCTGCTCGAGTTCCCGGAGCGCGTGCCATTTCGCCTCGCCGACGGTCTCGCCGGTCGCCTCGACCTGGAGCTCGGCCTCCTCCGTCATTTCCGCGTCCGCTTCTTCTTCCGCTTCACGCGGCGGGGCGTGGCAGGCTGGGCGGCCGCAGCCGTGCCCGGCTGCGGTGACGGCTCCGGAGCCTGTCCCTGCGGTGCGGCACCCTCCTTCGGCGGCGTCCGCGAGCTGCGCTTCGGCGGTTCAGTCGGCTTCGGGACCATCCGCCTGGTGACGATCCCCTGGCCGACCGTCCAGAGGTTGGTCGTCATCCAGTACATGAGCAGGCCGACGGGGAAGCGCGTGATCACCGGCACGAAGAAGACCGGCAGCACCATCAGCAGGATCCGCTGGCTGCGCTGCGCCGTCACCGAAGCGAAGTAGCCCGACGCCACCTGGCTGACGACGTAGACGACCAGGAGCACGTAGCCGGACCAGTGCGCCGTGATCTTGAGGGTGATGTTCGGGACGATCAGCCAGCTGAGCTCGTGCGGGGCCGCGGTCACGTGCTTCGTGAAGTTCCTCAGCACGAAGTAGAGCGCGAAGAAGATCGGGATCTGGACGACGAGCGGAAGGCACGGCGCGGCCGGGTTGATGCTGTTCTCCCGGTAGAACTTCATCAGCTCCTCGTTCAGGCGCTGGCGGTCGCCCTTGTACTGCTGCTGGATCCGCTTCATCTCCGGCATGTGCACCTGCATCGCCTGCGTCGAGTGGATCTGGCGCACCATCAGCGGCACGATCGCGATCCGGACGATGATCGTCAGCGCGATGATCGACCAGCCCCAGGAGAAGCCGACCGAGTCGTGCAGGTGCTCGAGCAGCCACGCGAGCGCGTTCTCGATCGGGGTGAGGACGCCGGCGAGGATCATGGCTTGGCCCAGACTCGACGCAGACGACTCGGTCTTCCAGCCCGGGCGGCGCCGGCTTCGCCGGCGGGCTTCCAGGCCTGAGCTCTCCGGGGTAGTCGACGCCGCCCCGGCTCCAGGGGTTGCAGCGGAGCAGCCGCCACACGGTCAGCCACGTCCCCCGGATCGGCCCGAACTCACGGTAGGCGAGGGTCGAGTACTCCGAGCAGGTCGGGTAGTACTTGCAGAGCGGGAGCCCGGCGACCCCGGGGTTCGGGACGAAGGCGCGGATCAGGAGCGACACAAATCTCATGCGGCCGCCTTCCCCAGCACCTCGTCGACCCGCTCGCCGAGCCAGCCGGCGTCGTGCCCGGAGAGGGACTCGCCGAGCGCGGGCCGCGCGATCAGGACGTAGTCGCGGCCGGTCGGAACCCGGCCGAGCCGCTCGCGCCACGCCTCGCGCAGGCGCCGCTTGACCCGGTTCCGCTCCACCGCCGAGCCCGCGCCCTTCGGCACGGCAATGCCGAGACGCGGCTCCCCCTCGTCGTCGCGCGGGAACCAGTAGAGGACGAGGAAACGCGTCGAGACCGAGCGGCCATGGCGGTAGACCGCGTCGAAGTCGCGTGAGCGGGAGAGACGATTGCGGCGCTGCACCGCGGTCGCGGTCAGGCGGAGAGCCGCTTCCGGCCCTTCGACCGGCGGCGCTTGAGGATCAGGCGGCCGGCACGGGTGGACATGCGCGCACGGAAACCGTGCTTCCGCTTGCGCCGGCGCACGTTGGGCTGGTAGGTCCGCTTCACTCTTCGGTAGGCCTTCTAGACAAGAAAACGGCGGCACCGGGGCCGCGGGAGGCCAGTATAGACAAGGTTCTCGAACCCAGTTCTCCACAGCCTTTCTGTGGACACCGCGACGGCACAAAGGCCGTGCGCAGGGACTCTTTTCGCCGCCTCCGAGCACCTGCCGGGACGGCCCTGTCCACACCTGTGGAGAGTGGTGTGGATGTGATGAAAATACCTGCAAAACAGCTATTTTTGCCCTGGACAAAGTCCCCAGGCGCGGGCATTGGAAATGGCTTGACACGCTGCTATGCTCGCCGCTCCTGTCGTTCTATGAAGGAGCCGGGGCCGCGCGGGTGGAGCAACCGATCGAGCTGACTGCAGAGACCCTCTGGACCGAGGTCGCCGGTCGGCTCAAGGGGGCCCTCAACGACTCCACGTACCGCACGTGGTTCGGTGAGGTCGAGGGGTGGGAGGTCACGGACGACACGTTCGTCCTCGCCGTCCCGAACGACTTCACGCGCGAATGGATCGAGGGGCACTTCCTCGAGTTGATCCGCGCCGCCGTTCGCGACGCGACCGGCCACCAGCGCCGCGTCCAGCTGACCGTCACCGATACGGGCGCCACGCCGGACACGCAGGGCCCGCCGGTCCAGCGAATCGCCGCCGAGACCGGGCTGAACACGAAGTACACGTTCGACCTCTTCGTGATCGGCTCGTCCAACCGCTTCGCGCACGCGGCTGCGCTCGCGGTCGCCGAGGCGCCGGCCCAGGCGTACAACCCGCTCTTCATCTACGGCGGCACCGGGCTCGGGAAGACCCACCTGCTCCAGGCGATCGCGCAGTACGTGATGGAGCACCCGGGCGACATGTCGGTGCGCTACGTGACGAGCGAGACCTTCATGAACGACTTCATCAACTCGCTCCGCGACAAGCGCATCGAGGGCTTCAAGCAGCGCTACCGGAACTACGACGTCCTCCTGATCGACGACGTGCAGTTCTTCGAGCACAAGGAGCGGATCCAGGAGGAGTTCTTCCACACGTTCAACTCGCTCTACGAGTCGGGCTCGCAGATCGTCATGTCCAGCGACCGGCCGCCGCGCGAGATCGCGACGCTCGAGGCTCGGCTGCGTTCACGGTTCGAGTGGGGGCTGATCACGGACATCCAGCCGCCCGACCTCGAGACGCGCATCGCGATCCTGCGGAAGAAGGTGAAGACCGACGGCATCCACATCGCCGACCCGCAGCTGCTCACCTTCATCGCCGGCCGCATCTCGACGAACATCCGTGAGCTCGAGGGTGCGCTCACGCGCGTGGTCGCATTCGCGTCGCTGACCGGCCGGCCGATGAGCGCCGAACTCGCGCAGGACGTGCTCAAGGACGTCTTCCCGCAGGGCGAGGTCGCCCAGGTGACGATCGAGCGGATCCAGGAGGTCGTCTGCGAGCGATTCAGCATGTCGCTCGAGGAGCTCTGCAGCCACAAGCGCTCGCAGAACATCGTCTACCCGCGACAGATCGCCATGTACCTCTCGCGTGAGCTGACCGATTCGTCGCTGCCGAAGATCGGCAAGTACTTCGGCGACCGCGACCACACCACCGTCCTGCACGCGAAGGACAAGATCCAGAACATGATTCGCGCCGACAGGTCTGTCTACAACCTTGTGCAAGAGTTGACCGCACGCATCAAGCAGGTCAGGTGATTCTGTGGACGCCCGCGACTGTCCCCCGCAGCCCTGTCCAGAACGCTCGGTTCTCCCCAGCGCGCGCCCACAGGGCGAAAGCTCCGTGTTCCAGGGAGAAGAGGCTGTGTCCCCCGGTCCCACAACCCCTACGTACTACGACTGAGGTTTCTTCTTAAATGACTAATACAGAAACCGTGATCGGCTCAGGCCTCAAGATCGTCGTCTCGCGCGAGGAGCTCGCGCAGAAGCTCGCCGTCGTGGGCAGGGGCGTCTCCACGCGCACAGCCGTCCAGATCCTCAGCGGCGTGCTCTTGCGCGCAGCCGGCGGGAAGCTCGAGCTCGCGGCGACCGACATGGAGCTCTCGATCCGCACGGCGCTCGATGCCCAGGTCGACGGCGACGGAGCAGTGGTGGTTCCGGGGAGGCTGCTGGTCGACCTGTCGCGGCTCCTCCCCGACAACGAGGTGACGATCGAGTTCCGCGAGGAGGAGAGCACTCTCCGCGTCAGCTGCGGCCCTGCGGAGTACCGGCTGAACACGTACGGCGCCGAGGACTTTCCGCGCCTGCCCGAAGTCGACGCTTCGCCGACGAGCACGGTCAGTGCGGATGCGCTGCTCGACACACTCTCGGCAGTCAGCCGCGCAGTCTCACGCGACGAGGCGCGCCCCGTCCTCACGGGCATCCTGGTCAAGTTCGGCGAGGGGAAGCTGGTCATGGCGGCCACCGACTCGTACCGGCTGTCGTACAAGGAGACCCCGGTCGAGGGCAAGGTGCCGGACATGGAGGCGATCGTCCCTGCGCGCGCGCTGGAAGAGGTTCGCCGCCTCGCGTCCGCCGGCAGCACGCTCGAGCTCGGTGTCCAGGAGAACCAGGTGCTGTTCGGGGTCGATGGGACCTGGCTGACGACGCGCCGCATCGAGGGCCAGTTCCCCAAGGTCGACGAGCTGCGGCCGAAGGAGTTCACGCACGAGGTCACGCTCCCGCGCGAGGAGCTGCTCGACGTCGTCCGCCGCACCTCGGTGATGGCGCATCGCAACTCGCCGCTCCGGCTCCGCTTCGCCGAGGGCGAGTTGACCGTGTGGACGCAGACACAGGACGTCGGCGAAGCCCGCGAGACGCTCCCGGTTCGCTTCGAGGGGGAGCCGCTCGAGATCGGCTTCAACGCGGACTTCATGCGCGACGGGATCGAGTCCACCGAGGGCGACGAGCTCCGCCTTCGCCTGATCGACCCGCTCCGGCCTGGACTGCTGCAGGGCCCCGGCGAGGACTTCTGGTACCTGATCATGCCGATCCGCCTGGCCGGCTGATCGTCGCCTCGGTAACTCTCGCGAACTTCCGGTCGTACGCCCGTCTGGAGCTGCCGCTCGAGCCCGGACTGGTTCTCGCCGTCGGCGCGAACGGAGCCGGCAAGACCAACCTGCTGGAGTCGCTGCACGTCGGCACGCAGGGGTTTTCGCCGCGTACGCGCTCCGACGCCGAGCTGATCCGTTTCGGCGAGCAGTCGGCGCGGATCCGGCTCGACGGCGTTCGCGGGCAGACGCAAGTGCAGATCTCCGTCGCGCTCTCGGCCGGCGAAGGGAAGCGGGCGGAGGTGAACGGCGCGCGGCTGCGGGCGGCAGAGCAGCTCCGCAGCGAGTCCGCGACGCTCGTCTTCACGCCCGACCGCCTGGCGATCGTCAAGGCCGGCCCCGCTGCACGGCGCGCGTACTTCGACCGCACGCTGGGCCGGCTCTTTCCGTCGCGCGCCCAGATTCCCCCCGACTACGCCGCGGCGCTGGCCCAGCGGAACGCGGCGCTCAAGCGCGGGGACCGGACGTCGATCGCACCGTGGACGGAGCAGATCGCCGGGCTCGGCGCCTCGCTGGTCGAGGCCCGGCGCGAGACGCTCGCGCTGCTGAACCCGCTGTTCGCAACGCGGGCGGCCGAGCTCGGCCTGGAGGACGCGCGGCTTTCCTACGAAGGCGAGCCGCCGTCCGTAGAGCTGCTCGAGGCGCGGCTGGAGCGCGACCTCGACCGGGGCGCGACCGGCCTGGGGCCGCACCTGGACGACGTCTCGATCGTGGCCGGCACACGCGACCTGCGTTCGTTCGGCTCGCAGGGGGAGCAGCGCACGGCTGTGCTTGCGCTGCTGCTCGCGGAGGCGGCGCTGATCGAGGAGCGCCGCGGCGAAGCGCCGCTGCTCCTCCTCGACGACGTGCTCTCGGAGCTCGATCCGAACCGGCGCCGGGTGCTGATGGAGCAGCTCTCCGGCCGCGGCCAGACGCTGATCACCTCGACGACGGCGGAGGCGCTCCCCGGGGAGCCGGCGCAGCTCCTGCATGTGGCCCCCGGCGAGGTGGCGTGGAGCGCATAACCTCGGCCGTCAAGCAGGAGCTCTCCAGGTTCGGCGCGCAGGGTGGGATGCCGGAG
The DNA here is from genome assembly GCA_963847305.1 of uncultured Actinomycetes bacterium. Lineage (GTDB taxonomy): Bacteria > Actinomycetota > Thermoleophilia > Gaiellales > Gaiellaceae > DATBLE01. Next base: position 75,368 of record CAWJZI010000007.1, on the reverse strand, counting down.
CTGGTCGAGGCCTGGCCGGAGGTGGTTGGGCAGATGGTCGCCGCGAACGCGTGGCCGGCGCGGATCGCCCGCGACGGGACGCTGCACGTGAACACCTCGTCCTCCGCGTGGGCATTCGAGCTCGGGCAGCTCGCTCCGGAGATCTCCACGAAGCTCTCGGAGCGGCTCGGCGAGAGAGCGCCGAAAGCGTTGCGATTCGCAGTCGGCCACCTTCCCGAGCCGCCACCGCCGAGCCCCGGGGACGCTCGGACGCCCGTCCCGGAGCCGACTCCGGAAGCCCTGCAACGGGCGGCCGAGCTGGCGGCCGGGATCGAGGACGAAGAGCTGCGAAAAAGGGTCGAAAGAGCGGCTTCTCTGGGCCTTTCGACCGCCCCTGACGACCTCCCTTTCTGATAGGATGTACTCAGCCCGGAAATAGCTTATTTGCAGGGCTTTTGTATTTTTCGAGAAGCGCCTGAATCATCGCATCAGAACCTTTGGCTGAAGCCGCCTACACCGCAAAGGACATCACTGTCCTCGAAGGACTCGATCCGGTCCGGAAACGGCCCGGGATGTACATCGGTTCGACGGGGTCCAGGGGCCTCCATCACCTCGCCTACGAGGTGATCGCGAACTCGGTCGACGAGGCGCTCGCGGGACGGTGCGACCTGCTCGAGGTGACGATCCACCCGGACGAGTCGATGACCGTCAAGGACAACGGCTCGGGCATTCCGGTCGACGTGATGAAGGACCAGGGGCTGCCGGCGCTGACGGTCGTCCTGACCAAGCTCCACGCCGGCGGCAAGTTCGGGCAGGGCGGCTACAAGGTCTCCGGCGGCCTGCACGGCGTCGGCATCTCGGTCGTGAACGCGCTCTCCGAGTGGTTGGTCGCGGAGGTGCAGCGCGACGGCAAGACCTGGCGCCAGGAGTTCGCGCGCGGCGAGCCGACCACGAAGATGAAGGCGGTCGGCCCGACGAAGGACACGGGCACGACGATCGGCTTCAAGCCCGACGCCGAGGTCTTCGAGGAGACCGAGTGGGACAGCGAATGGCTCGTGCAGCGCCTCCGCGAGACGGCGTTCCTGACCAAGGGGCTGCGGATCGTGCTCGCCGACGAGCGCGAGGGCGACCAGCGCGAGGAGTTCTTCGCGGCCGGCGGCATCCGCGACTTCGTCTCGCACATCAACAAGGCGAAGGAGCCCACCCACAAGCACATCGCCTACTTCGAGGGCGAGAGCGACCAGGGCTACGTCGAGGTCGCGATGCAGTGGAACAACTCGTACGCCGACTCGGTCTTCTCGTTCGCGAACAACATCAACACGCACGAGGGGGGCTCGCACCTCTCGGGCTTCCGCTCCGCGCTGACCGCGACGATCAACAGGGTCGCGCGCGACAAGGGCCTGCTGAAGGAGAAGGACGACAACCTCGAGGGCGAGGACGTCCGCGAGGGGCTCGCCGCCGTCATCTCGGTGAAGCTCGCCGAGCCGCAGTTCGAGGGACAGACCAAGACGAAGCTCGGGAATCCCGGGATGGAGGGCCTCGTCAAGACGGTCGTCGGGCAAAAGCTCGCGCAGTTCTTCGAGGAGAACCCGCAGGACGCGAAGCAGATCATCTCGAAGGCGATCGACGCCTCGCGCGCCCGCCAGGCGGCGCGGAAGGCGCGCGAGCTCACCCGCCGCAAGTCGGCGCTCGAGGGCGCCTCGCTGCCGGGCAAGCTCGCCGACTGCGAGATCGGCGATCCCGAATCGGCCGAGCTCTTCCTCGTCGAGGGCAACTCCGCCGGCGGCTCCGCCGTCGACGCGCGCGACCGCCTCTTCCAGGCGATCCTCCCGCTGCGCGGCAAGGTGATCAACGCCGAGAAGAACCGGATCAACAAGGTGCTCTCCAACGTGGAGATCCAGGCGATGGTGACCGCGATCGGCACCGGCATCGCCGACGAGTTCGACATCGCGAAGCTCCGCTACCACCGGATCATCGTCATGACCGACGCCGACGTGGACGGCTCGCACATCCGCACGCTGATCCTCACGTTCCTCTACCGCCAGATGCCCGAGCTCGTCGAGCGCGGCCACGTCTTCATCGCCGTGCCGCCGCTCTACCGCGTGAAGATCGGCGGCCGCGAGCAGTACGTCGAGAAGGAGTCCCAGTTCGAGGATCTGCTCGTCCGCGAGCGGATCAAGGACATGGAGGTCACGGAACGCTCGGGGAAGACGCAGAAGCTCTCCGAGGCGAAGTACGGCCGTTTCCAGCGCGCGCTGCACGACTTCGAGGGCTGGTCGAGCCGGCTGCGGACGGACTTCGGAGCGCCCGCCGCCAACTTCGTGATCGAGCACCGGCTCGTCGAGACCGAGGCTGACGACGCCAGGAGCATGGAGAAGGCGCTCGCCTCGATCGAGCCGAACGGCTTCGAGGTCGCCGTGATCGACACGGAGAACGACGCCGTTCGCGTGAAGGTGATCGAGCGCGAGACGAGCTCGGCGGAGCACATCGTCGTGCCGGTCGCGCTGCTCGCCTCGCCGGTCTACGCCGGGCTGCGCAAGAGCTACGCACGGCTTCAGGAGACGATGGGGGCGCCGCCGTTCACGATCTCGCTCGGCAAGAAGACGGCGGGGGCCGACACCTACGAGGATCTCCGCCACCGCGCGATCGACATCGCGAAGGAGGGGATCCAGGTCAGCCGCTTCAAGGGTCTCGGCGAGATGGACGCCGAGGAGCTCGCGGCGACGACGATGGATCCGACCAAGCGGCTGCTCGTCCGCGTCGACATCGAGGACGCGGCGACCGCCGACCTCATCTTCTCGACGCTGATGGGCGACCAGGTCGAGCCGCGCCGGCTCTTCATCGAGCAGAACGCCAAGGACGTGAAGTTCCTGGATGTATAGGGCCGACTCGCATGTCTGACGTCGTCGAACCGCTCGGCGCCGGCCGCATCGAGTCGCGCGAGCTCGAGGCGGAGATGCGCTCGAGCTTCCTCGACTACGCGATGTCGACGATCGTCGCGCGCGCGTTGCCCGATGTGCGCGACGGCCTCAAGCCCGTCCACCGGCGGATCCTCTACGCGATGTCCGAGCTCGGCCTCCAGCCGGGTCGCCCACGCGTGAAGTGCGCCCGGGTCGTCGGCGAGGTGATGGGCAACTACCACCCGCACGGCGACGCCGCGATCTACGACACGCTCGTCCGCATGGCGCAGCCGTTCTCGTTGCGCTACCCGCTCGTCGACGGGCAGGGCAACTTCGGGAACATCGACGGCTACCCCGCCGCCGCCCAGCGGTACACCGAGTGCCGGCTCGCGAAGATGGCGAGCGAGCTCCTCCGCGACATCGACGCCGACACCGTCGACTATCGGGCCGAACTACGACGAGTCGCGCAAGGAGCCGCAGGTGCTCCCCTCGCGCTTCCCGAACCTGCTCGTCAACGGCTCGACCGGAATTGCCGTCGGCATGGCGACGAACATCCCGCCGCACAACCTCAGCGAGGTCATCGACGCCCTGGTCGCGCTGATCGACGATCCGGCCGCCGATGTCGAGAAGCTGTCGAAGTACGTGAAGGGCCCCGACTTCCCGACCGGCGCGATCATCCTCGGCCGCGACGGGATCAAGGAGGCGTACCGCTCCGGCCGCGGCCGCGTGGTCATGCGCGCCCGCGCGCACGCCGAGGAGCAGCGCGGCGGGCGCGACGGCGATCGTGATCAGCGAGCTCCCGTACGGCGTCAAGAAGGGCGGCGACGAGGGCGTGATCGCCAAGATGGCCGAGCTCGTCAAGACCGGCGTGCTCTCCGAGATCTCGCGGCTCCGCGACTCGTCCGACAAGTCGGGCATGCGCATCGTCGTCGAGCTGAAGCGTGAGGCGATCCCGCAGGTCGTCCTCAACAAGCTCTTCAAGCACACCGCGCTGCAGTCGACGTTCGGCTACAACGCGGTCGCGCTCGTCGACGGCGTGCCGAAGACGCTGTCGCTGCTCGAGCTCCTGCGCCACTACCTCGAGTTCCAGCGCACGGTCGTCGTCCGCCGCTCGAAGTTCGAGCTGCGCAAGGCCGAGGAGCGCGCGCACGTCCTCGAGGGCTACCTGATCGCGCTCGACAACCTCGACGAGGTGATCAAGCTCATCCGCGCCGCAGCGGACACGGAGACGGCTCGCGAGGGCCTGATGAAGAAGTTCGAGCTCTCGGAGATCCAGGCTCAGGCGATCCTCGACCTGCGCCTGCGCGCGCTGACTGCGCTCGAGCGGAAGCGGGTCGAGACCGAGCACGCCGACCTCCGCGAGCGGATCGCCGAGCTCCGCGCGATCCTCGGCGACGAGGCGCGTGTGATGGCGCTGATCCGCGAGGAGCTCCTCGAGATCAAGTCCATGTACGCGAAGAACGACGACCGCCGCACGGAGATCGTCCACGCGGAGGGCGAGCTCGATCTCGAGGATCTGATCGCGGAAGAGGACATGGTGATCGCGATTACCCGCTCGGGCTACGTCAAGCGGCTGCCGGTGACGGCGTACCGCGAGCAGAAGCGGGGCGGCAAGGGCGTGATGGGGATGGACCTGAAGGAGGACGACTACATCGAGCACCTGTTCGTCGCCTCCACGCACGACTTCCTGCTCTTCTTCACGTCGGTCGGGAAGGTCTACCGGCTGAAGGTGCACGAGCTGCCGCTGGGCTCTCGCCAGTCGAAGGGCCGCGCCGCCGTCAACCTGCTTCCCTTCCGCCAGGGCGAGCAGATCCGCGCGGTCCTCCAGACGCGGAAGTTCGAGGACTCCGATTTCCTCGTCTTCGCGACCAGGAAGGGGATGGTCAAGAAGACGAAGCTCGCCGAGTACAACACCAACCTGAAGGCCGACGGGATCATCGCGATCAACCTCAAGGAGGACGACGAGCTCGTCGGCGTGCGCCATGCTTCTCCCGGTGACGACATCCTGATGGTCTCCCGGTCCGGCCAGGCGATCCGGTTCAGCGAGAAGGCGGCGCGGCCGATGGGCCGCGCGACCGCCGGCGTTCAGGGCATGCGGCTACGCAAGGACGACGAGGTGATCGCGATCTCCGTCGCCCAGGACGACGACGACCTGCTCGTCGTCACCGAGCAGGGGTACGGCAAGCGGACACCGGTGCGCGACTACCCGCGCAAGGGACGGGGCGGCCTCGGCGTGAAGACGATCCAGCTCACGGATGCGAAGGGCAAGCTCGCCGGCTCGCGGGTCGTCCGCGACGGCTACCAGGTGATGCTGATCTCGACCGGCGGCACCATGATCAAGATGTCGGTCGACGAGATCAAGCGCCTCGGGCGGGCGACGCAGGGCGTGATCGTCGTACGGCTGAAGGAGGGCGAGATCGTCTCGAGCCTGGCCCCTGTCGCCGAGCCCGGCGACGAAGCCGAAGCTGCAGAAGAGTAGGGCTTTTCGCTCTTCACAAGCGCGAGCCGGGGTGATAGAACCCCGGTTTCGGATTCTCTACAACGCAAGTGGAAAAGGATACGCATATGGCGTTCCGCGGCCAGGTCGATTTCCTAGAACCGATAAATCTCGCCGAGCATCTCGACAAGGTCGAGCTCTACCTCGGGCAGGTGTGCCAGATGGCAGGGATCTCGAAGATGCAGCTCGACTACTGGACGAACAAGGCCCAGATTCCGACCAAAGGCCGCAAGCAGCGGATCTACGACATGGATGCGGTCGAGACCGTGATGCTGATCAAGCAGGCGAAGGACAAGGGCCTGAACCTCGGCGCGGCGATCGATGCCGCCCGCCGCTTCCGCGAGCAGAACCGCGCGTTGACCGAAACTTCCTAGCGCGTCGTGGCGTCGAGCAGCGCGCGCACGTCGCGCAGCAGCGTGCTCAGCGGGATGTCGCTCTCGCGGCGGAGCATCGACCGGCGGAGGTAGCCGGCGAGGAGCTCCTCGATCGACTCGACCAGGCACGCGAGCTCGTCCCGCTCGGGCAGTTGCTGGAACTCGGGACGGATTGCGATCGCCATCGGTAGAAAGCTAAGACGCGGCTCGGACAGGAGTGTTGCGCCATTTCGTTAAGAATTCGTACGGTTTTCGCCGCCCGAGTCCTTGTTCCTGTTCACGTGGCGCTCGATCAAGGGCGTGATCAGGTCGATCGGCGCCGGGAAGACGATCGTCGAGGAGTTCGCCGACCCGATCTCGAGCAGCGTCTGCAGGTAGCGCAGCTGGATCGCGATCGGCTCGGCCGCCATCACGGCCGCCGCGTCGCGTAGGCGCTCGGAGGCCTGGAACTCGCCCTCTGCGTTGATCACCTTCGCGCGGCGCTCGCGCTCGGCCTCGGCCTGGCGCGCCATCGCGCGCTGCATCCCGGACGGGATCTCGACGTCCTTGACCTCGACGGTCGAGACCTTGATGCCCCAGGGCGCGGTCGACTCGTCGATGATCCCCTGCAGGATCGCGTTGATCTTGTCTCGCTCCGAGAGCAGCTCGTCGAGCAGGTGCTGGCCGAGCACCGACCGGAGGGTCGTCTGCGCGATCTGCGACGTCGCGAGCATGAAGTTCTCGATCTGGACGATCGCGTCCTTGGGAGCGACGATCCGGAAGTAGGCGACCGCGTTCACCCGGACCGGGACGTTGTCCTTGGTGATCACCTCCTGCGGCGGGATCGTCAGCGTGATCGTCCGTAGGTCGACCTTGATCATCCGGTCGACGATCGGGATCAGGATGAAGAGGCCGGGGCCCTTCGGCTCGGGCAGCAGCCGGCCGAGGCGGAAAACGATCCCGCGCTCGTACTCGCGCAGCACCTTGACTGCCGCCGTCAGGAAGAGCAGCAGCAGCACGACGACGACGATGATCCCGATGATCGCGCCGGTCATGACGCGATCCTAGACCGCGGCGGGCTCACGGGCGGGTCGGACCACGAGCTCGAGGCCCTCGAGGCGCGCGACCTCGACCTCCTCGCCGGCATCGAGCGGCTCGCCGTCCTCGCTCCGAGCCTGCCAAAGCTCACCGCGGATCGCGACGAGCCCGTCCCGCCGGACCTGCCCGTGGACGCCCACGAGGGTGTTCGTGCCGACCGCGGGTGGCCGACGGCGTATCTGCACGATCTTCGTCAGCGCGAACACGAAGAACGCGGTGATCGTGCCGGCGACGGCCAGGGACACGGGTAGCGAGACCTGGTAGCCGGATCCGGCCGGCTTGAAGAGCAGCAGGCAGCCGAACACGAAGCACGCGGCTCCCGCCGCAGCGAGCGCACCGTGGCTGAAGGCGACGAAGAGCTCGATGATCCAGAACGTGAACGCGGCGGCGATCAGGATCACCCCCGCCCAGCTGATCGGAAGCACGTCGAGCCCGTAGAACGCGATCGCGAGGCTGAGGACGCCGAACGTGGCGGGGAAGATCAGGCCCGGGTGCCAGAGCTCGATCACGATCCCGAGCACGCCGAGGGAGAGCATCAGCGCGATCAGGTTGGGGTCGATGAGCGTGTCGAGGAGGCGCTCCCAGAAGCTCATCTTCACCGTCGTCACGTCGGCGCCGGCGGTGTGCAGGACGAAGCCCTTCGGGATCGTCTTGCGGCCGTCGATCTTGTTCAGCAGCGCGGGCAGGCTGGGCGCGGTCACGTCGATCACGTTCTGCTGGAGTGCCGCGTAGGCCGGGAGGTTCGAGGCCACACGGACGGCAGCATCGGCCCATTTGACGTTTCGTCCGTGGGTCTTCGCCAGCACCTTCAGAGACGCGGCCGCGTCGTTGACGATCTTCCGGCGCAGGTCGCTCTGGATGTTCTCGCCGCCGAGGTTGATCGGCGTCGACGAGCCGATGTTCGTCTGCGGAGCCATCGCGAGGATGTCCGCCGCCTGGCCGATCCAGACGCCGGCCGAGGCGGCCCGCGCCCCGTCGGGCGACACGTAGACGATCACCGGGATCTTCGAGGCGAGCTCCTTCTTGACGACCTTCCGCATCGACTCCGAGAGCCCGCCCGGCGTGTCGAGCAGGAGCACGACCGCGTCGTAGCCGCCCTTGTTCGCCTTCGCGATCTCGCCGGTCAGGTAGTCCTGGGTGACGGGATTGACGTCGTTGTCGAACTCGACCGCGAGCACCCGCGGGGGGTCCGTCGCCGCCTGGGCGGTTCCGTGGGCCAAAAGGAACGCCGCGAACAGGGCGAGCGCGGCGGGCAATGCTTTACGGGCATGGGCGCGCAGGAAAGCCCCTTTCACAGCCGTAAGGATTCTATCAACGGGTGCCCGAACGCTTTTGCGTGCGGGCACACTGGCCGAAGGGATCTGCTGTGAAATCGCTGCGCCTCGCCCTGCTTTTCTTGCTCGCCGCGCCCGGCGCGGCCTGGGCGGCCGACGCCACGATCACCTCGCAGGACCTGCCGATCGGCGTCGTGCGCTCACCCGCTGCTGCGGTTGCGCCGCAGCGCTTCGACCTGGTCGCGTTCCACTGGCAGGGCTCCGGCCGCGTTCTTTTCCGGACTCGCTCGCAGGCGGGCCGCTGGAGCGTCTGGCGACGCGCGGCCCCGGAGGGCGAGGACCTCCCCGATCCTGCGAGCCCCGAAGCGCGCGTGCGGTCCGGGCTGGCACCTCGGCAACCCGTACTGGGTCGGCCCGTCCGACCGGATCGCGTTCCGGCTCGTCGGGGACGTGCGCCGCCTCCGCGCCTGGTACGTCTGGACCCCGGTCTCGCACGCCGCGGTCCGGCGTGTCTCGATGGCCGGGTCGCCGCAGATCGTGCCGCGCGCGGAGTGGCGCGCCAACGAGGCGATCAAGCGCGCGCCGCCGCGCTATGCCAGGACCGTCTCGCTCGCGATCGTCCACCACACGGCCGGCACGAACGCGTACAGCCCCTCCGCCTCGGCGGCGATCGTGCGCGGGATCGAGCTGTACCACGTGCGCGGGAACCACTGGAACGACATCGGCTACAACTTTCTCGTCGACCGCTACGGCCAGGTCTTCGAGGGGCGCGCCGGCGGGATCGACAGGAACGTGATCGGCGCGCAGGCCCAGGGGTTCAACACCGGGTCGGTTGGCGTTGCCTTGATCGGCAACTACAACACCGGCAACGTCACCTCCGCGGAGCGGAAGGCGCTCGTCTCGCTGCTCGCGTGGCGGCTCGACGTTGCGCACGTCGACCCGCTCGGCACCGTCGGCTGGGTGTCCGGCGGCAATCCGAAGTACAGGGCGGGGAAGACGGTCGAGCTGCGGGCGATCTCGGGCCACCGCGATACAGGCTTCACGTCGTGCCCGGGGACGAGGCTCTACTCGCAGCTGCCCTCGATCGCCGCGGACGTGGCGGCGACCGGGCTGCCGAAGCTCTACGCCCCCGTGGTCAAGGGGTCGCTCGGCGGGCCGATCACCTTCTCCGCGCAGCTCTCGCAGCCGGGCGGCTGGACCGTGACGGTGCGTGACCCCGGCGGGACCGCCGTCGCCCGCGGCACGGGTCGCGGCGCCGCGATCGCCTGGACGTGGAACTCCGCCGGCCGTCGCGGCGGCAACTACACCTGGACGATGGAGGCAGGGGCGGCGACGAGGCCGGCGCAAGGGACGTTCGGCCGCGCGTCTGTCCCGGCGCCCACGCCGGCGCCGGCTCCGTCCTTCCTCTCCGCGCTGACCGTCGATCCACCGGTGATCTCGCCGGACGGGGACGGTGTCGCCGACGCGCTGACCGTCTCGTACGAGCTCTCCGTTCGCGCGTCGGTGACCGCAACTGTCCTGGACGCGACCGGTGCGGTTGCCGCGACCCTGTTCAGCGTGCAGCTCCAGGGGGCGCGGGCGCAGTCGTTCCCGTACGCAGCGCAGGGCCTCGCGGACGGGAACTACACGTTGAAGGTCGACGCCGTCGCGGCGGACGGGCGAACGGCGCACGCGCAGGCGCCGTTCGCGATCGACCGCACGCTCACCGGGCTGATGCTGAGCACGGCGACACTGACGCCGAACGGCGACGGGTTCGAGGATTCGCTCGAGGTCGACTTCACGCTCAACGCCTCCGCGGAGGTGACCGTGCAGATCGAGCAGAACGGGCTGAGCGTGGCGGCCGTGTACTCGGGATCGCTTTCCCCGGGAGTGCAGAGTGTCGTCTGGGACGGGACGAGCGGGGGCAACCTGGTGCCCGCCGGCTCGTATGTCGTCGCCGTGATCGTGCGCGGGCCGTACGGGGAGACCCGGCACGAGGTCGCGCTCACGGTCGCGCACTGACACTCGACTAGAGTCTCCGGCCATGCAACCTCTCGGCCGGAGCCGCCGTCAGAAGATCGAGCTGCGGCCGTCCCGGCCGCTCCGCTACGAGACATTGAGCGATCCGATCCTGGTCCGGCGAGCGAAGGACGGCGACCGCGCCGCGCTCTCTGCGCTGTGCGAACGGCACGCGCCGCGCGTCGAGCGCCTGGCTGCGCACCTGCTCTCCGACCCCGAGGACGCCGGCGACGCCGCGCAGGAGGCGCTTGCCAAGGTTTGCGTCCGCGTCAAGCAGTTTCGCGGCGAGTCCGAGTTCACGACCTGGCTGCACCGTCTCGTCGTCAACACGTGCCGCGACGTGGCCGCGCGGCAGCGCGCGCGGCGCTGCGAGCCGCTGTTCGAGGACCGGCGCGAGGCTGCAGACGGCGACCCGGCGCGTGCATTGGCGCTTGCCGAGCTCCGCTCCGAGCTCTCGACCGAGCTCGCGTCGATCTCCGCCCGGCAGGCCCGCGTGGTCGTGCTCAAGGATGCGTTCGACTGGTCGTTCGCCGAGATCGCTTCGCGCGACGGGATTCCGATCGGCACCGCCAAGTGCTACGCGCACCGGGCGCGGAGCTCCCTGCGCGAGCGGTTGGCGCGATGAGCGTCCCGAGTGCGCCGTTCGGCCGGGACGTGATCGAGTCGATCATCCCCCACCGCGATCCGTTTCTCTTCCTCGACGAGGTGCTCGAGCTCGAGCCCGGGGTGCGGGTGGTGGCGCGGAAGGCGGTGACCGGTGACGAATGGTTCTTCGCCGGCCACTTCCCCGGCCGGCCGATCATGCCGGGCGTGATCATGGTCGAGGCGCTCGCTCAGGCCGGCGCGATCGCCGCGCTGTCGCTGGAGGAGAACCGGGGTAAGCTCGCGCTGTTCGCCGGGATCGACGACGTCAGGTTCAAGCGGATCGTCGAGCCGGGCGACGAGCTGTCGCTCATCTGTGAGATCGAGGCCGCGCGCGGGCCGGTCGGCCGCGGGAAGGCGACCGCGCGGGTCGGGGACGAGCTCGCGGTGCGCGGGACGCTGACCTTCGCGACCGCCGACCGATGATCGCGGCCGCGAGCGGAACCCCGGTCTCGATCACCGGGCTCGGGTGCTACGTGCCCGAGCGCGTGGTCACGAACGACGAGCTCGCGAAGGTCGTCGACACCTCGGACGAATGGATCCGGACCCGCACCGGGATCCGCGAGCGGCGCTACGCCTCCGACCGCGAGGCGCTCTCGGATATCGCGCTGCCGGCGGCGGAGCTGGCGCTCGAGCGCGCGGGCGTCAAGGGGGCAGACATCGACCTCCTGATCGTCGGCACGGTGACGTCGGACATGTTGTTCCCGTCCACGGCGGCGATCCTCGCCGACCGGCTGGGCGCGGCCGACGCAGCCGCGTACGACCTTTCGGCCGGCTGCACCGGGTTCATGTACGGGATCACGCAGGCGGCGGGGATGCTTGCCTCGGGGCTGAACCAGCGGGCGCTCGTGATCGGTGCGGACGTCCTGTCGAAGCTGATGAACTTCGCCGACCGCTCGACGTGCGTCCTGTTCGGCGACGGCGCGGGCGCGGTCGTGCTCGAGCCGGTGGCGGAACAGGGCTTTCTGGGGTTCGAGCTGGGCGCCGACGGCGCGGGCGGCGTCGATCTCTCGATGCCGGCCGGCGGGTCGCGCATGCCCGCGACGGCGGAGACAGTCGCCAACGACCTTCACTATGTGCAGATGAACGGGCGGCACGTGTTCAAGTTCGCGACGCGGGTGCTGGTCAGCTCCGCCGAGGCCCTGCTCGCGAAGACCGGAGTGGCGATCGAGGACGTGGACGTCTACGTTCCCCACCAGGCCAACGTCAGGATCATCGATCATGCCGTGGCGAGACTGGGGATCCCGGAGGAACGCGTCGTCATGAACGTCGATCGCTATGGCAACACTTCGTCTGCTTCGATTCCGCTCGCGCTCGCGGATGCGGTCGGCGACGGGCGGGTCAAGCAGGGATCGATGGTGTTGATGACGGGAATGGGAGCAGGGTTGACGTGGGGTTCGGCACTGATGCGATGGACGGAGGCGTGATGAAGATCGCTTTTTGCTTCCCCGGGCAGGGGGCGCTCGCGCAGGGAATGGGCAGGGACATCGCCGAGGCGGTTCCGGAGGCGATGGAGGTGTACGAGCGGGGAAGCGAGGCGAGCGGGCTCGACCTGCGGCGGCTGTGCTTCGACACCGCGCTCGAGGAAATGGTCGAGACCGAGGTGCAGCAGCCGGCGCTCGTCGCGACGAGCCTCGCCGTGCTGGAGGCGCTGCGCTCGCGCGGTGTGAAGCCGGACTACGTGATCGGGCACTCGGTCGGCGAGTTCGCGGCGCTGGCCGCGGCCAAGTCGGTCGGGATCCGGGAGACGATCGCGCTCGTCCGCGAGCGCGGGCTGGCGATGGCGGAGGCGGCGAAGCAGCGGCCCGGCTCGATGGCCGCGATCCTCGGCCTCGACGACGACGTGGTCGAGCGGCTCTGCCGGAAGATCCTCGGCGTGTGGCCGGCGAACTACAACTGCCCCGGCCAGATCGTGATCTCGGGCGAGAACGACGCGGTCGACGAGTGCTGCGCCGCGGCCGAGGAGGAGGGCGCGCGGCGGACGGTCAAGCTGAAGGTGTCCGGCGCGTTCCACTCGCCGCTTGTTGCGCGGGCGGCCGAGCGGTTCCGGCCGGCGATCGAGCGCGTCAAGTTCGCGGAGCCGGAGGCGGAGTTCATGTCCACGGTCACGGCCCGGTTCGAGGACGCGCAGCGGATGGGCGCGCTGCTCGTCGACCAGCTGACCGCGCCGGTGCGCTTCACGCAGGCGGCGTCCGAGCTGATCAAGGACGGCGCGCGCACGTTCGTCGAGGTCGGGCCCGGGAACGTGCTCTCCGGCCTGCTGAAGCGGATCGACCGGAGTGTCAAAGCGGTCTCGGTCAACGATCTGCCCACGCTCGAGAAGATCAAGGAGCAGCTCGCGTCGGCGTGAGTGCGAGCGGCGTAGACTCGGCGGAGCCGCCCGGGAGCGGAGGTGCCGGCTTTGCCGGCGCTGGAGCGGAAAAAGCATTCGCTTCGCTGGAGGGAAAGCTCGCGCTCGTCACCGGCGCCTCGCGCGGGATCGGGCGCGCGATCGCGGTGGAGCTCGCGCGCGCGGGGGCGGAGGTCGTGGTCGGCTACCGGAGCGGGGCCGAGGAGGCGACGTCGCTGGCCCAGGAGATCGGCGGCCGTGCCGTGCAGGCCGACGTCGGCGACCCGGAGCAGGCGGCCGGGCTGGTCGAGGAGGCCGGCGACCTCGACATCCTGGTCAACAACGCCGGGCTGACGCGCGACGGCCTGCTGATGCGCATGTCCGACGAGGACTGGAACACCGTCCTCGACACGAACCTCGGCGGCACCTTCTACACCTGCCGGGCGGCGGCCCGCGGGATGATGAAGAAGCGGGCCGGGTCGATCGTCAACCTGACGAGCGTCGTCGGGATCCACGGAAACCCGGGCCAGACGAACTACGCGGCGTCGAAGGCGGGGATCATCGGGTTCACGAAGTCGCTGGCGAGGGAGCTGGCCTCGCGCGGTGTGCGGGCGAACGCGATCGCGCCCGGGTACATCCAGACGGCGCTGACGGACGTGCTCCCGGAGGAGGTGCAGCAGGCGATCCTCGCGAACACGCCGCTGGCCCGGCTCGGGACGCCGGAGGACGTCGCAGGGGCGGTACGCTTTCTCTGCTCCGACGAGGCCTCGTTCATCACGGGCGAGGTGCTGCTCGTCGACGGCGGACTGGGGATGTAGTGAGCGTAGTGACGGAGCTCAGTGAGCGGACGCGGCTTTGCCGGCGCCGGAGCGGGACTGGGCGGCGGAGAGTCGTGATCACGGGGATGGGGGCGGTGACGCCGCTCGGCAACGACGTGCAGACGTCGTGGCAGAACCTCGTCGCCGGGCAGTCGGGCGCCGGGCCGATCACGCAGTTCGATCCGACCGGCTACTTCGCGACGTTCGCGTGCGAGCTGAAGGACTTCGACCCGACGGACTGGATCGACCGGAAGACCGCGCGGCGGATGGACCGGTTCGCGCAGATGGTCGTCGCCGCGGCGCGACAGGCTGAGGACGACTCCGGGCTCGACATCGCGGCGGAGTCCGACCGGATCGGCGCGTCGGTGGCGACCGGGATCGGGGGTCTCCAGTCGTTCCAGGACTGTCACACGCAGCTGCGTGAGCGCGGGCCCGACCGCGTCAACCCGTTCTCGATCCCGGCGATCATCCCGAACCTCGGCGCCGGCTGGGTCTCGATCGAGCTCGGCACGCGCGGGCCGCTGTCGGCGCAGTGCACGGCGTGCGCGGCCTCGAACATGGCGATCGGCGACGGGATGGACGCGATCCGGCTGGGACGGGCCGACGTGATGCTCTGCGGTGGTACCGAGGCGCCGGTGACCGAGGTCGGAATCGCCGGCTTCGGCGCGATGCGCGCACTGTCTCGCCGGAACGACGATCCGGAGCACGCCAGCCGGCCCTTCGACCTGGAGCGCGACGGGTTCGTGATGGGCGAGGCCGGCGCGGTGCTCGTGCTCGAGGAGCTCGAGCGGGCGAAGGCGCGCGGGGCGAAGATCTACGCGGAGCTCGTCGGCTACGGCGTCTCCTCGGACGCGCAGCACATCACCGAGCCCGATCCGACCGGCATACACCCGGCGCGCGCGATGCAGATGGCGCTCGCCGACGGCGGGATCGACGCCTCCGAGGTCGACTACGTCAATGCCCACGGGACCTCGACGCCGCTCGGCGACGCGAGCGAGACCCGCATCTTGAAGAAGGGGCTCGGCGAGGAGAACGCGCGCAAGACCGCCGTCTCCTCGACGAAGGGCGCCACCGGCCACTGCCTCGGCGCGGCCGGCGCGGTCGAGGCGATCTTCTCGGTGCTCGCGATCAGGGAGGGCGTCCTCCCGCCGACGATCAACTACGAGTACCCGGACCCGGAGTGCGACCTCGACTACATCCCGAACGAAGCGCGCCCCTCCGACGTCCGCGTCGCCATGTCGAACTCGTTCGGCTTCGGCGGCCACAACGCCTCGATCGTCCTCAAGCGCTACGAGGACTAGCCGCCCGCGCGCCATGGCTGAAAGGTGGGCGACGTTCGACTGCTACGGCACGCTGATCGACTGGGACGGCGGGATCCGGCGCGGGCTCGTGGAGGTGTTCGGCGCGGAGCGCGCCGACGAGTTGCTCGACCGGTATCACGAGATCGAGCCGCGGATCCAGGCTGCGGAGCCGGCGCTTTCCTACCGCGAGGTGATGGCGCGGACGCTCGACGAGCTCGGCGCGCCGGCGGAGCAGCGCGGTGCGCTGGGCGAGGCTCTTCCTTCCTGGGCGCCGTTCCCCGAGGTTCCCGCAGCGCTCGAGGAGGCGCGCGGGCGCGGGTGGCGGCTCGCGATCCTCTCGAACACCGATCGCGACTTCATCGAGGCGTCGAAGCGCCGGATCGGGGTGCAGTTCGACGTGACGATCGTCGCCTCCGAGGTCGGCTCGTACAAGCCGGCGCTTGGGCACTGGCAGGCGTTCGAGGAAGAGGTCGGCCGGATGCCGGACGTCCACGTCGCCGCGAGCCACTTCCACGATGTCGTCCCGGCGAGCGGCCTCGGCCTGCCGACCGTCTGGGTCAACCGGCTCGCGGAGCACGGCGACCCGCCGCCGACGCGCGAGATCCGCGATCTCGCGCCCCTTGCGGACGTGCTCGACGAGCTCGTCCCCGCGTGAGCGTTCGAGTTCCGCGAGGCGCGGGAGGAGGACGCGGCAGACCGTCGCCGACCTCTGCAACGCGTTCGAACGCGCGGTTGCTCGCCGAGCCCGAGATCGTCAGCGCGGACGACGTTCTGCGTTTCTGGCGCCGCGAGAGCGAGCGGCGGCTCGTCCTCGACGGCGGCACGCTCGTCGGCTTCGCGTTCGTCCAGCGCCGGGGCGAACGTTACGACGGCGACGGCTGGGTCCACCCGGACGCGTTCGGTCGCGGGGTCGGAACGGCGATCGTCGATTGGATCGAGACCCGCTCGCGAGAGCTCGGATCGCGCGGAGGCGCGGATCGGCATCCTCCACGAGGACGAGCGGGCCGCGTGCCTCCTCCGGCGGCGTGGGTTCGAGCCCATTCGCAGCTTCTTTCGCATGGTGATCGAGCTCGACGACGAGCCGGAGCCGCCGGCGTGGCCGGAGGGGTTCAGTGTCGCGACGCTTCGTGCCCGGCGAGGAGCGTGTCCTCCATGAGGTCCTCGAGGACGCGTTCGAGGACCACTGGGGCCATCAGCACGCGCCCGTTCGAGGAGTGGATGCGACGCACGCGCGCTCGAGCACGAGCTCTGCTTCCTCGTTCGCTCCGGCGACGAGCGTCGCGGCTGGAGCAGAGTGCAAGCGCGACTCTTCGGGATGGGGTGGGTCGACGTCCTCGGGACCCGCCGGGAGTACCGGCGCAGAGGTGTCGGCGAGGCGTTGCTTGCGCCACGTCATTCGGCGAGCTCTACGCGGCGGGGCGCGCGCCGGGTCGGCCTCGGCGTCGACGCCGAGAATCCCGACCGGCGCGACCAGGCTCTACGAGCGCGTCGGCATGCGAGTCGCTTCCCAGATCGGACGTCTACGCCAAGAAGCTGTAGGGAGGGTAGGCTCCGGGCGTGTCGCGCCTCCGCGCGAAGTGCCCCCACTGCAAGACGTTCACCGCGGTCGCCATGGGCCCGGACTACCAGTGCCACTCGTGTGGCGCCGAGTTCGGCGCCGGCCTCGTCCGCGTGCCGCGCGCCTGGGGGAAGGGCGGAGAGGCGATGGCCGAAGCGGCCGCGCTCGAGCTCGCGTACCCGGAAGCGGCGGTGATCGCCGAGGACACGCTCGAGGACCAGCACCTCGTGCTCGCCTCCGAGCTTCCCGAGCGCCCCCTCGTCCTCGGCGGGTGCTGCTGCTCGCACGTCGGCGCAGTCGAGGGCCTGGCGGCGAGGCACGACCGCCTCGCCCTCGTCTGGATCGACGCCCACGGCGACCTGAACACCTCCGAGAGCTCGCCGTCGGGCAACGAGTGGGGCATGCCTCTCCGGATGATCGTCGACTCCGGCGCCGTCCGGTCGACCGACGTTGCCCTGGTGGCCGCGCGCGACCTCGACCCGCCCGAGCGCGAGTTCATCGAGGAGGCCGGCGTCCATACCGGCAAGCACGCCGTCCAGCGCGCGCTCGGCGAGGTGGACTGCGTCTACGTCGCCGTCGACTTCGACGGCCTCGACCAGGACGAGGTGGCGGCGTTCATGCCTGTCCCCGGCGGGATCAAGCTCGCCGAGGCCGAGGCGCTCTTGCGCACGGTCGCAACGGACGCGACCGTGATCGGCGCCGGCTTCACCGGCCTCGTCCCCGACTCGAAGAACCTCGAGCCCGCCGACGCGCCTGAGCGCCGCGCTCGGCCTGTAACCGTCCTTCCGGCGACCCCGGTCTAAGATCAAGAGCCCATGGCGCAGCGCATCGACGTCTCCATCGAGCACAAAGGCGCAACGCCAACCGACGACGGACGGAAGCACCCGAACACCTGCCCCTCCTGCGGGTCGCACTATCGCGACGACGAGCTCGAGCGCAACCAGGGGGTGTGCCCCCAGTGCGGCCACCATTTCCCGCTCTCGGCGCGCGAGCGAATCGAGCAGCTCGCCGACGCCGGGTCCTTCGCGGAGGAAGACGGCGAGCTCCGCTCCGCCGATCCGCTCGGCTTCTTCGACCTGCGGCCGTACACCGAACGCCTCGCCGAGGCCGAGCTGAAGACCGGCCAGGGCGACGCGATCGTGATCGGCCGTGCCGAGATCGACGGCCAGCCCTGCCAGCTCGCGGTGATGGATTTCAGCTTCATGGGCGGCTCGATGGGCAGCGTGGTCGGCGAGAAGTTCGTGCGCGCGTGCGAGCAGGCGGCCGACCGGCACGTCCCGCTCGTCGCCGTCACCTCCTCCGGCGGCGCCCGCATGCAGGAGGGGATCCTGTCGCTGATGCAGCTGCCGAAGACGGTCTGCGCGGTCGAGGACCTGCGCGACTCGCGCTGCGCGCTGCTGAACGTCTTCGCCCATCCGACCACGGCCGGCGTGCTCGCGAGCTTCGCGAGCCTCGGCGACGTCACCGTCGCCGAGCCCGGCGCGCTGATCTCGTTCACCGGCCCGCGCGTCGTCCAGCAGACCACGCGCGAGAAGCTCCCGGACGACTTCGGCCTCGCGGAGTCCAACCTGCGGTTCGGCCACCTCGACGCGATCGTCCCGCGGACGGTTCTGCGGCCGTACATGGCGAAGCTCCTGCGTCTCTTCGGCAATGCCGGGTGAGGCCGAGCACCGGCTGCGCGAGCGGCTGGCGCGTCTCCGCAACGCCTCGCTGCTCGGCGGCGCGAAGATCTCCGGCGAGCTGGAGCGCCTCCAGCGCCAGCTCGAGCAGATCCAGACCGAGCCGACCGACGAGGAGATCTGGCGCTCGGTCGAGCTGGCCCGGCACCCGGACCGTCCGTACACCCTCGATTACGTCGAGCGAATGCTCGACGACTGGGTCGAGCTGCACGGCGACCGCGGCCGTGCCGACGACGGGGCGATGGTCGCCGGGCTCGGCCGCTTCGACGGCCGCACGGTCGTCCTCGTCGGCCAGCAGAAAGGCCGCGACATCCAGGAGCGGACGAAGCGGCAGTTCGGGATGCCGTATCCGGAGGGCTACCGAAAGGCGATGCGCGCGATGGAGATCGCCGATCGCCACCGCTTCCCGGTGCTCAGCCTCGTCGACACCCCCGGCGCCTACCCGGGCGTGGCCGCCGAGCAGCACGGCCAGGGCGGCGCGATCGCGCAGTCCCAGGCGCTGATGGCGCGCCTGCAGGTCCCGACGGTGGCGTGCGTGATCGGGGAGGGAGGCTCGGGCGGCGCAATCGCGATCGCGCTCGCCGACCGCGTGCTGATGCAGGAGAACGCGATCTACTCGGTGATCTCGCCCGAGGGCTGCGCGGCGATCCTGTGGAGAGACGCCGGCGAGGCGCGCAAGGCCGCCGCCGCCTTCAAGCCCGATGCCGCACACTGCCTGGAGCTCGGCGTGATCGACGGGATCGTCCCGGAACCCGAGGGAGCGGCGCACGAGGACTGGGATCAGGCCGCACGACTGCTCGGAGACTCGCTTCGGGAGGCTCTCGAGGAGCTCGAAGGGGAGTCGGGAAGCGATCTCGTCCGCCGGCGGCGCGCCAAGTTCCGCGAGCATGGGTGTTTTCGCCTGATCATCCCCTGTTTGCGGGGACATTCCACAGTCTCCACAGGCTTTTCCCCGACAGCGCACACCCTGATTTTCCTTGTTGAAAACCTGAAAAACGGGATGTTTTCGGGGAAATCCGGCGCCGGTAGGGTTCGGGCGTGGCTCGCAGCCGAGAGAAACTGGCCGATTACCGGCGTAAGCGCGATCCGCAACAAACTCCGGAGCCGTTCGGCTCCGAAGCGGCGCGGAAAACAGCCGATCTTCGTCGTCCAGCGCCACGACGCCCGCCGGCTCCACTACGACTTCCGCCTGGAGCGCGACGGCGCGCTTGCGAGCTGGGCGGTCCCGAAGGGCGTTCCGCTCGAGCCCGGCCAGCGTGCGCTCGCCGTCCACGTCGAGGACCACCCGCTCGGCTACGCCGACTTCGAGGGCGAGATCCCGGCCGGCCAGTACGGCGCCGGCACCGTGGAGATCTGGGACCGGGGCACCTACGAGCTCGTCGAGGAGAAGAAGGACGGCGGGCTGACCGTCCGCCTGCACGGCAAGCGGCTGGAAGGCATGTGGACGCTCGTGCCGGCCAAGCTCGACGGCGATCCGAAGAACTGGCTGATCCTGCGCAAGCGAGACACGGACGGCGCGGCGCCGCCCGCCGCCCACCACCGCTACCAGTCGATGCTCGCGACGCTCGCGAGCCGCGAGGAGTTACCCACAGCCGACGGCTGGCTGTTCGAGGTCAAGTGGGACGGCTACCGCGCGATCGCCTACGTGCGCGGCGGTGAGACCGAGCGGCTCGACAGCCGCCGGGGCAACGACCAGGTCGGGCGCTTCCCGAACGTCGCGAAGGAGGTCGCGAGGGCGGTGAAGACGCCGGACTGCGTGCTCGACGGAGAGGTCTGCGCGCTCGACGAGCGCGGCCGGCCGAGCTTCTCCGCGATGCAGCAGGGCAAGCCCGGCACGCCGATCGTCTACGAGGCCTTCGACCTGCTCGAGCTCGAGGGCGAGTCGCTCGTCGATCTGCCGCTGAGCGAGCGGCGCCGGAGGCTGGCGGCGCTGCTCGACCGCCGCAACCGCACCGTCCGGCTCTCGGAGGCGTTCGAGGACGGTGCCGCGCTGTACGACGCGGCGCAGGAGCAGGGGCTCGAGGGGATCGTCGCCAAGCGCGCCGACTCGCCGTACCGGGAGGGGAAGCGCACGCGCGAGTGGCTGAAGATCAAGACCCACGGCCGGCAGGAGTTCGTGATCGCCGGCTACACGAAAGGCCAGGGGCGGCGGAGCGGCCGGTTCGGCTCGCTCGTCCTCGGCGTCTGGCGGGGCGACGAGCTCGAGTACGCCGGCAACGTCGGCACCGGGTTCACCGACCGCGACATCGACGAGCTGCTCGCGAAGCTGCGGCCGCTCGAGACGGACCGGCCACCGTTTCGCGAGGTCCCGAAGATGCCGAAGGTCAGGAAGGCCGACGTGGTCTGGGTCAGGCCGGAGCTGGTCGCCGAGGTCGAGTTCGTCGAGTGGACGCACGACGGGCGGCTGCGCGCTCCGTCCTTCCAGGGGCTGCGCGAGGACAAGTCGGCGCGCGAGGTGCACCGCGAGGAGCCGCTCCCGAACGAGATCCGCCGCGGCAAGCGCGTCGTCAAGCTCTCGAACCTCGACAAGGTCTTCTGGCCGGACGAGGGCACGACCAAGGGCGACCTGCTCCGCTACTACCGCTCGGTTGCGCCGGTCGTGATCCCGCACATCCGCGACCGGCCGTTCACGATGAAGCGCTACCCCGACGGGATCAGCGGCGGGCACTTCTTCCAGAAGGACGCGCCGCAGCACATGCCCGACTGGATCCCCACGGTCGCGGTCGAGGCGACCTCGCGCGAGCAGCCGCGGCGGACACGGACGATCAAGGCGCCGCTCGTCAACGACGAGCTCGCGCTGCTCTGGATGGTGAACATGGGCTGTATCGACCTGAACACGTGGTACTCGCGGGTCGACAAGCCCGACCGGCCCGACTTCGTCCTCTTCGACCTCGACCCGGCCGCCGATGCCGGCTTCCCGGAGGTGATCGAGGTCGCGCTGCTCGTCAAGCAGGTCCTCGATGCGCTCGGGCTCGTCGGGTTCCCGAAGACGAGCGGCAGCGACGGGATGCACGTGCTCGTGCCGATCGAGCGGCGGCATACGTACGAGCAGACGCGCGAGTTCTCGGCGATCGTCGCGTCGACGCTGGCGCGGACGCACCGCGGCCTGGTCACGACCGAGTGGACGAAGTCGAAGCGGCGCGGCGTCCTGATCGACTCGAACCAGAACGGCGAGGGGAAGACGATCGCGTCGGTCTACTCGGTGCGGCCGCACCCGGGCGCGCCGGTCTCGACGCCGCTGCGCTGGGACGAGGTCAAGGACGGACTCGACCCGCGCGAGTTCTCGATCGACGTCGCGCTCGGCCGGATCGCCGAGCACGGCGACCTGTTCGAGGGCGTCCTGACCACTCGACAGCGCCTCGGACCCGCCTTAGCATCGCTGCGGTGAAGCTCGCAGACCTCGTCGCCGACCTCGACGGCTACTTCGGCATCCAGGACGTTCGCAACGACGACTGGTCGAGGCCATTCGAGCAGGTGTATCCCGACCCCTACTGGCGGGAGTACGTCGCGGCCGGCTGGGAGGGGCGCTGGAACGGGCTGATGACGCACGGCGCCGAGGACGTCGAGCGCGCGGTGACGTGCGTATTCCCGAGCGACCGCATCGTCGAGGCGCTCCCGCCGGCGACGTTCGTCTTCACCGAGCACCCGCTGGACTTCGCCGACGAGCCGGGCTTCCTGCCGCTCGCCCGGGAGACCTTCGAGACCATGCTCGAGCGCGGGATCAGCCTCTACAACGCCCACGCGCCGCTCGACATGCACCCCGAGGTCTCGCCGTCGCGTCTCTGCGCGGCGGGGGTCGGGCTGCGCGAGCTCGAGGAGTACTTCCCGATCTGCGAGGGGATCCCGGGCGGCGCCGCGATCATCGGGGAGAGCAGGCTGACCGTGGACGGTCTCGCGGACGCCCTGCGTTCGTACCTCGGCTCCGAGATCAAGGTGCACGTGCTGACGCGGACCAGCTCCGAGGCCGGCCGCGTCGCCATGGTCGCCGGCGGCGGCGCCTCCGTCGACATCCTCGAGGCCTCGCTCGAGCGCGGCTGCCAGACCTACGTGACCGGCAACGCCGCGACCAACTGCCGCCTCGACTTCGTGCAGGAGCAGGTCGCCGCGTTCCGCCGCCGCGCGGACGAGGCCGGCGTGACGCTGATCGACGCGATGCACTACGGGATGGAGAAGCCGCCGCAGCTCGCGATGGCCGACTGGTTCCGGGCCCGCGGCCTCGACGCCGAGTTCGTCCCGGACGGGCCGAAGTAGCCATGTCTGGAGCGCGAGGGCGTCAGTCCTCGAGCCGTCGTGGATGGCCGAGCGAGCCGAGCTCGGCGATGTCGCGCCGGAAGAACAGCGCAACCGTCCAATCCACGACGACCCTCAGCTTCCGGGAGAGAAGCGGCAGCTGGTAGAGGTGGTACGTCCTGGTGAAGAACCAGCCGGCGAACCCGCGCAACCGAAAGCCCATCACGTCGGCGATGCCCTTGTAGCGACCCAGCGTCGCCGCCTGCCCGAGCATGCGGTAGCGGTACGGCCTTCGGCGGGCCGGACAGGTTCCGCGCGAGGCGCCGCGCCTGGCGGAGGGCGTGCTGCGAGGTCGGTGGGTCGATCCGCCCGGGCGTGGCGGCGTTCGGCACAGCGGCGCAGTCCCCGAGCGCCCAGACACCTTCGAGACTCCGGCACCCTGCAGACACTCGTCGACGGGCACTCGACCGCGGTCGTCCAGCGGCACGCCCAGCTCGGCGAGGCCGGGGCTGGGACGGACGCCCGCGGTCCAGACGAGCGTCTCGGTGTCGATCCGCGTCCCGTCGGAGAGCCGCAAGCCCCGCTCGTCCGCCGACTCGAGCCGCGTCGAGACGTGAATCTCCACGCCGCGGCGCGCGAGCTGTGCCGCCGCGTACTCGCCGAGCCGGGTGGGGATCTCGGGGAGGATCTTCGGCGCCGCGTCGACGAGCACCCAGCGCTGCGGCGCCGTTCTGAGGCCGGGGTAGTGGCGCAGCGCGTCCCGCACGAGGTCGGCGAGCTCGGCGAGTGCCTCGACGCCCGCATACCCGGCGCCGACGAAGACGAACGCGAGATGGCGGGCCTGCTCCTCCTGCGTGGCCGCCGCGTCCGCGGCCTCGAGCTGCCGGAGCACATGGTTGCGAAGCGCGATCGCGTCGGCGAGGTCGCGAAACCCGTGTCCGTGCTCGGCCAGACCGGGAACGGGCAGGACGCGCGAGACCGAGCCGAGCGCGAGTACCAGCCGCTCGTAGCCGATCTCGACCGGACCGTCGATTGCGTCCACGGTCGCCACCTTGCCCGTCGTGTCGAGGCCGGTCACGCGCCCGACCACGAGCTCGGCGTGACGGCACATCATCCGGAGCGGAACGACGACGTGGCGCGGCTCGAGTGTCCCGGACGCTGCCTCCGGGAGCAGCGGCGTGAACAGCATGTAGTTCTCCGGGCTGACGATCGTGGCGCCGCGGCGGCCGAGCCGGCGCGCGACGATCGAGCCGGCGTAGCCGCCGCCGGCGATCAGCGTCCCGCCCAGCGCCCGCCGCTCCACGGCCGTACTGTGTCAGCTGAGCCGGTACGGCACGCTCGTCAGGATCACCCGCGGCTCGAACAGCAGGAGCCGCTTGATGTAGAGCGCGCGCTGGTTGTGCAGGAGGCGCTGCGGGCCGCTGAAGACGAGCTCCGGCATCACGACCACGGCGACCGCGTCCGGATCGGCCGTGATTCGCCGCAGGTAGCGGAGCAGCGGGTCGCCGAGGTCGCGAAACTCCGCCTCCTCGACGTCCAGCGGGACCGGCATCGGCCGGAGCACCCACTCGTTCCGGATCCGCTCGACCTCCTCGGAGTCGAAGGCGAAGAAGACGGCCTTCGTGTCCGTCGAGGCCGAGCGTGCTCGCGTAGTGGACCGCCCGCAGCGAAGCGGCGTGCGACCCGGAGACCAGGACCCGGCACACGGCCCTCTCCGGCCTGCGCCACTCGCCGGGCCGCGTCGCCAGCACCGGCACGTCCGTGATCACGACGCCCGGCTCGCTGAGCAGCTTCAGCTTGAGCGAGAACTCGGTCCGGTGGGCGAGCGCGGAGACGATCGAGCGCCGGCGGAACTCCTCCGGGATGATCGCCGTCACGAAGTTCGACTCGCCGCGCGGGATCGCCCAGAGGTAGTCGATCACCGCGTCGACCCGGCCCCCCTCCGGGCGGACGATCTCGAGGTCCGGGCGGATGTCGGTCAACTGCCGGAAGCGCGGGCGGATTCCGGAGTCGCTGTGCGGCCCCGGCACGTGGATCGCGCGGAAGTCGTCCCCGCGCGATCTGCCGGGCGTACCAGACCGCTTCGCGGAGGGCGGCGTCGTAGGACTCCACGTACAGGACGACCTCGTTCGTCGCCGGCGGCGCCGCCGCGACCGCCGCAACTCCGGCGCGGAGGCGGCGGGCGACCTTCCGGTAGTGGCGGTTGACGAGGTAGAAGGCGCCGACGAGAAGCGGCACGGCGACCGCGACCGCCCAGGCGCCGGCGAGGAACTTCGTCTCGACGACGAGCAGCGCGACGATCCCGGTCGCGATTGCGCCTGCGCCGTTGATCACCGCCGAGCGATGCCACCCGGGCGTTCGCTGCCGCCGCCAGTAGCGCACCATCCCCGCCTGCGAGAGCGTGAAGGCCGTGAAGACGCCGATCACGTACAGGTGGATCAACGCGTTCACGTCGGCCTTGAACGCCCAGATCAGCAGCGAGGCGACGCCGGCGAGGACGATGATCCCGTTCGAGTAGACGAGGCGGTCGCCGAGGTTGACGAACTGGCGTGGGAAGAACCGGTCGCGCGCGAGGATCGCCGACAGCCGCGGGAAGCCCTGGTACGAGGTGTTCGCGGCGAGGACGAGGATCGCGAACGTCAGGCCCTGCACGAGGTAGTAGAAGACCGCCCCCGGCGAGCCGGCCGGGAACGTCGCGCGCGCGACCTCCGACACGACCGAGACCGAGTTGCTCGGCAGCGCGTGCATGTGCACAGCGAGGTACGAGACCCCGACGAAGAGCGAGATCGCCATCACGCCCATCACCACGAGCGTTCGCGCCGCGTTCCGCCCCTGCGGCGACTTGAACGCGCCGACGCCGTTCGAGATCGACTCGACGCCTGTGAGCGCCGCCGCGCCTGACGCGAAGGCGCGCAGCACCACCAGCACCCCGACGCTGCCGGCCGCACCGACCGTGATCGGGTCCGGCACGTGCGCCTGGGGGCAGCCGCCGACCGCGCACTTCCCGACGCCGACCCCGATCATCACGTACATCACCGCGACGAACGAGTAGGTCGGCAATGCGAAGGCGATGCCGGACTCGCGGACGCCGCGAAGGTTCACGAGCGTCAGCAGCACGATCAGGAGCAGCGACAGGCCGACCTTGTGCGGTGCGAGCGACGGCGCCACCGACGTGATCGCGAGCACGCCGGCTGCGACGGAGACCGCGACCGTCAGCACGTAGTCGACGAGCAGCGCCGCCGCGGCGACCAGGCTTGGTACGACGCCGAGGTTCTCCTTCGCGACGACGTACGCGCCGCCGCTCGTCTCGTAGGCCTTGACGGTCTGGGTGTACGAGAGGACGACGATCGCGAGGACTGCGGCGATGGCGATCGAGACCGGGCAGGACGAGGTGGGCGGCCGTGATCGACGCGCCGACGAGGACCACCAGCGCTGCCTCCGTCGCGTATGCGACCGAGGAGAGCGGGTCGGACGCGAAGATCGGCAGGGCGAGCGTCTTCGAGAGCAGCGTCTCGCCCATCTCGGCGGCCGCGCGAGGCCGGCCGATCAGGGCTCGCTTCAGCGCGTCGACTCGGTCCGGCGCTCGGCGCCTGCGGCGCCGGCGGTGTTCTTGGTCTCGATCATTCGCCGCCTCGTCACGCTACCCCGGCAGACCGTCCGCAAACGGCTTGTCCACGCGGATCTTGAGGGGTTCTTAAGACCTTGCGGGCGAGCCTATGCTGTGACCATGCGCACGCGTCTCCTCGCTGGGACGGCGGCAGCGCCGGAGCTGTCGCGGTCGTCTCGGCGTCGCCGTCTACGCGCTCGACCGGTCGCGCCCGTGCTCAGCCTGGGCGTCCTCTACCTGTTCGCGGTGCTGCCGATGGCGGCGATCTGGGGGCTGCGTTTCGCGGTCTCCGTCTCGATCGTCTAGCATGCTCGCCTTCAACTTGTTCTTCCTCGCGCCTCGGTACACGTTCCATCTGGCCGAGTCGGAGAACTGGGTCGCGCTGGCCGTGTACCTCGTGACGGCGATTTCGTCAGCGTGCTCGCCGAACGGGCGGCAGGCGCGCGGCCGAGGCGGAGCAGCAGGCCGTGAGGCGGCCTACGCGGCCGAGGTCTGCTGCGCTCCTCCTGGGCCGGCTTCGGCGTGAGAGCGAGCTACCGGCGATCGCGGTGTTGACGGCCGACCTGCTCGGCGTCCACGCACTGTTGGATCGAGCTCGGCCCGCCACGCTCGCCGGATCCCGATGAGCAAGTGCGTGTGCTCGAGGCCGGCGACCGCCACGTCGGCTCGCTGTTCTTTGAGTCTTCGCGCGCGCGCCCGAGGCGGCGCTCCTCGCCCGCGTTCACCGCGGTGCTCCTCGGCGCCTGCTCGCGACCGCGCATCGAGCGCGAGCAGCTCAGCCGTAGCGACGCGACGAAGACCGCGGTGCTCCGGTCGGTCAGCCACGACCTTCGCTCGCCGCTGACGGCGATCGGCACGGCGAGCGAGATGCTCGAGCCCCGCGAGCGCTCTCCCCGAGCCGAGCGCGACGAGCTGCTTGCGTCGATTCGGCTCCAGGCGCGGCGGCTCGACCGGCTGGTCTGCGAACCTGCTCGACCTCTCGCGGCTCGAGGCCGGCGCCGCGAGCCCCGCCGCCGAGCTCTGGACAGTGGACGAGCTCGTCGGGCGGGCGCTCGAGGCGATCGGCGCCGACGGTGACCGCGGTCGTCGTCTCGCTTCCCGACGAGTGCCCGGCGGTGCTGGTCGACGCGGCGCAGCTCGAGCGCGTTCTCGTCAACCTGGTCGAGAACGCACTCGGGCTACTCGTCCCCGTCCGATCCGGTCGAGGTCGCGCGCGACGGTCGAGGACGGCGAGGTCGTCGATCTCGGTCGTCGACCACGGCCCGGGCCTCGCGCCTGGCGAGCTCGAGGCGATCTTCGAGCCGTTCTGGCGCGGCAGCGGGGCGCGGGAGCGCGGCTCCGGGCTCGGGCTGGCGATCGCGCGCGGGTTCGCGAGCTGAACGGGGGCCGGCTCTGGGTCGAGTCGGTGCCGGGCCGGCGGCGCGACGTTCTCGCTCGCACTGCCCGCGGTCGAGCTCGCCGTCGAAGGTGCCGGCGTGAGCGGCGCGCGGGTCCTGGTCGTCGACGACGAGCCGCAGATCCTGCGGGCGGTGCAGCTCAAGCTCCGCGGCGCCGGGTACGTGGTCGAGACGGCGGCGACTGCCGAGGAGGCGCTGATGAAAGCCGCGCTGCGGCCGCCGGAGGCGTTGATCCTCGACCTGCTGCTCCCGGACGGCAGCGGCACGGACGTGTGCCGTGAGCTGCGCAGCTGGAGCGCGGTGCCGATCATCGTCCTCTCCGCCGTCGGCGAGGAGCGCGAGAAGATCGCGGCGCTCGACGCCGGCGCGGACGACTACGTGACGAAGCCGTTCAGCGGCGACGAGCTGCTTGCGCGGGTGCGCGCGCAGCTGCGCCGCACTTCGCCGCCCGGCCGGCCGGTGCTCGAGATCGGGGAGCTGCGCGTCGATCTGGACAAGCGACTCGTGACGATGGCCGGCGAGCCGGTCTCGTTGACCCCGATCGAGTACGACCTGCTCCGGCTGTTCGCAGCGAACGAGGGCAAGCTGCTCACGCACCCGGCGATCCTGCGCGCGATCTGGGGCCCGGCGTACGGCGAGGAGTCGAACTACCTCCACGTGTATGTCTCGCATCTCCGCCGCAAGATCGAGCCGGACCCCGCGAGGCCCCGGTACCTGCTGACCCAGCCCGGCGTCGGCTACCGGCTCGTCGCGCCGGCGTCTTAAGACGGCGTTCAGGCGGCCGGCGCTACCGTCGAGGTCATGTCGTACAGGCGCCTGCTCGTGCCGATCTCGGCCGCGCCGGACTCCGATCGCGCGGTCGAAGTCGCCTGCTCGCTTGCTGCCGAGCGGGCGCGGAGCTGACGGCGGTGTTCGTGATCGAGATCTCGCCCCTGCTGCCGCTCGATGCGCGGATGGACGAGGACGAGGTTGTTGCCCGCCGCGCTTTGCACCAGCGCCCAGGCGATTGCGGACTCGTTCGGCGTCCATCTGCGAGCGCGCAAGATCAGGGCACGTGAGGCCGGGCCCTGCGATCGTCGAGCTGGCCGAGGTGCTCGGTGCGGAGATCGTCGTGATCGCAGCGCCGCGCAGGCGCCGCGCGTACGGGCGTTCCCGTTTCGGAGCGACCGTGCGCCAGGTGCTCGCGAAGGCGCCGTGCCCGGTGCTGGTTGCCTCGCCGCCGGCGGCCTAGCCCGCGAGCATCCGCCGGAGCAGCTCGAGCGCGCCCGCCTTGTCCAGCATGTCGTTCAGGTTGCCGCACTTCGGCGACTGGACGCACGACGGGCAGCCGTGCTCGCACGGGCAGCCCTCGATCATCTTCGCGGTGTCCGCGACCCAGCCCTCGAACGCCTCGAACCCGCGGGCGGTGATCCCCACGCCGCCGGCGTGGCCGTCGTAGACGAAGATCGTCGGCCGGCCGGTCTGGAAGTGGACGTTGGTCGAGAGGCCGCCGATGTCCCAGCGGTCGCACATCGCCCAGAGCGGGAGGAGCGCGATCATCGCGTGCTCCGCGGCGTGCAGCGAGCCGAGCAGCTTCGGCATGCGCTCGAGCCCGTCGAGCATCTCCGGCTCCGGGCAGAACCAGATCGCCTCGGTCTCGAACGAGGTCTCGGGGAGATCGAGCGCGACGAGGTCGAGCGTCGCCTGGGTCGAGGCCTGCTTGACCTGGTAGGCGACCACCTGCTCGGTGACGGAGACAGCGCCCCAGCTCGAGCTCGAGGCCGAGCCGCTGCTCGGTTCGCCTCGCCTCCTCGATCGCGGTCATCGTGTCCTTCTTCGCCTGGGTGTAGAGGTCGCCCGAGAACGGCGAGACGAGTGCCTGGCGGGCGTCGAGGTCGAGCTCGGCGACGCGGTACGCCTCGCCGAGGTGCAGGTAGACGGCGCCCTCGTGCACGGTCGAGTACGCGCGCTCGCGCTCGACCAGGCCGAGCACCGATCCGGTCGTCGTGTCGATCACGCTGAACGAGTCCGGGCTCGTCGACCGGAGCGGGATGCGGGCGGCGGGGTAGTCGCGGCCCGCCCAGACGAACCCGGCGGGCGTTTTCTTCAGCTCGGGCAGCGCCGCTGCGCGCTCGAGCGCCTCGTCACCGAGCACGTCGCGGTCGGCGTCGTCGAGCGGCGCCTCGAACGCGGCGGAGAGAACGTGCCCGTCGAGGACCCGTGGATTCGCGTGGTCGAGGATCGCCGCCTCGACGCGTCGCCGCAGCAGCGTCTCGGGCTCGCGCATGAAGTACTGGTCGAGGGCGTCCTCGCTGGCGACCAGCACCGCGAGCCCGTGGCCGCGGCGCCCGGCACGGCCCCACTGCTGCCGGAGGCTTGCCACCGTGCCCGGGAAGCCGGTCGAGATCACGCAGTCGAGCAGGCCGATGTCGATCCCGAGCTCGAGTGCGTCGGTCGCCGAGACACCGAGCAGCTCGCCGGCCGCGAGCCGCTGCTCGATCTGCCGGCGCTGCGCGGGGGTGTAGCCGGCGCGGTAGGGAGAAAGGCGGTCGCGGTACTCCTGGCCGAGCCGGTCGAGGGTGAAGCGGTGGATCAGCTCGGCCGACTTGCGGCTCTTCGCGAAGCAGAGCGTCCGCAGGCCGCGCTCGACGAGCTGCGCCATCAGCCGCGAGGCTTCGCCGAGCGCGCTCGCGCGGACGCCGAGCTCGTCGTCGAGCAGCGGCGGGTTCCAGAGCGCGATCGTCCGCTCGGCCCGCGGCGCGGCGTCGTCCTCGACGACGGTGAAGTCGACTCCGACGAGTGCCCGGCCGAGCTGCGCCGGGTTCGCGATCGTCGCCGAGGCGAGCAGGAACTGCGGGTCGGCTCCGTACACGCGCGCCATTCGGCGGAGCCGGCGCAGCACGTTGCCGACGTGCGAGCCGAAGACGCCGCGGTAGACGTGCGCCTCGTCGACGACCACGTAGGCGAGGTTCGAGAGCACGTCGCCCCAGCGGTCGTGGTGGGGGAGGACGCCGACGTGGAGCATGTCCGGGTTCGAGAGCACGAGGTTCGACCACTTGCGGATCTGCCACCGTCGCTCCACCTCCGTGTCGCCGTCGTAGATCGCCGCCTTCACGCGCGGCACCTTCAGCTCCTGGAGCGAGCGCAGCTGGTCCTGGGCGAGCGCCTTCGTCGGGTAGAGGTAGATCGCACGCTTCTTCGGCTCCGCCGCGAGGGCGTCGAGCACGGGCAGGTTGAACGCGAGCGACTTCCCGCTTGCGGTGCCCGTGACGACCGCGACGTGCTCCCCGCGCGCGGCCGCCGCCCAGGCGTCCGCCTGGTGCTCGTAGAGCTCCTGGACGCCGCGCGCCTCGAGCGCCGCGCGCACCTTCGGGTTCAGCTCGTCGGGAAAGGGCGCGGTGCGAGCCTCGCGCGCGGGCTCGCTTGCGACGTGTGCGAGCTCCTCTCCTTCGAGGATCCCCGCCCACGCCGCCAGCTCGACCGCCATCCCGACGAGGGTAGCGTTCGGCCCTGAGATGACCGTTCCGCGCTGCCTGACGATCGCCGGCTCCGACTCGGGCGGCGGCGCGGGGATTCAGGCCGACCTGAAGGCGTTCGCCGCCGCCGGGTGTCACGGCTCGTCGGCGATCGTCGCCCTGACCGCGCAGAACACGGTCGGCGTGACCGACGTGCTCGAGGTGCCGCCGGAGTTCGTTCGCGCGCAGCTCGATGCTGTCTTCTCCGATATCGGCGTGGACGCGGCGAAGACCGGGATGCTCTTCTCGGCGCCCATCGTCGAGACCGTCGCGGACTTCCTGGCCGCGAACCCGGTGCCGCTCGTCGTCGACCCGGTGATGGTCGCCAGCTCGGGTGCGCGACTGCTGAAGGACGACGCGGTCGAGGTGCTCGTCGGACGGCTCTTCCCGCTCGCGACCGTGGTGACGCCGAATCTGATGGAGGCGGAAGCACTGGCCGGCGAGGGCACCCGGCGCGAGCTCGCCGAGCGGCTGCACGAGCTCGGCGCTCCGGCGGTGATCGTCACCGGCGGCCACGGCCCCGACCCGGTCGACCACCTCTTCGACGGGCGCGCGCACGTGGAGATCCCGGTCGAGCGGCACGACGTCGCCGCGACCCACGGCGCCGGCTGCACCCACTCGGCGACGCTGGCCGCGCTGCTTGCGCGCGGGCTGACGCTCGAGGACGCAGCACGCGGCGCGGCCGAGGTCGCCGCGCGCGCGGTTGCGAACGGGCTGACCGAGATCGGTGACGGAGACGGGCCGGTCGACGTACTGAACGGGAGGCTGACGTGAAGCTCGCCGAAGCCGGCGAGCTCGGTCTGCTCGCGGAGCTGGAGCGACGCGGGCTGGCGACGAGGATCGAAAACGACGCGGCGCGAGCTGGCCGGCGGCCGCGTCGTCACCCAGGACGCGCTCGTCGAGGGCGTCCACTTCCGGCTCGACTGGATCTCGTGGCGCGATCTCGGGTTCCGGGCCGCGGCGGTCAACCTGAGCGACCTCGCCGCCTCCGGCGCGAGCCGGAAGGGCTCGTCGTCACGCTCGCGGCGCCGGGCGACACGGCGCTCGACGACGTGCTGGAGCTCTACGAGGGGCTGGCAGAAGCGGGCGTGCCGGTCATCGGCGGCGACACGTCCGCGGCGCGAGCGGCTCGTCCTCAGCGTGACCGCCCTCGGGCACGTCGGAGCGCGTCCCGGGCCGCGGCGGCGCTCGGCCGGGCGACGTGCTCGTCGTGACGGGCCCGCTCGGCGCCGCCGGTGCCGCCTTCCGCGAGCAGCGCTACGTGCGCCCGCCGGTCCGGCTCGACGAGGGACGCGAGCTGGCCCGCACGGCGACCGCGATGCTCGACCTCTCCGACGGGCTCGCCGTCGACGCGGGGCACATGGCTGCGCGCTCCGGCTGCCGGCTCGTGATCGAGCTGGAACGCGTCCCGCTCGCGGACGGGGCGACCATCGACGACCTCGGCTTCGGCGAGGACTACGAGCTGCTTGCCGCCGTGCCCGAGCCGGGCCGCTTCGCGGAGATCGGCCGCTGCGAGGAGGGCGAGGGCGTCGACCTCCTGCTCGCAGGCGAGCCCGCGCAGCTACCCGGCTTCGAGCACTTCCGGCAGGGCTAGCTCGTATCAGCGAGGTGCGATCAGAGCCAGCGCCCGAACTTCTCTTCGAAGTACGAGCGCGGCCGGGCGCCGACGACTGTCTCCTGCCGCTCGCCGCCCTCGAAGAGGATCACCGTCGGGATCGAGAGCACGCCGAGCTCGGCCGCCCGCGCCGGGTGCTCGTCGATGTTCATCTTCACGAAGCCGATCCGCTCCCCGTGCTCGGCCTCGAGCTCGTCGAGCACCTTCTCGACGCCCTTGCACGGTCCGCACCAGGGCGCCCAGAAGTCGACGAAGACGGGCCGGTCGGCGCCGAGAACGTCCGCGGCGAAGCTCTCGTCGGTGACCTCGACCATCCGGTCAGCGTAGACGGCCGGCCAGCGCCAGCGCGCGCAGATAGGGCACGCGCCAGATCGCCTCGGTCGCGATCGCCGGGCTCATCTTCGACGTCCCGACGCGCCGGTCGACGAACGTGATCGGCACCTCGACGACCCGGAACCCCGCGCGCAGCGCGCGGTAGGTGGTCTCGATCTGGAACGCGTACCCGCGGGCGAAGACGGCGTCGAGATCGATCCGTTCCAGGACCTCGCGCCGGTAGCACTTGAAGCCGCCGGTCAAGTCGCGGACCGGCGCGGCGAGCAGTGCCTGCGCGTACAGCGAGCCGGCCCGCGAGACGAATCGCCGCAGCGCGCCCCAGTTCTCGATCCGTCCGCCCGGGACGTAGCGCGACCCCAGCACGAGGTCGGCCTCGCGGGAGGCGGCGATCAGCCGCGGCACGTCGTCCGGGTCGTGCGAGAAGTCGCAGTCCATCTCCAGCACCAGCTCCGCGCCGTCGGCGAGCGCGCGCCGGAACCCGGCGATGTACGCGGGCCCGAGGCCTTCCTTGGCAGCCCGGTGGAGCACGGCAACCCGCGGCTCCGCCGCCGCCAGCCGGTCGGCGATCTCACCGGTCCCGTCGGGCGAGCTGTCGTCGATCACGAGCACCCGGTCGTCGGGCCCGAGCCGCTCGAGCAGCGCCGCGACCATCGGCTCGACGTTCTCGCGCTCGTTGTAGGTGGGGAGACAGACGGTAGCCCTGGGCACGCGACCTATGATCGCGGCAATGGCGGCGACGCTCCCGCAGAACGCCGAGGTGATCGACCAGCTCGAGCTGCTCGCGGACATCCTCGAGCTCGAGGGCCAGGAGTCTTTCCGCGTGCTCGCCTACCGGCGTGCGGCTCAGCGCGTGCGCGAGAGCGGCGGCTCGATCGCCCAGCTCGCGCTCGAGGGCAAGGCGAAGGAGCTCCAGGGGATCGGCAAGACGATCGAGGAGAAGATCGTCCAGATCGTCGAGCAGGGCGAGATCGAGGCGCTGGCGAAGCGGCGCAAGACGATCCCGCCCGACGTGGTCGCCTTCATGCGGCTCCCCGGCCTCGGGCCCGAAGACGGCCCGCCGGATCTGGCAGGAGCTCGGCGTGACGACGCTCGCCGAGCTGAAGAAGGCGGCCGAGACCGAGCAGCTGCGGACGCTGACCGGCCTCGGCCCGAAGGTCGAGGAGAACGTCCTCGCGGCGCTGAAGGAGCAGGCGAAACCGAAGGCGGCCGCGCGCCCTTTACTCGGGAAGGGCCTGCCGGCGGTGCTGGCGGTCGTCCGAGGCGCTGCGTGACCACCCCGCCTCCGACCAGGTCTCCGAGGCGGGCAGCGTGCGCCGCCGGCGCGAGACCTTCCGGGACCTCGACATCATCGCCACGGCCACCGACGCGCAGGCGCTGATCGACGCGTTCACCGGCTTCGACTGGGTCGCCGACGTGAAGGCGAAGGGCGGGACGAAGGCGACGGTGATCTCGTACGAGGGCTTCCGGTTCGACCTCCGGGTCGTGCCGCCGGAGTGCTACGGCAACCTGCTCCAGCACTTCACCGGCTCGAAGGAGCACAACGTCGCGATGCGCGAGGAGGCGCAGCGCCGCGGCCTCTCGATCTCCGAGTACGGCGTCGCCGAGGTCGAGAGCGGCGAGGTGCACACGTTCGCGACCGAGGAGGCGCTCTACGAGTGGCTCGGCTACCAGTTCATCCCGCCCGAGCTGCGCGAGAACACCGGCGAGCTCGAGGCGGCCCGCCGCCGGGAGCTCCCGGTCCTCGTCGAGGAGCAGGACCTGCGCGGCGACCTCCACTCGCACACGACCTGGTCGGCGGACGGGAAGAGCACGATGGAGGAGATGGCCCGCGCGGCGAAGGCTCGCGGCTACGCCTACCTCGCCGTCACCGACCACTCGCACTACCTGCGCGACGGGCAAGCTCGCCGCGCAGCGCAAGGAGCTCGACGCGCTGAACGCGAAGCTGAAGCCGTTCCGCCTCCTGCACGGGGTCGAGGTGAACATCCGCGCGAACGGCACGCTCGACGTCGCCGACGAGACTCTCGCCGAGCTCGACTGGGTCGTCGCCTCGATCCACGCTGCCTTCTCGACCGAACCCGACCGAGCGGATCCTCGCCGCGATGGAGAACCCGCACGTGGACGTGATCGGCCATCTGACCGGGCGGAAGATCAACAAGCGCGGGCCGATGCACGTCGACCTCGAGCGGGTCTTCGCGGCTGCGGTCGAGACCGGCACGGCGCTGGAGATCAACTCGCAGCCGGACCGGCTCGACCTGCGCGACGCGGACGCGCGGCTGGCCGGCGAGCGCGGCGTCCGGATCGTCGTCTCCACGGACGCGCACTCGACCTCGGCGCTCGACTACGCGACGCTCGGGATCGGCCAGGCCCGCCGCGCCTGGCTGACGAAGGAGCAGGTCGTGAACACGCGGCCCTGGTCGAAGGTGAAGGCGAAGAAGTGACGTTCCGCGAGGACGGCCACCGCGCCGTCGACTGGGCGGCCGACTACCTCGAGCGCGTCGGCGAGCTGCCCGTGCTCGCGCAGGTCAAGCCGGGCGAGATCCGCGCGCGGCTGCCGCAGTCGCCGCCCGAGCAGCCGGAGCCGTTCGAGGCGGTGCTCCGCGACCTCGACGAGATCCTCCTGCCCGGGCGTCACGCACTGGCAGCACCCGCGCTTCTTCGCCTACTTCGCGGTCTCGGCCGCGGAGCCCGGCATCCTCGCCGAGCTGCTCGCCGCGACCCTGAACTCCGTCGCGATTCTCTGGCGCACCGCGCCGGCCTCGACCGAGCTCGAGCTGCTCGTGCTGCGACTGGGTCGCGCAGCTGCTCGGCCTCCCGCGCGGGTGGCACGGCCACATCGAGGACACGGCGTCCACTTCGACGCTCGCGGCGCTGATCGCCGCGCGCCACGCGACCGGCCGCAACGTCGTCGTGTGCTCCGAGCACGCGCATTCCTCGGTCGAGAAGGACGCGCGCATGCTCGGGATGGAGTTCGCGCAAGGTGCCCGACCGACGACGCGTTCCGCATGCGGCCCGACGCGCTCGAGCTCGACGACGCGGCGGTCGTCGTCGCCACCGTCGGGACGACGTCGATCGACCTCCGTCGATCCGGTCGCCGCGATCGCCGATCGCTGCGCCGCGGCCGGCACCTGGCTGCACGTCGACGCCGCGTACGCGGGCTCGGCGATGGTCTGCCCCGAGCTCCGCTGGGCGTTCGAGGGCGTCGACCGCGCCGACTCCCTCGTCGTCAACGCGCACAAGTGGATGTTCACTCCGATGGACTGCTCGCTGCTCTGGACGAGCCGGCCGGACGAGTTCCGCGACGCGTTCTCGCTCGTCCCGGAGTACCTGCGGACGACCGACGAGGACGCGTTCAACATCAGCGAGTACGGGCCCGCCGCTCGGCCGCCGCTTCCGCAGCCTCAAGCTCTGGGCGGTGCTGCGCTGCTACGGCGCGGAGGGGCTGCGCGCGCGGATCCGCGAGGCGATCCGCCTTGCCGAGCTCTTCGAGGGCTGGGTGCGCGAGGAGCCGGGCTGGGAGCTCTGCGCCCCGCGGCCGTTCTCGGTCGTCTGCTTCCGCAAGGAGGGCTCCGACGAGGAGAACGAGGCGATCCTCGAGCGCGTGAACGCGAGCGGCGAGATCTTCATCTCGCACACGAAGCTGAACGGCCGCTACGTCCTCCGGCTCGCGGTCGGGAACGAGCGCACGACCGAGGACGACGTCCGCCGGGCGTGGGACGTCCTACGTGACCTTCGGTAAGAGCACGATCACGCCGGCGTAGATCACGACCAGCACGATCGAGTCGATCCCGAGCCAGAGGTGGGTGCGCTTCGGTCGCGTGATCACCGCTGCGGCCGCGATTGCCGTCATCAGCAGCCCCGCGCCGCCCAGCCACACGTCCGAGCCGCGCGCGGCGACGATCACCGGGGTGCCGGCGAGCAGGTCGGCGAGCAGAAACAGCGTGATCTGGAAGGAGTTGCCGCCGAGGATGTCGCCGACCGCGAGCTGATGGTCGCCGAGGCGGACCGCGGCGATTCCGCTGGAGATCTCGGGCAACGCCGTTGCCGCGGCAAGCACCGTCGCCCCGAAGATCGCGCCCTGAAGGCCCATCCGGCCGGCGAGAACGTTTCCGGATTCCTGCAGCGCGACGCCGGCTGCGAGCGTCACTGCCGCGGCGAGGCCGAAGATCGCCGGCGACGAGGCCGGTCGAGCGGCCGCTGTAGGGGCGGGGCTCCTTCGGGTGCGGCTCGCGGCGGCTCTTCCGGCCGGCGCGACTGCCCGGCATCTTGACCGTCCACAGCGGCTCCTTCT
The DNA here is from genome assembly GCA_963847305.1 of uncultured Actinomycetes bacterium. Classification (GTDB taxonomy): domain Bacteria; phylum Actinomycetota; class Thermoleophilia; order Gaiellales; family Gaiellaceae; genus DATBLE01. Next base: position 37,978 of record CAWJZI010000007.1, on the reverse strand, counting down.
GCATCCGGCTGACCACCCAGACGCCGCCGAGCCAGAAGAGGACGGCGGCAATCGATGTCGGGCTGACGCCGCCGAGGCTCGTCGAGGCGGGGAGCGCGGCGCCCGCCAGAACCGTCGCCAGCACGACAATCACGAGCAGCGCCTCGACCACGGGGATCAGCGACCCGACCAGGTAGCTGAGCGGCCGCTCCGGCCCGGTGGCCGCGTCCAGGATCACGAGCACGAGCGTCTGGATCGCGACCCCGCCGATCAGGTTCCCGACCGCGAGTTCGAGGTGGCCGCCGAGCGCGGCCGAGGCGACGATCGCGATCTCCGGCAGCGTCCCGGCGACCGCGAGCAGGATCAGCCCGCCGAGCGCGTCGCCGAGCCCGAGCCGCCGGTCGAGCGAGTCGGTCGTCCTGGAGAGGAAGATCCCCGCGAGCCAGGTCGCGCCTGCCCCGGCGACGAAGACGAGCACGAGGAGCGGTGTCGAGAGCCCGCTCACGCCGCCTACCCTACGACCCGATGGTGCCCCGCGAGCTGACCACCCGCCGGCTGCTGCTCCGCCAGTGGCGCGACGAGGATGCCGAGCCGCTGCACGAGATCTACATGCAGCCCGAGTACCTGGAGACGATGCCGCCGATCGACCTCGACGGGACGCGAGCGCAGGTCGAGCGCTGGCAGCACGCCTGGGACGAGGACGGCTACTGCCAGTGGGCGGCCTGCGACCTCGAGTCGGGTCGCCTGATCGGGCGGATCGGGATCCTCTGCCACCACGACTGGCCGCTCTCCGACCGCCCGGTGCCTGAGGTCGGCTGGGTGCTCGATCACGACTTCTGGGGCCAGGGCCTTGCGACCGAGGGCGGTCTGGCGAGCATCGCGGTGTGGCGGGAACATCTCCCCGACGAGCCGCGCCTGCTCTCGATCACGACTCCGGAGAACCGCCGCTCGCGGGCGGTGATGAACCGCTGCGGCCTGAGGCTTCGCGGCACCGCCCAGTGGCACGGCTACGACGTCGTCTGGTACGCGCTAGAGCGCGGCGAGCGCGGCATCGTGTAGGGCGACGCGGTAGCGCCAGAACGCCCGGCCGGTCGCGAGCAGCCGCTCGCGAAGCGGGCCTGCGAGCTCCTCGAGCGTCCCCCAGCGGGCCTCCGCGATCTCCTCCGTGTCGAGCGGCGCGATCTCCTCGTTCGTCGTGCGCGCGAGGAAGACGTGCGTCCGCCAGTTCAGCGTTCCCTCGTGGAGGAACCGGGCGCGCATGTCGACGAGGTATCGCTCGAGCTCGATCCGCAGCCCGGTCTCCTCGAGCCCCTCTCGCTCGACCGCGGCGACGAAGTCCTCGCCCGGCTTGACGCCGCCGCCGGGCGGCCGCCAGATGTCCGGCGGGAACATCGGCTTGCGGATCAGGGCGAGACGGGGGCCATTGAGGATGAACAGGGTCACGTCATGCGTCCGTGCGGGGTCGTAGGTGGCGATTGCGAACTCCCGCGCGGTGATCTCGCCCTCCCACTCGACGACCGCCGGCTCCCCGTAGCGGGCGCGGATCGGCGCGAGCACCTCCTCGTCGACGTGCATCACCGACCGCTTTCTGGTCGGTGATGGTGGAGGGGGCCGGGGGAACCGGGAGGTTCCCCCAAGAGCATCGGCCTGTGAAAGAGGGGGAAAGGTTTCCCCCACGGGAGTCGAGCTGAAGGCGAGCGACATTAGACGAGAGTGCGGAGAAGTCCCACGAGCGCATGCGGGTCGCCGACGACGATGTCGGCGGCCTCACCGAGGTCGGTGGGGCCCTCGTCGGACACGACGGCGACGCGGACAACGAGATCGAGGCCGTCCAGGCCGCGGAAGGCGTCGAGATCGGTGGCGTCGTCCCCCGCGTACAGCGCCCGTCGCAGCTGTCGCTCCTCCAGCAGTGCACGCACGGCCGTGCCCTTGTCCGCATCGACCGGCGGGCGGACCTCCAGCACCTTGCGGCCCCAGCGCGGCCTCAGTCCGGCCGCGACCGCGCGGTCGGCGACGCCGCGCAGCTCCGCGACCGCCGCCTGCTCGTCCTCGGCCGTGCGGAAGTGAAAGGAGACGGACAGGCGCTTCAGTTCGGCCGGCCAGTTGACCGACTCGGCGAACTCCGCGATCGCCGGCGCCCATTCCGCGGCCCGCGGGTCGAGCTCGAGACCGTGCTCGCCGACGTAGACGACGCCCTCGACGCCGACCATCTCGCCGAGGTCCTCTCCGGGTCGGCCGCTGATCGCGGCGACGAGGCGCGTAGCGGGCGGCGAGTTGCTCGACGAGCCCGCGCGTCGCGTCGGGGACGACGGCGTCCTCGGGCCGGGCGACGATCGGCGCGAGCGTCCCGTCCACGTCGAGCATGATCGCCGTCTCGCGTGGTCGCTCGGCCAGGCGCACAAGTAACCGCTCCGTCTCCACCTTCCCTGGACAATACGCACGTGCTGCTCGTACTGATCGGACTCGCCGCCGGCTTCTTCAGCGCGCTCTTCGGCGTCGGCGGCGGGATCATCATCGTCCCGCTGCTGCTGGTCTTCGCGCATTTCCTCCAGCGGCCGGCGATGGCGACCTCGCTCGCCGCGATCGGGCTCATCGCCGTGGCGGGAACGATCTCGTACGGCTTCCACGGTGAGCTGAAGCCCGGCGCGGCCGCGATCGTCGGGATCCCGGGGGCAGTCGGTGCGATCGCGGGCACCGCGCTCCAGCAGCGCCTCGCCAACCGCACGCTGTCGCTCCTCTTCGCCCTGCTCCTGCTCGCCATCGGCGTGAAGTTGCTCGTCTGATGTGGACGATCGTCCTCGTGGTCGCGATCGGGCTCCTGGCCGGAGTCCTCGCCGGGCTGTTCGGCGTCGGCGGCGGGATCCTGTTCGTCCCAACCCTGACGCTCGGACTCGGACTCACGCAGCTTCACGCCGAAGCGACCTCGTTGCTCGCGATCATCCCGACCGTCGTCGCGGGCACGTGGCGCCAGCAGCGGTACGGCAACGTCCGCTGGCGGCCGGCCGTGATCATCGGCCTGGCCGCGATCGCCGCCGTCGAGGCGGGGGTCGCCGTCGCTGAGACGCTGCCCGAGCACGTCCTCCGCCGGCTCTTCGGCGTGCTGATGCTGGCGGTCGCCGCGCAGGTCGCGTGGCGGGCACGAAGGCGCTAGCCTGCGGGCATGTCGGGCATCGAGGATGTCTGGATCCCGCTCGTAGATGAACCGATCGGCAGCATCGTCTCGCAGATCGAGGAGGACGAGCCGGACATTCGCGCGCTGGTCGACTCGCCGCGGCGGCTGCTGGCCTTCAAGACGTTCGCCTACATCCGGGTCGGACTGCTGCTCGGCCAGCTCCTCGTCGACCAAGACCTCGAGCCCTACGACGGGAGCGAGACCTGGATCGAGCAGCTGATGCGCGACCCGGCCCACCGCGCGCGCGTGGCCGCCGAGGTGCGGCAGGTCGCAGAGGAGATCTCCGCCGACCCGCGCTACGCGGGCGAGGAGAGCCTCGGCCCTGACGAGGACGCACGCGTGCGCTTTCGGGAGTTCGCGCGCAAGCAGTTGGACTCGTAGCGCGTCCTACTGCGTGGCGGCCCAGGCGATCGCCCAGGTGCCGCAGAACCCGACGACGGTGAGCACGACTCGCCGCCAGGACGGGTGCGCGTGCGCCTCCGGGAGCAGGTCGCTGGCGCCCATGAACAGGAACACGCCGGCGTAGACGGCCAGCAGGAGCCCGAGGGTGTACTCGGACGTGTTCACGAGCGTGCCGACGATTGCACCGACCAGCGGCGCGAGCGCGTCGACCATCAGCCAGCGGCGTGCGCGTAGGCGGTCGTCGCCCTGGCGGAGGACGAAGCTGACCGTGTTCAGCCCGTCCGCGAAGTCGTGCGCGACGACCGCCATGAACACGAGCAGGCCCGTGCTCGTGTCGAGCCCGAAAGCCAGCCCGATCGCCAGGCCGTCGAGGAAGCTGTGCGCGGAGAGTCCGGCCGCGCCGAGGGCACCGACGCGCGCGTGCGCCTTCGCCTCGTCGGGCTCATCGCGATGGTGGAGGACGAGCAGCCGCTGGATCAGGAAGAAGCCGAGAAAGCCCGCACCGATCAGCGATCCGACGCGACGCGCGTCGCCGACCGCGTCCATCGCCTCGGGCAGCACGTCGAACAGCGCGACCGCGACGACAATGCCGCCGCTGAGCGCGATCAGGGTGTGGATCTCCTTGCCGACACGGAAGGCGAAGTAGCCGCCGAGCAGCGTCGAGAGCACTGTCAGGCCGGCGAGCGGGATCGCGATCCAGGTCGCGGCGATCACGCCGCACACCGCGCGCAGGTGCCGTAGATGTCCACCTCGTGCGAGCTCTCGCTGAAGCCGTAACGGCGCTTCAGCTCCGCCGGGGCGGGCGCGGCGCAGATCTCGGTCTCCTCGACGCTCCCGCACGTCAGGCAGATCAGGTGATGGTGATGGCCGCTGTGGCAGCGGACGTAGGTCGGCCGCCCCGTGCCGGGGAGTGGCCGTACGCTGCCCGCGCGGCGGAGCAGGTCGACCGTTCGATAGGTCGTGGCGAGCGCGAGCGCGGGGTAGGCCTGGCGCGCCCGGTCGTAGAGCTCGACGACCGTGAAGCTGCCGTCCCACTCCTCGAGCGTCTCGAGCACCGCGCGGCGCTGGGGGGTGACGCGAGCGCGCGCGGGCAGGCGGAGCGGGTCAGGTGCGTGGTGGCATGGCGAGCAGCATAATTGAGAATGAGTCGCAAGTACAGCTCGCCCTGTCCTTCGCGGATCGCCCATAATCCCTGCCAGTGACGGCGCGACTCACAGCCGCCCTCGTCCTTGCGTGCCTGCTCCTGGGCAGCGGGGCGGCGGCCGCACCCCCGCTTGCGACCGTGCCGCCGACCTCGGCGAACGCCTACGCGGTGTCCGTGACCGGTCCCGACGGAAGCGGCCTGGCCGGCTCGCAGGGTGGCGGCGGGTTCGCCTATCCGGCAGACGGCTCGGTCGTCTCGGTCGGCTCCTCGCTCACGAGCCTCTCCTCGAACGAGGATGACGGGACGGCGTACGCGCGCGCAGAGATCAGCGACGTCTCCCTCTTCGGCGGCGAGATCACCGTGGGATCGCTGCGGGCGGCTGTCAACGCGAGCGGCGAGTCGGCCGACGTCTCGGACTCCGGGATGACGAACCTGTTCGTGCTCGGCTCGTCGATCGCTCCCAGCGCGAACCTCGAGCTCGCGCTCGGCGACTGGGGCAGCATCAGCATCATGCGGGAGAGCACGAACCAGAGCTCGGGCTTCGTCTCCGCGTGGCAGGGCTCCGTGACCGGGCTCGTCATCCACCTCGACGCGGACCACCTCGGCTTCCCGCGGGGATCGACGATCGTGATCGGGCACGCCGATGCTTCCGGGCACGCACCGCAGCCCACGGGAACGACGACCTCGTCCAACGGGACGTCGACCTCTTCGCCCACGACGAGCCAGGGCGGAGGGACGAGCATCGACCCCCGAGCCGCCTACTGCGACCACTGCGCAGCCGAGCGCCGAGGCGCCGCTGCCCGCGCCCGGGACGCCGCTCTCCGGCGACAAGACGACGCGGCACAACGGGCTACCGGTGCGGACCACGATCCCGGATGTGACGCCCAGGCTGACCGCGAAGCACTACGTCTTCCCGGTCTACGGCCCGTCTGCGTACGGAGACAGCTTCGGGGCACCGCGCGGCGACGTCTCCGGCGGCTGGCATCACGGCGATGACATCTTCGCGCCGCTCGGCGCGCCAATCCTCGCCGTCGCCGACGGGACGGTCTTCTCGGTCGGCTGGAATGACGTGGGCGGGTGGCGCCTGTGGCTGCGCGACCAGCAGGGGAACGAGTTCTACTACGCCCACCTTTCCGCCTACACGGCGCTCGCGGTCAACGGCCGGCACGTCCACGCCGGCGACGTGCTCGGGTTCGTCGGCAACACCGGCGACGCGGCGACGACCCCGTTCCACCTCCACTTCGAGGTCCACCCCGTGTCGCTGCTGTTCCTCGGCTACGACGGCGCCGTGAACCCGACGAAGTACCTGGACGCCTGGAAGCGCCTCGAGGACATCCGGATTCGCGCTGCCGTGCCGTTCTCGCTCCTGCCGACGGCCGCGGTCTCGACCGCGCCGACGCCGGGTGCGATCCTGCTCGGCTCGAGCGATATCTCGACGGCGAACGGCCTCGACCCCGACTCGCTCGAGCGCGCGATGAATCAGACGCGCCCGATCGTCGAGGCGCCGAAGCCGAGCGTCGGCGACCTGCCGGTGCCGCTACCGGTGCTGGACCGCGCCTAGTCCTAGCTGTCTACGAGCCTGAGCCGTTGCCGGACGAAGGCGGGCCGCTGTCGTAGCCGAACTCGTCGCCGCCGAACAGGCGGGTCTTCGTCCAGCGGCGGAGCGACGGCCCCGTGACCGGGTTGTAGAGCAGCCCGACGACCACGCCGACCAGGAGGAGCAAGTTCCGCCCGCCGTGGTGCTGCTTCCGGCCCTGAAAGCGGTTCGCCGCCTGCCGGAGCTCGGCGATCGCGGTGCGCAGGTTGTCCTGCACCTCCTCGTCCTTGGCGACACGGGTGGCGATGTCCGTCATCCCGCGAGGCCCCATGATCTCCTCGTAGATGTCCCGGGCAGCCGCGTAGGCCTGCTTCACGTGGTCGCGTAGCTCCTCGTCGTGGATCGCGCGCTCGACATAGGGCTTCGCGCTTTCGGCCATTCCTGCAACTCTGTCCGTTGTCTTGGGCATTCTCCGCACGTCCTTTCGGTCGATCGCACCGCGAGTGTACCCCCGGCCACGAGCTCGAAAACAGTTCCCCCTCCTTCTCTTCGCCATGCTCGCGCTGGTCGCCGGCTGCGGCGGCGGGGGCGGCGGCGAAACAACGTCAACACAAACCCAGGGCCAACGTGTCGTCGGGCCCGGGTTCACGTTCTCGGCGCCGGCCTCGTGGAAGGTCTCGCACGAGGCGCGGTCGGCGACGGTGAAGCCGGGCGGCGACGAGCCGACGCTCGCGTCGGTGACCGGATTGACGCTGCGCAGCAAGTACACGCCGCGGCTGTACGCGAAGGTCTCGAAGGAACTGGATACGGTCACGAGCTCGCTCGCGGACAAGCTGAACGGGAAGGTGATCGCGCGCCGCGACGTCGTCGCGTCCGGCATCCGCTCGCGGCAGTACGACCTCGCGTACGAGAAGGACGGCGAGGGCCTCGTCGACCGAATCACCTTCGTCCTGAAGGGGACGAACGAGTACTACGTGCTGTGCCGCTGGCTCGCCGACCGGGGCGAGCCGGAGGCCTGCGGCCTGCTGCTCAGGACGCTCGCGGCGCGCTAGCCGCCTGTCGCTCCGGCGCCGGCCGCGGCCTGGCCGACGAGGCCTCGCCGTCGAGCGCCGCCGCCAGCACGTCCTGGATCGCGTCCGCGAGGACGAACTCGAGCTCCTCGCGCGTCTCGGCCGGGAGCTCGGAGAGGTCGCCCTCGTTCTCGCGCGGCAGGATCACCTTCTTCAGCCCGGCGCGCTGCGCAGCGAGCACCTTCTCGCGCACGCCGCCGATCTGCAGCGCCTGCCCGGTGAGCGTGATCTCGCCGGTCATCCCGACCTCGTCGGAGACGGTGCGGCCCGTGACCAGCGAGACGATCGCCGTCGCCATCGCGAGCCCGGCCGAGGGGCCGTCCTTGGGCACGGCGCCGGCGGGGACGTGGATGTGCACGTCGTGGTCGGCGAACCAGCCCGGTTCGATCCCGAGCTCGCTCGGCGTGGCTGCGAACCCAGGAGAGGGCGGCCTGCGCGGACTCCTGCATCACCTCGCCGAGCTGGCCGGTGATCTGGAGGCGCCCCTTGCCCGGGTACGCCGTCGCCTCGATGAAGAGGACGTCGCCGCCGACCTGCGTGACCGCCAGCCCTGTCGCGACGCCCGGGCTCTGCGGTGCGCTTGCGCACGTCGCCGGCGAAGCGGCGCGGACCGAGCGAGTCGCGGACGGCCTGCCTCGTCGATCGCGACGTGCTCGGCCTCGCCGCGCGCGACCTTCGTCGCCGCCTTGCGCATCAGGTCGCCGATCCGCCGCTCGAGGTTCCGGAGCCCGGCCTCGCGCGTGTACTCGCGGATGACGAGACGGATGCTGTCGACCGGGAGCTTGGCCTGCTTCGGCTTCAGACCGTTGGCCTCCAGCTGCTTCGGCAGCAGGTAGCGCTTCGCGATCTCGACCTTCTCGTCCTCGGTGTAGCCCGAGAGCTGGATCACGTCCATCCGGTCGAGCAGCGGGCCGGGGATCGTCTCCAGCTGGTTCGCGGTGCAGATGAACAGCACCTTCGAGAGGTCGAACGGCAGGTCGAGGTAGTGGTCGCGGAACGTCGAGTTCTGCTCCGGGTCGAGCACCTCGAGCATCGCGCTCGCGGGGTCGCCGCGCCAGTCGGCGCCCATCTTGTCGATCTCGTCGATCAGGAAGACCGGGTTCATCGACTCGGCGTCGCGCAGGGCGCGGATGATCGTCCCGGGCATCGCGCCGATGTACGTGCGCCGGTGCCCTCGGATCTCGGCCTCGTCGCGGACGCCGCCGACGGAGATGCGCACGAACTTCCGCCCGAGCGTGCGCGCGATCGACTGGCCGAGTGAGGTCTTGCCGACGCCGGGCGGCCCGGCGAAGCAGAGGATCGGACCGGAGACGTCGCCCTTCAGCTTCGAGACGGCGAGGTACTCGATGATCCGGTCCTTGACCTTGTCGAGGTCGAAGTGGTCCTCGTCGAGGACTTTGCGCGCCTGGTCGAGGTCGAGGTTGTCCTCGGTCACCTTGTTCCACGGCAGCGTCAGGATCCAGTCGAGGTAGGTGCGGATGACGCCGTACTCGGCCGCGGCCGGAGGCAGCTTCTCGAGCCGCGAGAGCTCGCGCTCGGCCGCCTTGCGGACGTCCTCGGGCAGCTCCAGCTCCGCGAGCCGCTCGCGGAGCTCGTTCACCTCGGCCTGCTGGTCGTCCCCCTCGCCGAGCTCCTCCTGGATCGCCTTCAGCTGCTGGCGGAGGAAGTACTCGCGCTGGCCCTTCTCCATCTCCGACTGGACCTGGGACTGGATCTTCGAGCCGAGCTCGATCACCTCGAGCTCACGGCTGAGGATGCGCGAGATCGCGTGCAGCCGCTCCTCGACGTCGGTGGTGGCGAGCAGGGCCTGCTTCTCGTCGGTCTTCAGGCGCATCGTCGAGGCGACGAGGTGCGAGAGCGCACTCGGGTCGTCGACGTTCGCGGCCGCGATCTGGAGCTCCTCCGGGAGGTACGGGACGGCCGCGATGATCCGCCCGAACAGGTTCTGGACGTTGCGCGTCAGTGCCTCGAGCTCCTTGGTCTCCTCGATCTCGTCCGGCACCTCCGCGAACTCGCCGATCAGGTACGGGTCGTCGCCGGTCCGCCGCTCGAGCTTGATCCGCCTCAGCCCCTGGACCAGGATCCGCAGCGTTCCGTCGGGTACGCGGATCAGCTTGTGGACGATCGCGGCGGTGCCGACGTCGTAGAGATCGTCCCAGCCGGGCGGCTCGGCCTCCTCGTTCTTGACCGTGACGAGCGCCAGCATCCGGTCGCCGGAGACGACGTCGTCGACGAGCTTGATCGAGCGCTCCTGCCCGATCGCGAGCGGCGTCATCGATTGCGGGAAGACGACCGTGTCCTTCAGCGGCAGGACCGGCAGGGCCGTCGGGATCTCGATGTCCTTCTCGTCGACGGTGACGTCGGGGGCGAAATCGCTCAGGTCGCCCTCCTCCGGCCGAGCACGATCGTCACGCTGCCCGCAGGCGGCTTCGGGGCGAGCGGGAGCACGACCGTGAGCAGGCCGCGGTCGTAGCTCGCCTCGCCGCCGCTCGGGTCGACGTCCTCGGCCAGCGTGATCCGGCGCTGGAACGGGCCGTCCTCGATCTCCATCTGGCGGTAGGAGACGCGGCAGTTCAGCTTCGGGCGCCGGCGCACCCCCGAGATCAGCACGGTGCGCTCGGTCACCTCGATCGAGACCTGCTCGGGGTCGATGCCCGCGAGGTCGACGACGACGGTGACCGCCGGCGGGTCGTCGGTGCGGTAGCAGTCGACCTGGGGGCGAAACCCCTGGCGCAGGCCCGCGAACCCCGGCACCTGCCAGAGGTCCGCGAAGAGCTCCTCGAGCTCCTCGTGGATGAGGCGGACGTCGCGGCGCTTCTGCACGGCGGCTTTAGGGTACCCCCGGACCGATGGTTGACACGCTCATCTAGTGACCACTAACTTAGCAGCCACTAACTTGGTCGGGGACGTGCACCAGGTGGGTGCTCCGGCACCGCTGGCCGGTGGCGATCGCCTGGCTCGTGATCCTCGTCGTCGGGTTCTGGGCGTCGGGTCGGCTGTCGGACCTCCAGTCGAACGTGTTCAGCGTTCCCGGGACGGATTCCGAGCGCGTGCGCACCGTGCTCGAGCAGCATTTCGGCGACCGGAGCGACGGCGCGTTCACCGTCGTCTTCCGGGTCGCCGACTCGGCGGATCCGCAGACGGTGTCCCGCCTCCAGGCCGTCGTCGATCGCGCGGCCCACGCCGTGCCGAGCGGGCAGGGCGAACCGCTCGTGCCGGCCGGCCCGCACGTGTTGTACGGGAACGTGATCTCGACGCTCGACCTCGCGCAGGCGAAGGGGCACACGGACGAGCTCCTGCGCGCGCTCGGCCATCCGGCCGGTGCTCGGGCGTACGTCACCGGCGCGCCCGCGATCCAGCACGACCTCGACCCGATCTTCAACGACGATCTCCAGAAGGGCGAGGCGATCGCGCTGCCGATCGCGCTGCTCGTCCTGCTCGCGGTGTTCGGGCTCTCGCTCGCGGTCACGATCCCGCTGCTGTTCGCGGCGTGCACGGTCTTCGGGACGCTCGGGATCGTCTACGTCGCGGCGCACTACATGACGACGCCGACCTACGTCACGAACCTCGTGTTCCTGATCGGGATCGGGATCGCGATCGACTACTCGCTGCTGATCGTCTACCGGTTCCGCGAGGAGCTCGGCCGCGGCCTCGAGGTCGAGGAGGCGGTGCTGCGGACGATGGAGACCGCCGGCCGCGCCGTGATCGTCTCCGGCTTCACGGTCGCGATCGGGCTCGCGCTGCTGCTCTTCATGCCGCTCCCCTTCATGCGCGCGATGGGGGTCGGCGGGTTCCTGATCCCGATCGTCTCGATCCTTGCGGCGGCGACGCTTCAACCCGCGCTGCTCTCGATCTACGGCCGGCGCGGGACGCATCGCGCCCCGGTCGCGACCTGGCTGCGACTGCCGGTGCGGCAGGCGGGCGACGACGTCGAGCACCGGTTCTGGGCGCGCCTGGCGCGCTCGATCATGCGGCACAAGTGGTGGTACGTGGCGGCGATCTCCGCGGTGCTGGTCGTCGGGGCGATCCCGGTCGGCTGGCTCCAGCTCACCCCGGGGGCGACAGCCGGGATCCCGCAGTACCCCCAGTCGGTGCAGGGGCTCAACGCGCTCGAGGGCGCCCTCGGACCGGGTGCGATCGCGCCGGCGCAGGTGCTCGTCGACGGCGGGCGGCCGGGCGGGGCGCGCTCCCCGGAGGTCGAGGCCGCGATCACGCGGCTCGTCGGCGAACTGGCGCGCGACCCCGAGGTTGCGGCCGCCTACCACGCGGACAACGGCCGCTTCGTCGACCCGACCGGGAGGTGGGCCCAGGTGATCGTCGCCACCCGTCACGAGTACGGCTCGGAGGAGGCCCAGGACTTCGCACGGCGGCTGCGCTCGGAGCTGATCCCGGCCGCGAGGTTCCCGGAGGGCGCCGACGTGCGCGCGGGGGGCGCGCCGCCTCAGGGCGTCGACTTCCTCGACCGGGCGTACGGGGCCTTCCCCTGGCTCGTGCTCGGGGTGCTCGCGCTCACCTACCTGCTGCTGATGCGCGCGTTCCGATCGATGGTGCTCCCGCTGAAGGCGGTGATCCTCAACCTGCTCTCGGTCGCCGCGGCCTACGGCGCGCTCGTCCTCGTCTTCCGGTTCGGGATCGGCGAGGACGCGTTCGGCCTCTACCAGTTCCCGCAGATCGAGGGCTGGATCCCGATCTTCCTGTTCGCGATGATCTTCGGCCTCTCGATGGACTACGAGGTCTTCCTCGTCTCCCGGATGCGCGAGGCGTGGGACGAGACCCAGGACAACGGGCGCGCGGTCGCGATCGGCCTCGAGCGGACCGGCCGGATCATCACGGCGGCGGCGATCGTCATGGTCGCGGCCTTCTCCGGGTTCATGGCCGGCTCGATCGTCGGATTGCAGGAGTTCGGCTGCGGACTCGCGGTCGCGATCTTCCTCGACGCGACGCTCGTGCGCGGCATTCTCGTGCCCGCGCTGATGGCGATCATGGGCCGCTACAACTGGTGGCTGCCGGCGCCGATGGCGCGGCTCGTGCGCGTTCCGCCCTCGCCACTGGTAGAAGTTCCGCCGTGGCCGCCACGGCCGGTCTGATCCTCCCCGACGGCACCGAGCGCGAGCTCTCGGCCGAGTTCTCGATCGGGCGCGCCGAGGAGAACGACCTGACGATCGAAAAGCCGACCGTCAGCCGTCACCACGCGGTCCTGACCGAGGAGGGCGAGCGCTGGTTCCTCGAGGACCGCGGGAGCTTCAACGGCACGTTCCTGAACGGTTCGCGGATCCAGGCCGGTGCGAAGGTGCCGCTGCGCCACGGCGACCGGATCGGCCTCGGCGCCGAGAGCGTCGTCTTCTCCGCGCCGGGGTCCCTGGTCGACCCGGAGGTGACGACCGCCCTCCAGACCGGCCCGCCCGCCCTGACGCGGCCGCTGTCCCCGTTCCAGCGCCAGGTCGTCGAGGCGCTCTGCTCGGGCTGGCTTGCCGGCGGCTCGCTGGACGATCTGCCGACGAACGAGGAGATCGCCGCGCGCCTGGGCACCCCGGGGCGACGGAGACGGTGAAGGCGGCGCTGCGCCGCGCGTACGCGAAGGCGGGGCTGACCGAGGGCTCGCCCTATGCGCAAGCGGCGCGCGTTGTGCAAGATCGCCCGGCAGCGCGGCTGGGTCTAGTGAAGAGGGCGTGATCCTCGCCGGCGGGACCGGGTCCCGGCTCGATCCGCTCACCCGGATCACGAACAAGCACCTGCTGCCGATCTACGACCGGCCGATGGTCAGCTACTCGATCGAGGCGCTCGTACGGGCCGGATTGACCGAGCTGATGCTCGTCACCGGCGGGACGCACGCCGGCGAGTTCTTCCGGCTGCTCGGGAACGGGCACGAGCACGGGATCGGGCTGCTCACCTACGCGTACCAGGAGAAGCCGGGCGGGATCGCCGAGGCGCTCGGGCTCGCGCAACGGTTCGTCGACGGGGACCGGGTCTGCGTGATGCTCGCCGACAACGTGCTCGAGCGGACGTTCGAGCCCTCCGCCCGGGCGTTCACCGAGCAGGACAAGGGCGCGCGCATCCTGCTCGCGCGCGAGTCCGACCCGGAGCACCTGCGCCACCTCGGCGTGCCGGAGCTCGACGGCGACGGGCGCGTCATTCGCATCGTCGAGAAGCCGGACCGACCCGCCGAGCGAGTACGCGGTCACCGGCATCTACTTCTACGACGAGTCCGTCTGGGACGTGCTCCCGACGCTCGAGCCGTCCGGCCGCGGCGAGCTCGAGATCACCGACGTGAACAACTGGTTCGTCGAGCAGGGGACGATGGAGTACGACGTGCTCGAGGGCTTCTGGGGCGACGCGGGCGAGTCGATCGACGCCTACTACGCCGTCAACGACTTCGTCCGCGCCAACGGCGCCAACCACCCATGATCGACGGCGTCCAGCTGATCCCGCTCGGCGTCCACGAGGACGACCGCGGCTGGCTGTACGAGCTCCGCCGCGACAGTGCCCTCCCCGCCCCGACCCGCCAGACGAACATCTCGTTCTCGCGCGCCGGCGTGATCCGCGGCCTCCACTACCACGAGCGCGGCCAGTCCGACCTGTTCGCGTGTCTGTCCGGCATGGCCCGGGTCGTCGTTCTCGACCGCGAGACCGGCGAGACGATGAGCGTCGACATCGGCGACGACAACCCGGTCGCCGTCTGGGTTCCCGGACAGCTCGCGCACGGCTTCGAGGCGCTGACCGACGTGCTCTTCTGCTACCACGTCACCGAGGAGTACGACCCCGCCGACCCGGACGAGCACGGGCTTCCCTGGGACGACCCGCGCGTCGTCGACCTGTGGCAGACGAAAGAGCCGATTCTCTCCGCGCGCGATTCGATCGAGTCCTGATCACCGGCGCCGGTGGCCAGCTCGGAGCCGCGCTCGCGGAGGTGTTTCCCTGGGCGGACGCCCTCGGGCACGGCGAGCTCGACGTCTCGCGGGAGGTGCCGGCCGGCTACGACCTGATCCTGCACGCCGCCGCCTGGACGGACGTCGACGGCGCGGAGTCCGACCCGGAGGGCGCGGAGACGGCGAACGTCCTCGGGACGCGGAACGTCGCCGCTTCCGGGGCGCCGGTCGTCTACTTCTCGAGCGACTACGTCTTCGACGGAGCGAAGGCCGAGCCGTACGTCGAGTCGGACCGCCCTGGCCCGCTCGGCGTCTACGGGCGGACGAAGCTCGCCGGCGAGCGCGAGGTGCGGGACGGCTGGATCGTCCGCTCCTCCTGGCTGTTCGGCGCGACCGGCCACAACTTCGTGCGCACGATGCTGCGGCTCGCGGAGCAGCACGACGAGGTGCCGGTGGTGGACGACCAGCGCGGGTCGCCGACCTACGTGGGCTACCTCGCGGCCGCGATCCCCTGGGTGCTCGACCTTCCGTACGGCATCTACCACGTCGCCGCGGACGGCGATTGCACGTGGGCCGACTTCGCGGAGGCGATCTTCGCGGAGAGGGGCCTGGCGAGGCGCGTTCGCCGGATCACGACCGCGGAGCTCGGTCGTCCGGCTCCGCGCCCGGCGTACTCGGTGCTTCGCTCGGAGCACCCGGAGACGCCCCGCCTCCCGCACTGGCGGATGGGGCTGGCCGCCTGCGTCGCCCGCCTGTGATCGAGAGCAGGCCGAGCAGCACGAGCGCGGCGCCGGCAATCGCCATGTAGACGCTGTCGTCGGCGACCTCGCCCGAGTAGGCGAGCGCGAAGACCGTGGCCAGGATCGCGATCGCGGCATATCTCGCCGCCGCGACGAAGGCGGTCGCAGCCCCGGCCACGATCGTCGCGATGCCGAGCACGATGATCACGGCCGGAGCGCCCGAATCGCCCTCCTCACCGAGTCCTTCCGAGACCCAGGCCGCGAGCAGCATCGTCGCCCCCGCGAGGAGTGCGACACCAGCGGTCGCGAAGCGCGCCCACCTCCTCATGGCCGTATGTCTACGCTTTTCGGCGATGCGCGTGCTCGTCACCGGCGGCGCCGGCTTCATCGGCTCGCACTTCGCGAAGCGCCTCGCCGCAGCGGGGGAGGACGTCGCGGTGCTCGACAAGCTCACCTACTCCGGCAATCGCGCCAACCTCGACGGCGCCGACGTCGAGTTCTTCGACGGCGACATCTGCGATTCCGACGCGGTCGCGCAGGCCGCCGCCGGCGCGGAGGCGATCGTCAACTTCGCCGCGGAGACACACGTCGACCGCTCGATCCTCGGCGCGGCCGAGTTCATCGAAACGGACGTGCTCGGCACCTACGTGCTGCTCGGCTTCGCCCGCGACGCCGGGATCCGGCTCGTCCAGGTCTCGACCGACGAGGTCTACGGCGACGTTCCCGAGGGTGAGAGCTCGCGCGAGGGCGACCCGCTGCGGCCGTCCAGCCCGTACTCGGCGTCGAAGGCGGGCGGAGACCTCCAGGTGCTCTCCGCCGTCCGCACCTTCGGGATCGACGCGTGCATCACGCGGGGCGCGAACACCTACGGCCCGAACCAGTACCCGGAGAAGCTGATCCCGCTCTTCGTCACGAACGCGCTCGACGGGGAGCCGCTGCCGGTCTACGGCGACGGCCGCCAGCGGCGCGAGTGGCTGCACGTCCGCGACCACTGCGCCGCGGTCGAGCTCGTGCTTCGCGAAGGCGCGCCGGGCGAGACCTATAACGTCGGCGGCGAGGAGCACGAGAACCTCGAGATCACGCAGCGGATCCTGGAGCTGACCGGCGCCGATCCCGGTCTCGTCCGCCACGTGGACGACCGCCCGGGGCACGACCGCCGCTACTCGCTCGACGACTCGAAGCTGCGTGCGCTCGGGTGGGCGCCCGGGCGCTCGCTCGAGGACGGTCTCGCCGAGACCGTCGAGTGGTACCGCGACAACCGCACGTGGTGGGAGCCGATCAAGTCCGGCGAGTACCGCGAGTACTACGAGCAGCAGTACGCCGACCGGCTCGGCTAGCCCTCTTTCCCCTTCTTCGGCTTCTGGTGCTTGCCGTGGCCCTTGCCCTTGCCGTGCTTCGCGGGAGCGACTTGTGTCGCGGCGACCGGCTGCGCCGGATGTGGCGGCGGGCTCGGCGGAGGTCGTGGGCGTGGGCACCGTCACGGTCTGGACGACGGTCGGCGGCGCGTTGGCGGAGTTCCCGCCGGCGAACGCGGCGGTGAGCACGAAGGCGAGCACGCCGGCGGCGAGCGCGAGCGCGATCGCGAGCGCCAGCGGCGCATGCCGCCGCCGGCGGCGCCGCACAGCGACGACAGTCGGGGCGGTTGCAGCGACGGGTGAGAGGGCGGCCGCGAGCGCCGCGACGAACTCGAGGCACGACGGGTGGCGGTACTCCGGCTCCTCGTCCAGCGCCTGTGCGAAGACCTGGTGCGCTGCGGGCGGGAGCTTCGAGGACAGGGCCGGGCCGGGTCGTGCGCCGGTCAGCAGCTCGTGCGCGACGACCGCGAGGGCATAGCGGTCGGACGCGGCGGTCGCGCGCCCGCCCGCCGCCTGCTCCGGCGCGAGGTAGCCGGCGGTCCCGAGGATCACGCCCGTCTGGGTGTTCGAGTCGACCCCGGCCGCGCGGGCGATCCCGAAGTCGGCGACGCAGACGTTGTCGTCCTTGTCGAGCAGCAGGTTCCCGGGCTTCACGTCCCGGTGGACGACCCCGCGCGCGTGGGCGGCGTCGAGCGCACGCGCCGCCTGCTCCAGCCACTCCATCGCCTGCGCACGGTCGATCCGGGCTCGCCGCGAGCCGGGCGTCGAGCGACCCGCCCGGGAGGTACTCCATCACCAGGTACGGGCGTCCGTCGCTCTCGCCGACGTCGTAGATCGTGACCGTGTGCGGGTCCCCGGAGAGGCGGGCCGCGGCGAGGGCCTCGCGCAGGAAGCGTTCGCGGATGTCGTCGTCCTCGGCGCAGTGCTCGGCGAGCACCTTGACCGCGACGCAGCGGCCGAGCTCCGCGTCGGTCGCTCGGTAGATCTCGGCCATCCCGCCGCGCCCCACCGGGCGCGCGTCGCGGTATCTGGCCGGGTAGCGTGGGCGAACCCATCGCCATACCCCCTCGGTTGCCGACCTCCGGCCAGTCGAAACCGCCGGACCTGTAAAGGATTTGAGGGGTTGCGGGCAAAGTGAGCTAGCCTGGGTTCCCCAGCCCGGTCGTCATGCCCGCTCGCCGTCTCGCCCTCGCGCTCGTCGCCGTGGCCGCCCTGTTCGGCCCGGCTGCCGCTACCCCGCAAGGGCCTGCCGCGGCGAGCGTCACCACCTTCGTGATCACCGGTCGCGGCTGGGGCCACGGCGTCGGGATGCCGCAGTGGGGCGCGTACGGCTACGCGCAGCACGGGTTCACCTACGACAAGATCCTCGCCCACTTCTACCCCGGCACCACCCTCACGGTCGCGCCGGCGGCCAGGATCAAGGTGCTGCTGGTCGACTCGATCCGGAAGATCGTCCTCTCTTCGCAGGATCCCTTCACCGTCGTCGGCGGCGACGGGATCAGGCACCAGATCGCCGGCGGCAACTACCCGCTGACACCCGCCCTGAAGGTGAAGCTCGCGCCCGACGCGCCCGCGGAGGCGCTGCCCGGGCCGCTCCGCTTCGTCGCGGGCACGAGCCCCCTCTGGCTTGCGCACCCCTGGCGCGGTGACCTGATCGTCGCCGCCAACGGCAAGAACCTCTCCGTCGTCAACGACGTCCCGGTCGACGCGTACGCGCGCGGGGTCGTCTCGAACGAGATGCCGAAGGACTGGCCCCTCGAGGCGGTGAAGGCACAGGCGGTCGCCGCGCGCTCCTACGCGCTCGCGCACAAGCGTGGCGGAACGTTCGACGTGTACGCCGACACGCGCGACCAGGTCTACGGTGGGATCACGACCGAGACGCCGGTCGGCGACCAGGCGATCGCCGCGACCAGGCGGCAGGTCCTGATGTACGACGGCAAGGTCGCGACGACGTACTTCTACTCGAGCTCGGGCGGGATGACTGCGTCGATCGCCGACGTGTTCGCCGGGTCGAAGCCCGTCCCGTACCTCGTCTCGGTCCCCGATCCCTACGACACCGCGTCGCCCTGGCACAGCTGGGGGCCGGTCGTGATCTCGGCGGCGACCGCCGGCCGGCAGCTCGGCGTCCCGGGCCTGCTGGGGCTTCGCCCGGTGCCCGCCACGGGCCGGCCGCGATACGTGGTCGCGATCGGCCGCGACGGCGACGTGCCGCTGCGCGGCGGCGACATCCGGCGCGCGCTCGGCCTTCGCTCCGGCTGGATCCGGGTCGGTGTCTTGCTCCTCTCACGGCCGCGCCGGCACCGTCGCCTCCGGCACCCCGGTGACGCTCAGCGGGCGCGCCGAGCAGGTCAAGGGCGTCACGCTGGAGCAGCGCGCCCCCGGCGGCGCCTGGCAGGCCGGCCCCGGCGCTGACGATCGGCTCCGACTCGTCGTTCTCGGTCGAGGTCACTCCGACCGCGACGACTGAGTACCGGCTGGCGGCCGGCACCGTGAAGGGCGGGCCTCTACGGGTCGTCGTCGGCCAGTGATCAGGCGGCTCGTCTTCCTGCTTGCAGCGGCGGCGCTGGTCGCGCCGGTCGCAGCGTCCGGCTTTGCTCCGACCGATCCGCTGTCCGCGAAGCAGTGGTACCTGACGCAGATTCACGCGTTCGACTTCTGGCCCGACGTCCCGCCGACGCTCGCTCCGGTCCGCGTCGCCGTGGTCGACTCGGGCCTGGATCTCGGTCACCCGGAGTTCGCCGGGCGCGTGGCGCTGGCGCGGAGCTTCGTCGGCGGTGACGCCGTCGACCGCCAGGGCCATGGGACGTTCGTCGCCGGGATCATCGCGGCCAACGCCGGCAACAACGAGGGCATCACGGGGATCGCGCTCTCCGCCCAACTGCTGATCGCCAAGGTCGTGCGCCCGGACGGGACGATCTCGCCCGTCGCCGAGGCGAAGGCGATCCGCTGGGCCGTCGACCACGGCGCGCGCGTGATCAACCTCAGCCTCGGCGGCCTGCGCTCGCGCAACAAGAGCGAGGACACCTACTCCGCCGTCGAGCAGGACGCGATCGAGTACGCCTACGCGAAGGGCGCCGTGCTCGTCGCCGCGGTCGGGAACGGCGACCAGGCGCCGAAGACGCCGTGGGACCTTGCCAGCTACCCGGCCGCGCTGCCGCACGTGATCGGGGTCAGCTCGCTCGCGCAGGACGGCTCGGTACCGGCGTTCTCGAACCGCGACGCGTTCTTCAACGACGTCGCCGCTCCCGGGGTCGGGATCGTCTCCACGCTGCCGCGCTCGCTGACGGCTGCGCGTCCGTCGTGCGTCGACCAGGGCTACTCGATCTGCGGGCCGGCCGAGTTCCGCTCCGCGGAGGGGACCTCGTACTCGGCCGCCGAGGTCTCGGGGGCTGCCGCGCTGCTGATCGCGATGAAGCCGACGCTTACCCCCGACCAGGTCGCGGCACTGCTCGAGCGGTCGGCGGCAGACGCGAATCCGTCGAGCGGCTGCCGGCGCTGCATCGGCTCCCGCGACCCGTACACGGGCTGGGGCCAGGTCGACGTGGCCGCGGCGCTGCGGGCGCTGGCGTCGCCTCTGCCGGCCGCGGACCGCTACGAGTCGAACGACGACGCGGGTGCGCGCGCGTTCGCGCTCTGGGGCCGGTCGATCGACGTGACCGCCACGCTCGACTTCTGGGACGACCAGATCGACGTCTACAGGATCAGGCTCCTCGAAGGGCCAGACGGTCGCCGTTTCGCTCCAGGGACCGGCGGGCACGAGACCGAACCTCGTGCTCTGGCGGCCGGGGACCCAGCAGGTCGAGGGGCTTTCGCCGGTGCTGCAGGCGCGGCGGCTGACGCAGTCGGTACGCGGTGGCGCGACGGCGCACTTCCTGCACCGCGCGCGGCAGGACGGCTGGTACTACGTCGAGCTCAAGCTGCCGCAGCCCGGCGCCGGGCAGTACCGGTTGCACATCTCCAAATCGCGCGTGTGAGAGTCGGCGTCCAGCTGCCGGAGGTCGAGTACGTCGCCCGCTGGCCGGAGTACGCGGCGATGGCCCGCGCGGCAGAGGAGAGCGGCTTCGACTCGATCTGGCTCGGCGACCACCTGCTCTACCGCGGGGACGGGCGCGAGGAGCGCGGGCCGTGGGAGGTGTGGACGATGCTCGCCGCGCTCGCCGCGGTCACCGAGCGGGTCGAGCTGGGGCCGCTCGTCGCGTGCGCGTCGTTCCATCCGCCCGGGCTGATCGCGAAGATGGCCGCGACGGTCGCAGAGGTGAGCGGCGGGCGGTTCGTGCTCGGGCTCGGCGCCGGCTGGAACGAGACCGAGTACAGCGCCTTCGGGCTGCCGTACGACCACCGGGTCTCGCGCTTCGAGGAGTCGTTCGAGATCGTCCGGCGGACGCTTGCCGGCGAGCGCGTGACACTCCACGGGCGGTTCTGGCAGGCGGACGACCTCGTCGTGCTGCCGCTGCCCGAGCAGCCGATTCCGCTGCTGATCGGCTCGAACGGCCCGCGGATGCTGAGGGCGACGCTCCCGTACGTCGACCGCTGGAACACCTGGTACGACCGCTACGGCAACACGATCGAGGGCTTCGCCGAGCTGAACGCGTTCGTGAGCGAGCAGGCGGAGGCCGTCGGCCGCGATCCCGTGTCGCTCTACCGCAGCACCGCGGTGCTGGTCGAGCTCGATCCGGACGCCGCCAAGCGCCCGCACTCGGACATCAGAAAGCAGAGCGACCCGGTGACACCGGACGGCCTCGGGAGCCCATCTCGCCGCGCTGGAGGAGGCAGGCGCCGACGAGGCGATCCTGATCCTGCGCCCGATCGACGAGGCGTCTATCCGGGCGGTAGGAGCTCTTCTTCCGGCACGTCCCTGACCGGCCGGGCCGGGTTGCCGTAGACGATCGTCTTCGGCGGGACGTTCTTGGTCACGACGGCGCCGGCGCCGACGAACGCCTCCTCGCCGATCTCGATCCCGGGCAGCACGATCGCGCCGCCGCCGACTCGCGCGCCGCGGCGAATCGTCGGGCCTTTCATCAGCTCCTTGCGCCTCTCGGTGCGCCCCATGAAGTTGTCGTTCGTCGTCACCACGCAGGGCGCGATGAAGACGTCCTCCTCGAGCGTCGAGTACGCGGTGACGTAGGCGTCGGCCTGGATGCGCGTCCCGCGGCCGACCGTCGTGTCGTTCTCGACCAGCGAGCCGCGGCCGACGACGACGTCGTCGCCGAGCGTCACGCGCTCGCGGACGCAGGCCTGGTCGCCGACGATGCAGCCCGCGCCGATCGTCGACCCGGCGAAGACGATCGCGCCGGTCGAGATCACCGTGTCGTCACCGATTGTCGTGGGCGGCAGCCGCTCGCGCTTCGCGGTCGATTTCTTGCCGAGCACCGGCTGCTTGCCGACGACCGCGTACTCGAGCACGCGCACGCCCTCGCCGAGGACCGTGCCCTCGTGGACGACCGCGGTCTCGTGGACGTCAGGCATTTCCCGCTCCGGCGCCGGCAAAGCCGGCACCTGCGCTCCTGTGCATGCTCCGTCGAGCCTACGCATTGAGGGAATCGGTCAGCCGCTCGAGCGCGCGCACGACCATCGCGCCGTCGCGGGCGACCTTCTGCCGGTCGCCGTCGCCGGAGACGAGCCGCAGGAAGTGCTCGCACTCGAGCCGGAGCGGCTCGGAGGTCTCGATCTTCGGGATGAAGATGTCGCCGCTGCGGGTCTGCCACTCGCCGTAGGTCTCGGCGCGCTTCCACGGGGCCTTGTCGTAGATCGTCACCTTGCGCTCGAGCTCCATGTCGTCGAACACGGCCATCTTGTCGCGGCCGACGACGGTCATCCGCCGCATCTTGTGCGGGTCGAGCCAGGAGAGGTGCATGTGCGCGATCTTCCCGGAGGGGAAGCGGAGGTAGCAGAAGACGACGTCCTCGACGCCGTCGGTGAGGAAGTCGCGGCCGTGGGCGATCGCCGTCTCCGGCTCCTCGTCGAGCAGGTAGAGGATCACCGAGAGGTCGTGCACGCCGAGCGACCAGAGCGCGTTCTCGTTGGTGCGGACGATGCCCAGGTTCTGGCGGTTGCCGTAGACGCAGAGCACCTCGCCGAGCTCGCCCTGGTCGATCAGCTCCTTCAGCTTCTGGACGCCCGGGTGGTACAGGAGCAGGTGGCCGGGCATCAGCACCAGGTCGCGCTCGGCGGCGAGGGCGACGAGCTCGTCCATCTCGGCGGCGCGCATCGCCGGCGGCTTCTCGACGAGGACGTGCTTGCCCGCCTGGAGCGCCTGCTTGGCGAGCTCGTAGTGAGTCGGGACGGGGGTCGAGATCACGACCGCGTCGAGCGAGTCGTCGGCCAGCATCTCCTCGTAGGACGAGGTGTGGTCGGCGTCCGGGTATCGGATCGCGTAGGCGGCGAGGCGCTCGCCGTCGGCCTCGCAGATCCAGGCGAGGTCGCCGAGCTCGTCGAAGTTCCGCGCGAGGTTCGGGCCCCAGTAGCCGAGGCCGGCGACGCCGACCCTCACAGTTTCCAGACCTTCTTGCCCCGCGGCTGCCTGGTCGCGTTCCGCAGGTCGACGACCAGGTTCGCGTCCTCGACCAGCTGCTCGTAGTCGATCGACGAGTGCTCGGTGACGATCACCACGGCGTCGTACGCCTTCGGGTCGAGCGGGACGGAGTCGAGGCCGAAGTCGGGGAGCCTCGGCACGAAGGGGTCGTGGTACGAGACGTTCGCGCCGGCGTTCCGGATCAGCTCGATGATCTTCAGGGCCGGGGACTCGCGCATGTCGCCGATGTCCGGCTTGTACGACACGCCGAGGACGAGCATCTTCGACCCGGCGAGCGACTTGCCCGCGCCGTGGTTCAGCGCCTGCGAGATCAGCGAGCGGCAGTAGTACGGCATCGACTGGTTGACCTTCCCGGCGAGCTCGATGAACTCGGTCGTGAAGTCGTACTCGCGCGCTTTCCAGGTCAGGTAGAAGGGGTCGATCGGGATGCAGTGGCCGCCGAGGCCCGGGCCGGGCTTGAAGCTCATGAACCCGAACGGCTTCGTCGCGGCCGCGTCGATCACCTCCCAGACGTCGATCTGCATCCGGCCGCAGAGGCGGGCGAGCTCGTTGACGAGCGCGATGTTCACCGAGCGGAAGATGTTCTCGAGGAGCTTGGTCAGCTCTGCGGCTTCGGGCGAGGAGACGCGGACGACCTCGTCCACCGCCGACTCGTAGAGCTCTGCGGCCGCCTCGGTCGAGGCGTCGTTGACGCCCGCCGACGACCTTCGGGGTCGTCTTCGTCGTGTAGTCGGTGCGGCCGGGGTCGACGCGCTCGGGGGCGAAGGCGAGATGGAAGTCCTCGCCGGCCTTCAGGCCGCTTCCCTCCTCGAGCAGCGGCCGGAGCACGTCGCGGGTCGTGCCGGGGTAGGTCGTCGACTCGAGCACGACCAGGTGGCCCTTGTGCAGGTGCGGCGCGATGTCGCGCGCGGCGGCCTCGATGTAGGAGACGTCCGGCTCGCGCTGGCGGGAGAGCGGCGTCGGGACGGCGATCACGATCGCGTCGGCATCGGCGACCTCGGCGAACTCGGTGGTGGCGGTGATGCGGCCGTCCTCGACGAGCGGCTTCAGCACGTCTCCGACGGGACGTCCGGGATGTGGCTCTCGCCGCGGTTGATCGCCTCGACGAGCTCGGGGACGAGGTCGACGAGGAGGACCTTCTTGCCTGCTTCCGCGAAGGTGTGGGCGTGCGGCATGCCGACGTAGCCGGCGCCGATCACGGCGATGTCGTAGGTGGCTCATTCCGGCGATCAAGCGTACAGAGCCGCGCCGCAATGCGGCCCGCGGCGTGCCCGTCGCCGTAGAGCGGCGGCCGGTCCTCCGGCATGCGCGCCTTGCGGACAGCCTCGACGAGCCGGTCGGGGTCGGCGTCGACGAGCACGTTCGCGCCCGCTTCGACCGTGTCCACCCACTCGGTGCTGGGCCGCGCGGTCACGCAGGGCACGCCGTACCAGTAGGCCTCCTTCTGCAGCCCGCCGGAGTCGGTGACGATCACGCGCGCCTGCGACGCGAGCGCGGCGAAGTCGAGGTAGCCGAGCGGCTCGATCACGGCGATCTTGCGTTGACAGCGCTGCGCGGGTCCTGGGGTGCGCGGGGAACACGAGCGGCTCCTCGATTCGGCCGAGACCCTCGAGGATCCGCCCCAGGCGCGGCTGCGCCACGTTTGCCTCTCGGTGGAGGGTGACGACGACGTACTCCTGCGGCGCGACTCCGAGCCGCTCCAGAATCGACGATCGCTCGCGCGCGAGCGGGGCGAGCCGGAAGCAGGCATCCGCCATCACGTCGCCCGTCACCTCGACCCGTCCGGGGACGCCCTCGGCCTCGAGCGTTGCGCGCGAGCGCTCGTCCGGGGCGAAGAGGAGCTGCGAGAGCCGGTCGGTCTCGATCCGGTTGTGCTCCTCCGGCATCGAGAGGTCGTAGCTCCGCAGGCCCGCCTCGACGTGCGCGAGCGCGACGCCGGCCTCGCCGGCCGCGCGCGCGCCGCCCAGCGTCGAGTTCGTGTCGCCGTAGACGAGCACCCAGTCCGGCCGCTCGGCGCCGATCGCGTCGAGGAGCCCCGGGCGCAACGCTGCCAGCATCTCCTCGCGCCCGAGGCCGCCGACCTCGAGCCGGTAGCGCGGCTCGCCGAGGCCCGAGCTCGTCGAAGAAAACCTGCGAGAGCTCCGGGTCGTAGTGCTGCCCGGTGTGCAGCACGACCTCCTCGATTCCCTGCCTCGCGAAGCGCCTCCGAGACCGGCCCGGACTTGATGAACTGCGGCCGATTCCCCACGACCGAGAGCACTTTCACTCGGGCTACACTACGCAGCCCGCGGGCCGTTAGCTCAGTTGGTAGAGCAGGGGACTCTTAATCCCAAGGTCGAAGGTTCGAATCCTTCACGGCCCATCTCAGAACGTCCTGCTAGAGGCTTTTGGCTTAGCACGAGCCACGGTCACCGCCGATTCTCCTACGCTTCGGGCCCGAACTTCGCTCGGCGCCGCGTACCGTACCGTCGGAGATGGACGCTCGCGGAGGAGATCCCGACGAGGTCGTAGAGCGGGAGAAGCAATTCTGGAACACCCGAGATGCGACCTACGAGTGGGTCCGCAACCTGATCGGCCGCTCGATCGGACCGTTCTCGAGCTATGAAGAGCTGGACGCGCTCGCCGACCCGGCGGGCTTGAACGTGCTGGACTACGGCTGCGGCCGCGGTGACGACGCGATCGCTCTGGTGCGCCGCGGCGCGGCGCACGTGACCGGTTTCGACGTGTCCGAGCGGGAAATCGAGTACGCCCGCGCCGCCGCCGACAGCGCGGGCGTGGCGGACCGGACCACGTTCCTCGTCGCCGACGCGCATGCCACCGGGTTCGACGACGATGCTTTCGACCTCATTCGAGGCAACAGCGTCCTGCACCACCTTGACCTTGAGCGCGCCTTGCGCGAGCTGCGGCGAATCCTGCGGCCGGACGGATGCGCCGTCTTCGCCGAGCCGTTGGGCCACAACCCGCTGCTCCGCCTGGGTCGCCGGCTCACCCCGATGGCGCGGACGAAGGATGAGCACCCGTTCACCGCGGCCGACTGGGAGACGTGCGCGAGGCTCTTCCCGCGCTTCCAGCACTTCGAGCGCGAGCTGATCACGGTGCCGCTGATGCCGCTCAACCTGGTGCTGCCCGCGCGCGGGCGCGAGGCGCTCGCACGGCGCGTCAAGGCGGTGGACCCACTCGTGATCGAGCGCGTGCCACGGCTCCGTCCCTACGCGCGGATGACCTTTCTGGTGCTCGAGTAGTACTCCCTCACTAGCCGCCAGAAAACGGACGGGCTTGACGTGAACTGCGCCGCCGGGGGAGACTGCAAAGCCCGGTTTCGGCCGGAGCCTGATGGGCCTCGGACGGCCCGAATCGGGCAAGGGGGCAACACACGGGGCAACACGTCGTTTGAAGGAAGGCCGTTGAGCGGGGTGGCATGCTTCCGCGGGTTCCAGCGCGGGTGTCCTACGAGGTGGGACTGGGCGCCCCCGCCGCCGCAGTCTCCTCCGCTTCAGACTGCCGTCGCTTCGCGATCATCGAGAGCATCTCGAAGATCGCGTTGGCCGCGAACAGCGCGGTGATCTGTCCCGGGCCGTCGTACTGGGGAGCAACTTCAACGACGTCACAACCCACGAAATCGATTCCGGCGAGCGCTCGGAGATATTGCATCGCCTCGAAGCCCGTTGGGCCGGCAACTTCCGGCGTCCCCGTACCCGGACAGTAGGCGGGATCGACGAAGTCCACATCGAAGGTCAGGAACGCGGGCCCGCTGCCGATTCGCCGACGCGCTCGTGCCGCGAACTCTTCGGGACCCAGACGTGCCAGCTCGATCCACCTGATCGTCTCGACTCCGAGGTCGGAGGGGATGTCTTCGTCCTTCGCGGAATACAACGACCCCCGAATCCCCGCCTGGATCACGCGGGCAGGGTCGAGGACGTCCTCCATGATCGCCCGCCGAAACATCGTGCCGTGCGAGTAGGGCAAGTCGTTGTAGGTGTCGTGCAGGTCGATGTGCGCGTCGAGCTGCACGAGCCCAAGGCGACCGTGCACCTCAGCGAGCGCACGGAGCTCGGCGAGTGTGACCGAATGGTCGCCGCCCATTCCGATGCCGATGACACCCGCTTCGGCGATCGGGGTCACAAAGCGCTCCATGCGCTTCAGCGACTCCTCGATGTACCCCGGAGCGGTGGGCGCGTCGCCGAAGTCGATCGTCGACAGGGCCCCGAACACCTGCACGCGCTGGACAGGGTCGTACGTTCGGATCATGCCCGATGCCGAGCGAATCGCTTCCGGGCCGAACCGAGCTCCGGGCCGAAACGACGTACCACCGTCCCACGGGAGGCCGTACACGGCGGCGTCCACCCCGTCGAGTCCCTTCACCCAGGGCAGCCGGGCGTACGTCCGTGGCCCAGTAAACCGGGGCGCCTCAAGAGCGTTCCATGGCTCATGCACAGTCGACCTCCGCTCGAGGGTATTCGGCGAGCCTAGCGTGCGCTTTGGGGGATGAGGCGACTGGCAACTGGAGGGGGAGCTCGCGCCCCGCGAACTGAACCCAGCGCGATGACGGAGGCTGGTAGGCTCGGGCGTTCCCGAGAAAGGGAGGTTCTCAGTGCAGTACCTCGTGGTTGGCCAGCACCCGCCCGACCTGTGTCCCTCGGCCAACGAGACCGTGCGGAAGCTCTCACAGGAGGGTGCCAGCGAGATTCCTGCCCTGGCCGAAAAGCTGGGCGTCAATCTCCTCGCGACCTACGTACCGATGAACAATCACATGGTTTTCGCGGCCGTCGAGGCCAAGGACATGGATTCGGTGCGCGAGTTCGCTTTCCAGTCGAGGCTCGGCCAGTGGAACACGCTCGAGATCTACCAGGTCTCGACTCTTGAAGAAGCCCTGACGAAGATCAACGAACTGCCGACGATCTACAAGTAGCGGCAGGGCGTGCGAGCCGGGCGGGGTTGCAGGCACCCGCCCGCGCAAACGCCTGCCTTCTTCGACGCCAGGATCGTCGTCACCCCACTCGGATGACGGATCTTTGGTCCCATTGGGATAGGTTCGCTCCTCAGTGAACCTGTTCTACGGTGTTCTGATCGTCGCGGGTGTGACCGCCGCCGCGGTCACGGCGATGCTGCTCGTGCGCAAGGGCGCGCCCGAGGGGAGCTATTTCGCCGACGGTGACCGCGCTTCCGGTGTCTTCGGGGTCCTCGCGACCGGCTTCTCTGTCCTGCTCGGGTTCATCATCTTCCTCGCGTTCACGAGCTACGACCAGTCGAGGACCGGGGCAGAGA
Organism: uncultured Actinomycetes bacterium; assembly: GCA_963847305.1. Lineage (GTDB taxonomy): Bacteria > Actinomycetota > Thermoleophilia > Gaiellales > Gaiellaceae > DATBLE01. Next base: position 9,916 of record CAWJZI010000007.1, on the reverse strand, counting down.
CCGAGGCCCTGGTGGTCGCGCAGCAGGTGGAGACCGCGCAGTTGTTCCCCCACCCGGTTGCAGCCAGGCTGACCGGCGCGCTGGTCTGCTACGGGCGCTCGGTCGTGCACCAGGAATGGCCGCGAATGGAGAACGGCACCCAGGGCGACGGGATCAATCCGTGGGGAGTTCGGCTCTTCAAGATCCTCGAGGGCGTGCAACCGTCGACCCCGTCGGCGCAATCCGCCTACGACAAGTCGCTCGACCTGACCTCGACGCGTGAGGAGGCCCGCCGCGACCGCATCCACGGCGCAGAGGGCGTGATCCCGACCCCGCTCTGGATCGTGCTCATCGTCATCTCCGGAGTGATCTTCGTCTACATGCTCTTCTTCGCCGACAGCGGCGAACGTGCGAAGACGCAGGCGCTGCTGATGGGCTCGGTCACCGCCGTGATCTCGATCATGCTGCTCCTCCTGGTGTTCCTGGACAGCCCGTTCAGTTCCGGCGTCGGGGCGTTGCGACCGACGGCGATGGAGCGTTCGCTGCGGATCGTCGACGAGGGGCTCGGGGCGCTGGGCGTGAGCGGCCAGGGCCTGCGGATTCCGTGCGACGCAGGCGGACGGCCGCAGTGAGCCGGGAGGAAGGAGCTGCGCGGGTCGATTGGGTCGACATCGCCTCGGCGGCCCTGCTCGCGCTCGCGACGGTCGCCACCGCGTGGAGCGGGTATCAGGCGAGCCGCTGGAACGGAGAGCAGGCCAAGGCGGGGGCCCGTGCGAACGCTGCCCGCATCGAGTCGTCGCGTGCGGCGGCACTCGCCAACGCGCAGAAGCAGGTCGACGTCGCCACGTTCATCGCCTGGGCCGACGCATACGCGCACGAGGACGCGCGACTGGAGAACTTCTACTTCGACCGGTTCAGAAACGAGTTCAAGCCCGCGGTCGAGGCCTGGATCGCCACGAAGCCGCTGAAGAACCGGAACGCGCCGCTGACGCCGTTCGCGATGCCCCAGTACCGGCTCGCGGAGCAGACGAAGGCGGACATCCTCGAGAACGAATCGGAGCGGTTGGCGGCCGGTGCGCGCGCGTACATCCAGCGCTCCACGAACTACGTCCTCGGCGTCGTTCTCTTTGCGACCGCGCTCTTCTTCGCCGGCATGAGCGCGAAGCTCCCGTCGCGCCGGATCCGGATCGCGCTCCTCTGCCTCGGGGTCGCCGTGTTCGTCGGTGCGGTCGCCTGGATAGCGTCCTCGCCGGTCAGCGTCTCCGTCTAGCGTACGGTCATGCAGATCGCGATCGCCGTCTTCGAGGGGGCCGAGGAGCTCGATTTCGTCGGGCCCTGGGAAGTGCTCGCGGCCTGGCGATTCCTCCAGCCCGACGAGGTGGACCTCGTTCCTCGTCGCCGACACGCTCGAACCGGTCACCTGCGCCAAGGGCATGCGCGTGCTCGCCGATCGCACCTGGGACGACGCCGGCCAGATCGACGTGCTCGTCTACCCGGGAGGGAAGGGCACGCGGCCGCAGCTCGGCAACGAGACGATCCGCGCTCGGCTACGCGGGCTCCGCGACAACGGCACGCTGATGACGAGCGTCTGCACCGGCTCGCTCGTCTACGCGGACGCGGGGCTGCTCGACGGCAAGCCCGGCGGCGACCTACCACACCGCGTTCGGAGAGCTGCTGCCCCTCGGGCGCGAGATCGAGCCGCGGCCGGACGACCGCTTCGTCGACGCGGGCGAGGTGATCACCGCCGCGGGCGTCTCCGCCGGGATCGACATGGCGCTCCACCTCGTCGGCCGGCTCCATTCGCCCGAGCGCGCGCGCGAGGTTCGCCGCTACATCCAGTACGACCCCGAGCCGCCCTACTGAAGCGACTGGACCGCCTCGCGCGGCCGTTATCTTCCTAGAAGTTCCGCCGCCGTAGCACGACCCCGAGCGGGACGATCGCAGCGAGGACGAAGTACGGAGCGAGGTCCTTCCGCCCGGACACCGTCCCGAGCCGCTCGCGCGGCCCCGTTCCGAGCGCCGCGCGTGCAGCGCGCACGGCGCCCGCGACGTCGTTTTCGCCGAACGCCTTGCCGTGCGTCGCCGAGAGGAACTGCCTCAGCGACCGGTCGGTCGCCGCCGGCGGAGCGTACGCCGGCTCGGGCAGGCCTTCCGGTCCGAACACGTGCTCCCCGGGCGAGCCGACCCGGACGAGCACGACCTTGATCCGCGGCCGGGTGCCGAAGCTCTGGCGGACGCCGTCGACGTCGAAGCCCTCGCTCTCCGCATCCGAGACCACGAACAGCACGCGGTGGCGGATCGACGGGGTGAAGTAGCCGGAGCCGGGCAGCGGGCCGAGCGCGTCGAACGTCGTCACCGTCTGCGCCTCGGCGCGGGGCGGGGGCTGCTCGACCCCGACCGCCTTCGCCACCGTCGCCGTGAACGCGCCCGCGCTGGTGGTGGGGAAGAGGAGCGGCAGCGGCCGGTCGGTGAACGTCGCGACGCCGATCGGGACGTCCGAGAGCCCCGCGCGCAACTCGTCTGCGACTTCCTTCGCCCGCTCGAGCCGCGAGGGCGCCCTGAGCGAACGCGAGGCGAGCATCGAGCGCGAGATGTCGAGCGCGACGAAGGCCTGGGCGTCGCGGCGAGTGAGCCGCGGCCGCTCGGTGCGCACGACGGGCTGCGCTGCGGCGAGGGCGACCAGGCCGCACACCGCGCACACCGCGACCGGGACGACGAGGCGCGCCCGGAGCCCCGCGGACGGAAGCCCGAGCAGCTCGCGGGTTCGTCCCGAGCGGCGGTCGGCGAGGGCGAGCACGGCGAGCGGGACGATCGCCGCGAGCGCGACGAGCGCCGCCGTCGGCGTCAGGAACTGGAGCTCGCCCAGGACGGCCATCAGTAACCGTGCCCCGGCGAGGTCGCGCTCGCGCCGGAGTGGGACCTTCCGGGCCGGCGCAGCGATCCGCGCGGGGTGTCCGGCGGCGCGGTCAGCTGGTAGATGAGCTCGAGGTTCTTCTTCGCATCCTCGATCTGTGGGTCGAGGTGGATCGCGTCCTGGAACTGGAAGATCGCGCGCTCGATCGGCGTCGAGGTTCCGCCGGGGACGGTCGAATCGAGGACGACGAGGACGCCGAGCAGGTTCTCGGCCTCCGCCGCCCGCTTCGCATTGCGGTCTGAGCGGATCGCCCGCGCGAGCTGGGCCTCGGCCTGCACACGCAGCGCGCTGCCCTCGAGGCCCGCCTCGAAGCTCGGGATCCCGGTGTGGGCCCGGCGGAAGAGCGCGACTCCGCGTCTGAACGCGAGGTCGTCCTCGACCCCGAGCAGCCCCCGCGCGACCCCGAACGGCGCGAGCTCGTCGACCGACCACGATGGCGCCACGTGCCGGTCGGTCGCGGCGGCTTCGACGTCGCCGCGCCGCAGCGCATCCTGCCACTCGCCGACGTCCGAGGCGGCCATCGCCGCGAAAGCGGCGAGTACGACGCAGACCGTGGCCGCGCCGACGAGCAACCAGCGCCGCCGCGTCATTCCGGGCGCTTCCGGCCGAAGGACAGAGCGGCCAGCGTGTGCTCGTTGAGGCCGAGCAGCAGCGCGAGCGCGACGCCGGCGACGACGAGGGCGACGGGGAACGCGGCCACCTTCGCCGGCTTGTGCCGCGCCGGACGCGTGGCATCCTCGAGCGTCGTCACCGATCCGCCGCCGTGGGCGAGCGCACCCTTGAACAGCCCCGCGTCCTCGGGTGTCGGGTCGAGACCGACGATCTTGATCGGGATCGAATCACGCGCGAACGACGCGAGCGTCTGCCCGAGTTGCGCGCGGTCGTTCGGCGCGTCGGCGAGGTCACTGATCAGGACGACCGAACCGTTCGAGATCCGGTCGCGCTGCAGCATCTTGTGGGCGAGGTCGAGCGCCGACCAGATCCGCGTTCCGCCGGAGAAGGCATCACCCCACGGGTTGCGCACGCCGCGCTTGGCGAAGAAGCGGAGATACGGCCCCAGCTCGGAGGCCTGCGTGCCCGGCGGCAGCGCCTCGTAGGCGATGTCGGAGAAGAGCACGAGCCCGAGGCGGCGGCCGGAGCCGGCGAGGTCGGAGAGGGTTCTCTCGATCTGCGCGTAGTTGTCGTACGAGACGCTCCACGACATGTCGATCGCGACGACTGGGCTCTTCCCGCGGGGGAGCAGGCCCGGGTGCTTGCCGCCGGGGCGGGCGGCGATCCAGGCGATCGCGAGCGCGCCGGCGAGGAGCGCGGCCAGGACAACCCGCATGACCAGTGTCCGCCGCTCCGGCCGTGCGAGCGCGCCGGCGTCGCCGTACGGGATCGCGCTCACAACGCCGCCTCGACCCGGTCTGCGAAGTCAGATGTCGCCTCGCGGGACGGTGGATGCGACGACCAGGCGAGGCGCACCGCGGCCTGCGCGAGGTCCTGCTGCCCGTCGGCGCTCAGCTCGCGCGCCAGTCGGCCGAGTGCCTGGCGCCGATGTGCCGGGTAGCCGTTCGACGTGCTCGCCCGGACGAGTTGGAGCGCTCTCTGGAGCGGCGGCAGTTCGGGACCTCTCGCCCGTTTCCGCCGCGGCAGCGCGAACCAGACGAGCACTCCGGCTGCGACCACGAGCAACGCCGCGAGCGCGGCGAGGAGGGCCTGGAGCGTGCCCGGCGCGATCCGGTAGGTCACGGGCGGCAGCGAGGTGTCGGCCGCGAGGTGCTGGGTCGGGTCGCCGATGTCGGGGCTCGACAGGCGGGTGACGACCCGGTACGTCGGCCACTGGACGACCCGGCGAACGGTGCGTCCCGGTCGGTGAGCGGTAGGAGATCAGCGCCGGGCAGGAACCGGCGCTCGGCGAGCGTCCGGCCCGGCAGGCACGCCTGCGACAGGCACTCGAGCGTCCAGTGGTAGACGAGCAGCGTCCCCGCGCCGGACTGCCGCTCCCTGGTCTCGGAGACGATTCGCCACGGCGCGAACCGCGGCCGCACGCGCAGCGACCCGACGTCGACCTGCTTCGGATCGGCGAGCACCTCCACGCGCGCGGCCAGCGGGTCGCCGAAGGAGAGGGCCGGGGTCGCGAGCGCGGCGGTCGCCGACAGCGGCTGTGTGGGCGCGGGCCCGGAGCCGCCGCGGAACCACCCGAGCGCCAGGACGATCGCCAGCACGACCGCGGCGACCACCGCGCCGATCGCCACGCGTCTCACCGCCATTCCCCCCGCCGGCTCGCAAGCCGCGCTTCCGCCCAGGTCGTGAACTGCGTGAGCACCGCTTCGGGGGCGGCGTCGCCGACGAGGACCGTGTCGAGCCCGAGGCTGCGGAACTCGGCGAGCAGGCGCTCGAGCCGCGCTTCGTTCGCCTCGCGCCGCACCTCCGCCTCCCGTCGCGAGAGCCGTACCTTCTTCACCCGTCCGCGGGCCGGGTCCGCGAACGGGACGACGAGTCGGCCGACCGGTGGGAAGCTCTGCTCCCAGACCGGGTCCTGGACGACGACGGGGACGAGATCCCAGCGGAAGCCGAGCGCCCGCAGCCAGACCTCGGGGCGCAGCGGCCGGACGAAGTCGGAGCAGACGAATACGAACGATCCGGGCGGCAGCGACCGCCGGGACTGGGCCAGCCGCTCGAAGGCGAGCTCGAGGCCATCCGGCTCGCCGTCGAAGCCGGCGGCCGACTGGCGCTCCGCCACCGCGTCGAAGCCCACTGCGCTACGCGGTGAGAACCAGCACTCCCCGGCAGCGGTGTCCAGGTACCCGGCGAGGCCGAGCTCGCGCACCGCAGTCGTCGCGACCGCGCGCCAGACGGCCTCGAGCGCGCGCGGCTTCGAGAGCCAGGGCAGGTCGTCGGGATACAGCGCCATCGAGGGGCTCCGGTCGGCGAGCACGACGAGCCGTGGCGCCTCGTCGGCGAAGTCCTCGCGGACGACGAAGTCCGCCTCGCCGCGCAGCGACGACAGCCGCGCCGACAGCTTCCAGTCGATCAGGCTCGGGTCGTCTCCCGGCCGGTACGGGCGCGTTCCCGCGACGCTGGAGCCGATCCCGCGCCGGGCCGCTCGCAGGCGCCCGAAGGCCGAGCCGACTGGCCGCCAGCGGGGCACGAGCGGGAAGCTCAGCTCGGCGGCGTCCACCTCGAGGCAGCGTCGGGAGGAGGGGCCAGCTCGACGCAGCGGCGGTACACGTCGACGAGGATCTCGTCCCGCGAGCGCCCGCGGGACTCGGCGATGAAGCTCGGCGAGAAGACGAGCCTGTGCCCGAGCACGGGCGCGAACATGCGCTCCACGTCCTCCGGGGTCGTGTACCCGCGGCCGCAGAGGAGCGCCCACCCGCGCGAGGCGCGCTCGAGTGCGAGGCTTCCGCGGACCGAGGCGCCGATCGCGAGCTCGTCCAGCGCCCGCGTCGCGCGCACGAGCTTGATCGTCCAGCGGCGGACGAGGTCGTCGACATAGACGGCTTCGAGTGCCGCCTCCAGCTGGTCGAGCTCGGCGACGCCGACCGCGGGCCGCACCCGATCGAGCGGGTGGCCGCCCTGCTGGTCGAGGACGACCGCGAGCTCGTCCTCCTCGCCCGGGTAGCCGAGCCGCGCCTTCAGGAAGAAGCGGTCGAGCTGGGCCTCGGGGAGTGGGAAAACGCCCTCGAACTCGATCGGGTTCTCGGTCGCGAGCACGAGGAACGGCCGCGGCAGGACGAGCGTCTGGCCGTCGATCGTCACCTGCCGCTCCGCCATCGCCTCGAGCAGGGCCGACTGCGTCTTCGGCATCGCGCGGTTGATCTCGTCGACGAGCACCACGTTCGCGAACAGCGGCCCGCGCCGGAACTCGAAGTCGCGCGTCTTCTGGTTGTAGATGTTGATCCCGGTCACGTCCGAGGGCTGGAGGTCCGGGGTGCACTGGACGCGCGCGAAGACGGCGTCCTCGATGCTCGCGGCAATCGCCCGCGCGAGGACGGTCTTGCCCGTCCCGGGCACGTCCTCGAAGAGGACATGGCCGTGACAGGTCAGCGCGGCGAGGACGAGACGGATCTCGTCACGCTTGCCGCGGAGGACGCTCGACACGTTGTCGAGCAGGCGGTCGCCGATCTCGGTGGCCGCAGCGAGGCGCTCTTCGCCCTCCGACCCGGCTCTGCTTTTCCGGGCGCACGGCCATGATTATGCTGCGACGCGTGCGGGCGGTCTTTGTTGTGGTCGCTTTCCTCGTGACCGCCGGCACCGCCGCCGCGACGATCGTCCCGCAGCGCTCGATCGGCGGCGTCGCGATCGGAATGAGCCAGGCGAAGGTGCGCGCGACGCTCGGCAAGCCGCCGCGCGTCCAGCACGGGGCCAACGAGTTCGGCCCGTTCACGATCTTCCTCTACCGCGGCTACACGGTGCATTTCCAGGGCAATTCCGCGGTGACCCAGGTCGACACCAGCCTGGCGAAGGAGCGTACGCCGGGCGGCGCCGGTGTCGGGTCGACGCGAGCGCAGGTGCGGGCGGGCGTGAAAGGCGTGAAGTGCGAAGGGCCGGCGAGCGCCGGCCACTGCTACGTCGGGAAGTTCCTCCCCGGCGCGCACGTGACCGACTTCTTCCTGCGGAACGGGAAGGTCTGGCGCGTCATCGTCGGGGTCGTGATCGATTGACCCCGGGGAGCGCCGAAGCGCTCCCCGAGATCGACGAGATCGTTACGAGACCTTGATGCGCTGGACGACGAGCGCCCAGTCGTCCAGGTTGAACGCGACGGGGGCGCTCGTCGACCGCGTACTGGACCTGCACGACGTGCGCACCGGCGGACAGGTTGGCGCTGACGCGGACGATCGCGTGCTGGGCCGAGTCGCCGGACGACTTCGCCCGGAACGTGTCGTCGGTGAGGTGGTTCGGCGAGCCGACGCCGAGGTCGTTGTTGTCGAAGAACGCGTCCGCGCCGGCGGCCGGCGAGAGCTCGGTTCCGTCGACGGTGATCTTCAGCAGGCAGTGCTGGAGCGTGGTCCCGCCGTAGCAGGCGCTCTCACCCGAGAAGTAGACGACGAGCTTGTCCGTCTCTCCGGTCGGCGTCGTCGCGGTCAGCGAGCCGCCGTTCAGGTTCGTGTACGTGGTCGACGTCGTCGCCGCGTCGCTCGTGCTCGACTGGGCGAGCGTCTCGGCGGTGAAGCCGGGTGCCGCGGCGCCCGCGGGGCCGGCGGGGCCGGCGGGGCCGGCGGGGCCTGCGGGGCCGGCGGGGCCGGCGGAGCCGCGCGGGCCGGCCGGGATCTGCCCCGAGCGGAAGTCGGCCCGGGCGCAGCGAGCCGTTCAGGACCTTGGCCGAATTGACCGAGTTCGCCTTCAGCTGCAGCGAGCCGATGCTGTTCCTCGGAATCGCGATCGAGACCGCGGCGACGCTCGTGCCCGCGAGCGCGATGAAGAGTGCTGCGCACGCGATCAACATCGACGGCGTCGGTCTCAGGCTGCGAAGTCGTTTCATGGGGAAGAAATCCTCCTTGGTTGGTTCGTCGAGCGGGGGTACCCATGCCCTTTCGCCGCCGGGCAGACCTATACCTCCCTCTGACGAGGCCGAGCGCGGCGCGTGACGACGGCCGTCAGACAGGGCTTCACCATCGGTTCGTAGCCCGGTCGGCCACCTTCCGACTTGAAAGCCGGGTCGGTCGCAGCGGATACTTTCGCGGCACTCCATTTGACCCGAAGGAGGAGGTTGGTGTGACGAAGCGCCTTATCGTGGCGTCCCTCGTTGCTGTGACGGGGACGCTCGTGCTCGCAGCCGTCGGTTCGGCCGGCTCGAGCAAGCAGTCGGTTACGCCGCTGCCCGCCTCGTCGTGTTCGCCGCTCGTCTACAAGGGCTCCGGTAGCCCCCAGGCAATCCTCGCAACTGACCTCCCGCTCCAGGGCTCGGGTCGGACGCAGACGATTCAGATGACGCAGGCGGTCCAGTTCATCCTGGCCGGTGCCGGCTGGAAGGCTGGAAAGTGGTCGCTCGGCTATCAGTCGTGCGACGACGCGACGGCGCAGGCCGGTAAGTGGGATTCGGCGAAATGCTCGGCGAACGGCAACGCGTATGCCCGGAACAAGGACGTGATCGGTGTCATCGGCACGTTCAACTCCGGTTGCGCCGAGATCATCGTCCCGATCCTCAACCGCGCTCCTGGCGGCCCGGTCGGCATGGTCAGCCCGGCGAACACGTACACCGGTCTGACGGCGAAGGGCCCCGGCACGGCGGCCGGCGAGCCGGGGAAGTACTACCCGACCGGCAAGCGGAACTACGCCCGCGTGGTCGCTCAGGATCAGTATCAGGGCGCCGCTGACGCGATTCTCGCGCAGAGGCTCGGCGTCAAGAAGGTGTACATCCTGAACGACAAGGAGGCCTATGGTCTCGGCGTCGCCTCGAACTTCCGGCACGCCGCCCAGAAGCTCCGCATCACGGTCGCGGGCTTCGAGGCGCTCGACCCGAAGGCCTCGAGCTATGAGGCGCTCGCCTCGAAGATCAAGGACTCCGGTGCCACCGGCGTCTTCGTCGGCTCGCTCGTCTGCGAGAACGGCGGCAAGCTGATCAAGGACCTGCGGACGACGCTCGGTCCGAACGTCAAGCTGATCCTGCCCGACGGCTTCACCCCGATCTCGGCTGTGGTCGAGGGTGCGGGTGCGGCGGCCGAGAGCGCGTACGTCAGCGTCGCCGGCCTCCCGAACTCGAAGCTCACGGGCCAGGGCAAGGCCTTCCTGATCGCCTTCACGAAGGCAAACAAGAAGGTCCCGGATCCGTACTCGGTCTACGCCGCGCAGGCGACGGTCGCAATGCTCAGCGCGATCGCCCGCTCGAACGGCACCCGGGCAGACGTGACCCGGAAGATCTTCAGCACGAACCTGAAGGGCTCCATCACGGGCAACCTGCGCTTCAACCTGCAGGGTGACGTGACCGGCGGCCCGGTGGCGATCTACCGCATCAAGGGCGGCAAGACCACCGACTACACGGTGATCTATCCGCCGGAGGCGCTGGTCAAGGCCGCCTAGGCCCGACCGGTACCG
>CAWJZI010000006.1:0-60121 GCA_963847305.1 uncultured Actinomycetes bacterium | reverse complement strand
CGCGACCTCGGATACGTGAACAAGCTGTTTCGCGGGCTGAGCAGCGAGGAGCACCTTCCCGACGAGCCGGAGCAGACGACCGAGAAGCTGTGGGTCGCCGCGGTCGAGACGTTCGCGATCGGGGGCGCCTGCCAGATCCTGCACACGGTCGACCACGTGATCGCGACGCGCGGAACTCGCCTCTACCTTCCCGCGCGCAAAGAGGGGATCCTCCCCGGCGCGTCCAACCTCCGGCTCGCCCGCTCGGTCGGCGACAGGCTCGCTCGGCAGGCGATCCTCTCCGGCCTGGAGTTCGAGGCCGGCACGCCGCACGGCGACCTGCTCTGCGACGAGATCGTCGAGTCGTCCGCCGCGCTCGACGCGGCCGTAGCGGAGCGCGTCCAGGCGCTCACCAGCTCGGGCCTCGTGAATGCGGCCGGGAACCGGCGCGCGCTGCGCGTCGGGGCGGAGCCTCTCGACGTCTTCCGGCAGTACATGGCGACGTTCTGCCGCGAGCAGGCCTACTGCCACCTGAGCCCCGCACTCGTGCGGAACCTCGAGCAGCACTGGAAGGCGCATGAGCGCCGCCTCTGAGCCGGTCGTCTGGGACGCAGCAGAGCGACTGCCTCGCGCGGAGCTGCGTGAGCTCCAGCGCGCGCGGCTGCGCGCGGCCTTCGGCGTCGAGCTGGAGGCCGTCGCGCAGGCGCCGTTCAGCGGTAAGGCCGATCTGCGCGACGGGTATCCGTTCGGACTGCTGCGCGTGCCGGTCTCCTCGCTCGTTCGCCTGCACGCGTCGAGTGGGACCCTCGGCAAGCCGACGGTCGTCGGCTACACGCGCGCAGACCTCGAGGCGTGGACAGAGCTGATGGCGCGCTGCATGACGCTCGCCGGCGTCCGGCCGGGGATGCTCGTGCACAACGCGAACACGTACGGGCTCTTCACCGGCGGCCACGGATTCCACCAGGGAGCGGAGCGAATCGGCGCCCCCGTGATCCCGGTCTCGGGAGGGATGTCGGCGCGCCAGGCGACGCTCCTTCACGACCTCGGCGCACAGGTGCTCGTCTCGACGCCCTCGTACGCGGTCGTGATCGCGCAAGCCGTAGCGGATGCGGGGATCGACCCCACGACGCTGAAGCTCGAGCTCGGGCTGTTCGGCGGAGAGCCCTGGACGGAGGGACTGCGCGCGCAGATCGAATCGGCGCTACCCGGGCTCCGCGCCGTGAACTTCTACGGGCTGTCCGAAATGTGCGGTCCGGGAGTGGCGGCAGAGTGCATCGAGGCGCGGGACGGCCTGCATGTGCACGAGGACCACTTCCTCGTCGAGGTCGTCGATCCCGAGTCGGGCGCGGTGTTGCCCGAGGGCGAGGAGGGCGAGCTCGTCTTCACCACGCTCGCGAAGGAGGCGATGCCCTTCCTCCGCTACCGCACCGGCGACATCGGTTCGCTCACGTTCGAGCCCTGCCGCTGCGGCAGGACGACCGCGAGGATCCGCGGCCTGCGCGGCCGCCGCGACGACATGATCATCGTCCGCGGCGTCAACGTGTATCCCTCGAACGTCGAGCATGCGCTCCTCTCCGTGCCCGAGGCAGCGCCGCACTACCAGCTCGTCGTCGAGCGCGCCGGCGCGATGGACGAGCTCACGGTGCAATGCGAGCCTGCCGGCGCCGACGCCGATCGGGCGAGCCTACGAGACGCCGTCGAGCGGGTGCTGCGCGAGCACCTCGGCATACGCGTTCGCGCCGAAGTGCTGGACGTCGGTGCGGTGCCGCGAAGCGAGGGCAAGGCCGTACGGGTCGTCGATCGGCGCCGATGAGCCCACTGCTGCGCGGGAGGAGCTCATAGCTGGACCCCGGCCCGGTCCGCGACGAGCGCGGCCAGCGTCGTCGTCCCGGGGACAGGGATCTCGTGCCGGGTACCGCCGCGGAGGATCGGCCCGGCAATCGCATCGAGCTCGGGCTCACGGCCGGCGGCGACGTCCTTCTGCATCGAGCTGCGCATCTCGTCCGGAGCACCCCGCTCCAGCGCGCGGAGAGCGCTTTCGTCGATCGTCGCCCCCTCCGCGCGCCCGACCGCGACCGCCTCGTCCTTGCACGCGCCGGTAGCGCTCATCGCCACGGACCGCGCCGAGGGGCCCGTCGAGTGCCGTCGTCGCGAGCGCGACAGGGGCCAGGAACGCCAGTTTCTGCCAGAGCATCGAAAGCTCGTCTGCGCGAACGCTGCAGTCGATGCCGGCAACTGAAAGTTCCGCGGCGACGGCGTCCGCCCCGGCCAACTCGATGCGGAGGAAGGGCGAGCTCTGGCGAATTCGCCCGGGCTCGATCCGCTCCGACTCCACCCGGATCGCTCCCGGGACGACGTTTCGGTAACGCGCCCGAAGGACCCGGACATGGTCGAGGCCGTTCAGAAGCGGGATCACGGTCGCCTCGTCCACCCTCTCTGGCGGCGCCAGCTCGAGCGCAGGCTCGAGTTGCGTCGCCTTTGTCGCCACCCAGAGCACGTCGACCTCCTCCTCGAGCCCAGGCGCGGCGCGAACGCCGACGTCGAAGTCGCCGAGCACCGCACTCTCGACGATCAAACGGCCGCCGTACCGCTCCAGTGCGTCGGCCCGCATGAGCAGGACGACCTCGGCTCCTGCGCGTGCAAGCGCAGCGGCGAGGAGACCGCCGATTCCGCCTGCGCCGACGAACGCGTGGCGCATCCCTACGCTCATTCGCTGAGTCTGACACCGACCGAACGTCACGGCAGGTGCCCGCTTGCGTTTGGCGCCTCGCGCTTCGGGGAATACATCTGCTGTCTTGGTTTCGCCGTGCGCTCACCCCGGGTGCGGCATCCTCACGATCGGCAGGCTCTGTGCCGGCCACGAGGCGCCGGTCGTCCGGGCGTTCCCGCGCGGTCGACCGTTCGCGGGGAGGCCTCTGGCGGAGTGGCGGGATCAGCGGCCGGTGCCAAGAAGCGCCGACGGCCGCTCCGGCGGCGCTCTGCTCGTTACGGCTGCGGGTGGAATCGGAAGAACGTGACGATCTGGAGTGGCGCCCACGGCGGGATCGTGGCGCGAGAATAGCCCGTGACGATCGACATCGATCCCGCGCTCGTCGAGCGGTACATCTTCGACCTCGCCCGGCACGGCGCACACGGGGAGACCGGAGTGTGGCGCGTGGCCTACTCGCCCGAATGGGTCGATGCCCAGAACCAGGTGACCGAGTGGCTCCAGGACGCCGGGCTGGAAGCGCGCAACGACGCGGTCGGGAACGTCTGGGGCCGCCTCGCCGGAACTGAAGCCGGTCCCGTCGTCGCGACCGGCTCGCACATCGACTCGCAGAACCCGGGCGGCCGGTACGACGGAGCGCTCGGCGTGATCGCGGGGATCGTCGCCCTCAGGGCTCTGCGCGAGCAGTTCGGCGAGCCGCGGCGCACGCTCGAGGCGGTGTCGCTCTGCGAGGAGGAGGCGAGCCGCTTTCACGCGACCAACTTCTGGGGCTCGCGCGCGATCGTCGGCGCGATCGGGCCGGACGACGCCGAGCGGATCCACGATCACGACGGCCTGACGATCGGCGAGGCGATGGAGGCGGTCGGCCTCGACCCGGGGCAGATCTCCGAGGCCGCGCGCGACGACATCGGTACCTGGATCGAGCTGCACATCGAGCAGGGGCCGATCCTCGAGGACGAGGAGCTGCCGGTGGGCGTGGTCGACGCGATCACCTCGATCACGCACTACGTCGTCGAGCTCGTCGGGCGCTCCGATCACGCCGGCGCGCGGCCGATGAAGGGCCGCCTCGACCCGATGGCCGGGTTCGCGGAGATCGTCAGCGCAGTCGTCGGCGTCGCGCTGGAGAGCGGCCCGCCGGCTGTGACGACCGTCGGACGCGTCCACGTCGAGCCGAACCTGCCCTCGGCCGTCCCGGACAAGGTGACGTTCACACTCGACTCACGGCACCCCGACCAGCGCGCCGTCGAGGCGCAGCACGCCGAGCAGGAGCGCCTGATGCGCGAGATCGCCGAGCGCCGCGGGCTCGGGATCACCTGGACGAAGCCGCTCGACCTCCCCGCCTGCCCGTGCGACCCGGGCGTGGTCGCGACCCTCGAACGGGCGGCGCAGGAAGCAGGGCATCGCCTACCGCCGCATGCACAGCGGCGCCGGGCACGACACCCAGAACATGGCGAAGATCGCAAGGGTGGCGATGGTCTTCGCGCGCAGTAAGGACGGTCGTAGCCATACGCCGGAGGAGTTCACGTCCGTCGAGGACGCGGTGGCCGCGATTCGTGTGCTCGCGGGCGCGCTGCACGAGCTTGCCTACTGACGGAGCGCTTGACTGGATCAAACGCCAAACGCCCGGCGATGTTTGGCAAGCTCCGGCCTCTTGGCAGAGGCACTCGACTCCACCCTCGGCGCACGCCTCCGGGAGATCGCCGGACGTGAGAGCTTGACCGAGAGCGAGCTCCGGGAGCTGACCCGGCAGGCGGACGGGTGGGCCCGGGCGTTGCGAGCGCAGATCCGCGCGAGCGAGCGGTGCCTCCGTCGGCTGACCGCCGACTCGTCGAGCGGGTTCGCGGAGCTTGCGAACGAGTTGCGTCGCGTCGAGGCACTGCGGCCGCAGCTCGAGGAGGCAGATACGCTCGTCGATGAGCTGGAGCAGACCGCACGCGCGTTGCGGACCGCCTGGCTGCTCGGCCAGGCCGACTCGGCGCGTCGGATCTAGCCGGCGCTGCGCAGCACGACCTCGAGCGCCGTGCCGCCGCCCGGGCTCGTGACGAGGCGGAAGCCGCCGCCGATGGCCGAGGCGCGTGCGCGGATGTTGCGCAGGCCCTGGCCGGGCTGGGCGGCGTCCTCGTCGAACCCGCGCCCGTCGTCCACGATCCGCACGAGCCGGTCACCGTTGCGAACGCCGATCAGCACGGCCGCCCGCCGTGCGCCTGCGTGGCGGCGGACGTTGGCGAGGCCCTCCTGGACGATCCGGAAGATCTCGATCTGCTCGTCGGGGCCGAGCTCGACGTCGCGCTCGATCTCGAGGTCGACGTCCAGGTGTCCGTCCGCGGTCAGGAAGCCGACGTACCGGTTGAGCGCCGCGTCGAACGGCGCCGTGCCTCCCGCCGAGGAGAGCGCGAGTACGGCGAAACGGGCCTCCTGCTGGGCCGCCGCGGCCGCCTCCTGGAGGCGGGGTATGACCTGCTCGACCGGCGCGCCGCCGGCGAGCATGCTCGTCTGGGTCGAGATCGCAAACAGGTACTGCGCGAGGCCATCGTGGATGTCCCGCGCGACCCGTGCGCGCTCCTCGGCGACCGCGCGGCCGAACTCGGCGGAGCGCATCGCCCGCCAGACGCCGACCAGCAGGACTGCGTAGGAGACGACCCGGAGGAAGTCGCCCTGGGACACGTACTCGCTCGAGAGCGGCGGGGACAGCACGGCGTGCAGTTCCGCGAAGAGCCAGATCGTCGCGCCGAAGGCGAGCCAGCGGTCGAGGTCCTCACCGCGCGCGCGGTAGCGAAGCCCGAACCCGACGATGGCGGCCAGGCCGAGCAGCGCCGGGAGCGCGAGCGCCGCAGTCAGCAGCTTCGGCTGGGCACGCGCCGGCGAGAGCCACGGCAGCGACGATCCGACGCTGTGGCAGACCGTCCAGAGCGCGGCGAGCGCGAGCGGGAGGCCGGCGGCGACGGCCAGTGCCTCGAACCGGGTCGCGATTCCGGGCGCGAACGGCGCGGCGGCGATCATCAGCGCCGCGGCCAGCCGGGCGGTGATCCCGGCCCACAGCTCGACCCGTCCGATCGGGCCGCCGTCGAGCGACGGCGCGACCGCGAATGCGAGCGTGCCGGCCGCGGTCAGGAAGAAACCGCCGAGGAGGAAGAGGTCGAACCGGCGCCGCTCGAGCGAGAAGCGCACGAAAGCGAGCACCGACACGACCACGGCGACGAGCACGACGCAGGTGTCGAGGAACAGGCGGAGGCTCGGCAGGTCGTACGGGTCGCGGAGCTCCGGCCGCGCGAGGAAGAACGCGAGCGCGGCTCCGAGCAGCGCGACGAGCAGGACTTCGTCCCGCACCCAGGCAAGGTAAGTCGCGCGCGATGTGCGCATACCCCCTTTTCGGCAGCGGCCGCCCTGCCGATAAGACCCGTATGGGCCGGCGGACGCTTGTCGTCGACGATCACCCGCTCACCCGCGCGGCGCTCGTCGGGCTGCTCGAACAGCACGAGTTCCCCGTCGTCGCCGAGGCCGGCGACGGCGAGGAGGCGATCGAGCGCGCACGCGAGCTCCAGCCCGACATCGTCCTGCTCGACCTCTCGATGCCCGGGATGAGCGGTCTCGAGGCGCTGCCGCGCCTGCGTGCCGCGTCCCCCGGCAGCGAGGTGGTCGTCCTGACCGCGTCCGACACCGAGGAGAACCTGCTCGCCGCGATCCGTGCCGGCGCAGCGGGCTACCTGCTGAAGACCGAGTCGCCGGAGCGCATCGCGGGGTTTCTCGCCGGCGTATCGAACGGCGAGGCCGCGCTCTCCGGTGAGGTCGCGCGGCGGCTGCTCGACCGTGTCCGGGACGGCGGGCGGCTCGACTCGGGCGTCCCGGAGTCGATCGCGGACGAGCTGAGCGCCCGCGAGGTCGAGGTGCTGCTCCTCCTCGACGAGCGCCTCGGCACGGACGAGATCGCGAAGCGCCTCTTCATCTCCGAGCACACCGTCCGCTCGCACGTGAAGAGCCTGCTGCGCAAGCTCGGCGTTTCCTCGCGGCGCGAGGCGCTCGACGCGCTGGCAACGGCCCGCGCGCCTAGCGCGCGTAAAGGCGAAGCCCTGGCGGGCATCGACAGTTCACCCACCGTGGGGGATGCCGTGGGTGATGTGCCCGCAGGCCCCGGAGCCGATCATGTGAGCAGTTTCTGGGTGACGGTGGCTCGCACCTCAGGCGCAAAGGCCGGCTCGCAAGAGCCGGCCTTTTCCTTGCTACGAGAACCCGTCGAGCGCCGCCAGCACGAGCCCCGGCAGCGTCTCCAGGTTGTAACCGCCCTCCAGTACCGCGGCGACGCGCGGGGCGAGCCCGCGGCACCGGCGCGCGAGCTCCCGGAATCCCGAGGCGCTGACCTCCATCCAGGCGAGCGGGTCCTGGGCATGCGCGTCGAACCCCGCGGAGACCAGCAGGAGGTCGGGCTCGAAACCGCGCACGGCCGGCTCGACGATCTCCTCGAACGCGCGAACGTACCCGTCGTCGCCGAGCCCGCCGGGGAGCGGGACGTTGACGGTCGTCTCGTTCTGCTCCTCCGGCCCGCCGGTGCCCGGATAGAACGGCCACTGGTGCAGCGAGACGTAGAGGACGGTCGGGTCGTCCCAGAAGATCGCCTGGGTGCCGTTGCCGTGGTGGACGTCCCAGTCGACGATCGCGACGCGCTCGAGCCCCTGCTCGGCCTGGGCCGCGCGGGCTGCGACCGCGACGTTGTTGAAGAGGCAGAAGCCCATCGCGCGGTCGGCGGGCGCATGATGTCCCGGTGGCCGCACGACCGCGAAGCCGCCCGCCGCTGCGGCCTGGATCGCGCCGCCGGCGGCCAGCAGCGCCGCCTCGTAGGAGGTCGCCGACGCGGGGGTGTCGCCGTCGAGCCACGTCTCCTCGCTGACGGCGCGGATGCGCGCGACGTGCTCCGCGGTGTGGCAGCGCTCGACCTGCTCGTCTGTCGCCGGAACCGCGTCCGTCCAGCCGTCGAGCGCGCCGAGCACCGCCTCGAGGCGGCGCGGCGTCTCGGGGTGGTGTGCCGTCGGGTGCAGCTCCGCGAGTGCCGCGTGGCTGACGACCTCCATTCAGCCCTCGCGCGCGAGTTCTTCGAGCCGTCGGGCGAGATTGCCGAGGCCCCACGACTCTGAAAGGGAGGACGCCCCCGCCCATTTGGGCGTTTGGTCGGCTAGGGAGGGGAGAGGAGCGGAGGCGTCTAGTTGGGCCATTCGCCGGTAGAGGCGCAAGTCCTCCGCTTCCGCCGAGAATCTTCCCGCCTCGAGCGCGGCTTCCAGCGTCCCGTACTCGCCGAGGATCGAGGCCGCGGTCTTCGGGCCGACGCCGCGCGCGCCGGGGAGCTTGTCGGAGGGATCGCCGCGCAGCGCGATGAAGTCCGGCACCTGCGTGGGTTCGACGCCGTAGCGCTCGCGAACCTCGGCCGGCCCGATCCGCGCGAGCTCGGAGACGCCCTTCACCGGCTGGAGCACGGTCGTCAGCTCGCTGACGAGCTGGAACGAGTCGCGGTCGGAGGTGGCGACGAGAGAGGTCCCGCCTCGCTGCTCCTCCTGGGCGACCGCGGCGGCGAGGAAGTCGTCCGCCTCGTACCCGGGCTGCTTCGCGGCCGCGAAGCCCAGCGCACGGACGAGCTCCGGGAGGAGGTCGAGCTGCTCGAGCAGCTCGGGATCGAAGACGCGGCCCGACTGGTAGGCGGGGAACGCCTCGCTGCGATACGTGGGCTCGCCGACGCAATCCCAGCCGACGAGCACGGCGCGCGGCTCCTCCGACTGCCACAGGCGGAGCAAGAAGTTGGCGAAGCCGACGATCGCGCCGGACGGGAGGCCGGTCGCGCTGCGCATCGACTTGGGCAGGGCGTGGTAGGCGCGATGGGCGAGCGAGTCGCCGTCGACGACGAGCAGCGGCCTGCCTACGCTCACAGCGACTCGTAGAGCTCGTCGATGCGCTCCATCAGCCGCACGGTCGCCTCCTGGTAGGCCTGCGCGCCCGGAGTGGCGACGAGGTCGTCGACCGGGATCGGGTCGCCGTAGGCGACGCGCAGCTTCTCCAGGCGCGCGAGCCGGTCGGTGCCCTTGATCGCTGCGGGGACGAGCGGCACGCCCGCCTCGAACGCGATCCGCGCAGAGCCCGAGCGCGGACGCGGCTGGAAGCGCTTGCGCAGCCCCTTCGAGCGTCGCGTCCCTTCGGGGAACATCGCGACGACGTCTCCCCGGCGGCAGATCTCGACCGCGCTTCTGAACGCCTCGAGGTCGCGCTCGCCGCGCCGCACGGGGAAGGCGCCGCCTGCCTTCAGGATCTGTGCGAGCGGCGGCTTGAAGAGCTCGACCTTGGCCATGTAGTAGAGCTGCCGCTTGGGCCAGAGCGGCATCGCCAGCGGGAACGGGTCGAAGTTCGAGACGTGGTTGGCGGCGAGGACGAACCCGCCTTCCCCGGGGATTCGCTCGACCCCGGTGTCGTCCAGCCGGTAGAGCCCGCGGAGCAGCGGCCAGGACAGGACCGCACAAAAGTTGTAGACGGTGCTCGGCATCGCCGGAAGCTGTACCGGAGATGGGCAGAGAGCGTCACGGATAACGGTGACGTTCGACCACGGCGCTAACGTGTCTCGCCGGTATGCCAAAGAAACTGGTCATAGTCGAATCGCCCGCGAAGGCGAAGACGATCGCCGGGTACCTCGGTCCCGAGTTCGTCGTCGAGTCCAGCATCGGTCACATCCGTGACCTGCCGAAGCGCGCCTCCGACGTCCCGAAGGAGGAACGGAAGCGCTTCGGCGCGCTCGGCGTCGACCTCGAGGACGAGTTCAAGCCGTACTACATCGTCGACCCGGACAAGAAGAAGGTGATTGCCGGGCTGAAGAGCAAGCTGAAGGACGCCGACGAGCTCCTGCTCGCGACGGACGAGGACCGCGAAGGGGAGGCGATCGCCTGGCACATCCAGGAGGTCCTCCAGCCGAAGGTCCCGACGCGGCGCATGGTCTTCCACGAGATCACGAAGGGGGCGATCGAGGACGCGCTCGGGCACACCCGCGAGATCGACCAGTCCCTCGTCGACTCGCAGGAGACGCGGCGGATCCTCGACCGGCTCTACGGCTACGAGGTCTCGCCGGTGCTCTGGAAGAAGGTGATGCCGCGGCTGTCGGCCGGCCGCGTCCAGTCGGTGGCGACGCGGCTCGTCGTCGAGCGCGAGCGCGAACGGATGGAGTTCGTGTCCGCCGCGTACTGGGACATCGAAGGCGTCTTCGATCCCGGGCGATTCGCGGCGCGGCTCGTTCAACTCGACGGGAAGCGGATCGCGCAGGGCCGCGACTTCGGCCCTGACGCGCAGCTCGTCCGGGAGGACGTCCGGCAGCTCGGCGAGGACGACGCGCGCTCGCTCGCCGCCGGGCTCGAGGGCGCCGACTTCGCCGTCCGCTCCGTCGAGGAGAAGCCGTACACCCGCCGCCCGGCTGCGCCCTTCATGACCTCGACCCTCCAGCAGGAGGCGTCGCGCAAGCTGCGCTTCACGGCCCAGACGACGATGCGCGTCGCCCAGCGGCTGTACGAGCGCGGCTACATCACCTACATGCGCACCGACTCGACGACGCTGTCCGAGACGGCGCTGACGGCGGCGCGGACGCAGGCACGCGAGCTGTACGGCCAGGAGTTCGTCCCCGACGCGCCGCGGCGCTACGACCGCAAGGTCAAGAACGCGCAGGAGGCGCACGAGGCGATCCGTCCTGCGGGCGAGCGGTTCCGCCTCCCCGCCGACGTGCGCGGCGAGCTCGACCGCGACGAGCAGGCGCTCTACGAGCTCGTCTGGATGCGCACCGTCGCGTCGCAGATGGCGGACGCCCGCGGGCAGACCGTCTCGCTCCGGGTCGGCGCGATCGCGGGAACCGGTGAGGACGTCGAGTTCGGCGTCAGCGGCACCGTGATCACCTTCCGCGGCTTTCTCGCCGCGTACGAGGAAGGCCGCGACGAGGCCCCGGAAGAGGACGAGGATCGGCCGTTGCCGCACCTGAAGGTCGGCGACGCGGTGCAGCCCGCTCTCGCTCGAGCCGCAGGGCCACGAGACCTCGCCGCCGGCCCGCTACACGGAGCCGACGCTCGTCAAGGCGCTGGAGGACTACGGCATCGGCCGCCCGTCGACGTACGCGTCGATCCTCGGGACGATCCTCGACCGTGGGTATGTCGTGAAGCGCGGCCAGGCGCTCGTGCCGACGTTCCTGGCTTTCGCCGTGACGAAGCTGCTCGAGCAGCACTACGACAAGCTCGTCGACTACGACTTCACGGCGCGGATGGAGGACGATCTCGACCGCATCGCCGAAGGCGAGGAGCAGCGGGTCGACTGGCTGACGACGGTTCTACCGGGGCGAGAACGGCGAGCCCGGCCTGCACGCCATGGTCACGGAGCACCTCGACGAGATCGATGCCCGCGAGGTGAACTCGATCGAGTTGCCGCGCAGCGACATCGTCGTGCGGGTCGGCAAATACGGGCCGTACCTGGAGCGAGGCGATTCGCGTGCGTCCCTGCCGGAGGAGATCGCGCCCGACGAGCTCACCCCGGAGAAGGCCGAGGAGCTGCTGGCGCGGCCGTCGGAGGAGCGCTCGCTCGGCGACGACCCGGAGACGGGCCGCACCGTGCTCGTGCGCAACGGCCGCTACGGGCCGTACGTCACCGAGGAGCTCGCGGAGGACTCGGACGAAAAGCCCAAGACCGCATCCCTGTTCGCGTCGATGTCGCCCGAGACGGTCACGCTGGACGAGGCGCTGAAGCTGCTTTCGCTGCCGCGGATCGTCGGCGCCGCCGACGGCGAGCCGATCGAGGTGCGCAACGGCCGCTACGGGCCGTACATCCAGAGGGGGAAGGAAACGCGTTCGCTGGAGAGCGAGGAGCAGATCTTCACGCTCACGCTGGACGAGGCACTGGCGCTCCTCGCCGCGCCGAAGCAGCGCCGCGGGCGCGCTGCTCCCGCCGCCCCTTTGAGGGATCTTGGCGCAGACCCCTCGTCTGAACGTCACGTTGTGGTCAAGGAAGGCCGATTTGGCCCGTACGTGACGGACGGAGAGACGAACGCGAGCCTGCGGGCAGGCGATGCCGTCGAGTCGCTCACCCTCGACAGAGCGGTCGAGCTACTCGCGGAGCGCCGCGCCAAGGGGCCCGGTAAGAAGCGGGCACCGCGGCGGCGTAAGTAGTCACCCACCGTTAACCTCGAACGTGCCAACCTTTTGCCGCGAAGGACGTCATGATCCCCAGAGAGACCACTCGAAGGCGGAAATACGGCTTCACGCCTTTGCGTTTGTTTCTTCACACGCCCATAACCGCACGCCCTTACTCTCTGGAAACCCAAGGAGATTCCCGTTAGGGTGAGAAAGTTTGGGAAACTGCCCCAGCACAGACGAAAAGGAATCGAGACCCAGTTGACTCAGAACCAGTTGCATGAACTGCTTGAAAGCGATCAGGCCCGCTCGCTCATCGAGGGTGCGGAGGAGCGCGGCTACGTCGAGCCGGCCGAGCTCGAGGCGTTCGCGCTGGAGCACGACCTGCCCGAGGAGGACGTCGAGCAGCTGACCCGCGAGCTCGAGACGATCGGGCTCGAGGTCGGGAAGCCCGCCGAGGAGGCGGAGCCGGCAGCCGCCAGCCAGGCGGCCGCGGCCTACGAGGCCGGACCGGTCAGCGGCGCCGCCGACAGCCTCCAGCTCTTCCTCGCCGACGTCGGCCGCCACAAGCTGCTCACCGCCGCCGAGGAGGTCTACCTCGCGAAGGCGATCGAGCGCGGCGACCCGACGGCCAAGCGCCGGATGATCGAGTCGAACCTGCGTCTCGTCGTGTCGATCGCGAAGGGCTACCGCGGCCTGGGCGTGCCGTTCCTCGACCTGATCCAGGAGGGAACGCTGGGCCTGAACCGCGCCGTCGAGAAGTTCGACTGGCGCCGCGGCTACAAGTTCTCGACCTACGCGACCTGGTGGATCCGGCAGTCCGTGCAGCGTGCAGTTGCAAACCACGCGCGGACGATCCGGGTTCCCGTGCACGTCGTCGAGCGCCAGCAGAAGCTGGGCCGTGCGGCGCGCCGGCTCGAGGTGGAGCTGGGCCGCGAGGCGACGAAGGCCGAGCTCGCCGAGGCGACGGGTCTCCCGATCCAGCACGTGGACGAGGCGCTCTCGGCCGCGCACGCGTCGGTCTCGCTGAACCAGACCGTGGGCGCCGACGACGAGGGCGAGCTCGGCGACTTGTTCGCCGACCGCGAGGCCGCCGATCCGTTCGACGAGGCCGAAGAGTCGCTGCGCCGCCAGGGCGTCCGCAAGGCGCTGGACGCGCTGCCCGAGCGCGAGCGGCGGATTCTCGAGCTGCGCTTCGGCTTCGAGGGCGAGCCGTGGACGCTGGAGGCGATCGGCCACGAGCTCGACCTGACGCGCGAGCGGGTCCGCCAGCTGGAGGGCCAGGCGCTCGCCAGGCTCGCCGCGCTGCGCGATCTGCAGTCCGTAGCGGCCTAGCGCCTCCCAGACCGCGCGCGCAAAGGGCGGCGTTCGTCGTGGTGTCCTTCGCCATTCCCCGCTAACCAAAGCGACAAGATTCAGGTCTGTACTTTGCGATACTTCCGCGTACCCACAAGGAGGGATGAGTTGAGGAGCAAGCTTCGATTCTTGATTCCACTGGCCGTCTTGACGGCCGTGACGATGACGTTGATCAACTACAGCTCCGCGAGCGGGAACAAGGGTTCCGCGAGCGACACGCTGGTCTACGCGTCGTCGGCTGATCCCGCGCTGCTGGATCCGTCGCTCGTATCCGACGGCGAGTCGATTCGAGTGTCTCGCCAGATCTTCGAGGGCCTCGTCGGCGCGCAGCTCGGCGGGACGAAGATCGTGCCCAAGCTCGCGACGAGCTGGTCGGTCAGCAAGAACAAGACGATCTGGACGTTCAACCTGAGGAGGAACGTCAGGTTCTCCGACGGCACGCCGTTCAACGCGGCCGCCGTCTGCTTCAACTTCACCCGGTGGTACCACTTCCCCGGCCCGCTTCAGAACCCGTCGCTGAGCTACTACTGGAACACGGTCTTCCTCGGCTTCGCGAATCCGGCGGCCGGCAACCCGGGCCCTGACAAGAGCCTCTACCGCGGCTGCAAGGCGCATGGTCAGTACAACGTGTCGCTGATCCTGAGCCGGCCGTCGAGTTCGTTCCTCGCCGCCATCGGCCTGCCGATGTTCGGCATCGCCAGCCCGACGGCGCTCAAGAAGTACCAGGCCGATGCGGGCACGGTGGACGCGACCGGCGTGTTCCACCCGACCGGCACGTTCGCGACGCGGAACCCTGTGGGCACCGGCGCGTACAAATTCCAGTCGTGGACCGTCGGAAGCAAGCTCACCCTCGTCCGCAACCCGCTCTACTGGGGCCCGAAGGCGAAGCTTGCGCGGCTCATCTTCGTGCCGATTGGTAACGGAAGCGCTCGGCTCCAGGCCATGCAGAGCGGCGAGGTGCAGGCGTTCGACGACGTCGATCCCACACAGTTCGGTCAGATCACCGGCAAGTTCAAGCTGTACAAGCGCCCGCCGTTCACCGTCGGCTACATCGGCATCAACCAGTCGATCCCGCCGATGAACAATCTGCTCGTCCGCCAGGCGCTGGCGTACGCGATCAACAAGGGGCAGGTCGTGAAGGCGTTCTACGGCGGAGTCGGCGCCGCTGCGACACAGTTCATGCCGCCTTCGTTGTTCGGCAGCGCCAAGAAGGGCCTGCCGGCGTATCCGTACAACCCCAACAAGTCCAAGCAGCTGCTCCAGCAGGCGGGCCTGAAGCTGCCGGTCAAGGTCGACTTCTGGTACCCGACGAGCGTTTCGCGGCCCTACATGCCGAACCCGGCCAACAACTTCCAGGCGTTCGCAGCCGACCTCGACAAGGCCGGATTCGACGTCGTCGCCCACTCGGCGCCGTGGCGGCCCGACTACCGGGCGGGAGTCCAGGCCGGCAAGGACCAGCTGTTCCTGTTCGGTTGGATCGCCGACTTTCCCGATCCGGCCAACTTCCTGAACGTCCACTTCGGGAGCGAGACGCCTCAGTTCGGCTTCAAGAACCAGGCGCTTTTCGACCTGCTCGCCAGGGCGGATGCGGAGGCCGACATCGACAAGCGAACTGCGCTCTACCAGCTGGCGAGCGTACAGGTGATGAAGTTCCTGCCCGTGATCCCGTACGTCTGGGCCGGCTTCGGAATCGCGTTCGACAGCAACGTGAAGGGATTCATTCCGTCCCCGACCGGCGTGATCAACGAGGATCTCTCGAAGGTCTTCTACGGGTAGGGCAAGCAAGTAAGTGTGAGCAGACAACCGGCGGACTGACGAGATGCTTCGCTTCGTCGTCCGCCGGTTGCTGCTGCTCGTCCCGATCCTCCTCGGGCTCTCCATCCTCGTCTTCGGCTGGATTCATGCCCTGCCGGGCTCGCCGGCCGAAGCACTGCTCGGCGAGCACTCCACGCCCGAGCAGGTCGCACGCGTGAACCACCAGTACGGCCTCGACAAGCCGGTGTACGAGCAGTACTGGCGGTACCTCGACACGACCGTGCACGGCAACTTCGGGACCAGCATCGCGTCGGCCAGGGCGATCACGTACGAGCTCAAGCTCCGCTTCCCCGCTACCGTCGAGCTCGCGCTGGCGGCGATGTTCTTCGCGATCGTCGTCGGCCTCCCGCTCGGCTTCTTCGCCGCCAAGGAGTACGGGAGCTGGTTCGACAACGCGAGCCTGTTCGCGTCGTTGATCGGCATCTCGATCCCGATCTTCTTCCTCGGCCTGCTCCTGAAGTACGTCTTCGCGGTCAAGCTGCAATGGCTGCCGAGCGCGGGCCGCGAGGACTTCCTCGCGGAACGGGCGCACCCGACCAACTTCTACATCCTCGATGCGATCCTGGAGGGAGATCCGCAGGCGCTCTGGGATGCGATCCGGCATCTGATCCTGCCCGCGATCGCGCTCGGGTCGATTCCGCTCGCGATCGTCACCCGCATCACGCGGGCATCGACGCTCGACGTCCAGAACGAGGACTACGTTCGGACTGCGCGGGCGAAAGGGCTCGCGCCGCTCGCGGTCGACCGTCGGCATGTCCTGCGAAACGCGCTGTTGCCGGTCGCCACGATCATCGGCCTCCAGACCGGCCTCCTGCTCTCGGGTGCGGTGCTCACCGAGACGATCTTCGCCTGGCCCGGTGTGGGCAGCTGGCTGAAGGAGGCGATCTTCAATCGCGACTACCCGGTCCTGCAGGGCGGGATCCTCTTCCTCGCGATCGTCTTCGTGATCGTCAACCTGATCGTCGACCTCTCCTACGCGCTCATCAACCCACGGATCCGGCTGTCCTAGATGTCCGTCGCCGAGATCGAGTCTTACGAGCTCGGGCTGGAGCCGTCGACCGGAGGCCTCTGGCGCGACGCGTGGTCGCGCCTGCGCCGGAACCGCGCCGCTCTCGTCGGCTTCGGCCTCGTCATCTCCTTCGTCCTGATGGCGATCCTGGCGCCCGTGGTCGCGCCCTACGGGCCGCGGGACCAGAACCTCGACCTGGTCGTCAACGGGTGTTGCCCCGGGCCGTCCGGCGCGCACCTGCTCGGTGTCGACCAGCTCGGCCGCGACGAGCTCTCGCGCCTCCTCTGGGGCGCCCGGTACTCGCTCGTCATCGGTATCGTCGCCGTGACCGTCGGGATGACGTTCGGCCTGATCCTCGGCTCGATCGCCGGCTACGTCGGCGGGTTCGTCGACTCGCTGATCATGCGACTGATGGACATCATGCTGGCCATCCCGGGCCTGCTGCTCGCGATCGGACTCGTCGCCGTGCTCGGGCCAGGGCTCTGGCAGATCATGATCGCGGTCGGCATCGTCAACGTGCCCATCTTCGCCCGCCTCTTGCGCGGATCGGTTCTTGCCCAGAAGGAGACCGATTTCGTGCTCGCCGCCCGTGCGGTCGGAGTCCCGAAACGGACGATCCTCGGCGCCCACATCCTCCCGAACTCGATCTCGCCGTTGATCGTCCAGGGCACGCTCGCGCTGGCGACCGCGATCATCGACGTCGCCGGGCTCGGCTTCCTCGGGCTCGGCCCTCAGGATCCGTCGACGCCCGAGTGGGGCACGATGCTGACGCAGGTCGACACGTACCTGCAGAGCGCCCCCTTCCTCGCGATCGCCCCGGGCGTGGCGATCGTGCTCCTCGTGCTCGGCTTCAACCTGATCGGCGACGGCCTGCGCGAGGCGCTCGACCCGAAGCTGCTCGGCCGCGTCGGCCGCTTCAAGATCCGCCGCCGGAAGGACGCGAAGTTCGTCTCTGGGATCTCGGAACCTGACTAGAGAGCCCCTCCTCTCGGTAGAGAACCTCGAGGTTCAGTTCCAGACGGAACGGGGGATCGTCCACGCCGTCAACGGCGTCTCGTTCGACATCGCTCCCGGCGAGACCCTCGGGATCGTCGGCGAGTCCGGGCTGCGGGAAGAGCGTCACGTCGCTCGCAATCCTCGGGATCCTCGCGAACAACGGCGGGGTCACCGGCGGCCGGGCGATGTTCGAGGGCAGGGATCTGCTCGGGTTGAAGGGCTCCGAGCTGCGCAGCGTGCGCGGCAAAGAGATCGCGATGATCTTCCAGGACCCGATGACGAGCCTGAACCCGGTTCTGACGATCGGCCGGCAGATCCGCGAGGTCCTCGACACGCACTTCGACCTCAGCCCCAAGGAGGCGAGACACCGCACTGCGGAGCTGATCGCGCGAGTCGGGATCCCGAGCCCCGAGCTGCGGCTGAAGGACTACCCGCACCAGTTCTCGGGCGGGATGCGGCAGCGGGCGATGATCGCGATGGCACTGGCCTGCGAGCCGAAGCTGCTGATCGCCGACGAGCCGACGACGGCACTCGACGTGACGATCCAGGCGCAGATCCTCGACCTGATGCGCGAGCTCGTCGCCGAGCGCAACACCGCTCTGATCCTGATCACGCACGACCTGGGCGTCGTCGCCGGCATGTGCGAGCGCGTGAACGTGATGTACGGCGGGATGATCATGGAGGCCGCCTCCGCCGACGTGCTGTTCGCGCGGCCCCGGCACCCGTACACGCTCGGGCTGCTCCAGAGCGTCCCGCGCCTGGACGCGAGGCGCCACGAGAAGCTGAAGCCGATCGAGGGGCAGCCGCGCAACATGCTCAGTCCGCCGAGCGCCTGCCCGTTCCAGCCGCGCTGCGCCTACGAGGTCGAGAAGTCGCGGCTGGAGGTGCCGCCGCTGCTCGAAGTCGAGCCGGGCCACTGGGTCGCCTGCTTCAACCCGGTGCCGGAAGGCGCCTGGGCCGAGCAGCGCGCCGCGGTGGTCGCGTGAAGCTGCCCCGGCCGCGGTTTCGTTCGTCCGCTCACGACGAAGCCCGGGCGGCCTCTCCGGCCGGCACAGCGGCGGCGGCCGGCGCGGACGGTGACCTGCTCGAGGTCGAGAACCTGAAGGTCTGGTTCCCGATCAAGTCCGGAATCCTCCTCGACCGACATGTCGGCGACGTCCGCGCAGTCGACGACGTGACCTTCCAGATCCGGCGGGGCGAGACGCTCGGTCTCGTCGGCGAGTCCGGTTGCGGGAAGTCGACCGTCGGCCGGGCGCTGCTGCGCCTCTACAAGCCGACTGCCGGCAGGATCGTGTTCGACGGGCAAGACATCACGGAGCTGAGCGAGGCCGAGATGCGTCCGCTGCGCCGGCGGATGCAGATCGTCTTCCAGGATCCGTTCGCGTCGCTGAACCCGAGGCACAGCGTCGCCCGGATCGTCGGCGAGCCGCTCAAGGTGCACGGGCTCGGCGGGGGCCGGAAGCCGCTCGCGCGGCGCGTGCGGGAGCTGCTCGAGATCGTCGGGCTGCCCGCCGATGCGGCGTCGCGCTACCCGCACGAGTTCAGCGGCGGCCAGCGGCAGCGCATCGGCCTCGCCCGCGCGCTCGCGCTCAACCCGGACTTCGTCGTCGCGGACGAGCCGGTCTCGGCGCTCGACGTCTCGATCCAGGCGCAGATCGTCAACCTGATGGAGGACCTCCAGACCGAGTTCGGGCTGACGTACCTCTTCATCGCCCACGACCTCGCGATCGTCCGCCACATCTCGACCCGCATCGCCGTCATGTACCTCGGCTGGATCGTCGAGATCTCGTCTGCCGACGAGCTCTACGACAACCCGCTCCACCCGTACACGATCTCGCTGCTCTCGGCGGTGCCGATCCCCGACCCCGTCGTCGAGCGGCAGCGCGAGGCGATCCTGCTCCCGGGCGACCTGCCGAGCCCGGCGAACCCGCCGCCGGCCTGCCGCTTCCACACGCGCTGCCCATACGTCCAGGAGACACGCTGCCGCGACGATGTTCCCGAGCTGCGTGCGGTCGAGGGCTCCGAGCACCTCGTCGCCTGCCACTGGGCGGAGAAGATCAAGGCCGGCGAGATCAAGCCGCGGGAGCGGGAGATCGTGCTCGAGGCGCCGCCGCCGGAGCCGGTCGATGTCCCGCCGCCGGTCTAAGGCTCTGACCGCGCTGACGCTTTAGTAGGGGTTCGCCAGCGAGCGGTACTGCGGGGCGAGCTCGCTCGCCTTGGTCTTCGGGAAGGTGATCTTCGCCGGGTCGCCGTCGGAGACGTAGCGCATGCCCGGGTTCCGCTCGAGGATGTCGAACCACATCCCGCCGGTGAAGTCGCGGGAGCCGTTCCAGTACGGGTTCGGCCTGATGCGCGGGATCGCCCCCGGAGTGAACTTCTTCGCGAAAGGCGAAGGCGACGGCTCGGCGCCGTCGAGGAAGACGCCGTTGAAGCGGTAGGTCTGGCCGTGCCACTCCCCGTGCCTCGCGAGCGAGCGCGGGGTGGGGAGCGCGCCCGAGCGGGAGCGCCATCGTGTGCGCGCGTGTAGCCGGGGATCCGGTCGGAGAGCACGTGGTCGCCGAGCACGAGCTGACGTTGCACCTCGGTCGAGTCGATCGTGTTGAAGGCGATGTGGTCGCGCGTGTGGTTGCCGAGCTCGAACCCGTGCTCGACGAGCCAGCGCAGCGTCTTGCCCGGGGTGCTGCCGTTCCCCTCGAAGGCGTTGCGCGGGATGTAGAAGGTCGCGACCGCCGGGAAGTCGGGATGCTCCTTCGCGAAGTTCTCCATGATCCCGAGCGCGGAGTTCGGGTCGAGCGAGCCGTCCGGGAGGAAGCCGACCTGGTTGTTGGTCGCGTCGTCGAACGTCATCACGACCGGCGACTTGCCCTTCGGGACGTCCATGCGCCCGGTCACGAACGACTCGGCGGTCACCGGGTAGAAGCCGTCGCGCCAGAGCCGGGTCAGCTCGCCGAGGAACTGCGACGGCGTCAGGTCGTAGGCGCTTCCGTGCAGGCGGAGCTGGTGGTGCATGAGCACCGGCACGACGCCGAGCTCGTCCGGCTTCCCGGTGCCCGTGAGCGTCGCCTTCGCCGTCGTCGGGAACTTGGCCTTCTCCGCGTCGGTCGAGAGCGCGGCGCCCGTGTAGGTGACCAACGGGTCCCAGAGCAGGAACTCGTCGATGCCCGCGTCGTGTGTCGCCTGGATCTCCGCGCCGACCTGGGCCGGGCCGTAGTCGACGCCGAGCGAGAAGTCCTGGAGCCACGGGACGACGCGCGCGCCGGTGCCGCGGACGTCCTTCTGGAAGTCCTGGAGCGAGCGGAGGACGATGTCGTACGGCTGCGCGTTCGGGTTGCGCACCCCGTACTCGCCGGGCGCCCAGTGCGACGGGTAGACCATCGCGGAGACGTAGTCGAGGTGCTCGGCCATCATCGGGATGTCCTGGGCGACCTCGGTCGGGCGGGTCGCGGCGACGCCGAAGACGGACGCGCCGAGGAACGTCTTGTACGGCTTCAGCGCGGCGCGCGTCTCCGCGAGGAACGAGGCGATCGACCGCTCCGGGCTCGTCTTCAGCCCCGGGAACTTCATCGTCGAGAGCGGGCCGTCGGGCCGGCGGACGTAGTCGTAGAGGACGTCGTCGACGCCGAGCTTGGCCGCGGCCACGGCGAGGTCGATCTGATAGCGGCGGACGACCGGGTTCGCGAAGTTGGTGAAGCCGCCGTAGGTCGAGCCGTAGTAGCCGCCGTCCGGGGTCTGGATCACCTGGTTGCGCTTCCCGTGCGACCATGCCCACTGGGCGTAGGACGGGTCGTTGAAGCAGACGAGGCGCCCGATCACGCGCACGCCCTTGTCGTGCAGCGTCTTGACGGCGTCGGCGAGGTTCATCGTCACGTGGACGGCGCCGACCTTGCGCGCGAGCGGCACCGGCGCGTTCCAGCCGATCTTCCCGCCCTCCTCCTTCAGGTCGAGCTCGACCGCGTTGATCCGGCCCTGCGCGATCAGGTCGAGCACGCCGTTGCGGAGACCGTCGTCGGCCCACGCGTCGGAGGTCATGTGGACGGCCCGGATCGGGTGCGCCGGGAGCCGGGGCTGGATGGAGACCCAGATGCGCTTGGTCGTGGCGTTGCGCAGCGGGTCGGTGGCGACGAGGGTGACAGCCTTCTTCGGCCGCGTCGCCCACGCGATCGTGAACCGGCCGTCCTTGACGAGCACCGGGCGGCCGTCCGCCGTCAGCGACGCGCCCTTCTCCAGCGTCCCGCGTACGCGCAGCGGGTCGCCGGACGGGATCTGCGCCCCCGGAGCGTCGACCGCGATCTCGGGGCCCTTGGTGTCGACGACGAAGCGCCAGGCCTTGGTCGTCTTCGAGCCCGGGAAGCTGCCGGAAGCCGACGCCGTCAGCACGTGGTGGCCGTCCTTCAGCGACGAGCCGTCGAAGACGACGCGGCCGCGGTAGGGCAGCGCCTTGGTCGTCACGTCCTGGCCGTCGAGCAGCCAGTGCACGTGGTCGAGGACGGACGGTGAGCCGCCGACCGAGAACTTCAGCGTCGGCAGCAGCGCGGGGCCGATGCCGGTGCCGCTGGAGGGGCCGAGCGCGTCGAGGCTGGGCGCCGAGACGCGGGCGCCGACCGCGAGCGTCGCGAAGACGAGTGCGGCGATGATCGCGCCGGCGATCGCGAGCCGGAACGCGTTGTGGAACCAGCGCTTCTGGCTCCCCGCCGCGCGCCGAGCGCGCTGTCGACTTCGCGCTTCGTAGGGGTCGTCGCTCGAGGGCGGCTCGTCGTCACCACCGCCGTCCTCGGCGGGCGGCTCCGCAGGCGTGCGCAGCCGCTCGTTTTCGGCGATCAGCAGCAGGATCGCGCGACCCGCCGAGCGTAGCTCGGGCTGCGAGTCGTCACGCGAGAGCTTTTCGCCCCAGCGGCGAAGTTCGTCGATCTGAGCGGCGTCCACAACCAAAAAGTATGCCTTCGAACTTGCAGAACCGGTCTAGGCCGGAAAGGCCTGAGGCTGGTTTCTGGCTTGCTCATGCAAGTCCTCGTCGATGTTGCGCCCCGTGACGACGAGCACGATTGCCCCATTCAGGTCAGGGAGCTGTGGAAGCGCGGCGAGGCCGGCGGCGCCGGAGCCCTCGACGCGGATTCCGGCCTCCGCGAAGGCGCCGACGGCCTGTGCAAGCTCCCGCTCGGAGACGCGCAGCATGTGGGTGGCGACCTCGTTCAGGACCTCGACCGCGTACGGGATCGCGACCCGCACGGCCATTCCGTCCGCGAAGGTGTCCGAGCTGTCGCCGGGGACCGGACGCCCCGCCTCGAAGCTGTCGGCCATCACCGGCGCGCCGGCCGCGACGACTCCGATGCGCAGCGTTTCCGGCGACCCGGCCAGGACGGCCCGTGCCACGCCTCCGAGCAGCGCGCCGTTCCCGACCGGCACGACGACGGCCGCGGGCGGCTCCTCCAGCTGCGCCAGGATCTCCTCGCCGATCACGGCGTAGCCGTCGTACTGCGCCGGCTCGGCGCCGTCCTCGAAGAACGGGACGCCTCGTCTCCGCGCCTCGGCCAGCCCGAGCTCCTTCGCCTCGTCCAGGTCCGCGCCGGCGGGCCGGATCTCCGCGCCGAGCTCCTCGATCCGCGCGAGCTTGGTCGCGCTCGCGTGCTCGGGGACGAAGACGACGGCCTCCAGCCCGAGCCGCGCGGCCGCCCAGGCCGTCGCGGCGCCGTGGTTGCCGGTGGAGGCGGTGACGACCGTGGACGCTCCCGCGGCCTTGTAGCCCTCGAGCACGGGCAGCGCGCCGCGCCACTTGAACGCGCCGAGCTCGTGCTCGTCCTCGCGTTTGAGGTAGAGGCGCCGCCCGCCCGCGAGCGCGGCCGGAGCCGGTTCGAGTGCCGTTGCCATCCGGCGATCGTAGAGTTGCGGGGTGGAAGGCCGCCGCGTGTTCGGTCTCGTGCTCGCCGGAGGCGAGGGGAAACGGCTGATGCCGCTGACCGCCGACCGGGCGAAGCCGGCCGTTCCCTTCGGCGGCCACTACCGGCTCGTCGACCTCGCGCTGTCCAACCTCGTCAACGCGGGCTACCTCCGCATCGTCGTGCTGACGCAGTACAAGAGCCACAGCCTCGACCGCCACATCACGACGACGTGGCGCCTGTCGCCGCTGCTCGGCAACTACGTGACGCCGGTGCCGGCGCAGCAGCGGCTCGGGCCGCACTGGTTCGCAGGCTCCGCCGATGCGATCCATCAGAGCCTGAACCTGATCTACGACGACCGCCCGGACTACGTCTGCGTCTTCGGCGCCGACCACATCTACCGGATCGACCCGCGGCAGATGGTCGCCCGGCACATCGAGCGGGGCGCCGGGGTCACGGTCGCCGGGATCCGTGCGCCCCTCGAGCAGGCGCCCGAGCTCGGAGTGATCGAGCCCGCGGCCGACGGCCACACGATCGCGAAGTTCCGCGAGAAGCCCACCGACGCCGTCGGGCTGCCGGATGCGCCCGACCAGGTCTACGCCTCGATGGGGATCTACGTCTTCACCGCGAGCACGCTGATCGACGCCGTCACGGCCGACGCGGCCGACGAGATGTCCCGCCACGACCTCGGCGGGAACGTCATTCCCGCGCTCGTCCGGCGCGGGGAGGCCCACGTCTACGACTTCCTCTCGAACGACGTCCCCGGCGCGTCCGAGGAGGAGCGTGGCTACTGGCGGGACGTCGGGACGATCGACTCCTACTACCAGGCCCACATGGACCTGGTCACGACGGTGCCGGCGTTCAACCTCTACAACAAGTCCTGGCCGATCTTCACGTGGACGGAGTCGCTGCCGCCGGCAAAGTTCGTCGTCGAGGAGGAGGGCCGCACCGGGCACGCGGTCAGCTCGCTGATCTGCGGCGGCGTGATCGTCTCGGGCGGGAAGGTGCGCCGTTCGGTGCTCTCGCCCGACGTCCACGTGCACTCCTACGCCGAGGTCGAGCGCTCCGTGCTCATGCACGGCGTCGACATCGGCCGCCGCGCGGTCGTGCGCAACGCGATCCTCGACAAGAACGTCCGGATCGGGGAAGGCGTCCAGATCGGTGTCGACCTCGACCGCGACCGCGAGCGCTTCGTCGTCTCCGAGGGCGGCGTCGTCGTCATCGGCAAGGGCGTCCACGTGGATGACTGAGGGCTCGCGCCTGCGCGTCGCCCTGCTCACGCGCGAGTACCCGCCGGAGGTCTACGGCGGCGCCGGGGTGCACGTCGAGTACCTGGCGCGCGAGCTCGACCGGCTCGTCGACGTGACCGTCCACTGCTTCGGCGCCGACCGGCGGGTGGCCGGCCCTCCGGCGGTCGCGCACCGGCCCTGGGATCCCTGCGCGGCGACGCGCCGTACACCGCCGCGCTCGAGGCGGTCTCGGTCGACCTCGCGATGGCAGCGGCGGTCGAGCGACGCGCAGCTCGTCCACAGCCACACCTGGTACGCGAACCTCGGCGGGCCACCTCGCGAAGCTCGTGCACGGGATCCCGCACGTGGCGACGGTGCACAGCCTCGAGCCGCTGCGTCCGTGGAAGGCCGAGCAGCTGGGCGGCGGCTACGCGCTCTCGTCCTGGTGCGAGCGGACGGCGCTCGAGGCCGCCGACGCCGTCATCGCGGTCTCGGCCGAGCACCGCCGCGACCTGCTCGGCTGCTACCCGGCGGTCGACCCGGAGCGGGTGAGCGTGATCGGCAACGGGATCGACACCGATCAGTACCGACCGGTGGCCGCCACCGACCTCGTCGAGCGGAACGGCGTCGATCCGGCCCGGCCCTACGTCCTCTTCGTCGGCCGGATCACGCGCCAGAAGGGGCTGACCTACCTGCTCGACGCCGCCCCGCTGATCGACCCGGATGCCCAGCTCGTGATCTGCGCGGGTGCGCCCGACACGCCGGAGCTCGCCGCGGAGATCGCCGCCAAGCTCGAGCGGGTCGGCCAGGCGCGCGGCGGCGTCGTCTGGATCGAGCGGATGCTGGACCGGCCGGAGCTGATCCAGCTCCTCTCGCACGCCGCGGTCTTCGTCTGCCCCTCGATCTACGAACCGCTCGGGATCGTCAACCTCGAGGCGATGGCCTGCGCGACGGCGGTCGTCGCCACGGCGACCGGCGGCATCCCGGAGGTCGTCGAGGACGGGGTGACGGGTCTACTCGTCCCGTTCGACCCGGTCGGCGATCCGTCGCGGGCGCCGCGCGACCCGGAAGCGTTCGCCCGTGCGATCGCCGAGCGTGTGAACCGGCTGCTCGGAGATCCGGCGGAGGCAACGCGCATGGGCGAGGCCGGGCGAGAGCGGGCCGTCGAGCAGTTCGGCTGGGGCCGGATCGCCGAGCAGGTGCGCTCGCTCTACGAGCGCCTCGTTCCCTGCGTAGAGCTACTCAGCCCCGGCGAGGTGGCGCACGAGTTCTGCGTTGAAGAGCTCGGGCCGCTCGACGTTTGCAAGGTGGGCCGCGCCAGGAATGACGGCGAGACGCGCACCCGGGATGTGTTCCGCGAGGAACTCCGCGTCGACGACGGTGGTCGCCGGGTCCTCTGCGCCGGCGATCACGAGCGTCGGCGCCGCGATCTGCGCGAGATCGTCCCGGATGTCGAAGGCGCCGATCGCCTCGAGCCCGCGAGCGTAGTCCTCGGCCGGGACGGCAAGCTGCATCTCGAGGTACCGGCGGCGGTCGACGAAGCGTGGCGTGAACCAGGCGCCCAATGCGTCGCCCGCCGCGGCGGCCACGCCCTCGGAGCGGACAAGCGCCGCCCTGGCGCTCCAGACTTCCGGTTCGCCGAAACGAGCGGACGTGCAGGCGAGCACCAGGCGATCTATGCGATCGGGCGCGTTGACCGCCATCCACATACCGACCATGCCGCCGAGCGAGAGCCCGCACAGCGAGAACCGCCCTGGCACGAGCCGCAGAACCTCACGAGCGAGCTCGGAGACAGATCTATACGGCGGGTGTTCGTAGCGGACGACGCCGAACCCGCCGAGGACCGGCAGTTGGGGGTCCCAGAGCGCGGCCGTCGTTCCGAGCGCGTTCGACAGTACGAGCGGCGGACGCTCGCGGGGCCGTTCGACGTTCATCGGCTACCGGTGATGTGGAGGGAGGGTGGGGCAAGCCCCACCCTCCGTCCGCTGCTAGAAGCCTGCCGAGTCGATTGTTGCCTTCGTCCACGCGAAGGGAGGTACGCCGATCATGACGCCGCCCGTGCCGACCGTCCTCTTGCCGAGGCGCCCGGCGATGAACGACTGGCCGGCCTTGCCCGTCAGCTTGCCCGCGAGCACCGCGTGGGCGGTCTGCACGGCGACGTAGCCGAAGTCCTTCTCGTTCCAGAGCCCGAACTTCAGGACGCATCCGGACTTCACGTACGACTTCATCTGGCTCGGGAGCCCGAGCCCCGTGACCCGCACGGCGCTGCACTTCTTGGCCTGGGAGACGACACGGGCTGCTGCCGCGATCCCGACCGTGGTCGGGGCGATGATCCCCCGGAGGCTGGGATACGCCTGGAGCAGGCCCTGGGCCTCCTGCAGGGATTTCGCATCGTTGTCGTTGCCGTACGCGATCTTGACGAGCTTCATGTTCTTGTACTTCGGGAGCTTC
This sequence comes from uncultured Actinomycetes bacterium, assembly GCA_963847305.1. Classification (GTDB taxonomy): domain Bacteria; phylum Actinomycetota; class Thermoleophilia; order Gaiellales; family Gaiellaceae; genus DATBLE01. The sequence goes on along the minus strand of CAWJZI010000006.1, from coordinate 33,581 downwards.
AGCGCCTGTTTCATGTAGCCGATCCAGGCGTTCTGGTTCGTGGCGGTCGCCGTCGCCGAGAGGATCGCGAAGTCGCCCTTGTAGCCGATCTGCGAGCCGAGCCACTCGACCTCCGCGAACCCGACCGCCTTCTGATCCGGACCGCTGACGAAGATGGTGCGAGCGCTGGGCGCCGTGTCCGAGTCGTACGAGATGACCTTCACGCCCTTTGCCTGCGCCCGCTTGAGCGCGGGTGCGACGGCGTTTGGATCGTCCGCCGAGATGATGATGGCGTTGAAGCCCTGGCGGACTGCGCTGTCGATGAACGGCACCTGCTTCGAGCCGACCGCCTCGGTCGGTCCGTTGTAGGTGACCTTGTCACCGAGTGCCTTTGCCGCCTCCTGGGCACCCAGGTTGTTCGTGTTGAAGACCGGCTGCCCGATTTGCTTGGGCAGGAGGAAGATCCTGTAACCGGCCTTCGTCTTCGTCGGCCCGGCATTGCCCAGGCCGGCCGTCAGCCCCGCTCCCAGGGCGACAACCGCGACGGCCGCGATCAGCACTTTCAGCCGCTTCCTACTCATCTGCTCAACCTCCTTGTCGGGCTTTCACGTTTGGATTGACTGGGAACTCACGGCGTCTCCGCGTGCGTCACCTCCTTCCCAGCGGGTCGAGGCCTCGTCCACGGCAACCTGCGGCCCTGAACACCCCGCATGGCGTTGCCGGCGAGAATCGCTGCGACGAGGAGCCCGCCGATGACCATGTCCTGGGTGGCGCCGCCCAGGTTGGCGAGCTGCATGCCGTTTCTCAGAACCGCGATCAGGATCAGCGCGAGCAGCACTCCGGCGATCGAGCCCGCCCCTCCGAAGATGTCGACGCCGCCGAGCACGACGGCCGTGACGACGTCGATCAGCTCCGAACCAGAGGCTGCATCGGCCTGGACGGAGCCGAAGAAGCCCAGGTACACGATTGCCGCGAACCCCGCCATCAGGCCGGAGACCGCGAAGACGGTGACGCGGACCCTCGCCACGGGAACGCCGGAGAAACGCGCGACCTCCCGGGCCGAGCCGATCGTGTAGAGGTAGCGGCCGAAGCGGGTCGCCTGCAGGAGGACGCCGAGCACGAGCGCGAAGCCGAGCAGCACGAGCAGGGCGTCCGGCAGCTCGTTCGAGATGTAGCCGCCGCCGACGTTCGTGAACCCGGTCGGCAGCCCGCTGATGCTGCTTCCGCCGAGGATCACGTATGCGAGGCCGCGGAAGGCGGCCAGCGTTCCGAGAGTCACCGCGAGCGAGGGCAGGCCCAGGAGTCCGACGAGCAGTCCGTTCGCGAGCCCGAGGGCGACTGCGACGCCGAGCCCTGCGAGGGCCGCCAGCCAGATGTTCACTCCGGCGCTCCAGATCTCGGCGATCGAAACTGCGGAGACGGCCATGATCGACATGACCGAGATGTCGATCTCGCCGGCGACGACCACAAACGTGAGGCCGAAGGCGGCGAGACCGATGAAGACGTACGGCGTCGCGAGGTCGAGCAGGTTGGCGCGCCGGAGGAAGAAGCTCGAGAGCGTCCAGCTCCAGACCCCGGCCGCCAGGATCAGCACGACGAGCAGCGCCTCCCAGCGCCCGAATGCCCGCCTGGCGACGGCTGCTGCCGCGCTCACGGCACCGCCCCCTGCTCTCGAACGATCAACCCGGCCCGTCTGCGCCTGCGCAGGGAGTCCTGGAAACGGCGCTTGACCAGGGCGTCCAGGGTGACGGCGACGACGATCGCAGTCCCCTCGAAGAAGATCTTCCAGAACTCCGAGAACTTGAGCAGTGTGAAGCCGTTGTCGATCACGGCGACGAGCAGTGCGCCGAGCGTCGCGCCGAGGATCGTGCCCGAGCCTCCGAACACGTTCACGCCGCCGATCACAACGGCCGTGACGACGTCGAGCTCGAAGCCTCTGGCCGAGTTGGTGTCGACGTTCGCGAAGCGAACGGCGAACATGAAGCCGCCGAGCCCTGCCAGCGCTCCGCTGATGGCAAACGCCGTGATCACGCGCCGCGCCACCGGCACTGCAACGAGCCGGGCGGCATCGGGGTTCGAGCCGATTGCGTAGAAGTCCCTCGCCCAGGGAGCCCACCGCAGGATCGCACCGCCGGCGAGCGCGACGCCGAGCGCAACCCAGGCCAGAAACGGAAGGCCGAGCGGCTTCTCGGCCGCCAGGTCCTGGAACGACTGTGGGAGCTCGTTCGGAAAGACGTAGTTGCCGCCGGTGGCCTCGAAGACCAGGCCGCGGTAGATCGAGAGCGTGGCCAGCGTCGCGATGATCGCCGGGATCCGCCCGACTGCGACGAGCAGTCCGTTGACGAGCCCCGCGGCGAGCCCGACGCCGACCGCGATCAACGCCATCACGACGATCGGGAGCCCGTTGTACGTGGCCAGTGTGTCTGCGGACAGGTAGGCGCTCAGGCCGGCGATCGAGCCGACACTCAGATCGATGTTCCGGGTCAGGACGACCATGGTCTCGCCCACCGCGACGACGACGACCATGGCGACGTCGGAGGCGATGTCCTGCCAGTTCGAGACCGTCGCGAAGTTCGTTGCACGAAGCGAGAACAGGAGTACCGTCACCACGAGCGCGATCCCGATGCCGAGTTCGCGCAGCCTGAACGCGGCGGACAGGAGCGACGGTGCAGAGACCCCCCGCGTGAGCGCCGTCATGCGACGGCTTTCTGCATGCCGGCCGCCGCCTGGATGATCCGCTCCTCGGTCGCCTCCGCGCGCGAGAGCTCGGCGGCGAGCCGTCCCTCGCGCATGACGAGCACGCGGTCGCTCATCCCGAGGATCTCGAGCAGCTCGGAGGAGATCAGCAGGATCGTCAGGCCCTCCCGCGGCGAGGTGCGAGATCGTCCGGTGCACGTCAGCCTTCGTCCCCACGTCGACGCCGTGCGTCGGCTCGTCGAGGATGAGGATCCGCGGCTCGGCGGCGAGCCACTTGGAGAGAACGACTTTCTGCTGGTTGCCGCCGGAGAGGCTGCGCACGACCTGGGCCGGCGAGGTGGCCTTGATCCGCAGCTCCTCCATGAACCTGCCGGGCGAGCGCCCGTTCGCGGCGCGGGCGCAGGAGCCCGGCCGGGGTCAGCTCGGGCAGTACCGCCATCGACGTGTTCGCAGCCACCGACATCGGCTGGACGAGACCCTGGTTGAGCCGATCCTCCGGGAGGTAGGCGAGGCCCCGGCGAAGAGCCGCGCGCGGCGACGAGGGACGGAACCGCCGCCCGTCGATCCACAGCCGGCCGGCGTCGAGACGATCGATCCCGAAGATCGCGCGCGCGACCTCCGTCCGGCCGGAGCCCACGAAGCCCGCCAGGCCGACGATCTCGCCGCGCCGCAGATCGAACGAGATGTCCGAGAAGACGCCGCGGCTGGCAAGCCCCTCGGCGCGAAGTACGACGTCCCCGATCTCGGCCTGCTCTTTCGGGAAGAGCGCATCGAGCGAGCGCCCCACCATCAGGCGCACGATCTCGCCGTGGGGAAGCTGGCCGGCAGGCCGCGTCGCGACGTGCCGCCCGTCGCGCAGCACCGTCACCGTGTCAGCGAGCGACGCGACCTCTTCGAGCCGGTGGCTGATGAAGACGATTGCGACGCCGCGCTCCCTGAGACGGCGCACGGTCACGAACAGGTTGTCGACCTCGTGCGGCGAGAGCGCCGCGGTCGGCTCGTCCATGATCAGGAGCCGGGCGCTGGAGGAGAGCGCCTTGGCGATCTCCATCAGCTGGCGGTCGGCGACGCCGAGGCCCTGCACGGGAGTATCGGGACCAAAGTCGACCCCGAGCTCCTCGAGGAGCCGCGCGACTCCCGAGCGCATTGCGTGCCAGTCGACGGTGTGGAGCCGGCCACGTGGGTGGCGCCCCGCGAAGACGTTCTCCGCCACGGTGAGATCGGGAAAGACGGTCGGCTCCTGGTACATCGCGACGATCCCGAGCCGGTGCGCGTCCTGCGGGCTGCCGATTCTCTGGGGCTCACCCTCGACGAGGAGCCCGCCGTCGTCGGGCTGGACGACGCCCGTCAGGATCTTCACGAGCGTCGACTTGCCGGCGCCGTTCTCGCCGACGAGCGCGTGCACCGCCCCGCGCTCGATTGCGAAGCTGACGCCGTCCAGCGCCTGCACACCGCCGTAGCCCTTCGAGACTTCGACGAGCTCGACGAGCGGGCTCATCGCGGGTATGCGGCGGTGACCCCGCCGTCGACGTTGAGGACGTTGCCGGTCGATTTCGCCGCCCGCGGCCCGGCCAGGAAGGCGATCGCCTCGGCGACGTCCTCCGGGTAGACACTCACGCCGAGCTTCGTCCGCTCGCGGTAGAAGCTCTGGAGCTCCTCCTCGGCGACGCCGTAGGCGCTGGCGCGCTCGGCCTTCCAGTCCGACGACCAGATGCCGGAGCCCTGGATCACCGCGTCCGGATTGACCGTGTTCACCCGGATTCCGTGGGATCCGCCTTCCTCGGCGAGACACCTGGCGAGGTGGAGTGACGCGGCCTTCGCCGACGAGTACGCCGCCGCGTTCGCGCCGGCGACGAGGGCATTCTTCGAGGCAACGAACACGATCGAGCCTCCGCGACCCTGCTCTTCCATCACCCGGAACGCCTCGCGCGAGGCGAGGAAGTAGCCGCGGGCGAGCACGGCGTAGTTGAGCTCCCATTCCTCGAGGGTCGTCTCCGTGATCGGCGCGCTCGTCGCCAGGCCCGCCGAGGAGACGAGGATGTCGATGCCGCCGTACTCCAGGACCGCGCGGCGAGTGAGCTCCTGCACTGCCGCTCGTCCGTTACGTCGACCGGCACTGCAAGCGCACGTCGCAGCCCATAGGCGGACCCGACTTCCTCCGCGACCTCCGCCGCGCCCTCGGCGTTCAGATCGCCGATGACGACGTGCGCACCGCGCTCCGCGAGCGCCTGCGCGGCCGCGCGCCCGATCCCGCTCGCGCCGCCCGTGATCACAGCGACCCGTCCCGCCAGCTCTCCTCGCGGCGGCGCCTGCGCGAGCTTGTAGCGCTCGAGCGGCCAGTACTCGATCGCGAATGCCTCGCTCTCGCTCAACGAGCGGAAGCCACCGAGCGCGTCCGCAGCATCCTGAACGGCGATCGCCCGGTGGTAGAGGTCGCGGGCGATCCTCGCCCGCCCTGCGTCGCTCCCCGTCGTCACGATGCCGACGCCCGGGACGAGCACGACGCGAGGTCCGGCGGGATCGATCGGGAACCGACGGGTCTCGTCGTCGACGTTTCGCTCGTAGTAGCGTCGATACCAGGCGGAGTACTCATCGACGCCGGCCCGGAGCCTCGCGCGCAGCTCGGCAGCGCCGTCCGACTGCCGGATCGAACTCCACGACGAGCGGCTTGTGCTTGGTGCTGATCAGGTGGTCCGGGCAGGGCGCGCCGACCTGGCTGACCTCGGGACCGCGCACGGACGAGGCGAAGGCGACTGCGGCCGGGCTCGTGTCGACCTCCAGCACGAGGCCGTCGGCGTCGGCGAGGAGCGCGCCGCGGAGTGCGGGCAGGGCACTCGCGAGGAGGGAGGATCGACGGTCCCCTTCCCGCAGCTCCGCGACCTTGGACCGCCGAGGCCGAAGCGGCCGTCCCTGCCGCCTCGATGGCCTCTGCGGCTCGGGCGACGAACTCGAGCGTGGCGCGGTAACTCGCGTCGCCTGTTGCCCCCCACGTGACGAGGCCATGACGCTCGAGCAGCACCGCGCGCGCCTCCGGGTTGTCCTCCAGGAGGAGGGCGATGCGACGTGACATGTCGAAGCCGGGGCGCTGGTAGTCGAGCCAGACCGCCTCGGGGCCGAAGGCCCCTTGCGCGAGCTCGCGGCCGCGTGGGGTGGAGGTCAACGCAATCACCGCATCCGGGTGTGTGTGGTCGACATGCGGCGCCGGGACGAACGCGTGCAGCAGCGTCTCGATCGAGGGCCGGGGTTGGCCCGGCCGCAGGCCGCAGCGCAGGAGGTACTCGACCATGGTCGCGTCGTCCATCTCCGCGAGCTCCCGGAGCGGCAGGAGCTCGTCGAGCCGAAGGCCGGCGAAGCCCTCGGTCGTGATCGTCGCCAGATCCGTGCCCGAGCCCTTCACCCACAGCACGCGCACCTCGCGGCCGGTGTGGTCGGTGGTGGTCTCCTTCGCAGAGGTGTTGCCGCCGCCGACGTTCGCGACTGCTCGGTCGGCGCCGAGGAGGTTGGAGCGGTAGGTCAGCCCTTCGAGGACATTGAGGCCGCGCGGCGGCCAGGTCGTCCCAGCGGTCCTCTGGAGCCGGAATGCCGTGCAGCACAGCGGCCGCCTCGGTCACGAGCCCACCTCGAGGGCGGCCCGGGTGGCGAGCAGCTCCGCGAAGCGGTCGCGGGCCTCGACCCAGGCCGGCGCGAACGATGGTTCGTACACCACCGGGACGAAGGAAGCGCGCACAACCTCCCGCGCCTCCTCGAGCGACGCGAGCTCACCCAGCGCCATCGCCTGGACGAGGAGGTTCCCGACGAGGGTGGCCTCCTCCGGCCCGGCAACCACCGGTAGGCCTGCCGCCTCGGCCGTCCATTGGCAGAGCAGCTCGTTCCTTGCGCCGCCGCCGACCACGTGGAGCTCGGTCGGCGAAGTCCCTCTGATCTCGCGAAGCCGATTCACGACCACCGCATGCTTGAGCGCGATGCTCTCGAGGATGCAGCGGGCAATGGCTCCGGCTTCCTCGGGCGCCGGCTGGCCGCTCAGGCGACAGAGCTCGGCGATACGCGCCGGCATGTTGCCCGGGCCGACGAGTGCCTCGTCGTCCGGGTCGATCAGCGAGCAGAGAGAGGGAGCCGCGTCGGCGAGCGCGATGATCTCCTCGAACGAGAGGAAATGGCCCTCCGACTCCCAGCTCCGTCGGCATTCGTGCAGCAGCCAGAGCCCGGTGACGTTTCGGAGCAGGCGGAAGGTCCCGGCAACGCCGCCCTCGTTCGTCAAGTTGGCCGCGAAGGTCTCGTCGGTGATCAGCGGCTCGTCGACCTCGAGCCCGACCAGCGACCACGTCCCGACGCTGAGGAAGGCCGAATCGGCCTCTCGGAATGGCACGGCGGCGACGGCAGAGCCGGTGTCGTGCGTGGCGACGGCGATTACCTGCGCGCCTTCCTCGGGTTCGTCCGATCGGTGTCGCGGGCGGTACGACCTCCGGAAGCAGGCGGGTCGGGATGCCGAGGCGTTCCAGGAGGTCGTAGGCCCAGTCGCTCGTACGAGGGTCGAAGCACTGCGTCGTCGTCGCATTTGTGAACTCGCTCGACCTTGCCCCGCAGAGTCGGTGGTGAAGAAGGTCGGGGATGAGCAGAAGCCGGTCGGCTCGTCGAGCGCCCGATCGGCCTCCAGCGTCATCGCGGCCAGCTCGAAGATCGTGTTGATCGGCATGAGCTGGATGCCCGTTCGCTCGTAGAGCTCCCGCGGCGGGATGCGCGAGTACACACCCTCGACGGCGTCGGCCCGTCGCGTGTCCCGGTAGTGCACCGGGCGATGGATCAACTGCCCTGCCGAGTCGACCAGGCCGAAGTCGACGGCCCACGAGTCGACGGCGACCGAGGCGAGCGGGCCTCTCGTGCTGCCGTGCGGAGCCCGTCCGTCGCCTCCTCGAACAGCCGCTCGACGTCCCACCGCAGGGCTCCTCGTCCTCGACCGGCGTGTTCTCGAAGCGGTGTACCTCTTCGAGGGTCAGGCGGCCGTCCTCGAGCGCACCGACGGCGACGCGGCCGCTCTGGGCGCCGAGGTCGACCGCTGCCATCCGCACCATCAGCCGACCTGAGCGTCGTTCCGGACTGCGCGGCGCAGGTCCCGAGGGCGAACCGGCGGCGGCTCACGCGGCCCTGGGTCGGCTGTGATCACGTCGACGCCCGCCGCTCTCCAGGCCTCGACCTCGGCTTCCGGAGCGCCAGAGTCGGTGACGATGCCTGCGAGCTGCTCGACCGCGACGAACGAGAGCAGAGCGCTTCGATGCCACTTCGTCGCGTCGAAGATCCCGTAGACCTGCTCGCAGGCGTCTGCCATCTCCTGCTTGATCCGGACCTCGTCGGGGTTGAGGTCCATCAACCCGCGTTCGATACTGAGCCCGCGCGCGCCGAGGAAGCCTTTGTTGATGCGGGTGGTGCGCAGGACATCGGTTCCGAGATCGCCGACGAGCGACATCGCAGACAGACGCAGCATTCCTCCTGTGACGAGGACCGAGATGCCCGGCGCGTCGGCGAGCGCGGTGGCCACCAGCAGCCCGTTCGTCACGACGACGAGTTCGCGCTTCGACCGCAGTTCGAGGGCCAGGTAGTACGCGGTCGTGCTCGCGTCGAGCGTGACCGCCTCGCCTTCTCCGACGAGCTTGGCGGCCGCGCGCGCGATCGCCCGCTTCCGCTCGACCTCGAGTCGCAGACGGAGATCGAAGCCCACCTCGGACTGGCCCGTGCTGGAGTGCGCGCACTCCGCCGCGGACGCGAGCCACGAGTCCCTGGCGGGCGAGCTCGCCGAGGTCGCTCCGGACAGTTACCTCAGAGACTGAAAAGAGTTCCGAAAGTTCCGTAACCTGAACGGAATCGCGCGATTCCAGCAGCCGGAGCACGTGCTGCATCCGCTCGTGCTGCGAAAACGCCGGGAGGATCTGATCGCCCTCGATGGCGCGCGACCCTAATACCGTCGGTCGGGGAAAGTCAACTTCGCCGGCCCGACTTTCGAAGCCGGCGAATTCGAAAGCGCGTTCGAAATCTGTCCGCGGATGCGTCAGACTGCGCAGCGTGGACGAGGGACGCTTGCTCCGACAGCTGAGCGCGCTGGAGATCGAGACTCCCTCCTGGGGCTACGGCAACTCTGGAACGCGCTTCCACGTCTACCCGTGGCCGGGAGCGGCGCGCACCGTCGAGGAGCGCATCGCAGACGCGGCCCTGGTCCACCGGCTCACCGGCTGTTGCCCCAGCGTCGCTTTGCACATTCCCTGGGACGCGGTCGACGACTTCGGCGCTCTGGCGCGCTTCGCACGACGAGCAAGGCATCCGGATCGGGGCGATCAACCCCAACCTGTTCGGCGAGGACGACTACCGGCTCGGCAGTATCTGTCACCCCGATCCAGGTGTGCGCGCGCAGGCGCTCGCGCACTGCCGCGAGTGCATCGACATCGCCGGCGAGGTCGGGTCGACGATCGTCAGCCTGTGGCTCGCCGGACGGCACGAACTACCCGGGGCAGGACGACCTGCGGGACAGACACGCGCGTCTGCTCGAAGGACTCGAGGAGCTCTACGCCTCGCTGCCGCCGGGGATGCGACTGCTCGTCGAGTACAAGTTCTTCGAGCCCGGCTTCTACTCGACCGACCTACCGGACTGGGGGACGGCCGCTCTGGTGTGCCGCCGCCTCGGGCCCCAGGCACAGGTGCTCGTCGACACCGGCCATCACCCGCAGGGCACGAATGTCGAGCAGATCGTCGCTCTGCTGCTCGCCGAGGGGCTGCTCGGCGGCTTCCACTTCAACAACAGGAAGTACGCCGACGACGACCTGATCGTCGGCTCGATCGACCCCTTCGAGCTCTTCCGCATCATGCGCGAGATCGCGAAGGGCGGTGCCGACGACGTCGCGTTCATGATCGACCAGTCGCACAACGTCGAGGGGAAGATCGACGCGATGATCCAGTCGGCGATGAACATCCAGACCGCGTACGCGAAAGCGCTGCTCGTCGACGAGGAACGGCTTGCCGTCGCGCAGGCGGAGGGCGACGTGCTCGGCGCGCATCGCGTGCTGGTCGACGCCTTCGAGAGCGATGTCCGCCCGTTGCTGACCCGCTGGCGCGGCGAACGCGGGCTGGATGCCGATCCCGTCGAGACATTCAGGACCGGCGGCCATGCAGAGCGACTTGCGGCGGAGCGCGGAGCGTCTGCGGTCGAGAGCGCGTACGAGACGACGTGATCCAGCGCAGCGCGTTCGTCCTGCGGGTCCGGCCCGACAAGATCGACGAGTACGTCGCCGCGCATCGGGACGTCTGGCCGGACATGCTCCAGGCGCTGAAGGAGTCGGGGATCCGGAACTACTCGATCTTCCGCGACGGGAACCAGGTGTTCGGCTACTTCGAGTCCGACGACCTGGCGGCGGCCGCCGACTATCTCGGGCGCCAAGAGGTCTGCGCGCGCTGGCAGGACGCAATGGCGGACCTGCTCGAGGAGCGAGTGCCCGACTCCGGGCCGCCGCCGCTCGAGGAGATCTTCCGGCTCGCCTGAAGAGTCGGCCGTAGAGTCTCGGCGATGCCGGCCGTGCAGCTCTTCGCGACCTGTCTGGGCGACCTCGCCTTCCCGGAGGCGGTCACCGACGCCGAGGCGCTACTTCGGCGCGCCGGGTACGAGGTCGTGTTCCCGCGGCGGCAGGTGTGCTGCGGACAGCCGGCCTTCAACTCGGGGCACCACGCGGCTGCGCGGCGCGTGGCGAAGAGCTTCGTGCGCGCGTTCTCGCGCGAGCTGCCGGTCGTCGTTCCCTCGGGCTCGTGCGCGACGATGGCGTCGCACTACCTGCCGGAGCTCGTCGGCGTCGAGCCGTTCGAGGTGTGGGAGCTCTCCGCGTTCCTGGTGCACGCCGGCTTCCGGCCGCTGCCGCGGAACGCCGGTCGCCGGATCGCCTACCACGACTCCTGCCACATGCTGCGGGAGCTGCACATCTCGCGGGAGCCGCGACGGCTGCTCGGCGGCTCCGGCGCGGAGCTCGTCCCGTTCGCGCGGGCGGATCTCTGCTGCGGGTTCGGCGGGACGTTCTCGGTGCGCCAGCCCGAGGTCTCGCTGGCGATGGCCGACGACAAGCTCGCCGGGGCGGGAGGGGCGACGATCGTCACCTCCGACCCCGGCTGTCTGATGCACCTGCGGGGGCGGTCGGAGAAGGTCGGCGGCCCGCGCGTCGTCCACCTCGCGACCGCGCTGGAGCGGGGCGTGCGTGGCTGAGCTCGCGCAGCCCGCGCCGCGGTTCCGCGAGATCGCGCGCGGCAAGCTCGGTGACGCCCGGATCCAGGGCGCGCTGGACGAGGCGACGGACCGGCTGATGACGAACCGGATCGCGGCCTGGGCCGGCCTTCCGGGCGTCGAGGAGCTGCGGCAGCGCGCCCACGAGATCCGGATGGAGGTGATCGACGACCTGGACGGCCACGTCGCGCGTTTCACGGCTGCGCTGGAGGCGCGCGGCGGGCACGTCTACTTCGCCCGCACCGCGGAGGAGGCGAGCGCGTACGTCGCGGACGTCTGCCGGAAGCGGGGCGCGAAGCTCGCGGCGAAGTCGAAGTCGATGGCGTCGGAAGAGATCGGGCTGAACGCGGCGCTCGAGGCGGTAGGCGTCACGCCGGTGGAGACCGACCTCGGCGAGTACATCCTCCAGCTCGCCGGCGAGCATCCCGTGCACATCGTCGCGCCGGCGATCGAGAAGACGGCCGGCCAGGTCGCCGAGCTGCTCTCGGCGGTCGGCGGCAAGCGGGTGCCGCCGGAGCTCGAGGCGCTGACGAATGCGGCGCGCACGCAGCTCCGGGAGACGTTCCTCGAGGCGGAGGTGGGAATCACGGGCGCGAACTTCGGCGTGTCCGAGACCGGCTCGATCTGCCTGGTCACGAACGAGGGCAATGCCCGGCTCGTCAGCTCGCTGCCGCCCGTGCACGTCGCGATCATGGGGATGGAGCGGCTGGTGCCGACGACCGCCGACCTCGCCGTGCTCCTGAAGCTGCTCGCGCGGTCGGGCACCGGCCAGAAGATCACCGTCTACACGACGCTCCTGACCGGGCCGCGCCGCCCGGGCGAGACGGACGGGCCGGAGGAGCAGCACGTCGTGATCCTCGACAACGGCCGCACGAAGCTGCTGCGCGGGCGCTACCGGGAGATGCTCGCCTGCATCCGCTGCGGCGCCTGCCTGAACGTCTGCCCGGTCTACCGCAAGACGGGCGGCGCCGCCTACAGCGACGTCTACTCCGGGCCGATGGGGGCGGTGCTGCTGCCGCTGCTCGTCGGGCTGGAGCAGGCACCGTCGCTGCCGCACGCCTCGTCGCTCTGCGGCGCCTGCACTGCGGCCTGCCCGGTGAAGATCCCGCTGCACGAGCTGCTGCTCGACCTGCGGCGCGACCTCGTCGCAGAGCACGTCGCGCCGTGGTGGGAGCGGCTGGGATTCACGCTGTGGTCGCTCGCCTGGTCGCGCCCGCTCGGCTACCGGCTGTCGACGGCGCTGGCCCGGCTCGGGCAGCCGCTCGCGGGGCTGCTCGGGCCCGGGCGCGTGTGGTCGCGGGGGCGGAAGCTGCCGCGGTTCGGCCGCCGCTACCGGGACCGGCGATGACGTCTGGTCGAGGACTTCGTCGCGAACGCCGAGGCGGTGGGCTGCCACGTGCACCGCGGCGCCGCGCCGGAGCTCGACGGCGCCGGCGTCTCCACGGCGCTGTACGGCCTCGCCGACACCGGCTCGGTCGTGCTGGCGGCGGCGCCGGACGAGCCACGGGCGAACTCGCTCCTGCCCGACGTTCACGTCACGCTGCTGCACGAGGACCGGATCCTGCCGGGCCTGGACGAGCTCTTCGCGGCGCTGGGGAACGACCTGCCGAGCGCGCTCGCGATCGTCACCGGGCCGAGCCGGAGCGCCGACATCGAGCAGAAGCTGGCGGTCGGCGTGCACGGGCCGCGGGAAGTGCATGTCGTGCTGCTGTCCGCCGGATAGGCTCCGTCGCATGGCGCTTCCCATCGACCGCCCGGGCAAGATCATCTGCGTCGGGCTCAACTACAGGGACCACGCGGAAGAGCAGGGCGTCGACCTGCCGACCGCGCCGCTCCTGTTCGCGAAGTGGAACAACACGCTGATCGGGCCCGGCGAGCCGATCGTGATCCCGCCGATCGTGACGAAGACCGACTACGAGGCCGAGCTCGGCGTCGTGATCGGGTCGCAGGTCAGCCGCGTCTCGGCCGAGAACGCGCTCGAGGCGGTGGCCGGCTACATCTGCGTCAACGACGTCTCCGCGCGCGACCTCCAGTTCGCCGACGGCCAGTGGTCGCGCGGCAAGTCGCCCGACACCTATTGCCCGGTCGGGCCGCACGCTCGTCCCCCGCGACGAGATTTCCGATCCGCAGAACCTCGCGATCCGGGCCATCCTCAACGGCGAGACGATGCAGGACTCGACGACGGCGAACATGGTCTTCGGCGTCGCCGAGATCATCGCGTACGTCACGCAGACGATCACGCTGGAGCCGGGCGACCTGATCGCGACCGGGACGCCCGCCGGCGTCGGCGCCTTCCGCGATCCGAAGGTGTTCATGCAGCCCGGTGACGAGATCACGATCGAGATCGAGGGTCTCGGCAGCCTGACGAACCCGGTCACCGCCGCCTGACGGCGGTGGGCCACGGCCACTCCCACGCTCAGCTCGATCCCGAGACCCTCCGCTCCCGCGCGGGAATCCGGACGGTTCTCCTCAGCCTCGGCCTCCTCGCCGTCACGGCCGCCATCCAGGCGCTCGTCTACGTGCTGAGCGGCAGCGTTGCGCTCCTCTCCGACCTGATCCACAACGCCGGGGATGCGCTGACCGCGATCCCGATCGGGATTGCGTTCTTCCTGAAGAGCGCGCGCGGCGAGCGTTGGGCGGGTCGTGCAGTCGTCCTCGCGATCGCGATCAGCGCGGCGGTCGCGCTCGTGGCATCGATCCAGCGACTGATCGAGCCCCGCGATCTCACCCACCTGTGGGCGCTGGCGATCGCCGGGCTCGTCGGCGTCGCCGGGAACGAGGCCGCCGCGGTCGTCCGGCTGCGGGCGGGGCGCCGGCTGCGGAGCCCGGCCCTCGTCGCCGACGGCCACCATGCCCGGATCGACGGGCTCGTCAGCTTCGGCGTCGTCGCGAGCGCCGTCGCCGTGGCGCTCGGCGCGCAGGTGGCCGATCCGTTGATCGGCCTGGCGATCTCGCTGCTGATCCTGCGGATCACCTGGCAGGCCTGGGAGACCGTCCGGTGAGGCGGACGGGCCTCGCCCTGCTGGCCGGCCTCTTCCTCGCCGGGCTCGCGCTGCGCCCGCCGATCGTCGGGGTCGGCCCGCTGATCCCGGCGATCCAGGACGACCTGGACATCTCGCACGCCGTCGCCGGGCTGCTCGGGACGATCCCGGTGCTCTGCATGGGGGTCTTCGCTCTGCCGGCTCCGGCCCTGACGCGGCGCTACGGCTCACGGCTTGCGATCGCAGCTTGCCTCGCGCTGATCGGCGGCTTCGGGGTGGCGCGCGCGGCCGCGCCGGGGGCGGCGGGGGTGATCGCGCTCACCTTCGGGGTCGGGCTCGGGCTCGGGTTCGCGCAGGCGCTGATGCCGGTCGCGGTGAAGGAGCGCTTCGCCGACCGGCCGGCATTCGCGACGGGCATCTACGTGCTCGGGATCAACATCGGCTCGGCGATCTCGTCGGCGCTCGCGGTGCCGATCGCGGACGCTGCGGGGAGCTGGCGCTGGTCGCTGGCCGCGTTCTCGATCATGACGTGCGCGCTCGTGGCGGCCTGGTGGTGGCTGACGCGCCGCGAGCCGCCGCACCGGCGTGCCGAGGTCACGCACGTTCGGCTGCCGTGGCGTAGCGGGCTGGCGTGGCGGCTGGTCGGGATCTTCGGCTCGATGGCCTGTGTCTTCTACGGGCTGAACAGCTGGGTCCCCGATGCGTACGTGGAGCGCGGCTGGAGCGACGGGAAGGCGGGGGCCCTGCTCGCCGTTCTCAACATCGCAGCGCTGGTGACGACGATCATCATCCCCTGGCTCGCCGACCGGCACGGCTCGCGCCGGCTGTACTTCCTGGTCTTCAGCTCGGCGCTCGCGGCGAGTGCCGCCGGCTTCGCCGGCTTGCCCGGCGGGGCCTGGGTCTGGGCCGCGATCGCCGGGCTCTGCACCGGCGTGATGTTCCCGCTCGTGATGACGCTGCCGGTGGACGTCGGGCGGCGCCCGGCCGACGTCGGCGCGACCGCCGGGATGATGCTCGGGGTCGGCTACACGATCGGCGCCGTCGCGCCGCTGCTGCTCGGGGCGGTGCGCGACGCGACCGGCACGTTCACGACGACGCTCTGGCTGATCGCCGCTGCCGGCGTGGTGCTCTTCACGCTCTGCGCGTCGATGTCGGCCGAGCGGATCGAGCGCGGGGTGACCGCGCCGGCCGCACCGTGAGGGCCCGCTACCTCGAGGGCGCGCGGGCGATCGCGCCCATCGGCGTCGCGTCCTTCGCCTTCGCGCTCTCGTTCGGCGTCCTCGCCCGCACGGCCGGCATGGGCACGACGGCGCCGATCGTCATGTCCGCGACCACGTTCGGAGGTTCGGCGCAGTTCGCCGTCGCCTCGCTCCTGGACGCCGGCGGCGCGGCAGCGGCGGCGATCGCCGCGGCCCTGATGCTGAACGCGCGCTACATGCCGATCGGCATCTCCGTCGCGTCCTCGTTCGAGGGCCCCGCGTGGCGGCGGCTGCTCCAGGCGCAGCTGATCGTCGACGAGTCCTGGGCGGTCGCGCTGAAGCGCCGCGGAGGCTTCGACGTTCGCGTCCTGCTCGGAGCCGGCGGGCTTCTCTACGTGACGTGGGTCAGCGGGACGGTGGTCGGCGTGCTGGTCGGCGACACGATCGGCGATGCGGAGAGCCTCGGCCTCGACGCCGCGTTCCCCGCGTTGTTCCTGGCATTGCTCGTGCCCCAGCTGACCGGCCGGCGAGAGCTCGAGGCGGCGATCCTCGGGGGCGCGATCGCGCTCGCGTTGATCCCGTTCACACCCGCCGGCGTGCCGATCGTCGCCGGCGCGGCGGCGTGCCTCCTCGGGTGCCGGCGGTGAGCACCGTCTGGCTCTGCGTGGTCGTCGTGGGGGCGGCGTCGATCCTCTTCAAGGCGACGGGACCGGTGCTCCTCGGGCGCCGCGAGCTGCCCGCGTGGCTGGCCGGGCCCGTTGGCCTGCTCGCTCCCGCTGTCCTCGCGGCCCTCGTCGTCACGCAGTCGGTTGCCGGCGACCGCGAGCTCGTCGCCGACCCGCGCCTTGCAGGCCTCGCCGTCGGCGCCGTCGCGGTCGCCGTCCGCGCGCCGCTGCTCGTCGTCATCGCTGTCGCCGCGACCACGGCGGCTTGATCCGGCTGTTCTAGCCCTCTGCGCCGGGCGGTGCGAATCGGCACCGTGTTGGCACAGACGCGTAACGCGAGCGCCGCTAGCCTCGCAGGCAGGGGAAAGGGGTCAGCCCCCACCCAGGGTGGGGGTATGGCGTGGGGAGCGCGGCCGGCGGGTCAGCCCATGCCGAGCGAGATGATCCCGCGCTCGACGAGGCCGCTCGTGAACGCGTTGTCGGGCAGGATCTTGACGCCGTACGCGTCGCGCAGGAACCACTCGAAGTACACGAAGACGCTCGACCGGACGGCGGCGATCTTCTCGAGGCGCTCCAGGTCGAGCAGCGCGACGCGGCTCCGAAGGGTCTCGTCGTCGAGGAAGCGCTTGGTCGCCTTCGGGCCGATCGGGCCGAGTAGGAGGGCGGGGCCTTCGGCCGCGAGGCGCTCGCAGAAGAGGAATCCCGCGCGAACCTCGACCGTGCTGCGCTCGCGCCGCCAGCCGAGCTCGAGGCGGCTCGGGGTCGCGTCGAGGACGTCCACGTCGTCCAGCTCGTCGCGGCAGTAGTCGCGGAAGGCGTCCAGCACCTGTCCCTGCGTGACGGTCTGCGTCGCCCACTCGATCGCGCGGCCGCGGCGAGCCTCCTCGACCTCCGCCTCGGTCTCGACCTCTGTCTCGACCGCGTCCCAGCGCGCTGCTTCGGTCGCGAGCTCCTCCTCCGAGACCGGCCCGATCCGGGGGTCGGCGAGCGCCTCGGCGACGGCCGCGTTCACGCGGTCGCCTCGACGGCGTCGACGAGCAAGCCCGCGGCGAGGCGCTCCAGCGGCAGTCTCTGGCCGCCGGCGGACTCGGCGAGCGCAGCGGCGTGTCCTTCTGTGGACGCCGGCACCTCGGCGACGACGCAGCCGATCCGCGCCCGGCGCAGCGACCGCGCTTCCGCGAGCGCGTCCGAGATCGCATCTCCGCCCGCGCGCAGCGGCACGGTCGGCAGCCCGTCGCTGACCACGACCACGAGCGGCACCGAGTTCGGGTGCCGCACGAGCTCGCCGCGCAGGAGGAGACGGGCCCGGCGCAGCGCGTCGGCGAGCGGCGTCTGCCCGCTCAGCGGGATCTCCTCCAACCGCCGCCTCGCCAGAGTGAGGCTCCCGGTCGGCGGCAGGACGACCGTTCCCTCCGGGACCCCGCCCTTGAAGGCGACGAGCGCCACCTTGTCGCCGCGCCGGGTCGCGTCCTCGAGCAGCTCGAAGACGACCCCCTTCACCTTCTCCACCATCCGCTCGGCGTGCACCGACCAGCTGTTGTCGACGACGAAGCAGACGCTGAACGGCGAGCGATGCTCGCGAACCCGGCGGCGGAGGTCCTCCGGCCGCACCCGCAAGGGTCGGCCTCCTCGGACGGCGGCGGCGCGCAGAGTGGCGTCCACCGCGACGTCGTGGTCGCCGGGCCGCGCGAGCCGATGGCGCGCGTACTTGCCGCGCCGCCGGCCGACGAAGGAGCGTGCCCGGCGGCCCAGCCGCGCGCGCTCGACGCGGTCGCGGCGGCGGTGGCCGCCGAACACCGCGGCCGGGTCGATCCGCATGCTCTCGACGGCCGGGACGGAGTCCGGGCCCGACTCGAGCTCGGGCCCTACCTCGCCCCGCCCGCTGCTTTTTTTGGGGTCACCTCGGCTTCGAGCGCGTCCTCGAGCAAGCGCCGGAGCACCTGCGGTTGCACCCGCGGCGCAGGCCCGAACGGGTCGAGCGCGAGCCGGTGGCCGAGCGCGAGCTCCGCGGCCGCGAGCACGTCGTCCGCGTTCGCGGCGTCGCGCCCTGCGAGCGCCGCCGAGGCCTTCGCGCACTCGACGATCGTGATGTCGGCGCGGTGGCTCTCGACGCCGGAACGGACGACGACCTGGCCGACCGCCGCGTAGAGATCCTCCTCCAGCCGAACCGACCCCAGGCGCGCCTCCGCGGCCGCGACCCGCTCCGCGAGCTCCGGACTGTGCATCCGCCCACTGCGCGCGGAACGCGGCCGGGTCGGCCGAGAACGCCTCCCGCCGGCGCACGATCTCCGCCCTGCGCCTCCGGCTCCTTGAGCGCCTCGACCTCCACCTCGAGCCCGAGCCGGTCGGCGATCTGCGGGCGCAGCTCGCCCTCCTCCTCGTTCATCGTCCCGACCAGGAGGAACCGCGCGGGATGGGAGACGGACACGCCCTCGCGCTCGACGACGTTGACGCCGAGCGCCGCCGCATCGAGGAGCACGTCCGTCAGGTGGTCGTCGAGCAGGTTGATCTCGTCGACGTAGAGGATCCCGCGGTTCGCCTCTGCCAGCAGGCCCGGCTCGAGCGCCTGCTCGCCGGAGGCCAGCGCCCGCGCGACGTCGACCGAGCCGGAGACGCGATCCTCGGTGGCGTTCAGGGGCAGGTCGACGATCCGGCGGCGTCGCCGCACCACCGGCAGCTCCTCACCGCGCCCAACCCGCTCCGCGCAGGCCGCGCACGGCTCCGCGGGCGAACAGGAGAACGGGCAGTCGGCCACGACGTCGATCTCGGGCAGGAGCTCCGAGAGCCCACGCACGGCCGTCGACTTCCCGGTCCCGCTCGGCCCCTTGATCAGCACGCCGCCGATGCGCGGGTTGACGGCGTTGAGCAGGAGCGCCTGCGTGAGGCGCTCCTGCCCGACGATCGCCGAGAAGGGGAAGTAGAGGAGGTCGCTCAGCTGACCAGCGTCCTCGAGCCGAAGGTGGGCTCGGCCTGCGTGATCGGCGGGAACTGCCAGGTGCCGATCAGCGGGACGGCCGTGTCGCGGTTGACCTTCACGTCGATGACGTACGGCGTGCCGGCCTTCAGGGCCGTGTCGAACGCGTCGGCGAGGTCGCCCGGCTGGTCGACCGACACCGCGCCTGCGCCCATCGCCTGGGCCATCGCCGCGAAGTCGGGGTTCCAGAACTCACCGGTCGAGTGCTTCATGAACGTCGTCCCGATCTCGCGGTTGTCCATGTAGAACCGCTGGAGGTCGCGGATGACGCCGATCGTGTAGTTGTTCATGATCACCCAGATCGCCGGGATGTCGTGCTCGACGGCGGTCGCGACGGAGCCGGGGAACATCATGAAGCTGCCGTCGCTGGTCACGCACACGGCCGGCCGGTCGGGGCGAGCCAGCTTGACGCCGAGGACGCCGCACGTGCCGAAGCCCATGCCGGCGAACCCGCCCGGCGTGAACACCGAGCGCGGCTCGTAGGCGTCCCAGTACTGCTCCACCCACGTCTGGTGGTTCCCGGTGTCGGTGATCATCAGCGTGTCGTCCGGCGCTGCCTTGCGCAGCTCCGCGATCACGCGCCGCGGGTCGATCGGCGTCTCGTTCGACGCCTTCTCGGGCTCGATGAAGTTCGACCACTCCTCCTTCCAGCTCTCGATCTGGTCGTGCCAGGGGGAGCGCTCCCGCTTGGGCTCGCGGCCGGAGAGCTCCAGCAGCTGCTTCAGCACCTCGCGGGCGTCGCCGACGATCCCGATCTCGGTCGGGTAGTTCCGGCCGATCTCCTGCGGGTCGAGGTCGACGTGGATCAGCTTGGTCGGCGGGATGTTGTACGTGTAGCCGGGCACCCACGACGAGCAGTGGATGTCGGAGAAGCGGCAGCCGATCGCCAGGATCACGTCGGCGTTCTTCGCCGCCTCCGAGGCCGGGTACTCGCCCCAGCAGCCGGCGATGCCGAGGTGGAGCGGGTGCCGCGCCGACAGCGCGCCCTTGCCCATGAACGTCGAGTAGACGGGGACGTTGACGTGCTCGGCGAACTGCTGGAGCTGCTCGGTCGCGTCGGAGCAGATCACCCCGCCGCCGGCGAGGATCAACGGCCGCTTCGCCTTCAGCAGCATCTCCAGCGCGCGGGCGACGGCCTCGGGCGAGCCGGGCGTGCGCCAGTTCAGCATCTGGGAGCGCTCCTCCGGCTCGGGCACCTCGGCGTCGGCGGTGCGGATCCAGAGGTCGTACGGCACGTCGATGTGCACCGGGCCGGGCCGCCCCGTGCGCGCGAGCTTGAACGCCTTCGGCAGGAACTTGCCGAGATCCTCGACGCTCTGCGCCTGGAAGCTTCGCTTGCTGATCACCTTGGCGATGCTCGGGAAGTCGGCCTGGTAGTGGCGGTACTCCTCCTGGAGCGCGCCCGAGTCGTACTGGTTCGTCGCCACCTGGCCGGTGATCGCGATGAACGCCGACGAGTCGTAGAACGCGTTCCCCATCGCGACGGTGAGGAGCATCGGGCCGGGGCCGGTGGAGGTGTAGACCGGGATCACCTGGCCGGAGGCGCGGTAGTACGCGTCCGCCATGTAGCCGGCGGCGGACTCGATCCGCGGGAAGATGATCTTCAGCTCGTCCTGGTGGTTGTAGACGCCGTCGAGCAGGCCGACCGCCCCGTGCCCGGCATACCCGAACAGGTACGGCACCTTCTCCTTCAGCAGGTACTCGACGACGAGGTCGCAGCCGCGAATCTCCGCCATGCTCTCACCCCTTTTTCGGTTGCTGTAGCGGCGACTATATGACGCCTCGCAAGACCTCGGCGGTCTCGCGAATCCCCTGCTCGAGCGGGGTGAGCGGCGCGTCGAACCACGGCGCCGGCAGCTCGTCCGGGAAAGGCAGCGGCGCCTCGTCGAACGTGATCTCCGCTCCTGGGATCTCCGCCTCGACCGCCGTGACGAAGTCGGCGATCGCGGTCGGCGGACCGCCGAGGCTGAACGCGTGCGCGCCGTCCGCCGGCGAGCGCGCCGCCTGCACGAAGGCGCGCGCGACGTCCGGTGCGTAGTGGAGCTGCGTCCGGCCGCCGAAGGCGATGCGGTACGGCTGCCCGCGGACGGCTGCGTCGATCGCGAGCGTCGGGCCTGCGGTGATGCCCTGGTCGCGGCCGGGGCCGTAGACGGAGAACGGCCGCAGCCCGACGCTGGCGACGCCGTCGTCCTGCCAGTAGACCCGTCCGGTCCCCTCGTTCGCCAGCTTGTAGACGCCGTAGAGCGTGCGCGGGGCGACCTCGCCGTGCCGGTCGTACACGGCCGCGGAGCTCGCGTAGGCGATCGGCGCGGCGAGCCCGTGCTGCTTCGCCGCCTCGAAGACGTTGACCGTGCCGGTCACGTTCACCTGTGCCCCGAGCACCGGGTCGGCCTTGCAGAACGGCACCTGGAGGGCGGCCAGGTGGACGATGTGCGTGATCCCGTGGTCGGCGACCGTGTGCGAGATCGTCTTCGGCTCGGTGATGTCGCCCTGGACGAAGGTCACGGGCGCGAGCTCCTCCTTGCTCGCGATCAGGTGCAGGCGCCGGCGGTCGCTCCCGAGGTCCAGCGCGACGACGGCCGCGCCCTCGCGGGCGAGGGTGGCGACCGTCCAGGCGCCGAGGCAGCCGAGCGCCCCGGTGACGAGCCAGCTGTTCAGATGTCTTCGTAGACAGTGACCGACTCGGTGTAGAAGTCCCTCGCGGCACGGCCCTGTTCGTGCGGGCCGAAGCCCGAGCCCTTGATCCCGCCGAACGGCACGTGCACGTCGACGCCGGCCGTCTGGCCGTTGACGCGGATGATCCCGGCCTCGATCCGCTCCGTGAAGGCGCGGGCGGAGACGAGGCTCGACGTGAAGATCGCCGCCGAGAGCCCGAACTCGACCGCGTTCGCCCGCTCGAGGGCGTCGTCGAGCTCGGAGAAGCGGTACAGCGACGTGACCGGGCCGAAGACCTCCTCGCAGGACAGGAACGCGTTGTCGCCGACGCCCTCGAAGAGCGTCGGGGCGACGAGATACGCCTCGTCGTCGATGCGCTCGCCGCCGGTGAGGACGGTGCCGCCCTCGGACTTGCCGCGCTCGATCCCGGCCAGGATCTCCTCGAGCTGCTTCTCGTTCACGAGCGGCCCGACCTCGGTGGCCGGGTCGTTCGGGTCGCCGACGACGCCGCTCTCCATCCGCTCGAGCAGGCGGGTGCGGAACTCGTCGTAGACCGGCTCCTCGACGTAGATCCGCCGCGTCGCCGTGCACTTCTGGCCGGCCGACCAGAACGCGCCCGCGTAGACGAGCTCGACCGCCCGGGCGAGATCGGCGTCGGCCATGACGACCACCGGGTTGTGCCCGCCGAGCTCGAGCTGGACGCGCTTGCCGAGCCTGGTCGCCTCCTCGCGGACGCCGCGCCCGACGGGGACCGAGCCCGTGAACGAGATCGCCTTCACGTCGGGGTGCTCGACGAGCGGCGTCCCGACCTCGGAGCCGCGGCCGATGACGATGTTCAGCACGCCTGCGGGGAGGCCCGCCTCTTCGAGACACGCCGCGAGGTGGAGGCCGGTCAGCGGCGCCTCCTGCGCGAGCTTCATCACGACCGTGTTGCCGTAGACGAGCGCGGGCGCGACCTTCCAGGCGGGGATCGCCGCCGGGAAGTTCCACGGCGTGATCAACCCGACGACGCCGAGCGGGCGGTGGACCGTGTACGCGACGCTGCCGGTCAGCATCTGCTCGAACCGCTCGCCGGTCGGGCCGCAGCCCTTCGCCGGAGTAGAAGCGGAAGACCTGCGACATCCGCAGCGCCTCCCCACGCGACTCGCGGATCGGCTTGCCCATCTCGAGCGTCATGTCCTGGGCGATCTGCTCCGCGCGCGCCTCGACGATGTCGGCGGCCTTGTTCAGGATCGCGCCGCGCTTCGCCGCCGGCAGTCCGCGCCCACTCCGGGAAGGCGGCGAGCGCCGCCGCGACGGCCGCGTTCACGTCCTCCTCGCCGGAGGCGGGGAACTCGCCGATCACCTCGGACGGCCGCCAGGGGCCGTGCTTCTCATACGTGCGACCCGAGACGCTCGGTCGCCACTCACCGCCGATGAAGTTGGCGAGCGCCGGCCGCGCCGGGGCTTCGAGGACCTCAGACATGGATCTCGCTCCTTCTCGTGGTCAGCAGTTCCTCCGCCGTGACGACGGGGTTCGTCAAGGTGCCGATGCCCGGGACGTGGATCTCGACGACGTGGCCCGGCTCGAGGGTGAAGTCGTCCGGGGGGACGAGGCCGGTTCCGGTGAGCATCACGCTGCCGGGCGGGACGGGGTTCGCGCGCAGCAGCCACTCGACGAGCTCGGGGAACGTCCTGCGCATGCGCGCGGTCGAGGTCTCCCCGGCGAAGAGCTCGTTGCCGTCGGCGTCCGCGATCCGGAGGCGGATCTCGAGCGGTGCCTCCCAGTCCTCCGGGACGAGCACGGCCGGGCCGAGCGCGCACGCGCCGGCGAAGATCTTCGCCTGGGGGATGTAGAGCGGGTTCTCGCCCTCGATCGCGCGCGAGGAGACGTCGTTCGCGATCGTCAGGCCGGCGGGCTCGCAGTGCTCGCCGAGCACGATCGCGATCTCCGGCTCGGGAACGTTCCAGGCCGAGTCGGAGCGGACGCCGATCGGCTCGCCGGGGCCGACGGTGCGCCGGCAGGCGGCGTCCTTGAGGAAGAGCTCGGGGCGCTCGGCCTCGTAGACCTGCAGGTAGAGGTCCTTGGCGTCGTCGCTCTCGGCGACCCGCGCGTCGCGGCTGCGCTCGTAGGTGACGCCGGCGCCCCAGACCTCCGGCGGCTCGACCGGGATCGCGAGCTCGTAAGCCTCGAGCTCCTCGGGCGAGTCCGCCGTGCCCTCGACGATCCCGGCGGCGGTGCGATAGCGGAAGGTGAGCATCAGTAGGTCGCCCGCCCGCCGGAGATGTCGTACGTCGCGCCGGTCGAGAACGAGAGGTCCTCGCTGGCGAGGAAGCAGATCAGCGCCGCGACCTCGTCTGCGCGCCCCATCCGGCCGAGGGGGATGCGCTCGACCATGTAGTCGATGTGGCCCTGGGAGAGTCCGGTGAGGATCGGGGTCTCGATCACGGCGGGCGCGATGCAGTTGACGAGGACGCCGGTGCCGGCCACGTCCTTGCCGATCGACTTCGTCATCGCGATCACCGCGGCCTTGCTCGCCGAGTAGGCGGCCGCGGGCGGGTTGCCCTCCTTGCCCGCGATCGACGCGACGAGAACGATCCGTCCGTAGCCTCGCTCGATCATCCCCGGGAGCACCGCCCGGCACATGAAGAACGTCCCGTTCGCGTTGATCGCGAAGACGCGCTGCCACTCCTCGTCCGGGACGTCGACCGTGCGCAGCGACTGACCGGGCACGCCGGCCGAGTTGACCAGCACGTCGATGCGGCCGAGGTCCCGCTCGACCTGCTGCACGGCGGCGTTGACGTCTGCCGACGACGAGATGTCGCCCGTGACCGAGACGTAGCGCTCGACGGGCTCGCGGTCGAAGACTGCGACCTCTGCGCCGTTCGCGCGCAGTCGCTCGGCCGTTGCGGCGCCGATCCCGCTCGCCCCGCCGGTGACCAGGGCGACGCGGCCCGAGAAGTCGTAGGTGTTCGGCACGGCTAGCGGACCCTCGTGTAGGTGGCGGTGAGAAGGGTGCGGCGGCCCAGGCACTTGTCGGCGAGCCGCGTGAAGCTCAGCTTCGTGCCCTGGATCTTCCAGGCGTACCGGCCGGTCGCCTGCGCCCCCTTGCACGCGAGCAGGCCCGAGACGTCGCGGAAGGTGATCTGGTTGCCGGCGATCTTCACCGTTCCCCTGACCGCGAGCGAGCGATTCCGCGTCGTGGTGAAGGCAGGCTCCTCGATGCCGATCAGCCAGGTCGCGTTGAAGACGGACGCGGGCGCGCCGCTGACCTTCACGCCCCAGACATGGGGCGAGAGCGACGGCCCTGCTGCACTCGCGGTTGCTGCGAGCACGATTCCCGCGCATGCCGCAGCAAGAGCGAGTCTCCTCACGTGTCCCTCCTTGTCCGATTTCTCGGTGCAACTCTAAGCTGTCGGCGATGGACTTCGACCCGGTCTCCGACTACCCGCTGGGCTCGCGCAGGCCGGAGCTCGTGCGGACGCCGTCGGGACTCGGGCTGGACGAGCTCACGCTCGACGCCGTGCGCTCGGGGACGCTCGGCCCGGAGGAGCTCCGGGCGACGCCCGAGACGCTTCGCCGCCAGTCGGCGGTCGCGCTCGCGGCAGGCCGTACGCAGCTCGCGGACAACCTGGCGCGCGCAGCCGAGCTCGCGACGGTTCCGAGCGCGACGATCCTCGAGATCTACACGGCGCTGCGGCCCCATCGCTCGAGCGCGGAGGAGCTCGAGGCCTGGGCGGCGCGGCTGGAGACCGAGCTCGAGGCGCCGCTGTGCGCCGCATTCGTTCGCGAGGCGGCGACGGCCTGCGCCGCACGGGGGCTGCTGAGGGCGGATGAGCCGTAGCGCGCGGCGGTCTGAGCGCTTCCTCGCGCGCGAGCAGCGGGAGTTGCGGCGCGAGCTGCTGATCTCGCCCTATCCCGAGCTCGGGCTGGTCGCGATGGACGGGCCCAACGATCCGGAGCCGAGTCTCGCGGTCGAGGAAGGCCGGGTCGTCGAGATGGACGGACGCCGCGCCGAGGACTTCGACGTCATCGACCGCTTCGTCGCGGCCAACGGCCTCGACCTCGAGGTCGCGGCGGAGGCGGCTGCGCTCGACGACGACGCGATCGCGCGCCGCCTGGTCGACGTCGACGTGCCGCGTGCAGAGCTCGTGCGACTCTCGCGCGGGCTGACGCCCGCGCGCCTCGCGCGCGTCGTCTCGAAGCTCGACCCGGTCGAGCTGATGTTCGCGCTGAAGAAGCTGCGCGCCCGGCGGGCTCCGGCCAACCAGGCCCACGTGACGAACCTGAAGGAGAACCCGGCGCTGCTCGCCGCAGACGCCGCCGAGGCCGGCGCGCGCGGGTTCGCCGAGGTGGAGACGACGGTGGGCGTCTCGCGCTACGCGCCGCTGAACGCGATCGCCATCCTCGTCGGCTCGCAGACCGGACGCCCGGGCGTGATGACGCAGTGCGCGGTCGAGGAGCGGCGCAACCTCCAGCTCGCGATCCAGGGGCTCGTCACCTACGCGGAGACGCTCTCCGTGTACGGGACGGAGCCGGTGTTCGTCGACGGCGACGACACGCCGTGGTCGAAGGCGTTCCTCGCGTCGGCCTATGCCTCCCGCGGCGTCAAGGTCCGGTTCACCTCGGGCGGAGGCTCGGAGGCGCTGATGGGGCACGCGCAGGGCTACTCGATGCTCTACCTGGAGGCCCGCTGCCTGGCCGCGATCCGCGCCGCCGGCTCGCAGGGGGTGCAGAACGGATCGATCTCGTGCGTGGCGCTCGTGCTGTCGGTGCCGGGCGGCGTGCGCGAGATCCTCGCCGAGAACGTGCTCGCCGCCTGGCTCGACCTCGAGGTCGCCTCCGGGAACGACGCGATCGCCTCGCACTCGCCGATCCGGAAGACGGCGAAGCTGATGGGGCAGTTCCTCCCCGGGACGGACTTCGTCACCTCCGGCTACTCGGTGATGCCGAAGGAGGACAACACGTTCGGCGGCGGCAACTACGACGCCGACGACCTCGAGGAGTGGCTGACCATCCAGCGCGACTGGCAGGTCGACGCCGGGATCGAGCCGGTCGCCGAGGACGACGTGCTCGCGGTGCGCGCGAAGGGCGCGCGCGCCGTCCAGGCGGTCTTCGCCGGGCTCGGGTTCCCGCCCGTCACGGACGAGGAGGTCGAGGCCGCCACGTACGGGTACGCCAGCCGCGACCTGCCCGACCGCGACCGCGCGGCCGACGTCGCGGCGGCCGACCGCGTGCTCGAGGAGGGCATTTCCGCGCTCGACGTCGTGCGCGAGCTCGATCGCGCCGGCTTCGCCGACGTCGCCGAAGCCGTGCTGGCGATGCAGCGCCAGCGCGTCTCCGCGGACTACCTCCAGACGTCGGCGATGATCGAGCCTGACGGCACGGTGCACTCGGCGGTCAGCGACCCGAATCGATACGAGGGCCCAGGCACGGGCTATCGCCTCGAAGGCGAGCGCTGGGAGCTGCTGCAGCAGCTTCCCTACGTGCTCGACCCGCGCGAGCAGGCCGTGTCCAATGGAGGCGCTGTCTACTATTCAGACAACACACATTGCCAATCTAGGCACCGCGTCGGACGAGGTTGTGATCGCGGTCGGCCCGGCGTTCGCGGACGGACTGCGCGAGACGATCAACGGCCTGTCGCACGAGGAGGTGCTCCGCGCTGTCGCGGACGGCGTGCGCGAAGGCGGCGGCGAGGCCGCGGCTTCGTCCGCGTGCGCCGCGTCTCCGACGTCGCATTCATCGGCCATGACGGCGCGAAGCTGTCCGGGCTCCGGCGTCGCGGTCGGGCTTGCAGTCGAAGGGCACCGCGGTCATCCATCGCGCCGACCTGCAGCCGCTCGACAACCTCGAGCTGTTCGGCATGTCGCCGCTCTACTCGCTCGACTCCTACCGGGCGATCGGGCCGGAACGCGGCCGCGTACGCGCTCGGCGAGTCCGTCGGTCCGGTGCCGACAGAGCTCGACAACTTCGCCCGCGCGAAGCTGATCGTCCGCACGACGCTCCTGCACGCGCGAGAGACCGCCGCGGCCGTCCCCGGCGCGGCACCGGTCGAGCTCGAGCTCGCGTGAAGGTCTACTTCGCCGGCCCGCTGTTCACGCCCGCCGAGCGCCGCTTCATCGACGAGTGCGCGGTGCAGCTCCGCGCCGCCGGGTTCGACGTGTTCGTCCCGCACGAGCACGAGCTCGCGCTCGACGGCACGGTGACGGCCGAGCGGATCTTCGCGAAGGACTGGGCGGCGCTCTCGGAGGCGAACGCGGTGCTCGCGATCCTCGACGGCCCGGTGATCGACGACGGCACCGCGTGCGAGATCGGGATCTTCTACGGGCTGATGCGGAGCGACCCGTCCAAGAAGGGGATCGTCGGGATGACGCACGACCTGCGCTCGACGCGCGACTCGAACCGCGAGGGCGAGGTCAAGGGGCTCAACCTGTTCGTCGTCGGGTGCATCGAGGCGGCCGGGACGATCGTCACGTCGCTCGACGACGCGCAGCGCGTGCTCGACGGCTGGCGCTGACGGATCTGCCGGCCGAAAGAGCGAGCGAGCGGCTCGCCTGGGAAGCCGAGCAGGCGAGGAAAGCCTCCTAGCCCGCGGCGCGCTCCTCTTCGAGCTTGCGCAGCTCGACGCGCCTGATCTTCCCGCTCCGCGTCTTCGGGAGCGAGTCGACGAACTCGATCTCGCGCGGGTACTTGTACGGGGCGGTCACGCGCTTGACGTGGTCCTGGAGCTCGCGCGCCAACTCGTCGCCACCGGCGTGGCCCGGACGCAGCACCACGAACGCCTTCACGATCTGGCCACGATCCGGGTCGGGCTTCCCGACGACCGCGCTCTCCGCGACCGCGGCATGCTCGAGCAGCGCGCTCTCGACCTCGAACGGGCCGATCCGGTAAGCGGCCGAGAGGATCACGTCGTCCGCGCGGCCGGTGAACCAGAGGTACCCGTCCTCGTCCCGCACCGCGCGATCGCCCGTCACGTACCAGTCGCCGCGGTAGACCGCCGCGGTCTCGTCGGGCTGGTTCCAGTAGCCGGCGAACAGCGCGGGCGCGTCCCCGCGCAGCGCGATGTCGCCCTCCTCGCCGGCGGCCGTCTCGTTCCCGTCGAAGTCGATCACCCGCACGTCGTAGCCCGGCGCCGGCTTGCCCATCGAGCCCGGCCTGATCTCCGCGCCGGGGAAGTTGCCGACGAGCAGCGTGTTCTCGGTCTGGCCGTAGCCGTCGTGGATCGTCCGGCCGAACGCGCTCTCGAAGGCGCGGATCACCTCCGGGTTCAGCGGCTCCCCGGCCGAGACCAGGTGGCGCGTGCGCGAGAGGTCGTAGCGCGAGATGCCCTCGACCTTGGCCATCAGCCGGTACTCGGTCGGCGCCTGGCAGAGCACGTCGGGCGCGAGTTCCTCGAGGAGACGGAACCGCTCCTCGGGCTCGAAGCCGCCCTCGTGCAGGATCACCGCCGACCCGCAGCTCCATGGCCCGAGCAGCACGTTCCAGATCGACTTCGCCCAGCCCGTGCCGGCCGTGCACCACACGACCTCGCCCGGCCGCGCGTCGAGCCAGCGCTCGGCCTGCGCGCGCTTCGCCCACGTGTAGCGGTGGGTGTGCACGACGCCCTTCGGATCCTTCGTCGTGCCGGAGGTGTAGAGGATGAACGCGGGGTCGTCCGCGGCGGTGTCGGCGGTCGTGCCGTCCGGCTCCCCGAGCACGGCCTCCTCCAGGTAGACGACGTCGCACGGCTCCGACATCGCCTCGACCTCCTTGCGGCAACGCTCGTCGGCGAGCAGCAGACGCGCCCCGGAGTGCCGCACGCGGAAGTCGAGGTCCTTCGCCCGCAGCATCTCCGAGCACGGGATCGTCACCGCGCCCGCCTTCAGTCCCGCGAGCATCACCGCGTGCCAGTCGGGCGTCTTGCCGACGAGCACGAGCACGCGGTCGCCCGGCTGAACGCCGCGTGACCGCAGCAGTCCCGCCCAGCGCGCGGCCGACTCGGCGACCTCGGCGAACGTCAGATCGCGCACGCCGCCGCCGGTGTCCACGAACCGGAGCGCGAGCGCAGCGCCGTCCGCCTGCTCGACCACGTCGCGCGTGAAGTTGAAGCGGGCGGGGGCGGTCATGCGCGCGAGCCTAGCGCGCGAGGAACGTCTCGACTCGCGCCGCGCACCGAGCCGGGCCGTTCGAGCCACGGGAAGTGGCCGCACTCCTCGACGGCCACGAACTGCCCGCCGGGCACCAGTGCGCACGTCGCCGCGGACGCGTGCAGCGGCACGATGCTCTGCTCGCCGTGCACGAACAACACGGGGAGGCGAGCCGAGGGGAGCCGGTCGACCAGCGTGCGCCGCTCGAAGTGCTCGCCGAGCGAGCGATTGGTGCCGATCGACGCCTCGACGCCGATGTGCGCCGGCGGGGGCAGCGCGCACGGGACGACGAAGTAATGCGGCCAGACGAGCGCGAACCGCTCGATCAGCTCGTCCTCCGTGATCTCGCCGGCGCGCCGACGGCGCTCGAGCTCGTCGAGCCGTGTGATCTCGTCGGGTGAGAGCCGGCTGCGGACGTTCGCGTCGAGCTCGACGAACACGTCCGGCGAGGCCGGCAGCGGATCGACGCAGACCACGCCGAGCAGGCGGTCCGGATGCGCCGTCAGCAGGTGCAGCGCGAGATGGCCGCCCCAGGAGTGGCCGACGACCCAGGCGCGCTCGATCCCGAACGCGTCGAGCACCGCGAGCGCGTCGTCCATGTGCGCCTCGATCGTGAACGGAGGGCCGCCGCTCGAGGGCGGCGTGCCGCGCTGGGTGTAGCGGTACGTCGTGAACAGGCCGGCGAGCTCGGCGGCGAGCCCGTCGAGGTAGTCCGGGACCGCCGCGCCGCCGTGCAGCAGCAGGGCGGGCGGCCCGGCTCCGCCGCTGTGGCCGCGGAGCGAGCCGCCCGGAATCGCGACCTCGAACGGCGACGCGTTCAGCTGAGCCGGGTTCGCCGTCAGGCGCCCGGCTTGCCACCCTGGCCCCAGTGCTTGGGCGAGATGCCCTGCACGACGACCTGGATGTGCTCCGGCGCGGCGCCGCTCGACTCGCGAGCGCGTTCGTCAGCGACTCGATGATCTTCGGGACGCTCTCTTCGGTGACTCGATGGTCGTACAGCTTCACGTCGATCCAGGGCACGGCTCCTCCTCTCTCGATCGGTCGCCCAGACAATAGAAAGGAAACCCCCACCCTGGGTGGGGAGCCGTCCCGCCGCCCTCTGCGGCCGACGCTACCAGGCGCCGGCGCACGAGACTCGCGCGCGGCCGTGCCGATTTCGGAACAACAAGCCCGCGCCGGTCGAATGGAACCCAGGGACGGACCCCTTCGAGGCCAGTCCCTGCTCGGGGCCGGGCCGGAGCCTGTAGCTCGGGCCGGGCCCGAGCCTGTCCCGTCTACTGCTCGACGTGCCCGGAGCCGCCGTCCGGCCCGAGCACGAGGTCGCGCTCCCGGTCCGGCACGTGGTCGAGCGGGACGGGCGAGAGCGCCTCCCAGAACTGGGCGCCGTTCTCGGTGCGGACGGCATGCTCGACGCCACGGCCGATCACCGCCCAGTCGCCGGGCCCCAGCGTCCTCGTCTCGCCCTCGACGGTCAGCTCGAGCTCGCCCTCCGAGACGATCATCACCTGCTCGGTGTGCTCGTGCGAATGCGTCCCCACGCCGAAGCCCGGGTCGTAGTTCACCCGGCAGACGAGCACCTGCTCGCCGCCCACGGCGTGGATGTTCACGCCGTCGCGGAACGCGAAGAGCGGGACGCCGTTCCACGTCCCGAACGGCGAATCGCTCAACGCCAACCGACCGGGAACCGGAAGCGGGAGTCCGCGTGGGCGACCGTGTTCACCGAGATCTCCTCGTCGAAGATCGCCCATTTGCCCTCCGCGCGCGGGCCCTCTCCTTCGCCGCCAGCGCGCGCAGGACGCGCTCGGGCGTGATCGGCAGCTCGGTGACCCAGACGCCGATCGCGTCGTAGACCGCGGTCGCGATCGCCGGCGGCTGCGGGTTGTTGGCCATCTCACTGATCCCCTTCGCGCCGTACGGGCCGTCCGCGGACGGGTTCTCGATGATGATCGTGTCGATCTTCGGCAGCCCCTCGATCCCGGGCGCGAAGTACGAGCCGAACTCGCCGCCGCGGTGCTCGGGCGACGGGTAGTACGGGTAGCAGGCCTCGAGCACGCCCAGGCCGAGCCCCATCAGGGCGCCGCCCTGGATCTGACCCTCGACGAGCGTCGGGTTGATCGCACGGCCGACGTCGAAGCACTGCCACATGCTGCTCGACCCGAACCTCGCCGGTCTCGTCGTCGACCTCGACCTCCGCGGCGCAGGCCGCGTAGGAGATCGCGGCGTGCGGCGGGGAGTCGACCCGGCCGGTCTCCGGCTCCACGATCGCCGCGTACGGGTTCAGGTGGGCGCCGGTGCCGGTGATCAGCTCGCCGTGCACCCAGGTCGCCGCTGCGGCGACGTCCGGGACGCCGATCTTCTTCTGCGGCGCGCCCTTGGCGATCACCTCGCCGTCGACGACGTCGAGGTCCTCCGGCTCGATCTCGAGCTCCTTCGACGCGATCTCGAGCAGCTTCTGGCGCGCCGACAGCGCGGCCTTCTGACCGCCTTGCCGGCGACGAAGGTCGCGCGCGAGGCGAACGTGCCCGGTGCAGACCGGCGACGAGTCCGTGTTCGAGTTGTCGTACGTGATCCACTCGTACGGGACGCCGAGCGTCTCGGCGACGATCTGGCTCTGGATCGTCTTCGAGCCGTTGCCGATGTCGGAGGTGCCGGAGAAGACGTCGACGCGGCCGTCCGGCTTGATCTTGATCCACGCCTGCGACGGGTCGCCGTTCTGGTTCATGCCGGTCGGGTACTCGATCGCCGAGATCCCGCGGCCCGTGTGCTTGGCCATAGTGATCCACCTTTCCGACCTGGGCGACGAGGTGCTCGGGGAGCAGGTCGCCCGAGCGCGAGTCGCGCGTCATCGTCCGGTAGTCGGCGGGCAGCTCGTGCCCGACCGCGTCGGCGATCGCGAGGATCGTCGGCACCGTGGAGGGATCCGTGTAGGCGATGCCGTTCGGCGACGTGTCGCCGATCCGGTTCGCGTTCTTCAGCCGGATCTCGAAGGGGTCGATGCCCGAGCACCTCCGCGATGCGGATGACGTGCAGCTCGGTCGCGAACGAGACCGACGTGACGCCGAAGCCGCGCATGGCCGTCGTCGGCACCCGGTTCGTGAACACGACGTAGCCGTCGAAGTGCAGGTTCGGGATCGTGTACGCGCCGGTGTGGTGGAAGCTGTGCTTCGTCACGCCGTAGGGCGAGAAGCGCGCGTACGCGCCCGAGTCGTGGAGCGTCAGCATCTTGCGGCCGAGGATCCAGCCGTCCTTCGTGACCGCGTCCGCGATCTCCATGTGCCACGGCGCGCGCGTCGAGGAGCAGAGGAACTCCTCCTCGCGCGTCCAGCGCCACTTCACCGGCCGGCCGGACTTGAGCGCGAGCAGCGCGCACGAGCGTCTCGGCGGCCGTGTCGACCTTGCCGCCGAAGCCGCCGCCGACGGTGCCGCCGACGAACTTGAGCTTGTTCAGCGGCCACTCCAGGTGCGCGGCGACGACGCCCATCGAGAAGTACAGCGCCTGCGTGCAGGAGTAGATCGTCAGCCGCCCGTTCGCCTCGGGAACGACGAGCGCGACCTGCGTCTCGAGCGGCAGCTGCTCGATCGCGGCGGGCCGGTAGACGCCCTAGACGATCGTGTCGGCCTTGTCGAACGCGCGCGTCGATGTCGCCCTTGCGGATCTGGCGGACGGTCCATCTCGGCCTCGAAGTGCGGGTACCAGTTGCCCCACTGGTGGATCTGCGGCGCGTCCGGGTCGACACGCCTTGCGGACGTCGAACAGCGCCGGCCGCTCGTCGAAGTCGATCTCGATCGCCTCGACCGCCGCCTGCGCCGTCTCCTCGTCCTCGGCGGCGACGACCGCGATCGGCTGGCCCTTGTAGCGCACCTCGTCCTTGGCCATCAGCGGCTCGTCGCCGGGGATGCCGAGCGCCTCGAGATGCCCGTAGACGTGACGCGGGACGTCCTCCCAGGTGACGACCGCCTGGACGCCCTTGCATCTCCTCGGCCTTCTTCGTGTCGAGCTTCTTGATCCCGGCGTGGTGGACCGGCGAGCGCAGCGCCTTCGCCCAGAGCATGTTCGGGACGCGGACGTCGTCGACG
>CAWJZI010000005.1:0-30898 GCA_963847305.1 uncultured Actinomycetes bacterium | reverse complement strand
CTCGATCACTCGACGCGCTCCACGAAGACGTCGATCTCGCCGCCGCACGGCAGGCCGACCGACCACGCCTCCTCGTCGGCGATGCCGTACGAGAGCAGCTTCGGCTCGCCCGTCTCCATCACCTCACGGGCGTTCTCGTAGACGTCCGACTCGACGCAGCCGCCCGAGACCGAGCCGCACATCTTCCCCGACTCCGAGACGGCCAGGCTCGTGCCGACGGGCCGCGGCGCCGACCGGCGCGTGGCGATCACCGTCGCGACGACGACCTTCTCGCCGTTCTCGCGCCACTTCTCGACCTCTCCCAGGATCTCCTTCACGCTGCATGCCTCCTCTCGATGCCGGCGAGCACACCGGCCAGGTCTTCGAGACTCGCCAGATTGTGCCCCGGCAGGAACCGGTCGACAAACGGAAGCGCGGCGCGCATCCCGCCGGCGAGCGGCTCGTAGTCGGGATGGCCCTTCAACGGATTGACCCAGACGACCGCGTAGGCGCAGCGGGCGAGTCGCGCCATCTCGCGCGCGACCGTGACCGTGTCCTCCCGCTCCCAGCCGTCGGAGACGACGACCACGACCGCGCCGCGCGAGAGCGCCCGCCGGCCCCAGAGGTCGTTGAACGCCTTCAGCGACGCGCCGATCCGCGTGCCGCCCGACCAGTCGACCACGCGGCGCGACGTCTCCTCGAGCGCCTTCTCGGGATCGGGCCCGGAGAGCTCCTCGGTCAGCCGCGTCAGCCGCGTCCCGAACGCGAACGCCTCCACCCCGCGCCCGCTCTCGAGGAGGCCGTGGACGAAGAGCAGGATCGCCCGCGAGTACGGCTCCATCGAGCCGGAGACGTCGCAGAGGACGATCAGCTTCCGGTGGGTCTCGACCCGCGAGCGGAACGCGCGGTCGACCGGGTCGCCGCCGGTGGCGAGCGACTTCCGGACGAGGCGCCGCAAGTCGAGCGCGTCGCCGCGCGGATGGCGGCGGAGGCGACGCGAGCGCCGCAGTGGGCGGGCGCGCGCGAGCTCGGCGATCAGCCGCCGCAACTTCGTGAGCTCTTCGGGGCTCAGCTCGGAGAAGTCCTTCTGGCGGAGCAGCTCGTCGGCGCTCCACCCCGTGGCGCGCTCCTCGTCCTCGGCGCCGGCCTCGGCAACCTCGTCGGTGCCGTCCCGCGAGTCCGCCTTGGCGACGCGGCGCCGCTCCATCGTCGACGTCCGCGGGGGCGCCAGCTCGGGCGCGCGCAGGAACCACGCCGCGAACGCGCGGTCGAACGCCTCGAGATCCTCGGCACGGGAGACGAGCGTCTGGCGCAAGGCCCAGTAGACGTCGTCGCGCCGCTCGAGCTCGACCGCGTCGAGGCCCTGCAGCGCGTCGATCACCCGGCCCGGCCCGACTTCGAGCCCGGCCTCGCGGAGCACCCGGCCGAACGTCACGACCTGGCGGACGAGCGCCTCAGCCGGCAGCGCGGGCCTCCTCGACCAGCATCGCGAGCGCAGCGTCGCGGACGGTCTCGAGGTCCTCGTGGTACTTCAGCACCGAGCCGAGCGTCTGCTCGACGACCTCGGCGTCCAGGTCCTGCCGCCCGAGCGCCGCGAGCGCCTGTGCCCAGTCGATCGTCTCCGCCACGCCCGGCGGCTTCGCCAGGTCGAGCCCGCGCAGGCCGCGCACGAACGTCGCCGCCTGCGCCGCGAGCCGAGCGGGAATCCCCGGCACCCGCATCACGACGATGTCGATCTCGCGCTCCAGGGTCGGATGCCCGATCCAGTGGAACAGGCAGCGCCGCTTGAGCGCGTCGTGCAGCTCGCGCGTGCGGTTCGAGGTCAGGATCACGCTCGGCCGCCGCGCCGCGGCGATCGTGCCGACCTCGGGGATCGTGATCTGGAAGTCGGAGAGCACCTCGAGCAGGAAGGCCTCGAACTCCTCGTCGGCGCGGTCGATCTCGTCGATCAGGAGCACGACCGGCTCCGGGCTCTCGATCGCCTCCAGCAGCGGCCGCCGGATCAGGAACTCGGGCCCGAAGAGCTCCTCCTCGTGCACCGTCCCCTCCTGCGCCGCGCGGATGTGCAGCAGCTGGCGCGAGTAGTTCCACTCGTAGACGGCGTGTGCGACGTCGAGGCCCTCGTAGCACTGGAGGCGGATCAACCGGGCCGGGAGCGCTCGGGCGAGCGCCTTCGCCGCCTCGGTCTTGCCGACCCCCGCCTCGCCCTCGAGCAGCACCGGCTTCTCGAGCCGCAGCGAGAGGTAGAGCGCGGTCGCCAGGCCGCGGTCCGGCAGGTAGTCGGACTCGCGGAGCGCGGTCTCGAGCGCCTCGATCGACTCGAATGCCATGCCGCGACTGTAGCGCGTTGACAATGCCTGCCCGGAGGCGTATCTAAGCCGTTGTGCCTGCACACGAGCTCAAGCTCCTCTCGCTGACCGACGTCTTCGTCGAGTCGAGCTTCCTCGTCCTCGGCCACAACATGGGCACGCCGATCTGGGTGCACACCTGGGGCGTCCTGATCCTGGGCAATCCGGCGGGGCCGATCCTCGTCGACACCGGCGCC
The DNA here is from genome assembly GCA_963847305.1 of uncultured Actinomycetes bacterium. GTDB lineage: Bacteria > Actinomycetota > Thermoleophilia > Gaiellales > Gaiellaceae > DATBLE01. The sequence continues at coordinate 28,374 of CAWJZI010000005.1, read as the reverse complement.
CGCGACCCCGAGATCATGGGGCGCCTCGGGATGCAGGGCCGGGTGGACGAGGACATGCAGCTCGAGAACGCACTCGGGGCGCACGGCGTCTCGATCGGGGACGTCGCCGCGGTGCTCCACACCCACTGCCACATCGACCACGCCGGCCAGGACGAGCGCTTCCCGATGACGACGCCCGTCGTGATGAACCGGCGCGAGCTCGAGCACTCCGCCTCCGGGCTGATGGGCGAGCAGTACCCGGCGGAGTACGTGAAGCACCACATCGACCGGCTGCACACGCCGGGGGCGCTCCGCCTGCTCGACCTCGAGCTCTCCGGCCCGGACGAGATCTACGACGGGATCGTCTGCGAGGCCGCGGGCGGGCATACGGAGGGCTCGATGAACATCCTCGTCGAGACCGCCGAGGGCACGGCCTGCATCTGCGGCGACGTGATCTACGACATCCAGAACCAGATCGTCGAGCCGTGGCACCAGGTGCTCGCCTTCGAGCCGCAGACCACCGGCAACCACACGCTGACGAAGCGCGGCGAGAAGGCGGCGATCAAGAAGGCGCTCAACTCCGGCACCTTCGTGCTCCCGATCCACGACTTCCCGGCGCGTGTCGACCACGGGCGCGTCGTGGCGAGGCTGAAGCACGAGGTTCCGGGCCCGGAGTGGCCGGTCGAGGAGTTCGCGGCGGAGTTCGCCGAGCCCGTCGCCGCGGTCTGAGGCGTCAGCGCAGCAGGGCGCGGGCGAGCGCACCGCGGAGCTCGGCTGCCGCATCCTCGGACGCGTCGGCGGCACGCCACGCGACGAAGCCGTCCGGGCGAACGAGCAGGGCGCCGGCCGAACCGACACCGTAGAGCTCGGCGAAGCGGTCCGAGCCGAAGTCCGCCCCGTCCCTGAGCGCCTCCACGCCGACGCCGAGCTCCTTCCCGGCTGACGCCGCCGCCTCGCACCAGGCCTGTCCGTCGGCGCCGGCGAGGAGGACGAAGTCCCGTCCGAAGAGGTCGAGCGTCGAGACCGGGCTGCCGTCACGTTCGATGTCCAGATGGGGCGCCCGCGTCCCCGGCCGCGCCGTCGGCTCGTGCGGGTTTTCCCAGACGAGCCCGTCGTCGTCCGGCTCGGCCTGGATCGCGTCGGACCGGTACCGGTAGCCGAGCTCGACCGCGTCCTCGGGGACGATCGGCTGCAGGTTCTCCTTGCCGAGGCCGGGATCGAGCCGGAGCACGTAGCGCGTGTAGGCCTGCTCGACGGCGAACTCGCCCGCCGGACGGCGCTCGGCGTCGTAGGTGCCGAGCAGTGCCGGGCTCGCGGTGCCGTCCAGCACGTACTGGAGCTTCCACGCCAGGTCGAACGCGTCCTGGACGCCCGTGTTCCCGCCGAAGCCTCCGGTCGGCGGCATCACGTGCGCCGCGTCGCCCGCGATCAGGATGCGGCCCTCGGCGAAGCGCTCCGCCCAGTCGGCGGTCGCCGACCAGCGCTGGACGTTCTCGATCTGTACGGGCAGGTCGGGCGCTCCGAGCGCCAGGCGGACGTAATCGATGCACGTCTCCTCGCTCATGTCCTCGCCGATCGCCGTCGAGCGGTTGCCCTCCTCGTCGATCGTCGCGTTGACGACGAGGAAGCCGGCGTCGCCGTCGATCGAGAAGCGGAAGAAGCCGACGAGCCGGGGATGGAAGACGTAGATGACGCTGAGGTTCCGGTCGCCGAGCAATTCGCGGATGTCGGCGCGGAAGTAGATCGTGATGCTGTCCGAGAAGCTGCCGTGGCCCAGCATCTCGACCCCGAGGCGCCGCCGGATCGGGCTGTGCGCGCCGTCGGCGGCGATCAGGTACTGCGCCCGCACGGTCCGCTCGTCGCCGCCGTCACGCGGCCGGATGCGGGCCGTCACCCCGTCGCCGTCCTGCGAGACGTCGACGACCTCCGATGCGTACTGCACCTCGGCGCCGCCCGAGCGTGCCTTGTCGAGCAGGACCGGCTCCAGGCCGATCTGGGTGATGAAGACCCGGGCCGAGGGGCTGAGGTCCTCGACGCCCTCGTTGATCTCCCGGAAGTACCAGTCGAGCTCCTTGCCGCCCAGGCTCTCGACCGACACGATCGCCCCGTTCTGGACGAACTCGCGAGCGGCCGCCTCCTCGATCGGCGGCTCGATCCCGACCGCGCGATAGGTCTCCATCGTGCGCTGGTTGACGAGCGCCGCGCGCGGGTGGATCGCGGTCCCGACGTGGCGCTCGACCACCAGGGACGGAACGCCCCGCTGGCCGAGGAAGACCGCCGCCGAGAGCCCGACGAGGCTCCCGCCCGCGATCAGGACCGGAACGTCGTTGTTCACGATCGGAAGAATACGACGCGGGACCGTCACGCACTACTTGACGCTCCGTCCAAAGCATGTTTACCGTTCGTGAACACCCGATGGGACCGGAAGGAGCAAGCGCATGACCATTGCCTCGCGCGGCGCCACGATGGCGGTCGACTGGGAACAGCGGGTCGACTTCCCCCGCCTGCGCCGGGAGCGAATGGAACGGGCCAAGGCCGCGCTGGCGGCGTCCGACCTCGGCGCGCTCCTCCTCTTCGACCCCAACAACATCCGCTACGTGACGAGCTCGCACATCGGCGAGTGGGCGCGCGACAAGAACGCGCGCTTCGTGCTGCTCTGCCGCGACTCCGACCCGATCCTCTGGGACTTCGGCTCCGCCGCCCGCCATCACCAGATGTACGCGCCGTGGCTGCCGGAGTCGAGCTGGCGAGCGGGCGTGACCAGCATGCGCGGGGCGATGCCGGAGGAGACCGGCGTCCCGGACGCGATGGCGGCGAAGATCGTCCGCGAGCTCGAGGAGCGCGGACTGCAGGGCGAGCAGGTCGGCATCGACATGTCGGACATGGTCACGCTGCAGGCGCTCCACCGCGCCGGCGTCGCGACCACCGACGCGCAGCGGGTGATGCTCTCGGCGCGGAAGATCAAGACCGAGGACGAGCAGGCGCTGCTCGACCACGCGGCCGCGATCGTCGACGCGGTCTACGAGCGGATCTACGAGCTGCTGCGGCCCGGCGTGCGCGAGCACGAGATCGTGGCGGAGGCGATGAAGCTGCTCTTCGAGCTCGGCTCCGAGCACGTGGAGGCGATCAACGCCGTCTCCGGCGACCGCTGCAACCCGCACCCGCACGTCTTCTCCGACCGGCTGATCCGGCCGGGCGACCAGGCCTTCTTCGACATCATCCACTCGTTCATGGGCTACCGGACGTGCTACTACCGCACGTTCTGCGTCGGCAGCGCGTCGGCGAGCCAGGTGGACGCGTACCGCCAGTGCCGCACGTGGCTCGACGACGCGATCGACCTCGTGCGGCCCGGGATGACCACGGACAAGATCGCCGAGGTCTGGCCGACCGCCGAGGAGCTCGGGTTCGCGAGCGAGGAGTCGTGCTTCGGCCTCCAGTTCGGCCACGGCCTCGGTGTCGGCCTGTACGAGTCGCCGATGATCTCGCGCCTGCATTCCTTCGAGGACCCGGTGGAGATCGAGGAGGGCATGGTCTTCGCCCTCGAGACGTACTGCCCGGCGAGCGACGGCCGGTCGGCGGCACGGATCGAGGAAGAGGTCCTGGTCACGGCCGACGGCTGCGAGATCCTGACGCGGTTCCCGGCGGACGAGCTCCTCGTCTGCGGCCGGATCTACACGCGCGGCGCCGACTTCGCCGAGCTCGAGACGTCTCCGTCGTGACCGACGTCCGCGCACCGGCCGACGCCGACCAGGCGACCGTGCTCGCCCTCTACCGGCGGATGCACCTGATCCGCGGCTTCGAGGACCGCGTGCAGTCGCTCTTCCTCAAGGGCCACGTGCACGGGACGACGCACCTGTGCTCCGGCCAGGAGGCGACGGAGGTCGGGGTCGCGAGCATGCTCCGCGACGGCGACCGCGTCGGCGGGACGTACCGCGGCCACGGGCACGCGCTCGCGCTCGGGCTCGAGCCGCAGAAGCTGATGGACGAGCTGCTCGGCCGCGCGACCGGAGTCTGCGGCGGCCGCGCCGGCTCGATGAACGTGATCGACCCCGAGCACGGGCTGCTCGGCTGCTACGGGATCGTCGGCGGCAGCATCGCGGCGGCAACCGGCGCCGCGCTCGCTCTGCGCGGGACGGGCAACGTCGCGGTCGCGTTCTTCGGCGACGGCGCCGTCAACCAGGCCTACTTCTACGAGTGCCTCAACTTCGCGAAGGTCTTCTCGCTGCCGGCGCTGTACGTCTGCGAGAACAACGTCTACGGCGAGTACACGCGGTCGGAGGACGTGACCGCGGGCACCGCGAGGAGCCGCGTCGAGGCGATGGAGCTGCCGGCGCAGTTCGTCGACGGCAACGACCTGTGGGCGGTGCGGGAGGCGGCCGGAACGGCGCTCGAGGACGTCCGGGCCGGGAAGGGGCCGGCGTTCATCGAGGCGTTCACCTACCGCTTCGTCGGCCACTCGCGCAGCGACGCCGGGAAGTACCGCCCCGAGGGCGAGCTCGACAGCTGGCGCGAGCGCGACCCGCTCGTCGTCGCGCGGTCACGGCTGACCGGCGACGGCGTCGCGCCCGAGGAGCTGGACGCGCTCGAGGCCGACGTGGTCGCCGAGCTCGACGCGATCGAGGCGGCGGCGCTCGCGGCACCGTTCCCGGACCCGGCGCAGCAGGCGACGGAGTTCGCCCCGACGACGAGCTAGCGATGCATCTCGTCGGGAAGCTCGCCGAGACGGCGGCGGACGACGGACCGTTCGCAGGCCACGCGGCAGGGCTGACCCGCCGCCCGCTTTTCGACCGCGACCGCGGCACCGTCCACCACTCCGTCGTGCACTGCGAGCTCGAGCCGGAGGGGCGGGTCGAGCGGCACCTGCACGCGTTCGAGCAGGCGCTCTACGTCCTCTCGGGCTCGCTCGCGGTCGACGTCGCCGGGGCGCGTGAGGAGCTCGGAGCGGACGACTTCCTCTGGATCGAGCTCGGCGTGCCGCACGCCGTGTCATCCACCTCGGGCGCGCGGTGGCTGGAGGTGAGCGCGCCGAACCCGGGCGCGCGCTTCGAGGACACGGTCTTCTCGGAGAGCGCGGGCGCGACCCCGGAGGTGCCGTACCGCCGCGGCCACTTCGACGTCGGCGACCTGCCCGAACCGAGCGGCAACATCCTCGCGGGCGCGGGCACAAACGTCGGCGGCGCCTCCGTCCTGCTGCTCGTGAACCAGGACTTCGGGGCGAGCCAGTTCGTCCTGATGGCGCTCCAGTACGTGCCCGGCGGCGGGATCAAGGAGCACGACCACGCCTTCGAGGAGGGGTTCTTCATCATCGAGGGACAGCTCGAGGGAGACCTCGACGGCGAGCTGCACACGTTCGGCCCCGGCGACTACTTCTGGAGCGGAGTCGGCAGCACGCACGAGCTGACCAACCGCTCGGACGCGCCCGTCAGGTGGCTCGAGACGCAGGCGCCCCAGCCGCCGTCGCGCCACCAGTTCCGCTACCTCGGCGACTGGGAGAGGCTCGCCGGCGAGTAGCGCGCCAGCGCCGGCCAGCCCCCAGCGGCGACCAGGACCAGCACCCCGGCGCACGCCTGAAGCCAGGCCCCGGCCCCGAGCGACCCGAGCTGATCGAACGCCGAGATGATCAGGGGGGCGCCGAGCAGGCCGAAGGTCGCAGCGGCCGTGAGCAGCTGCAAATCCGCGAGCCCCGGCGCCACCAGGAGTGCTGCGTCGAGTACGGCGAGCAGCAGCATCAGTAGCCCGAGGGCATGGCCGGACGACGATTCGTTCCAGGCGCTCGGTCCACCGCTCTCGTACGGGAGCCAGATCCCCGCCAGGAGCAACCCGATCCCGAGCAGGCCGATCGCCTCGCCGACCCCTCGATCGCGGGCAGAAGGCGCAAGCGGTTCGGCGAAGATGACGCCGACAGGGATCAGCACGGTGCAGAGGCCGAGCCAGCCGCTCGGGCCGAGGGAGCCGAGCTCGTCGAACGCGAATATCGCCGGAAGGAAGAGGAAGAAGCCGAACGCCGCGCCGCCGAGCACGATGCAGAGCCTCGCGGTTCCGACTTCCGCCGGGAACCAGCTCGTCAGCGCGAGCAACACGATCAGGAACGCCGCCGCAGTCCCGTCGTCGGCGTAACGCGAGCTCCCCTCGGAGACGAACGGCAGCGAGACCGCCAGGAGCCCGCAGATCAGGCCGACGAGGATGGCCCCTCTGCCTACCAACGATGTCCACATACGAGTCCGGCGAATATCCCATAATCGCCCGATGGACGAGGCAGCCGCGCCCGCCGAGACGAGACGGTTCACGCGCCCGATCACCCCCGACACGCTGCTGGCCGGCGCGCTCCTCCTCGCTGGGGCGATCGTCTTCCTCTGGTACGCGCCGGGCTCGTACCAGATCTACCTCGCGCTGCACATCCTGGCCGTCACGCTCTGGGTCGGCGGCGACATCACCCTGACCACGCTCGGCATCGTCTTCGAGCAGAAGCAGGACGGCCCGACCCTCGCGGCGCTCGGGCGCATGGGCACCTGGATCGGCACCCGCGTCTACACGCCCACCCTCTTCTTCGTCTTCGGCTTCGGGGTGGCGCTCGTCGAGAAGTCCGGCCAGCCCTGGGATCAGTTCTGGGTCGATCTTCGGCGTCGTCGGCTGGGCGCTTGCGATGGCGATCGGCATCACCTTCGTCGGGCCCGAGCTCGGCCGGATCGACGCGGCCGCGCAACAGTTCGGCCCGGAGTCGCCGGAGGTGGCGAGGCGCGTCAAGCGCCTGTTCACGATCTTCCGCTTCGACACCGCGCTGCTCGTACTGGTCGTGATCGACATGGCGGCGAAGCCGTCGTTCTGACGACGCTCCGCGATCCTGTCGCCTGCGACTAGGGCTTCGGTCGGTCGGCGTCGGCTGTGCCCCGGAGAGCGAGGGGTTCTTTATCAGCGTCGGCGGCTACTTCGCGCCCGTCGGATAGACCAGGGAATCCGCTGACCGGATGGGGGGCGGCCGTAGCGCCGCCCCCCACTACCTCACCAGCCCGGGACTCGGGCCGCGTCACAACGAGACGGCGAGATACTCGCTGGGGCAGTCAGAAGGTCTCGGATGGCTTGCGTCACGGCATTCCACGGTAGTCCGGCGGAAATTGGATCGCCTGGGTGTCCGCCGGCGTCAGCGCACTAGGCTGCTGCGTTTGCCCCCCGCTTGAGTCGAACGCGACGGCGACGAGAAGCCAGGTGATCACGGCTGCCACAGCAACAGCAGCGACGATGAGCCCGATCAGGTGCTCCCGCCTGATCTCGAAGGTGGTCGGAATGGTTGTGGAAGCGTCCACAGCAGAGCTCCTTTCGGCTCGACGGTTACGCAGCTCACCTTGCCGCTGCGCGGCGTGATTCGCGACAGGGGACACCCCGAAAGAACCCCCTGATCTTTTCCCGGCGTCCGTTTGTCGTCGCTCTGGACAACCGTCAATATGCGACGGTGGCAGGAGCAAGGACCGCCCCCCTGCTGGAACGGGCGGAGCAACTCGAACTCGTCGCACTGCTGCTCGTCCAAGCCCAAGGCGGCCGAGGAGCGCTCGTGTTGTTCGAGGGAGCGCCGGGAATCGGGAAGTCGCGCCTGCTCGGGGCGGCATGCGAAACAGCGGACAGCCTCGGTCTTCACGTGTTGCGCGCCCGGGGGGGTGAGCTCGAACGAGACTTCTCGTACGGCGTCGTCCGCCAGCTCTTCGAAGCACGCCTCGCCGCGTCCGACGATGACGAGCGGGCACGGCTCCTCGCCGGCGCGGCGCGTCTCGCCTCGCCGCTCTTCGAGTTCGGCGAGACCGGCGGTTGGCTCGCCCCCGGGGAGGACGCCTCGCAAACCACGCTCCACGGTCTCTTCTGGCTGACCGCCAACCTCGCCGAACAAGGGCCCGTGCTGCTCGCCGTGGACGACGTCCACTGGTGCGACCCGCCGTCGCTGCGCTTCCTCTCCTATCTCGCCCGCCGACTCGAAGGGCTGCCGGTGGCAGTGGCGGTCTGCGCCCGGACGAGAGAGCCCGGCGCCGACGCGGCCGTACTCGACTCGCTCGAGTCGGAGCCGCTCGCGACGGTCGTTCGCCCGGCTCCGCTCAGCCTCGACGCCGTCGCGCAGCTCCTCCGTGAGCGGCTCGGAACCGATCCCGCCGAGGAGTTCGTGGAGACGGTGCACGCGTCGTGCGCCGGCAATCCTTTCCTGCTCAACGAGCTGGTGTACGCCGTGCTCGAGGAGGAGATCGAACCGACTGCGAGCGCAGCCGAACGCGTCCGCGAGCTCGGACCCGAGTCGCTTTCCCGCTTCGTCCTTCAGCGTGTTCGTCGCCTCGGCCCCGAGGCCGAGGCCTTCGCCCGGGCCGTAGCGATCCTGGGTGAGGAGTCCGACCCGGAGCTTGTCGCTGCCCTCGCCGGACTGGATCCGGATGCAGCCGTTGCGTCCGCGGCCGAGCTGGTCCGTTCGGACGTCCTTCGCGCTCGAGGCCCGCTTGCGTTTGCGCACCCGGTTCTCCGCGCGGCCGTGTACGCCGACCTGGGCGACGCCGAGCGCGAACGCGGCCACGAGCGAGCGGCGGAACTGCTCGGCGACGGCGGTGCGCCCGCTCAACGGGTTGCCGCCCACCTGCTGTATGTCCAGCCGCGGGCACGCGGCTCTGTCGTCGCAACCCTGCGCGAAGCCGCGCAGCAGGCGAGCGACGAGGGCGCGGCCGACGTCGCCAGGTCGTATCTCGAACGCGCCCTGGCCGAGCCTCCCGATGCGCAACAGCGGGCGGATGTCTTGTTCGAGCTCGGGGTGGCCGAGCTGCGCTCCGGCCTGCCCGGCGCGCTCGGTCACCTGCGGGAAGCGCACGAGCTCGTGCGAGGGCAGCCGCCCTCGGCGGAGGTCGCGCTCGCGCTCGCCAATGCGCACTTCGCAGAGGAAATCGACCTGTTCGAAGCCGCAGACGCACTGCAACGAACAATTGAGGGCATCGATCCCAGCGAAGCGGCGCTGACTCAGCGGCTCGAGGCGGAGCTGATCATGTGGGCTCGGTTCGACTCTCGCTTGTACCCGATGGCCCGCGAGAGGCTCGCGCGGATTGCCGACCGGGCGACCGAGGACAGTCTCGGCGGCCGCTTCCTGATGGTGCTGGTTGCCTCGGAGCTCGCGCGTGCCGGCGAGTCGCCCGACCGGGCGCGAGAGCTCGTGCAGCGCGCTCTCGCCGGCGGCCTCTTGCTCGGCGACGAGAGCTTTCAGGGGTACGTGGTCGCGGTGGCGGTGCTCTTGACCCTGGACGAGTACGACACCGCGGTGCGCCTGTACACCGAGTGGCTCGAACTCGCCGGCAGGCAGGGATCGGCCTTCGCGTTCGCCCACGCGTCGTCGTTCCGCGCCTTTGCGCTGCTTCGTCGCGGCGACCTGCCGGAGGCAGAAGCCGACGCCAGAGCGGCCCTGGACGCCACGACCCCGCTCGGCTTCACGTATGCCCACCTGGCCGAGGTGCTCGCCGAACGCGGCGAGCTGGCCGAGGCGATCGAGACGCTGGTCCTCGCCGGCGCGCCGGACGGAGAGCATCACACCTGGCAGACAGCGTGCTTGCTCGACCCCCGCGCGCGGCTTCGCATCGCCAACGGCGAGGTGGAGCAGGGGCTCGCCGATCTCCTCGCGGCCGGCGAGATCATCGAAACCTTCGGGATCCTCAACCCGAGCTATTCGGCGTGGCGTTCCTGGGCGGCGCTCGCGATGCGCGGACTGGGCGAACGCCTGGAGGAGGCCCGCCACCTCGTCCGGGAGGAGGTGGAACGTGCCCGCCGCTGGGGAACTCCGCGTCCCCTCGGCGTCGCGCTGCGCGCAGCCGGGCTCGTCGAGGGCGGCGACGAGGGTCTCGAGCTTCTACGTGAGTCGGTCGACGTGCTCGCCGGCTCGCAGGCGCAACTCGAGCGAGCCAAGTCGTTCGTCGAGCTGGGCGCCGCCCTCCGTCGCACCAACCAGCGCGCCGAAGCCCGCACCTTTCTTCAGGAAGGGTTTGAGCTCGCGCGGCGCTGCGGCGCGATCGTTCTGACCGAACACACGCACACCGAACTCCTCGCGACGGGGGCACGGCCACGTCGCCTGGTTCGCAGCGGCATCGACTCGCTCACTCCGAGCGAGCGGCGGGTTGCCCAAATGGCGGCGGAGGGGCAGACCAACCGCGAGATCGCACAGGCACTATTCGTCACGCCGAAGACAGTCGAGACGCACCTTTCGCACGTCTACCGCAAGCTCGAGATTCAGGCGCGGTCCCAGCTACCGAGAGCCATCTCACAGTCGACGAACTGACGTCATCGTCCCCCAGGCTAGGAGCCGAGGCGGGCCCGGACGGACTCGACGATCGCGTCGGGCCCGGGCAGGAACGCATCTTCGAGCGGCGGGCTGTACGGGATCGGCAGGTCCGGCGTCGTCAGCCGCCACGCCACGTCGAGCTGGCCGAGCGCCCGCTCGGTCACCTGCGCGAGCACCTCGCCGGCCCAGCCTCCCGTCGCAGGCCCCTCCTCGACGACCAGCAGCCGGTTCGTCGCCTCGACCGACGAGACCACCGTGTCGACGTCGAGCGGCCGCAGCGTCCGCAGGTCGATCACCGTCGCCTCGATCCCCTCCGCGGAGAGCGTCTCCGCGGCCGCGAGCGCGTCGTGCACGCTCTTCATCGCGGTCGCGATCGTCAGGTCGGCGCCCTCGCGCACGACCGCCGCCTGGCCGAGCGGGATCGGCTCGCCGTTCGTCTCTCCCTTCAGCGAGTAGAGCCGCTTGTGCTCGAGAAAGAGGACGGGGTTGTCGTCGCGGATCGCCGACTTCAGCAGGCCCTTGGCGTCGCCCGGCGTGGACGGGCAGACGATCTTCAACCCCGGCACGCCGAGCAGCCAGGAAACGGGCATCTGCGAATGGATCGCCCCGAACCGCCCGCCGGCACCGCACGCGGACCGGATCACGATCGGCGCGGTGCCCTTCTCGTTCGAGAGGTACCAGTACTTCGTCGCCTGGTTGATCAGGCTGTCCATGACGAGCGGGAGGAAGTCCGCGAACATGATCTCGACGACGGGCCGCAGACCCGTGATCGCGCTTCCGTACGCAGCGCCGGCCAGGGCGAGCTCCGAGATCGGCGTGTCGATCACACGATGAGCGCCGTGCTTCTCGAGCAGCCCGGGCGTGACCGCGAAGACACCGCCGGCCACGGCGACGTCCTCGCCGATGAACACCACGCGCTCGTCGCGCTCCAGCTCCTCGTCGAGCGCCTCCCGCAGGGCGTCACGGAACTCGAGCTCCGCCATGCGGAGAACAATAACCCGCCCTGTCAAGCAGTGCTGAACGTGAGCTACAATCGCGCGGTGGCGAAGCAGGCTCCGCAGCGCGCGGGCCGGCGGTCGGCGCGGCCCCCGCTCGAGGAGGACGTCGGGCCCCGCCTGAGGGCCCACCGCGAGCAGCGCGGGCTCAGCCTGCGTGAGCTGGCGCGCCGGCTGGGCGTCTCGCCGAGCGCGATCTCGCAGATCGAGACGGGCAAGTCGCGCCCGTCGGTGAGCACGCTGTACTCGATCGTCAGCGAGCTCGGGATGTCGCTGGACGAGCTCTTCGGCGCGCCGAAGCCGGCGCACCGGCTGCCGCGCCCACCGCCGGCAACTCCCGCTCCACGGCCGCCGCGTGGTCAGAAGCAGGCGGAACGGCACGTCCAGCGGGCCGACAGCCGCGCGACGATCGACCTCGAGTCGGGCGTCCGCTGGGAGCGGCTGACGCCGGGCCCGGACCACGACCTGGACTTCCTCTTCGTCACCTACGACGTCGGCGGATCCTCGAGCGAAGGCAACCGGTCGATCCGCCACTCGGGGCACGAGTACGGGCTGATCCTCAGCGGCACGCTCGAGGTCACGGTCGGCTTCGACCACTACGTCCTCGGCCCGGGCGACTCGATCTCGTTCGACTCCACGGTGCCGCACCATCTGACGAATCGCGGCGACGAGCCCGTGCGCGGCGTGTGGGTCGTCGTCGGCCGCCAGGACGACAGCCGCAGACGCAGGTTCGACGCCGAGCTCCGAGCTCCCGAGGGCTAGGACAGCCCGGGCTCGAGCCCGGCCTCGCGCCGCAGCCTGGGCAGCAGCGCCATCAGGTCGAGCTCGCCCCAACCCGAGCCGATGCAGCCCTCGACGAGCTGCTGGATCGTCGCAGTGACGGGCAACGGCGCGCCTGCGTCGTGGGCGGCGGCGAGCGCCATCGCCAGGTCCTTCCACATCGCGTAGCCGGTGAAGGTCGCGGTGTAGTCGTCCTGCACGAGCGCGGCGCTCTTGTACTTGACGAACGGCGAGCCGGCCGCGCTCGCCCCCATCACCTCGAGCATCTTCGCGCGGTCGAGCCCGTTGGCCTCGCCGAGGACGAGCGCCTCGGCGATCAGCTGCGCGTTCCCGGCGATCATCAGGTTCAGCGCCAGCTTCAGCACGCGCGCCTCCTCGCCCGGCCCCACGTAGAAGACGTTCGGCCCGATGTCGCGGAGCAGCGCTTCCGTCCGGGCGAAGACCTCCTCGTCGCCGGAGACCATGATCCCGAGGTTCCCGGCCTCGACGACCGACGGGTTGCCGCTGACGGGGCGCGGAGATACGCGACCCCGGCCGCCGCGGCCGCCTCGGCGACCTGTCGCGACGCAGCGGGCGAGACGGTGCTCATGTCGACGAGCACCGGCCCTCGCGCCGGGCGCGACGCAAGCAGCTCGTCCGGTCACGCTCGACCAGGGCGCGCGTCGTCGAGCACCATCGTCACGCAGACCTCGGCGGCCTGCGCACGCCTCGCCGGGGCGTCGAGAGCACCTGCGCCCCCGCCGCGGCCAGCCCGCCCGCCCGCCCGGCCGTCCGGTTCCAGACGCAGAGCTCGTGGCCCGCATCGAGCAGCCGCCGCGCGATCGGCTCCCCCATCTTCCCCAGTCCGAGCACGGCGACCTGCACGCGACCTCCCATGCGTTCAGCGAGTGTTCTGTTAACTTAACACCTCGCTCTTCCGCTCTCGAGGAGGATGAATGGCGGTCGAAATCGTCATGCCCCGCCTCTCCGACTCGATGGAGGAGGGAACGGTCGCGAAGTGGCTCGTCGCCGAGGGCGCCGAGGTGACCCGCGGCCAGCCGCTCGTCGAGATCGACACGGACAAGGCGACGATGGAGTACGAGTCCGAGAGCGACGGGACGCTGCTCCAGATCCTCGTCGCCGAGGGCGAGACCGCCGCGATCGGCGCGCCGATCGCGTGGATCGGCTCGCCGGGCGAGGAGCTGGCGGCGATGCCCGCAGTCGCTCCCGCTGCGGCCGAGGCTCCGGCCGAGCCGGCAGCGCCGCGCGCCGCCCGCGGCGCGCGCGTGAACGCCTCCCCGATCGCGAAGCGGATCGCGGCCGAGCGCGGCGTCGACCTGGCAGCCGTCCAGGGGACGGCCCGGGCGGGATGATCACCAGGGAGGACGTCGAGGCGGCCGCCGGCAACGAGCCGAGCGCGGCGCCGCGCCCGAGCCGCTCTCGCGCGTCCAGCAGGCGATCGCGCGCCACATGGTCGAGGCCGCGGCCGTCCCGACGTTCGCGGTCGAGGTCGAGATCGACATGACGGCGGCGACCGAGCTGCGAGCGTCGCTCGACCCGAAGCCGTCGTTCAACGACCTCGTCGTCAAGGCGTGCGCCCTCGCGCTGCGCGAGCACCCGCGCGTGAACGCGGCCTACAGCGAGCAAGGATTCCGTTACGACGGCCGACGATCAACGTCGGCATCGCGGTCGCGGCCGAGGACGCCCTGCTCGTCCCGGTCGTCCGCGAGGCGGACGGAAAATCGCTCCAGGAGATCCGCACCGAGACGCGCGACCTCGCGGAGAAGGCGCGGGCCGGAAAGCTGACGCCGGCCGAGCTCGACGGCGGAACCTTCACGGTCTCGAACCTCGGCATGCACGGCGTCCGCCGCTTCGAGGCGCTGCTGAACACGCCGCAGGCGGCGATCCTCGCGGTCGGCGCGGTGGAGCCCCGGCCGGCCGTCGGCGCCGACGGCGAGCTGGTCGTCCGCCCGCTGATGAGCGCGACGCTCGTCTGCGACCACCGGATCCTCTACGGCGCCGAGGCGGCCGTCTTCCTCGGGCGCGTCCGCGAGCTGCTCGAAGAGCCCGGCTCGCTCTAGCGCGCGTCCGCTGACGCGTGTGCAGCGGACGTAAACACCCTGCGTTCGGCCTCGGTTGACACCCCTCTCCGAACCTGCACAAAATTGGCTTCTGCCCGCGGCTCGCCATCACCTCGCGAAGCGCTCGTCGTCGCCGGCCGCTTCCTGCCCATCTGGCTCGCCACCGGCGTGCTCCTGCTCGTCGCGGCGATCATCGCCCCGAGGACGCTCCAGAACACGTCCTGGGCCTACGTGCTGCCCTACATGACGGTGCTCGCGGTCGCCGCGCTCGGGCAGATGCTCGTGATCATGCACGCCGGCATCGACCTCTCGACGCCCGGCGTGATCTCGTTCGGCGGGCAACCTGATCGTCGGAGTCAGCCTCGGGCAGGACGGCCGCCTGGCGCTCGGGCTGCTCGCCTGCCTCGGCCTCGGCGCGGGCGTCGGCCTGGTCAACGGGATCCTCGTCGGGATCGTGCGGCTGAACCCGCTGATCGTCACCCTTGGCCGTCGGCCAGATCGTCGCCGCCTGGAGCCTGCGCTACGCCCGCGAGAACACGAACTCGCTCCAGGTGCCGCCGGCGCTGTCGTCCTGGGCGGCGAGCAAGCCGCTCGGCATCAGCTCCGTCTTCTGGATGGGCGCCGGGATCACGCTCGCCCTCGCGCTCCTGCTCCGGTACTCCGCCCCCGGCCGGCGCTTCCAGGCCGTCGGCGCGAACCCGACGGCCGCCTGGATGGCCGGGCTGCGCGTCCGCACGCACGTCGTCTTCGCCTACACGGCGGCCGGGACGCTGTACGCGATGGCGACGATCCTGCTCGCCGGGATCCGCATCAACATCGACCCGGCCTTCGGCGCCGGCTACCTGCTGCGCTCCGATCGCCGCGGTCGTGATCGCCGGCGCGGCGCTCTCCGGCGGGCTGGCGAGCGCGACGTCGACCTGGGTGGCGGCACTCGCGCTCGACCCTGCTGACGCAGATGCTCCTGATCCTGGGGCTGTCGACGGCACTCCAGTACATCGTCTTCGGCGCTGCGATCATCGCCGGGATGCTGATTTCCGGCGACCGCGTGGCGTCGCTGCTCGGGCCGGCGTTCTACGACCGTCGGAAGCACCACCGGCTCAACCCGCACATCGGGAACAACCCGAGCTGAGGCTCGCGAAAGGAGGGAACGATGCATGTTCGGAAAGCGATGAGACGGAAGGGGCGCGATGGTGGTCCTTCCGCTCGTCCTGCTGGTGGGCGCGCTTGCGATCGCCACGACCGGTCTCGGCAGTACCGGGGCGAAGCATGCGAAGGCCGCAGGCCCGATCTACATCGGCAAGGGAGGCGGCTTCGGCGAGCTCTACAGGGCGAAGGCGAGCACCCTCGCGAAGACGCTCTTCCAGGCCAGGCTGCTTCCCGTCGATCCCGGCTGCGCGCAACATCGCGCTCGCGGGGCTCGGCCGGTCCGAGCGGCCCGTCAACCAGGCCCTGGCGCTCCAGTGCTGGAAGAACAACGGGTGCAACACGGGCACCGGCGGCAAGCTGACGGTCGCGTACATCGAGCAGTTCGGCGAGAACGTCTACCGCCAGATGTCGAAGATGGAGTTCATCCTCCAGGCGCTCACCTACAAGGACGTCGGGAAGATCATCTACAAGAGCGCCCACTCCGACCTGAACCAGGGCATCGCCGACTTCAAGGCGGCGATCGCACAGAAGGTCAGCCTGATCGTCAGCTATCCGGACTTCGGCGACGCGATGCTGCCCGTGATGAAGGAGGCGACCGACGCCGGCATCCCGGTTGCCACCTACGCCTGGGGCTTCGTGACCGGGCCGGGCACCAACTATCTGACGGTCGTCGGTGAGGACACCTGCAACCTGGGCAAGGCCTACGCCCAGATCATGAACAAGCAGGTCAGGTCGGGCGAGATCGCCTTCCTCGGCGGCTTCCCGGGCAACCCGCTGTCGGCGGGCTGGCAGAAGTGCGAGCTGCCCAGACTGAACTCGAACATCAAGGTGGTCGCCCAGGAGCCGACGAACTGGGATCCGTCGAAGGTCCAGTCGGTCGTTGCGGCCATCCTCGCCGCGCACCCCGAACATCAAGGGCTGGAGCTACGAGTACGGCCTCGGGATGGCGCAGGGCGCCGTCGCGGCGTACAAGGCCGCCGGCAAGCCGTTCAACACCGTGCTCACGCTCAGGACCGACGATGTCGGCATGGGCTGCACGTTCAACCAGATGAAGAACCCCAACCTGAAGATGTGGTACTACACGTCCGGGAACACGCAGATCCGCGTTGCCTTCACGGCCGCGATGATGAAGCTGAAGGGCGCGAAGATCCCGCCGAAGATCGTCTTCCCGATCCAGCTGCAGAACCAGCGCGTGCGCGACTCCTGCGTCAAGGGCTATCCGCATAGAAGCCTCGGCGACGTCGCTCATCCCGCTGTCCCTGCTGAAGAAGATGTATCCGTAGAAGGAGCATTAGAGACCGACGTAGACAACACATGTCGAATCCCGGGCCCGTTCTGTCGCTTCGCGACGTGTCGAAGTCCTTCGGAGCGGTGCAGGCGCTTCGCGAGGTCAGCTTCGAGTGCCGACCCGGCGAGGTGCACGCGCTCGTCGGGGAGAACGGGTCCGGGAAATCGACATTGCTCGGGATCGCGAGCGGCTTCGTCGCTCCCGACCACGGGGAGATCGAGATCGGCGGGCAGCTCCGCCGGCACGGCTCTCCCACCGAGGCGCGAACGCTGGGTCTCGGCATGGCGTACCAGACGTACTCGCACGTCCTCGACCTCTCGGTCGCGGAGAACCTCTACCTCGCCGCACCGCGCAGCCAGCAGCCGTCGTTCGGACGGATGGAGGAATGGGCCTCGGCGAAGCTCGCGGAGTTCGGGCTCGAAGTCCCGGTAGGAGCGCCGACGAGGACGCTCTCGCTCGCAAACCGGCAGTTCCTCGAGGTGGTCAAGGCGCTGCTCGCCCGGCCGAAGGTGCTGCTCCTGGACGAGCCGACGACGGCGTTCGGACCGGAGGACGTCGAGCGGCTGCACGAGATCGTGCTCGAGCAGAGCCGCGCCGGCGTCGGCATCGCCTACGTCAGCCACCGCCTCCCGGAGGTGCTCGGGATCGCCGACCGCGTCACCGTCCTCCGCGACGGCGTCGGCCAGGGGACGTTCGAGGCCGCCTCGATGTCGGAGGAGAGCCTCGTCGCGCTGATGATCGGCCGGCCGCTCCAGCTCGCGTTTCCGGAGCGGCAGCGACGCCGCGGCCGAGCGCGAGGTGCTGCTGGCCGTCTCGGGCCTCCAGGGAGACCGCTTCGGGCCGATCGACCTCGAGGTCGCGAAGGGCGAGATCGTCGGGATCGCGGGCGCCGAGGGCAACGGGCAGGTGCCGTTCCTGCGGGCGCTCGCCGGCGCCGAGCGCTCGACCGGGCAGCGCCACCTGCGACGGCCGCGAGCTCGACACGCGCTCGCCGCTCGGGCCGCTGAAGGCGGGAGTCGTCCTGCTCAGCGGCGACCGGAGCGGGGAAGCCCTCTTCCCCGTCCTCAGCGTCCGGGCGAACGCGACGATCCAGGTCCTGCGGCGGCTCGGCCGCTTCGGCTTTCTGAACCGCCGGCGCGAGCAGCGCACGGTGGACGACATCGCGAAGCGCCTGAGCATTCGCATGGCCTCGATCGAGCAGCCCGTGCAGAGCCTTTCGGGCGGCAACC
The DNA here is from genome assembly GCA_963847305.1 of uncultured Actinomycetes bacterium. GTDB lineage: Bacteria > Actinomycetota > Thermoleophilia > Gaiellales > Gaiellaceae > DATBLE01. Next base: position 10,615 of record CAWJZI010000005.1, on the reverse strand, counting down.
AGCAGAAGGTCTCGCTGACGCGCCCGTTCCTGCGCGGGCGGCGTCAGCGTGATCCTCGCCGAGGAGCCGACGCAGGGCGTGGACGTCGGCGCCCGCTTCGACATCTACGACGCCCTCCGCGAGAAGGCAGAGGACGGCGTCGCGATCGTCGTCAAGTCGAGCGACCCGCTCGAGCTCGCGGGGCTCTGCGACCGGGTGGTCGTGATCTCGCGCGGGAAGATCGTCGACGAGATCCACGGCGAGGACCTCGGCGAGCGCCGGATCGTCGAGGCGATCGTCGGCGCGCGCGCGGCCGTCGCGGAGAGGCCGGCATGATGACGTTCGGCGCGCGCGTGGCGGCGGCGATCGCCGGGATCAGGTTCCGCGGGGTCGTCCCGCTCGCCCTGATGACGACGCTGATCCTCGCGGTCGGCGCCTACACGGCGGTCCGGCAGGACGCCTTCCTGACGAGCTACAACCTGCGGAACCTGCTGCTCGCGACGATGCCGCTCGCGCTCGTCGCGATGGGCCAGACCTGCGCGCTGCTCGTCGGCGGCTTCGACGTCTCGGTCGGCGCCCTGCTGACGCTCTGCGTCGTCGTCGCCTCGTACACGATGACGCCGACGACGTCGACCCTGGGGCTGATCCCGGGCGCGCTCGCGCTGGTCGGCGTGGGCTTCGCCGTCGGCGCTCTTCAACGCGCTGCTCATCCGGGTCTTCCGCCTGCCCTCGATCATCGCCACGCTCGGCACGCTCAGCATCCTCCAGGGGATCTCGCTCTGGCTGCGCGACCACCCCTCGGGACCGATCTCGAGCAACGCCATCGACGCGCTGACGACGAGCTGGAGCTTCGTGCCGCTCGCGTTCATCGGGGTCATCGGGCTCGCGCTGGCCGGCGACTTCTGGCTCTACCGCACCCGCTCCGGGCATGGCGCTGCGGGCGGTCGGCCTCGACGAGACGTCCTCGCGCCGGATCGGGATCAGGACCAACTGGGTGGTGATCGCTCGCCTTCGTCGCCTGCTCCGTGCTGGCGTCGATCGGCGGCTTCTACCTCGCCGCGGAGGTCCAGATCGGCAACCCGATCATCGGCAACCAGGCGCTGGAGAGCATCGCCGCCGGCGTGCTCGGCGGGGCCAGCCTCGCCGGCGGCCGCGGGTCGTTCTTCGGGACGCTGCTCGCGGCGCTCTTCCTGACGGAGATCGACAACGTCCTGCCGCTGTTCCACCAGCCGACCGAGTACGCGGAGATGACGATCGGCGTGCTGATCCTCGTCGCGCTCGTGCTCTACCAGGCGCCGGAGCTCCTGGAGCGGCTGCGCTCGGCCAGGCTCTCCGTCGGGCGCCTGCGGACGCGGCAAGGCGAGGCACCGGCGGGATGAGGGAATTAGTGTCCGTAAACCAGCTGTAGATCCGGGACAGGAGGATCAGATGCCGAAACAGATCGTCGACACCGTTCTGCCGACCACGATGGTGGGCTCCTACCCGCGGCCTCGGTGGTTCCACCAGCAGCTCAGCGGCCGCGACGTCAGGGTCGCCTTCAAGGAAGTCGAGCACGAGGAAGCCTTCAACGACGCGGCCCACGCCGTCATCCGCGACCAGGAGGAGGCGGGGCTCGACATCGTCACCGACGGGCAGATGCACTACGACGACTACGTCGGCGGGATCGGCTCCTTCTGCTGGTACATGTACGAGCGGATCGGCGGCTTCGCGCCGGCGCGCGAGGAGCATCCGTCGATCACCGAGGAGAGCGAGCACAACAGGGTCAACGCCCTCCTCACCGACTGGGGCGGCGTCGTCAACGACGGGCCGGCCACGCACGGGCCGATCCGGCTCGTCGACCTGTACCGGATCGCCAGCAAGTACACCGACAAGCCGATCAAGGTCTCGGTCGGCGCCGGGCCGGTCAACCTCGCCTGGCACGTCTACTTCCAGCACTACAAGGACCCGCAGGAGCTCTGCTACGCCCTGGCGCCGATCTTCAACGCGGAGATGAAGGCGCTCGCCGAGGCGGGCGCCACGTACCTCCAGCTCGAGGATCTCGGCGCGTGGCTGCCGCTCTTCACCGGCGACGAGAACGACTACACCTGGATCAAGGACGTGATCGGCAAGTGCACCGAGGGCGTCGACGCCAAGATCGGCTGGCACTTCTGCTTCGGGAACGCGTGGGGGAACGACATCCTCAGCGCCAACTTCCCGGAGGGCTACCAGACGGTGCTACCGCACTTCTGGGACACGCCCGGGATCGACGAGTTCGTCCTCGACTACGCGAACCGTGAGATGGCCGGCATCGAGTTCCTGGCGAACCTGCCGGCGGACAAGGGCCTCCAGGTCGGCGTGCTCGACATCCGCTCGATGATGATCGAGTCGCCCGAGCAGGTCGCCGCCCGGGCGCGGAAGGTGCTGGAGCACGTTCCCGCGGAGCGGGTGACGCTCTCGACGGACTGCGGGATGAAGTCGCTCCCGCGCACCGTCGCGAAGCTCAAGCTGAAGGCGCTCGTCGACGGCGCCGCGATCGCTCGCGGTGAGCTCTAGACCGCAGCAGGCGCCGACAACCCAGTCCGGCAGCATCCCCGCCTCCGTGAGGAGGTAGTCGCGCGACTGCTCGAGCAGGCCGAAGGCCCGCCCGAGGTCGTGGCCGACGAGCTCGCCGTTCCGCTTCACCGCCTTGCCCGCGACGAACACCGAGTCGACGTTCGACGTGTCGGCGAAGACGACCGCGGTCGTGACCGGGTCGATCAGCGGCGCGACGTTGACCATGTCGGTGCGCAGGAGGATGAAGTCCGCCTGCTTCCCGGGGGTGAGCGAGCCGACCTTGTGGTCGAGGCCGCACGCCCGGGCGCCCTCGATCGTCGCGAACTCGAGCACGTCGCGGTGCGTCAGCGTCGGCGCGAACGGCTCGTCGGGCGTGTCGGTGAACGCCTGGATCCGCTCGTAGACGAGCGCCGTGCGCATCTGGGTGAACATCTCGCCCGGGACGCTGGAGACGACGTCGACCGAGAGCGACGGCCGCACGCCGCGCTCGAGCAGACGGCCGGTCGGCGGCCGGCCGTGTCCCATCAGCAGCTCGACGTACGACGCGATCGAGACGGTGCCGCCGGTCTCGGCGATCAGGTCGAGCTCCTCGTCGGTCGAGTCCGTGCAGTGGATGTAGGTCGTGTCCGGCCCCATGACCCCGGCCTCGTGCATGCCGAGGATGTGGTGGACGTGGATGCCCGTCAGGCGCATGCCGACGTGGACGGTGATCCGGATGCCGAGCTCGCGCGCCAGCGCCCAGTCGTGCTGCGCGGTCTCGGGCGTGACGTTCCCGACCGCGCGGGCGGCCATCGCGAGCGTGAGCAGCTGGTCGTCGGAGGAGAAGTACTGCTCGCGGATGCGCCTGATGTCGTCGGGATGGCCCCGGTCGCTGTACGCCCACCAGCTGTTGTCGCCCGGGATGCCGTGGGCGTAGACGCCGCGGATGCCGGCGTCCTGGAGCCCGTGCACCGCCTCGTCGGAGTGCTCGGGCGTGTTCGAGATGTGCGACCAGTCGAGCAGCGTCGTGATCCCGGCGTTGAGCGCCTCGAGCGAGCCGGCGTAGTTCCCGATGTAGACGTCCTCGGGCCGGTAGTTGAGCCCGATCTTCCCGAGCATGTCGTCGAAGTAGGCGTCGAGGGTGCAGCACGGGAGCACACCGCGCACCGGCGTCTGCCACGTGTGCCGGTGCGTGTCGATGAAGCCCGGCAGCACGAGCTTCCCGGACGCGTCGATCTCCTCGGCATCGCGCGACGTCGAGCTTCGGGCCGATCTCGACGATCTTCCCGTCCTCGACCAGGACGTCGGCGTTCGGGATCTCGCCGATCTCCGGATCCATCGACACGACAAAACCGCCTCGGACGACCAGACGCTCGCTCATCGCCCCGCTCCGGCACCGGCAAAGCCGGCACCTGCGCTCCTATTGAGCTCCGTCGAGCCTACGCTCATGTTCCCTCCTCGTGTGCTCCGTGAAGCATTCATTAACGCGTGTTCAGCGGGATTAGACACGATCCCGCTCTGCTAGGTCAACAGCCAGCCGCCGTCCACGTCGAGGTTGACCCCGTTCACGGACTGGTTGTCGAGCAGGAACAGCACGGCGTGCGCGACGTCCTCCATGCTCGCCAGGCGCCCGCACGGCGTCCGGCTGACGAGCGCGTCCAGCACCGCCTCGGGCTTGCCGCTCCACGCCGGGCTGTCGCCGACGACACCGGGGTGGATCGCGTTGACGCGCACGGGTGCGAGCTCGAGCGCGAGCGTGCGCACCATCGCGCTGACCGCGCCGTTGACCGTCGTAACCGTGGTCGAGCCGGGGTACGGCCGCTCCTTGGCCAGACCACCGAAAAGCACGATCGACGCGTCGTTTGCCAGTCGCGGAGCCAGGACGTGGACCACCTCCGTGTAGCCGACCAGCTTCATTGTCGCGAGCCGCATGGCGCGCTCGACGTCGTAGTCGCGCACGGTGTTCTCGTCGCGCTCGATGGCCGCGATCACGAGCTCGTCCACGCGCCCGACGTCGGCGAGCCTCGACTCGATCTCCTCCGGCCGGCCGAGGTCGAGCGCCAACCCGCGGACACTGCCGCCGATCTCCGCAGCGACTGCCGCCGCCCGCTCGGCGTCCCGGCCTGTGATGACGACCGACTCTCCACGCGCCGACGAGGTGCTCGGCGACGGCTCTGCCGATGCCCGACGTACCTCCGACGATGATCGCGTGGCGCTCGCTCAAGTTCAGGAGGATTAAACACTCGTCCTGCGGTGTGCGCAATTGACGCCGTCGGCGGTGGCTTTGTATGGTCGTGCTGAACAGTGCACCACGTCCTGCGCGCCGACGAGATCCGCCCGCAGCCCGGGTATCCGGGTGCGAGCAGCGGTTTCGCACGCAGCTCGCTCGTGGACGCGGCCGCCGGATCGGTGCACATGGCCGTCGGGCTCTGCGCGCTCGACGGCGACGGCTCGGTGGACGAGCACCTGCACTCGTTCGAGGAGAGCTTCTACGTCCTCGAGGGCTCGCCCGTACTCGCCCTGGACGGCCGCGCGTACCTCCTGCGGCCCGGCGCCTGCGGCGTCGTGCCGGTCGGCGTCCGGCACGCGTGGGTCGGCCGGGCAGGCGAGAACGCGCGCTGGATCGACATGTACGCGCCGCAGCCTCGCATCGACGCCGCCGGCGGCGAGGACACGTTCTTCGTCGGGCCGGCGCCCACCGACCGCGAGCCGGCCCCGCTCGACGTGCGCGACCCGCGCACGCGGAACCTGTTCCGGCTCGACGAGGGCCAGATGGAGCTCGACCGCCTGAAGGCCGGCGCGGCCGTGGACGAGCCGACCGTCTCCGCGAGCATGGCCACGGCGCTGCTGGCGTACAGCGGGATCGCGGTGAAGATGCTGGTCGACCAGCGGCTCGACGCCCAGCTGCACACGATGTTCATGGTCGAGTACGAGCCCGGCGGCGTCGCGCACCCGCACGACCACCCGCTCGAGGAGGCGTACGTGATCCTCGAGGGCGAGGTCGAGGCCCACGCCGACGGCGAGCAGTACACGCTCCGGGCCGGCGACGCCTTCTGGACCGGCGTCGGCTGCGTTCACGCGTTCTACAACCGCACCGACGGGCACGTGCGCTGGCTCGAGACCCAGTCTCCGCAGCCGCCCGCGAGGCACTCCTACCGCTTCAACCGCGACTGGGAGTACCTCCAGAGCCGCATCGTGTAGCGTCGAGTCAACGACCCGAAGGAGGCGCCATGGCAGTCGACCTGCCGGACAAGATCCGCAACGCAATCGAAGGGCCCCAGTTCTGGGCTCTCGCCACGACCAACCCGGACGGTTCGCCCCAGGTGTCGACCGTGTGGGTGAACGCGAAGGACGGCAACATCCTGATCAACTCCGCGCTCGGCCGGAAGAAGCCGCGCAATCTCGAGCACGAGCCCCGGGTCGCTCTCTCGTGGGTCGACCCCGAGAACGGGTACCACACCGCCTCGATCCAGGGCCGCGTCGTCGAGACGCTACACCGGCGACGAGGCGGAAGCCGACATCGACTCGCTCGCCCAGAAGTACCTCGGCCAGTCGCCGTATCCGTGGCGCAAGGAGGGCGAGCAGCGCGTCTCGTTCGTGATCGAGCCCACGCACGTCTACCACCAGGATCCCTGAGACAGACGCCGGCGCGCCGGTCTCCCTGACCGGCCGGTACGCGGTGCAGGGCGCGCTCGTGCGCGCAGGCCTCGAGGCCTGGGCGCGCGACCGCGGTGCGACGCTCGCGCTGGAGGACGACCGCAGCGACCCCGCACTCGCCGCGCGCCTGCACGCGAGAGCTCCGCGGGCCGCTGCCGGGTCGTGCTCGGCCCGTACGGGAGCGACTCGACGCGGGCGGTCGCCGCGCTCGGGCGGCGCCGTCTGGAACCACGGCGCGGCCGCCGACGACGTCCAGCGCCTTCCCGGCGTGGCTTCGGTGCCCTCGCCCGGCGAGCCGCTACCTCGTCGCGCTCGGCCGCGCGATCGCAGCCCTGCGGCCCGGCGCGCGCACCGCCGTTGCGGCCGCTCCCGGCCGCTTCGCCCGATTCGCCCGCGAGGGCTTCGAGCGCGAGGCGGCGACGCTCGGGCTGGAACTGGTCGCGGAGCCGGCCGACGCCGATGCCGTTCTCCTCTGCGGCCCGTTCGAGTGGGAGCTCGAGCGCCTCCGCACGCTGCCGAGAACGAAGCTCCTCGGCGGCGTCTCGCCGGGCCTGACCGCGATCGCCGAGCGGCTCGACCCGGAAGGGCTCATCGCGCCGGTGCAGTGGCACCCCGACCTCGGCGGCCCGCCGGGCCTCGAGGACTACGTCGCCGCCCAGGCCTACGCCGCCGCCGCTGATCGCCGAGCGCTGCCCGGCCCCCGAGGACGCGCTTGGCCTCGAGACCGAGACGTTCTTCGGCGCCTTCCGGCTCGCTCCCGACGGGCTCCAGGTCGGGCACGAGCTGTCCGTCGTCCAGTGGCGCGGCGGCCGCCGCGGGCTGCTGCTCTCCGGGGCATCGAGTCTGGTATAGATCGAAGCGATGCCGCTCGCCGACGTCGAGGTCCTCACACCCGCCTCCGCCGACGAGGCGATCGCAGCCTTCGGCGACGGCGGCGGCGTGACGGTGATCGGCGGCGGGACGATCGTGATGCCGGATCTCGCTTCCGGCCGCCTGCGGCCGGACAAGGCGTTGCTGCTCTCGCGGGCAGGGCTGGACGGCGTCGCGCGTGGCGACGGGAAGGTGACGATCGGGGCGGCGGCCCCGCTCTCCGCGCTCGAGGACGGCGACGAGCCGCTCGCAACCGCGGCGCGCCACTGCGCCGACCCCGAGATCCGCGGGCAGGCGACGGTCGGCGGCAACGTGTGCTCCGTCGCCTCGGCGGATGCGCCCCGGGGCGACCTCCAGGCGCCGCTGATCGCGCTCGGCGCGAGCGTCCGCTCGGTCGGCGCCGGCGGTGAGCGAACGGAGCCGATCGAGGACTTCCTCGCGAACGGCCCCTTGCCGGCGGCATTGCCCGGCTCGTCCTCGAGATCAGCTACGACGAGGCGAAGCGGAAGACCGGGTACGCCGCGTCGACGCGCCCGCACACGCACCACTACACGATCCTCGCGGTCGCGGCTGCCGAGCGGGACGGAGAGCTGCGCGTCGCCGCCACCGGCCTCGGCCCGCACGCCGTGAAGATCGATCCCGGGAACCCGCTGGCGGGCGTCGATCCGCCCGACGACGCGGTCGCCTCGGGCTGGTATCGCGCGCAGGTGCTGCCCAAGCTGGTCGAACGAGCATTGGCCGACCTCTCGTAGAAGGAGACCGAATGCTTTTGACCGTCAACGGCGTCGCGCACGAGATCGGGAGCCCGGGGCTCACCTCCTTGCTCCACGTCCTCCGTGAGGAGATCGGGATCACGAGCCCGAAGGCCGGCTGCCAGCAGGGCGGCTGCGGCACGTGCACCGTTCTCGTCGCGGGCGCGCCCCGGCGATCGTGCCTGCTGCCCGTCGCCGCCCTCGACGGCGCGGAGATCACGACGGTCGAGGGCCTCGGCACGCCGGAGCGGCTCGCGCCCGTGCAGGCGGCGTTCCACAGGTACTACGGCGCGCAGTGCGGCTTCTGCACCCCCGGCTTCCTGCTGGCGACGCACGCGCTGCTCGAGCGGACGAAGAAGCCGGACCGCCGCGAGATCGAGCGCGCGCTCGCGGGTCATACGTGCCGGTGCACGGGGTACGTGAAGATCCTCGAGGCGGTCGAGGGCGCCGCCCGCGGAGACGTCGGCGACCTCGAGTTCATGCCGGAGCCGAGCGAGGGCGAGCCCGAAGTGATGATCCCGGGGAGCCCGGCGTGAAGGCCGTCGGCGCACGGCTCCCGCGCTATGACGGCGTCGCCCATGTCACCGGGCGGTCGCAGTTCGTCGACGACGTCCGCGTCCCGAACATGCTCTGGGCGAAGGCGCTGCGCTCGCCGGTCCACCACGCCGGGATCAAGAAGCTCGACACGAAGAAGGCCGAGGCGATCAAGGGCGTCCAGGCGGTCGTCACCTGGGAGGACGTCCCGCGTCTCGTCTACGGGCATCTCGAGGCGCTCGGGATCCCCGGCGACGAGCCGCTGATGGCGAAGGACGAGGTGCGCTACAAGGGCCAGCCGATCGCGTTCGTCGCCGCCGAGGACGAGGAGACGGCGCAGGCGGCGGTCGAGGCGATCGAGTTCGACCTCGACGAGCGGCCGGCCCTGTTCGACGTCCGCAAGGGTGCGGACCCCGACGCGCCGCAGATCCACCAGTGGGGCAACTGGTACCCGCACTTCGAGGCCGAGATGGACGTCCGCCAGATCCGCAAGGGCGACATCGACGCGGCGTTCGACAGGGCCGACACGATCGTCAAGGGGGTCTACCGGCCGGCCGCGATCGAGCAGCTGCCGCTCGAGACGCAGGTCGCGCTCGCCGTTCCCGAGGCGAACGGGCGGCTGACGATCTACTCCTGCACGCAGGCGCTGTACTTCTCGATGGGCGTCGTCGCCGCGCACCTGGAGTGGCCGCTGAACAAGCTCAAGTTCGTCGGCGGAACGGTCGGCGGCGGCTTCGGCGGCAAGGTCGACACGGCCGCGGAGACGCCGTGCGCGCTCCTCGCCCTGAAGTCCGGCCGCCCGGTGAAGTGGCGCTGGACGCGCGAGGAGGAGTTCCTCTGCTCCTCGACCCGCGCCCCGTGGCACATGGAGATCGCGGACGCGGTCACGAAGGACGGCTGGATTCTCGGCCGCAAGATGCTGACGCTGCACGACTCGGGCGCGTATGCGCGGTTCTCGCCGTACGGGGTGACGAAGCACAGCTTCCACCACACCGGCGCGTACACGATCCCGAACCTGCATTTCGACGGGTACGTCGTCTTCACGAACCGGGTGCCGACGACGGCGATGCGCGGCTTCGGCGTCACGTCGGTGTCGTTCGCGACGGAGCTGCACGTCTCGCGCATCGCGGAGGTGCTCGGCATCGACCCCTTCGAGCTGCGGCTGAAGAACGCGAACCGGATCGCCGATACCTCGCCGAACGGCATCGCCTACACGGATCCCTCCACGGTGCCGACGATCCTCGCGATCGCCGACGCGGTCGGGCACGAGCTGCCCGCGGAGTACCGGACGATGACGCGCGACTCGCGCTCGGGCGATCTGCTCCCCGAGCACCTCGTCGCCCAGGTCGGAAAGGTGGATCACTAGTGGCCAAGCACACGGGCCGCGGGATCTCGGCGATCGAGTACCCGACCGGCATGAACCAGAACGGCGACCCGTCGCAGGCGTGGATCAAGATCAAGCCGGACGGTCGCGTCGACGTCTTCTCCGGGACCTCCGACATCGGCAACGGCTCGAAGACGATCCAGAGCCAGATCGTCGCCGAGACGCTCGGCGTCCCGTACGACTGGATCACGTACGACAACTCGAACACGGACTCGTCGCCGGTCTGCACCGGGACCTTCGCCTCGCGCGCGACGTTCGTCGCCGGCAAGGCGGTCGAGAAGGCCGCGCTGTCGGCGCGCCAGAAGCTGCTCGAGATCGCGTCGAAGGAGCTCGAGATCGCGCCGGAGGACCTGGACGTCGTCGACGGAGAGGTGATCGCCAAGGGCGCGCCGCAGAAGAAGATCGGCGTCCCGGACGTCGCCGCAGCGGCGACCTGGGTGCACGGCGAGCTGATCACCGGCACCGGCGCCCACCTGAACCCGTACGCGGCAATCGTGGAGCCGGAGACCGGCCGGGTCGACTCCCCGCCGCACGCCGCGATCTCCTACGCCGCCTGCGCCGCGGAGGTCGAGGTCGACGACGAGACCGGCGAGGTTCGGGTCGAGCACATGTGGCAGTGCTTCGACGTCGGGCGTGCGATCAACCCGACGCTCGTCGAGGGTCAGATCCAGGGCGGTGCCCTGATGGGGCTCGGCCTGGGCGTGCTCGAGGCCTGCTACCCGTACTACCCGTCGCCCGAGCACCGCGGCGGCGAGTTCGGCTCGTACTTCGCACCCGGAATCGAAGGACTGCCGAAGATCGACACGATCATCATCGAGAACCCCTCCGCCGACGGTCCATACGGCGCAAAGGGGATCAGTGAGATGGCCAACAACCCGCAGCCGCCGGCGATCGCGACCGCGGTCTACGACGCGATCGGCGTCTGGGT
>CAWJZI010000004.1:0-49906 GCA_963847305.1 uncultured Actinomycetes bacterium | reverse complement strand
GTCCAGGTCAGCACGCCTGCGACACCGACGATCGTCTCCTCGTAGGCGTCGTGGCTGTGCGGCGCGGGCACCCGCGCTCCGGCCGGGACCCCGGCCTCGAAGACCGTAACCGACCCGTTCGAGTCCTCGCTTTCGACGAGGAACCGGATCCTGACCTGGCCGACCTTGATCTCTTCGCGCGTCATCGTCTCCATCGTTGCTCCTTTCCTGTCGTTCCTGAGTGGTAAAGTGACTTGACCCTATATGGCAGTACCAGTTTCGTCAAGTCGCTTTACTCAGTCGCCGCTCCGGCCGCACACGCCGATGATCGGCGCCCTGCTGCGCATGCCCGCGGACGCCGTTCGCCGCCGGATGCTCGAGCACCTCCGCGCGCGCGGCTTCGACGGTCTCGAAGCCGCCCACCTGAACGTCTTCCAGTACCCGGGCCCGGAGGGCGCACGTCCCTCGGAGCTGGCTGCCCGGGTGGGCATGAGCAAGCAGGCGCTGAACTACATGCTCGGCGAGCTCGAGCGGCTCGGCTACCTCGAGCGCCTGCCCGACCCCGAGGACACCCGCTCGAAGCGGATCGCGCTCACCGCGCGGGGCAGCGCCGCTGTGAAGACGATGCTCGACGCCGTGCGGGCGGTCGAGCACGACTGGCGGCGGGAGCTCGGCGCGAAGGAGTTCGAGCAGCTGCGCGCCCTCCTGCTCGACCTCAACGATCGCCTCTGACCGCAGCCGCTAGAGTCAGGCCCGAATGAAGGCACGGCTGCTGCTTCTGCTCGTGCTCGGGGTCGCACTCGCTGCGATGCCGGCGGTCGCGTTCGGCGATTCGGCGCGCCACCTGAAGAACTCGACGACGTACCCGGACTCGACCGGCGAGGACCCGGCGGCCCCGGACATCACGAGCGTCGTCGTCTCGAACGACGACGCCGGGCTGATCACCTTCCAGGTCAACCGTTAGCAATCGACCCGCGCTGACCCAGGACATGTAGTTTCTGATCCTCCTCGACACCGACAAGAACGCGAGCACCGGCGCCGCCGCCTTCCTCGGAGCCGACTACGTGATCGACCTCGTTCCCGGCGCCGTCGATCTTTTCCATTGGAACGGCTCGGACTATGTGCGCGCGTCCTCACAGGCGTCGCTGATCTTCTCGTACGCGGCCACCGGCCCGACTCATTCGGGTGAGCGCCGCCGACCTGGGCAAGACGAAGATCCTTCAACTTCGGCGTGAGGCGTTCTCCGGCGAAGCGGTCGACGCCCAGGGGAACTTCGACGCACCAACGTGCACCGCGACTTCGCGCCCGATCAGGGCCACGGCTTCAACGGTTACCAGGTGCTGACGAAGCTCGTCCTGACCGTGACCGCCTTCACCGTCGCGCCCAAGCCGGCGAAGGCGGGGCGCACGTTCTCGGCCTCGATGGCGGCGAACCAGAACGACACGGGCGGCCCCGTTCAGGCCGGGACGGTCAGCTGCGCGGCGTCGGTCGGAGGGAAACGCCTCGTCCCGGTCACTCACGCGGTGCGTAACGGCGTCGCCGTCTGCATCTGGCGGATCCCGGCGACGGCGAAGGGCCTGATCGTCCGGGGCCTCGTCACGCTGACCGTGCGCGGCGCGTCCACGACGCGCGGCTTCTCGGCCCGGGTTACCTAGCCGACTGCGCGCCCGTCGAGGGTGCCCTTCAGGCTGGTCCCCGTACAGGCCGAGGATGCCCTGCGCCGCAACGGCTCCGGTCACCGTCACCGTCCCCTGGAAGCTGAACGGCAGGTCGGTGTTGACGAGCTTGAATGTCCCGCTCAGCTGGACGCCGCGCGCGACCGAGTAGCGGGTGAGGGTGAAACCGCGCGCCCGGGGCACGAGCTTGCCGGAGTAGACCCCCGCGAGCGGCTTGTCGTTCGCCATCAGCCAGCCGGCCTGGGCCTCGAGCAGCGTCTTCGCCGCGATCGCGTAGGTCGCCCTGGCGCCCAGCTTGGCGCCGGTGGTCGGCGCCGGCAGACCCGGCACGGTGCGGACGATCGGCTTCCCGCGCGGGCACTGGAGCGGCACGGCCCCGTTCTGGAACCACGAGCGGACGGCGTTCGCGGCGCAGCCGGACGGATCGGCGGTCGTCGTGCTGTGACCGACGCCGGGAACGACGAGCAGGCGGCCCTGCGGGAAGCGCGCGACGACCGAGGCCGCATTCACGGTCGGGGTGCGCATGTCGAAGCCGCCGCTGATCGGCGAGCATCGGCACGTTCGGAAGCGGCCCGGGGCCGAAGGCGCCGCCGCCGGCCGGGGTCGGCCAGCGCAGGCAGAAGTCGGCGTTGCCGAAGCGCGCAGCCCACTTGCCGAACGGGCCGAGCGACCCGGCCGGGAGCGCGTCGACCGCAGACCTGTAGACCGAGGGCCGGCTCCCGACCGGCGAATTCGGGTCCCACGGGAACGGGCCGTCGCGGCAGACCGTCGCCGCGTACAGGCCCGCGCTCAGGTCCTCGGCCGGGCCGGCGTTCGACTTGTCGTGGAACCGCGCGAGCCGGAGCAGCGGCTGGGTGTTCCCGCGCCGTGCCGCGTGGACCGTGGCCGGGAGCTCCGCGGCGACGCCGGGGTTGAGGTCGGCGTCGAGCACCGTCGCGAGCAGCTCGATCCCGTCGATCCGCTGCGTCACGGTCTTGCCGTTCGGCTCCAGCACCTTGCCGGTGATCGGCTTCGCGGCGTAGGCGTTGGCGACCGCGGCGACGTCGGCGGCGAGGTTGGGAGTCGCCGCGCGGCAAGCCGCGTCCGTGCAGAAGCGCGTTCAGCTTGGCCGGCATCTGGCGGAGGACGTCCGCGCTGTAGGGATCCGGCAGCTCCGGCGGCAGCACCGAGTCGAGCAGGAGGCGCTCGACGTGCTCGGGGTGCGCCAGCGCGTACGAGAGCGAGAGCTTCGTGCCGTACGAGACGCCGTACAGCGCGATCTTGTCGACGCCGAGGGAGGCCCGCACCGCGTCCAGGTCCTCCGCGTGCTCGGCGGTGCTGTAGAAGTCGCGCGCGGGGCCGATCGTCGCTGCGCAGCCGGCCGCCGAGAGCTGCTGCTGGTCGGCGCTGACCGCGCGCTGGAGGATCGGGCAGTCGATCAGCCCGGACTCGCCGGTGCCGCGGTCGTCGTAGGCGACGAGGCCGTAGCCGGGGAAGAGGTAGCGGTAGAGCTGCACCGCCGACGGCGTCCCGAGACCGAAGACGTGCGCCGAGCCCTGGCCGGGCCCGCCGGCGACGAGGAACAGCGTCCCCCGCTGGGGGCCGTCGGCCGGGAGGTACTCGACGTGGAGCGCGATCGTCCCCGGGACGCGGCCGGTCCGGTCGAGCGGGACGGTAACGACCGTGCACTGGAGGCCGGGGGTCTCGCCGCAGGCGGAGGCGGCGAGCGCGTCTGCGCAGCGAGTGCCCCGCCGAACCCGTGCGCGCCCGCGCGGGCGGCGCCCGTGGCGGAGGCGGCGACGAGCGTCCGCGGCTACCAGCGCAATCGAGAGTCCCCTGGGCACGGGGAGCAAAGGGTAGCGACGGGTGTGTGAAGCCGGGGTTAGGCGCCGCTCTTCTTCGCCGCTCGCTTTTCCTGCCGCTTCTCCTTCAGCGAGCGCTGCGCGGGCTTCTTCGTGCCCTTCTTCTGTTTGTCTTGTCCCTTCATCGTCAGCGCCCACCTTTACCTGCCTTTCAGCCTGAGTCAAGGCTCCTCTCAGGCTCGGCGGCGAGCATCGGCCCGCGTCCATGAGGGCGCACCGACAAGGAAGGAGCCAAGATGTACGCATCACGCAAGCTCGCGCTGACTGCCGCGCTCGCGATCGGCGTCGCGGCAGGCAGCTACGGGATCGCCAACGCTGCCAGCGGCTCGGGCTCGAGCTCGGCCCCACCGTCGATCGCCGCCGCCCCGTCGATCGCCGGGCAGGCCTCGTCCCCGACGGCGGGCCGGCCGTGGGGCGGGCAGCGCTCGGACGAGACGCCGCTCACCGGTGACACGAAGAGCAAGGTCGAGGCGGCCGCGAAGGCCAAGCTCTCCGGGGCGACGATCGTCCGGACGGAGACCGACGCGGACGGCAACGCCGCCTACGAGGTGCACATGGTGCAGGCCGACGGAACGCCCGCGACCGTCTACGTGAACGAGCAGTTCGACGTGGTCAGCGTCCAGACCGGCATGCCGGGCGGGCACGGCGGGCCGCACAGCAGCCGTCGCTGCAGCAGCCGACCTCCCTGTAGCCGCGTTCGTAGAGGGCCTGACCTCGGTCAGGCCCTCTACGCCGCCCGCAGGACGACCAGCGCGACGGCGAGCGCGACGATCGCGGCGGCGAGCGCGCGGAGCGCCGCCTCGTTGCCGGCGATCATCGTCTCGCGGGTGATCGCCTCGCGGCGGCCGTCCGTGAGCTCGAGCGAGCCCGAGACCGACGCGACCTGGCGCCTCAATCGTCGTACCGGAGTCGAGAGCTGCCGCTGCGCGTAGCTCGAGAGGGCGGCGAAGGCGGCGGCGAGGACCGCCTCCCAGCGGATCTCCTCGGCGGCCGCGAAGTAGCCGGTCAGGAGCGGGAAGGCGCCCCACGCGAGCGCGAACGTGACGTCGTTGTGGAACCAGCCCCCGAGCAGCTCGAGGTTGTAGACGTACACCGCGAACACGCCCGCGCCGACGAAGGCGAGCAGCCAGAGGTCGAAGGCGATCGCGCCGCCGATCCCGATCGTGACCGCGCCGGCGACCGAGAGGGCGGCGAGTGCGGCCAGGACGCGGTTGGGAATGCCTGTTCCGAGCGGGCGGCCGTTCAGCTCGTCGAGCGCGTGCGCGCCGATCCCGACGGCGAGAAAGAACGCCGCGAGCGCGGCGAGCAGCCTGGCGGGGTGCCACTCGGGCGCGAGCGCGGCGCCGATCGCGACGTAGCTCAGGTGCCAGAGCGTGTACGGGGGGTGGAGGAGGGTCGCGTAGTCGCGCCAGCCGCCGGGGGCAAGGGCGTAGAACGCGGGCCGCGCAGTGGTGCTCACGACCGGCGGCCCCAGATGACGATCCCGCCGCCGAGGCTCAGCCGGCGGTAGCGCACGTCCTCGAGGCCGGCCTTTCGCCACAGCTCGACCAGGCGCGGCAGCGGGATCCGCCGCCAGAGCTCTTCGATGCTCGGGCCGAGGAAGTCGCCCACGCTCGTCCAGCCGGGCGAGATCAGCCGCCCGGCGAGCGGCAGGCCCGCATGGACGTAGAGCCGCCAGAGCGCGCGCGCCGCGGCGTTCGGCGGCACCCCGAACTCGAGCCCGGCGACGACGCCCCCCGGGCGCACGACCCGTGCGAGCTCGCGAAGAGTCGCGCCGGGATCGTCGACATAGCGGAACAGGTACGTGAAGGTGAGCGCCGCGAACGTGCCGTCGGGAAACGGCAGGTGGTCGGCCTCGCCTTCGACGAGTTCGACGCCGGCGGGGAGGCGGCCGCGCGCGATCTCGAGCATCTGCCGGCTCTGGTCGAGCCCGACGACCGTGCAGCGCTTCTGCCGGAGCAGCTCGAGCGCGACCGCGCCTGTGCCGGTCGCGACGTCGAGGACGGTGTCCTCCGGGCCGGCGGCGACGCGCGAGACGAGGAAGCGGCGCCACCGCGGGTCCTGGCCGAACGAGAGCAGATTCGCGTAGCGATCGTAGGTCGGCCCGAGCGGGGCGAAGAGCGCCTGCGCGTGCTCCCGTCTCGGCGAGACGACCGCCACAGCCCGAGTTTATGTATCGGCGGCGCAACGTGGCCTTTAGCACGTATCCGTCCGGGCCGATACCTACGGTGATCGCCATGCCGCAGTGGATCCTCTTTCTCGCGCTCGCCATCGTCGCCTGGCTCGCCCTGGCGGTCGGCGGGGGGCTGCTCCTCGGGCGGCTGATCGCGGCCGTCGAGCGCCACTTGCCGCACCCGCGCCGACATTTGGCCTAAATACCAGGGCTTTTTCAGGCATCATCCGATGGTGGAACCCGACGCCAAGCCCACGATCGAGGCCCTCGAGGCCGAGCGCAAGCGGCTGAGGGAGCTCGAGCGCAACCTCGCCGCCGAGCGCGACCGCATCCAGGCCGCCGCCGCGCGCGACATCGCGAGCATGCACGAGGTGCTCCGCGACGCGACCGAACGCGCCCAGCGGCGTGAGCAGGAGCTCGAGAAGGAGCGGAAGAAGCTCGAGCGGAAGCTCGAGGGAGGCCGCCTCCGCCGAGGCAAGGCGGCTCCGGTCGACTTGCCCGACGCAGGCGACCTCGAGCGTCGCGAGCGCGAGCTCGCCGAGCGCGAGGCGCGGCTGGCTGCCGCCGCCGCGGCAGCCCAGGCCGAGGCCGACCGGCTGCGAGCGCTGGAGGCGAGCCTCGGCGTTGCGGAGCGCGACGTTGCGGAGAGCGAGGCGCTCGCCCGGCGCGCAGCCGAGCTCGCCTCGCGCGAGGACGAGCTCGACCGCAAGCTCACCGAGCTGGTGGAGCCGAGCGGCGGAGCTTCGAGCAACTCGCCGCGCGCCGGGCCGAACTGGCCGCGCAGGCGGCGGAGCTCGATCGCATGCGCGGTGAGATCGGGGCGGCCGAGGACCCGAATCGAGAGCGGCAGGCCGGACTCGACGACGCGAGGCCGCCTCGACCGTCGTGAGCAGAGGTGGCTGCAAGCCCCGAGCCCAGCCGATCCGCGACGAGGCGCCGGACCTCCGTGCCGAGCGGGAGCGGCTCGAGGCGAAGGCCGCGACCCTCGCCGAAGGGGAGGGGCGGCTGATCGAGATCAGGACGAAGCTCGACGCGCGTGAGCGCGCAATCGCCGCCCAGGAGAAGGAGCACGCCGAGCGGCATGCTGCCGTCCTCGCCGCCACGGCCGTGGTCGCGGAGCGCGAAGCAGCCCTTCAGGCGACGTTGCAGGCGACCCAGGCCGAGCTGGGGGAGCGTGCTTCGGCGCTCGACGCTCGGTTCGCCGAGCTCGTCGAGCGTGAGCGCCTGCTCGGCGAGCGCGAGGCAGCCCTCGCCGGGCGGGAAAACTCGAAGCACTCGAGGAGCGGGCGGAGCGGTCGGCCTTGCCGACCGGCTGACCGTGCTCGAGGCTCGCGAGAGCGAGCTCGAGGAGCTGCTCGCCGGGCTCGAACAGCAGGAGCAGGAGCTGGCCGAGAGCCGTGCGGAGCTCGACGCGGAGCGCGCGCGGCTCGCTGCGCGTGCCGGCCGGCTGGCCGAGGCCGAGCGCCGGGCGCCGATCGACCCGGTGTTCTCGCCGGACGCCGTCGGCTTCAGCGAGGGCCTGCGGGGCCTCGCGCGCAGGCGGGGCGCGGCCCGGTCCTGAGCTGTTAGCGTCCGGCCCGTGCTCGCCGGACTCGCCACGAGCCACAAGATCGGGCTCGCCCTCGTGGCCGGGGTTTTCATCGCATTTGCGCTGATCTGCTCATTCGTCCTGCCGGCGAAGTGGCCGAACTTCCCGGGGAAGCGCATCGGGCTGTTCGTCGGCGTGTCGGTCGCGCTGACCGCGGCGATGCTGGCAGCCGTGATCGCGCTCGCGGCCGAGCCGAAGGAGGAGCACGGAACGGCCGCCGGCGGGGAACGACCGCTGGCCGCGACGACGACCGCCGCGACGACTCCGGCGAAACCGCCGCCGCCCGCCGGCGACGCCGCGGCCGGGAAGACCCTCTTCACCGCGCAGGGCTGCGTCGCCTGCCACACGTTCAAGCCGGCGGGTGCGACCGCGAAGGTCGGCCCCGACCTCGACAACCTCGCCGCCGACGCCGAGAAAGCGAACCGGGGAACGGTCGAGGAGTACGCGGCCGAGTCGATCAAGGACCCGACCGCGTACACCGTCCCCGGCTACCCGAGCGGCGTGATGCCCGCGTTCAACTCCCTGAGCGACAAGCAGGTCGGCGACCTGGTCGCCTTCCTGACCGCCGGCTAGCCTGCGAGACGGCTGACTGCGTCCGAGCCTCCGGCGAGCCTTGCGGAGGCTTGCGGATCTCCTTGGCGGATGAGCTACGGGCTGTGCTGCCTACGCTTGTCGAGCTCGGCCTGAGCCTTCGCTGCCAGCCGGCGCGTCCGTTCCGCGTTCTTGAGCATCGAGCTCTCACCGAGAACCGAGAGCCGGAGCACGCTCGCCGTGATGAACAACACCGCTTCCCAGCTGCGATACATCGTTGCCTCGATAGGCGGCCTCGGCCGCGCTCAGATCGAGGTCGTCAACCATCTCCTTCGACGGACGCCACACCTGCGCGACGGGAAATGGTTGACGCCGATCGACGTCGTCAGCGCCGAGGTCTCGTGGCCCCGGCGCTTCGATCCGATCCCATAGATGGGGACGTCCCAGGTTCGAACCTGGAACATTCCCCGTCAGATAGGCGGAGAGGGCGGGATTTGAACCCGCGACGCACCTTTCAGCACGTACGCGATTTCCAGTCGCGCTCCTTCGGCCGCTCGGACACCTCTCCGCGGCTCCCCAAGCGTAGCGCCAGGCTTTACGGTTCTCGGTATACCGGCGGGCCGGCCCCCGCCTCCAATGCTTCGCGACAAAGGAGGGCGAAAAGTGAACTGGCGTCGTTGGCTGGAGTGGGGCGGGTACGCGGCGGGTGCGGTCCTGATCGCATTCGGGATCGCGGTGATCGCGTTGGCGCTGAACGGCCGCTCGACCGTCCACAGCTCGCTGAAGGACGAGAAGATCACGGGCACGCCGGACATGACCCCGGCAGCGATCAAGGAAGAGGCCGCACAGGCCGGCCTCGAGGACGTCTCGTTGCCGTCGTGCTCTGTCGCCGGCAAGGTCATCAACAACGGCGACCGGGCGCGCTGCTTCGCCCGGTACATGCGGATCCACGCGCTGGAGGCGACCGGCGGCCTGGTCTACGCCGATATGCCGCGCTTCGCGACGGACGACGGGAAGGGAACGAACGACGCGGCCAAGGCCAGCAAGGGCCCGAGCGGCCGTCCGCTCGACAATCCGGCGCGCCAGGTCTGGATCACGGAGACGGCGCTCTCGACCGCGCTGAACGTCTCCTACATGGCCGACCAGCTCGCACTGTTCAGCCTGGTGGTCGGGATCGCGCTGCTGCTCACCGGCGTTGGGTTCATCATCCTGGCTGCAGGCGGCGCCCTCCGACGCACGACCGCGGCAGCAGCGCCCAGGCCGGAGGTGGCCCCGGCGAGCTGAGATCGCCTTGTTGGGGCGCGCCATCTGTTTCGTAACGCCACGAGAGGAGAGCCAGATGGGATTCGACCAGTACCACGAGCCGGCCGCGGAGCTCAGCGCGGAGACTCGCACCTTCGCGCGGATGATCGCGTCGCTGACCGAGGAAGCCGAGGCGATCGGTTGGTACGAGCAGCGGATGTCGCTCGAACCGGACCCGCAGGCGAAGGCGATCATGGCGAACGCGCAGCTCGAGGAGTTCAAGCACTTCGGCATGGACCTGGAGTTCCTGCTCCGGAAGACGCCGGCCTGGCGAACCGCGCTACAGGCGATCCTCTTCACCGACGGCGACATCGTCGAGAGTGGCGAAGAAGCCGAGGAGAAGCTCGACCTCGGCTAGGGGCCGGTGCGCAGCGTTGCCGCGCCGCTTGACCGGCGCATCCGTGACATCCCCCCTTCGGGGGGTGCGAGTCGAGCGAAGAGATGCCGAATGAGGACTAGGAACTCCTCGTCGCCCAGGGACTGACGGCAAACTTTCCTGCGGCCATCAGGAGCGGCGACGGCGGCGTTCGCGCCGCCGTCGCGCCTTCTCCTGCAGATAGGCCGAGAGCCCGCGTATCTGCTGCGCCTAGACAGGCCTCCCGGCGACGGATCCTCTCCGTCCACGCAAGCGCATAGCAGCGCTCCCGAGAAACAGGAGCAACCTCCGACCCTGAGGCGTCCGCGCCAGCCGGACAAGCCGACGGAGAAGCCAGAAAATCAAGAGACGACGCATTTCAGTACCACTTGCCTTTCGCGAAGCCGCCGAAGAACAGCAACCCGACCAGGGCAACGATCACGCCGATCCACCAGTGGCCAAGCAGGATCGCGAGGACGATCCCGACGATGACCAGGATCCCGCCGAGGCCGATGCCGCCTGCACGTCCGTCTGCCATCTCTTCAATCCCCTTTCGTTTGTGCAGTTGGGATACAACGGCGACGCGGCCGATTTGGTTCCTCCCGACCTTGATTCGGGTACAGCAGATGATCGAGCGAGGGGAAGGTGAACCCGTTAGCTGCGGCCGCTTTGAAGAGAGCGAGGCGACACGCTGAGAGGCGCAGCCGCAGGTGTGTTCGCGGCGGCGGTGTGGGCTGCGGGCGAGCCGCTGCTCGGCCGTCTTGTTGGCACGCGCTACTCGGACGTCAGGCTGCTTGGCCGCTCCGCGATGAGCGGACGGCGCGGCTGGCCCGCCGCCGGGCTCGCCCTTCACCTGGCAAACGGCGCCGTCTTCGGCGCCATTTTCGAGCGAGCGGGACTGAAGGGGGTGAAGGCGGGCATCGCCGCGGCCGAGATCGAAAACCTCGCGCTTTGGCCTGCATTCGTTCTCGTCGATCGCTTCCACCCCGACCGGCGCGATGGCACGTGGCCTCCCCTCCTGCGCAATCCTCGGGTCGCGATCTACGAGATCGCGACGCATGCCGTCTTCGGCGGAATCCTCGGCTCGCTTACCGCCCGGCGATGAAGCGGCGATGAGCCGGCAGCTCCCCACTACGCGCCAATCTCCCCGGACGCATTCGTGAGTTGGGTGGTGTGCAGCACGACGAGCCGCTCGACGTCTTCTCCCTCCTTCGGGCTGCGCCGGATCGTGACGCTCGACTCGCGCTCGTCGAGCACGAGCTCTCCGATCGAGTTGTCGAACGTCTCCCTGTGCAGGCGCCGCCACTCGGCCGAAGGGGCGTCGACACCTGCCAAGCGGGCAAGCGCATAAAAGACGATGCTCGAGGCGCGAGACCCCGTTGCGCGGACGATGCGCCTCTCCTTCGGCGAGAGCGGATTGCGGAAGGGCGAGCACGTCAGCTGGAACACGCGGCATTCGCGGTCACTCGTCCTCAGGTCGACCTCGGACACGTAGGCGCAGTGCACGTCACCGCCGAGCAACAGGATCGATGCCGGTGCAGGCCCGTCTCCAACGCCCCTGACGATCTGGCGCAGCCAGTCGCAGAGACGCTCGAACGATCGGTTGAATGCCGGCCAATGCTCGAGATCGACCGCGCGCCGTAGGCGCTCGCTCAGATCCGCGACCCACTTGCCCAACCGCCCTGCGCAGAGTGCCTCGTTCCAGGCCTGGAGGTGGTGGATGCCGCGGGGCATGAAGACCGGCAGCGTGCTGGCGATGATCACGTGGTCGAAGGCGCCCATGGAGTGGTCGACGATCCAGTCCCATTCCTCCTCGTCGACCATCTCGCGCTTTCCGTCGGCGAGCACGCGTGCCGCACGCGAGTCGAGCACGAGTAGCCGCGTGTCGCCGAAGTCGCGGTAGTAGGCCCAGCGGCTCGCCGCCGACTCCCGGTCCCACATGTGCGCGGCCTGCCTGAGCCGCGGGCCGGCGTCCTCGTCGCGCTTGACGAGCTCGAGCATCTCTTCCTCTGCGAGCTCGGGCGGCGAGAGGTTGCCGAGGTGCTGGTAGATCCAGTACGCCATGAAAGCCCCGGTTATCCGCGCTTCCCACCACGGGCGCTCGCGCATCTCCTGCACCCAGAGCCATGAGATGTTCCAGTCGTCGTGGACGTCGTGGTCGTCGAAGATCATCGTGGTCGGCACCGTGGAGAGAAGCCAGCGGATGTCCGGGTCCGACCACGATTCGCGGTAGAGGCGGGTGTACTCCTCGAAGTCGGCGATCTGCTCGCCGGGGGGCTGCTCGGGGTCGCGCCGGCTCCGGATGAAGTCGAGCGTCGCCGGTGAGACCTCGTCGGCGTAGACCTGGTCGCCGAGAAGCAGGACCGCGTCTGGCCACTCCATCTCGCCGCGTTGGAGCTGCTTCGCGTACGTCCAGAGCGCATCGATGCCGGTCTGGCGTAGGTCTTCAGGCCACGGCGTCGCCAACCTGGCCGGCTGGGGCCGACCAATGCGGCACGAGCCGAACACGAGGCGCGACTGCCGCTGGTTCGCTCGCGTGCGGACGACCGGTCCTGGTCGTCCATCCTCGGGCGGCCAGACAGTGATCCCGTCGAGTCGCACGTCGTAGGGCGTGACTGTCGCGCGCTCGAGGTCGTCGACGAGGAGCAGCGCGTAGTGATGGCCTTCGACGGCGAACGTGCGAGTCTTATGGCCGAGGATCTCGACCTCGCAGGGCGCGCTCGTCTCGACCCAGAACGTCGCGCTTTCGGTACCTGCATACCGGAGCATGGGACCGAGCACGAGCTCGGTCACGTCGCGCTCGCGTGGATGCGGGTCATGAGACTCGGGGCCGCCTGTGGCATGAGAGCGGAGCCAAGTCTGTCGTTTCCCGATCATCGGATGCGCCGGTAGCGCGCTTCCATGTGACGCGGCGCTCCCCGTGCTGAGAATCCGAAAGGCATCCTCGGTCGTTAAAAGCCCACACCCTCGGGAAAGAGCTCGCTCATACCGCTTCTCATCGACCTCATCGCAGCCCTCACCGCCCTGGCCGCGGCCCTCCTCGCAGCGGAGTGGTACGCGCGTTCGTCGGTAACCCCGGCCCGGCCGGCGGTGGAGACGGCCCGCGCCGTCGGCGAAGCCGTCCGTCCTCACCCCGCGCTTCGCCGTCTGCTCGTTCGGCGGCTCGACCGCGGCGTCGCCACCGGCTTTCTGCTCACGCTCGCGCTGGCGTGCTCGCTTGCCGGCGGCGTGCTTCTCGGCATTCTGGCCTATCTCGTGCGCAACGTCCCGGCTCTGCAGCACGTCGACAACTCCGTTGCCGACTGGGGCTACGACCACCGGACGTCCCTCTCCACGGCGGGCTTGCGCGCGATCACGGAGCTGGGAAGCGTTCAGATCGTGGTCGGTCTCGCGCTCGTGCTCGCAGCGTTCGACTTCTACCGCATCCGTAGCCGCTGGTCGCTGCCATTCCTGCTCACGGTCATGGTGGGAACGGAGCTCCTCACACTTGCCGTCAAGGATCTGGTCGGGAGAGTGCGTCCGGCGCTCGACCCCGCCGCCGCGAGCCTCGGGCCCTCGTTCCCGAGCGGCCATTCATCGACGTCGGCTGCGTTCTACGCGGCCGCGGCCCTCATTCTCGGCAGGGCGCTGCAGCGGCGTCCACGGCAGATCTTGACCGGGCTGGCGGTGGGGATCGCCGTGGCGGTCGCCGCCAGCCGCGTTCTCCTCGACGTCCACTGGCTTTCCGACGTCGTCGGCGGCCTGGCGCTCGGATGGGGCTGGTTCGCCCTCTGTGCCGGCGTGTTCGGCGGCAGGCTCCTCAAGCCGACGGCAGCCGCAGACGTGGCTGCCGCCGAGGCAGCAAGTCCGGAAGGCGAAGGCCGAGCGACCGCAAAGATCCCGGAAAATGTCGAGGCCCGCAAACCCGAAGGTCCACAGGCCTCAACGAGACAAGCATCGCAAACGCGAGGGCCGGTGTCAACCAGCCGGTAGCCACCCCCGGCAAAGCTCGCCGAGCTTTGCCTAGACGCTGACGAGCAGTTCGTTTCGTGCGAACTCGAAGAAGCCGTCTTGGTCGGCGCCGACCTGATGGAGGTAGACGTGGTCGAACCCGGCATCCTCGAACGCGGTGATCTGCTCGAGGTACGGGCCGAGGTCCGGGCCGCAGACGACGACACTTTCGATGGTCTTCTCATCGACGTTCCCGGCTGCCTGCTCGAAGTGCCGTGGTAGCGGCAGCTCCTGGCCGAGCTCGCCTTTGAGGCCGGCGTTCGGCCAGTATTCGAGCGCCGTCTGCACCGCGCGCTCCTTGTCCTCTGCCCAGCACACCGTGAGCTGGCCGTAGCGTGCACCGTTGCCGCCGGCTGCGAGGTAGGCATCGATGAGTTCCTTATCGGGTGCAGTGGAGACGAGGGCATCACCCGCCCGCGCGGCGAGCTCGGCTGCTTCGGGGCCGCCCGCGGCAACCGCGATCGGCGGCAGGTCGTCGGGAAGCGTGTACAGGCGTGCATTCTCGATCCGGTAGTGCTTACCCCGGAGAGTTTGGTAGCCGCCTTTCCAGAGGAGGCGGATCACCTCGATCGCCTCCTCGAGCATTTCCTGGCGCTCGTCGGGCGAGGGCCAGTAGTCGCCCAGGATGTGCTCGTTGAGATTCTCACCGGAGCCGACGCCGAGGAAAAAGCGGCCCGGCATCAGCGCCGCGCTCGTCGCGGCGGCCTGCGCGATGATCGCCGGGTGTGTGCGGATCGTCGGGCAGGTGACGCCGGTGCCGATCACGAGGCGGTCGGTCGCCTGTGCGATCGCACCGATCACCGACCAGACGAAGGGGCTCTGGCCCTGGCGGTCGGTCCAGGGGTGGAAGTGATCGGAGATCAGTCCGTATGAAAAGCCGGCTGCTTCCGCACGAACCGCGTTCCTCACCAGATCTGAGGGAGGGTGCTCTTCGCTCGAAAGCGCATACCCAAGCTCGGCTCGCCTGTCCATGGACTTCGAGAGAAATCCCCCTTGCCAGCGCGTCAAAACCTGCGCGCGTCTCAGCCTCGTCGGAGTGCCCTGTCGGCGCTGAGTGAATCGTCGTCTGCGTCGTTGCGATTGTCGATGTCGGATGCGTCGTTGCCTCCGACAAGAGAAACGACCAGGTACGCCTCGAAGTCGGCATCCGCCTCGGGTTCGATCACGGCCGTGATAACCATCTTCGCGCCCTTGCTCTGCGCAAGCCGCTCGCCCGGCTTCCAGTCCCGACGCTTCGAGATGAAGGGCCCGAGTTCCGTGCCGTCGGCGTCAACGAGTCGGTAGCGAAAGGACATCGTGCATGTTCAACGACGCTGGTGGCGCCCTCGTTCCGACGCAAGAGCCTCCTGGGTCGAGTAGCTCGATGGGCCCCATGGTCGCCGCAACAGGATTCGGCAGCTCGATGCAGGGGAAACTGGAGGAAATGCGTTCAGTGACTGGCGTAGGCGAGAGGTGTCGCGGGTGAGTGCGATCGTGTTCGACCGCCATCGGGTTGACCGTCTGGAAGGGCTCGATGACAGGCCGCGCCGGCTCAACGGCTCGAAGCTGCTCTGGGTCGATCTCGATGGCGAGGGCGGTTTCGACGCAGACGAGGTGGCGGAGGCGCTTCAGCTTGACGACCACACTCGTCGCTGCCTGGTCAAGCCGGGCGATCGCGCGTGCTTCAACGACTACGGTCGCTATATCCAGATCACCACCTACGCTCCGCGCGAGGACGAGGAAGCGGAGTTACTGGCGGTTGAGTGTGTCGTCGGCCAGAACTGGGTCGTCACCGCTCATGATCGGCCGATCCAGGTGCTTGACGAGTTCGACGCACGCGTCTCAGGTTCCGGCGATACGGGATCTCTCGACGGGCCGAGCTTCCTGGCCGCCCTGCTGGAATGGGTACTCGGCTCCTATTCGGCAGCGTTCGAGCGAATCGAGCAGCGCTTGGAGGAATTCGATGTCCAGGCGATGCGCGGCGAAGGTGCCGAGAAAGACATCGAGGTGCTAGTCGAGATGCGGCAAGAGGTGGGCAAGCTGCGGCGCGCGCTCTCCGCGCATCGCTCCGCACTCGTCGCGCTCACGCATCCCGAGCTCGAAGCTCTGGGCGACAAAGGATCCGGCGCGCGCTTTGAATCGCTGTATTCCCGCTACGAGGCGACCCTGCAAGAAGCCCGCGACGCACGCGAGGCGATCGTCGGCTCGTTTGATGTTCTGATCGCTCGCGGCGGCCACCACACCAACAAGATCATGAAGGTGCTCACCCTCGCCTCCGTGATCCTGCTCCCAGGCGCACTGCTCGCAGGCGTCATGGGCATGAACTTCAAAGTCGGCCTCTTCACCAATGCCTGGGGGTTCTGGGTCGTCGTCGCCGTAATCGTCGCCGTCGCCCCAGTCACATTGGGAATCGCGAAGCGTCTGCGCTGGATCTGAGCCGGGGCGGTCGAATCTCCGACCGAGATTACGCAGCGAACGAAACGGCTATCACACCTGGGACGAGAACCCTCGTCCTGAAGGGATACGTCGTGCTCATCGCGGCGGTCAATCCCAAAGGGAAGGAGATTGATGGCCAACCCAAGTCCAGTCGGTAGCGACGTATCCGCCGGCACTTACCGCTGCACGAACTGCGGCTACGAGCTGGGTGTCCGGTCCGGTGCAGTCGCTTCCCCCCTGCCCAAAATGTGCTGGCCCTCAGAAGTGGGACGCAATCACTGGAGGGGATAGCGCGCAGGATCCTTACCCAGAGAAGTCAGGCTGAGGGGCGAGGTCATGGGTGGGCCAAGCCGCACGGCGACGATGAAGGAGAACGCTGCGAGTGCGTCAGCGCTTGCGCTGCAACTGGCGCAGGACAAGAGGTTTCGGAAGGGGCTGGTTTCTGCGATCGCCCACGGCACGGAGGCGCCTGGCGCACGCGGCGCGGACTAGGCCTGGGAGGGCGCATCGCACGGTTGGCTGCCGACGAGACGCTGCTGAAGGAACTGAGCACTGCTCGGAGTGATCTCCAGCAGGCGTACGAACGGCTGGAGGCAAAGCGGCGCAGCCACAAGCTTCGAAATCTTCTGGGGCTGGTTGCGCTCGCCGCGGTGGCGAGTCTGCCGCAAGTCCGGCGTCGCTTGTTGGCTGCTTTCTCGACAGCCTCGAAGCGACTTCCCCTCCCGGGAGCGGCAGAGCACCCAGCTCCTTCGCCCTCCGGCGACTCGAGACGACCGGGCAGCCTCGATGATCTGACGAAGGAGGAGTTGTACGTCCGCGCTCAGGAGGCCGACATTCCGGGCCGCTCCGAGATGTCGAAGGAGGAGCTCATCGACGCGCTCCGCGCACGAAGCTAAGCGCGTGAAGCGTCGAGGTCTCATCGTAGTAATGCCTGATGATGGGGACGCGCCTTCAGCATCTGGCGCTGGGCACTCGCCCGCCCTGTTCGCAAAGCGTTTGCGACGAACGCAGGTACATGTCTAGATAGACAACAACGTCCCTTGCTCGGCGCGAAAGCCGAGCAAAAGGCGCCTTTCAGACGGAGGGGGAGGGATTTGAACCCTCGATCCGCCTAACGACGGATAACGGTTTTCGAGACCGCCGCATTCGACCGCTCTGCCACCCCTCCAGCGGAGAAGGAGGGATTCGAACCCTCGATGCAGGTATTCACCCACATAACGCCTTAGCAGGGCGCCGCCTTCAGCCACTCGGCCACTTCTCCGGGTTTCGCATGGTAGCGAACGGCTTCACGCGCTCCCGGCCCGTCCCTCTGCAGGGTGAGATGAAGATCCCCCTTCAGCGGCATGCCGAAAAGCCGGTGTCGGGGCATGCTCAGCGAGCCGGATCTCCCCTCACATACCCCACCGGCCTGGAGGCGCCCTCCGCGGAGGGCGTTTCCCTTTCCGGGATCAGTCCGCGACGCGGGCGATGAGGTCGGAGCGGCGGATCACCTTCACGGCGGTCCCGGCGAGATGGACGTCGAAGCCGGCCTCGCGGGGGAAGAGGACCTTGTCGCCGGGCTCGATGCCGCCGGGCTCGGTGCCGACGGCGGTGACGATCCCCGTCTTGCAGCCGGTCTCCGCGCTCGCGGGGATGATCAGGCCATGGCGGGTCTCCGCCTCGTCGTCGCTCGGCTCGATCACGATGTAGTCGTCGAGCGGCTCGAGCGTGACGGCGGGATGCTGCGCTTCTTCGAGCATGTCTGAAGCGTAGCGTCGGCCGGGACAGAAACGGGATCGAGCCGGGACAGGCGGTTCCTAGCGTGCGGGCATGGTCACGAAGACGCTCGCACGTATAGGACAGTCGCCGGCCGGGTTCCTGATGCTCGGGGCCGTCACGGGTCTCGTCGCTCTCGGCACCTATCTCGGCGGCAACAGGCTGGCGTCCGCGGCTCCTCCCGCGCGCGAGGCTGCCGCCTGCTCCGCCCGGCTCCACGGCCGCTCTCGTCGCCGAGACAGCAGGTCCTCACGCCGGAGCAGGAGTTCGGCCCGGCGCCGACCGCTGCCGGCTTTGCGGAGGTGCTCGTCTCGACGAGCAATGCCTTCGCGCAGGACCAGGGAGCCGCGGCGCGGCTGACTCACGCGCATTGCGTGCAGGCATCGCGCGGCCACTACATGTGCGCGTACCTGGTCGAGCGGCCGGGCCGGCCGAGCGAGTGTCACCTCATCCAGGCCCACTGGGCAGAGGAGCGGGCGTCGTCGTTCACGGTCGTGCTCAGCGGGCGCGCGCGCCGGTGCGGGTCCGTCCGGGAAGCGGTCCGCTCACTCGACTGAGCTGACCGCGTTACGGTCTGCACAAATGGGTGTGGAGTTCCGCATCCTGGGCCCGCTCGAAGTGATCTCCGACGGCGGGCCGATCCGCCTCGGCGGCCCGAAGCAGCGGGCCGTGCTGGCCGTCCTCCTCCTACGTGCCAACGAGGTCGTACCGGTCGAGCAGCTCGTCGACGCGCTCTACGACGGCGCGGCGCCGGCCACTGCCGCCGGCCAGGTTCGCGACCACGTCTCCCAGCTGCGCAAGGGGCTCGGGCCCGAGGCCGAGTCGATCCTCGAGACTCGGTCGCCCGGGTATCTCATCCATGTCGAGCCTGACGCGCTCGATGCGCAGCGCTTCGAGAGCATGGTCGACGCCGCTTCGCGCGAGCTCGAAGGCGGCGACGCTCGCGCGGCCGCCGAGCACCTGCGGGAGGCGCTCGCGCTGTGGCGAGGGCCGGCGCTGGCGGACCTCGCCTACGACTCCTTCGCCCAGCCCGCGATCGGCCGCCTGGAGGAGCTCAGGCTGACCGCGCTCGAGCGGCGAATCGCCGCCGACCTGCAGCTCGGCTCGAACGGGACACTCGTCGGCGAGCTCGAGGAGCTCGTCGGCGCTCACCCACTGCGCGAGCAGTTCCGCGCGCAGCTGATGCTCGCGCTCTACCGGGGCGGCCGGCAGGCGGAGGCCGTCGGCCTCTACCACGAGGGCCGTCGGCTGCTCGTCGACGAGCTCGGGATCGAGCCGTCACCGGAGCTGCGGGAGCTCGCGAGCCGCATCTTGCGCCAGGAGGCGTCCCTCGCAGCCGACGGCGCACCCGCGCCCGGCGGCGAGGCCGAGCTCCGGAACCCGTACAAGGGTCTCCACGCCTTCCTCGAGGCGGACGCGGACGACTTCTTCGGCCGCGAGCAACTCGTCGCCGACCTCGTCGAGCGCGTGGTCGCCGAGCGGTTTCTCGCCGTCGTCGGTCCGAGCGGCAGCGGGAAGTCGTCGGTCGTGCTCGCCGGGCTCGTGCCCGAGATCCGCGCCCGCGGCTGGAACATCGCCGTGATGGCGCCGGGTGCCTACCCGCTCGAGGAGCTGGAGGCGGCCCTCCTGCGGATCGCGGCGAACCCTCCGGCCTCGCTGAAGGAGCAGCTCGATGCCGACGAGCTCGGCCTCCTCCGGGCCGTGAAGCGCGTGCTCCCCGACGACGGGTCGGAGCTCCTGCTCGTCGTCGACCAGCTCGAAGAGGTCTTCACGCTCGTCGAGGACGAGGAGCGCCGGGCGCGCTTCCTCTCGAGCCTCGAGCTGGCCGTCCGCGACCCGCGCAGCAGGCTCCGGGTCGTGGTCACGCTGAGAGCCGACTTCTACGACCGGCCGCTCCTCCACCGCGGCTTCGGCGAGGTGATGCGCGACCGGGTCGAGCCGGTGCTTCCGCTCTCACTGGACGAGCTCGAGCAGGCGATTGCCGGCCCCGCCAAGCGGGTGGGGGCAGCGCTCGAGGAGGGCTTGCTCGGCCGGATCGTCGCCGACGTGGTCGACGAGCCCGCCGCCCTGCCGCTCCTTCAGTACGCACTGACCGAGCTCCACGAGCGGCGGGAGGGCTCGACACTGACCAGGCGGTGCCTACGAGGCGATCGGCGGCATCTCGGGCGCGGTCGCCGGCCGAGCCGAGACTCTCTACCGGGGGCTGGACGACCCCGGGCAGCAGGCTGTGCGGCAGCTGTTCCTGCGCCTGGTCACGCCTGGGCGATGCGGCGGACACCCGCCGGCGTGTGGAGCGGGCCGAGCTGGACACCCTCGATGTCGACCAGGGCCGGCTGGCGCTGTCGATCGATGCCTACGGTGCCGCGCGGCTGCTCTCGTTCGACCGCGACCCACGCACCGAAGCGCCGACGGTCGAGGTCGCGCACGAGGCGCTGCTCAGCCGGTGGGCCAGGCTCCAGGACTGGATCGCCGCCGCTCGGGACGACCTTCGCGCCCACCAGCGGCTCTCGTCGGCGGCGCGCGAGTGGCGGGACGTCGACCGCGACCCGAGCCTGCTCATGCGCGGCAGCTCAGCTCGAGCGCTTCGAGTCCTGGGCCGCCGAGTCCGGAATCGCGCAGACCGATCTCGAGCGCGAGTACCTGGCCGAGAGCGTCGCGGCCAGAGAGGCGGAGCGGCTGGCCGAGGAGGCGCGGCAGGCGCGCGAGACTGCGCTCGAGCGGCGCTCGATCCATCGGCTCCGCGCGCTCGTCGGCGTGCTCGCGGTTGCCGCGCTGGTCGCTGCGGGCCTGACCGTCTTCGCGTTCCAGCAGAGCAACCACTCCAAGCACGAGGCGAAGATCGCGACCGCGCGGCAGCTGGCTGCGGCCTCCGCTGCGAACATCGACGTCGATCCCGAGCTCAGCATCCTGCTCGGGCTGCGTGCGGTGGAGACGACGGGCGGCGGTCGCGCATGCGCTGCCGGAGGCTGTCGACGCGCTGCATCGCGCGCGTCGAGGCGTCCCGCGCCGTCGCCACCATCCCGGTGCAGGCCGCGGCGGTTGCCTTCAGCCCGGACGGGACGCGGCTGGCGACGGCAGGCTCGTCGGTCGGAGTCTGGAGCACGAAGACCGGGCGGCGGCTCTTCGACCTCGGACGCGGAGCCGGTCCGTTCAACGACGTCGCGTTCAGCGCCGACGGCAGGCGCCTGGCGGCCGGAGGCAGCAAGGGTCGTGGCGACGATCTGGGACGCCACGAACGGCCGCCGGCTCGAGTCGCTCGAGAGCCCGGTCGGCGGGACCGGCATCTACGCCCTGGCATTCGACCCGGAGGGAAAGCGAATCGCGGCCGACGACGGGGTCGGCGACCTGTGGCTCTGGGACGCCGGAAGCCGCCGCGTGATCCGGACGATCCGAACCGCGCATCCGCTGTGCGGCGTGTCCTGGAGCCCGGACGGAGGCCGCGTCGCAACCGGGGATTGCGGAACACACTACGCAGGTTCGGTCGCGCGGATCTGGGATGCGCAGACCGGCAGGCTCGTGTTCGCCAGCCCGAGTCCAGAACGGTGCGATCCGTGAGATCGCGTACAGCCCGAACGGCGAGTACCTCGGGGCGCCGAACCGATTGGGGTTCGCCCGGATCTTCGATATCGCCACCCGCCGCGCCGTCACCACGTTCGAGGACCACACGGGCGAGGTGCTCTCCCTCGCATTCGGCCCCGGCGGCGATCGCGTCGTCACCGGCAGCACGGACGGTACGGCGCGTGTGTGGGACACTGCGACCGGGCGGCAGTTGCTCGTGCTGCGGGGTCATCGTGCGGCCGTGTCCTCCGTGGCCTTCGCTGCCGGCAGGGTCGCGACCGCGAGCCAGGACGGGACGGTCAGGGTCTGGGATGTCGCGACGCAGGGCAGCCGCGACTGGCTGACGCTCGCAGCGCATCCGGGCGGCGTCGAGAGCGTCGACTACTCGCCGAACAGCAAGCAGCTGCTGACCACCGGGAACATCGATCAGCGCGCCAAGCTCTGGGACGCTCACAGCGGCAGGCTGTTGCACTCGTACAAGAACTACGCCGATGTCGGCGTCTTCTTCATCGGGGGCAGCGGTCTCCCGCCGCAGGTGGGCGCGACGAGCCCGGACGGGAAGCTCGGCGCCGAGCTCTCGAAGTCCGCCGGCACGCTCAAGCTCCGGACGGACAACGGTGACGTCATCGCCACGGTCGGGCGGAACGCGCAGAGCACAGCGTTCGATTCGACGAGCACGCGCCTCGCGGTCGGCAACGCCGACGGGACGGTGCAGATCTGGGACGTCGCGGCCCGGCCGATCAAGCTCGTGCGCACGTTCGTCGCCCACAACTCGTTCGTCGACGGTGTCGCGTTCAGTAACGACGGCAG
Organism: uncultured Actinomycetes bacterium; assembly: GCA_963847305.1. Taxonomy (GTDB): domain Bacteria; phylum Actinomycetota; class Thermoleophilia; order Gaiellales; family Gaiellaceae; genus DATBLE01. Next base: position 27,933 of record CAWJZI010000004.1, on the reverse strand, counting down.
GTATCTCGCCACCGCGGGCGAGGACACGACTGCGACGGTCTGGGACCTCCGGACCGGCCAGGCAGCTGCTCACGCTCACGGGCCCGACTCGCTATCTGACCTCCGTCGCGTTCAGCCCCGACGGGAGGCGGCTTGCAACCGGGAGCGCCGACGGGACCGTGAGGATCTACGTGCTGCCGGTGGACGAGCTGGAGACTGTTGCCCGCTCGCGGCTCACACGGGGCTGGACGAAGGAGGAGTGCGCGCAGTACCTGCCCGGTGGCAGGTGTCCGCAGCGCCCCTAGCGAAAGAAGAGCGGCATGCGCATCGGCCGCCGCGACGTCCGCCTCACCAACCAGGACAAGGTCTTCTTCCCGAAGCCCAGGCTGACGAAGGGCGACCTGATCGCAGTACTACGTCGACGTCGCGCCCTGCGTGCTCCACCACGTGCGCCGCCGGCCGATGCAGATGAAGCGCTACCCGGACGGCGTGGACGGGTTTTTCTTCTACCAGAAGCGCGTTCCGGAGCCTCATCCGGACTGGCTGGACACGTTCCGGATCCACTTCCCGAGCGGGCGGCACGCGAACTTCCCCGTCGTCGCGGACGCCGCCGGGCTCGCGTGGATCGCGAACCTCGGCTGCATCGAGCTGCACACGTGGCACTCGCGGATCGACGACATCGAGCGGCCCGACTACCTGCTGATCGACCTCGACCCGAGCGAGGGGAACCCGTGGTCGCACGTGCGCGAGATCGCGATGGTCGTCAAGGAGGTGATGGACGAGCTCGGCCTCCACTCGTTTCCGAAGACCTCCGGCGCGACCGGACTGCACATCCTCGCGCCGATCAAGCCCGAGCTCGAGTTCCCGCACGTGCGCGACTTCGCGAAGGCGCTCGCGAAGGAGGTCGAGGACGCGGATCGGCGACCAGCGGATCGCGACGACGACGTGGAAGGTCGCCGACCGGCTCGGCGTCTTCGTCGACTACGGCCAGAACGCGCGCGACCGGACGATCGCGTCCGCCTACTCGATCCGTCCGACGCCGGACGCGCGCGCGTCCGCGCCGCTGACCTGGGACGAGGTGCCGCGCTGCGATCCGGCGAAGTTCACGCTGAAGACGATGCGGAAGCGGATCGACGAGGTCGGCGACCTCACCGCCGGGATGTGGCGGAAGAAGGTCTCGATCCGGGCGAAGTTCGCGAAGCTCGGGCTGGACGCGCCCGAGCTCTAGCCTGCCAGGAGCTTCGCCACCGTCAGCTTCCCGGGCGGCTCGCGGACCTCGCGCCAGGTGCACTGCTCCGGGTCCTTGTCCTCGCGGAAGCGGATCAGCTTCGTGCCGTGGCGGAAGCGGTGGCCCTGCACCTTGTCGTAGCGCACCTCGACGACGAGCTTCGGCTTCACCGCCGACTGCGCCAGCTCGCCCGAGCCCCAGCGATTCGGCTCCGAGAAGCCGCGGTCGGGCGCGCCCTTCAGCAGCGGCTGGATGCGCTTCAGGATCTCGTCATGGCGGCTCGCCGCGACCGCGGCGGTGCCGACGTAGTCGAGCTCGCCGTCGTCGCGGTAGAGGCCGAGCAGCAGCGTCGCGAGGTGAGTGGGCTTCGCCTTCCAGCGGACGCCGACGACGACGCAGTCCGCCGTCTTGTGCGCCTTGACCTTGACCACCGCCTCGCGGGAGCCGGGAAGATAGGGCAGGCCGAGGCGCTTGGCGATCACGCCGTCGAGCCCGACCGCGTCGAGGCGGTCGAGCCAGCGTTTGGCCGCGCGGGCGTCGCGCGTCGCCGGCGAGATCGTGAACGGCAGCTTCTCGAGCGCCGCCCGGCGCTTCTCGAGCGGCTGCTGGTGGATCGGCTTCCCCTTCCAGAGCAGGACGTCGAAGGCGATGAACTGCGCCGGGATCTCGGCGGAGAGCCTGCGCACGCGGCTCTCGGCCGGGTGGAGCCGCATCTGCATCGCGTCGAAGTCGAGCCGGCCGCCGCGCTCGATCACGATCTCGCCGTCGATCGCCGAGTGGGGCGGGAGCTTGTCGCCGAGCGGCCGTAGCTCGGGGAAGTAGCGGAGCAGCGGCCGCGCGTTCCGGCTCCAGAGCGCCGGCTCGCCGCCGTCGTTCTCGAGCACGCCGCGGAAGCCGTCCCACTTCGGCTCGTACTGCCAGCCGTCGCCCGGCGGGAGCTCCCGCACGAGCTCGGCTTCCATCGGCGGAAAGGGCACGTTCTTCCCGGGCACGACCCGGCGAACGCTAGCTACTGGAGCCAGGGTTTCAGCATGTCCTCGATATCGCGGCAGCCGCGGGGGTGCGAGAGGCGGCTGCGGACGCGCCGGTCGGCGACGACGAGGAGCGTCGGAATCTCGTCGATCCGGAAGCGCTCGACCAGGTCCGGATGCTCGTCCACATCGACCGGTTGGAGCACGAACGTTGCGTGGTTCTGGCGTCGCTGGAGCACCTGGGCGATGAAGCCCTCGACGCGACGGCAGCGCCCGCACACCCTGGAGTGGAAGAAAACGAGACGCGGCCGGGTAGGCGCGCACTGCGGCACGACTTCGGCAGCCTGTGCCACATTTCCCCCTTTGAATCGACTGCGGATCGGGTCGTACCGGCGGCGCTCGGACCGGGCCACCACGATCCATCGTCTACCCATCTTTCGGCTTCCTGTAACGCGCCGATAGGCTCCGCGAAATGCGCAGAGTGGCCGTGACCGGGCTCGGAGCCATGACGCCGCTCGGCAACGACTGGCGGTCGACCTGGGACGCCGCGGTCGCGGGCCGGAGCGGCATCGACTTCATCAGCGCGTTCGACGCGAGCGAGTACCCGGTGCGCATCGCGGCCGAGGTCAAGGACTTCGATCCGACGGCCATCGTGGGGCCGAAGGAGGCGCGGCGCCTCGACCGGTACGCCCTCCTCTCGCTCGCCGCTGCCGTGGAGAGCTGGGCCGACGCAGGGCTCGAGGGGGTCTACGAGCCCGGCCGCGTCGGGGTGCTCTTCGGGTCGGCGATCGGCGGGATCATCGGGATCGTCGAGCAGCACAACAATCTGCTCGAGCGCGGCCCCGAGCGGGTCTCGCCGTACTTCATCCCCAGCGTGCTGCCCGACAGCGCGAGTGGTCAGATCGCTCTGACGTTGGGGCTGCGCGGCGTGAACTACGCGCCTGTCTCCGCGTGCGCGACCGGGTCGACGGCGATCGGGGAGGCGGCGGAGGTGATCCGGCGGGGCGACGCGGACGCGGTCCTCGCCGGCGGCTCGGAGGCCGCCGTGACGCCGCTGATCCTCGCCGGCTTCTGCGCGATGCGCGGGCTCGCCGCCGAGGAGGAGTACCCGCCGCGTGCCTCCCGGCCCTTCGACGCGACCCGCGCCGGGTTCGTGATCGGCGAGGGCGCGTGCGTGCTCGTGCTCGAGGAGATGGAGGGCGCCCGCGCGCGCGGAGCGCACATCTACGCCGAGGTGCTCGGCTACGGCGCCTCGAACGATGCCTACCATCTCGCCGCACCGGACCCCGAGGCCGTCGGGGTCGCGGAGATGATGCGGGCCGCGCTCGGTCGCGCCGGGCTCGAGCCGGAGTCGGTCGGATACATCAACGCGCACGGGACCTCGACGCCGCTCGGCGACCTCGCCGAGACCCGGGCGATCAAGCAGGTCTTCGGCGACCACGCCTACAAGCTCGCGGTCTCCTCGACGAAGTCGGTGCACGGCCACTGCTTCGGGGCGGCCGGTGCCGTCGAGGCGATGATGTGCGTGCTCGCGCTCCAGGAGGGCATCCTCCCGCCGACGATCAACTACGAGGTGCCCGACCCCGAGTGCGACCTCGACTACGTCCCGAACGAGGCGCGCCACGTCCAGGTCGACGTGGCGCTTTCGAACGCGATGGGCCTGGGCGGCCACAACGGCTGCGTCCTCTTCGGGCGGGCTACGGAATCTCCACAGCCTCCGGCGTGAGGTCGGAGAGCGAATTCAGCACGACGTCGGCGTTCGCGAGCGCCTCGTCGTCCGGGGGGTAGGTCGGGTTGGGGATCGCCAGGACGCGCATCCCCGCCGCTTTGGCCGAGCGGATTCCCGCGTGGCTGTCCTCGACCGCCGCGGCCCGCGCGGGCTCGACCCCGAGGCGGCGGCACGCCTCCAGGTAGACGTCGGGCGCGGGCTTGCCGCGGGCGACCTCCTCCGACGACACGGTGGCGCGAAAGTGGCGGTCGAGGCCCGAGAGCTCGAGGACGAGGTCGATCAGCTCGCGGTTCGAGGACGAGGCGACGCCGAGCGGCCAGCGCGCGGCCAGGCGCTCGACCGCCTCGATCGCGCCGTCGATCAGCGGGAGCTGCTCCCGGTACCGCGCCGACATCCGGCGGACGACCTCGGCGGCGATCTCGTCGGGTGACTCGGGCAGGCCGACGTGCTCGTGCATGTAGCGCGACCACTCGGGCGAGCTCATCCCCATCATCGCGCGCTGCTCCTCCTCGCCGTACCGGCCGCCCGCGGCGCGCGCCATGCTCTCGCGCACCTCGTCCCACAGCTCCTCGGTCTGGATCAGCACGCCGTCCAGGTCGAAGACCACCGCTTGAATCATTTCCCGCTCCGGCGCCGGCAAAGCCGGCACCTCCGCTCGTTGGTGAGCTCCGTCGAGCCTACGCTCACAGTGCCCGGTATCCCCCGTCGACGTGGAGGAGGGGCGGCCGCGGCTCGCCGCCCTCGACCCAGTCGACCTCGCCGAGGAAGACCGTGTGGTCGCCCGCCGGATGCTCGGCCACCGTGCGGCAGCGCGCCCACCCGAGCGCACCGGCGAGCAGAGGCGGGCCGTCGCCGGGCCGCAGCTCGACTCCGTGCCACAGCGCGATCGGCGGGACGCCGCGCGCGAAGTGCTGAGCCACCGCCGCCTGGTCGCCGGCGAGCAGGCTCACAGCGAACGCGCCCGCCTCGCGGAGCAGCTCGTGCATCGCCGCCTGCCGTGAGATCGAGACGCCGACGAGCGGCGGGTCGAGCGACAGCGAGACGAGCGAGTCGAGCGTCAGGCCGAGCCGCTCGCCGTCCACGTCCACGGTCAGCACGGCCACGCCGTGCGGGACACGGCGCATGAGCGCGCGCAGGTCCGCCGCCGAGCTCAGGACGCCGCCGCGGCGCTCGGGCGCGTGAGGAGCCGATCCGCACTGCGAGTCCCACGTAGAGCATCGCGATCCCGATCCCCACATGGAGCCAGTCGCCGGCGCGGTCGAACGGCAGGAAGTTCCAGCCGCTCTCGCGGTCGACGAGTAGCCCGAAGATGCCGAGCGCGAAGTAGATGACACCGCCGAAGGTCACAAACGAGCGCGCGCTGGCCGGGCGGCGCGCCGCGACGAGCCCGGCCACTCCGATCCCGATGTAGAGCAGGTTGTGCAGGATGCTCGTCTGGAAGACGCCGAACAGATCGGCGCCGGAGCCCGGCTTCCACCAGGTCAGCTCGCCGTAGTCCTGGACGACGCCGGGCACGAAGCCGAGCAGGCCGACGACGATGAACACGAGCCCGATCAGGCCGGCGAGGCTCTCGGCGTTCGCGAGCTTCCGCACGGCGTAAGCCTACGGCGCGAGGCGCTCCACGATCCAGCCTCCGTCGTCCGGCCGGTAGCGGAATCGGTCGTGAAGCCGGTCGGCGCGGTGCTGCCAGAACTCCCAGAGCTCCGGCCGCAGGCGGTAGCCGCCCCACCGCTCGGGCCGCGGGACGTCCTCGCCGACGAACCGGCCGAGCTCGGCCGCCGCCTGCTCGAGCTGCTCGCGGCTCTCGATCACCTCGCTCTGCGCCGACACCGCTGCCGAGAGCCGGCTCCCGAGCGGGCGCGACCGGAAGTACGCGTCCGACTCCTCGGCGCTCAGCCGCTCGACCGGTCCTTCGACGCGACCCTGGCGGCCGAGCTCGTGCCAGTAGAGGAGCAGCGCCGCGCGCGGGTTCTCGGCGAGCTCGCGGCCTTTCCGGCTCTCATAGCCGGTGAAGAACGTGAGCCCGTCGTCCTCGACGTCCTTGACGAGCACCATCCGTACGGAGGGCGCGCCGCCGGCCGAGGCCGTCGCGAGCGCAGCCGCCTCGGCGAGCTCGATCCCGGCGGCCCGGGCCTCCGCCAGCCACCGCGCCAGCTGCCGGACGGGATCCGGATCGAGGTCGGCCCGCTCGAGTGGGCGGTCGCGGTCGTCGGGTATCACCGGCCGAGTCTATGCTCGGCGCGTGCGCCTGCTCGTCGTCGCGCTCGTTCTCGCGGCTGCCACGGTCGCGCCTGCCCAGGCGACCCACGCGGCCTGCGGCCACGGCGACCGCACGCGCCGCGATCTCCGCGACGAAAGTCCGCGTGCAGACGCTCGGCGACAGCGCGACGCGCGTCGACCCGAAGAGCGTCGACCAGGTGATCTGCTTCGACTTCACCCGCGACGGCCGGACCGACCTGGCCGTCTCGATCGCGAGCGGCGGGACCGCCGGCGACATCGGCTACGTGGTCTTCCGGGGCACCCCGGCGGGCTGGCGGGTGGCGCTCAAGGGCGGCGGGTACAAGCTCGGCGCTGGCCCGCGCCGGCGGCGATCTGGTCGAGACCCAGCCGGTCTACGAGAAGAACGACCCCAACTGCTGTCCGACCGGCGGTTTCGACCACCAGCGCTTCCACTGGAACGGGACGAAGTTCGTGCTCGCCCGCGCCTGGCACACGAAAACGTTCCGGCCGTAGACAACGGGGCTTTACTACTGCGGTGACGCTCACCGCGCGCTGAAGGTCCAGGCCCGTTGCTGGTCAGGAGTCCGTCGTGTCGAGCGGCAGGGTCGGATGGTCGCTGGGATAGACCCCGACCGCGAATCCGTACACGGTCTCGCCGGATCGCGGAAGCTTGTCGAACTCCGCCACCAGCTCCGCCATCCGCTTCCAGAACGCCGACGCCTGCTCCTCCGAGATGCGGGCGTGCCGGATGAACCCCCACAGCTTCCCGTCCCGGTACGCCGCGGCCGACTCCCCGGCGGCCACCTCGAAGTCGTTGAAATCCCTCGGCATGTCGTCGCCGCCCGGGCCGCGCTCGACCCCGACGTAGAACATCCGTGCCGTGCGCCCGTAGAACCGCTCCTCGATCGCCCGCACCCGCCGGGTCCTCACCACTTGCACCAGTCCGGCCTCGGTGAGCACCTTGACGTGGTGGGCGACCGTGCTCTTCGGCCGGTCGAGCGCGACCGCCAGCTCGGTCACCGTCGCCGCCCGCTCGTGGAGGAGGCTCAGGATCGTGGTGCGGAGGGGATGGCCGATCGCCTTTACCTGGGCGGGCCTGGTGAGCGCAATTCGGTCGGCGAGGTCGTAGTCCGGGGGAGACGGGTTGACAGCCATGGTCGAACAGACTAGCATCGCGGAATGTTCCGTTTTATTGGATCAATCACCGGAGGAGGGATCGGAGATGACCGAGGTCGTGCTGTACCACCACGTTCAGGGGCTGACCGAGGGAGTACGGTCGTTCGCCGACGAGTTGCGGCAGGCGGGGCACACCGTGCACACGCCCGACCTGTTCGACGGGCACACGTTCGACACGATCGAGGAGGGCATGGCCTTCGCGCGCGAGGCGGGCTTCGGCATGCTCGCCGAGCGCGGGGCGGTCGCCGCCGAGGGGACCGGCCCCGAGGCCGTCTACGCCGGCTGCTCCATGGGCGTCATGGTCGCCCAGCAGCTCGCGCAGACCCGGCCCGGAGCCCGCGGGGCCTTGCTGCTGTACGGGTGCCTCCCGGTCTCGGAGTTCGGGGACGCATGGCCCGAGGGCGTCCCGGTGCAAGTGCATGGCAAGGAAGCCGACCCATTCTTCGCCGAGGATCTCGAGGCAGCACACGCCCTCGTCGACTCGACCGACCGCGCCGAGCTGTTCCTCTACCCGGGCGAGGAGCACCTCTTCGCCGACTCCTCGCTCCCGGCATACGACGCCGCCGCCGCGGCCTTGCTCACCGAGCGTGTGCTGGCGTTCCTCGACGCCGCGCAGGACTAGGCGGCGGGACTGGGATTCGAACCCAGGGGCCCCGTGAAGGGCCATCGGTTTTCAAGACCGCCCCGTTTGACCGCTCCGGCATCCCGCCGGGGCTCAGTTAAGCGGAAGCGGCGCCGACTTCGACGCGGGTGGGGGCGCCGAACTCCTCGAGGACCGAGGGGACGGCGATCGTCCCGTCCTCGTCCTGGAAGTTCTCCATGATCGCGATCAGGCTGCGGGCGGTGATCGCGGTCCCGTTCAGTGTGTGGACGAAGTCGAGTCCCGTCACCGCGCCGGAACCGCACGTCGAGCCGCCGGGCCTGGAAGTCCGTCGTGTTCGAGGTCGACGTGATCTCGCGGTAGCGCTGCTGCGAGGGCATCCAGGCCTCGATGTCGTACTTCTTCGACGCCGATGCGCCGAGGTCGCCGGCGGCGACGTTCACGACCCGGTACGGGAAGCCGAGCTCCGCGACGATCTCCTCCTCGATCGAGAGCAGGAACTCGTGCTCCTCGGGCGAGTCCTCGGGCCGGACGAACGAGAACATCTCGACCTTGTCGAACTGGTGGACGCGGAACATGCCGCGCGTGTCCTTCCCGGCCGCGCCGGCCTCGCGCCGGAAGCACGTCGAGTACCCCGCATAGCGCAGCGGCAATGCGTCCTCGGCGAGCTTCTCTTCCATGTGCAGCGCGGCGAGGCTCACCTCCGATGTCCCCGTCAGGTAGAGCTCGTCGCGCTCGACGTAGTAGATGTTGACGTCGTCCGTGGGGAGGAAGCCGGTGCCGTACATCGCCGGCTCGCGGACGAGCACCGGCGGCAGCACCGGGACGAAGCCCTTGCGGGCCGAGGCGGTCGAGGGCGAAGCGGTAGAGCGCGAGCTCGAGGAGGGCGCCGTCGCCCAGGCGGTAGGCGAAGCGGGCGCCGGAGGTCCGCGCGCCTCGCTCCATGTCGAGCCAGCCCTTCCGCTCGCCGAGCTCGAGGTGGTCGAGCGGCTCGAAGCCGAACGCGCGCGGCTCGCCGACGCGGCGGAGCTCCTCGGCCGCGTCCTCGTCGTCGCCGTCGGGCGCGGTCGGGTCGGGCGGGTTGGGCACGCGGTCGAGCAGCTCCTGCCGCCGCGCCTCGGCTTCGGCGAGCCGCGTGTCGAGCTCCTGCAGCTCCGCCTTCAGCGTCTTCGCCTCGTCGATCTCCTCCGGGGACGACGGCTTGCCGATCGCCTTCTGCCGGGCGCGCGCCTCGTCGCGGCGCGTCGTCACCTCGCGCCATGCCGCGTCGGCCTCCAGCAGCTGGTCGAAGGTCTCCGCCGCGCCCTTGCGGGCGAGCGCCGCCCGGAAGGTCTCGGGATCGTTGCGCGCCGCGCGGAGGTCGATCACGCGACGGAGTCTAGAGCGACCGTCTCAACGGCCGAGCAGACCAAACGAGAGGCGTTGCAGGCGGCGGCGCCGCCGCTGCTCGAGTTCGCGCAGCTCCTCGGTGCGGGCCTCGTACTTGCGCAGGACCTCCTCCATCCGCCGGCGAGCCTCGGCCCAGTCGTTTGTCCTACTGGGCCAGGTACGCCTCGATCACCTGCGCCACGCCTTCCTCGTTGACGGGCGGGCAGACGAAGTCGGCCGCGCGAGGACACGCTCGTGCGCGTTCTCGACCGCGACCGCGTAGCCCGTCCACTCGAGCAGCGGCACGTCGTTCTCGCCGTCGCCGAACCCGACGGTGCGCTCCTGCGAGAAGCCGAGGTGCTCCGCCACGAACGCGAGCCCCGATCCCTTGGTCACGTCCGGGCTCGCGAGCTCGAGGAAGTACGGCAGCGACTTCGAGATGTACATCCGGCCGTCGAACTGGGCGACGAGCCGCGCCTCCAGCCCGTCGAGCTCGACCGGGTCGCCGACCGCGACGAGCTTCGTCGGCGGCTCCTGGAGCCAGTCGAGCAGCGGCCCGACTGCGTGCACCTCGAGGTGCTGGAACGACGCGTAGGCCTCCGATGCGGCGGTGTGCTTCGCCGACGTAGAGCTCGTCGCCGACGTAGCAGTTCAGCGGGTAGCCCTCGGCCTCGACGGCGGCGATCGCCTCTCGCGCGAGCTCGAGCGGGATCGGCTCGTGCCGGAGGAACTGCCCGCTGACCGGGTCCGCGACGACCGCGCCCTGGTAGCAGACGACCGGGTCGTCGAGCCCGGCTGCTTCGAGGTACGGCCGCACGGAGCGGAACATCCTTCCGGTGACGACGATCACGTGGAGCCCTGCCGCCCGCGCCGCGGCAATCGCCGCGCGAGTGCGCGGCCTGAGCTCGGCGTCCTCGCCGATCAGCGTCCGGTCGAGGTCGCAGGCGAGCGCCTCGATGCCGCGCGGAAAGTCGGGAGGGAGGATCAGCCCTTGGTCGCCTGGACGACGTACGCGGCGACGTCCTGGATCTGCTGCGGCGTCAGCTGGCCGGCGAACGCGGGCATCGGCGACTTGCCGTTCGTCACCCGGTCGACGACCAGGTCGAGCGGCGGCTTCTTCTCGTCGAGGTTCGGACCGACGTTGCCGGTGGCGCCGGCGTCCTTCAGCGTGTGGCAGCCGGCGCAGCCTGCGCTCGCGAAGACCTTCTTGCCGGCCGCCGGGTCGCCCTTCACCTGGGGCGTGGTCGGCACCGTGCCCTCGACGGTCTGCGGCACGGGCGAGACCGTCTTGCCGCCGGAGCAGCCCGCGAGCACGAGACCGCAGACGACGATGATCAGAGCTCGGCGGCGCACGGGCGCGAGTCTAGTCAACCGCTGAGGCTTCCGCCCTGCGAAGGTTGAGATCGCTGTATCCAAGCCGTTTTCCACGCAACGGAGCCGTTCAGAGCCCGCCTTGCCGACAGGCGCTCTCCGCTCAAGACCGCTCGAATCCGCCTGAAAGTGGCGCGCACTGGCGCGCAACTGGCGCGCACGGGGACTCCCCGGACAGCGAGCAGTAGGGTTCTCAAATGCGCGTTTCGATAGGCGAGGTGACGCTGTTCGTTGATGTCGATGGGGCCGCCCTCGTTCCTGAGGGGAACTCCATGCGTGAACGGCCGACACTCGTGATGCTCCACGGCGGGCCCGGCCTCGACCACACTCCGTTCAAGCAGCCAATCTTCTCGCCGCTGAAAGAGGTGGCCCAGGTCGTCTACTACGACCACCGTGGGAACGGGCGAAGCGACCGCAGCAGCCCCGACAAGTGGAACCTCGACACCTGGGCCGATGACGTCGTTGCGCTCTGCTCGGCGCTCGGTATCGAGCACCCGGTCGTCTTCGGGGGCTCGTTCGGAGGGTTCGTCGCGCTCAACTACGCGCTTCGCCATCCAGCGCATCCCGCCAAGCTCATCCTTTCGAGCACGGCTGCCCACGTCGACGTTGAACGCTCCACCGCCATGTTCGAACGGCTGGGCGGGTTGGAAGCGCGTCGGGCAGCCGAGGCCTTCTTGACGAGCCCAAGCGAGGAGACGTTTCCCGAATACCAGCGGGTGTGCTTGCCGCTGTACACGCAGCGGCCTCAGCCGCCGGAAGTATTCGACCGCATGATCCGCCACCTGGAGGTCATGCAGCACTTCCAGGACAGTGGCGAGATGTTCGCCTTCGACTACCGGACGGACTCAAGTCCATCCGCTGCCCCGTTCTGCTTATGGCCGGTGTCCTCGACCCGATCGTCACCATCGAGGATGCGCGCGAACTCGCAGCGGCTCTGCCGCAGGCGAGCACGACCTTCCGAGAGTTTCCGGGCGCGGGACACCTGCTTGCGCTCGAAGACCCCGATGCCGTGATCAGCCTCATGACGGACTTCATCGCAGCCTGAGCGCCAAGGCGGGCTCGGCACACTTCGGGCAGAACACGATCAGATAGCCGGACCGTCCGGCAGGATGGCGACGTGAACGCCAGCGCAGCCTCCAGCAACTTCACTGCCGACCGCCGCTACGTGGAGATCCTGCTTCACCACCCGCACACCTTCTCGTTCTCGGCCTGACTGGCGCGCGGACTGGCGCGCACCCGGCGTCAACGCCTCCGTTGAGCGGAAAGGCGCCAGTCTAGTCAACTCGCGCATGACCGTGCGGGACGGCCTGCGAGCGCCGCGAGCGCCCGGCCCGGGGTCGGGGAGAACCGGAGTCGAACCGGCCCGGGCCGTTGGACGGTGAGGCTGATCATCCCGTCCCGGGCGCGCCCGAGACAGCCGGCCGAGGTCTGCCAGTACCGGGAGAAGCGAACCGCGATGCGGTACGTCCCTGCTCGCGCGACTGTCGCAACGATGGTGGACTCACCCATGCGGCTCAGCCGCGCCGGCCCTGACCCGGTGATGATCGGCGTCGCATCAGGGACCTCGTAGACGACGAGGTCGCGGGCGCGGTACACAGACTCGAGCAGTGAGCGGCGGCTAGCGACCAGTGCCGCCTCCGCCCGCGCGCTGTAGTCCGGGCGCGCCGTCGTCAGGAGCACGTACCGGACGCCCATACTGCGCAGCCACCGCACGTACGAGCGAGGGCCGAGCCGGTCGTAGAGCAGCTCGTTCTGCGGGAAGTCGTCCTGGCGGAACCACCCACGGGCGAGCGGGATCCCCGCACGTGGCAGGTACAGCGCTGCCCAGTGGCCGGCGGTGTCGACCGCCTCGACACGGTAGGAGGGCGTCAGGTGACCGCGCAGGTAGGAGATCGCCGGCTGCCAGTACGCGGCGTGCGACGCCGGGTCGTCGGCTGCGCGCACGTAACTCGTGGCGAGTGGGGTCACGTTCCACGAGATCGCGAGCCCGAACACGACCAGAGCCGGGACGAGGGGGCGCCAGTTGCGCAGCGAGAGCACCAGCACGGAGACGGGGATCGCCGCGTAACGGAGGCGCGCGATGTTCTCGCCGACACCGGAGGAAACGAAGAAGAAGGTCAGGCACGCAACGCCATAAACCGGGAAGATCCAGCGCAGCGTTCGCGCTCCCTCCGCCCGCCACGCGAATGCCGTCGAGAGCGCGCAATAGGTGCAGGCGGCCGCGAGCTCTGCGCCCGAGAACGGATACCGGCCGTTCGGCGGGAACACGCGCAGCACCAGGGCCTCGAGCAGGACGACCGCGAGCAGGCCCGCGCCCGCGGCCACTTGCAGCCAGCGGTCAGATCGCCGTCCGAGCGCCAGTCCGATGACGATCAGTACGAGCAGGAGGAAGGCAATCGGGCTCGCTGCGGCAGTCAGGCCGGCGAGTGCGGCAAAGCGCCAGGGCCGCCGGGCCTGAAGCGCCCAGAGTCCCAGGAGCGCCAGAGCCGCGCCGAGCGCAAACGGGAACGCCGCCGAGAGGACGATGCCCGCCCAGACGACCGCAAACGTCCGGCTCGACCAGCGTGCGCGCGGCCCCCACTCCTTCCACACGACTACGGCAAAGGCGAGCGTCGCGGTCGCGACGGTCGCGACCGCCAGCAGGCGAATGCCGAGAGCCGCGGCGAGCGGGTAGTAGAGGAGGCTGTAGGTGACGAAGCTGTAGCGGCCCGCGTACCAGAAGTTGTTCCAGAGGGTGAAGCCGTGATCCAGGAACACGGTGCGCTGGTAGATGTGCGCCGCGAGATCGGTCCCCGGAGGCCCGGCCCAGGCGAGCACGGCCGCGAACATCGCGGCCACGCCGGCCGAGATCGATGCCTCACGTGCGAGAGGCGAAGCCCGGGACATGGGCGCCGACGTTACCGACCCTGCGCCGGTCACGCGCCGGTCGACGCACCTGCTCGTAGGCGAACAGAACCGCGTAGGAAAGAGCGCCGGCGGACGCGACGGCGCCCGGGCTGTCGTTGACGACGAGCGAGACGGCGATCCCGGTGAGCAAGGCGTCGCCCGCGGGGAAACGCGGCCAGCGGATCGCCAGCACGATCATCGAGATGATCGAGACCGCGAAGACCGTCGCCTGCGTGGCGCTCGCGCCGAGGCTCGCGACGGAGATGTGTAGCCGGCTCGCGAGATCCTCGGCGAGCGAGACAGGCCCCTTCCTGAACGCGTGGGTGACGTGGCTCGACCCGCCGCTCGCGGCATCCAGTCCGACCAGGGCCGCAACGAGCAGCGCGCCGCCGGCGACGGCGGCGACCGCGCGCCGCCACGTCCAGCGCACGCCGTACATCCGTGAGGACAGCACGGCGAATGCCGCCAGCAGGACGACGATCCCTCCTCCGTCCGCGCCCGCCTTGCTCCAGCCGACGGTGACGAGCGCGAGTACGAGGACGGGGAGGATCGCGCGGCGTCCGAGCAGGGCCGCGGCCTCGAGCGAGACCGTCAGCAGCACCGTCTCGACCAGGTTGCCGGCACCGAAGAAGCGCCCGCCGCCGTCCGGGCTCGCGCCGATCGCGGAGAACGACGCGATCTCGGACCAGCCGACGAAGACGACGAGGTAGCCGACCAGGAACCCGACCAGCGCCCACGGCAGCAGCGCGCGCGGGATCGCGAGCAGCGCCGCCATGCCGAGCGCGATCACCGGCAGCAGCGTGACCACCAGGTGTGGACGCGTGATCTCGGCCGCGGACAGGACGAGTGCCGCCGCCAGGACCGAGGGCGCGGCGAGGAGGCCGGCGCGGCCGAGATATTCCGACCTGAAGAGGACTGCGAGGATCGCGCCGCCGAGGACGGCGATCACGAGGATGAGCGTCTCCCAGAGGCGGACGTCGTGGCTCCGCGACAGGCGGCGGTCGAGTTCCGCGAGGTGCGCGGTGGGGTTGTCGTCCGCTCGCGCCCGGATCACGGGGCGGTCGCCGCGCTCCAGCGCCCTGGCGGTCGGCGCGATGTCGGCGATCGAGACCAGGCCGCGGATGCGCGTCGAGCGCGAGACGAGGATCCCGTGGTAGCCCGGCCCGACGATCGCGATCGGGTAGCGGCGCGTGTTCGGGCGCTTCCCGCTCTGCGGCAGGGAGACGTAGATCGTCGTCCGGGCCGGCCTCGTCGAGAGGGCGATCAGCGGCTTCCCGCCGGGCACGCCGCCGAGCACCGACTTCTTCGTCTTCCCGCGGAGGAGCGCGGCCAGGGCGCTCTCGCGGCTGACACTGTCTCCCGCGCCGGGGACGAACAGCCCCAGCGCTCCGTTCGTCGGGAAGGGGTCGCCGGAGGGGACGACCACGACTGCCACCGGCCTTGCCTGCGCGGCGGCGGCGAGGACTCCGAAGAGAACGAGTGCTGCGAGCCCCGCCTTCAAGGGCTCGATTCTGACTAGGAGCGGGCTGCGACGAGGCGCAACCGCACCTCCCATGCACCGGCGAGTACGACGACCGCCGCACCGGCGAGGACGACGAGCGCCTGCGCGGCGAGGCCGAACGCGACCGCCTGGAGACGTCGGCACGCCGGCGGCTGCGAGCACCGCGGCGCCGGCGCCGACCTGCGTTGCGGCCCCGGCCGGCCCGAGAGGCAGCACCGCCGCGGCAGCCGAGGCCGAGACGAAGAGCAGTGCGAGCGGGAACGAATGGCCGACGCCGAGCGCGCCCAGGAGCACGTAGAGAGCGAGCACGCGGACGATCCACGACCCCGAGACGATCGCCCACGCGCTGGTGCTTTCCCGGGTAGGGTCGCGTGCCGCCCGAGCCAGCGGCCGAGCCGGAAGCGGGCCAGGCGCGCGCTGCGCGAGATCCACGGCAGCGCCAGCACGACGGCCGCCGCTGCGATCCCCGGCGCCGCCGACGACCGCGAGCCCGGCCCGAACTCCGGTCGAAACTCCGCCGAGCCCGGCTGCCACCGACGCGATCGGCGTCAGCGCCGCGCTGTCGATCAGGCCGACGAGCGACGAGCGAGAGGCAGAGCGCGCCGAGGCCGGCACGGGAGCTGAAACGCCGGGCGACCGCGATCCTGACCACGTCGTCGAAGCGCCCCGGCAGTGCGAGACCGGTGACCGACGCGGCCGCGTTCGCGGCGGCGAGGGCGTGCGAGCCCGGTCGCTCGCTGCGGGCCAGGAGCCTGCGCCAGCCGGCGCCCTTGAGCGCGAAGGCGAGCAGGAAGAGCACTCCGGCGACGGCGATCAACCAGGAGTTTCCGTGCGTCAGCGGCCAGCCGCTCGTCGCGTAGTGGCGCACCGCCAGGCCCCCGGCGGCGGTCGCGCCGAGGCTGGCGCTGAGCAGGAACGCGAGCCGGGCACGGCGTGACCGGGCGATGCGCTGGAGATCCGGGCGGTGGGTTGGGAGTCGCATGCTCTACGAGCCGGAGCGAGAACTCACCCAAGCCGTTGTGTCTTCATTCTGCCTGGACCCGGCGCGACCTGCTCCCGGTCGACAACTACGGCGCGCCGAAGGCCGGTCACGAGCCGGCTTCGATGCAGGCTCCGCCTGCTGAGGACCTCGGCCGCCCTTCGGCGCGGCCGCCCCTCCTTTCCTGCGGTAGCGTGTCGGCGTGCTCGTCGAACGCAGCATGCATCCGGGCTACCTCTCGAACGCGTACGTGGTCGCGGACGAGGAGGGCGGCACGGCCGTCTTCGTCGACAGCGGCGCGCCGATGGAGCCGCTGCTCGCGGCGGTCGAGCGCTGGGGCGCGACTCCGGTGGCGGTGCTGCGCACCCACGCGCACGGCGACCACGTCGAGCACGAGGACGAGCTCGGCGTCCAGGTCGTGATGGGCGACTTCGAGGCCGGCGGCCTCCGGGTCGAGGCCCTGCCGACGCCGGGCCACAGCGACGACGGCCTTTCGTTCGTCGTCAACGACGAGCTGTGCTTCAGCGGCGACACGCTCTTCAAGGACGCGGTCGGCGGCACGCGCGACGACTTCGCGGCCGTGAAGCAATCGGTGATGGACGTGCTGATGGCGCTGCCGCCCGAGACGCGCGTCCTCCCGGGCCACACCGACGAGACGACGATCGGCCGCGAGTGGGAGGAGAACCCGTTCGTCCGCGTCTGGCGCGGTGTCGACCCGGAGGGGACCGAGGCCGTGCGCGTGGCCGGCGAGGAGGCGACCCTGATCGTCTGGTCGCCGGACTACGACGGCAAGGGCAAGGCCTGGGTGCGCTTCGCGGACGGCCGCGACGCGATCGTCGGCGGCTCGCGCGTCGAGCGGCTCTAGTCCGAAAGGGACACTTTCGCCGCTCCGAGGTGTACGCTACCGTCGTGAGCGTGACCGTCGGTGTCCGCAAGTTCCGTGAGAACCTGAGCTACTACCTCGATCTGGTGAAGGACGGCACCGAAGTCGTCGTCATCACCGAGCGCGGGAAGCCTGTCGCGCGGCTGCAAGGGCCGTCAAATCTCGAGCGTCTGATCGCCGAGGGCAGAGTCCGGCCGGCCCGGAAGCCAAAGAGGACGATCACACTGGACGAGCTGATTCCCGTCGAAGGCCCGCCCTGGCCGTCCGAGATCCTTATCGCCGATCGGAAACGGGAACCCTGAGGCTCTATCTCGATTCCTCGGCGCTTCTGAAGCTGATCCTGAGGGAGCCCGAATCACCGACCATGCTGGAGATCTGGGAGCGAGGCGAGCAGATTCTCTGCGCGGCCACGGGCTACGTGGAAGGGCGGTCGGTGATAGCTCGTCGCGTGCGGAGTCGCTTCGCCCGACCCGCGCGGGCATTTTTCGACAATTGCTGGCAGCAAATCGAGGCGGTGGACACAGACGCGCCACTCATCGCCCTGGCCGCCGGTGTCGCCGAGGCGTATCGCCTGCGAGCGCTCGACGCAGTTCACCTGGCAGCGGCCATCCAGACCGGAGGTGAGCTGACGTTCGTCACCTGGGACCGTGAGCTCGGAGAGGCAGCGCGCTCGGCTGGCTTCGCGACGGCGCCGGCCTAGCCGGGAACGACTGCGGCCTTCAGGTAGTCGCGCGGCGGGTCGTCCAGCAGCGCCGCAACGCCGCTCCAGCCCGACCTGGTGAGTGATCAGCCGCTCCCACGGATAGGCGCCGCTGGCGAGGAACGCGAGCGCCGCGCGGACCGTCGAAGGCGTGTGGTGGAAGGCGCCGCGCAAGGTCAGCTCCTCGTAGTGGAGGCGGTACGAGTCGACAGCGGGAGTGCTCTCGCGCGGCAGGCCGCCGAAGAAGAGGACGGTGCCACCGGGGCGGACGAGCCCGAGTGCGTCCTGCCAGGCCTGCTCGGTGCCGGCCGCCTCGATCACGACGTCGGCGCCTTCGCCGCTTCCGGCCGTTCCGCCGAAGAGCGCGGCCAGTTCGCGCCGCTCGGGCCGTCCGCCGACGACGACCGGCCGCCCGCCGGCGTCGGCGACGCAGGCGCAGAGCATCAGGCCGATCGGCCCCGCGCCGAGGATCGCGACCGTGTCGCCGCTCTGCACATCCGCGCGCGCGACCCCGTGCAGGCAGCACGCGAGCGGCTCGACGAGCGCGGCGACCTCGGGCGAGAGGCCGCGGGGGACGGGGAGGAGGTTGCGGCGGGCGATCCGCTCCGGCACGAGCAGGAACTCCGCGTACGCGCCGTTCAGCAGCGGGAACAGGCGCTCGCACAGGGTCTCGTCGCCGCGCCGGCACGGGGCGCACTCACCGCACGGCGCGGAGTTGGCCGCGACCACGCGTCGGCCGGTCGCCGTGTCCACCCCGCAGAACTCGTGACCGAACGGGCTCGGCGGCGGGCCGAGCAGCACCGGGTGTCCCCGGTGGTACGCCTTCGCGTCGGTGCCGTCGGTGAGCGCGACCTCGACCTGGACGAGCACGTCGCCGGGCCCCGGCTCGGGCCGGGGGACGTCCTCGAGCCGGACGTCGCCGGGCCCGTGGAAGATCAGCGCCCTCACGGGGTGAAGACGACCTTCAGAGCCTCGCCGCGGCGGTAGAGGTCGAGGCCCTCGTCGAACCGCTCCAGCGGGAGGACGGTCGGCTCCGGCACGTCGAGCTCGGGCAGGAGCGCAGCGGCCTCCTCCATGTGAATCGGGGTCGCGGACCGCGAGCCGTGCACGGTCAGCTCCCGGTGGTACACACCGGCGGTGTCGAGCGGCCCGGCGTCCGCGAAGACGAGCAGCGTCCCGGCCGGCTCCAGCAGGTCGAGCGCGACGTCGGCGCCGCCCGGGGCGCACAGGATCGCGGCGTGGACGGGCCCGTCCGGCTCGCGCCCGCCGCGGCGCGGGTCGCGGTCGATCGCGAAGACCTCGTCGCCCCGCCGCGCCAGCACGGCGGCGAAGAGCCGGCCGATGAAGCCCTGGCCGACGACGAGCACGCGTCCGTGCGGCACCCGCTCGGCGCCGCGCAGGACGCAGGCGAGCGGCTCGACCATCGTCGCCCGGGCAGCGTCGATCCCGTCCGGCAGGTCGACCCAGCCGTCCGTCCGCACCCGCTCTGCGAACCCGCCCGGCCGGATCGTGCTCGCCCGGAACGACTCGCAGGTCGACTCGTGGCCGGCGTGGCAGCGCGCGCACTCGCCGCAGGGGAGGTGGTGGACGAGCGCGACGCGGCGGCCGCCGATCTCGGCGACGACCTCGTGCCCGAGCACCGTCCCGGCCGGCGCGCTGCCGAGCTTCTCGACGTCCGACCCGCAGAGGCCGCAGGCGACGACGCGGGCGAGTGTCCCGGCGCCCTCCGGCTCGGCGACCTCCGCGAGCCGCGGCTGCCCTTGCTCGTCGAGTACGACGGCGCGCACGCGGAGTATCGTAGGGAGGTGGCAGTCAAGCTCCACCGCTGCAACGCGATGTGGGTGAAGTTCGAGCCCGCATCCCTGCTGGCGCGTTCAGAAGGCGCTGAACGAGTCCGGGATCGAGTACGAGCTCGTCAAGCGAGGGCTCGGCGTTCAAGAAGCTCGAGCCGGGCGACGACCGAGCAGCGGACCGGTCAGGAGCAAGTTCCCCTGGATCGAGTTCGAGGACGGCTCGGTCTACCGCGAGGAGTCGGCCGACATGGCGGAGACGATTCGCGCCGGCAAGCTCGACGAGAAGCGCGCCGGGCCGCCCGCCTAGACGACGCGCACCGGCACGCGCTGCACGCCGTTGTTGGCGTAGCCGCCGACGTTCCAGTCGGCCTCGTCCGGCTGGGTGTTGCCGGCCTCGTCGCGCGCGCGGCAGGAGAGGACGTGCTCGCCGGGCTCGGCGTCCCAGTCGAACGCGCCAGCCGCGCCAGGCCCAGCGGCCGGTCGGCGCGTCGAGCTCGGCCGGCGCCCACGCCCCGTCCACGCCGAATTCGACCGTCTCGATCGGAGCATGACCGGACCACGCCCGGCCCTCGATCGTGCACCGGCCGGCGGCGAGCGTGCGCTCGCGGGTGGGGAAGTCGGGCAGCCCCGGCGGCACCATCAGCGCGCGCGGCGCAGATGCGGGTCGAGCGGCTCGCCCTCGTCGTCCTCGTCGCGGCGGAACCGGTACGCGTGCGCCTGCTGGTAGCCGGTGAAGGGCTCGTCGACGACGGTGATCCGGGTCAGCCACTTCACGTGCGTCATCCCGTACCAGCCGGGCACGACCAGCCGGAGCGGGAAGCCGTGCTGGGGGAGGAGCGGCGCGCCGTTCATCTCGTAGGCGAGCAGCACGTCGTCGCGGAGCGCCTCTTCGAGGGGAAGGCTGCGCTCGAAGACCTGCTCCTCGCCGCCCTCGTAGCCGCGGTCGAGCCCGGTGAAGACGACCTCCCGCGCGCCGTCGAGCGGCCCCGCCTCGGCGAGCAGCGGCGCGAGCGGCGTGCCGCGCCAGGCCGCGGTGCCGACCGCCTCGGCGAGCCACGGCTGGCTGACCGGCCGCGGGCCGGGGAGGAGGGCGCGCCCGTTGCCGGCGCACTCCATCGTCACTTCGAGCTCGACCGCGGGCCGCGCCCGGAGGTCGTCGAGCGAGAGCTCGAGCGGCCGCGCGACGAGCCCGCCGACCGACAGCTCGAACCTCGCCGGGTCGACGAACGGGATGTCGTAGTGGATCAGCAGGTAGTGCAGCCCGACCGGCGTGACCGGGTAGCGGAGCGCCTCGAGCGGCATCCCGTGGTTGCGGGCAGCGAGCTGGAGCTCGACCTGGCTGAAAGGCTCCACGCGGAGCGGACGCTACCTCGCGCTACTGCGGGACGGGCGGGCTGTCCTTCACCCGCTGGTACCAGCGCTTGGCGGCCGCGAACAGCTGTCCGCGATCGATGCTGTTCGGGGGCCCGCCGCTGACCATGCCGTAGGCGAACGGCCCGTTGGCGAAGAAGACGAAGTTGATCTCGAACGGCTGCTGGTCCGGCTTCGGCCCCTCGGCCGTGGTCCGGATCCGCTTCGTGCCGAGCGCGCCGGGGATCCCGGGCACCTTCAGCTCGAAGGCGCTGACGGTGCAGCTGTGGGCGCAGGGGAGGAGCGACGCGCGGTCGATGTAGCTCACGACGCGGGCGGCTCCTGCGCTCGACGAGCTCTGGATCACGAACGAGAGCCCGCTTCTGGACTTGTCCGGCCCGTTCAGGTCTTCGGAGATCCCGCGCACGACGCCGTCCTTGCGGAACTCGGCCGTCACCGCCGGCAGCTTGAGGGCGTCGAAGAAGTTCTGTGTCGCCTTGGCGGAAACGGCGAGCGTCCCGACCTGCGGCGAGTCGGCCTGGGGCGTGAAGCCCTTGTACTCGCCCGCGAGCAGCAGCCGCTGCCAGATCGGAATCGGCGCCGGTCCAGAAGCGCCCGCGGCTGCGCCGGCAGCCACAACGAACGTGACGCCGACTGCCAGAGCCAGGCGAGACCCTCTCACGGGAGTGACCCTAACGCGTGTCGGCGCGGGAATCCAGCCTGGGTCACACGACCTCGACGCCGTCGAGCTGCGGGTCGGCCGGCGGGAACTGCGGGTCGAGCCGCTCGAACGCGTCGACGAGGATCTCGGCGACCGCCAGGTTGCGCACCCAGTTGTGGTCGGCCGGGACGACGTGCCAGGGCGCCCATTCGGTCGAGGTCTCGCGGATCGTGTCCTCGTACGCGGCGGTGAACTCGTCCCAGAGCTTGCGGTCGTCGAGGTCGCCGAGCCGGAACTTCCAGCGCTTCTCCGGCGTGTCGAGCCGCTCCTGGAGCCGCCTGCCCTGCTCCTCCTTCGAGACGTGGAGGCAGATCTTGACGATGTGCGTGCCCTCGTCGACGAGCAGCCGCTCGAACTCGCGGATGTGCGCGTACCGCTTGCTCCAGACCTCCTTGGGCGCGAGCTTGCGGACGCGCACCGCGATCACGTCCTCGTAGTGCGACCGGTTGAAGATCCCGAGCTCGCCGCGCTGCGGGCACACCGCGTGCACGCGCCAGAGGTAATCGTGTGCGAGCTCGGTCGCGCTCGGAGCCTTGAACGAGGCGATCCGGGTGCCCTGCGGGTTCACGCCCGTCAGCACGTGCTTGATCGTCCCGTCCTTGCCCGGAGGCGTCGACGCCCTGGAGCACGAGCAAGACGGCCCGCGTCGCCTCGGCCCAGAGCCGGTCGTGCAGCACCTCGAGCCGCCCGGTCAGCTCGGCGAGCCGGTCGAGCCCCTCGCTCTTCTTCAGCCCGTCCGGCCGCGCGCCGGGGTCGCGCCCGGACAGCTTCGGGGCGGCCCCGGGCTCGATCCGCATCGCATCGATGAAGTTGGTCGCCACACGGCCTATTCTCCCGCGTCCCGCCAGGGGACGCGGTCGGAACGCCCGCTACACTTGTGCCGCTCGGGGCTATAGCTCAGTTGGGAGAGCGCCTGGATCGCACCCAGGAGGTCGCCGGTTCGAGTCCGGCTAGCTCCATCCTCAGATCGAGCCCTTGCTTCGCGCGTATGGCTCGCTTCGGTGTCATGCCTTCGGGCATCATGCCGAATTGGCTTTGTTTCGCAAAATGCGGTTTCGAGGCGCAATCCGGCGTTGTCTATTCTGACAACACGAGTGAACGGTTAATCAGTCTTCGACTGTGCTTCGAGATACCGCCTGTCTAGCGATGAGCAACGTGCCAGGCTCATCGAGGCGACGTCGCTGACGTGGGACCGGCCAGGCCTCGCCGTCGCGACGAGCCTCAGCGCGCTAAACGCGCTGCAACGTCCGGCTGCTGGCGGGCGTTGCTGTCGCGTGCGTGCCAGCTTTGACGAGACGCGTTCCGCGCGACTGGCCTCCGAGCGAACGCATCCCCGAGCAGACCGAATTCACTCGTCGGCGGTTCGGCGGCGCTCTCTCGTCGACGCGGGCACCTGCGCGTAGCGGAACATGTCGTCTCTGCGACGCACGGCCGGGTGCAGGGCCATCCAACGGGTGCTCGTCGAACCCGCTGACAGTGCGTCCGTCGATGCCGATGCGAGTTCGCCGACCTCCTGACTGCGCCATTCCGCTCAGCGATTGCCGGCGCCGTACGAAGACGGCCGGTTTCGATGCGCGTCACGCTCGCGAGCCGCCACCCGAGATTTGAGATCTCCTCTGCAGGAGGCATCCAGCGCGCCGTCCGGTCGAAGCTCGGCGAGGAGATCATCGGCGAGCCTGTGACGCGCTTCGTCTTCGCCTGGGAGAACGGCAGCTTCGGCCAGCAGGCCATGCTTCAGCGCGTTGCTGGAGACCACGGCCTTCCCGGCAGTCGTCGGGCCGGCGACTTCTTAGCGATCGCCGATTCGCTTCGATCTGCTCGTAGTAGCCATCGGTTTCACCGCCCTTCGATCGTTGAGTTCTTCAGCATTAGCGAGTCCGGAGGACCCGTTGCGATAGACGACCGCATGGTCTCGTCAGAAATGGCTTAGTTAAGCCATTCTCTGGTATAATTCCGTATGCTACTCAGAAGAGAATGGCCGGGCGCTGCGCGAACAGCCCCGGCCCGGCACAGGAGGACTAGCTCCCATGCAACCTCAGCCTAACTCGACCCTCCCGGCGCTGTCACCGGGACCGTCGGCCATCGGCCGACCGGTGACGCGCGACGCGGTCGAGCCGTCGCGCCGACATCGACCGGCTCGACATCGAGGCGGCCGGCCAGCGTTCATCGCCCAGCGCCGCGCGCTCGGCCGGAAGAAGTCGACCCTCGAGGACTACGAGTCGACGCTCCGCGTCCACCTCGTCCCGTTCTTCGGCGAGCGCGCCGCTCGGCGAGATCGACGTCCCGCTGGTCGAGGCGTTCATCTACGCCGAAGCTCGACGAGGGCAAGGCGCCGAAGTCGATCCGCAACTACCTCGGCCTCCTGCACTCGATCCTCGACCACGGGGTCAAGCGCGGCTGGTGCGAGAGCAACCCGGTCGCGCTCGTCGAGAAGCCGCGCGCCGACAGCGACGCCGACATCCGCTTCCTCACCCTCGACGAGCTCGAGGCGATCCTCGACGCGACGCCGGCGACGCCGCTCGGGCGGGTCGACCGGCTCGTCTTCCTGACCGCCGCCATGACCGGGATGCGCCGCGGCGAGGTCGTCGCGCTCCGCTGGCAAGACATCGACTGGCACGCCCGCCTGATCCGCGTCCGCCGCAACTTCACCCGCGGCCAGTTCGGCACCCCGAAGTCACGCCGCTCGAGCCGCGCCGTCCCGCTCGCCGCCCGGCTCGCCGACGAGCTTCGAGCCCACTACGAGCAGACGCCATACAGCGAGCGACGCCGACCTCGTCTTCGCCCACCCCGAACTCGGCAGCGTCCTCGACCCGTCGAAGCTCCGCAAGCGCTTCCTCGCCTGCGTGCGCCGGGCCGGCGTCCGCCCCGTCCGCTTCCACGACCTGCGCCACACCTTCGGCACGCAGATGGCCGCCGCCGGCGCACCGATGCGGGCGATCCAGGAGTGGCTCGGCCACGCCGACTTGCGAACGACCCTGATCTACGCCGACTACGCGCTCGACCCGAACCAGGGCGCCCTCTACGCAGAGCGGGCCTTCGGGACCGCTGGAGGAGCGGGCTAACTCCTAGCTGGGACTGCAAGAGCCATACCTAAGCGGCGAGGTCACGCCTTCTGGGGCCAATTCGGAGGCTCGATCACGGTTCTAGCGATCCGTGACTCTGAGTGAAGATCCGATGTCGTCCCTGAGCCGTCTTCTCTGCTGGCGGTCGGGCTATCGGGATCACGGTTCGCACCAATCCGTGACTGGTGGAGGTTACGAGGTGCAAGCGGTTACGGGAACCGCTGCTCTATCCACTGAGATACGGAGACCTTTTGGCTCAACCACGCCGTTTGCACCGAATCGTGCTCTATCCACTGTAGTGTCCGGATCTCTGGTCGAGCCCGTAAGAGCGGTGCGGGCCATTGACGACATACCGGGCGGGGGCGAGCGCCGTGTCGGCGACCCAGTTGAACGTAGTTAGCTGTGCTCCGAGTGGGTAAACCCCTCCTCTTCAAAAAGCAGGCGGCGTGATCGCCGAGACCAGCACGGCCTTTCGATTCCAGCGGTTCTCCACCTGATGGAGCCGCCCACTGTCGAAGGAGATGCTGTCTCCGTCGGTGAGGACGAATTCCTGTTGGTCGATCGTGACGACGACGGAGCCTTCGAGGCAGACGGCGTTCTCTTCGCCGGGGTGCGACATCGGCTCGGGGTGCGAGATCGCCCCAGGCTCGTATTCGATCCAGA
Organism: uncultured Actinomycetes bacterium; assembly: GCA_963847305.1. Lineage (GTDB taxonomy): Bacteria > Actinomycetota > Thermoleophilia > Gaiellales > Gaiellaceae > DATBLE01. The sequence continues at coordinate 2,752 of CAWJZI010000004.1, read as the reverse complement.
TGAACTCGATCTTTCGGTTCAGATCGGGAGTCAGGAGCTCGTAGACGACCTTGGAGCGAGGGACGTTGAGTCCCTTGCGCTCGTGCCGGCGCACGACGAGCCTCCGGCCTGCTCCGTCGCTCTCGTCATCGGACATGTCGCCGCCGAGGAAGAGCGCCGCGATCGGAACGCCGAGAGCACCGGCGATCCGGCGCAGCGTGTTGATCGAAGGGCTTGCCAGCCCTCGCTCGACCTGGGAGATGAGGCTTTGCGAGACGCCTGCCTGCTCGGCCACGGCCTGAAGGGTCAGCCGCTGCTCGAGGCGAAGTGTCCGGATTCGAGGGCCGAGCTCGAGCACGTCGGCATCGATCTCTTCGGCAGGCCGAGCCGCTTTCCACCGCCCTCATTGCGCGCGCACTATAACGGTCAGGCAACCCCGGCTCGCGGTCGCATCTTCAACACCATTGCAATCGCTGTCCGAGGATGTTAAAACCCGCCCGACGTTGGGTTCGTGCGGTGTATCCGTCGAAGATGGCCAGGCTCTCTGAGGGGCACGAACGCCCCGCGCAGGCCGCAGACCCGCTCCGAACTTCAACGAGCTTGGAACTCCCCACCACAAGGTGGAAGTCCCCACTAGGAGGAGGGTGACGTGGCTGACGAACAATCGCTCGACCGGACGAAGTTTCTCGGTGCCGCCGCCACCGGCGTTGCCGCTGTCGGCAGTGTCGGGCTCGCCGCCGGCTTCACCACGAAGAAGACCAGGCCGCAGACCTCCGCGGCGATCAGGGCGACGAAGCCGTACCTGATCGGCTGCCCGTTCCCGTTGCACTCCTTCTACGCCGCCGACGGCAATCAGATGAAGAACGGCTCAGGCCTCGCAATCGACGAGATCAACGCCAGCGGAGGGATCGCCGGACGGAAGATCGACCGGATCGTGCTCGATGCCGACGTGGCGACGCCCGAGGGAGTCACGACCGCCTTCAAGAAGCTCGTCTCGGCCAAGGTGGACGCGATCCTGGTCGGCTACATCCAGGTGGACGCACCGAGCTACGACATCGCGGCCGCCTACGGTGCTCCGTACATCCACGGGAACACCCTCGACGCGGGCGTTCAGCGGGTCAAGGCGAATCCGAAGAAGTACTTCAACATCTTCAACGTCGACTCGACCGAGGTCCACTACGGGGCCAACTTCCCGCTCTTCCTCCAGCACCTTGCGACTACCGGCCAGTTCAAGCCGAGAGCGAAGACGATCCACTTCATCGAGGGCGACCTCGGCTACAGCCAGAACATCTCGCGCGCCGGACAGGACAGCGTTCAAGAAGGCGGGCTGGAATGTTGTCGGCGTCGAGAAGGTCGTGACGCCGACGAACGACTGGACCCCCGTGATCAGGAAGCTCCAGCAGAAGAAGGCGGCAGTGATCATGAACTGCCATCCCGCTCCCGCCGATCTCGCGGCGTTCATGAAGCAGTTCGCCGCCAACCCCACCGACGCGCTCGTCTATCTCCAGTACGGCCCCTCGGTTCCCGTCTTCCAGCAGCTTGCAGGCAAGGCGGCCAACGGTGCAGTCTGGTCGACGGTGGTCGGCACCTTCAACGACCAGGTCGGCAAGGCCTTCCAGGCCAAGTACCGGGCGAAGTACAAGTCGGATCCGGGCTTCGCGAACGCCGGCCAGTGCTACGACGAGGTCTACATGCTGGCGGCGGCCTGGGGCAAAGTCGGTGACCCGCGGAACTTCCGGGCCGTCGCCAACGCGCTGCGCACGACGATCCACCGCGGCGTGAGCGGCACGATCAACATGAACCGTCCCGGCCAGTACACCCTCAGCTACCCCTACGAGACGAACGATCCGTCTCTCGGGATGGCGTCCCTGTACTTCCAGATCCAGAACGGGAAGCAAACGATCATCTCCCCGTCGCCGTATGCGGAGGCTCCGTACAAGAAAGCACCCTGGCAGAAATAGCCTGTCTTCCTGAATAGCGTGGTCCTTTCCTGCGTCGGTATCAGGAAGCACTTCGGCGGCTCCGTCGTCCTCCATGACGTCGCGTTGGCGATCTGCCGTGCCGAGATCCTCGGCGTCGCCGGCCCGAACGGAGCAGGGAAGACGACGCTCTTCGACATCCTCTCGGGCCACGTGAGGCAAGACGCCGGGCGTGTGGAGCTGAACGGGCGGGACATCACGACCGCACCGGCCTACGCCCGCGCCCGGCTCGGCCTCGCACGGACATTCCAGTCGCCGCTTGTCCCGCTGTCGCTCACCGTTGGCGAGACGCTCGCGGCTGCCTGCGCTGCCTGGTCGCCCAAGCTGGGAACGACTGCCATCGAGAAGGCACGGTCGCTCACCCGATTTGAGGCCGACGATCGCCGAATCTCGGCAGAGCTCGACACGCTCGACCGAAGGAAGCTGCTCCTCGCCTGCCTGCTGATGCGGGGCCCAACGGTGCTGATGCTCGACGAGCCGTGCAGCGGGCTGCTGCAGGAAGAGATCGACGAGATCGACGAGATCATCCGCACGATCCGCGACGAGACCCAGGCGTCGGTGATCGTGGTCGAGCACCGCCTGGAGCTCCTGACCGCGATCGCCGGGCGCGTGGTGGTTCTCGACGAAGGGAGAAAGATCGCAGAAGGGCCGCCGGCCGAGGTCTTCGACGACCCGGTAGTCCGCGCCGCGTACTTCGAGGCTCCCGGTAGGGCTGCGTGACCGCACTAGAGGTGCGGCAGCTCTCGGCCGGCTACGGGCCTGTCCGGGTGCTTCACGAGATCGATCTGCAGGTG
>CAWJZI010000003.1:0-132857 GCA_963847305.1 uncultured Actinomycetes bacterium | reverse complement strand
TTGCAGTATCGGGAGCGGCTCGCCGCCGGCGACCCCGAGGGCCTGCTTCTCCTCCACCACGGCCGCGGGAGCGACGAGGCCGACCTGCTCGGCCTCGCCGACGAGCTGGATTCGGAGCGACGCCTCCATGTGGTCAGTCCGCGGGCTCCGCTGACGCTTGGTGGGCAGGGCTACCACTGGTACGTCGTGCCGCGCGTCGGCTTCCCCGATCCGGACACCTTCCACGCCGCGTACCGGCAGCTGGCCGAGTTCCACGACGCCACGTGGGAGCGGCTCGGCCTGACGCCTGCGCAGACCGTGCTCGGCGGGTTCTCGATGGGATCGGTGATGAGCTACGCGCTGGGGCTCGGGCCAGACCGCCCGGCGCCGGCCGGGATCCTGGCATTCTCCGGCTTCGTGCCGACCGTCGAGGGGTGGGAACCGCAGCTCCCTCGATCCACACGCGCGTTCATCGCACACGGTCGCGGCGATCCGATCATCGAGGTCGGCTTCGGGCAGCGGGCCTGCCGCTTGCTCGAGGAGGGCGGGCTGGACGTCGAGTACCGGGAAGGCGACCACGGGCACTGGATCGAGCCCGCGGATCTACGGGCCGCGACCCGCTGGCTCGGCGAGACGTTTTCCTAGTCGATCGCGGGCGCCGCGCCGTACTCCTCGTCCGTGACGTGCTCGAGCCAGGTCGCGTTGTTGCCGTCCTCGTCGACCTGGAGCATCGCGATGTGGGTCATGAGCCGGGTCGCGGCCGCGCCGTGCCAGTGCTCCTCGCCGGGCTCGAAGAAGACGCGGTCGCCGGGCCGGATGACCTCGATCTCACCGCCGCGGCTCTGGCAGAGGCCGACGCCCTCGAGCACGTAGATCGTCTGGCCGTTCGGGTGGGTATGCCAGGCGGTGCGCGCACCCGGAGTGAAGTGCACGGCGGTTGCGCTGAGGCGGGAAGGCCCCGCCGGCGCCGCGACCGGATCGAGGTACACGGCGCCGGTGAACCAGTCGCTCGGCCCCGGGCTGGTGGGGATGCCGATCCTGGTGATCTCCATGCCCGGCATCGTCTCAGACGGGGAGCGCTCCGGGAGGGCCGAGGAGCTCGATCCCCGCAGCCGCGGCGGCGGCGGCGATCGCGTCCAGGTCGTGGGGACGGTTCGCGGGCGGGAGCTCCGACGACGATGCGGGCTCGCTGACCGCGCGGACGAACTCCTCGAAGCCGGCGGGCTGGCAGAAGACGAGCCAGCGGCACGTGTCCGACTCGACGCGGTATGTGTGGGGAACGCCGCACGGCGCGCGCAGCGTGTCGCCCGCGTTCAGCTCGACCTGCTCGCCGGGCAGGAAGACCGTCAGCTGCCCCTCGACGACGTGGAAGACCTCGTCTTCGCGCTGGTGGACGTGCAGCGGCGGCATGTTCCCCTGCGGCCCGACGCTGTCGACGACCGAGTAGTTGCCGTTCGTCTCCTCGCCGTCGACGACGACGCGGGCGACCGTGTCGATGAACCAGAGCGTCTGCGGCGCGGTGCTGGTCGGTGTGCTCACTCTCTCCTCCTTGTCATGACTCCAGTTCGGAGTCTTGATCAGCATGCTAGACTCCAAACCGGAGTCTTGTCAAGCACCGAGCTCAGACCGTTCTCGTACGTCGTGCTCGTCCTCGTCGGACGGGGCGGCGCCGGCCCGCACGATCTCGTGCGGATGATGCGCGCGCAGGGCGGGCTCTACTGGGCCGCCGCCGAGAGCCACTGGTACGCGGAGCCGAAGCGGCTCGAGCGGCTCGGCTACCTCCGCTCGCGCAAGGAGCCGGGCCGGACGACCGAGCGCACCGAGTACGAGCTGACGAAGCAGGGGGTCGCCGCGCTCCGGGAGTGGCTGAAGCAGCCTTCCCCGTTCCCGCGGATCCAGCACGAGGCGGTCGTCCGGGTGCTCGCGGCCGACCTCGGCAGCGACGAGGACGTGCTCGAGAGCCTGTCCGCGCTCGAGGAGGAGATCGCCGCGCGGCGCGTTCTCGTCGACGAGGCGCTCGAGCGGGCGAAGACGCTGCCCCACCGCGAGCGCCAGCTACGGCTCGTCCACCGATTGGGCTCGCTGCTCCTGGACGCGCACGAGCAGTGGCTCCGGGACGTGCGGAGCGAGCTTTCGCGAAGCGCGTAGCATGCGGCGCCTGCGTCTCTTCAGCCCACACCGACTCGCGCGCACGGCGATGGGCCACCGGCTCGGCGGCTTCATCTACGGGACGATCGTCGCGCTCTCCGTGATCGTCGGCGGCGCCCGCGCCTACCCGCACGAGCCGGGCCACATCGCCGTCCTCCTCGCGGTCACCTGCCTCGTCTTCTGGCTGGCCCATGTCTACGCGGACGGCATCGGGCACAGCGTGGCCCGGAACGAGCGACTCTCCTTCGCGGAGCTCAAAGAGGTTGCGCACACCGAGGCGTCGATCCTGGAGGCGGCCGTCCCGCCGATCATCCCTCTGCTGCTCGGTGCGCTGGGAGTCTTCTCCGAACGGACGGCCGTCTGGATCGCCTTCGCGCTGGGCTTCGCCGTGCTCACGGCGCAGGGGCTCGTGTTCGCGCGGCTGGAGCACTACAGCCGGCTCGCGACCGCCGGCATCGTCGCCGCAAACGTCGGGCTGGGCGCGCTGCTGGTCCTGCTGAAGCTGTTCGTCAGCCACTGACGGGCGGCCGATGACTTTCGCGTAGGGCCGGGGTCTACCCGTACGATGAGCGTCGTGGAAGCGTCCGTTCTCGCGCCCGCCGAGCTCGAGCGCGCGCTCGAGGAGCATCGCCGCGAGCTGACCGGCTATTGCTACCGGATGCTGGCCTCGCCGTTCGAGGCCGAGGACGCCGTGCAGGAGACGATGCTGCGCGCCTGGCGGAGCCAAGCGGGCTTCGAGGGGCGCGCGTCGCTCCGCTCGTGGCTGTACCGGATCGCGACGAACGTCTGCCTCGACATGCTCGGCAGCAAGGAGCGGCGCGTGCGGCCGATGGACCTCGGCCCCGCCCGCGAGCCGGTGTTCGAGAACCTGAACGTGCCCGCCGAGGTGACGTGGGTGCAGCCGATCCCGGATCCGGCGGACGCCGCCGTCCAGCGGGACACGATCCGGCTGGCCTTTGTCGCCGCGCTCCAGCACCTGCCGCCGCGCCAGCGCGCCGTGCTGATCCTCTGCGAGGTGCTGCGCTGGCAGGCGACCGAGGTCGCCGAGCTGCTGGACACGAGCGTCGCCTCCGTGAACAGCGCGCTCCAGCGCGCCCGCGCCGGCCTGTCCGCGAGCGGCGCCGGCACGACCACTCCTGTGAGCGAGCTGGACGACGAGCAGCGCGCGCTGCTCGAGCGCTACGTCGACGCCTTCCAGCGCTACGACATCGAGGCGCTGACCTCGCTGATCCGCGAGGACGCGACCCAGTCGATGCCGCCGTTCGACCTCTGGCTCTCGGGCCGTGACGACATCCTGACCTGGTGGTTCGGGCCGGGGATCGGCTGCCAGGGCTCGCGGGTGATCCCGGCCGGGACGGCGAACGGCTCGCCGGCCTACGGTCAGTACAAGCCGAGCGAGTCGGGAAGTGGATTCGATCCATGGGCGTTGCAGGTTGTCGAGGTCTCAGACGATGGCATCGCCGAGTTCACCTTCTTCCTCGACACCGACACGCTGTTCCCGCTCTTCGGGCTGCCCGCCGCGGCTCGACTCCTAGCACCTGCGTCAGGCCGGCGAGCTCGATCAGGTCGCGCAGCTCGCGCGAGACCACGTGCAGCCGGAGGTCGAGCCCCATCCGCCGCGCGGCGAGCTGCAGACGCGCCAGCGCCTCGACCGTGGCGAGGGAAACCGTGCTCACACCCCTTCTGACCGGGAAACGGCCCAGAACTCATCGGCGATGAGTTTCGGCACTGCGACCCGTCTACCCCTCGGACAGCAAGGATGAGGAGGCCGACATGAACATCGCCGACACACGCTCACGCTGGCTCGCCCTGTACGTCCTGTGCCTGGGCGACCTGATGATCGTCGTCGACATGACGATCGTGAACGTCGCGCTGCCCTCGATCCGCGACGACCTCGGGTTCACGGAGACGTCGCTGGCTTGGGTGGTGAATGCGTACCTGCTCACGTTCGGCGGATTCCTGCTCCTCGGCGGACGGCTCGGCGACCTGTTCGGCCAACGGAAGCTGTTCCTGACCGGGATCGCGATCTTCACCGCGGCGTCGGTCGCGTGCGGCGTGTCGACGACCCAGGGGCTGCTGATCGGCGCGCGCGCGGTGCAGGGCGTCGGCGGCGCGATCGTCTCCGCGGTCGCGCTGTCGCTGATCATGGGCCTCTTCACCGAGGTCGGCGACCGGACCAAGGCGCTCGGCGTCTTCGGCTTCTGCATGGCGGGCGGCGGGAGCGTCGGCGTCCTGCTCGGGGGCGTGCTCACCGACGCGCTCAGCTGGCACTGGATCTTCCTCGTCAACGTCCCGATCGGGATCGCGGTCTACGTCTTGACGCTGCGGCTGCTTCCGCCCGTGCCGGGCCGCCAGGGAACGGGGAGGCTCGACGTCGCCGGGGCCGTCACGGTCACCGCTGCGCTGATGCTCGCGGTCTACGCGATCGTCAACGGCAACGACAACGGCTGGCTCTCCGCGGAGACGCTCGGCCTGCTCGCCGCGGCAGCGGTGCTCCTCGCGCTCTTCGTCCTGATCGAGTCGAGGGTGGCGGCGCCGCTGATGCCCCTCGCGATCCTCAGGCTCCGGAACATCTGGGCGTCGAACGTCATCGGCGTCCTCTGGGCGGCGGGGATGTTCGCCTTCTTCTTCCTCTCCGCGCTCTACCTCCAGCTCGTGCTCGGCTACTCGCCGCTCCAGGTCGGGCTCGCGTTCCTGCCGACGAACATCATCATGGGCGTCTTCTCGCTGGGGATCTCGGCGAAGCTCGTGATGAGGTTCGGGATCAAGCCGCCGCTCGTGGCCGGGTTCGCGCTCGCGTCCGCAGTCGCTCCTGCTCTTCGCCCGTGCGCCGGTGGACGGCAGCTTCGCGATGGACGTCCTGCCGGCGATGATCCTGATCGGGTTCGGCGCCGGGATGGCGTTCAACCCGGTGCTGCTCGCGGCGATGAGCGACGTGAAGCAGGAGGACTCGGGGCTCGCCTCCGGCGTCGTGAACACCGCCTTCATGATGGGCGGTGCGCTCGGACTCGCGGTGCTGGCCAGCCTGGCGGCGTGGCGGACGAACAACCTTGGTGGTGCGAAGGATCTCGGCGCGCTGACCAGCGGGTACCACCTCGCGTTCGTGATCGGCGCGATCTTCACCATCGGCGCGGCGGTCGTCGGCGCCACCCTGCTGCGGTCTCCCGCTCAGCAGGAGATGGCCGCTGCCCACGAGCCCGCGATCGAGGACGCCGAAGCCGCGTGAGAGTTAGCCCAAACGGGTCTTGATGGCCGCGCCGCTGTCGGCCGAAGCTACACCCGTGAAGCGTCTTTGCCTGCTCCTCACCGGCCTCGCGCTCGTCGTCCCGGCCGGCGCGCTCGCGCAGGGGCCGCCCCCGGCCCAGCGCGGGCCGTCTCCGATCGCTGCGCGCGCGGTTGCGGGAGCGCTGTGCGCGGCCGAGCTGAAGCAGCTCGGCCAGGATGCGTTCAAGGCGAAGTACCCCTCCGCAGTCGCCTGTCTCGACGCGCACGCCGATCAGGCCGCTCAGCTCCTCGACAAGTGCAAGGCCGCCGCCGATCCGCGCGGCGTGCCTGCGCGAGGCGCTCGGTGTCTCCGGCGCGCCTCCGGCTCCCGCACGGCCCGAAGGCCCTCGCGGCCGGGGCCTGCCGCTCGTCCCGCTGGTCGCCGGCGCGCTCTGCCGCGCGGAGCTGAAGTCCACCGGCGTCGAGGCGTTCAAGGCGAAGTACAAGACGCGCGGAGCATGCCTCCGGGCGAATGCGGCCAAGGCAGCCGGGATCGTCAAGGACGCCCGGACGCAGTGTGCGAGCGCGGACCGGAAGGTCCCGTGCGTGCTCCAGGCGGTCGCGAAGGCGCTGGGCCTCCCGGCGCGCGGCCCGCGCTCCTAGCCGGCTCGGAAACCGCTCGACGGGGCGACCCGTAGAACAGGTGAAGAGACGGAAAGGAGACGCCATGCGGATGCGCATCTGGCTGCCCGGGCTTGCCCTCGCACTCGTCTTGCTCGTGACGGTCGTGGGCTGCGGCGGCGGCGGCGGCGGATACTAGAAACGGAGGCTCCCTCCGTTTCTGGTACCGTGGGGCGATGCCCCGCCGCGACGCCGAACGGAATCGCCAGAAGCTGCTCGATGCCGGCCGCGAGGTCTTCGCGGAGGATCCGGGGGCGCCGTTCGAGGAGATCGCGCGCCGCGCGGGCGTCGGGATCGGCACCCTCTATCGCCACTTCCCGACGCGCGACGCGCTCGTCGAGGTGATCTACGCGGAGCACATCGACGAGGTGCTCGCGGCCGCCGAGGAGGCCGCCGACGCCGAGAACGCCTGGGACGGGCTGGTCGCGTTCCTCGAGCGGGTGCTCGAGCTCCAGGCCAGGAACCTCCCGCTGCGCGGTGTCTTCCTTCGCCACGGCGCCGACGCGGCCCTCGCCGAGCGCCGCCGGCTCATCCAGCCGGTGCTCGCACGACTCGTCGCACGCGGCCGCGAGCAGGGCGTGGTTCGTGACGACTTCACGCTCGGCGACCTGTCGCTCGCGCTCTGGTCGTTCGCGCCGATCTTCGAGGCGACCTCCGGGCGTCGCGCCCGAGGTCTGGCGCCGGCATCTGCAGATCCTGCTCGACGGGATGCGCCCCGCTGCGGCGACGCCTCAGCGCGTCCGCCCGCTGGCCGGCAAGCAGCTCGAGTCGGCGATCCACGCGCTCCGGACCCGGTACCACGGACGGCGAGCGGCGGCATGACCCCTCAGCCTCCTCGCATCCGCCTGATCTTCGGCGCGCTCGTCCTCGTCCTGCTGCTCGCGTCGCTCGACCAGACGATCGTCTCGACGGCGCTGCCGACGATCGTCGGCGACCTCGGCGGGATCGATCACCTGTCGTGGGTCGTGACCGCGTACCTGCTCACCTCGACGGTCGCCTCGCCGCTGTACGGGAAGCTCGGCGACCTCTACGGGCGCAAGCTCGTCCTCCAGGCGGCGATCGTGATCTTCCTGGTCGGCTCCGCGCTCTGCGGGATCGCGCAGGGAATGACCGAGCTGATCGCGTTCCGCGCGGTCCAGGGTCTGGGCGCCGGGGGGCTGATCGTCATCTCGATCGCCGTGATCGGCGACGTGATCCCGCCCCGCGACCGCGGCAAGTACCAGGGCTTCTTCGGCGCGGTCTTCGGAGTCTCGACGGTGATCGGGCCGCTGCTCGGCGGCTTCTTCGTCGACAACCTCTCCTGGCGCTGGATCTTCTACATCAACCTGCCGATCGGGGCGGCGGCGCTGATCGTGATCGGCATCGTGTTCCACTCGCCGGTCGAGCGCGTCCGCCACTCGGTCGACTGGCTCGGCGCCGCGCTGCTCACCGGTGCGCTCTCGTCGATCGTGCTGTTCACGAGCCTCGGCGGGACGACCTATGCCTGGGACTCGGCGCCGATCCTGGCGCTGATCGGTCTCGCGGTCGTGCTGGTCCCCCTGTTCGTGCTCGCCGAGCGCCGCGCCGCCGAGCCGATCCTGCCGCTCGACCTGTTCCGGAACAGGATCTTCTCCTTCGCGAGCGCGATCGGCTTCGCGGTCGGGCTCGCTCTCTTCGGCGCGATCGTCTACATGCCGGTCTTCCTCCAGATCGTCCAGGGCGAGAGCCCGACCCGGTCCGGGCTCCAGTTGACGCCGATGATGCTCGGCGTCCTGATCACGTCGATCGGGAGCGGCCAGCTGATCTCACGGACCGGCAAGTACCGCAAGTTCCCGATCATCGGCACCGCGGTGATGACGGTCGGGCTGGGGCTGCTGTCGCGGCTGGCGGTGGGGAGCACGACCCTGGAGGCGTCGCTGTACATGCTCGTCGTCGGGCTCGGGATCGGGATGACGATGCAGGTGCTCGTGCTGGCCGTTCAGAACGCCGTTTCGCACCGGTTCATGGGCGTGGCCACCTCCGGCGCGATGCTCTTCCGGCAGGTCGGCGGCTCGATCGGCGTCGCGCTCTGCGGCGCGATCTTCGCCAACCGCCTGCACGCGAACCTGGCGGAGGCGCTCCCGGGCGCAAGCCTTCCGTCGACCGCGGACCCCGCGGCGGTCCGGCACCTGCCGGCGGCGATCCACGGCACGTACGTCACGGCCTTCGCCGACTCGCTGACGCCGGTCTTCCTGGTCACGGCCGTGGTCGGCCTGATCGCGTTCGCGCTCAGCTGGTTCCTGCGCGAGGTGCCGCTGCGGAAGACCCTCGGCGCCGGAGAGACGGCCGGCGAGACGTTCGGGCTCGAGGAGGCTGCCTAGCCGACGGACACGAGCTCGTTCAGCTCGTCACCGCCCTTCACCGTCCGCTCCAGCACCGTGCCCGTGCCGCGGACGTAGAGCTTGTGGTCGACGACGCCCGGCTCGAGCGGCGTCGTCTCCTCGACGAGCAGCGCGTTCTTGCCGAGGTAGCCGAGCACGCGGAAGTGGTCCTCGGCCTGGCCCTTGTAGTACTCCTGGAGGCCGGTCTGTCCGGGACGCGGGTGGGCGGGCATCAGGATCCCGGCCTTCGCGCCGTCGCGTCCTGACTGCCATGAGCCCTCCGTCGTCGTCACCTTGCCGCTCTTGTCGAGCTCGGCGGTCGCCTCTCCGAAGTACCAGACGTTTCCCTTGGCGTCCTGCGAGTACCAGTCGTTCGTCCTCTCGGCCAGATGGCCGTCGATCCAGAGCCGGTCGTCGACGACGACGCACGGGACGCCGGTGATCGTCTTCGTCCGGTGCGTGACCCGGAGCACCTCGCGTGACGGCTTGCCGTCCTTCACGCCGGTGTACGTGTAGACCGCTCCCGGCTTCAGCGGGAACCACGGGTTCGTCACGTCGGCGCTGAAGCCGCGCCCGCCGCTGCTCGCGGCCCCTGCGAGCACCAGGGCCAGCGTCGCTGCGAGCACGGCAATCGTCTTCGGCATCTCTCCTCCTTTGCTCGGTGTGCCGGCCACGCTAGGCACGCGAGATGAACGGCCGATGACGGCTTGTCATCTTCCGTTCATCATTCCCGCGGAGGATCTGCGTATGCGCGTGCTGATCGTCGAGGACGACCTGCGGATGGCGAGCCTCGTCCGGCGCGGCCTGACCGGCGAGGGGCTCGCCGCCGACGTGGCCGCCAACGGCGAGGACGCGCTCTGGCTGGCGCAGGCGCACCCCTACGACGCGATCGTGCTCGACGTGATGCTCCCGGGGCTCGACGGCTTCGAGACCTGCCGGCGGCTGCGCGGCGCCGGGGTCTGGGTGCCCGTGCTGATGCTGACCGCGCGCGACGCGGTCGAGGACCGGGTCGCCGGCCTGGACAGCGGCGCCGACGACTACCTCGTCAAGCCGTTCGCGTTCGCCGAGCTGCTGGCGCGGCTACGCGCACTGGCGCGGCGGGGGGAGGGCGAGCGGCCCGCCGTGCTGGCGGTCGGCGATCTGCGGCTCGACCCGGCGACGCGCGAGGTGCGGCGCGGCGAGACGCCGGTCGTGCTCTCCACCAAGGAGTTCGCGCTGCTCGAGATCTTCATGCGGCGGCCGGGGCAGGTCCTCTCGCGGCTCGACCTGCTCGAGCACGCCTGGGACTTCGCCTACGAGAACCGCTCCAACGTCGTGGACGTCTACATCCGGCGGCTGCGCCGGAAGATCGGGCCGGACGCGGTCGAGACCGTGCGCGGCGCCGGTTACCGGTTGCGGGTGCCGTGAGCCGGCTGCCGATCCGGATCCGGGTGACCGCGGCGTTCGCGCTCGCGATGGCGGCGGTGCTCGGGCTGACGGCGCTCTTTCTCTACCTGCGGCTCGGATCGCACCTCTCGACCGCGCTCGACCGCGAGCTCCGCGTCAGGGCACAGGACCTCGCCGCCCTCGCGGGCGATCCGCGCGCGCCGTTCCCGGACGGCCGCTTCGTCGAGCACGGAGAGAGCTACGCGCAGCTGCTCGCGCCGGACGGCCGCGTGCTGAAGGCGACGCGGCCCCTCGGCGGCGGCGCCGCTGCTGGACGTCGCCGCGCTGCGAGGGCCGACCTACCTCGACCGGCGATCGGTACCGGGCCTCGACGAGCCGTCGCGGCTGTTCGCGTCGCGCGTCGGCCGAAACGTCCTCGTCGTCGGCGCGACCAGGCAGGACCGAGCCGAGACGCTCGCCGCCTTTCGCAACGAGCTGCTGATCGCGGGACCGATCGCGCTCCTGCTCGCGTCCGCGGCCGGCTACCTGCTTGCCGGGCTCTGCGCTGCGGCCGGTCGAGTCGATGCGCCGCCGGGCGGCGTCGATCTCCGCCGAGACACCGGGCGAGCGGCTGCCGGTGCCGCAGACCGGCGACGAGCTCGAGCGGCTCGGCGAGACGCTGAACGAGATGCTCGACCGCCTCGAGTCGAGCGCTCGAGCGCGAGCGCGGGTTCGTCGCCGACGCCGGCCACGAGCTGCGGACGCCGCTGGCGATCCTCCGCACCGAGCTCGAGCTCGCATTGCGCCAGGCCGGCTCGGTCGACGAGCTGAAGGAGGCGATCGGGCGGTCGGCGCAGGAGGTCGACCGGCTCTCGCAGCTGGCCGAGGACCTGCTCCTGATCGCGCGGTCGGAGGACGGCGGGCTTCCGCTCCGGATCGAGCGAGTAGACGTCGACCAGCTTTTCGCCGGCGTCGTCAGGCGCGTCGAGCTGCGCGCGCAGGCGGAGGCGAAGCGCGTGACGGCCGCATCCTCGGCCGAGGCGACGGTGCAGGGCGACCGGATCCGGCTCGAGCAGGCGCTCGTCAACCTGGTCGACAATGCGCTCCGCTACGGCGGCGACTCGATCACGCTCGCCGCGCGGGGGGAGGAGCTGCACGTCACCGACGACGGGCCGGGCTTCCCGCCGGGGTTCCTCGACCGCGCCTTCGAGCGCTTCTCGCGCGCGGACGCGGCGCGCGGCCGCAGCGGCGCCGGGCTCGGGCTCGCGATCGTCCGGACGATCGCCGAGGCCCACGGAGGCAGCGCGCACGCGGCGAACCGTGCGCCGGGCGCCGACGTCTGGTTGTCGCTCCCCGGCTAGCCGGGCTCGAAGCAGCCGCGGCAGCGGGCCTCGTACGAGTCGAGGCCGCCGATCACGACCGTCTCGCCGCTGAACGGCGCGGGCTTCCCGTCGACGAGGCGCTGTGTGTACAGCGCGGACTCGCCGCAGCCGTGGCAGACCGCCTTCAGCTTCGCGACCTCGTCCGCCATCGCGAGCAGGCGGGGCATCGGCCCGAACGGCTCGCGGCGGTAGTCGAGGTCGAGCCCGGCGATCACGACGCGGATGCCGCGGTCGACCAGCTGCTCGCAGACGTCGATCAGCGAGTCGTCGAGGAACTGGCCCTCGTCGACGCCGACCACGTCGCAGCCGGCCGCGAGCGCGAGGATCGCCTCGGGCTTGCGGACGACCCGGGCCGCCATTCGCTGGCCCTCGTGGCTGACGACCTCGTCGACGCTGTAGCGGTCGTCGATCGCCGGCTTGACGAGGATCGCGTGCTTGCGCGCGTAGCCGACGCGCCGCAGCCGGCGCATCAGCTCCTCGCTCTTGCCGCTGAACATCGGCCCGCAGATCAGCTCGAGCTGCCCGTGCGGGCGGGCGCCGGGGGCGAGGTGGGGGAGAGCGGTCACGACGGCGGGGATTCTTCCAGCGGGTCCCGACGGACTACGCGACGCGGGTGGCGCGATTCGCGAGCACGCGTTCCCGCGCGAGCTCGAGCCCGATCGCGAGCGCGCCGGTCAGCACGGCCGCGTCGCCGAGACCGGAGACCTCGACCCGGGGCGGGAAGGGCAGCCACTCCGCGAGCAGCCCGCGGATCGGGTCGAGGAGCAGGTCGCCGTTCGCGCCGATGCCGCCGCCGAGGACGACGAGCGCAACGTCGGTGACGGCCGAGATCGAGACGATGTGCAGCGCGATCCGGCGTGCGGCCTCCTCCACGACCTGCCGGCCGAGGACGTCCCCCGCGCGGGCCGCGCCGAACACCGCGCGCGCGTCGTACGGGGGCGTCAGGGTGGTCGGGACTCCCTCCGCGGCGAGCCGGGCCGTCAGCGCCGACAGGGCGGCGGCGCAGGGGTCGATCTCCTCGGCCCGGCCGGCTGCGACCTGGTCGACCTCGCCCGCGGCGCCGTTGCGCCCGCGGTGGAGCTCGCCGCGCAGCACGAGGCCGGCGCCGAGGCCCGTCCCGACGGAAAGGAAGACGAAGTCCTCGACCCCGCGCGCGACCCCGAGCCACTGCTCACCGCGCGCGGCCAGGTTGATGTCGTTGTCGAGGGTGACCGGGAGGCCGAGCAGCTCCTCGATCTCGCCGCCGAAGTGGCGGCCCTCCAGTCCGCGGACGTTCGTGGCCAGCGAGAGCTTTCCGCTCGGCTCGACCACGCCCGGCACGCCGGCGACGACCGTGTCGATCCGCTCCGCGGGCAGCCCGGACGCGTCGACCAGAGACGTGCGAAGCTTCGCGATCGTGGCGAGGGCGTGCTCGACCTCGACGTTCGGGAGCTCGACGTCCTGGCGCGCGCGCACCGCGCCGCCGAGGTCGCAGATCGCCCCGCGCAGGAACCGCGCGCCGAGGTCGAGCCCGAGGACGAGCGCCGCCTCGGGCACCGGCTCGAAGAAGACGGCGCCGTACCGCGGCCTCCCCGGCTCGGCGTCGGTCTGCCGGACGAGACCCGCGTCGAGGAGCGCCTGGAGCGCGAGGGAGACCGTCGGCTTCGAGATCCCCGCCTGCCGCGAGATCTCCGCCCGCGAGATCGGCGCGCCGACGCGGATCGCCTCGAACACCGTCCGCTCGTTCAGATCCTTGAGCAGCGGCGGGATCGCCGCCCGCGCACGTCCCTCCCTACTCATGGAAACAACCTTAACCGAAGTAGGTGCGAATTGCGCTTGACTTTCGCCGCAGCGTCGTGAAGGATCCGCTTCTCGTAAAGGTACCTAACCAGGTGCCAGAAGGGAGGGTACGGATGAAACGCGTGGCCACGGGACTCGTCGTGCTGGCGCTCGTCGCCGCCGGCGCGGTCGCCGCCTCGGTCGGGGCCGCCTCGAGCAGGCCGAACGCAAAGGCGGCCCACAAGGCGGACACCGTCACGATCTGGGTCGGCTGGAGCGCCGGCCACGAGTTGACGGAGTTCAAGAAGGTCGTCGCCGAGTACGACGCGAAGCACCCGGAGGTGAACGTCAAGGTCGTCGGCGGGATCGACGACGACAAGATCTTCGCGGCGCTCCGCTCGGGCAACGTCCCCGACATCGTCAGCTCGTTCATGTCCTCGAACGTCGGCATCTTCTGCCCGTCCGGGGGCTGGGTCGATCTCGCGCCCTATCTGAAACGGACCACATCAACGTCAACATCTTCCCGGCGACGTCGCGCTACTACACGCAGTACAAGGGCACGCGCTGCGCGCTGCCGCTGCTCGTCGACTCGACCGGGCTCTACTACAACAAGACGCTCTTCAAGAAGGCCGGGATCACGCGTCCGCCGAGGACGCTCTCGGAGCTCTCGGCCGACGCGAAGAAGCTGACCGTCAGGAACAGCAACGGCTCGCTGAAGATCGTCGGCTTCGACCCGAACATGAACTTCTACCTGGGCGGCTACGGCAACGGCGCGTCCGGCTTCCAGCCGCTGATCGGCGCGAGCTATTTCGACAAGAACGGCAAGTCCAGCCTCGCCACGCGATCCCGGCGTGGGCGAAGTTTCCTCCGCTGGCAGAAGAGACTCGTCGACTTCTTCGGCTACGACAAGCTCGTCCGCTGGCAGGCCGCGGCGGGCGACGAGTTCGCACCTTCGCATCCGTTCGAGACCGGCAAGCTCGCGATGATGCTCGACGGCGAGTGGCGCGTCGCCTTCCTCAAGAACGAGCATCCGGAGCTCCAGTACGGCACCGCGCCGATGCCGGTCGCCGACGGCAAGCCCCAGCTGTACGGCGGGGGCGCGGTCAACGGCACGATCATCGGCATCCCGAAGGGCGGCAAGCACCGTGACGCCGCCTGGGCGCTCGTCAAGTACCTGACCACCAACGACCACGCGCTGGCGAAGTTCTCGAACGGGATCCGGAACGTGCCCTCGACGGTCAGCTCGGCCCGCTCGCCGGAGCTGATCCCGGACCCGCACTTCCAGACGTTCATCAAGATCTTCGTCAACCCGCACTCGCAGACGACGCCGATCACGCTGATCGGCCTCGACCACCTGACGACGTTCACCAACTTCATCGTCAAGTGGCAGGCCGGGAAGGTGAAGGACCTGACGGCGGCCTGCGCGAGGTCGACAAGCAGATCGACGCGAAGATCAAGCAGGCCGAGAAGGGCAGCGGGGGTAACAACGTCCCGTGAGTAGCGCACCGGCAGCCATGGCCGGGGCTTCGGCCCCGGCCCTGCCGGAGCCCGACCGCCGGCGGGCGAAGAGCAAGGCGGCGTGGCGGAGGCGCAAGCTCGTGCTCGCGCTGATGAGCCCCTGGATCGTGGGGTTCTCGGTCTTCCTCGTCTATCCGCTGGTGATGAACGTCTACCTGTCGCTGACCCACTACGACCTGCTCAACCCGCCGCGCTGGATTGGTTTCGCCAACTACCAGTACGCGTTCACGAACGACCCGAACCTCTGGCCGGCGATCAAGAACACCCTCTGGATCATCGCCGTCGGCGTCCCGCTCCAGGTGCTGTTCGCCTTCGGGATCGCGATGATGCTGACGCGCGCGCGGGCCGGGGTCGGCGTCTTCCGCACCGTCTTCTACCTGCCGGCGCTGGTGCCCGCCGGTCGCGGCGACGCTCGGCTTCGTCTACATCTTCAACCCGGGCATCGGCCCGGTGAACACGATCCTCGCCCACCTCGGGATCACGGGCCCGCTCTGGTTCAACGACCCGGCCTGGGCGAAGCCGTCGCTCGTGCTGCTCTCGATGTGGGGGATCGGGACGTTCATGATCGTCTTCCTCGCCGCGATCCTCGACGTCCCGAAGCACCTCTACGAGTCGGCGGAGCTCGACGGCGCGGGGCCGTTCCAGCGGCTGCGCTGGGTGACGCTGCCGACGATCAGCCCCGTGATCCTGTTCTCGGTCGTGCTCGGGGTGATCTACGGCCTCCAGTACTTCACGCAGGCCTTCGTCGCGGCGAGCATCGCCGGCGGGAACGCCTCACAGGCCGGTTCGGTCAGCTCGCTCGAGCTCGGCTACCCGGAGGGCTCGACGCTCTTCTACCCGATCCTCCTCTACTACCACGGCTTCAAGTACTTCAACATGGGCTACGCCTCGGCGCTGGCGATTCTGCTGCTCGCCGTCTCGTTCGCGGTCACGCTGGTGATCATCCGCAACTCGCGGCGCTGGGTGCACTACGGCGGGGCGATCCGGTGAGCGAGATCGTCGCCGCTCCCGCGCCGCTCGTCCGCCGCCGGGTTCCGGCCGCAATCCGGCGGCGGCGTTTCCTCGTCGCCGTCGCCGACCACAGCATCCTGATCGGGGTCGCGATCTGCTTCCTCGCCCCGATCGTGTTCATCGGGCTGACCTCGCTGATGACCGACCACCAGGCGCTGACCTCGTCGCTCTGGCCGCGCCCGTTCCACTGGAGCAACTTCGTCGACGTCTTCCGCCAGGCGCCGCTCTGGCGCTGGATCCTGAACACCCTGATGTACGCAGGGCTGGCGACCCTGGGCGTCCTCGTCTCCTCGCATCCCGGTCGCCTACGCGCTCTCGAAGCTCCGCTGGCGCGGTCGCGACGCCGTCTTCATCGTCGTCCTCGTCTCGCTGATGCTGCCGCCGCAGGTGTCGGTCGTGCCGCTGTACGTGATGTGGGCCAAGCTCGGCAATGCGATCGGCTTCCAGTTCGTCGGCTCGCTCTGGCCGCTGATCATCCCCGCCTGGCTCGGCGACGCGTTCACGATCTTCCTGCTCCGCCAGTTCTTCCTGACGATCCCGGACGAGTACCTCGACGCCGCGCGCGTGGACGGCTGCGGCGAGTTCCGGATCCTGACGACGGTCGTGCTGCGGCTGGCGAAGCCGGCGATCGTCGCGGTCGCGCTCTTCTCGGTGCTCTACACCTTCAACGACTTCTTCCTGCCGCTCCTCTACACCGGCGAGAACTCCTCGAACTGGCCGGTCTCGGTCGGGCTGTCCCAGTACCGCAACCTCCACCAGGTGCAGTGGAACCTGACGATGGCGGCCACGCTCGTCGTGATGGCGCCCGTGATCATCCTGTTCTTCCTCGCCCAGCGCGCCTTCGTCGAGGGCGTGACGCTGACGGGGGTGAAGGGATGAAGCTGGCCGTCGTCGGCGCCGGCTCGACCTACACGCCGGAGCTCGTCGCCGGCCTCGCCGGGCTGGAGGTCGGGCGGCTCGCGCTGCACGACGTCGACCCGGGGCGGCTGGAGGTCGTCGGCGGCCTCGCCGGCCGGATGCTCGACCGCGCCGGCTTCGAGGGCGAGCTCTCGATCGGCGGCGAGCTGGACGCGGCCGTCGAGGGCGCCGACTTCGTCCTCGTCCAGATCCGCGTCGGCGGCCAGGCCGCGCGCCTGCGCGACGAGACCGCGCCGCTTCCCTGCGGCTGCATCGGCCAGGAGACGACCGGCGCCGGCGGCTTCGCGAAGGCGATGCGCACGGTGCCGGTCGTGCTCGAGATCGCCGACCGCGTGCGCGAGCTCGCCGGGCCGGACGCCTGGATCGTCGACTTCACGAACCCGGTCGGGATCGTCACCCGGGCGCTGCTCGACGCGGGGCACCGTGCGGTCGGGCTCTGCAACGTCGCGATCACGCTCCAGCGCCGATTCGCGGCGCTGCTCGGCGTCGAGCCTGCGCGGGTCGTCGTCGACCAGGTCGGGCTCAACCACCTGACGTGGGTGCGCGGCGTGCTGCTGGACGGCGAGGACGTCCTCGGCGCGTTGCTCGACGAGCACGGCGACGCCATCGCCGACGAGGTGCGGCTGCCGCGCCGGCTCCTCGACGAGCTCGGCGCTGTGCCCTCGTACTACCTCCGTTACTTCTACGAGCACGACGCGGTGCTCGCCGAGCAGCTCGACGGCGTGCCGCGGGCGGCGACCGTCGCCGAGATCGAGGCAGGCCTGCTCGAGCTGTACCGCGATCCTTCGCTGAACGAGAAGCCGGCACTGCTCGAGCAGCGGGGCGGCGCGTTCTACAGCGAGGCGGCCGCCGGGCTCGTGCGCTCGCTCGCCTACGACATCGGCGACGTCCACGAGGTGGACGTTCGCAACGAAGGCTTGCTCGCCGGCCTGGCGGACGATGACGTCGTCGAGGTGCCCGCGCGGGTCGAGTCCGGCCGGATCGTGCCGCTCGAGCAAGCGCCGCTCGCGCCGGAGCTGCTCGGGCTCGTCCAGCACGTCGCCGCGTACGAGCGGCTGACCGCCGAGGCGGCGGTGACCCGCGACCCGGTCACGGCGAAGAAGGCGCTGCTCACGCACCCGCTGATCGCGCAGTACGAGCTCAGCGAGGACCTGCTGGAGCGGCTGGCGCTCGAGGCGGTGGCGGTGTGACGATTGCCCTGGCCGTCGACGGCGGGAACTCGAAGACCGACCTGGCACTGGTCGGCGACGATGGCCGGCTGCTCGGCTTCGCGCGCGGGCCGCAGAGCTCGCCGCACCACCTGGGCGAGGACGGCTGCATGCGCGTGCTCGCGGGTCTGCTCGACGAGGCACGTGGCGCACGCAGGCCTGGACGGGGCGGTCCCGGCGGTCGCCACGCTCTGCATGGCAGGGGTCGACTTTCCGCGCGAGGAGGAGCGCCTCGCGGAGCTCGTGTCGGGGCGCGAGTGGGCGGCGAAGACGACGGTCCTGAACGACACGTTCGCGGTGCTCCGGGCCGGGACGGAGCAGGGCTACGGGGTCGCAGTGGTCTGTGGCGCGGGGATCAACTGCGTCGGCGTGGCGCCGGACGGCCGGCATGTTCGCTTCCCTGCGCTCGGCCCGATCACCGGCGACTGGGGCGGAGGCTACGACGTCGGGCTCGCCGCGGTCTCGAAGGCGGCGCGCAGCTTCGACGGGCGCGGCGCGAAGACGACGCTCGAACAGGCTGTGCCCGCGCACTTCGGCTTCGGAACGCCGTACGAGCTGGCGGAGGCGATCCATGCCAAGAGCGTCGACCGGCGCCGGGTGCTCGAGCTCGCGCCCGTCGTGTTCGCGGAGGCCGAGGCCGACGAGGTGGCAGCCGGGATCGTCGACCAGCTGGCCGATGAGGTCGTCGCGCTGGCGGGCACGGCCCTGACGCGCCTCGGTCTCGCCGGCGGCGAGGTCGAGGTGCTTCTCGGCGGCGGTCTCCTGCAGGGTGAGAATTCGCGGGTGGTCGAGCGGATCCGTGCAGGGCTGCCCGGCGTGACCGTTCGGGTGACGGGCTCGCCGCCGATCGTCGGAGCCGCGCTGCTCGCGCTCGACGAGCTGGGCGCGAACGGCGACGCGCAGGCGCGGGTCCGGGTGGAGCTCTCGGAGGTGGTCGATGGCTGAGGTGCACTTCCGGCAGGCGACCCGCGTCTACCCGGGGAACGATGAGCCCGCGGTCGACGCGCTCGACCTCGACATCGCCGACGGCGAGTTCATGGTGCTCGTCGGACCGTCCGGCTCGGGGAAGACGACCGCGCTGCGGATGCTGGCCGGGCCTCGAGGAGGTCGACGCCGGCGGGATCTACATCGGCGAGCGCGACGTGACGTACGTGCCGCCGAAGGACCGCGACGTGGCGATGGTCTTCCAGAACTATGCGCTCTACCCGTACCTGACCGTCGCCGCGAACATCGGCTTCCCGCTCAGGATCGCCAAGGTGAAGAAGGCGGAGCGAGAGCGGCGGGTGCGGGAGGTCGCGGAGCTGCTCGAGCTGACGCCCTACCTCGAGCGGAAGCCGGGGCAGCTCTCCGGCGGCCAGCGGCAACGGGTGGCGATGGGACGGGCGATCGTCCGCCAGCCGAGCGTCTTCCTGATGGACGAGCCACTCTCGAACCTCGACGCGAAGCTGCGGGTCCAGATGCGCGCCGACATCGCGGCGCTGCAGTCGCGGCTCGGCGCCACGACCGTCTACGTCACCCACGACCAGGGTGAGGCGATGACGCTCGGTCACCGCGTGGCCGTGCTGAAGGACGGCCGGCTCCAGCAGTGCGACGTCCCGCGGACGCTCTACGAGCGGCCGGCGAACACCTTCGTCGCCGGCTTCATCGGCTCGCCCTCGATGAACCTGATCGAGGTGCCCCGCGGCGAGCAGGGGTGCTCGTTCTGCGGGATCGAGGTGCCGCTCCCGTCCGGCCCGCCGACGACGAACGGCTCGGTCGTGCTCGGCCTGCGCCCGGAGGCGCTCGACCTCGCACCGGGTGGGATCGAGGCGCGCGTCGAGGTGGTCGAGGAGTTCGGAGCCGATTCGTACGTCTTCTGCGTCGCCGAGTACGGCGGCGAGCAGGTCAAGCTCGTCGCGCGCACCGACTCCCGGAGCGCGCCGGAGCGCGAGGCCAGGGTGTCGCTCTGCCCGCGTGTGAACGAGGCGCACGTCTTCGACGCGAGACGGGCGCGCGGCTCGAGCTGCGCTGCAGTGAGCCTCGACGTCGCGACGCCGGCCGCGGTCGTCGACCTCGACCGGCTCGAGGTCGAACCTCGCGCGCTGGCAGGCGCACTGCGACGAGCACGGGCTCGCGAACCGCCCGCACGTCAAGACGCACAAGTGCGTCGAGATCGCGCGGCGGCAGGTCGAGCTCGGCGCGCGCGGGGTGACGGTGCAGACGCTCTACGAGGCGGAGGTGATGGTCGGCGCCGGAATCGAAGACCTGCTCCTCCCGTACAACCTCGTCGGCGGGCGGAAGCTCGAGCAGCTCGCGCAGCTGCTCCGGCGCGCCTCGATCGCGGTGTCGGCCGACGACGAGGCGCTGCTCCCCGGGCTCGCCGGCGCGGCCACGGACGCGGGCCGCGAGTTGGCCGTGCTCGTCGACTGCGACACGGGCCTCGGGCGGACCGGCGTCTCCTCGCCCGATGCGGCGGCGGAGCTCGCCGCCGCGATCGCGCGGACGGACGGGCTGCGCTTGGGCGGCCTGGTCACCTACCCGGCGCCCCCTGGCTCGCTCGCGTTCCTCACCGCGGCGAGCGAGCTGATCGAGCGGCGCGGCCTGCCGATCGAGACCGTCTCGGTGGGTGGAACGCCGACGATGTGGGATTCGGGCGAGCTCAGACCCGTGGTGAACGAGTACCGGGTCGGCACGTACGTCTTCAACGACCGCAACACCGTCGCCTCGGGCGCGGCAACGCTCGACGACGTGGCACTGACGATCGTCGCGACCGTGGCCAGCCGCCGCGACGGCCGGGCGATCCTCGACGCGGGCAGCAAGGCGCTCAGCTCCGACGCCGCTGCGGAGGGCGGCTTCGGCGTCGTTCTGGAAGCGCCCTCGTCGCGACTGGAGCAGCTGAACGAGGAGCACGGCTACCTGGCGCTCGCCGGCGGCGACGACCTCGAGCTCGGCCAGCAGGTGCGCATCGTCCCGAACCACGTCTGCGTCGCGGTGAACCTGTGCGACGAGCTCATCGGCGTCAGGGACGGCCGGGTCGAGCTGCGCTGGCCGGTCGCCCGGGGCCGCTGAGCGCCGGCCCGGGCCGGTCGCCCGCCTCACTCGATCGTGTTGACGAGGGTGACGGCGAGGTCTGCGGTCCGCGGGTTGCCGCGGACGTCGCTCGCCTCGACCTCGAGGACGTACTCCCCGTCGGGGTACCGGCGGGTGTCGAAGCCGCGCTTCAGCCAGAAGTGGAAGAGCCCGGGCGTGTTCGGATGATTCTGGGTGGTGTCGGGCGCGTATACGGCCCCGAAGTTGACGTCGGAGGCGGGGCTGCCCTGCACATTCGGGTGAAACGGGGCACGGAAGTCGACAGCGACCTGCCAATCCACGACCGCCTGCGCCCCCCGCAGCAGACGCCAGCGGATGAGCGCAGGCGTGACCGGCATGCCGTGCCAGCCCGGAGGGTTGGGCTGGGTGACCTCGATCGGGGTGTTGTCATGGGCTTGCACCGAGAGGTCGACCAGCCCGCGGAGCTCGTGCGGCGGAAGCGATGTGACGATCGCATCGACCACCGGCGGGCCGTAGTCGAAGAACGGGCTCAGCGCACCCGGGCGGAGTGGGTTCCAGTAGTTGATTCCGCCGGGGCCGTGCGTCGACTCCGCGAAATGCACGTGTCCCCAGTCCTCGGGCTCGGTGGCGACATGACCCAACAAGGCGTGGAGCGTCACCCGGGCACCGGGCCGGACGGCCGGCGCGACGTGCCAGTATCCGAAGTTGCGACCGTCCGACTCGACGACGACGATGCCCCCGTTCTCGGCGACGTCGGTCGGCGAGCCGAACGAGACCTTTCCCGGCGCGACCGCGTAGACGGGAGTGCCGCCCGGCGCCGGCACGTCGACGCCGAAATGGAACGTCCGCCCGCCGTCGGCGATTCGCGGGTCGCCGAAGAATCCCCGCACGGGGTGTTGCTGGTCGAACGGCTTGACCGGCCAGGGATAGGGCGGAAGTCTCCTCGGGGCCATGGCAGTCGTCAGCGGGGAAGCCGGAAGCGGTAGACGCGAGCGTCGTGGGGCGCGAACGGGTCGGTGAACGAGCCGCGGCTGACCGCGAAGGTGCGGAAATCCTTGCCGTCGTACTCGAACATCGCCGCACCGAACTTGATCCCTGTCGGAAGCCCGGAGAAGCGCACCGGGCCGTTCGCCCTCGGGCTCCGCCGGACGACGATCAGGTAGAGGAAGCCGCCGGCCTGGCGTGCGACCAGCTGGACGTCGGCCGCGTTCGCCTTGACGCTGACCGGGGCAGGCGGCGCGACCAGCGCGGGGCCGACCGAGTCCGAGCTCAGCTCCTGCACGACGGGTTTCAGCACGGTGCGCCAGAACGTCCAGTTCCAGCCGCTCTTCGCATCCTCGGGGCTCATCACCTTGGTGATGTCACCGCCGAAGAAGACGAGCCCGCGGGCTCCCGCGATGATCGCCTGGTAGACCATGAACCGCTCCTGCTTCAGGGTCGGGAAGACCGGTACGTGGTCCGGCGGGATCACGCCGCTCCACGCGATCTGCAACGTCGTCCAGTGCTCCTTGTCGGGCACGGAGTCGGCGACGATCGCGGTCACGTCTCCGACCACGCTGATGTCCGTGTTGGGGCGTCCGGCGTGCAGCCCGGGCGGATGGGCGATCGGGTAGATGTCGACGCCGTGGATGTCTCCTCCCGCCGCGTAGGGCCTCAGCCGCCCTGCCGTCAACGGTGCTTGCCGCGCTCTGGGTGCCTGGATGATCACGACCGGATGGCCCGGATCGCGGGAACGGATGAACTCGTAGGCGGCGACGACGCCGTTCGCGTCGACCCTGCCCCAGAGCGGCTCGTCGCACCCCTTCCAGGCGCCGAGTCCGGGCTGGTCCTTCAGCCCGTCGACGATCTGCTGGAGCAGGGCCTGCTTGGAGAGATCGTTGGCGACGTCGAAGAGCCCGACCCAGAGACGAAGCCCGAAGCGCGACGCGTCGGCCATCTGGCCCTTGATGTCCGTGATCAGCCCGGCCGCGTTCGCAGCACTCCATTTCGGATAGATGCGAAGCATCTTCACACCGGCCCGGGCAACCTCCGTCCACCCCCGTAGGCCGTTGTCGGGGCAGATCCCGTCCAGCGGCGGGCCGTTGCCGAGTGTGATCGGGAACACCGTCTTCCCCCCGAGTTGCATGGGGCGGCCTCCTTCCAGCTACGTGGTCGCTGGGCCGCTTCGGAGCACTTGGCTGCTCCCGTCAGCAACGCATGCGGTCAGGCAAGAGTCTTTCGCGGTCGGGAACTCTTGTCAATCGAGCCCGGCCGGACGGGCGCTCAGACGCCCGTGCCGGGGTAGGGCAGCGAGCCGGGGCGAGGCGTGCCGGGGATCACGTGCGCGCGCATCGCCGTGTCGCAGACCGCGTAGCCCCAGTTGATCAGCCGTTCCTGGTGAGGCGCTTCGAGCTTCGCGAGGCGGGTGGGGGTCCGGGCGAGCTCCGTCGCCGCGGCGTCGGCGACCTGGAGCGCGTCGGCGAGGGCAAAGTCGGCGAGGTGGCTCCAGATGCTCCAGTAGGCACCCTCGCGGAGCCCCGCGGCGAATCCACCGACGATCTGACGCTTGCGGAGAGCTCTCACCTGGCTGTCGATCACGCCGAGCACGCGCGTCGCCTGGAGCACCCAGTTCGTCCGTATTCGCTCTTTCGCCGAGATACGGCCGCCGCCGTCGCTGACGAGGACCGTCGAGTAGCGCTTCCAGGCCGTCTCGAGCCCGAGGTTGTCGTAAACCCCGCCGTCGGCGAGCGCCGGGCGGCGCTGATACGCCTCTTCCTCCAGGTCGGTGCCGGTCCCCTGCTCGTAGTCGCCCGGGCTCAACTTCAGCCTCATCGGCGAGAGGAACGGCGGGAACGCCGACGACGCCGCGACCGCGATCGAGAGCTTCTCGTCGGGTTGAGGGATCTTCCCGACCCGGTAGTCCCACATGTACGACTTCGAGAATCGCCAGAGGACGCCCGACTGGAGGTTCGTCGCGTTGAAGACGAAACGCGGCCGATCGGGCAGCGACTGGAGGGTCGTCCCGCCGAAGAGCTCGCGGTCGTAGCGTCTGGCGACGAAGCTCGCGACGGAGCCCGGGAGGAAGATCCCCTTCAGGCCGGCGGAGACGTCGATCGTCTTGCCCGCGAGCTTGCGAATCGGCGCCACGACCGCCTGCTCGAACCCCTGGCCGTAACCGTCGCCGTCGAAGGCGAGCTGCGACCAGCCGTGTGCGAGGACGCCGGCCGTGATCGACCCTCCCGAGACGCTGGACACGCGGTCGAGCTTCGGGAGCCAGCCCAGCTCGTTGAGCCGCCAGAGCGCACCGACGTGGAAGACCATCGCGCGATAGCCCCCGCCCGAGAGACAGAGCGCAACCCCCGGCTCCGGAGCGTCCCCGGGTGGGTCGGTCGGGAGTCGGCGGACGGGGGAGAGGCCTTCGACGACTGCCTGCTCTGGTTTCTCGGGAACGCTCATCCCTGGCCTCCTCCTCAGAATCCGAGTGGGTCGCCGAGCTCGATCCGGATCGGGTCGGGCTCCCCGCGGTAGGCGACCTTGAACTTCCCGCCGGCCGCTTGGGCCTTGGCGACGAACTCGTCGAGCAGCTCGCGCAACCCACCTTCGCCGTCGTGGTTGGTGAGGTGGATCGTGAACTCGTCCGTGCCTCGGGCGGCGGCGATCATCTCGAGCGTCTCGGGATCCGGGTTGCCGTACTTGCCGTTGGCGGAGATCACGTAGTGGTCGGCGGTGACCTTCCGGAAGAAGTCCACCTCCACGTCCCGGTTGCTGCCGTGGTGCGGCACCTTCAGCACGTCGAGATGGAGCATCCCGTCGAGGACACCTGCCGCCTTCAGCCCCTCGAGCACGAAGTCGCCGCGCGCATCTCCGGTCAGGAGGATTCGCTTTCCGTCGAGCTCGGCGAGCACGACGATGCTGGAGAGATTGGGCACGGACTCGTCGAGGTAGGCCGCGATCGCCGCGGCATGGTCCTCGGGAGTCGCGTTCTTCTTCTTGACGAACTTGTCCCACTTGGTCTGCAGTGCCTCGAGCTGGTCCTTCAGTGGGCCGACGATGGTCGCCTTCAGCCCGGCGCCCATGTCGAGCTCCACAGGGGCGAGGAGCAGCTTCCGTCCGGCGTTGACGATGCAGCTCAGGCGCTCGGCGTCCTGCCGGAGCCGGTCGCCCTGACCCACGCTCGCGAGCACGAGCGTGCTCTCGAGGGACATCCCTGCCGGCGCGCCGGCTCCCGCCCCCAGCGCGGCCGTGACCGCCGCGGGTGCGATCGCCTGGACCTCGTCGTCGCCGACCACGTCGTCGAACGCGTTGTGCCAGAGATTCGCGATCTCGAACGGAGGGTCTCCGGGCGAGTCTGCAGCCTCGACGAGCTCCTTGGTCAGGTCTGTGATCCCGTGGATGTGGTCGTCGTCGATGTGGCTGACGAGCACGTAGTCGAGCGCCAGCGTCGCTTCGGGAGAGCGCCGCGCGCGGATCTCCTCGAGTCGCGGCCTGACGCTGCTCTTGTAGATGCCGATCGGTCCGGCGTCGATCACCGCGAGCTTGGCGGAGTCGGCCGGTCCGTAGTGGAGCAGCAATGCGTCTCCGTGCGCCGCCTGTAGTGCCTCCAGGGTGAAGATCACCGACGGCCTCTCACATCGATTGGAGGGCGCGCAGCACGTCGAGCATGCCGGCTCCCTGGAAGTAGCGTTCGCGGCCGAGGTCGGTCGCGCTGGAGCAGAGGATCTGCTTGACCCGCGCGGGGTCGCCGACGAGCTCTTCCGTGCGGGCGAGCATGAGCGCCGCCGCGCCGCTGACATGCGGAGCGGCCATGCTCGTGCCGTCGAGGCTCTTGCTCGCGCCGGCGGGAACGAGCGACGTGATCTTCTCCGCGGGGGCGACGAGGTCGGGCTTGTAGCGGCCGTCACCGGTCGGTCCCCGGCTGGAGAAGTACGAGACCCCGTAGCTGAACGGCCGTGTGCGGTGCGTTCCGCCGACGGTGATCACGTCCTCGGCGTTGCCGGGATCGGTGATGCTGACGCTGCGGAAACCCTCGTCGCGGCCTCCTTGCAGGGTCGTGTACTCCGCGTA
Organism: uncultured Actinomycetes bacterium; assembly: GCA_963847305.1. Taxonomy (GTDB): domain Bacteria; phylum Actinomycetota; class Thermoleophilia; order Gaiellales; family Gaiellaceae; genus DATBLE01. Next base: position 107,273 of record CAWJZI010000003.1, on the reverse strand, counting down.
GCCCTGGTTGCCGGCCGCTGCCACGACGACCACGCCGTTCCCGGTCAACCGCTCGCACTCCTGGCAGACGGGCGTCTTGCCGCACGCGTAGTTGGCGACGTCGTGGTGGATCGAGAGGCTCAGGTTGACGCCGTGGATGGCGGGCTTGTCCTTGTAGCCGTTCAGCCAGCGGACGAACTGCAAGGCGGCGATCACCGAGAACTCGTCGCCGTTGCCCTCGTCGTCGATCACCCGAAGGTCGTAGATCTTCAGGCCCGGTGCGATTCCGATCAGGTTCGCGCGCTCGGGCATGCCCGCGTCCGACGTGCGCCAGTCGGCGCTCATGATCCCGGCCACGTGCGTCCCGTGGTCGAGGGCCGGCGGTTTGTACGACTCCGGGTCGTGCGGCACGCGCAGGATCGGCTCCAGCGCCGCCCAGTCGATCGAGCGCCCGCTCTTCAGCGCCTGCCGCAGGTCCTGGAGCTGAGCCCGCTCCGCGTCCGTCAGTGCCCGGTCGAGCTTCCCGCCGACGGCCAGCCGCTCCCGCAGCGTCGTGAAGTCGTAGGTTGCGACCACGCGCGAGTTGCTGCGCACGGCCTTCGTCTTCTCGTCGCGCTCGAATGCAGGCTTGAGCAGCCCGTCGTCGCCTCGGGCGCACAGCGCCGGATGCCTCGCGTCGACACCGCAGTCGATCACCGCCCAGCCGATCGAGCTGCAGTCGATGCTGAAGAGCTCGACCGCTGCGTCCGCCTTGACCGCGGGCCGCGAGCCCCAGATCGCGAACTGGGCCGGACGGTTCCGGCTCACCAGCCAGAGCATCGGCACCGAGGGGTCGTCCTGCGTCTTCCGGCGCGAGCTGCGGACGCTCTTGCCGAGGAGTGTGATCGCCGCCTGCTCGATCTTCTTCGGGCCGCCGGCTCCGGTGACCCGCTGAGCGAGCAGCCGGACGACCACCTCGATCAGCCACTGCACCTGGGGTGCCAGCTTGCTCCGGTCGGCGTCCTTCAGCCAGTCGGGAAGGAAGGTCTCGTCCGGCCGCTTCTCCTCCGCGTCCACGATCTGGTCGTGCCACCAGCGCGTGAGCGGGAGAGCCTGCGAGATCAGGTCATCGAAGCTCAGCCTCGCGACCACATACGTGTCGGAGTGCGCGACACGGGCGCCCTGCGACAGACGCGCCTGCAGTTCGGCTGCGAGCGCGCCCGGGGTCGTCCCGGTGTGAGGCGTCAGGAGCAGGTCGACCGGCTCCGGGCTCTGCCCGTAGGCGAGCCAGACATCGGGCATGACGGGCGAGTCCTGCGTGAAGCGGCGTCCCGGGCCTGCTCCGTAGATCAGCTCCTGAAGCTCGCTGCCGGTCAGCGCCATCGGCCGTGCCTGACTCCCCCCAGTGCCGCAGTCGCTGGGCGAGGTTGATCCTTTGCAGCAGCCGAGGCTCTCACAGCAGAGCCACCCCCGATCTGTGCGGAACTCTCCTACGCCCGACGACAAGAGTCAAGGTGCGGACTTGCGCGCTTGCAACGACGGCGTGAGGAAGCTACGTTGATCTTCAGTCACCGTCCCGGGGGGAGCCGCACCCATGTCTGACCAGGGGCAGGGTCACTACTCGACCGTTGTCCGGTCCATGGCCGAAGGGCGAGTCGTCCCGCTGCTCGGCGCCGGCGTCAACCTCGCCAGCCGTCCCAGAGGGAAGGCCTGGAAGCAGGGCCAGTACCTGCCGAACGGCTACGAGCTCGCGAAGTACCTGGCGGGGATCTTCTACTTCCCGGAGGAGACCGACCTCAACCTGCTCCGCGTCTCGCAGTACGTCGTTGCGAAGGAGGGCCTGGGGCCGCTCTACGACGAGCTCCGCAAGCTCTTCAACGAGAACTATCCGGCGACCCCGGTTCACGAGTTCTTCGCCGCGCTCCCGGGCAAGCTCCGCAAGCAGGGCACGCCGCAGTACCAGGTGATCCTGACCACGAACTACGACGATGCGCTGGAGCGCGCGTTCGACAAGGCCGGCGAGCCGTACGACGTCATCTGGTACATCGCCGACCGCGAGCCGCGGGGGAAGTTCTGGCACCGGCCCCCCGGCGCGGCCGAGCCGAAGGTGATCGACCGCCCGAACGCGTACGACGGGCTGGCGATCGACGAGCGGACCGTGATCCTCAAGATCCACGGCGCCGTCGACCGGTCGAACCCCGAGCGCGACAGCTATGTGATCACCGAGGACCACTACATCGACTACCTGACCAAGACGGACATCGGCCAGCTGATCCCGGCGGAGCTGCTCGTCAAGCTCACGCGCAGCCGGTTCCTCTTCCTCGGCTACAGCATGCAGGACTGGAACCTGAGGGTGATCCTGCACCGGATCTGGGGCCAGCAGCCGCTTTCGTACAAGTCCTGGGCGATTCAGAGGGATCCGAACGAGATCGAGCAGGAGCTCTGGGAGGCGCGCGGCGTCGACGTGTTCGACATCCCGCTCCTGAAGTACGTCACGGAGCTCACCGAGGCGCTCGAGCATCCCTCGACGAACGGCTCGGGCTCCGCCGACTCGTGACCGTCGAGGCTCCTCCGAGACCCCGGGTCGTCGTCCCGGCGACGCCCTACGTCGGGCTGACGCCGTTCACCGAGAGCGACGCTCCCTTCTTCTTCGGCCGCGAGAAGGAGCGGCGGATCATCTCCGCCAACCTGCTGGCCTCTCGGCTGACGCTGCTCTACGGGGCGAGCGGAGTGGGGAAGAGCTCGATCATCCGGGCCGGGGTCCAGCGGGACTTCCGGACACGCGCCGAGAAGGCCCTGGCCTCTGGCCTGTTCCCCGAGTCGATCGTGGTGGTCTTCACCGGCTGGCGCGACGACCCCGTCGCCGGCCTCGCCGAGTGTGTCGCCAACGCCGTCCAGGAGCTCCTCGGCGAGCTGGCACCGCGCCCGCCGCGCAAGAAGCTCCGCCTCGACGACCTGCTCGTCGAGTGGAACCGGCTGCTCGACAAGAAGGCGCTGGAGCATGCCGGCGCGAGGGCGGACCTCGACGAGCCGATCCGGACCGAGTTGCTCGTCATCTTCGACCAGTTCGAGCAGTACTTCGTCTACCACGGCGACGAGGACGGGCCGGACACCTTCGCGGTCCAGTTCCCACAGGCAGTGAACCGGGACGACCTGCGCGCGAGCTTCCTGATCTCGCTCCGCGAGGACGCGTACACGCAGCTCGACCGCTTCGAGGGCCGCATCCTGAACCTCTTCGCCAGCAACCTGCGGATCGAGCACCTCGACGAGAAGGCCGCGACCGCCGCGATCGTGAAGCCTGTCGAGACCTACAACGAGCTGCTCGGCAACGCCGATCCTCCGTTCGAGGTCGAGCCCGAGCTCGTCAAGGCGGTGATCCGGGAGGTACGGGCCGGGAACATCGTCCTCGGCCAGGCCGGCGGCGGCGTAGTCGAGCATGACGAGCCGGAGCAGACGCGGGTCGAGACGCCGTTCTTGCAGCTCGTCATGTCGCGGCTCTGGGCAGAGGAGCAGCGGCAACACTCGCACGTGCTCCGGCTGGAGACGCTCGAGAGCCTGGGCGGCGCCGAGCGGATCGTCCGCAGGCACCTCGAGGAAGCGATGAGCGCTCTGGGCGAGGGCGACCGGGCCGTCGCAGCGCGAATGTTGCACCAGCTGGTCACGCCTTCGGGGGCGCGGATCGTCCACAAGGCCGACGACCTCGCCGGCTACGCAGGCGTGACGCTGGCGGTTGCCGAGCCGATTCTCGAGCAGCTCGACGAGCGGCGGATCCTCCGCACGATCGACCCCGCACCAGGGGACAAGACGCCCCGATTCGAGATCCGACACGACGTTCTCGCCGGGGCCGTGGTCGAGTGGGGACGTCAATACGAGGAGCAAAGGCGACGGGCGGAGGAAGAGGCACGGCAGCGCCAGCAGGTCGAGGAGGAGCGGCGCCGGCAGCGGACGCGCATCGCGATGCGCGTCTCCGGCGGCGCCCTGGCCGGATTCCTGGTCGCCGTCGCGCTGGCGCTACTCGCCTGGACGAATCGGAACGATGCGAAGAGCGCGGAACACACGTCGCAGGCAAAGGAGCTGGCGGTCAGGGCGATCCTGAAGAGCGCCGAGGACCCGGCCGGAAGCGTCGACCTGGCGGTGGAAGCGCGCGAGAAGGATCCGAACGGGGAGGAAGCCGACGGCGCGCTCCGGAGCGCGCTGGTGCAGGCTCCGCGCGTCGTGCACGCTCCGCGCGTCGTGCACGCTCAGGGTGAGAACGAACTCTTCAGCGCGGCGTTCAGCCCGAAGGGCAGGCTCCTCCTGACCGGCGGGGCCGCCGGGAAGGCGACGCTCTGGACGCGCAGGGGGCCGAAGGACGTCGAGCGCACGCCGCACGACCGCGCGCCGATCCTGAGCGTCGCGTTCAGCAACGACGGAAAGCGTGCCGTGACCGCCCGTGCCGACGGGACGGCACAGGTGGTGGACGTCGCGAGCGGGCGGGCCGTCGGCCCGCCGCTCCGGAATGCCGGAGCGGTCTCGAGCGCCGCCTTCAGCCCGGACGGCGGGCAGGTGCTGACCGCCAGCGTGGACGGAGTCACACGGGTCTGGGATGCAGCGGCCGGTCGGCTGCTCGCACTCATTCGCGGCGAGGGCCCCGTCTACGCCGCCGCGTTCAGCCCCGACGGCGATCGGATCGTGACGGCCGGCGCCGACGGGACGGTGAACGTATGGAATGCGAAGACGCGACGGCCGCTGCGAACGTTCCCCGCCGGGGGGGCCGTGCTGAGCGTGGCGTTCAGCCCCGACGGCCGATCGATCGTGACGGCCGGCGAGGACGCGCTCACGCAGGTCTGGGACGCGGGGACCGGACAGCGTCTGCTTCTCCTCCGAGGACATGACAAGCGTGTCAGAAGCGCCGCCTACAGCCCGGACGGGAGGCTCATCGTCACCGCCTCGGAGGACGGAACCGCCCGCGTCTGGGATGCCGTGACCGGCGCGCAGGTGCTGCTCCTCCACGGACACACCGGCACGGTCGACGACGCCGCCTTCAGCACGGACGGAAGGCTGATCGTCACCGTCGGCGCCGATGGGACGGCACGGGTGTGGACGGCCCCGGGCAGATCGAGCAGGGGAGTGGTGGGGCGGCATACGGGCCCCGTCCACGCCGTTGCCTTCAGCCCGGACGGGAAGCTGGTCCTCGATGCGACGGCCGACGGGAAGACCTTCGTCTGGCGGCGCGACACGGGACGCCCGGTCGCGACGCTCGAGCAGCCGGGCCAGGTGCTCACCGCTGCCTTCAGCCCTGACGGCGGATCGATCGTCACCGCGGGCGACGATGCCAACGCTCGTGTCTGGGATGCGGCGACCGGCCGGCAGATCGCGGTGCTGAGAGGACATCCGAACTCCATCTACGACGCCGCCTTCAGCGCAAACGGGGACCGGATCGTCACCTCGGGCGAGGACGGCACGGCGAGGGTCTGGAATGCGGACGGCGGGCCGCCGATCCTGATTCTGCGGCAGCTGGGGGGGAGTGTCCTCAACGCCTCCTTCAGCCCAAACGGCAAGCGGATCGTCACAGCCGGCGAGGACGGGTTCGCCCGCATCTGGGATACGTCCAGCGGCCGACTCCTCTTCACGTTGAAGGGGCACGAGGGACAGGTCGACAGCGCCCTCTTCAGCCGCGACGGGTCGCTGGTCCTGACGGGCGGCGCCGACGGGACGGCGAGGTTGTGGGACGCATCTGACGAAGACACGATCCGACCGGACGAAAGCAGGATCCGACTCGTGCTCCGAGGGCACACCGCGGCGGTCAACGACGCCACGCTGAGCTCGGACGGAAGGTTCGCCCTGACAATGAGCTCGGATGGAACCGCGAGAGTGTGGGATGTCGCGACGGGCATCACCCTGGCCGTGCTCTACAGCAGCAGGGGCGCGTTGAACTCCGGGTCGTTCAGCCCCCGCGACTCCTTCGTCGCGGTTGGAGGCGACGACGGCAAGGTCCGGATCTACGCCTGCGACGTCTGCGCCCCGGTGCCCGGGGAACGCCCGCTCGGAAAGTGGCCGCCGCTCGGCGCGGCCGGCTGAAGCGCCTAGCCCCGGGCGGAGCAAGCTACGGCCGCGACGCCCGTCGCTCCTCGGAAGACGGTGGGGAATGCTCGGCGGCAGTCGAGCCGGCGGGATGTTCACACCGGGCGGGAGCCGAAGCGGCTGCCAGTCCGGAGCCTGATCCCAGCCGGGCGCCTGCGTCAGCTCGGTGACGCCGATGTCGTCTCCGTTGGCGCTCATGTAGTGCAGATCGCGGTTCCCGGCATCGCCCCGGTCGGTCGTGAAGGCGATCCACCTGCCGTCGGGCGACTAGGCGGGGAAGGCGTCGAGCCCGGAATCGTGCGTCAGTCGCTTGAGCAGGAAGCGGTCGTTCGTCTCGTAGATCTCGAGATTCCGGTCGCGGTTGCTGACGAACGCGACCAGCTCGCCGTCCGGCGCCCAGCGTCGGATCGAAGTCGTCGGCCGGGTTGTTCGTGATGTTCAGGACACCGCTCCCGTCCGGGTTCATCAGGTAGATCTCCCGGTTGCCCGTCCCGCGTGCTCGTGAAGGCGATGCGGCTGCCTCCCGGAGACCACGCCGGATCGCCGTCGAAGGCAGGGCTCCTGCGGTCAGGTTGCCTCGGGTTCGTCCCGTCGGCGTTCATCACCCAGATGTCCGAGTTTCCGCTGCGGGTGCTCTCGAAGACGATCTTCCTCCCGTCCGGCGACCAGGCCGGATCCCCGTCGAACCCGGGCTCGCTCGTCAGCCGCCTCACGTCGTCGCGGCCGCCGCGCGGCGGTTCATCACGTAGATGTCGCTGTCCCGGGCGCGCAGCGCCGGTCGGACTCGGGTTGTACTCGAAGGCGATCCACCTGCCGTCGGGCGACCAGGCCGGAAGCGCATAACAGTGGCCGCGGGTCGGTCAGCCGCCTGACCTGCGAAGGCGGCACGGTCTCCAGGTAGATCTGCGAGCTCCCGTCGCGGAAGCTCTGGAAGGCGATCAGGCCGTTCGCCCCCGGGAAAGCGCCGAGAGTCGGGTTTCGCTTCGCCCGCGAGGGTCGCTACGGCCAGGCCGAGACAGCAAGCGAGGAGCCAACGCGCCCGGACGGAGACGGAGCGCCGAGGTTGGGTCAGGTGTTGCGCGCCAGGGGCGGCATCGTATGACGTGTCCGTGGGTGTCTCGGGTCTGGTCGCCGCGTCGAAGTGGTCGGGCTGGTACTTGGGAGCTTCCGTGAAGACTTGCCTGGCGATCTGCCTCAGCTTCTCCACCGCCTGCTCCGAGAAGAGGCCCACGAGCGCTGCGATCGCGGCGAACCCGAATGGGCTCGCATCGGAGGTCGAGGTCGAGGACGAGAACAGCCCGGCCCGGAACACGAGATAGAACAGCGTCCCGCCCAGGGCTCCGACCACCGGCAGCAGCAGGTTGAACGGAACCCAGCTCCAGCGCAGTTGCCGCGTCCCGACGTACATCGAGAACGACCGGAGGGTGTGGACGACGCCGCCGAGCGCACCCGCCGAGCGCGACAGTGACGAAGTAGATCCCTTCGGTCGAGACCGTGAAGTCGGTCAGCCCGAGGTAGCTGACCCTTCTTCGCTCCGGGTCTCCCGGCACGATCTCGAGCCCCAGGGGCCAGAAGGCCCAGAGGCTGTAGAGCGTCACCGCTGCCAGCAGGAGGAGGCCGCCGGTGAAGGCGATGATCCCTGCGCGCGGCACGAAACCCTCGCGGTTTCCCGGAGCGCGCTGAGCCGCAGGCTCGTTGGTCTTCGACACCGGTCTCCGCCCCCCGGGGAGAAGGTCTTGATCGACGCTAACGGGTCATCTGATGAGTGTCAACGGGCGACGCTGCTCGTGCGGCGGCGCTGACGGTTATCGTCGGCGCACGGCCACGGCACTTCCCCCAGACGAGGACGCCGAGCTCCTCGCCCGGCTGCGCACGGGCGACGAGGCCGCCTTCATGGCGCTCGTCGAGAAATACGGTCCGTCGCTGCTCCGGGTCGCGCGCATGTACGTCCCGACCCAGTCGGTCGCGGAGGAGGTCGTCGCGGACACGTGGCTCGCCGTCGTCACCGGCCTCGAGCGCTTCGAGGGCCGCTCGTCGCTGAAGACGTGGCTGTTCCGGATCCTGACCAACAAGGCGAAGACGAAGGGCGTGCGCGAGCGGCGGACGCTGCCGTTCTCGTCGTTTGTCGGCGACGGTGACGAGGAGGACACCGCGGTCGACGCCGACCGGTTCGCGCGGGACGGCCACTGGACGTCCCCGCCGCGAGGAGTGCCCGAGGAGCGGCTGCTCGCCGGTGAGGCGCGGGCGGCGATCGGGGCGGCGATCGAGGCGCTGCCCGAGAACCAGCGCGCCGTGATCACGCTGCGCGACGTGGAGGGCCTCTCTGCCGAGGAGGCGTGCAACGTTCTCGGCCTTTCCGAGACAAATCAGCGTGTACTGCTCCACCGCGCACGGGCAAAGGTCCGGGCCGCGTTCGAGCGGTACCTGGAAGAGGACCGATGAGTCAGGCGCACGAGCTGATCTGTCAGGAGATCGTCGAGGTGATCACCGACTATCTCGAGGGCGCGATGGACGCCGAGCTGCACGCGTCCTTCGAGGCGCATCTCGCAGGCTGCCCGCACTGCACGCACTACCTCCAGCAGGTACGGGCGATGATCCGGGTGTCGGGGACGATCGAGGCGGAGGAGCTCACGCCGGAGTTCCGGACGGGCCTGGTGGCCGCGTTCCGAGATTGGAGGCAGGCATGAAGTTCGTGATCGCGCTCGCCCTGGCGGCGGCGTTCCTGGTTCCCGCGGCGGCGGCCGCGCCCGCCGCTCCCGTGACGAAGATCCGCGCCGCCGGGTTCGGCACGGTACTCGCCCGACGTGACCGCCAGGCGCTCTACTACTGGCAGGTCGAGAAGCGTGCGGGCGGGAAGATCCGCTGCGTCGGCACCTGCGCGGCGCTGTGGCCGCCGCTGCTCGTGCGCTCGGTCGCCGCGGTCCCGAAGCGCGTCGGCGGGATCAAGGGAACGTTCGGCGTCATCCGCCGCCCGAACGGGAAGCTCCAGGTGACGCACAACGGGCTGCCGGTCTACACGTACGTCCACGAGGGCCCGGGCGAAGTGCGCTGCGACAACGTCAACGGCTGGTTCGTCGTGCGGCTCTAGCAGCTCGCCGTCCGCCGCCGCGCCCGACATGGCGGGCGCGGCCGCTGCGGTCCCATGGGTCCGAACGCGAAGCGGCCGGAGGCTTGCGAGCAAGAAGGTACACCGAGCCGGTGGCGCTTTCATCCACCGCCTCCGCTGGCTTTCCGACTGGGCCTTGCGGCCTTCCCCGTACGACCTCCGGAAGCGACTTCGACTTACTCGCGCTCCGTACTCGGTGCAAGCGGCAACCTATGGGACGGGCAAGGACCTTGCAAGGCCCCCGCGAGGCAGATTTCAGCAAAGAGCGGAAACTTCTTTCCGTCGACCGCCTCGACAGCTACAGTGTGAGCACGGACGGCATCCCGTCGTCCTGTGAGATCGAGCTTCTCGTTCCTCCTTCGGGCGTTCCGAGTCGTTTTGTCTCGAACCCGAACCAAGGAGTCGAACAACAACATGTCTCAAGCAGTCTTTCCGCGCGCTCGGAGTCAGCGCCGGACATTGCGCAGTCGCTCGAGCAGCGCGGCATCATCACACCATTCCCGATCCAGGCGCTCGTCCTTCCGGACGCGCTCGCCGGCCTCGACGTGCTGGCGAAGGCGCCGACCGGCTCGGGCAAGACCTTTGCCTTCGGCCTGCCGATCGTCGAGCGCGCCGAGCCCGCCGACGGCGAGCCGTCCGCGCTCGTTCTCGTGCCGACCCGCGAGCTGGCGGCCCAGGTGGCGGCCGAGCTCGCGCTGCTCGCCAAGCGGAAGAATCTCCGCGTTGCGGCCGTCTACGGCGGCGCGCGGATCTCGACGCAGTCGAAGGCCGCCCGCGGAGCGCACATCCTGGTCGCAACGCCGGGCCGGCTGCAGGATCTCGTCGAGCGCCGGCTCGTCTCGGCTCGACCGCGTCCGCTGCCTCGTCCTCGACGAGGCCGACCGGATGCTCGACATGGGCTTCAAGCCCCAGGTCGACCGCCTCGTCCGACGCCTGCCCGCGGGAGCGGCAGACGATGCTCTTCTCGGCGACGCTCGACGGCGAGGTGGGCGAGCTCGCCCGCGCCTACACGAGCGGCGCGTCCCATTTCGAGGCCCGGCCGCCCGAGGATCTCGACCATGAAGAGGTCGAGCACACCTTCGTCTCGGTCACGGCCGAGAACAAGCTCGACCGGCTGATCGACGAGCTGGAGGACGAGCGCGGGCTTGCGCTGGTCTTCGTCCGGACGAAGCGCGGCGCCGACCGTCTCGCGCAGAAGCTTCATCGCCGCGACGTGCCGGCCCTCGCGCTGCACGGCGACATGTCGCAGAGCCAGCGGGAACGGGCGCTTGCCCGGTTCCGGGCCGGCAAGGTCACGACGCTCGTCGCCACCGACGTCGCCGCCCGCGGCCTCGACCTGACCGACATCACGCACGTGATCAACTTCGACCCGCCGGCGGACGACAAGGGCTACGTCCACCGGGTCGGCCGGACGGGACGCGCGGGCCGCGGCGGCAACGGAATCACGTTCGTCCTCCCCGAACAGCAGGCGGACGTCAGCCGCGTGGCGTCGCGGCTCGGGCACCGCGAGCAGTTCGAGTCCGAGGGGATGCGGGTCGCCCCGGCGAAGCGCGTCTACACGAGCCGGCGCGGACGGCGCTCCAAGTGGTAGCCACAGCCACACCCGGCTGGGCGGAGGTCGAGACGCTCCTGGCGAAGCTGGCCGCGTCGGGCGAGACCTTCAGCACGGCGATCTCGACGTCGAGCTGGATCTCGCGTTACGAGCCGGGGCGCCGCATCCGGCTCGAGTCCGCCTCGGAATCGAGCTGGGTGGACGTCGAGAGCATCCGCGGCTGCTGGGACACGTTCGAGCGGCTGGGCCGGATCCGGCGCAGCGACGTGCTCGATCCCGGCCGCTGCTCCGCGTTCATGATGGCCCTCTTCGGGCGGATCGAGGGCATCCGGCAGGAGGGCGACGACGAGCTGTACCTCGTGCTTCGGCCCTCAGCCCGGCCCCAGCTCCGCCGGTAGCGGCTCGGCGTGGACGACGACGAGCGTCTTCGTCGCCCGCGTCAGCGCGACGTAGAGCGCACGTAGCCCCTCGATCCGGTCGGCCTCGGAGACGATCCGGGCCGGCTCGACGAGGACGACGCGGTCGAACTCGAGCCCCTTCGCCGCGCGCGGCGTCAGCGCCTGGATCGGAGCCGCGAGCTCGTCGAACGCCGTGCCGGGGCGGGGCAGGAGCGGCTCGAGCTCGGCCATCAGCGTCGCGGGCGCGATCAGCGCCGTCCGTCCTTCCCGGAGTGCCTCGCGGCCGGCCTCGCGCACCGCCGCGGCGACGAGGTGCTCCGGCTCCGCGTGCACGAAGCGCGGCGGCTCGTCGCCCTCGCGGTAGGCGATCGGGGCCGCGACGTCGGGCGCGATCAGCGGGAGCAGCGGGAGCGCGAGCTCGAGCACGTCGCGCGGCACGCGATAGGCGAGGCGCAGCTCCTCGATCTGCGCCTCGGCGCCGAGATACGGGAGCAGGTCGTCCCAGCTGCGGTACGCGATTGGCCCGGCGGCCTGCGCGATGTCGCCGAGGACGGTGAACGGCCCCGTCGAGCGGCGCGCGAGCATGCGGAGCTGCATCGGCGTCAGGTCCTGCGCCTCGTCGACGATCACGTGGCCGTGCGGCCGGTCGCCGCCCTCGAGCAGCGCCCTCGCCTCGTCGAGGAGCGGCAGGTCGGCGTCGCTCGAGCCCCTGCCGCGGCCGGACTGCAGGAGTCCCTGCTCCGCGGCGTCCAGGATGCCGGCCGCCGCCGCGGCGAGCTCCCCGGAGCTCGTCAGCAGCCGGCGGAGGAGCTGGTCGGGCTTCGGGCGCGGCCACAGCTCGTCGAGCGTGCGATTCATGAAGCCGCCGCGGCGGAGCGACGCCTCCAGGTCTTCGAACGAGAGGTAAGCGGAGTGCCCGAGGCGCGTGGTGTAGCGCTCGTAGAACGCGCGCGCGAGCTTCGTGCGCAGTCGCTCGCGCCCGGCCGCGTGGCTCGCGGTCTCGGTTCGCGCCTCCTCCAGCAGACCGGCGACCTGCTCCGGCGAGAGCCGGAGCTCGACCCCTTCGAGTCGGACGGCGAGCAGCTCGGACGGCGGCTGCGGCAGCGCGGCGACCGCCGCCGCGATCACGTCGGCCATCCGGGCGTCGCCTTTCAGCCGGGCGAGCGCCGGCTCCTCGCGCCGCGCGGGCTCGACGCCTGCGAGCTCGTCCACGGCGCGCTGCTCCACGCGTTCCTCGCCGAGCATCGGCAAGACGTGCGAGATGTAGTCCATGAAGACCGGATTCGGCCCGACGACCAGGACACCGCTGCGCTCGAGCTCCCGGCGGTAGGTGTAGAGCAGCCACGACGCGCGGTGCAGGCCGACCGCGGTCTTCCCGGTGCCTGGCCCGCCCTGGATGACGAGTGCGCCCTCGGGCTCGCGCGTGATCAGGCGGTACTGGTCGGTCTGGATCGTCGCGACGATGTCGCGCATGTGCCGGTCGCGGCTGCGTTCGAGCTCCTCGAGCAGGATGTCCGCGACGCCGTGGACGACGTCGCCGGCGGAGCCGTCGAGCGGCTCGTCGTAGAGGTCGAGCAGCGTGCGGCCCTGTGTGCGGAAACGGCGGCGGCGCGTCAGGCCCTGCGGCTCCGCGACGGTCGCCGTGTAGAACGGCCTGGCCGCGGGCGCCTGCCAGTTGACGACGATCGGCGTCTGCTCCTCGTGCACCCAGCGACGGCCGACGTAGAGCGGGCGGAGGACGCCGTCGAGGTCGAGCCGCCCGAAGCAGAGCCCGCGCTCGGCGTCCTCGAACGTGACCAGGCGCCGGGCGCTCCAGGCTTCGAGCACGGCGGCTTCGATCTCGCCGATCCCGGCTTCGCCTGCGCGCTCGACCACGCGGCGCATCTCCTCCAGGCAGAGGTAGGCGTGGTCGACGTACGCCTGCTCGGCTGCGAGCTCCGGGTGATCGGTCAAACGCGAACGGGATCGCCGAGGTGCACGACGCCCGGCTTCGTCACGCCGCCCCAGACTCCGAACGGCAGGCGCTCCGTCGTCTCGATGTCGCCCCGGTACTCGGCGAGCACGTCGAGCGTGGGCAGGTTGCGCGCGCCGCTGTCCGGGTGGCGGCTGGTCACGAGGCAGCGGCCGACGTTGCCGAGCACCTCGACCTCGGCCTCGCCGATCTGCACGCGGCGCCCGACCCAAGCGTCCTCCTCGTGCGGCCCGATGTCCTCGACGCCGAAGAGCATCCGGAAGCGGCGGGGATCGACGGGTTCCGAGATTCCCGCGGCCTCCCGAATTGCCTCCAGAGATCCGGTGGAGAGGATGCTCACACCTCCGCCGGCGCGGTCGACGCCCGTGCCGATCTCGGTCGGTTGCACGAGGCGGATCGGCTGGCCGACGAACTCGGAGAGCGCGTCCGACCAGGGCCCGACGACCACTCGGCCCTCGACCTGCCGGCGGCCGTAGAAGCTGGTCGAGACGGTGTCGCCGAGCTCGACCTCGCCTTCGAGCACGTTGCCGTCGGGGAACCCGAGCGCGAGCCGGCCGGTCTCCTCGTTCCAGTCCGCGCTGATCCGGACGAGCGGCGCCAGTTGCTTCCCGTTCAGGAGCCGTCCGTCCTCGCCGATCAGGTGGAAGCGACGGTTCTCGCGCACGCCGAACGGCTCCAGCCGGACCGATTCGCGGTGCTGGAGCGCGAGCCCCTTTACAGGGGCGATGGAGATCCAGGCGACGTGCGGGGGCACCTGCCCAAGTGTTGCAGGCGGGCCAGGCCCTGACCACGGACTTGTTACCGATCTCGTGGATCGACGACTCAGTCCGACGCCGCGGTCATCACCGCTTCGAGAACAATTGCTGCGATCTCGCGCGGCTTCTGGTTCAGAGTGAAGTGTCCGGCGTCCGGAATCTCGACGAGGCGCACGTGCGGGGCTGCCTCGAGCACGTCTCGCTCGTCGGGGGTGATGCCGACGTCGTCATGCTCGCCGTATACGACCCATGCGGGCGTCCGCGAATCGCAGAACCGGCGTGCGAGTGAGCCGTGGCGGTCGAGGTAGGCGAGATACAGATGTGTCTGGCGGCGCAGGAAGCGGGGATCGTTCTTCTTCAGCTCGTTCGTCAGAACTTCGCGTCGAGCCGGAGGGAGGCTGCTCTTCATCGCGGGGCCGACCATCTTCAGCACGAGCGAATAGGGCAAGTGCCCGAGGACGCGGCTCAGGCGATCGAGGACACGCGGGAACATGGACTCGTCCTTCCGCGAAAAACTCGGCGAGAGGAGCACCACAGGGCCCGAGAACTCTCCGGATGACGTCATCTCGATGGCAACGTTCGCACCCAGGCTGTGGCCGACAACGACGTCGCAGCCGAGATCCGAAGCGAGCCCAGACGCGAGCTTCGCGTAGCTTTCGATGCTCAGATCGTCCGGGGGTGTGGTCCCGCCAAAACCCGGCAGAGTCGTGGCGACGAACCGGACCGATGCGTCACGGATATTCGGCTCCGCGAGAAGATCGTCGTAGAAGACTGCGGTACAGAGTGCGCCGGGCAGCAGTAGGACAGAGTGAGCGGCGTCCGAGCGGCCGAACTCGTGGATGACCCAGCCAAGACGTTCGCGGCGCGCTTCGATTACGCCAAGACCACTTGTCATCGCGCAGAGCTTTTCAGCTTCCGGGCAAGAAGCCAACTGACACAATCGCGTGCCCGGCACAAGATGACATGTCCGTGCCGACCACTTTCCGTCCTGCGTTCGATGCGGACATGTCCGAAACGGCCAGTAGGGTGGCGCGGTGCGCCTGATCGTCGCCCGCTGCGAAGTGACCTATACCGGCCGGCTCACGGCGCATCTGCCCGAGTCGACCCGACTCCTGATGATCAAGGAGGACGGGACGTTCATGGTCTGGTCGGACAACGGTGGGTCAAAGGTAAAGCCGCTGAACTGGATGACGCCGCCGACCGTGATCGAGGAGGAGGGCGGCCGGATCCTGGTTCGCAAGCGCGCGGGCAAGACGGAGGACTGCCTCGAGATCCGGCTCGTCGAGGTGCTCAGCGACGTCTCGCACGAGATGGGCGAGTCCGCCGGGCTGGAGAAGGACGGCGTCGAGCGCGACCTCCAGGAGGTGCTCGCCGCACGGCCGGAGGCGCTCGGCGAGGAGTTGCGGCTCGTGAAGCGCGAGTGGCCGACGGACATCGGCCCGGTCGACCTGATGTGCCGGGATGCCGACGACGGCTGGGTCGCGGTCGAGATCAAGCGGATCGCCGGGATCGAGGCGGTCGAGCAGCTGGCGCGGTACCTGGAGCGGATCCAGGCCGATCCGGCGCGGGCGGCGTGCCGAGGGGTGCTCGCGGCACAGCGGTTCCGCCCGCAGGCGGTCACCCTCGCGGAGTCGCGCGGGATCCGCTGCGTGGAGGTCGACCTCGCGGTGCTCCGCGGCGAGCGCGAGCCGGACCTGACGCTGTTCGTGTGACGACTCCGTAACAACCCGTTTCGGCCACTTTCACCGGCTGACGCGCTCCGCCACCCTCGGAGCATGCAACGCGTCGTCACGCGTGATCGCGCTCCTCGGGGTCGCGTTCGCGCTCTACGCGACCTGGCAGCACAGCCGCATGCACGACGCTGCGAGTCGCCGCAAGCTGGACGCGGACGCCGGGCGTCGTCAATCCCGACGTCACCCAGGCGACGATCCGGCAGACGATCTGCGTCCAGGGCTGGACGCGAACGGTCCGGCCGCCGACCGAGTACACCAACGACCTGAAGGTCCGTCAGATGCGCGAGTACGGCCTCGGCGGCAGCCCGTCCGACTACCAGGAGGACCACCTGATCTCGCTCGAGCTCGGCGGCCATCCGACCGACCCGCGTAACCTCTGGCCCGAGCCGCGGCCCCACGCTGAGGACGTCGACAAGATCGAGAACGAGCTGAACCGCAAGATCTGCTCGGGCGAGATCACCCTCGACGAAGGGCGGCGGCGCGAGTCCGGCCTCAAGCACACGTCGGGCTGAGATGATCGACCGTGCTCGAGCTCACCCCTGGGCGAGCATCCTCGCGGCGTGCGGCGCCCGAGGTTCATGCGCGTCGCCGGGCTTTGCCCGGACGCTGCGCGGAGTGTCCGGACGAACGTCCCGCCGCCGACCATGTCATCGGCGGCTGCGCCTGCCCGCTCGCGGAGCCCACGGTCGGAGGTGACGAGCCGGTAGGCCCGCCCGGTTGCGGCCAGGTTCTTCGCGTCGCGCGCGATCCGGTCGTCCGCGCTTTCCCCGCTCGCGCTCACGACCTTCACGAGCAGGCCTGTGTCGGTCGAGGGCGACTGGCCGTCGAAGACGACGAGCGCCGGCGATCCGGTCGCCTCGGCCCACGCGCGGACCAGCTCGACGAGCTCCTCCTTGCCGATGTTCGGCCAGGTCGACCGGCGGACGTTCTCGGCATCGACGAGCGTTACCGGTTCCACGAGCTGTCCCGCTGCAGCGGACGCACGGTCAACTCGAGCACGTCGGGCCGGTGGTAGTGGCCGGCGGCATCGAACCGCTGGCGCTCCTCGGCGAGGCGCTGCGGGTCGAGGTCGGCGTAGAGAATCGCCTCCTCGTCGTAGAGCGGGCCGGCGAGGTAGGAGCCGTCCGGAGCGAGGATCGCAGAGCCGCCGCGGCCGAGCGGGTCGAGGCCGGCGATCTCGTCGCGCAGCGGGAAGTCCTCCGGGTACGAGGAGCCGCGCTGGAAGTGGCACGGGCTGATCACGAACGACCGCGACTCGCGCGCGATGTGGACGAGCGTCGCCTGCCAGGCGTCGCCGTCATCGGCGGTGGAGGCGATGTAGATCTCGACACCCGACTCGTAGAGCGCGAAGCGCGCGAGCGGCATGTAGTTCTCCCAGCAGATCAGCCCGCCGATCCGGCCGATCCCGGTCTCGACCGCGCGCAGCCCGCCGCCGTCGCCCTGGCCCCAGACGAGCCGCTCGTGGTTCGTCGGCACGAGCTTGCGGTGGTGCACGGCGAGGCTGCCGTCCGGGCGCGTGGTAGAGGAGCGAGTTGTAGAGCGTGCCCGGGGCGCGTCGGGGTCGCGCTCGTTGACGCCGGTGACGAGCCAGACCTCGTTCTCCCGAGCGATCGCCCCCAGGCGATCAGCATCGGCGCCGGGGACCTCGAGCGACTCGCGCGAGAGCATGGCGAAGGCGCCCTTGGCGCGCGGGTCGGCCCAGCCGGCGAGGAAGCGCGCCCACGCCGAGCTCGGGTAGGCGGGGATGAAGGTCTCGGGGAAGACGACGAGCTGCGCGCCCTGGCTCTTCGCCTCGGCGGTGATCGCGGCGATCTTGTCGAGCGTCGCCGCGCGGTCGAGGATCACCGGCTCGACCTGGACGCAGGCGGCGCGGATCGTCTCCCTCACCGCGCGTACACCGAGACGTGCCGGTTGCTGTCGGCCGTGAAGGGCTCGCGCTTCCAGCTGCCCCAGCGCTCGCGCAGCTCGAGCCCGGCGAGCCGTGCCATCAGGTCGAGCTCGCTCGGGAACGCGTAGCGGATGCTGACCGGGTAGAGCTTCGTCCCTGCCTCCGTGATCACGATGTGCTGGCTGTCCACGCGCTGCTCGAGCGGATCATGCCTGGACGCGTCGAGCATCACCTGCTCGGCGTCGACGCGGAAGACGTTCGTGCGCTGGCCGCGGTCGAATCGCCCGAGGTCGGGCCGGAACGCCTCGACGACGAAGAGGCCGTCGTCCGTCAGATGCTCGGCGGCGTTGGCGAAGCAGCGCAGCTGGTCGTCCTGCGTCAGCAGCGCGAACAGCGTGTTGAAAGCGATGAAGATCAGCCGATACTCGCCCTCGACGCCGACGTCGGCGAAGTCGCCCATCGTCACCGGGATCGCGTCGCCGCCGGGCTTCGCGCGCAGCTTCTCGACCATTCGCTCGGAGGCATCGATGCCGTGCACCTCCAGGCCTCTCTCCACGAGGGGCAGCGCGAGCCGGCCGGTGCCGATCGCGAGCTCGAGCACCGGGCCGCCGGTCCGCGAGGTCGGCGAGCGCCTCGACGGCACCCTCGGTGTCGAGCGTGCCCTCGTAGAGCGCGTCGTAGGTCTCGGCGATCCGATCGCCGTACGTTGCGGGGCCGTAGCCCTCCATCGGCTGAGGTTATCGCGCCCGGAGCGCTTCGAGATTTCGCTCGAAGGCCTCGGGATGGGCGAGGTCGGCGAACTCGGGCGGCATCGGCGCTCCCGGCTCGAGCCGGAGCAGCTCCTCGAGGTACGCGTCCATCAGGGCGATGTCGTCGCCGGTCCCGACCGGCCCGTGGCCCGGGACCACCGTCTCGGCGTCGAGCTCGTCGAGGCGCGACAGGATCCGCCTCCAGCTCTTCACGTCGCCGTCTCCGACCCAGGCAGTGGTTGTCGATCACGACGAGGTCCGCCGCGAGCAGGGTCGCAACGTCGGGGATCCAGAGGAATGCGTCGCTCTCGGTGTGACCGCCCCCGTACGTGAGCAGCTGGGCGCGACCGAGATCGAGCACGTCGTCGAAGGTCTCGGTGGGCGGAGTCAGGATGATCGCGTGGAGCTCGGGCGCCTCCTCGCCGTAGGCCGCCTTGTTCGCGTCGAGGCGCTGGGCTCCGACCGTTTCGATCAGTTCCTTCGTGCGCGCGGTCGAGACGATCCGCACACCGGTAAACGACTGGTTCCCGAGCATGTGGTCGCCGTGCCAGTGGCTGTTGACGAGCATCCCGGGGTCGCGGCCGGTCAGCCTGCGAGCGTCCTGGCGCAGCCGCTGCGCGAGCTGGAAGCTGAGTGTCGTGTCGAAGACGAGCGTCTCGTCGCCGAGATCGACGATCGCCGCGTTGCCGACAGCCGGCAGGTCGTCGTCCACGATCGCCGCCCAGACGCCGTCCGCGACCTCGAAGAGCTCGAAATTCACGCGTCGAGGGCGGCCCGTAGCGACCCGACGTAGGCCTGGAGGGCCGCCGGGCCCTCCTCCGCGACCTCGAGCGCCCGCGAGCCGACGACGACGCCGTCGGTGAGCGCGGCGGCCGTAGCCGCGTGCTGCGGCGTCGAGATCCCGAACCCGGCGTAGAGCGGCTTGCCGGTCGCGCTGCGAGCGCGCTCGACCAGCCCGGCCAGCGCGGGGGAGAGCTCGGCGCGCGCCCCGGTCGTCCCGGTCAGGGTGACCAGATACAGCCAGCCGTCGGTCTGCTCGCCGGCGAGCGCGATCCGCTCGTCGGTCGAGGTGGGAGCAACGAGCTGAACGCGGCGGAGGTCATCCCGCTCCCCGGCAGGCAGGTCGGCGACGATCAGGCTGGTCGCGCCTGCCGCGCGCGCATCGTCGGCAAAGCGCTGCCAGCCGTATGCCTCGAGCAGCGACGAATACGTCATCGGGATCAGTGGCACCGACACGCGCGCCCGCGTTTCGGCCAGGCACTCGAGGCACGCTTTCGTCCGCATTCCGGCCGCGAGCGCCCGTTCGGCCGCGCGGCGGATCACCGGCCCGTCGGCGAGAGGATCGGAGAACGGAAAGCCGATCTCGACCGTGTCCGCCCCGCCGGCCTCGGCGGCGGCCGCGAGCTCCGGCGTCTCCCGGCCCGCCATCAGGTAGATCACGAGCGCCTTCGCCGTGGCGCTCACGGCAGCGCCCCCAGGGGGCGCGAGCGCCCCTGAAGTCACGGTAGCGAGGATTTCGCCGCGCATGGGTGACTCGACCGCGCCGGATGTGTGCCTGGCGCTGCTCACTTCCGCAGGTGGGTGAGGGCCTCGTCCAGGTCCTTGTCCCCGCGGCCCGAGAGGCAGACCACGATCACGTCGCCGTCGAGCTCACCGGCGCGGGCGAGGGCGTGGGCGGGCTCGAGCGCGGGGATGATCCCTTCCGTCTCGGCGAGCCGGCGGAAGGCGGCGAGCGCCTCCTCATCGGTCGCAGCCAGGTACTCGACCCGGCCGATGTCGCGGAGGTAGGCGTGCTCGGGCCCGACGCCGGGGTAGTCGAGCCCGGCCGAGATCGAGTGGGCGTCGACGATCTGGCCGTCCTCGTCGGCAAGCAGCGAGGAGCGTGCGCCGTGGAGGACGCCGGGCCGTCCCGTGCCGAGCGACGCCGCGCCCGCCGCCTCGACGCCGAAGAGCCGCACCGGAGCGTCGTCCAGGAACCCGGCGAACATGCCGATCGCGTTCGAGCCGCCGCCGACGCAGGCGATCACCGCATCGGGCAGCCGTCCCTCGGCCTCGAGCACCTGCGTCCGCGCCTCGCGCCCGATCACGGCCTGGAGCTCGCGGACGAGCTCGGGGTAGGGCTCCGGCCCGACGCACGAGCCGATCAGGTAGTGCGTGGTCTCGACGTTCGTGATCCAGTCGCGGATCGCCTCGCTCGTTGCCTCCTTCAGCGTCTTCGTCCCGAACTCGACGGGACGCACCTCCGCGCCGAGCAGGCCCATCCGCTCGACGTTCGGGCGCTGCCGGCGCATGTCCTCGGCGCCCATGTAGACGACGCACTGGAGACCGAACCGCGCGCACACTGTCGCCGTCGCCACCCCGTGCTGGCCGGCGCCCGTCTCAGCGACGATGCGGCGCTTCCCCAGCCGCTGCGCGAGCACCGCCTGGCCGAGCGCGTTGTTCAGCTTGTGGGCGCCCGTGTGGAGCAGATCTTCGCGCTTGAGGTAGAGGCGCTTGCCGGGCGTGAACCGCTCGGCAAGCGTCAGCGGCGTCGGCCGGCCGCCGTACTCGCGGCCGAGGCGGTCGACCTCCTCGGCGAACGCGGGGTCCTCGCTGGCCTCGCGCCAGCCGGCGTCGAGCTCGTCGAGTGCCGGAATCAGCGTCTCGGGCACATAGCGCCCGCCGTACTCGCCGTAGCTCATCGCGCCGCCTCGACGTAGGCACGAACGAGATCGTGATCCTTGACGCCCGGGCTCGACTCGAGGCTCGAGCTCGCGTCGACGGCCCAGGGTCTCGTGGCCGCGATCGCCCGCCGCACGTTCTCCGGCCCGAGGCCGCCGGC
The DNA here is from genome assembly GCA_963847305.1 of uncultured Actinomycetes bacterium. Taxonomy (GTDB): domain Bacteria; phylum Actinomycetota; class Thermoleophilia; order Gaiellales; family Gaiellaceae; genus DATBLE01. The sequence continues at coordinate 86,278 of CAWJZI010000003.1, read as the reverse complement.
GAGCACGAGTCGCCCCTCGACCGCGCGCGCCCGCTCGAGCTGCGTCTCGTCTTCTTCCTCCCAGGGCAGGTCGACGACGGTCGCGACCTGCTCGCCGTCGCGGAGGAAGACGGCGTCGCGGCCGCGCACCTTCCCGTTCTCGCGCTCGTACAGCTGGACGAGGTCGGCGGCCGCCTCACCGGGCTCACCGACGAAGACCGCCACCGACAGCGCGGTCTCCGGGACCGGCAGCACCGCGCGCGCCGCCCGCGGGCTCGCCGACTCGAGGATGAACCCGCAGAGGTCGGCGCCGGCCTCGAGCGCGACTTCGACATCCTCGGCGCGCGTCAGCCCACAGACCTTCACGAGTGGACGCGAGGCGATCTCCCGCAGCTTCCCCGGCGGATCGGCGGCACGCATCAGCGCCGTCCCGACGAGGATCGCGTCCGCCCCGGCGACCTCCGCCGCTGCGCCCTGCGCCCTCGTGTGGATCGCGCTCTCCGCGATCACGACCCGGTCGCGCGGCGCCTCGGCGACCAGGTGCAGCTGAGCGCCTCGGTCGATCGCGAACGTCGCAAGGTCGCGCGCGTTGATGCCGATCGGATCCGCTCCGAGCTCGACCGCGCGGGCGAGCTCCGCACGGTCGTGCGCCTCGACGAGCGTTTCGAGGCCGATCTTCGCGGCGTGCGCCATCAGGCCTCGCGCGGTGCGGTCGTCGAGATCGCGCAGGATCAGCAACGCGCAGTCGGCGCCGGCCTCGCGGAGCTCGTCGAGCTGCGCCTCCTCGCGGAAGAATCCCTTCGCGAGGAGCGGCAGCGCAGCCGCCGCGCGTGCCGCGCGGAGGTCGTCCACGGTTCCCGCGAAGCGCTCGTCGACGAGCACCGAGACCGCAGCCGCGCCCGCGCGCTCGAACTCCGCGGCCAGCACCGACGGCTCCGCGCCCGGCCGCAGGTCACCCGCCGACGGCGAGCGGCGCTTGACCTCCGCGATCGTCGCGAGGCCGGGCCTTGCGAGCGCGTCCCGGAACCTACCCATCGTTCGAGAAGGCGACCAGCGCCTCCAGCCGCTCGGCGGCCGCCCCCGAGTCGACCGTCTCCCGCGCGACCTCGAGCCCGTCGCGCAAATCGTCGGCGTGACCGCCGGCGGCGATCGCGCCGGCGGCGTTGAGCAGGATCGCGTCGCGCTTCGCCCCTTGCTCCCTGCCCGAGAAGACAGCCCTGATCACGGCTGCATTCTCACCCGGCGAGCCGCCCCGCAGCTCGGCCGGTGCGCATGCTCCCAGGCCGAGCGCCTGCGGATCGACCTCGCGGTCGCGCACCTCGCCGTCCACGACCTCGCAGACGAGGTTCGGCCCGGCAGGCGAGAGCTCGTCGATCCCGCCGAACCCATGGACGACGAACGCGCGGCGCGAGCCGAGCCGCACGAGCACCTCGGCGATGGTGCGCACGAGCCCCGGGTCGTACACCCCGACCACCTGCGCGCGTGCGCCGGCGGGGTTGGTCAGCGGGCCGAGCACGTTGAACACGGTTCGGGTCGCGAGCTCCCGGCGGACGGGGGCGGCGTGCCTGAACCCGGGATGGTGCGTGGGGGCGAAGAGAAAGCCGAACCCGAGCTCGTCGATCGAGCGCTCGATCCGCTCCGGCGGGCAGTCGAGCGAGAACCCGAGCGCCTCGAGCACGTCGGCCGAGCCGGAGGCCGAGGAGACTGCGCGGTTGCCGTGTTTGGCAACAGCAGCACCTGCCGCCGCTGCAACGAGCGCCGCTGCGGTCGAGATGTTGATCGTCGCCTGGCCGTCGCCGCCGGTACCCGCGGTGTCGACGAGGTCGTCCCGCCGGGGTCGGACGGGGAGGACGTGACCGCGGATTGCCTCGGCGAAGCCGGCGATCTCGTCGGGAGTCTCGCCCTTCATGCGCAGCGCGATGAGGAAGCCACCGATCTGCGCAGGAGTCGCGTCGCCGGACATGATCGTGCCCATCGCGTCCCGCGCCTCATCGCGCGAGAGGTCGCGGGGCTCGAGCAGCGCCTCGAGCGCCGGCTGGATCATCGCCCCTCCAGGAAGTTGCGGCAGAGCTGCGGGCCCTCGGGCGTGAGCACCGACTCGGGATGGAACTGCACGCCGTCGACGCGCAGGGTGCGGTGGCGGACGGCCATCACCTCGCCGTCCTCCGTGGTCGCCGAGACCTCGAGCTCGTCGGGCACCGTGGTCGCCGCGAGCGAGTGGTAGCGCCCGGCCTGGAAGTCCTGCGAGAGGCCGGCGAAGATGCCGCGGCCGTCGTGCGACACCGCACTCGCCTTCCCGTGCACGAGGCGCTGCGCCTGGCCGATCTCGCCGCCGAAGGCCTCGACGATCGCCTGGTGGCCCAGGCACACGCCGAGCGTCGGGGTCGTCGGCGCGAGCCGGCGGACGATCTCGACGGTTGCGCCGGAGTTCTCCGGCCTCCCGGGCCCCGGTGAGATGACGAGGTGGGAGGGAGCGAGACGCTCCGCCTCGTCCGCGTCGATCTCGTCGTTGCGGCGCACGACCACCTCCGCGCCGAGCTCCTCGAACAGGTGGACGAGGTTGTACGTGAAGCTGTCGTAGTTGTCGACGAGCAGGATCATCGTTCCGCCTCCGCCAGCGTAATCGCGGTCTCGAGGGCGGCGAGCTTGCGCAGGCATTCCTCGTGCTCGGCGTGCGGGTCGGAGTCCGCGACGATCCCCGCGCCGGCCTGGAGGTGTGCGACCCCGTCGTGGAGCACGATCGTCCGGATCGCGATGCAGGTGTCCAGGTCTCCGTTCGGCTGCACGTGCCCGACCGCGCCGGCGTACGGGCCGCGGCGGTAGCCCTCGAGCTCCGAGATCAGCTGCATCGCGCGGACCTTCGGCGCTCCCGGAGACCGTGCCGGCAGGGAAGCACGCGCGCAGGAGGTCGAACGGGCGCACGTCCTCGCGCAGCTCGCCGACGACCTCGGAGACGAGGTGCGTGACGTGGGAGAAGCGCTCGGGCTCCATGAAGCGCTCGACGTGAACGGTGCCGTGGCGGCACACGCGCGAGAGGTCGTTGCGGCCGAGGTCGACGAGCATCACGTGCTCCGCCCTGTCCTTCTCCGATGCGAGCAGGCGCTCCGCATCGCCCGGCCCGGGCTGCGTGGTCCCGGCGATCGGGTTCAGGCTGGCGCGGCGGCCCTCTGCCTTGACCAGCGTCTCCGGCGATGAGCCGATCAGGGCCAGGTCGTCGAGCTCGAGCAGGAAGAGATACGGCGACGGATTGACGCGGCGGAGCGTCCGGTAGAGCTCGATCGCGCTCGCGGAGGTGGGGCGCTCCGCGCGCTGGGAGAGGACGATCTGGAAGGCGTCCCCGGCGCGGATGTGCTCCTTCGCCTTCGAGACGGAACGCTCGTAGTCCGGGCGGTCCGGGTACCGCCGTGTCGTCCCGGCGTTCCCCCGGCCCGCCGGGATCGGCGGCGCCGGTGCGTCGAGTCGCACGCGCAACTCGTCGGGGTCGCCGCAGACGACCTCGGCAAGGCCTGCGGCGTGGTCGAAGCGGACGAGCGTGTCGGCGACGATGAAACGGCTCTCCGGATGGGACGGCCCGTCCGGCGGGAGCGGGACGGTCGGCTCCAGCCTCGCGACGTGGTCGTAGGCGAGGTAGCCGACCACGGGCGACGCGTCCTGTCGCTCCGCCTCCTCCAGCGAGACCACGCGCGCGCCCGCACCGATGAACGAGTGCCGCCCGAGCCGGCCCTGCTCCACCGACTCGAGCAAGAAGGCCGCCCGGCCCTCGCTGCGCAGCCGGATGTAGGCCCCGAGCGGGGTGATCAGGTCGGTTGGGATGACGGTCGGTGAGCTCATGAGTGGAACAAAAAAAGACCCGTTGCACGGGTCTCGAGCGGTGAACGGCTGTGGCCTAGGCTCAGCCCAGGCTTCCGCCCCGCTCGCGGCGCCGGGACCAGGCCCAGGTGCGGGGAGAGGACGCCATTGCGTGCAGCGTAGCGCGACTGCGCGGCGCCGTCATCCCCAGCCGTGGGGATACATTGGGGCCATGTCCCGTTCCGTGATCGTCTCCGCCGTCCGGACGCCGTTCGGCAAGCTCGGCGGCGGTCTCGCCGACAAGGAGGCGACCGAGCTCGGCGCGATCGCGATCCGCGCGGCGCTCGACCGCGTTGATGTGCGCGACGACGAGGTCGAGTACGTGATCATGGGCCAGGTGCTCCAGGGCGGCGCCGGCCAGGCGCCCGCGCGGCAGGCTGCGATCGGGGCGGGACTGCCGATCGAGGTGCCCGCCGACACGATCAACAAGGTCTGCGCCTCCAGCGTGCGGGCCGTCCAGATCGCCGACCTGATGATCCGCTCCGGCGACCACAGCGTCGTCGTCGCGGGCGGCATGGAGTCGATGTCGAACGCGCCCTACATCCTGAAGAAGGCGCGGTTCGGCTACCGGCTCGGCGACGGCGCGCTGCTCGATCTGATGACCCACGACGGGCTGATCTCGAGCTTCGACCGCCGCCACATGGTCGAGCAGGCGTCGTTCGTCTCGCGCGAGCTCGGGATCTCGCGCGAGGACCAGGACGCCTGGGCGCTGCGCTCCCACGAGCGCGCGGTCGCCGCCGACGGACGAGGGCCGGTTCGCGGACGAGATCGTTGCGGTCGGCGAGCTCACGGCGGACGAGAGCCCGAGGCGCGACACGACACTCGAGAAGCTGGCCGCGCTGAAGCCCGTGTTCGATCCCGAGGGAACGACCACAGCCGGGAACGCCCCCGGGGTCAACGACGGCGCCGGCGCGCTCGTCGTCACGAGCGAGGAGCTCGCGAAGTCGCGCGGGCTCGAGATCCTCGCGACGATCGTCGCGCAGGGATACGTCGCGGACGAGTTCGCCTATCTGGCCCGGACGCCGGCAGGCGCGGGGAAGGTCGCGCTCGACAAGGCGGGCAAGAAGATCGGCGACGTCAAGCGCGTCGAGGTGAACGAGGCGTTCTGCTCGGTCGCGGTCAACTCGACGCGCATGCTCGAGGCCGACCCGGAGACGCGTGAACGTGAACGGCGGCGCCGTCGCGCTCGGCCATCCGATCGGCGCGTCGGGCGCGCGGATCCTTTCGACCCTGATCTACGAGCTGCGCCGCGAGGGCGGCGGGCTCGGGCTCGCCGCGATCTGCTCCGGCGGCGGCCAGGGCGACGCGCTGCTGCTCGAGGTGTAGCTCGCTCCGGGCGGCCGTCCTCGACTACGGCAACGTTCTCTCGCTCGAGCAGGAGGGCGAGAGCGTCCGCCGGCTCGAGGGGCTGACCGGCACGGAGGCGGCGCTCTTCGCGGAGGCGTACTGGCGGCACAGGCCCGCCTATGACCGCGGTCTCGTCTCCGGTGATGTGTACTGGCGCCGGGTCGGCGGCGAGCTCGGCGTCGAGCTCTCGGCAGAGCGGATCGTCGAGCTCGTGCGCGAGGACGCGGTCAGCTGGGTGCGGCTGAACGAGCGGATGATGACCTGGCTGGGCGCGTTGATCGCGGCCGGCGTCCCGACGTGCGATCCTCTCGAACATGGCTCGCGACACCTGGGAGCTGCTTGCGCCGCGGTTCGGCCACGTCGAGCACCTGACGCTCTCGTTCGAGGTCGGCGCTGCGAAGCCGGAGCCGGCGATCTATCTCCGCTGCCTGGAGTCGCTCGGCGTCGAGCCCGCGGAGGCGCTCTTCGTGGACGACCGCCGCGAGAACGTCGAGGCCGGCCGGGCGCTGGGGATGGAGGCCGTGCTGTTCGAGGGCGAAGACGCGCTGGCCGCCGAGCTCGAACGGCTGCGGTCTCGATTGGCCGCTGCCGTAGGCTTCCGCGCGTGAGCTTCGAGCACGTCCTCGTCGTCGGCGCCGGCCAGATGGGCGGCGGCATCGCGCAGGTCGTGGCCGCGTCGGGGCGGCAGGTGTCGCTGTACGACGCTGCGCCGGGCGCCGTGGAGCGCGGGCTCGAGGCGATGCGGAAGAGCCTCGAGAAGCTCGCGGAGAAGGGCGGGGCGCCGCCGGACGAGGTGCTCGGGCGTGTCTCGCCGGTGGAGGATCTCGTTCCGGCGGATCTGATGATCGAGGCGGTCGTCGAGGATTCGGGTGTGAAGGAGCAGATCTTCCGGCAGGCCGACCAGGTGTTGCCCGCGGAGGCGATCCTCGCGTCGAACACGTCGTCGATCCCGATCGCGTCGCTGGCGGCGGTGACCGGCCGGCCCGACCGCGTGATCGGCATGCATTTCTTCAACCCCGTGCCCGTGATGAAGCTGGTCGAGGTGATCCGCGCGCCGTCGCACGTCCGACGAGACCGCGGCGGCCGTGGTCGCGCTCGCCGAGGAGCTCGGGAAGACGCCCGCGCGAGGCGAACGACTTCCCCGGCTTCGTCTCGAACCGGATCCTGATGCCGTTCATCAACGAGGCGGTGTGGGCGCTGCACGACGGGGTCGCGGACGCGGAGGCGATCGACACGATCGCGAAGCTCGGCTTCGCGCACCCGATCGGCCCGCTCGCGCTCGCCGACCTGATCGGGCTCGACACCTGCGTCGCGATCATGGAGGTGCTCGAACGTGGGCTCGGTGACTCGCGGTACGCGCCGTGCCCGTTGCTGCGCGAGCACGTCGCCGCGGGGCGCCTGGGCCGAAAGAGCGGCCAGGGCTTTTACGACTACGCCTGAGCGGCCAGGTCCGGTCTGGTCCTCGCTCCGGCTAGCCCACCTCCTCCCCGAGGCGATCATGATCGAAATCGCGTGACGCATGGGAAACGCAACTGCGCCGAAAGTGCGCCGCGTTAGACTGGCCGCTCGGTGGACTTCGAGCTGACGAACGAGCAGCGCGAGATCCAGGCGCTCGCGCGCGACTTCGCGCAGGCCGAGATCGAGCCGCACGCGGCCGACTGGGACCGGGAGCACCGGTTCCCGACCGAGCTCTATCCGAAGCTGGCCGAGCTCGGGCTGATGGGCGTCTGCGTCCCGGAGGAGTACGGCGGCGCGGGGGCGGATTTCGTCTCGTACGTGCTCGTGCTGGAGGAGCTTTCCAGGGCCGACGCGGGGGTGGGGGTGACCGTCGCCGTGCACACGAGCGCGGTCACGCTGCCGATCCTCGCGTGGGGCACCGACGAGCAAAAGGCGCGGTTCGTGCCGCCGCTCGCGCGCGGGGAGCTGCTCGGCGCGTTCGCGCTCACGGAGCCGGAGGCCGGCTCGGATGCGGGGTCGCTGCGCACGTCGGCGACGCCCGACGACGGCGGGTGGCGCATCGACGGCTCGAAGCGGTTCATCTCGACGGCGCGTTACGCCGGGACGTTCCTCTTCTTCGCGCGCACGGACCCGAGCACGCAGGACGCAGGCGGGGTCTCGGCCTTCGTTCTCGATGCCGAGCACGTCCGCGTCACGCGCGACGAGGAGAAGCTCGGGCTGAACTCGACGACGACGAGCGACATCGTCGTCGACGCGCACGTCGATGCCGACCGGCTCCTCGGCGACGAGGGCAAGGGCTTCGCGATCGCGATGTCGACGCTCGACGGGGGCCGGATCGGGATCGCCGCGCAGGCGGTCGGGATCGCGCAGGCGGCGTTCGACGCCGCGCGTGCCTACGCGCTCGAGCGGAAGCAGTTCGGGAAGCCGATCGGCGAGCAGCAGGCGATCCAGCACAAGCTCGCGAACATGTCGATGGAGATCGACGCCGCGCGGCTGCTCGTGCTCCGCGCAGCCTGGCTGAAGCAGCAGGGGCGGCCGCACGCGGAGGAGGGCGCGAAGGCGAAGCTCTTCGCGTCGGAGACAGCCCGGCGGCAGACCGGCGAGGCGATCCAGATCTTCGGCGGCTACGGGTACACGAAGGAGTTCCCGGTCGAGCGCTACTACCGCGACGCGAAGATCACCGAGATCTACGAGGGCACGAGCGAGATCCAGCGGCTCGTGATCGCCCGCTCGCTCCTCGGCCTGCGCAAGCAGGCCCTCGCCTCCGGCTAGATGGCGCGCGACAGGGACGAGCCGGTCCGGCTCACGAAGATCTACACCCGCGGCGGCGACGCGGGCGAGACCTCGCTCGGCGACGGCTCGCGGGTCTCGAAGCTCGACCCGCTCGTCCGTGCCTACGGAGCCGTCGACGAGCTCAACTCCGTCGTCGGCTGGGCGGAGGTCGAAGCCGACGACGCGCGGCTGCGGCGGATCCAGAACGAGCTCTTCGATCTCGGCGCCGACCTGTCGGTGCCCGTACGAGGAGGGCGACGGGAAGCTGCGGATCGCGCAGGACGCGGTCGACGGTCTCGAGGCGGACTGCGACGCCGTCAACGAGGGCCTGCCGGAGCTGAAGAGCTTCGTCCTGCCCGGCGGAAGCGAGGCCGCAGCCCGGCTGCACATCGCCCGCGCGGTCTGCCGCCGTGCCGAGTCCGTCGCGCTCTGGGCGGCGGCCGAGCGGCCCGTGAACCCGCTGGCGCTCGTCTACCTGAATCGTCTTTCCGACCTGCTGTTCATCCTCGCCCGGGCCGCGAACGGCGGCGCTCCGGAGCCGCTCTGGAAGCCTGGCGGCTCGCGCTAGGCGCAGCCGGGTCCTTCGCGGCCGGTTACCTCGGCTCGGCGATCGGGCTCGTGCTCGGGACGCTGCGGCTGCCGCTGATGATCCTGCTCGCCTCGAGCCCGGCGAGCGCGGCGGGAACGAACATCGGGGTGAGCGCCGCCTCGGCCGCGGCCGGCTCCGTGCGTCACGCCCGGGAGGGGCGCGTCTCCTGGCCGGTGGTCTGGTGGATGCTGCCGCCGTCGGTGGTCGGCGCCTTCCTCGGCGGCTACTTCGGCAGCGACCTCCCCGATGCCGCGCTGCTCGGCGTCGCCGCCGGGATCCTCGTCTTCAACGGCCTCGACCTCCTGCTGCGGCCGTTCGATGCGAAGCCGCGAACCCGGCTCCGCATCGCACCGGCGGTGCTGGGCGGCCTGGGCGTGGGCGCGCTCGGCGGGGCGATCGGCGTGATCCTCGGGACGATGCGGATGCCCGTCCTGCTCCGCGGCGTCGGAATGACCGCCGCGAGGGCGGTCGGGACGAACCTGGTCGTCGGCTTTGCGGTCGGCAGCGTCGGCCTGGCCGCTCATGCCGCGCGGCTCGAGGTCGAGTGGAAGCTGCTCGCCGTGTGCGCGCCGGCGGCGGTCATCGGCGGCTGGCTCGGCGCGCACGTGACCGGCCGCCTGTCCGAGCTCTTTCTCCGCCGGGCGATCGGGACCGCGCTGATCGTGATCGCGGCCGCGCTCGCCGTCGAGGCGGCGCTATGAGCGCGTCCCCGTACTTGCGCTTTGATTCATCGGGATCGGATGCGACTGAAGCCCTCGCCACGTAGGCCGCCAAAGACCCTTCGGTCCGGCGTGCGCGCATCATCTCAACCTCGAGTAGAGGCTTAGGGTGGAGACCGTCCTCCCGGTCGAGCGCCCCTCGCGCGGCCTGCTCGGCCCCGGCCTCTTCGTCGGCGTCGCGGTCGTCGTCGCGAACGCCCTCAACGCGGTCTTCCAGATCGCGCTCGCGCGGATCCTCGATCCCGCGGAGTACTCGCTGCTCGTGGCACTGGTGGTGATCACGCTGATCGCCGCCGTGCCGCCGCTCGCGTTCCAGGCGTCGGTCGCGCGGGAGGTCGCGGTCGCGCTCTCCGAGGAGCGGCCCGGAGTTGCGGGCGCTGCGATCCGCGACACGGTGCGCGGGCTCGTCCCGTGGGCGCTCGGGATCCTCGTCCTCGGCGCGCTCGCCTACCCGCTGCTCGCCGCCACCGGCCGCGGCGACGCGGGCGCGATGTTCGCGACCGCGGCGACGATCTCGGCTGCGCTGGTGATCCCCGCGGTCTGGGGCGGCCTCCAGGGCGCGCGCCTCTTCGTCGTCCTCGGGATCGCGCACCTGACCTTCGCCGCCACCCGGCTCGGCGCGGGCCTGGGCATCGGCCTCGCCGGCGGTGCCGCAGCCGCGGTGATGGGCGGCGTCGCCGGCGGCGACCGCGGTGACACTCGTGCTGACACTGCTCCCACTCCGCGATCTCTGGCATGCCGCGGCGCGCTCCGGCGCGCGCCGGCTCGCGACCCTGCCGAACGCGGCTGCGGCGACCGGCCTGACGCTGCTGACCGCGCTCGCGAGCGTGGACGTCCTCGTCGCGAAGCTCGCCTTCCCGCCCGCGACCGCCGGCGCGTACGGAGTCGCCTCGGTCGGGGCGCGCGTCCTGCTGCTCCTCCCGATCGGCGTCACCACCGTTCTGTTTCCTCGCGTGGCAACGCTACGCGACCGGGCGCGCGAGCGCCGCCACCTGCTCGCCGGGCTCGCCGTCGTCGCGGCGCTCGGCGCGGTCGCGACCGCGATCATCTGGGTGCTCGCCGACCCGATCGTCACGCGGATCTTCGGCGAGAAGTACGCGGCCGCGGTGCCGTGGCTCGGGCCGCTCTCGCTGGCGATGGCGCTCTACGCGCTCGCCACCGTCTACATCTATCACTTCCTCTCGCTCGCACGGGCGCGGTTCGCGCTCGTGCTCTGCGGGGTCTTCGCGCTTCAGCTCCTGCTCTTCGGGCTGCTCCATTCACGCCCGGCGGAGCTGGTCGGGGTTCAGCTCGGCGTGTCCGCGCTCACGCTCGCGGCTGCGGAGGCGTGGTACCTCCTCCGGCACTGAGCGGGAGTTGGAGACGGGCGATCGCCAGGGTATGGGGCACAATGACGTAGCCATGGCGACCACGGAACGCAAGCCGGAAACACGGCTCACCTCGACCATCTCCGGGCTTCCGGTCGACGAGCTGTACTCGCCGGAGAACGTCAGGATCGACTACGAGCGCGATCTCGGCAATCCGGGGGAGTACCCGTTCACGCGCGGCGTCTACGAGACGATGTACCGCGGCCGGCTGTGGACGATGCGCCAGTTCGCCGGGTTCGGCACGGCCGAGGAGACGAACGAGCGCTTCCGCTACCTGCTCGAGCACGGCCAGACCGGCCTCTCGACCGCGTTCGACATGCCGACTCTGATGGGGCTCGACTCCGACCACGCACGCTCGCTCGGCGAGGTCGGGCGGGAGGGGGTGGCGATCGACTCGCTCGAGGACATGGAGACGCTCTTCTCGGGCATCCCGCTCGGCGAGGTCTCGACTTCGATGACGATCAATTCGCCGGCGGCGATGCTGCTCGCCTTCTACGTCTGCGTCGGTGACGAGCAGGACGTCCCGCGCACGGAGCTCCGCGGGACCGTCCAGACGGACATCCTCAAGGAGTACATCGCGCAGAAGGAGTACATCTTCCCGCCGGAGCCGTCGATGCGGCTCGTGGTCGACATGATCGAGTTCTGCACGCGGGAGCTGCCGCGGATGCACCCGATCTCGATCTCCGGGTACCACATCCGCGAGGCGGGCTCGAACGCGGCGCAGGAGCTGGCGTTCACGCTCGCCGACGGGTTCGCGTACGTGGATGCGGCGCTGGAGCGGGGGCTGGAGGTGGACGAGTTCGCGCCGCGCCTGTCCTTCTTCTTCAACGCGCACATCGACTTCTTCGAGGAGATCGCGAAGTACCGGGCGGCGCGGCGGATCTGGGCGCGCGAGCTGCGCGACCGTTACGGCGCGAAGGACCCGCGCTCGTGGCTGATGCGCTTCCACACGCAGACGGCCGGCGTCTCGCTGACCGCCCAGCAGCCGCACGTGAACATCGTCCGCACGGCGCTCGAGGCGATGGCGGCCGTGCTCGGCGGGACGCAGTCGCTGCACACGAACTCGTTCGACGAGGCGCTCGCGCTGCCGACCGAGGAGGCGGTGAGGCTCGCCCTGCGCACGCAGCAGGTGATCGCCCACGAGACCGGCGTCGCGAACACGATCGACCCGCTCGGCGGCTCGTGGTTCGTCGAGGACCTGACGAACCGGCTGGAGGCGGCGGCCTACGAGTACTTCGCGACGGATCGAGAAGCTCGGCGGCGTCGTCCCCGCGATCAAGGAGAACTTCTTCCAGCGCGAGATCGCCGAGGCGTCGTTCCTCTACCAGTCCGAGGTCGAGCGGGACGAGCGCGTGATCGTCGGGGTCAACCGCTACGAGCTCGACGACGAGCTGCCGCTGGAGATCCTCCGCATCGACCCGGCGCTCGAGCAGAAGCAGATCGACCGCGTCCAGGCGCTGCGCGCGAAGCGCGACTCCGCGGCGGCCGAGTCCGCGCTCGCCGCGCTGAAGCAGGCCGCCGCGGTCGAGGACCGGAACCTGATGCCGCCGATCATCGACGCCGCGAAGGCGTACGTGACGATGGGCGAGATGTGCGACGCGCTCCGCGAGGTCTGGGGCGTGTGGCGCGAGACGCCGGTCTTCTAGAGCTCGATCTCGAGGCCGGGCGTCGCGCGTTCGAGCGCGTCGTCGAGCGGCAGCTCGTCGCGGCCGGTGGGTCAGCACGAGCCGCTTCGCTCCCGCGGCCTCGGACGCGGCGATCGCCTCGTCGGCGGAAAGATGGCCGCGCGGGCAGCGAGTCTGCCTCGGAGTCGATCAGTGTTGCCTCGCAGACGAACAGGTCGGCGTCGCGCGCCATCTCGACGAGCTGCTCGCTCGGCGCGGAGTCGCCGGAGTAGGCGAGCGTCTTCCGGCCGTCCGTGACCCGGAAGGCGTAGCAGTCGATGTTGTAGTGCGGCACCTTGAAGGGAATCAGCTCCAGGCCCGCTGACGTGCGGAACGACTCGCGGTCGGCGTACTCGGCAACCGTGAAGACGCCGTCGAACATCGTCTCGATTCCGAAGAAGCCGCCGAACTGCTGGAGCTGCGCGGTCCCGCCCGGGGGCACCCAGAGCTCGGGCGAGTCGAGCTCCCGGCCGAGGCCGAACATGCGGCCCCAGACCCAGGGCACGAGGTCACCCCAGTGGTCGAGGTGCCAGTGGGTGACGATGATCGAGTCGACCTTCGGCCAGCCGCCGTCGAGAGTGCGCAGGTCGGCGAGCACGCCCGGACCGCAGTCGAGCAGGAGGCGGCCCTCGCCCTCCTCGATCAGGTAGCCCGAATGTGAGATGCCCGGGTTCGGCCAGGCCGGGCTACAGCCCACGACCGTGAGTTTCACGCTCCTATACTGACGTGCGCCGTGGGCGAGAGGATCAGAGTGGTGATCGCGAAGCCCGGCCTGGACGGGCACGACCGCGGGGCGAAGATCATCGCGCGGGCGCTGCGCGACGCCGGGATGGAGGTCATCTACACCGGGCTGCACCAGACGCCGGAGCAGATCGTCGAGACGGCGATCCAGGAGGACGCGGACGCGGTGGGGATCTCGATCCTCTCCGGCGCCCACATGACGCTCGTCCCGCGCATCCTCGACGGGCTGCGCGAAAACGGGGCGGAAGACGTCCTGGTCGTGCTCGGCGGGACGATCCCGGCCGAGGACGCGGAGGAGCTGAAGGCGCAGGGCGTGGCAGCGGTGTTCACCCCCGGCGCGCCGACGTCCGAGATCGTCGAGTTCCTCCGCTCGAAGGTCGCGGTCTGAGCCGTCATCCAGGTCGAGCAGCGTGACGACGGCGTCGCCGTCGTCACGATCGACCGGCAGGACGCGCTCAACGCGCTCAACCACGAGACGCTGGAGGAGCTGCGCGACCGGCTGCGCGAGCTCGCGATCGACACGGCGGCGCGCGTACTCGTGCTGACCGGCGCGGGCGAGAAGGCATTCGCCGCCGGGGCGGACATCAAGGAGATGACGGAGATGTCGGTGCTCGAGGGCCACGCGTGGGGAGCGCTCGGCCATGAGTGCGCCCGCCTGCTCGAGTCGATGCCGAAGCCGACGCTCGCGGCGATCAACGGCTTCGCGCTCGGCGGCGGCTGCGAGCTCGCCCTCGGCTGCGACATCCGCTACGCGTCGGAGAACGCCCGGATCGGCCAGCCCGAGATCCAGCTCGCGGTCATCCCGGGCTGGGGCGGGACGCAGCGCCTGGCGCGCGCGATCGGCCCGGCGCTGGCGAAGGACCTGATCCTGACGGGACGGTCCGTTCGACGCGGCCGAGGCGCTGCGGATCGGGCTCGTGTCCGCGGTGTACCCGGCGGCCGAGCTGATGGAACGCGTGCTGGAGACCGGCGGCGTCCTGGCGAAGAAATCCGCGGTCGCGCTCTCGGCCGCGAAGGACGCGACGAACCGGGCCCTCCAGGGCGACCTCGCCGCCGGCCTCTCGTACGAGGCGATCCTCTTCGCGGCGCTGTTCGCGACCGAGGACCAGAAGGAAGGCATGCGCGCCTTCGCCGAGAAGCGCGAGCCGAACTTCAAGGGTCGCTAGCCCGCGACGATCCGGGCGACCGAGAAGGCGCCGTCGTCGGCCGCCTGCGTCTCCAGGCTCGTCTTCGCCGGCTGGGTGAGGACGATCGCCGTCTTGCCGGCGACGGAGGCTTGCGCGGCCGACGAGAGCGACCTTCGTCATCGTCAGCACCACGGCTTGCGCAGGCCGAGCAGGGTGATCCCGACCGGGAACACCGTTGCGGTCGCGACCTTCATCTTCAGGGTGGTCGCGCTCGCGAGCAGCACCGTGCCCTTGAGCGAGAGCGTCACCGCGCTTCCGGGCGGCGCCGCGAAGAGCAGGCGCGTCGCCTTGTTCAGGTACGGGAACGGGTTCGCCGGCCCGCCGTCGTTCGGGTGCACCTCGAAGTGGAGGTGGGGCGTGCCGTCCGCGTCGCCGGAGTCGCCGACGTAGCCGATCGCCTGGCCGGCGACGACGCGCTGGCCGTCCTTCAGCCCGGGCCAGTACGAGCCGCCGGGGACGCACTTGCCCCGGTTGTCGTTCGCCATCGTCACGTCGTTGTTCAGATGGATGTAGAGGTACGTCGTGCCGCGACGCGCCGTAGAGATAGAGCATGCAGCCGGCCCGCGCCGAGGTCGTCCAGAACTTGATCTTCCCGTCCTCGACCGCGACGACGATCGATTTCTTGGGCGCGAGCACGTCGTTGCCCTCGTGCGTGCCCTGCGGCCGCGGGTCGCCGAAGTCGTTCGTGTAGCGGTACGGCCCGACGACCGGGAAGACGATCGGGTCGGGAACAGGCCCCGCGCCGGAGGTCGAGGTGAGCAGTGCCGCGGCGAGCAGCGCCAGGATGACCGGGACGACGCGGCGCATCAAGCGGACGACGGTAGCACCTCTCCGGGATATTGTTCGCCGCCGTGAAGATCGCGGTCTGCGTCAAGGAAGTCCCCGAAGCCGGAGCGGCGCGCCGGATCGACCCCCAGACCAGGCGTCTCGACCGCGGCGGGGAGGGCGCGCTGAATGCGTTCGACGCGAACGCGGTCGAGGCCGCGCTGCGCGTGAAGGAAAGCGAAGGCGACGGCGAGGTCGTGATCGTCTCGCTCGGCCCCGAGCGGGCGATGGACTCGCTCCGCAAGGCGCTCGCGATGGGCGCCGACCGCGCGCTCCTGGTCAGCGACGAGGCCGCGGTCGGATCGGATCTCGTCGCGACGAGCCGCGCGCTCGCCGCTGCGCTCGAGCGCGAGAGCCCTGACCTCGTCCTCTTCGGGCAGCAGTCCGGCGATTCCGACGGCGCCGTCCTCTGGGCGGCAGTCGCAGAGCGGCTGCAGGCTGCCGATGGTCTCGCAGGCTGCCGAGCTCGAGCTCGCCGGCGGCAAGGCGACCGTGAAGCGCCAGACGGAGTTCGGCTACGACCGGATCGAGGCCCCGCTGCCCGCCGTGGTCGCCGTCTCGGACGCCATCAACGAGCCGCGCTACCCGTCGCTGAAGGGGATCATGGGCGCGAAGTCCAAGCCCCAAGACACCGCTCACGCTCGCCGACCTCGGCCGTCGACGCGACGCGATCGGCGAGGCCGGCTCGAAGACCGAGGTGCTGGCGCTGACGCGACCCGCCGCCGCGCGGCGACAGCCGCAAGATCGAGGACGACGGCACCGGCGCGCAGCAGATCCTCGACTTCCTCCTGGAGAAGAAGCTGCGTCTGATGGCGACCCTCGTCTTCCTCGAGCACCACGGCGGCGAGATCCAGAAGGGCGCGCTCGGCGTGCTGGCCAAGGCCGCGTCGCTCGGCGACGCCGCACGGCGTGATCGCGGGCTCCGGGGTCGCGCGCGCTCGCCGGCAAGGCCCACGGCGCCGGCAAGGTCTGGGTCGCGGACGACCCGGCCCTCGAGGCGCCGCTCCCACAGCCCCGCGTGGACGTGCTCGAACAGGTGGTCAGAGCAAGGCGGCTACGACACGGTGCTCTTCGCCGCGTCGGTGCTCGCGGCCGACGTCGCCGCCGGCCTCGCCGCCAGGCTCGACGCCGGCCTGAACTGGGACCTCGTCGACCTCGAGCAGCGAGACGGCACGCTCGTCGGGACGCGCCCGGCCCTCGGCGACTCGGTCTACGTCGAGGTCGGCTGGAAGAGCGAGCCCCGGCTCGGCGCTGATCCGCTCCGGCACGTTCGAGCCCGTCGGGGGCGAGCGGGCGAGCCCGAGGTCGCCGAGGTCGCGGTCGAGCTCCAGGACTTCTCGACGAAGGCGACGATGCTCGAGCAGGCGCACGAGGAGCAGAGCGGCCCGTCGATCGAGGACGCCGACATCGTCGTCGCCGGCGGTCGCGGGCTCGGCGGCCCGGAGAACTTCGCGCTGGTCGAGGAGCTCGCGAAGGCGCTCGGCGGCGCGGTCGCCGCGACGCGCGCGGTCGTCGACGCGGGCTGGTACCCGTACTCGACCCAGGTCGGCCAGACCGGCAAGTCCGTCTCGCCGAAGCTCTACGTTGCCTGCGGGATCTCCGGTGCAATCCAGCACAAGGTGGGCATGCAGAGCTCGAACGTGATCGTCGCGATCAACAAGGACGCGAACGCGCCCATCTTCGAGTTCAGCGACCTCGGCGTCGTCGGCGACCTGCACCAGGTCGTCCCGAAGCTGACCGAGCTCGTCCGCGCGAGGAAGGGCGAGCTGATGGGCTCGATCCCCGCCAGGTTCCCGCCGCCGTTCGAGCCGCAGGACGCGCTCGCCGTCCCGGGCGACGCCGATCCGATCGAGGTCGGGATCCTCGTCGTCGGCGCCGGGCCGGCCGGGCTCGCCTGCGCGATCCGCCTCGGCCAGCTGGTCGAGGAGGACCCGGCGACGGCGGAGCGGCTCGGCGAGGTGCCGGTCGCGGTGCTCGAGAAGGGCAAACAGCCCGGCTCGCACCTGCTCTCCGGCGCGGTCGTCAACCCGCGCGGCCTCCAGCGGCTCTTCAAGGGACGCAAGCGCATCGACGAGCTCCCGTTCCTCGGCGAGGTCGCGCACGAGTCGGTCTATTTCATGACGCCGAAGCACTCGTTCCGGATCCCGACTCCGCCGTCGATGCGGAACCACGGGAACTACGTCGCCTCCGTGTCGCAGCTCGGCCGGTTCCTCGCGCAGGAGGCCGAGGCGGGCGGCGCGACCATCCTGCCCGAGACCCCCGCGGAAAAGCTGCTCGTCCAGGACGGGCGCGTCCGCGGCGTCCGCACCGCCGACCGTGGCCGCGGCCGGAACGGCGAGCAGCTGCCGAACTTCGAGCCCGGGCTCGGACGTCCTCGCCCGGGTGACGGTGCTCGCCGAGGGAACGCAGGGCCACCTGACGGGCGCAGCGATCCAGCGCTTCGGGCTTCGGGGCGAGAGCCCGCAGGTCTGGGCGCTCGGCGTCAAGGAGGTCTGGCGCGTCAAGAAGCCGCTCGGCCGCGTGATCCATACGATGGGCTGGCCGCTGCGGAACGGCGCCAAGTACCAGGAGTTCGGCGGCTCGTTCGTGTACCCGATGGGCGAGGACATGGTCACGATCGGGATGGTCGTCGGGCTCGACTACCGCGACACGGAGCTCTCGGTTCACGACCTGCTCCAGGAGCTGAAGACGCACAAGCGGATCCACGAGATCCTGCGCGGCGGCGAGCGGCTGGAGTGGGGCGCGAAGACGATCCCCGAGGGCGGGTTCCTGTCGCTGCCGCGGCGGCTGAACGCGCCGGGGCTGCTGCTCGTCGGCGACGGCGCCGGGTTCGTCAACGTGCCGGCGCTGAAGGGGATCCACTACGCGGTCGAGTCCGGCCGGCTCGCGGCCGAGGCCGCGTGGGCGGCGCTCCAGCGCGGCGAGACTCCGAGCCGCCTCGGCGCGCTCGACAACTACGACGAGTCGATCCGGAAGAGCTTCGTCTGGAAGGACCTCTGGAAGGTGCGGAACATGCGGCCGGCCTTCAGGCACGGCTTCTGGCTCGGCGGCGGGCTCGCCGGCGCGATGACCGCCTCGTTCGGCCACTTCCCGCGACGCGACTACATCCTCGAGCGCGACGCAGAGCAGGACCTGATCACCACAGGGCGCGCGAAGTACTACCCGCCCGCCGACGGGAAGCTGACCTTCGACAAGCTCTCCTCCGTCTTCGCCTCCGGGAACAAGACGCGCGACGATCAGCCCGACCACATCGTGATCGACCGCCTCGTCCCGCGCGACATTGCAGAGATGTGGGTGCGGATGTGCCCGGCGCAGGTCTACGAGCTGGGCGAGCACGACGCCGGCAAGGTGCAGGTGCGGACGACCCCGTCGAACTGCGTCCAGTGCGGCGCGATCACGGCCAAGGGCGGCCGGCTGACCCCGCCCGAGGGCGGCTCCGGGCCCGAGTACTCGCAGTCCTAGGCTCTTTACGCGCGTTTTACGTCCGCCAGACGGCGGTCTGACCGTCGGCGCCGACTCTTCGGTCATCACCACGACTGATGGAGGTCAACCGATGCGCATGAAGCTCTTTCTCGCCGCGGGGGCAATCGCCCTCGGCGGTTTCGTCGCCGCCACGGCCGGTGCCGCGCGCGGCGGTATCGCCTACGCGTTCGTCGGCAAGCTGACGGCTGCGCCGTCCGGCGGCCACGTCTCGATCAGCGTCGAGGGCGGAACGCCCGCCGCGCTGCGCGCGATGCTCGGCCATTCGGTCGAGCAGACGTTCTCGTACGGGGACACAACCGAGTTTCTCCAGTGGGCGGGCGGCGTGCCGAAGGTCGTCGAGGCAGACGATCTCGACGCCGGCGACTACGTCCGCGTCAACGTCCGGGCGCCGCGGGGCAGCTCGCTCGACACGATCGAGGGCACGCCCGCGTTCCTGATCGGCGATCACGGCACGGAGCTGGTGAAGCCCGACAAGCCCGACTACCTCTTCCGCGGGCAGGTCGCCTCGGTCGGCACCGCGAGCCTCACGCTGACCGTCCGCGGCGGGAACATGCGGGCGTTGCGCCTGATGCGGGGCCAGTCGACGACCCAGACCTTCACGGTCGGCAACTCGACGATCTACCTGCTCTGGGAGGGCAAGGTGCCGTCGGTGATCTCGTTCTCCGACCTGAAGGCCGGGGACCGCGTCGCGATCCACGTTCGCGCCGAGGCGCGCTCGACGCTCGCCCAGGTCGAGGCGACCGCGGCCGCCAAGGTCGCCGAGCACGAGCCCGCGACGGCCACGTCGTAGGGACTGACCCCGTAGGGGCCTGTCTCCGGGGGTTGCGCCGCTCCACAACCCCCGGGTCAGACCCCCTTTGGGGGTCAGACCCTAGTCAGACCCTGACCGCACGGTTTTACGCAGGCTTTACGCCACCGTCGTCGGCTTCGGCAACCATGTGACCATGTCCCGCCGGCGCTTTCTTCTCCTCGCCGCCACGCTGGTGGCGCTGAACACGTTCTTCTGGCTCGCCCAGGGCGGGTTCGCGCTTCCCGGCGCCCTGATCGACCGCTTCTTCGGTCCGCGCATGATCCGCGCCGAGGTGATCGTCGGCGGCCCGCTCCAGGTCAACGACTTCCGGCTCGACCGCGGGGTGATCACCACGACTGCGCCCGGGTCGATCACGATCAGGGAGCGCGACGGCACGGTCGTGACGATCTCCGTCTCGCCGGAGACGAAGGTGATCGCCGGGCCGCGTGTCCGGGACGTCTCGCAGCTCCGCCCGCCGATGCGCGTTCTCGTCGTCCGCAAGGCGAACGCGCCGGCTACGCAGATCCAGGTCGAAGGGCGGCTCGCGGGCTGACGAAATGACCAGCGCGGGCGCGACCGGGAGCGTGCTCCTGCTCGTCGAGGACGACGAGTCGATCGGGCGGCTCCTCAAGCAGTACCTCGAGCAGCAGGACGGCTGGCGCGTGCTCTGGCTGCGCACCGGCGAGGAGGCGGTCGGCGAGCTGCGGCGCCACCCAGTCCGCCTCGTCGTCCTCGACGTCGGCCTCCCCGGGATCGACGGCTTCGAGGTCTGCCGGCAGATGCGCGCCTGGTCGAAGGTTCCGATCGTGATGCTGACTGCCCGTGACGAGGAGCCCGACCGGGTCGCCGGCTTCGAGATCGGTGCCGACGACTACGTCTCGAAGCCGTTCTCGCCGCGCGAGCTGGCCGCCCGGATCAAGGCGATCCTCCGTCGGGCGGAGCAGCGTCCCCAGGACGAAGTGCTCGCCGCGGGCGAGATCGTCCTGCGCCGCGACTCGCACGAGGTGACGGTTGCGGGCGAGGACGTCGAGCTGACGAGCAAGGAGTTCGATCTGCTGGCGTGCTTCCTCGAGCACCGCGGGATCGTGCTCTCGCGCGAGCGGCTGCTCGACATCGTCTGGGGTGTCTCCTACCCGGGTGGGACGCGCACCGTGGACATGCACGTCGCCCAGCTCCGCCGCAAGCTGGGCTTGCCGGCGAGCATCCGGACGATCCGCGGCGCGGGCTACAAGCTGCTGGCCCCGTGAGACGCCCTGTGACAACAGGGCGTCTCACGCGGAGGGGGAACTGGGGGAACCTAGGTTCCCCCATGCGTGGCGTCGCGGCTTTGCCGCGGCGCCACGGGAGGAGACGTGAAGAGCCTGCGCTCACGGCTGTTCGCGGCGATCGCGGTGATCGTGGTCCTCTCGGTCGCGATCACGCTCGGTCTCGGGCTCGTGTTGACGCGCCGCGCGGTCGAGGACGCGACGCTGAAGGACCTCAGCCATCAGGCGGCGCTGATCGTCGGCGAGGAGCGGAACGCGCTCTCGCCGCTGACCCACCTGCCGGAGCTGCAGCCGTACCTCCAGCGCCAGCACGAGCGCTACCTGCTGGACGCGGCCGTGCTCTCGCGCGGCGCGCGCGACGACCTCGCCGCCGGCCAGGTCGCGACCGGCAGCGTCACGATCGACGGCACCGATTACTACTTCGCGGCCGAGCCGGTCGGCAGTCGCGCCTTCATCCTGCTGCGGCCGAAGAACTTCACCGACACGCGCTGGACGCCGTTCGTCGAGGCGATCGTGATCGCCGCGCTCGTCGGCGGCGCGCTCGCGGCGGCCGCCGCCTGGTTCCTCGCGCGGCGGATCACGCGGCCCGTGTCGCGGGTCGCCGCCGCCGCGAGAGCCCTCGCCGGCGGCCGCGACCCGGACCCGGTTCCCGAGGAAGGCGCGGCCGAGCTGGCCACGCTCGCGGCCGCCTTCAACGACCTCTCCGAGCAGCTCGCCCGCGCCCGGGCGGCGGAGCGCTCGTTCCTGCTCTCGGTCAGCCACGAGCTGAAGACGCCGCTGACCGCGATCGCGGGCTACGCCGAGGCCCTGCGCGAGGGGGCGGTCTCGCCGGACGACGCGGCCGCGACGATCGCTTCCGAGGCGGAGCGCCTCGGCCGGCTCGTCGGCGACCTGCTCGACCTGGCCCGGATGAACACGACCGGGTTCAGCGTGCATCCGACCGAGATCGACCTCGGCGAGGTGGCGGAGGACGCCGTCCGGCGGTACGAGTCGCAGGCCGATGCCTTCGACGTGTCGCTCAGAGTCGTCGCGGACGGCCCGGCGCCGGCGACGGCGGACGCGGACCGCGTCCTCCAGGTCGTCTCGAACCTGGTCGAGAACGCGCTGCGGCTCACGCCGCCCGGCGGCGAGGTGCGCGTCGTGGCCGCGCCCGGCCGCCTCCAGGTCGAGGACACCGGCCCCGGGCTCGAGCCCGGCGACTGCGAGCGGGCGTTCGAGCGCTTCTACCTCCACTCGCGCTACGGGCGCGAGCGGCCGGTAGGCACGGGGCTGGGGCTCGCGCTCGTGAAGGAGCTGACCCAGGCGATGGGCGGGACGGTTGAGGTGAGCAGCGTGCCCGGCCGCCTGACAGTCTTCACGGTGCGGCTGGGGTTGCCGGCCGCCACCCCCGTGCATGCCTGAGCTCAACCGCGACGACATCCTCCGCGCGCGCGAAGCGATCGGCGGCAAGCTGCTGCGCACGCCGATGTTCGGCTCGCGGACACTGTCCGAGCTGACCGGCGCGCGCGTCCACCTGAAGGCCGAGCTCTTCCAGCGGACGGGGTCGTTCAAGCCGCGCGGGATGCTCGCGAAGCTCGCCTCGCTGACCGACGACGAGAAGAAGCGCGGGGTGGTCACCTGGTCGGCCGGGAACGCCGCGCAGGGGCTCGCCTGGAGCGCGGCGACCGAGGGCATCGCGTGCCGGGTGTTCATGTGGCAGACGGCGAACCCGCACAAGGTCGCGGCGACCCGCGGCTACGGGGCGGAGGTCGACCTCGAGGCGGAGAACGCCGCCGCCTCCCATGACCGTCTGCTCGAGCACGTCGAGCGGACCGGCGCGATCTTCGTCCACCCGTTCGACGACCCGGTGCTCCAGTCCGGCCACGGGACGCTCGGGCTCGAGATCGCCGAGGAGGTGCCCGGCGTGGACGTCGTCGTCGTGCCGGTGGGCGGAGGCGGGCTGATTGCCGGCGTGGCGAGCGCGCTCGGCTGCCGCGTCGTCGGTGTCGAGCCGGAAGGCGCCGCGTCGCTGAGCGCGGGGCTCGAGGCCGGGAAGCCGGTGCCGATCCAGCCGAAATCTGTCGCCGACGGCCTCGCGGCGCCCTTCACCGGCGAGCACTCCCTGGCGGTCGCGCGCGAGCGCGTCGACGAGGTCGTGCTCGTCTCCGAGGAGGAGATCGAAGAGGGGTTCCGCTTCCTCTACACCCGCGCGAAGCTCGCGTGCGAGCCGGCCGGAGCAGCCTCTACGGCCGCTCTCCTGGCCGGGAAAATCGCCCTGGAACCAGGGCAAACCGTCGTTGCTGTCGTCTCCGGAGGCAACGCGGCGCCCGAAACCACCTCTGCTATCCTGGCTCGGCGATGAAGGCCGGCGTCCACCCGGATTACATGCTCGCCACCGTGCGCTGCGCATGCGGCAACGAGTTCCAGACGCGCTCGACGAAGCCCGAGCTGCACGTCGAGATCTGCTCGGCCTGCCATCCGTTCTACACCGGTAAGCAGAAGCTCATGGACACCGGCGGCCGCGTCGAGCGCTTCCAGCGCAAGCTCGAGCGCGCGCAGGCCGGTAAGCGCGGCTAACCGCACATGGCGACTGCAATCGGCGGCCAGGCCGTCCTCGAGGGCGTGATGATGCGCTCGCCGTCGAGCTGGGCAGTCGCGGTCCGCAAGCCGGACGGTGAGATCGCCGAGGTCGTCAACGACGATCGCCTCGCCGATGGCGAAGCGCCGGGTCTGGCGCCTGCCCGTGATCCGCGGGATCATCGCGCTCGGCGAGTCGCTCGCGATCGGCTTCCGGGCACTCGCGATCTCGGCCAACTACGCGGCGCAGGATCCCGAAGCTGCCGAGGCGCACGAGGAGGTCAAGACCGAGCTCTCGCGCGGCCAGCTGATCTTCGCGTTCGCGATCGCGATCGGCTTCGCGATCGCGCTGTTCAAGGTCACCCCGGCGCTGATCACGAACTTCCTGCCCATCCACAACACCGGCTACTTCGTGGTCGTCGAGGGGGCGATTCGGGTCACGCTGTTCATCGCCTATCTGGCGCTGATCTCGCTGCTGCCCGACCTGCGCCGCGTCTTCGAGTACCACGCCGCCGAGCACAAGGCGATCAACGCCTACGAAGCCGGCGACGAGCTCACCCCGGAGAACGTCCAGCGCCACAGCCAGATCCACGTGCGCTGCGGGACGGCCTTCCTGCTCTGGGTGATGGTGATCGCGATCTTCGTCTTCGCGTTCGTCGGCCGTCCCGACTGGTGGATCCTGATCATCTCGCGGATCGCGCTCCTGCCGGTGATCGCGGGCATCGCGTACGAGCTGATCCGCTTCGCCGGCAAGCACTCCGACAACCAGCTGCTGCGTGCGCTGCTCGCGCCCGGCCTCTGGCTACAGCGGCTGACGACGCGCCAGCCGAGCCTCGAGCAGCTCGAGGTGTCGATCCGTGCCCTCGAGGAGGTCCTCCAGCGGGAGGGGCTCGCGGGCAACCGTGGCGAACGAGTGGAGGTAATGGCCTGACTGCTCGACGGCGGCCAACAAGCACCCGCCGGACCCCCCTGGCGCACCGAGCGGACTGCGCAGGTGACCTGGAACGGCAGCTTGATGGACGGCAGCGGAACGATCACGTCCACGACCAGCGGCGCGATCGGCGAGCAGCCGGTCAGCTGGGCCTCGCGCGCCGAGGACGCGAACGGCAAGACGAGCCCCGAGGACCTGATCGCCGCGGCGCATGCCGCGTGCTTCGCGATGGCGCTCTCGCACGGCCTCGCGCAGGCCGGCACCCCGCCGGACGAGCTCAAAACCTCGGCGACGGTGACGTTCCAGCCCGGTGAGGGAATCACGAAGATCGCGCTGACGGTCGAGGGACGGGTCCCGGGCATCGACGAGTCGGCCTTTCTCGAGGCCGCGGAAGGCGCGAAGGCGAACTGCCCGGTCTCGAAGGCGCTCGCCGGCGTGCCGGACATCTCGCTCGACGCCCACCTCGAGAGCTAGTCGACGGATACCCAGACGCGGCCCGCGCCGACGGCGACGCTCGCGCGGATGTCCGCCGATGCCGGATCGTCGAGACGATGATGCCCGTCGCGGGGTCGATGCGCAGGAGCGTTCCTCTGTCGTAGTCCGTCAGCCAGACCGCCCCGTCGCCGGTGGCGAGCCCGAAAGTCAGCGCCGGGAAGGTGCGACTTCCCCAGCGGAAGCGTTTGCGTAACCTGCAGCGTCTGCCGGTCGATGCGCCACGAGGGCGGGATGGCTGCCTCCGTAGTCCGCTCCCGCCACCCACACCGAGCCGTAGCCGACGGCGAGCGAGCTCGGGTAGACGCTGCGCACGGGCTTGCCCGTCGGTGTCGCGGTCTCGCGCGAGATCCGGACGACCAGCTCTTGTTGGTCAGCTATCCACACCGCTCCGAGGCCGACGGCGATGTCGATCACTCCGTGGCCGAAGCCAAGTTGGCTGAGACCGGCGACGATCGTGCCCGAGTCAGGGTCGACCTTCAGCAGCCTGACGCCCGATCCGACCCAGACGGCGCCCTCCCCGACGGCGACGGCAGATGCAGTCGTCGGCTGCGTCCTTCTCCTGGGGGAGCGGCAGCGTCGCGAGGACGGCCCCTGTTCGCGGGTGCATCTGGACGAGCGTGTTGTCGTTTCCAGTCGCCACCCAGACGCCGCCGGCACTCGTGGCGATATCGGTCGCCTGAGCGCCGATGCCGACCGTCTGGACGACCTCGAGGGTTCGCGGATCGACCTCCGACACGGTCCCGTCGCCGGAGTTCGCGACCCAGACGCTGCCGCCCACCGCGACGCCTCGGGGAGTCGTCCCCACCGGCACGACCGCGACCAGACGGTTGCGACCCGGATCGACCACCGCGAGCGAGTTCGGCTTCGCGACGAGCAGGACGCCGCTGCCGCTGGCCCGCGCGTCGAGTGCGTACACGATCCCGACGACTCCACCGGCGACGAGCGCGAGCGCTACGAGCGCCAGAGCGGCACGGCGCCGGCGGCCCGTCGGGCTCGATCCGGTCTCGCGTGGCCGCGGTGCGCGCGGCGGCGCCTCGAGCTCCGGATCCTGGTTGAGGATCCCCAGCTCGAGCTCCTGCAGCCTCGGGCTCGGCTCGAGTCCGAGCTCGTCCATCAGAGTTCTCCGCGCCCGCTGGTAGGCCTCGAGCGCGTCTCCCTGTCGTCCCGCGCGATAGAGCGCGAGCATCAGCTGCCCGTGCAAGCGCTCGCGCAGCGGATGCTCGCGCACGAGCCGCTCGAGCTCTGACACGAGCTCGGCGCCGCGGCCTTCGGCGAGGTCGGCCGCGATGCGGTCCTCGAGTACGCCGAGTCGCTCTTCCTCGAGGTGCAGGCTCGCATGCTGCGCGAAGGTCTCGTCGCGGACATCGACGAGCGCCGGGCCGCGCCAGAGCGCGAGCGCTTCCCTCAGCTTGGCGCGTCCCCGATCGCGCGCCCTTCCTCGGCCAGCCCCCGGAATTGGCGCAGATCGACTTCCTCCGGCGCGGCGCGTAGCTCGTAGCCGTGCCCCTTGTGAGCAGCCGACCGTCACCAAGCGCCTTACGAAGGTGCGAGACCGCGTTTTGGAGGATCTTGGGCGCCGTCGGCGGCGGGCGTTCGTCCCAGAGCTCGTCGATCAACCGCTCGCTCGGGATGACCTCGTTCGCGTGCAGACCAGGTAGGTGAGCAGCGCGCACTCCTTGCCCTTCCGCAGCACAATTGGCTGCTCTCCATCGACGACCTCGAGGGCCCGAGAATGCGGAACTGCATGAGTTTTCCTGCGCGGTGACCGTACCACCCGTCTCCGCGCCGCCGAATTACCGCGTGTTACCGGTGCGGTTACCCGAGGGTGGGCTCATCCTGGCCTGCGATGACTGTCCGCGTGTCTTCTCGTTCAAAGCGACGGCGTGGTGCCGTCCGGACGAAGGAGGACAAGATGAAGGTGACAGGCATCATCTTCGCGATTGTTGCTCTCAGCGCGGCAGTGCTCGTCGGAGCCGCAACTGCCGAGCCGACGGCGCTGGGCCTGAAGGCCTGGGGCGAGCGGATGCAAGGCGAGGCTCGCGTGTACCAGCAGCTGCAGCGAGGCAGCAGCAGGCACAACCGCGCTGGGCCTCGAGGCCTGGGGAAGCGGCTGCAGGCCGAGGCGGGTCTACCGGCAGCTGCAGCAGGGGCAGGAGCAAGGTTCGACGGCGCTGGGCCTGGAGGCGTGGGGGAAGCGGCTGCAGGGCGAGGCTCGCGTGTACCAGCGGCTGCCTCGCCGGTAGTCGAGCGAAGGCCCGACCTCGAGCGTGAGGCCGCGCGGCGGCCCGATCCGCTTCGGGCCGCGGGACTAACCGCGCCCGGCCCCGCCGTCTAGAACGGCAGTGCCCGGGCGTTCCTTCTTGCGCTCGTGCTTCCCCTGCTCGCGGGAAGCGCGGGCGCGGGCGTGCCCCGCCTGACGGGCTCGGGGCCGTGCGCCGACTCGCCGGGGTTCACCTGCTCGAACCTGACGGTGCCGCTCGACCACCAGGGCCGGGTGAAGGGGGAGCTGGGGCTCCAGGTCGCCGTCCAGAACGGCCCCGCGCCGCGCGGCGTGCTCGTCTTCCTGACCGGCGGTCCCGGGCAGCCGGGCGCGCCGTTTGCCTCCCGCATCGCCTCACGGCTCGGGCCCGATGCTCGCCGGCTACCGGCTCGTCCTGATCGACCAGCGCGGCACCGGCCCCAACGCACTCCAGTGCCCCGCTCTCCAGGCCCAGATGGGGAGCTCCGACCTCGCCCCGCCGACGAAGGCGGCGGTGCGCGGCCTGCGCCCGCGCGATCGGCCCGAAGCGCCGGTTCTTCGGCACCGACCAGACGGTGCAGGACCTCGATCTGCTCCGCCGCGCGCTCGGGGTCGACAAGCTGACCCTCGACGGCGTGTCGTACGGGACCTTCGTCGCCGAGCGGTATGCGCTGCGCTACCCGACGCACGTCGCCCGGCTCGTCCTCGACTCGGTCGTTCCCCACGAGGGGATCAACGGGCTGTCGGTCGAGAACGCGAGCGCGGTCGGGCGGGTCCTGCGTTCCCTGTGCAGCGACCTGCCCTGCAAGGGAGATCCGGCCGAGCAGCTCGCGTTCGTCGTGCGGACGTCGAGCATCGACACGCGGCTCCTCGATGCGCTGGTCACTCTGAGCGTCTTCGACCCGACCTACCCCGGTGTGATCGGGGCGCTCTACGCCGCGTCCCACGGCCGGCGCGGCCGACCTCCAGCGGCTCGTCGACCGCTTCGCGCCCGACCCGAGGACGCCGGCCGAGGCGCTCAGCCAGGGCCTCCACGCCGCCGCGCTCTGTGCCGACAACCGCATGCCGTGGGGCGGGCCGGCCACGCCGACACGCAGCCGTCTCACGGCGCTGCTCGACGCCGCCGTCCGCGTCAAGCCGGCGTCGATCTGGCCCTTCACGCGCGCGGTCGCGTCCGCCAACGGGATCGTCCGCACGTGTCTCTACTGGCCGCCCGAGCCGGCTCCTGCCGTCCCGCGCGGCAAATTGCCCCCGGTTCCGACGCTGCTGCTCGCCGGTGACCGCGACCTGTCGACGCCGCTCGCCTGGGCGAAGCAGGAGCTGGCGCTCGCCCCCGGCGGCACGCTGATCGTCGTCCCCAAGGCCGGCCACTCGGTGCAGCTGCGGGCCGTCGACGAGTACGGGCGGCAGGCTCTCAACGCGTTCCTCCATGTCGGCCTGCGCAAGACCCAGGGGGTCGCACCGGTCGTCGACGGCTGCGTGACGGGTCCGCTGCGCTCGAAGGCGATCGCGTTCCGCGCCACCGACGGCCTTCGGCTGCACGGCGTCCTGCTCGGCTCCGGCAAGGACGGGATCGTGCTCAGCCACGAGTTCCGCGCGAACCTCTGCAACTGGCTGCCCTTCGCGCAGCAGCTCGCCGGGCGCGGCTACCGCGTGCTGCTCTACGACTCCCGGCGTGTCGGACCCGGGGACGGCTCACCTCGACCGGGACGTGCTCGGCGCCGCGCGGGAGCTGCGCCGGCGCGGTGTCACGCGCGTGCTGGTGGGCGGCGCGTCGGCGGGCGGCACCGCAGCGCAGACGGCTGCGGCCGCGATCCCGCGGCCGAATCTCGCCGGGGTCGTCGTGCTCTCGTCCCCACGGCTGTTCGGCTCGATGGACGCGGAGCAGGCTGCTCGGAAAGTCACCGCACCGTCGTTCTTCGGCGTCGGCAGCCGTGACACCGCGTTCGTCGGCGACATGCGGAAGCTCGACGCCGCGTCGGCCGCCAAGCGAAAGCAGCTGCTGGTCGTCCCATCGTCCGGCCACGGGACGCAGTTGCTGGAGACGTCCTGGGCACCGGCGAGCTTCCGCGCGAAGCTGCTCGCCTTCATCGGCTCGGCCTTCGGCCGGAAGTAGCTAGTAGATCCCGGCCCCGGTCTCGGGGTCGAAGAAGTGCAGGCGCTCGGTGTCGACGACGAGCTCGAGCTGCTCGTTCTCCTTGGCCGCGGTCCCGCGCTCGAGCCGCGCGATGAAGGGCACGCCGCGGCGCATCCGCTCGCGTACGGCCTCGGGGACGTCCTCCTCCTCCATCGCCTCGAGCACCTCCTGCGTCTCGACCGGCTCGGCGTCGATTGCGAAATGCACGAACACCTCCGAGCCCATGTCCTCGCGGATGTCGATCTCGACCGTCAACCGGCCGCCGCTGTTCCGCGCGAGTTCGACGTCTTCGATGTCCTCCGGACGGATTCCCGAGCACGACCTGTTTTCCCACGTACGCGGCGAGGCTCGGCCGCGCCGAGCGCACTCCGTCCGGCACGGAGAGGACCCGGTCACCGAACCGCACCTCGCCGCCGGCGAGCTCCGCGCGGACGAGATTCATGGCGGGCGAGCCGATGAACTCCGCGACGAACAGGTTGGCGGGCCGGTCGTAGAGCTCCTGCGGCGAGGCAACCTGCTGGAGGAAGCCGCCGCGAAGCACGCAGACCCGGTCGCCCATCGTCATCGCCTCGACCTGGTCGTGCGTGACGTAGATCGTCGTCACCCCGAGGTCGCGCTGGATCCGGGCGATCTCGGCGCGCATCTCGACGCGTAGCTTCGCGTCGAGGTTCGACAAGGGCTCGTCCATCAGGAACGCCTGCGGCTCTCGCACGATCGCGCGCCCCATCGCGACGCGCTGGCGCTGGCCGCCCGAGAGCGTCCGCGGTTTCTTCTTCAGCACCTCGGAGAGCCCGAGCTTCTTCGCTGCGCCGGTGACGCGTCGCTCGATCTCGGCCTTCTCGACCCCGCGCATCTTCAGCGCGAAGGCCATGTTGTCGTAGGCCGACATGTGCGGGTAGAGGGCGTAGTTCTGGAAGACCATCGCCACGTCCCGGTCCTTCGGCGGCAGCGTGTTGACGACCTCGCCTCCGATCGCGACGGTGCCGGCGGTGATCGGCTCGAGCCCGGCGATCATCCGCAGCGCCGTCGTCTTCCCGCACCCCGACGGCCCGACGAAGACGACGAACTCGCCGTCGGCGATCTCGAGGTCGAAGTCGGAGACGGCCTTCGTCCCGTCCCCGTAGACCTTGGTCAGCTTGTCGAGCTGAATCTCGGCCATGGCCCCCAGACGGAGAATCTAACTTCACTTAGGATCCGAAGCCGTGGCAGCGGTAGCGGGGGGTCTGGGCCGCCCGAGGCGGCGCTGGAAGAACCTCCTCGAGGAGAAGCGGGTCCTCGGACCCCTGCTGATCGCGCCGGCGGTGATCTTCGTGCTGATCGTGGTCGGCGTCCCGCTCGGCTGGTCGCTCTACCTCAGCCTGACCGACGCGACCGGCGGCTCGCTCTCCGGCAAGTTCGTCGGCCTCGACAACTTCACCGAGGCCTGGCACGACCAGAACTTCCGCACCGCGCTCGAGAACACGCTGATCATCACGTTCTCGGCGCAGGTGATCGTCGTCATCGGCGCGGCGGTGCTCTCGCACTTCCTCGTCCGCGACTTCCGCGGCAAGTGGTTCGTCCGCTTCCTCGTCATCCTGCCGTGGGCGGCGCCGGTCGCGCTCGTCACGATCCTCTGGCTCTGGATTTTCGACTCCCTGTTCAGCGTCGTGAACTGGACGCTGAAGGAGACCCACACCGTCGGCGCGGTCTGCTCGCTGTTCGACGTCGGCAACGGCTGCGGCGCGAACAACCCGCCGCAGTGGCTCGGCCACCCGAACCTGGCGATCTTCGCGATCATCATGGTCCACGCCTGGCGGGTGCTCCCGTTCGCGGTGATCATCTTCATCGCCGGCCGGGCGTCGATTCCGACCGAGGTCGACGACGCCGCGAAGATCGACTGTGCCGGGCCGCTGAAGAAGCTGTGGTACATCGACCTCCCGCTCCAGCTGCCGATCGCGCTCGTCGCGGTGCTCTTCGGGATCGTCTTCACCGCCGCCGACTTCGCGGTCGTCTGGATTCTGACCCGCGGCGGGCCTTTCAACTCGACGCAGGTGCTGACGACGTGGTCCGAGTCGATCGGGATCGAGTCCACCCGCGTCGGCGCCGGCGCGGCGATCTCGCTCTACCTCTTCCCGCTGCTCGCCGCGGTGACGATCCTGATGCTGTTCTTCGCGCGGAGGGCGCAGGTCAGTTGACCGAGACCCTGCGGATCATCTGGCGGAAGGCGGGCACGTGGCTCGTGATCGGGCCGTTCGCGATCCTGCTCGCCTTCCCGTTCTACTGGGCGCTGACGACCATGTTCAAGCGGGACCTCGACCTCTACAACCAGAAGTCGATCCCCTACACCTACAACGACGCCCAGGGGCACGCGCACTGGGACTTCTGGAACTACATGACGTTCAGCCACGTCACGTTCCTGTTCAAGCACACGTCGTACCCGACCTGGCTCTGGAACACGTTCATCATCGGCGTCGCCGTCGTCGCGATCACGCTCGTCTTCGCGCTGCCGGCCGGCTACGCGCTCGCGCGCCTCTCCGGCCGCTGGGGCCAGTCGATGGGCGTCGGGATCTTCCTCGTCTACCTCGTCCCGCCGACGCTGCTCTTCCTGCCGCTCTCGCGCCTGATCGCGGAGCTGAACCTGAAGGACACGAAGTGGGCGATGATCCTCGTCTACCCGTCGTTTACGATCCCGTTCGCGACGTGGCTGCTGATGGGGTTCTTCAAGACGATCCCGCAGGAGCTGGAGGATGCGGCTCTCGTGGACGGCTGCTCGCGGCTGCGCGCGCTGCGCAAGATCGTTTTCCCCGTCTCGCTGCCGGGGATCCTGACCGTCGTGATCTTCGCCTTCTCGCTCTGCGTGAACGAGTTCATCTACGCGTTCACGTTCACGCAGTCGACGGGCCAGCGAACCCTCTCGGCCGGCGTCCCGAACGAGCTGATCCGCGGCGACGTCTTCTTCTGGCAGTCGCTGATGGCCGCGGTGTTGATCCCGAGCATTCCGCTCGCGCTGCTCTACAACGCGTTCCTCGACCGCTTCATCAAGGGCTTCACGGGTGGTGCCTTCAGATAGGGCGACGAGAAAGGAGGGAGGTATGGCGGAGGACAAGGCTGGTCTGACCAGGCGAGACCTGGTCAAGCGAGGCGCCGCGGGCGCCTTCGCGGTCAGCATGTTCGGGGGGATCGCGGAGCGGGCGAGCTCCTTCCCGGGCGTGCTGAAGCACCGGCACCGGCAGCTCAAGGGGAGCCTGTCGATCATGCAGTGGGCGCACTTCGTGCCCGCCTACGACCAGTGGCTCGACAACACCTACGTCAAGCAGTGGGGCGAGAAGAACGACGTCGAGGTGAAGATCGACCACATCAACAACGCGCTGCTTCCGGCCACGGCCGCCTCGGAGGTGGCGGCGCAGAAGGGACACGACCTCTTCCAGTTCCTCTTCCCGCCCTCGGCGCTGGAGAAGCAGACGCTCCCGCTGAACGACGTCGTCCAGGAGATCACCCGGAAGCTCGGGAAGATGACCGACGTCGCCTACAAGTCGACCTACAACCCGAAGACGAAGCGCTACTACGGCGTCGCGGACAACTACGTTCCGGACCCGATCCACTACCGCAAGAGCATGTGGTTCAACGTCGGGATCGCCCCGAACACGTGGGACAACGTCCGCCGCGCGGCGCCCAAGCTGAAGGCTGCGGGGCATCCGGTCGGGCTCGGGATGTCGAACGAGCTCGACTCGAACATGATGCTGATGTCGCTCCTCTACTGCTACGGCGCGGCTCTCCAGACGGTCGACGGCCGGCCGAACATCAACACGAAGGGCACGATCGACGCCCTGAGGGTGATGGCCGAGATCTACAAGAACGGCATGTCCGACGAGGTCTTCGCCTGGACGGCGGCCTCGAACAACCAGGCCTTCCTCGCCGGCCGGCTCTCGATGGCCGTGAACGCGATCTCGATCGCCCGTTCGGCGGAGGCGTCCGGGAACAACGCGCTCTCGGACGACACGTGGCTACGGCCGATCCCGCGCGGGCCGGTTCGCGCGCTCGGCAACGAGCACGTGATGGGCGTCTTCTTCGTCTGGAAGTTCGCCCAGAACAAGGACGCGGCGAAGAAGTACATCGTCGACCAGCAGTTCGCCTACAAGGACCACTTCACCAACTCGGGCTTCTACAACTTCCCGGCCTGGACGAACGCGGTCCCGGGCGGCTTCCGGGCGATGAACCGGATGGCGGCCGCCGACTCGCACAAGCCGCGCGGGAAGTACACGATCCTGACCTCGATCGCCCGCCGGTACACGACGAACGTCGGCTATCCCGGCTTCGCCAACGCGGCGGTCGGCGACATCTTCAACCAGTTCCTGATCCCGCAGATGTTCGCCCAGGTGGCGCAGGGGAAAATGACCCCGGCCGACGCTGCCCGGTCGATGCAGGGGCAGTTCAGGACGATCTACGGCAAGTGGAGGGCACAGGGCCTCCAGTAGCGGATGCGCGAGGGCGGGCCTGCTCGGGCCCGCCCTCGCTCGAGCTGCCGCTCCGACCGCATCCCCCGCGATCTACCCTGTTCGCGTGGCCCGGATGGAGCAGCTGATCGACGAGCTGGAGCGTTCGTACAAAGAGACGCAGGAGCGGATGTCCGATCCTGCCGTCTACAACGACCACCGCGAGGCGGCGGAGGTCGGGCGGCGCCTGAAGGAGCTCGAGGAGCCTCACCGGCTCGCGCAGGAGTGGCAGCAGGCCAGCACCGATCTCGAGTCGGCCCGCGCCGACGGCGACCTCAAGGAGCTCGTCCCCGAGCTCGAGCAGCGCATCCACGAGCTCGAGGAGGAGCTGAAGCTCGCGCTCGTCGAGACCGACCCGGCCGACCGCAAGGACGTGATCGTCGAGATCCGGCAGGGCGTCGGCGGCGACGAGGCGGCGCTCTGGGCCGGGGACCTCTTCCGGATGCTGACCCGCTACGCGGAGCGGCGCGGGTTCAAGGCCGAGCAGCTCTCGGCCAGCCCGAACGACGGCGGCGGCTTCAAGGAGCTCGTCTTCGGCGTCAAGGGTGACGGCGCCTACTCCGTGTTCAAGTACGAGGCGGGCACCCACCGGGTGCAGCGCGTCCCCGAGACGGAGTCGCAGGGGCGAATCCACACCTCGACCGCAACCGTTGCGGTGATGCCCGAGGCCGAAGACGTCGAGGTCGAGATCGACGCAAATGATCTGAAAATCGATGTGTACCGGTCGACGGGTCCCGGCGGGCAGAGCGTGAACACGACCGACTCCGCCGTGCGGATCACGCACCTGCCGACCGGCCTGGTCGTTGCGATGCAGGACGAGAAGTCGCAGCTCCAGAACAAGACGAAGGCGATGCGCGTCCTCCGCGCGCGCCTCTACGAGCAGGAGCGCGCGCGGCAGGAGCAGGAGCTCGCGGCGACGCGGCGCTCGCAGATCGGCGGCGGCGAGCGGGCGGAGAAGATCCGCACCTACAACTTCCCGGAGAACCGGCTCACCGACCACCGGATCAAGCTGACCGCGCACCAGCTGAAGGAGCGCATCCTCGAGGGCGAGCTGGACGCGTTCACCGAGGCCCTGACCGCGGAGGACCGCCGCCAGGCGCTGGAGGCGTGACCGCTGCCGCGGTCCTTGCCGAGGCGGCCGAGAGGCTGCGCGCGGCGGGAGTGGAGACGCCGGAGGTGGACGCCGAGCTGCTGCTCGGGCACGCGCTCGGCCTGACGCGCAGCGAGCTGCAACTGGAGCGCGGCCGCGAGGTCTCCGAGCAGGACACCGCCGCAGCGAGGACGCTCGTCGAACGACGCGCCGCCCGTGAGCCGTTGGCTTACGTTCTCGGCGAGTGGGGGTTCCGGCGGCTGACGCTGAAGGTCGACCGGCGCGTTCTGGTCCCTCGGCCCGAGACGGAGGTCGTCGTCGAGCGCTGCCTCGAGCTGCTGCGCGGCCACGAGTCGCCGGCCGTCCTGGACGTCGGCACCGGTTCGGGCGCGATCGCGCTCGCGATCGCGGACGAGCACCCGGGCGCGCGCGTGACGGCGATCGACGTCTCCGAGGGTGCGCTTGCGCTCGCCGGTGAGAACGCTGCCGCGGCGGAGCTCGGGGTGACATTCGAGCGTCGTGACCTTCGCGACGGCTTCGTGGGCCGCTACGACCTGGTCGTCTCGAACCCGCCGTACGTCTCCGCGGGGGAGATCGAGACGCTCGAGCCGGAGGTGCGCGACTGGGAGCCGCGCCTCGCCACTGTCGGCGAGGAGCACACCGAGGCGGTCGCCCTGGCCGCGCGCGACGTGCTCGAGCCCGGAGGGCATGTCGTGCTCGAGGTTGCAGCGGGCCGCGGCGAGGAAATAGAGGATCTGTTGCGCGAACTAGGGTACGACGACGTGCGGGCCGGCCTGGATCTTGCCGGTCGGGATCGAGTGGTGGAGGGCCGATGGCCGACGTCCAGGATGCAGTAGCGGCGATCCGGGAGGGGCGACCCGTGATCCTCCCGACCGACACTGTCTACGGATTGTGCGCGACTCCCTACCTCGAGGAAGCGGCCGCGCGCGTCTACCGGCTGAAGGGCCGGCCGGACGGGATGCCTACGGCGCTCCTCTGCTCGGACGTCGACCTGCTGTTCGAGTGCGTGCCCGAGTTGCGCGGCCGCGTCGGTGAACAGACGCGCGCGCTGCTTCCCGGCCCGTACACGCTCGTGCTGCCCAATCCCGGGCGCCGTTTTCGCTGGCTGGCCGGAGACCGCGGGGAGACGATCGGCGTCCGCGTGCCGACGGCGGAGGACGCATTCGCAGACGTGCTCCGGGAGGTGGGGGCGCTGATGGCGACGAGCGCGAACCGGCATCACGGCCTCGATCCGAGACGCCTCGAGGACGTGCCGCGCGAGATCCGCGATGGTTGCGCTGCCGAGATCGACGGCGGGGAGCTCCCCGGTGTACCGTCGACCGTGATCGACTTGACCGGGACCGAGCCGAAGATCCTTCGTGAAGGCGCCGTGCCGGCAGCCGAGGCACTCGCGCGCCTGGCAGCGCCCGCGGCGTGACCGCAGGGCCGTTCGTGGTCCGCCGCGCAACGGAGGCCGACATCCCGCTGATGCGCCGGCTCTGGGACGAGTTCAGCACGGAGGCCCACTACACGCCGTATCCGTCGAGCCCGTTCGACCCGGTGCTCGTCCGCGACCATGTCGCGCTCGTCGCCGAGGAGGACGGTGAGATCGTCGGCACCCTCTACGCGAACCTCTCGACCCCGCACTTCGGGTACGTCTTCGGCGTCTACACGGTGCCGGGCGCGCGCGGGCGTGGAGTGGGAAGAGCGCTGATGCAGGCGGTCGCGGAGCACCTGCGGGAGCAGGGCCGTGAATACGTGGTGCTCAGTGTGGACACCCCGAACGAGGGCGCACGGGAGTTCTACGCGCACCTCGGCTTCGAGGACGCCTCGCGCATGCTCCGGGCGAGGGTCGACCGCCTGCTCGAGGACTAGGATTCCCGGCGATGGCGGTCGCCGAGCAGACCCTGAAGGAGCTGCGCAGTGCCGGGCTCGCGGAGGTCGATCCCGAGATCGCCGAGCTGATCGGCCGCGAGCTCGAACGGCAGCGCGGCCAGATCGAGCTGATCGCCTCGGAGAACTTCACCTGGCCGAGCATCCTCGAGGCGGTCTCGAGCGTGCCGACGAACAAGTACGCGGAGGGTTACCCGGGAAAGCGCTACTACGGCGGGTGCGAGGTCGTCGACGAGATCGAGCAGCTCGCGATCGACCGTGCGAAGGAGCTGTTCGGCGCCGAGCACGCGAACGTGCAGCCGCACGCGGGCGCGCAGACGAACATGGCGGTCTACTCCGCGGTGCTGGAGCCCGGCGACACCGTGCTCGCGTTGCGGCTCGACCACGGCGGCCATCTGACCCACGGGCTGAAGGTCAACTTCTCCGGGCGCCTGTACTCGTTCGTCCACTACGGCGTGTCGCGCGAGACGAACCTCGTCGACTACGACGAGATCCTCCAGCTCGCCAGGGAGCACCGGCCGCGGATGATCGTCTGCGGCGGCTCGGCGTACCCACGAACCGTCGAGGCCGACCGCTTCCGTGAGATCGCCGACGAGGTGGACGCAATGCTGCTCTGCGACATGGCCCACTTCGCCGGGCTCGTCGCCGCCGGCCTGCATCCCAACCCGGTGCCGCACTGCGACTTCGTCAGCTCGACGACACACAAGACTCTCTCCGGCCCGCGCTCCGGCCTGGTTCTCTGCCGTGAGGAGCATGCGCAGGCGCTCGACCGCGCGGTCTTCCCGGGCATGCAGGGCGGGCCGATGGAGCACGTGATCGCGGCGAAGGCGACGTGCTTTCGGATCGCGGCCACACCCGCCTTCCGGGAGTACCAGTCGCAGATCCGCGCAAACGCGGACGCGCTCGCCGACGAGCTCCAGGCCGGCGGCCTCGACGTCCTCACCGGCGGTACCGACACGCATCTCCTCCAGCTCGACCTGCGCAAGACCGAGTGGACGGGCAAGGATGCGGAAGACCGGCTTGCCGAGGTCCGGATCACCGCGAACCGCAACACCGTGCCCTTCGACGAGCGCTCGCCGACCATCGCGTCCGGCGTCCGGATGGGCACCCCCGCCTGCACGATGCGCGGCTTCGACGAGGAGGACTTCCACGAGGTCGGCCGGATCGTCTGCGGCGCGCTCTCCGAGGAACCGGATCTCGTCGGGCTCGCCGCCGGCGCGCAGGCGCTCTGCGAGCGCCGTCCGCTGTACCCGGGGTTCCGCGGCTACACGGCGTACGAAGCTTGAGCTCGTTCCGCGCCTCACCGTCGTCACTCACCCGCTGGTCCAGCACAAGCTCAGCTACCTCCGCGACAAGGACACTCCGACCGTCCACTTCCGGAAGCTCGCGAACGAGCTGACGCTGCTGCTCACCTACGAGGCGACGAAGGACTTCCCAACGGAGCCGGTGGAGATCGAGACGCCGCTCGAGACGATGACCGCACACCGGATCGCGGGGAAGAAGGTCGCCGTCTGTCCGGTACTGCGCGCCGGCGTCGGGATGCTGGAGGGGACGCTGTCCCTGATCTCCAGTGCGCGCGTCGGCTTCATCGGCATGTACCGCGACGAGGAGACGCTCGAGGCGATCGAGTACTTCGTGAAGCTCCCCGACGACCTCGGCGAGCGCGACGCGATCGTGCTCGACCCGATGCTCGCGACCGGCAACTCGAGCGTCGCGGCGATCCAGAAGGTCAAGGAGGCGGGCGCGCGGTCGGTCACGCTCGTCTGCCTGGTCGCCGCGCCCGAAGGCGTCGAGAAGGTCCACGCCACCTTCCCCGACGTCCACATCGTCTGTGCCGCCCTCGACCGCGAGCTCAACGAGCGCGGCTTCATCGTCCCGGCCTCGGCGACGCGGGCGACCGGCTCTACGGGACCAAGTAGTGGTCGCCCATGAGCTTCGCGACCACCTCGAGGTCGTCTACGGCGCAGTGGTCGCGGCGTTCATCGTCGTCGCGCTGACACCCGCGGTCGCCGGGATGGCGAGGCGCTTCGGCGCGGTCGACCAGCCCGACGAGCGGCGCATCCACCGGATTCCGATCCCGCGGCTCGGCGGGATCGCGATGTTCTTCGGGATCATCGTCCCGTCGCTCGCGTTCCTCGACCTGACCCGGCCGGTGCGGGGTGTGCTGATCGGCTGCGCGGTCGCGACCGCGGTCGGGGCGATCGACGACTTCCGCGGCCTCGCCTGGTGGGAGAAGCTCGGCGGGCAGGTGCTGGCCGCCTCGATCCCGGTCGTCTTCGGCGTGTGGGTCGACCACTTCACCTTCCCGTTCCTCGGCGTCTACGACCTGCCCGCGTGGGTGGGTGGTCCTTTGACCGTCATCTGGATCGTCGCCGTGATGAACATGGTCAACTTCCTCGACGGGCTCGACGGCCTCGCCGCGGGCGTCTGCGGCATCGCCGGCGTGACCTTCTCCGTGATCGCGCTCTCGCTCGGGAAACCGAACGCGGCGATCTTCTCGGCGATCGTCTTCGGCGCCACGCTCGGCTTTCTGCGCCACAACTTCTTCCCGGCGCGGGTCTTCATGGGCGATTCCGGATCGATGCTGCTCGGCTTCTCCCTGTCCGCGGTCTCGGTCGACGGGCTGCTGAAGACCGCCGCGACCGTCGCCCTGTTCTTCCCGCTGCTCGTTCTGGCCGTGCCGATCCTCGACACCGGGTTCGTCGTCGCGCGGAGGCTCAAGTACCGGCAGCCGATCACCGCGCCCGACAAGACGCACCTGCACCACCGGTTCGTCAACATCGGCTTCTCGCAGCGCCGTGCGGTCGTCTACATCTGGTTCTGGGTCGGGACGCTGGCCGCGGCCGCGCTCGGAACGCGCTTCATCCCGTTCCGCGAAGGCGGCCAGTGGCACACCGGCTCGACGATCGCGGCCGCCGCACTCGGCCTGCTCGCGGTCGCGGCGTCGATCTACATGGTCTACCTGCTGGAGATCGTCAAGCTCGCGAATCCGCGCGTCCGGCGGCGGCGCCGCGAGGCGGAAGAGCAGGCCCGGCGCACCGCCTGAAGAAGGCGGCACAAGCACAACGCGCAATCCCGCTTCGCAAGCGAGGTTCCCGTGTCACAAAGTCACTTGATATGCTCGCTGCGCAGATGGAGCCTGCGCGCCAGACGTTCGATCCCGCCGGCGCGGGCGCCCTGCTGATCACCGGGACCGCGGCAGGCACCGGAGCGGGCGCGCTGATCGGCTGGGCGGCCGGGTCAATCGGCTACGGCATCCTCGCCGGAGCGTTCGTCGGCATCCCCGTCGGGATCGCGGCGGTCTACCTCCGCTATCGGGGGACGATGTGATGCCGTCCGCGCTGCTGACCCCACGCGCCGAGCCCGGGCACCTGCTGCCGGCGATCGCCGGGGGCGCCGTGCTGCTGCTCGCCCTGCCTGTCTTCCTGATCGCCGGTTGGCCGATCAAGGGCTGGGCGCTCGCGACGGTGCTGTACGTCGCCGTGCACGCGCTCGATTATGCGATCGCGCGTTCTGGCGTCGGAAACGGGGCACGGGTGTTCGGCGTGTTCTTCAAGTCGATCGGCCTGCTCGTCGTGCTCGTCGCAGTCGCCTCGTCCGACAAGGACGTCGGGATCGCAGCGGTGCTCACGTATGCGCTCGCCTACACGTGCGAGCTCGGCCTCTCGCTCGCCGCCTATTACGGGAAGCAGCCGACGCAGATGATCCGCCGCATCCTCTTCCTGAGCGCGACCGCCCTGCTGCTCTTTCCCGCCGCTGCGTGGGCGCGCGGCGACTTCGACCCGACCACCGAGTTCGAGCAGCACGAGTGGGTCTCGATCCATCTCGGCAGCCTCAACCTCTCGATCACGAAGGCAGTCGTCTACCTGATGCTCGGCACCGTGCTGACCATCCTCATGGGCATCGGCCTGATGCGCTGGAAGGTCACCTCCGACAAGACCCTCGGCCGCCGCCAGTCGGTCGGGGAGCAGATCTACGAGGTTGCCCAGGTGCAGATTGCGGAGCAAGGCCTGCCGACGAAGGCGATCGGCCGCTGGTTCCCGTACGTGGCGACGCTGATGCTGTTCATCTGGGTCGTGAACATGCTCGGGTTCATCCCGCTGCCACTGACCGGCGAGAAGTGGCACGGAATCCCGACGTGGGGCATCTACGCGGCGACCTCCTCGCTCTCGGTGACGCTCGCGCTGGCGCTGCTCACCTTCGTCTTCACGCACTACGAGGGGATCCGCTGGAACGGCCCGCGCAAGTACTTCAAGAGCTGGATCCCGGAGGCGCCGAAGGCGCTGCTCTTCCTGATCGTGCCGCTGGAGATCCTCGGCCAGTTCATGCGCCTGATCTCGCTGAGCGTCCGACTCTTCGCGAACATGCTCGCCGGCCACATCCTGATCCTCACGTTCATCGGCCTGATGTTCATCCTGGAATCGCTCGTCCTGGCCGTGTTCGTCGTGCCGATCTCGGCGGTCTTCTACCTCTTCGAGGTCGTGATCGTGGTCTCGATCCAGGCGTTCATCTTCGCCGCCCTGTCAGCCATCTACATCGGCTCGGCAATCGAGCCGGAGCACTAGGAGGAAGAACATGCTCGCTGCACTTCTCGCCGCCACCACCGGCGACGTCACGAAGGCCGGAAAAGCGATCGGCCTCGCGCTGGGCGTCGGCCTCGGCGCCCTCGGCGCCGGCGTCGGCATCGGCAATATCTTCGGCTCCATGATTCAGTCCGTCGCCCGCCAGCCGGAGCTCCGCGGCGAGCTTCAGGGCATCCAGTGGCTCGGGTTCGCGCTGACCGAGGCCGTCGTGTTCTACGGCCTGCTCGGCTCGATTCTCGCCTTCGTCCTGGTGTAAGAGACGGAGCCCAGGTACATGCTGCCCGATCGCCGCCAACGCGCTGATCAAGGTCACCCCGGGGCTGATGATCTGGACGATCGTCTGCTTCCTGATCGCGCTGTTCGTCCTCAAGCGGTACGCGTTCGGCCCGATCCAGGGCGCGATCGACGCCCGCCGCGACCGGATCCGTGAATCGCTCGATGAAGCCGATCGCGCACGCGAGGAGGCCCGCACGCTCCTCGAGGAGCACCGCAAGCTGATCGGCAAGGCCAAGGCCGACGCGGAGGAGGTGCTCGCCGAGGCCCGCAAGCAGGCGGATGCCCAGCGTGAGCGCGTCCGCGAGGAGACCGAGGTCGACCGGCAGCGCCGCCTGGAGGAGACGAAGAAGCAGATCGACGCGGAGACCCAGCGCGCGCTCGAGCAGATCCGCTCCGAGGTCACCGAGCTGGCGATCGCCGCCACCTCGAAGGTGACGGGCAAGGTGCTCGACCGCGAGGACCACCGGAAGCTGATCGAGGAAGCGATCAGCGACCTCGACTTCTCGGTGCTGGAGCGGAACGACTGACGTGAGTCGTCGTCCATCGCACGTACGCCCGGTCGCTGTTCGAGGCCGCGAAGGAGGGCGGGAAGCTCGCAGAGGCGCGGGAGCAGCTCGGCGACTTCGTCGAGGCCCAGCGTCAGGTGCCGGAGCTCGCGGAGATCCTGCGCAACCCCCAGCTCGACCAGCGGGCGAAGCTCGCCGCCGTGGACGCCGTCGCGGGCGACGCCGACTCTCTCGTCCGCAACCTCCTGCGGCTCCTGATCGAGAAGGGCCGCGGCGGGGAGATCGAGGAGGTCGGCGAGGAGTTCGACCGGCTCGCCGCCCGCGAGGAGGGGCAGCTCACCGTCGAGCTGACCACCGCCTTCGAGCTCTCCGAGGACGAGGCGCGCGCGATCGTCGAGCAGATCCAGAAGGCCTCCGGCCGGACCGTCGAGGCGACGCGTTCGGTCGACCCCGACCTGATCGGCGGCATCGTCCTCCAGGCCGGCTCGCTGCGCGTGGACGCGAGCGTGCGCAGCCGCCTGGAACGCCTCCAACGAGAACTCGTCACCCGAGCCTGAAAGGAACACAGTGAAGCTACGCCCCGAAGAGATCACCGCCATCCTCAAGGAGCGGATCAAGGACTTCGAGGTCGAGACCGACCTCGCCGAGGTCGGCACCGTGCTCCAGGTCGGCGACGGCATCGCCCGCGTCTACGGCCTCGAGAGCGCCGCCTCGATGGAGATGCTCGAGCTCGAGCACGGCGTCACCGGGATCGCGCTCAACCTCGAGGAGGACAACGTCGGCGCCGCGCTGTTCGGTGACTGGGAGCGGGTCAAGGAGGGGCAGCCCGTCCGCCGCACCGGCCGCGTCGCCAGCGTCCCCGTCGGCGACTCGCTGATCGGGCGCATCGTCGACCCGCTCGGCAATCCCATCGACGGCGGCCCGCCGCTTCAGGCGAGCGAGACACGCCCGCTCGAGTTCAAGGCGCCCGGCGTCGTCGACCGCCAGCCGGTGAAGGAGCCGCTCCAGACCGGCCTGAAGGCGATCGACTCGATGATCCCGATCGGCCGCGGCCAGCGCGAGCTGATCATCGGCGACCGGACGACCGGCAAGACGGCGATCTGCGTCGACACGATCCTCAACCAGCGCGGCCTGGACGTGATCTGCATCTACGTCGCGATCGGCCAGAAGGCATCGACCGTCGCGCAGGTCTACGAGCGCCTGAAGGACGAGGGCGCGATGGACTACACGATCATCGTCACCGCGGCCGCGTCGGAGGCGGCGCCGATCAAGTGGATGGCGCCGTTCGCCGGATGCGCGATGGGCGAGTACTTCATGTTCGACGGGCGCAACGCGCTCTGCATGTACGACGACCTGACGAAGCACGCGGATGCGTACCGGCAGATGTCGCTGCTCCTCCGCCGGCCGCCCGGCCGCGAGGCGTATCCGGGCGACGTGTTCTACCTGCACTCGCGGCTGCTCGAGCGGGCGTGCAAGCTCTCCGACGAGCTCGGCGGCGGCTCGCTGACCGCGCTGCCGATCATCGAGACGCAGGCCGGCGACGTGTCGGCGTACATCCCGACGAACGTGATCTCGATCACCGACGGCCAGATCTTCCTGGAGGCCGATCTGTTCTTCTCCGGTGTCCGCCCGGCGATCAACGTCGGCATCTCGGTCTCGCGCGTGGGCGGGAACGCGCAGGTGAAGGCGATGCGCCAGGTCGCCGGCCGCCTGAAGCTCGACCTCGCCCAGTACCGCGAGCTCGAGGCGTTCGCGCAGTTCGGCTCCGAGCTCGACGACGCCACGCGGCGGACGCTCGCCCGCGGCGAGCGGATGGTCGCGACCCTGAACCAGCCGCAGTACAGCCCGTGGCCGACGGAGGAGCAGGTGGTCGCGATCTTCGCCGGCATCCACGGATACCTCGACGAGGTGCCGGTCGAGCAGGTGCCGCGCTTCCAGGACGAGCTGCGCGAGCACATGCGGACCGAGAGCTCGATCCTGGCCGCGATCCGCGAGCAGAAGGAGCTCTCCGACGAGCTGACCGAGAAGCTGCACGCCGAGATCAAGAAGTTCGGCGGCATGTTCAACGTCCAGGAATAGATGGCGTCGGTACAGGACCTGAAGCGCCGGATCCGCTCGATCCGGAACACGCGCAAGATCACCAAGGCGATGGAGCTCGTCGCCTCGGCCCGCCTCCGCCGCGCGCAGGCGCGGATCGAGGCGATGCGGCCGTACGCCGACCGGATGATGGAGCTGATGATCGGCACCGCCCGCGCGAGCTCGTCGGTGCGGAGCCTGCCGCTGCTCCAGCGGCGCGAGTCCGTCCAGTCGGTTGCGATCCTGCCGCTGACCGGCGACCGCGGCCTCGCGGGCGCGTTCAACGCGCAGGTCCTGCGGCACGCGTTCGCGCTCTCGCGGGAGCTGGAGGCCGACGGGATGCGGGTGCGCTGGCTCGTCTCCGGCCGGAAGGGCGCCTCGACGCTCCGCTTCCGGCGGCTCGACGTGCTCCAGGCGTGGACCGGCTTCAGCGACCGGCCGGCGTACGCAGATGCACAGGCGCTGGCGCACAAGGTCGCCGACCTCTATGTCGAGGGCGAGGTCGACCGCGTGGTCGTCGTCTACAACCGGTTCGTCTCACCGCTCGTCCAGCAGGTGGTCGAGCAGGACCTGCTGCCGATCCCGGAGCACGTGCTCGAGGCCGGGGAGGACGTGGAGCACCGAGCACCTGCTCGGTGACTTCATCTACGAGCCGGAGCCGGAGGAGATCCTCGAGCGCCTGCTCCCGGTCTACGTCGAGACCGAGCTCTACCGCGCGCTGCTCGAGTC
Organism: uncultured Actinomycetes bacterium; assembly: GCA_963847305.1. Classification (GTDB taxonomy): domain Bacteria; phylum Actinomycetota; class Thermoleophilia; order Gaiellales; family Gaiellaceae; genus DATBLE01. The sequence continues at coordinate 41,760 of CAWJZI010000003.1, read as the reverse complement.
CGCCGCGTCCGAGCAGGGCGCGCGCATGACCGCGATGCGCAACGCCTCGAAGAACGCCGGCGAGCTGATCGACACGCTCACGCTCGCGATGAACCGCGCCCGCCAGGCCGAGATCACCCAGGAGATCCTCGAGGTCGTGGCGGGGGCGGACGCGCTGACGCAGTAGGGACTGACCCGTAGGGGTCTGTCCCTTTCCGGCGCCTGACCCGTGGTCAGGCCCCTTCGGGCCAGCTACTGGCAGGCTGCGAGCCCGAGGGCGATCGCCTGCTTCGACGCGTCCGCGAGCGCAGCCCGCCCGGCGTTGATCGGCGCCTTGATCTCCGAGACGTGGTTCCGTTTGGCCGCGTCGGCGCCGTCCAGGAGATCCGCGAACCCGCCGCTCTTCGTCGTCAGGAGCCGCCGGAAGCGCTCCTCGAGCTCCTTCGGCGGCTTCAGCTTGCCGAGCGCCTTCACCTCCTGTGTCCCCAGGTAGGCGAGCTGCTTGATCCCGAGCCCCCACTGGGCGCGCGCCGCGTGCGACGTCTTCGCGGCCAGCGGGTTCACCGAGGGAACCTGAACCTGATTCTGCTGCGACTCGAAGTTGTTGCAGATCGCGGTCGCCTTGGCCAGGAAGTCCTTCTTCTCGTCCGCGGCGCTCTTGCCGCAGCCCGCGGCCAGTGCCGCCAGGGCGCAGAAGAGCACGACAAGACCGAGAGGCCGTCCCCTCATCAGCGGGCGATCGTAGCGGAAGCCATCTGCTTCCATGTGGGACGACAAACCGCCACGCTGGATAGGCGTCGTATCCAACGACAGGCTCATTCCAGAGGGAGGCAGCGCTGTGCGCAAACGAGACTCGGTCGACGAAGCACCCGATCCCTGGCAGGCGAAGGAGGCGCTGGAGCGGGCGCTCTTCGAGATCCGGAAGGTCATCGCCGGGCAGGACGTGATGCTCGAGCGCGTGCTCGTCTGCCTGCTGACGGGCGGCCACCTCCTGATCGAGGGCGTGCCCGGCCTGGCGAAGACGCTGACCGTGAAGACGACCGCCGCGGTGCTCGGCGGGTCGTTCAAGCGCGTCCAGTTCACGCCTGACCTCGTCCCCTCCGACCTCGTCGGCACGCGCATCTTCCGGCCCGACCGGAGCGAGTTCGAGACCGAGCTCGGCCCGGTCTTCTGCAACTTCCTGCTCGCGGACGAGATCAACCGCGCGCCGGCGAAGGTGCAGTCGGCGCTGCTCGAGGTGATGCAGGAGCACCAGGTGACGATCGGCCACGAGACCCACTACGTACCCGACCCGTTCCTCGTCATGGCGACGCAGAACCCGATCGAGTCCGAGGGCACCTACCCGCTGCCGGAGGCCCAGGTCGACCGCTTCATGCTCAAGATCCTGGTCGACTACCCGCTGCACGACGAGGAGCTGACAGTCGTGCACCGCTCGCTCGTGTCGGCGCCGGAGCTGCCCCAGGTGCTGTCGATCGAGGAGCTGCGCGCGCTCCAGAAGACGGTCGACCACGTCTACGTCGATCCGGCGCTCGTCACCTACTCGGTCAAGCTCGCGTCCGCGTCCCGGAACCCGGCCGAGGTCGGGCTCGACGAGCTGGCGCCGTACCTCTCGTTCGGCGCAAGCCCGCGCGGCCCGATCAGCCTGATCCGCGCCGCCCGCGCCCTCGCCGTCATCCGCGGCCGCGACTACGTGCTGCCGCAGGACGTCGACGAGCTCGCGAAGGACGCGCTCCGGCACCGGCTCGTGCTCTCGTACGAGGCGCTCGCCGAGGAGCGGTCGCCCGACTCGATCCTCGATGCGCTGATCGAGGCGGTCACCCCGCCGCCGATCGACCTGAGCACGCCGACGGCCGCGTAGCCAATGGCTGACCGGTCAGCCATCTATGATCTCGAAGCGGCTTCGAGTCTCCGAGCCGACCGCCGCGCGGCCGGGCCCGGGGCTGCTCCCGGAGACGCTGCTCCGGACGCTCGACGTCAACCTGGCGCGGCGCGTGGAGGGGCTGCTCGCCGGTGACTACCGTTCGCAGCTGATCGGGCGCGGCACCGAGCTCGCCCAGCTGCGGCCGTACGATCCGGAGACCGACGACGTCCGGCACATCGACTGGAAGGCGACCGCGCGGACAGGCATCCCGCACGTCCGCGTGCATCTCGCCGAGCGGATCCTCGTCAGCTGGATCGTCGTCGACACCACGCTTTCGATGGAGTTCGGCACCGCCGACCGCCGGAAGGCGGACGTCGCGGAAGGCGTGGCGCTCGCTCTCGGCTATGCCGCCACTCGCCGCGGCAACAAGCTGGGCACCGTCGTGTTCGGCGAGGACGGCGTTTCCGCGCAGGCGCCGCGGCAGGGCCGTCCCGGGATGATGGGGCTGATCAACGGCCTGCGCGGCGTCGTGCCGAGCGGCGCAGGGTCGAGCCTCGAGGCCGCGCTCCGTTATACGGGCAAGCTCGCCCGCCAGCGTGCGCTCGTCGTCGTCATCTCGGACTTCCGCGGCGACCGTGACTGGCGCCGCCCGCTGCTCGAGGTCGCCGGTCGGCACGAGGTGATCTGCGTCGAGGTCCGCGACCCGCGCGAGCAGGAGCTCCCCGACGCGGGCGAGCTGCGGCTCGTCGATCCCGAGACCGGGCGCCAGTTGCGCGTGAACACCTCGAGCGCGGTCTTGCGCCGCCGCTTCGCGGCCGCCGCGGAGGAGGAGCGGAGATCCCTCGCGGCGATGCTGGCCGGCGCCGGAGTACGGCACGCGGTCGTCAGCACCGAGGGCGACTGGCTCCGCTCGCTGACCGGGTTCCTGCGAGGCGAGGCCTGGCTGCGCGAGCATGAGCTTTCGCCTCGCCTGCCGTGCTCGTTGCGCTGCTCGCCGTGCCGCTCGTGATCGCCGTCTACGTCGTCGGGAACCGCACGCGCACGCGCTACGCGAAGCGCTTCACGAATCCCGACCTGCTCCCGAACGTGGTCGACCGCAGCCCCGGGTGGCGGCGCCACGCGCCGATCGCCCTGCTGCTCGTCGGCCTGACGGTGCTGCTCGTCGGCGCCGCGCGGCCGCGCGCGCTCGTCGACGTCAAGCGCGAGAACGCCACGGTCGTGCTCGCGATCGACACCTCCCGCTCGATGCAGGCGATCGACGTTCGCCCGAGCAGAATGGACGCGATCAAGCTGGCCGCGCTCAAGTTCGTGAAGGACCTGCCCGCGAAGTACCGCGTCGGGATCGTCGACTTCGCCACCCAGGCGAGTGTCGCCGCGCCCGCGACCCGTAACCGCGAGCTCGTTCAGAAGGCGCTCGAGAAGCTGACCCCGGGCGGAGGGACCGCGCTCGGCGACGGGATCGTCACCGCGCTCAACGTGGGCCGCGCCGTGCCGCGCGAGCCGGGGCGGCAGAAGGGGCAGGCCGGCGATGTCCCGCCCACTACGGTGATCCTCTTCACCGACGGTCTCCAGGAGGGCGGTGAGGTAACCGCGGCGGACGCGCTGAGGCGCGCCATCCAGCTGCACGTACCGATCAACGCCGTCCTCGTCGGCAGCCCATACGGGATCGTCCGCGTCCCGCGGGTGGGGGGGTTCGTGCAGTTCATCCGCGTCCCGGCCGACGCGTCCGAGGTGAAGCAGATCGCCAAGCTTTCGCACGGTCGCTTCTACGTCGGGCCGCGCACCGCCGACCTGAAGCCCGTCCTGGCGCAGCTCAAGTCGCGGATCGGCAAGACGCCGAAGAAGGAGGAGCTCTCGTTCGCGTTCGGGCTCGGCGCGCTCGGCTTCCTGCTCGCCGGTGCGGTGCTCTCGTTGATCTGGCTGCGGAGAGTTCCATGAGACGTCGTCCATGCTCGCTGCTCGCGGCTGCTCGGCTGCCGCGGCCGCTCGTCGGCGTCACCGGCGCGTCGGCGCAGGCGCCTCCGCGCGTCTGCGAAGGGCTGACGATCTGCAGCCCCGTCGCCGGCCCGTGGGTCGTCGTGCCGGCGCCGGTGCCGCCCGCCCGTGTCGGGACCGCAGTGTGGCTGCTCGGCTGCCCCGACGGCTTCGTCGGCGGCCTCGACGCCCGCGTTGCGAACCCCTGGGTGCAGGTCAGGTTCCCGGGCCTGATGGGCAGCCCCGTCAACCCCGGAATCACGACGCGGGAGAGACACCGTCTTTCTCGCCACCTCGGTCGGGCCCCCGGGACGCACGTCCAGCTTCATCCCGTTCATCGGCTGCATCCCCGCCGAGGGCGGCCCGCGGACGCCGACCGGGGTCGGAAGCATCGCGAGGCCGGAGCAGCTCGGCACCGGCCCGATCATCCGCATCGTCCGGTCGGTCGAGGTCCGGCAGCCGCGCGTCCGCGCCGGCCTCGCCTGCAAGAAGGGGCAGCGCCTGGTCGACTGGACGGCCTCGCTGGGGATCTACACGGCGCTCCATCCGACCCCGCGGCAGCTCGCGAAGGTGCACCTGACGACGGAGCTGATCAAGGAACACGTCTGGATCACGGCGACCCGCAGCGACCTCGCGCCGAGAATCCCGGTCCAGGCGCAGATCCACGTCCTCTGCACGGGGAAGTTCCCGACATGAGGTCGCCGCCTGTTCCGTCTGACCCCTCCCCCTCGTGAGCCAGGAGCCGGCTCATGAGATTCGAGTGGCCGATCGCGCTCGTCGCGCTCCTCCTGATCCCGCTCGCGCTGCTCGCCTACGTGCTCGTCGAGCGGCGCCGTGCCCGCTACGCGATCCGCTTCACGAACCTGGACGTGCTCGCCTCGGTGCTGCCGAAGAGCGGGACGGCGCAGAAGCGGCGCTTCATCCCGCCGCTCGTCTTCGCGCTCGCGGTCGCCGTCGCGCTGATCGGGATCGCGCGGCCGGCGGTCGCGCGCAACGTGCCCCGCGAGCAGGCGACGGTGATCCTCGTCATCGACACGTCCGGCTCGATGGTCGCCAACGACGTCGCGCCCTCGCGCCTCTCCGCCGCGCAGGACGCTGTCCGCAAGTTCATCGGCAAGCTGCCGGGCCGTTTCCGGGTCGGGATGGTCTCCTTCTCGTCGCAGGCCCGCGTGGCGATGCCGATCACGGACGACCGCGACCTCGCCAAGCAGGGTCTCGAGAACCTGAACGCCTTCGGTGGGACGGCGATCGGCGACGCGATCGGCCGCTCGCTCGCCCTCCTCCAGGAGTCGGGCCGGGCGGCCGGGGTGAACGTGCTCCCGGCGGGATCGAAGACTCCGCCCGCGGCGATCGTGCTGCTCTCCGACGGCGCCCAGAACCGCGGGCGCCTCCAGCCGATCCAGGCGGCGCTCCAGGCCAAGCGCCTGAAGGTCCCGGTCTACACGGTCGCGCTCGGCACGCCGAACGGGACGATCAAGATCAACGACGGCACGTTCTCGACGACCATCTCCGTCCCGCCCGATCCGCAGACGCTGAGGCAGATCGCGCTCGAGACCGGCGGCCAGTTCTACTCCGCCGCGAGCAGCGCCCGGCTGAACTCGGTCTACGGGACGCTCGCCTCGCGCCTCGCGACGCGACACGAGTACACCGAGTCGACGAACCTCTTCCTCGGCGCGGCGGCGGCGCTTCGTCGTCCTGGCGGGGCTCGCAGCCTTCGCCTGGCTGCCCAAGCTCCCGTAACGAGCGCTTACAGAGCAAGCTTCTCGACGACCGCGCTGTCCTCGAGCTGCGGCGTCACGCAGCCGCCCATCGCGTAGAGCGTCCCGTTGATCGCGTAGACGGCGAGCGCGTGGCGCGGCGTCTCCAGGCTCGGGCCCCTGCGCCACTTGCGTGTGTTGGGGTCGTAGATCAGGTACTTGGACTCGAGCACGACGTGGATCTCGCCGTCGGCGACGCTCGCGCCGGCAGTCTCCATCCGGAACGGCATCGACGGCCCTCGCCGCCAGCCGTGCGAGCGGGGGAAGTAGATCCAGACCCGCCGCGTCGCCTGCCCGGCTGCGTCCTGTCCGCCGATCACCCAGATCCCGCCCTGGAACACGACCGCGGCCAGCGCGTGCAGCTTCTCCGGCAGCGACGGGCCGATCGACCAGTGGTTCGTCTTCGGGTCGTAGACGTAGACGGAGCTCGTGGCGATGGTTCGGGTCGAGGCCTCCGAGCGCGTAGATCTTCCCGCCGAGCGCGACCGCTGCGAGGTTCGTTCGCGGCTTCGGCAGAGAGGCCTTGCGCGACCACTTGTTGGTGGCGACGTCGTAGGCGAAGACCTGCCTGCCGTCGATGTCCTTGTCCTTCACGTCGCCGTTGCCGCCGATCACGTACATCTTCCCGCCGAGCGCGGCGCCGGCCGCCGCGCTGAACGGCGCGGGCACGAACGGGAGCGACGTCCACTGGCCCTTGGCGGGGTCGAAGCGCTCGAAGATGTTCAGCGGCCGGCCGGTGTTGCCGACCATTCCGGCTGCGACGTAGACCTTCCCGCCGATGTCGGCCGAGGCCGTGTAGCTCCGCCGGTGCGGCATCGGCGGCGCGAAGCGCCACTCGGACGCCTTCGTGAGGCGTCGGCTGGTGCGAGCTGCCGAAGACCGTCGCGGCGGTGATCAGGCCGAGCGCGAGCCCGACCACGAGGACAGCGATACCGACCTTTCGCGCGACGAGGCCGGCGTTAGACCGGTTCTGCGAGGACATCCTTCAGCTTGCGGCGCTCCTCGCGGCGGGCGCGCATCTTGTGGGGATCCGGAATCGGGACCGCTGCGAGCAGGGCCTGCGTGTAGACGTCCTGAGCCTGCGTGTAGACGGTCTCGGCGTCGCCGATCTCCACGATCCTCCCCTTGTTCATGACCGCGATCCGGTCGCTCATCGTCCGGACGACGGCGAGGTCGTGGGCCACGAAGAGATACGCGAGGTTGAACTCCTGCTGGAGGTCCTTGAGCAGATTGACGATCTGCGCCTGGATCGAGACGTCGAGCGCCGAGACCGGCTCGTCGCAGATGATCAGGCGCGGGTTGAGCGCGAGCGCCCGGGCGACGCCGATGCGCTGCCGCTGGCCGCCCGAGAACTCGTGCGGGTAGCGGTTGATGAAGTCGGGGTTGAAGCCGACGACCTCGAGCAGCCGCTCCACGCTCTTCCGCCGGGAGCTCCGGTCGCCGATCCCGTGGACGAGGAGCGGCTCGCCGACGATGTCGCCGACGGTCATCCGCGGGTTGAGCGAGGCGTAGGGGTCCTGGAAGACGATCTGCATCTCGCGGCGCATCTCGCGGAGCTCCTCGCGCTTCAGCTTCGTCAGCTCGCTGACCGAGGAACCTGACCGAGCCCTCGGTCGGCTTCAGGAGCTGGAGCACGCAGTACCCGGTGGTCGACTTGCCCGAGCCGGACTCGCCGACGAGCCCGAGCGTCTCGCCCGGGTAGATCTCGAAGGAGACGTCGTCGACCGCCCTGACGTAGTCGACGGTCTTGTCCCAGAGCAGGCCCTGCTTGATCGGGAAGTACTTCTTCAGCCCCTCGACCTTGAGCAGCGGCTCGCGCTCGACGGTCGTCTTCTGCTCGGTGGTCTCCGGTGTCGCTGCGGTCGTCATGACACTCCCACCGGCGCGCCGCTGCGCTCGGAGGCGGGATGCGCGCTGCGCACCCAGTGCCCGGGCCGGATCTCGCGGAGCTCCGGCGCGACGACGCTGCAGTCGTCGGTGCCGGCGTACGGGCACCGCGGAGCGAAGCGGCAGGCCTCGGGCGGCGTCAGCAGGTCCGGCGGCCGGCCGGGGATCGAGGTCAGGCGCCCCTGGCGGATCCCCTCGCCCTCGATCTGAGGGAGCGCGGCGAGCAGCGCCTCGGTGTACGGGTGCTCGGGCGAGTCGAACAGGTCGAACGACGTCGCCTGCTCGACGAACTGCCCGGCATACATGACGATGATGTCGTCGGCCGTCTCGGCGACGACGCCCATGTCGTGGGTGATGATGATCATCGCCATGTTGAACTCATCGCGGAGCTCGTAGAGCAGGTCGAGGACGCCGGCCTGCACGGTCACGTCGAGCGCGGTCGTCGGCTCGTCGGCGATCAGCAGCTTCGGGTTGCAGGCGAGCGCGATCGCGATCATCACGCGCTGGCGCATGCCTCCCGAGTAGCGGTGCGGATAGTCGTCGAGGCGGGATGCCGCGTCCGGGATGTGCACCTTGTCGAGCAGCTCGATCGCGCGCTTCCGCGCCTCGGCGCGCTTCATCTTCAGGTGGCGCTCGAGCACCTCGGTGATCTGCGTTCCGATCTTCAGCGTCGGGTTCAGCGAGGTCATCGGATCCTGGAAGATCATCGAGATCTCCCTGCCGCGGATGTTCTCGAGCTCGGACTCCTTGCGGCCGACCAGCTCGCGGCCGTCGAACATCACCGAGCCGCCGACGACCTTCCCGGGCGGCTGCACGATGCCCATGATCGAGCTGGCGGTCACCGACTTGCCGCAGCCGGACTCGCCGACGATCCCGAGCGTCTTTCCACGCTCGAGCTCGAATGAGACCCCGTCGACCGCATGCACCTCGCCTTCGCGCGTTTTGAACACGGTGCGAAGGTCCTTGACCTCGAGCAGTGCCACAGCAGCTCTCCTAGGAGAAGTTCTCTCGCGATCGCGGGTCGAGCGCGTCGCGCAGGCCGTCGGCGACGAAGAAGGCGCTCAGGATGAGCCACGCGATGCAGAGGCTGGGCACGACGATGATGTACGGGTGGGACTGGTACGAGGCGTAGCCGTCCTGTGCGAGCGTGCCCCACGAGGCCTTCGGCGGGTTGATCCCGAGCCCGAGGAAGGACAGGAACGCCTCGCCGAGCACCACGCCGGGGAGCTCGAGAAAGACGAAGACGATGATGATCCCGAGCGTGTTCGGGAGCAGGTGCCTGAAGAGCACCCGGTACCAGCGCGCCCCGACCGCGTGCGCGGCGCGCACGTAGTCGTTCTCCTTGAGGGTGATTATCTGCCCCCGCATCACCCTCGCCGTCGTGAACCAGGAGGCGACCGTCAGCGCGACGACCATCGTCCAGAAGTTGACCGTCCCGAAGATCGCGAGCGTGATGATCGCGAACGGGAGGTAGGGGAGGCCGTAGAGCGCGTCGAGAAAGCGCATCATCCCGTTGTCGAGGGAGCCGCCGGCGAAGCCCGAGACCGCGCCGTAGCCGATGCCGACGATCATGATCGCGATCGTCGCCACGAAGCCGATCTCGATGGACACCTGGCCGCCGAGCGCCGTCCGCACGAACAGGTCGCGGCCGAACTCGTCGGTCCCGAACGGGTGCGCCCAGCTCGGCGAGAGATAGGCCTGGCTGAAGTCGAGGGCGTACGGCGACTCCGTGGAGACGAGCGGCGTGATGTAGACGAAGCCGACCAGGATGACGAAGCTGATCGCCGCTGCGACCGCGGCGCGGTTCCGACTGAAGCGGTGGAGTGCGTCCCTGAGGAGCGACGCGCGCGCCAGCGCGGCGCCGGCCTCCTGTCCGCGCTGCTCGGCGGTGCGGGCGAGGGTCGCCTCGAACTCGGTGCGGCGGTCGGTGATCACGTGCGCACGTCCCGTGTCCGCGGGTCGAGGAACCCGTAGAGGATGTCGACGACCATGTTGGCGAAGATGATGATCACCGAGAGCATCACGGTGATACCCATCGTCACGGAGTAATCACGTCCGGTCACCGAGATCACGAAGTACCGGCCGATGCCGGGGATCCCGAAGATGAACTCGACGATGAACGAGCCGGTGATCAGGAAGCCGAGGAGCGGGGCGGCGGCGGTGACCGCGGGGATGAGCGAGTTGCGCAGGACGTGCAGGCCGACGACGCGTCGCCGGCGCAGCCCCTTTGCGTAGGCGGTGCGGATGTAGTCCTGCTGCAGAGTCTCGAGCATCGAGCCGCGCACGATGCGGGCGAACAGCGTCATCGGCGCGTGGCCGAGCGCGATCGCCGGAAGCACCCAGGATTTCCAGCCGCTTTCTATCCCGTTCGTCGGGAATCCGGTCACGTCTCCCCATTTGACCGCGAAGAAGTAGATCAGGAGGGTGCAGAGCAGGAAGTTCGGGATCGCGTAGCCCAGGTTCACGAACACCATCGTCACGTAGTCGACGATCGTGTTCTGCTTCAGTGCCGCGATCACCCCGAGTGGGATCCCGATCAGGACCGCCCAGAGCATCGCCAGGCACCCGAGCTTCAGCGAGACCGGGAAGTGCTCCTTGATGATGTCGTTGACCGACTGGTTGCGCTGCACGAGCGACGGGCCGAGGTCGAACCTGAAGACGCCCTCCACGTAATACGCGTACTGCGTGTACCACGGCTTGTCGAGGTGGTACTTACGGTCGAGGTTCCGCTGGATCGACGCCGGGACGGCGCGCTCCGTGACCTGGAAGGGGTTCCCCTTGATCTGCCTCATCATCGTGAAGGTGAGGAGGACAACCAGGAGGATGACGGGGATCGTCCAGAGGAACCGCCTGATGATGAACTTGACCATGGCTACCGGGTGGGTCGGGCTGTCTCTCCATGGTGCTGCTGCGCTGCTGGGCGAAGTATTACGCCTTTAGACGGAAACGGGCGGAGCGCTCCGTTTCGTTGCGCTCCGCCCGTTCGCGTGTAGCCTGTCGACCTACGAGGTGACGGTCACCTTCGTGAAGTCGTACTGGCTGGTCGGGGCGGTGAGGAAGCCCTTGACCTTGTTCTTGTGGATCGTCTCGGTGAACGTGTACCAGTAGATCGGCATGATCGGCAGGTCGCCGTTCGGGCCGGTCAGGATGGTCTCAGCCTGCTGGTACAGCGCGGTGCGCTTGTCGAAGTCAGGCGTCTTCGTGGCCTGGTCGATCAGCGCGTCGTACTTCTTGTTGCACCAGTTCGTGTTGTTGTTCCCGGAGTCGCACGTCCAGAGGACGAGGCCGTTGTAGGCATCCGGGAAGTCGTAGATCCAGCCGAGGCGGTACACGTCGACGTCGGAGTTCGGCGGCGGGCCGAGGAACTGGAGGTACTGCTTCCACTCCAGGACCTTGATGTTCGCCTTGATGCCGATCTGCTTCCAGAACGCCTGGATCGCGGTCGCGATCTTCACGTGACCCGGCGAGTTGTTGACGAACAGGTTGACGGTGGTCTTCGGATGCGCCACCTTCGCCATGAACGCCTTCGCCTTCGCCGTCTGGTGGACGGCCGGCACGAAGCTGTTCTTGTCGATCGTCGGGCCGCCGGCGATACCGCGAGGCGTGAAGCCCTTCGCCGGGAGCTGGCCCGTCTGGGTGATGTACTTGATGATCGCCGACTGGTCGATCGCGAACGCCATCGCGCGGCGCTGGTTCACGTCAGAGATGTTCTTGACGTTGAAGCCGTAGTAGTACGTACCCAGGGCCGGGTCGATCTGCAGGGTCCCGTTCTTCTTGTACTTCGGGATGTCCTGCGGAAGCGTGCCCGTCGTGTTGACGTCGATGTTGTTGGCGTCGAACGCGTTCTCAGCGGTCGCGCCGTCGGCGATGATCTGCATCTGGATCTGGCTCAGCTTCACCGTCTTGGCGAGGCGCCACTTGGTGTTCTTGACCAGAAGCAGCGACGCATCGTGCTTCCAGGACGCGAGCTTGAACGGACCGTTGCCGACGAAGTTCGCGGCCTCCGTGAACTTGTTGCCGAACTTGTCAACGGCCGGCTTGTACACGGGGAGGAACGACGTGTGCGACAGCTGCTGGATGAACCAGGGCTGCGGCGAGGTCAGCGTGATCTGCAGCTGGTACCTGCCGGCGGCCTTGATCCCGACGGCGGCCTTCAGCGCGTTGCAGTTGGCCTTCGTCGGATCGCAGGAGTTGTACGCCTCGGCGCCCTTGATTCCGAAGAACTGGTAGGCGTAGTCGGCGCCCAGCTCCGGCGAGATCGTGCGCAGCCAGGAGTAGACGTAGTCCTGAGCGGTCGTCGGCGCACCGTTCCACCACTTGACAGCGGGGTTCAGGTTGAGCGTGACGACGGCGCCCTTGACGGTCCAGCTCTTCGCGCCGCCCGGCTCGGCCTTCAGCGCCGGCCCGGGACCCAGGCGGATGAGCGGATCCATGAGGTTGTAGAGGATGCTCGAAGAGGTCGTGTCGGTCGCGAGACCCGCGTCGAGCGACGGCGGCTCTGCACCGATCGACATCCTCAGCACCCCGGCCTTGCTTGTGCGCCCAAGCTTGCCGGTCGCGGCGACCGAGGTGCCAACCACGATCACTGCGAGAAGACCGACGAGCCCGGCCCACATAATCGAGCGCTTTCGCATTCTGCTTCTCCCTCCTTCTGAGGGTGCTTGATGATGACTTCCCTCTAGGCGCCTTGGGCTTGTGTGATTCGCCACCGGCGCCGAGAAGGCCCGATCCTAACCAATCTCTGTGGGCTGTCGCCGCGGTTGTCCGACCCAGGCGGCCCACGAAAAGTGGTCAGTGCCCGCTAAGCCCACCTCCCCTCTTTCTGACGCTCTAATCACTGGGCGAAACCTCCCGGACGTTGGCGTGCGCCGCCGCCGGCCGGCTGCTCGCCGACGATCACCTGCTCGGCCGACGCCAGGCTCTGGCGAACCTGGGTGCGCGGCCTGGTCGTGCCGCCGGTGAGCTCGTTCATCTGGCGCTCCTTGAGGCCGATCACCTTGCGCTCGACGGTCGGCGCCCCCGGGCGCGCGCGGCTGGTCGAGAGCTGGAGGCTGACCAGACCGCTGACGCCGACAACGGCGACCACCGCGGCGGCGGAGACCGCACGCAGGGCGAAGGTCCGGCCGCGCGCGGAGCGCGGCGGATCGAACGCGAACGTCGGCTGCCGGAGCTCGGCGGCGCGGAGCGAATACGTCAGGCCGGAGATCGTGGCCGCGAAGGCGCGACACTCGGCGCAACGAGCAAGGTGCGCCTCGAGCAGTACCTCCTCGAAGTCCGAGAGCTGGTCGTCGAGGCGAAGGGACGCCCACTCACTTGCGCGTGCGCATTCGTCTGACGGGATCGGGCTCCGCATATCTCCCTTAGACGACGCGTTCGCGCCCCGGTTAGTGGAACTGCCTGGTGCCGCCCTTCGATAGTCTGGAGGTGCTTCCGGCGTCCCGGAGGCATTCTTCTGAACTTCGTCGGCGGGAGTCGAACAGTGGCTGAGCAGAACGTGGGCAAGGTCGTCGAGGTGAAGGGCGTCGTCATCGACGCCGTCTTCACGGGCGAGCTGCCGCAGATCAACAACGCGCTCGCGATCAAGATCCCGGGCGCAGACGGAAACGGCGGCGTCGACCTGATCGCCGAGGTCCAGCAGCATCTCGGGGACGACCGTGTGCGCGCGGTCGCGATGGACTCGACCGACGGCCTGCCGCGCGGTGTCGACGTGGTCGACACCGGCGCGCCGATCAGCGTCCCCGTCGGCGACGTGACGCTCGGTCGTCTATGGAACGTGCTCGGCGAGCCGGTCGACAAGCAGGAGCGGCCCGGCGACGCAGAGCGCTGGCCGATCCACCGCGACCCGCCGGAGTTCCGCGAGCTCTCCCCGAAAGCGGAGATCTTCGAGACCGGGATCAAGGTCGTCGACCTGATCGCGCCGTTCGTCCGCGGCGGCAAGGTCGGCCTGTTCGGCGGCGCCGGCCTCGGCAAGACGGTGCTGATCCAGGAGCTGATCCACAACGTCGCCGAGCAGCACGGCGGCGTGTCGGTCTTCGCCGGCGTCGGTGAGCGCACCCGCGAGGGCAACGACCTCTGGCTCGAGATGACGGAGTCGGGCGTGATCGACCGCGTCGCGCTCGTCTACGGGCAGATGAACGAGCCTCCGGGCGCGCGCCTGCGCGTCGGCCTCTCCGGCCTGACGATGGCGGAGTACTTCCGCGACCAGGGTCAGGACGTCCTCTTCTTCGTCGACAACATCTTCCGGTTCGTCCAGGCGGGTTCCGAGGTCTCGGCGCTGCTCGGCCGCATGCCGAGCGCCGTCGGCTACCAGCCGACGCTCGCGACCGAGATGGGCCAGCTCCAGGAGCGGATCACCTCGACTCGCGTCGGCTCGGTCACCTCCGTGCAGGCGATCTACGTGCCGGCGGACGATCTCACCGACCCGGCGCCGGCGAACACCTTCGCCCACCTCGACGCCTTCATCGTCCTCTCGCGCGGGATCTCGGAGAAGGGCATCTATCCGGCGATCGACCCGCTCGACTCGAACTCCCGGGCTCTCCAGCCCGGCGTCGTCGGGCAGGAGCACTACGAGACGGCGACGCGCGTCCAGGAGGTGCTCCAGCGCTACAAGGAGCTTCAGGACATCATCGCCATCCTCGGCATGGACGAGCTCTCCGACGAGGACAAGCTCGTCGTCCAGCGCGCCCGCAAGATCGAGCGCTTCTTCTCGCAGCCGATGTTCGTCGCCGAGCCGTTCACCGGCCGCCCCGGCGCGTACGTCAAGCTCGAGGACACGGTCAAGGGCTTCCAGGAGATCCTCGACGGCAAGCACGACGACCTCGGCGAGCAGGCCTTCTACATGGTCGGCACGATCGAGGAGGCCGTCTCCGCCGGCCGCGAGGCCGAGCCGGCAGCCGCCTGATGCCCGTTCTCGAGGTCTCGCTGGTCACGCCGGACGGCTCCGCCTACGAGGGCGAGGCCGAGATGCTGATCGTCCCCGGCGCCGCCGGGGAGATCGGCGTGCTCGCGCGCCACGCGCCGCTCGTCGCGCTGCTGAAGGCGGGCTCCACCCGCGTCCACGTCAAGCGCGGCACGGAGGTCCGCGAGTTCGCGACCGGCCCCGGGTTCTTCAAGGTCGAGCAGGACCGCGCGCTCGCGCTGGTGGACGACGCGGTGGACGTCGACGAGATCGACACCGCGCGTGCCCAGGCCCAGCTCGAGGCGGCCCAGGCCGAGCTCGCGAAGATCGAGGCAGGCGAGTCCGACGCCGACCGCTGGCAGCTCGAGCAGCGCGTCAAGCACGCCGAGAACCAGCTCGCGGTCGCGACCGGCGGCGACGTCGGCGACTTCCGCCCACGAACCTCCGCGCACTAGGGACTGACCCCTCAGGGGTCTGTCCCGCGGGGTTTCTACCGGAATCGCTAGGCTGCCGACACCCGGAGAGCTTTGAACGGCAGCTTGGCGACCGGGTTACCAAACGCCTAAAGAGCCCGCGGGACCCGAAGCTCGACCGCGACTCTTTCGGCAGAGACGCGGATGGCGAACCGGACCGAACAGCTCAAGCGGTTACTCGAGAAGCAGATCGTGCTGCTCGACGGCTCCTGGGGCGTCCTGATCCAGCGGGGCGTCAAGGGCGAGCAGGCCTACCGCGGCGAGCGCTTCGCCGCGCACCCGCGGGACATCGCCGGCGACCCGGACGTGCTCAACCTGACGCGGCCCGAGGTGATCCTCGACATTCATCGCCGCTACTTCGCGGCCGGGGCGCAGATCGCGACGACGAACACCTTCACCGCCACACGGATCGGCCAGGCCGACTATGCGCTCGAGGACCACGCCGCGGAGATGAGCCTCGAGGGCGCGCGGCTCGCGCGCCGGGCAGCGGACGAGGCCGGTGGGTTCGTCGCCGGGGCGCTCGGCCCGCTGAACGTCTCGCTGTCCGTCTCGCCGAAGGTCGATGACGCGAGCTTCCGGTCGGTCACGTTCGACCAGGTCCGCGACGCGTACGCCGAGCAGGTCGAGGCGCTGGTCGAAGGGGGCGTCGACGTCCTGATGGTCGAGACCGTCTTCGACACGCTGAACGCGAAGGCGGCGATCGCGGCCGCACTCGACGTCGCGCCCGACGTCCCCCGCTGGATCTCGTTCACCGCGATCGACATCAGCGGGCGGAACCTCTCGGGCCAGACGCCCGAGGCCTTCTGGGCCTCCGTCGAGCACGCCGATCCGCTGATCGTCGGCGTCAACTGCTCGCTCGGCGCCGAGCAGATGCGCCCCTACGTCGAGGACCTCGCCCGGGTCGCGGACACGTATGTCTCCTGCCACCCGAACGCCGGCCTGCCGAACGAGTTCGGCGAGCACGACGAGCAGCCCGAGGACACGAGCCGCTACCTGCGCGAGTTCGCCGAATCGGGGCTGGTCAACGTCGTCGGCGGCTGCTGCGGAACGACCCCGGCGCACGTCGAGGCGACCGCCGCACTCGTCAAGGGCCTGGCTCCTCGTCGGGTTCCGCGACGTTCCGAGCGGCCGAGCTTCAGCGGTCTCGAGCTGTTCGAGATCGACCGGGACACCGGCTTCGTGATGATCGGCGAGCGGACCAACGTCACCGGCTCCGCGCGCTTCCGCCGGCTCGTCGAGGCGGGCGACTATGCCGAGGCGGTCGCGGTCGCGCGCGAGCAGGTCGACGGCGGGGCGAACCTGATCGACGTGAACATGGACGCCGACCTGCTCGACGCCGACGAGGCGATGGCGACTTTCCTGAACGTGATCGCGACCGAGCCGGAGATCGCGCGGGTGCCGATCATGGTCGACAGCTCGCGCTTCTCGGCGATCGAGACCGGCCTGAAGTGCATTCAGGGAAAGGGCATCGCCAACTCGCTCTCGCTCAAGGAGGGTGAGGAGGCATTCCTCGCGCAGGCGCGGGCGGTCCGCCGCCTCGGCGCCGCCGCGGTCGTGATGGCCTTCGACGAAGAGGGCCAGGCGGTCGAGGTCGAGCGCAAGGTCGCGATCTGCGAGCGGGCCTACCGGCTGCTGCTCGCCGAAGGCTTCCACCCGGCCGACATCGTCTTCGATCCGAACGTGCTCGCGGTCGCGACCGGGATCGAGGAGCACAACGGCTACGCGAAGGCGTTCATCGAGTCGCTGCCGCTGATCAAGCAGCGCTGTCCGGGCGCGCTCACCTCGGGCGGGATCTCGAACCTCTCCTTTGCCTTCCGCGGCAACGACGCCGTCCGCGAGGCGATGCATTCCGCCTTCCTCTACCACGCGATCCGCGCGGGGCTCGACATGGGGATCGTCAACGCGGGTCAGCTGGTCGTCTACGAGGACATCGAGCCCGACCTGCTCGAGCGGGTCGAGGACGTGCTCTTCGACCGGCGGCCGGACGCGACCGAGCGCCTCGTCGAGTACGCCTCGACCGTCTCCGGTGAGGCGACCCGGCGCGAGGTCGACCTCTCCTGGCGCGAGCAGCCGGTCGACGGCCGTCTCTCGTACGCGCTCGTCCACGGGATCGTCGACTTCATCGAGGAGGACGTCGAGGAGGCGCGGCAGGCGCGCGAGCGGCCGCTGGAGGTGATCGAGGGGCCGCTGATGGACGGGATGAAGATCGTCGGCGACCTGTTCGGCTCCGGCCGCATGTTCCTGCCGCAGGTCGTGAAGAGCGCCCGCGCGATGAAGCGCGCGGTCGCCTACCTGGAGCCGTTCATGGAAGCCGAGCGCGGCGACGCGCCCCCGCGCCCCCGCGGCATGGTCGTGCTCGCGACCGTCAAGGGCGACGTGCACGACATCGGCAAGAACATCGTCGGCGTCGTGCTCGGCTGCAACAACTACGACGTCGTCGATCTCGGCGTGATGGTGCCGGCGGAGCGGATCCTCGACACCGCCGCGGAGCACGGTGCGAACGTCGTCGGCCTCTCCGGCCTGATCACGCCGTCTCTCGACGAGATGGTCCACGTCGCCGAGGAGATGGAGCGCCGCGGCCTCGACCTGCCGCTGCTGATCGGCGGCGCGACGACCTCGAAGCAGCACACCGCGGTCCGGATCGCCCCCGCGTACTCGCGGCCGACGGTGCACGTCCTCGACGCCTCCCGTGTGGTCGGGACGGTCTCCAGCCTCCTCGACCCGGCGCGCGCCGCCGAGCTCGACCGCGAGAACCGCGAGCTCCAGGAGCGCCTACGCGTGCAGCACGCGGAGAAGACGCGCAAGCCGCTGCTCTCGCTGGAGCGTGCGCGTGCGAACGCGATCCGCGTCTCCTTCGACGAGCTGCCGGCGCCGCCGTTCGCGGGAACCCGCACGGTCGAGCCCGACCTCGAGACGCTCGCGCGGTACGTCGACTGGCAGTTCTTCTTCCACGCCTGGGAGCTGAAGGGGAAGTTCCCTGCGATCCTCGAGCGCCCCGAGGCCCGCGAGCTCTACGACGACGCGCTCGCGCTGCTGGAGGAGATCACGAGCGGCGAGCTGCTCCGCCCGCGCGGGGTGCACGGCTACTGGGCTGCGCGGGCGGACGGCGACGACGTTCTGCTCGAGCAGGGCACGCGCTTCTGCTTCCTCCGCCAGCAGGCCGACTACGGCGACGTGCGGCCGAACCGCTGTCTCGCCGACTACGTAGCACCGGCAGGCGACGCGATCGGCGCGTTCGCGGTCGGGATCCACGGCGCGGACGAGCTCGCGCGCCGGTACGAGCAGGAGCTCGACGACTACCGCGCGATCATGGTCAAGGCGCTTGCCGACCGGCTCGCGGAGGCGTTCGCGGAGTGGCTCCACGCCGAGGTGCGGCGCGACTGGTACGCGCCGGGCGAGCAGCTCTCGAGCGAGGAGCTGATCGCCGAGGGCTACCGCGGGATCCGCCCCGCTTTCGGCTACCCCGCGTGCCCCGACCACAGCGAGAAGGGGAAGCTGTTCGAGCTGCTCGCCGCCGCCGACGCAGGCCTCGAGTTGACCGAGACCTACGCGACCATGCCCGCGCGCAAGCGTCAGCGGCATCTACTTCGCCCACCCCGAGGCGCGGTACTTCTCCGTCGGCCGGATCGGGCGCGACCAGGTCGAGGATTACGCGGGCCGGAAAGGCATTGCGGTCGAGGAAGCCGAGCGCTGGCTGCGCCCGAACCTCGCCTACGAGCCGAGCGAGATGCTGAGCGTATGATGCGCGCCGTGAGAGGGGTCGCCGTAGGTGTTCTCGCCCTGGGTCTGTGCGTGCCCGTCGCGCTCGCCAAGCAGCCGAACAACAACGAGTCCGACCCGCGCTGCTCCTATTACGACCCCGACCAGTCCGACCTCGTCGAGATCGGCGACTACGACTCGCCCGACTTCGACCAGGCCGACGGCTCGTCGATCTCCTCGTCGACCGGCGTCTTCAAGACCGTGGCGATGGGGAAGACCGCGTACGCCCGCGTCGCGAAGCCCGCGCTGGTCAAGTGCCTGGCCGAGCTCTTCAAGAAGGGCGCGGGCGCGACGAAGACGACGATCCTCTCGGCGGCGCCGCTGAATTTCAAGCGCTACGGCGACCACTCGATCGCCTACCGCATCGTCGCCTCGGTGAAGACGCCGACCGCAGCGGTCCGCGCCTTCCTGGACGTGATCCTGGCTGAACAAGGGCGCGACGGACATCGCGTCCTCGCACTCGGGATCCAGAAGCCGCTCTCGACCGCGCTCGAGCAGTCGCTCGTCGGCAAGCGTCACGCGCGCGGGCGTAGACAGCCACCAGGACCTCCGAATCGCTCCGCTATCCTGGCCCGTCGGAGACGCCTCTCCCCGGGCGTCCGACCCGTTGGAAGAGCGCGTTTGCGGACGACCCTGAAGCGAGGAATTGGTCGAGGCTCGAGCCTCGACGGGAACGGCAACGGCCACGCGGTCGTACCTCCCGCTGCGCTGACGCCGATGACGCGGTACCGCGTCCCGGAGCCGCCTCGGCGCTCGGGCCTCCGCGTCGTCGGGAAGATCCTGCTCTGGCTCGCGATCGGCGTGACGATGCTCGCGGTCGCGCTGGTCGCCGGCATCTACCTCTGGTTCCACGAGAGCGTCTCGGCGATCCAGGCGCACTCGGAGGACGTGAAGTCGGCGCAGAAGTTCCTCGGCGAGCCGCCTGCCCCCGGGCACGCCGCGATCGCGCTCGTGATCGGCTATGACCACCGCGCGAACGAAGCCGCGAACACCCCCTCGCGCTCGGACACGGTGATGCTGCTGCGCGCCGACCCGGACACGAAGAGCATCTCGATGCTCTCGTTCCCGCGCGACATGATCGTGCCGATCCACTGCCCGGGCGAGCCGATCTTCACGGCGAAGATCAACGCGGCGTACGCGAACTGCGGCGCGAAGGGGACGGTGCAGACGGTCGCCGACCTGACCGGGCTGCCGATCAACTACCTGATCACGGTCAACTTCCGGGGCTTCAAGCAGATCGTGAACAGGCTCGGCGGCGTCTGGATCGATGTCGACCGCCGCTACTTCAACAACAACGCCGGCCTCTCGCCGACGTTCGGCTACGCGAAGATCAATCTCCAGCCGGGCTATCAGCTGCTCACCGGCGGCAGCGCGCTCGACTACGTGCGCTTCCGGCACACCGACTCCGACTTCTATCGCGTCGCGCGGCAGCAGCAGTTCGTGAAGGCGATGAAGTACGAGCTCGCCCACAACTTCTCGATCGCAAAGGTGCCCAAGATCATCGGCGCGCTGACGAAGAACATCGAGGTCGGCGCGGGCGGCGGCCGGAAGGTCTCCGGGAAGACGGTCCTCAGCTACGCGTTCTTCGCCTACCACCTGCCGTCGGGCCACTTCTTCCAGTCCCAGATCCAGGGGCTGACCGGGCTACTCCGACCTCCGCACCGACCCGTCGAACATCCAGGCCGCGGTGCAGGACTGGCTCCAGCCGGACGTCGAGGCGGCCCGGGTCGCGACGGCCGTCGCGCTCGGCCGGAAGGTGCGGACGACCACGCCGACCCCCGTGCAGACGTCGATCACGGTCCTGAACGGGAACGGGATCGAGGGCGCGGCCGCCAACGCCGGCTACCTGCTCTCGCAGCGCGGCTACCGGATCGTGCCGCCGCCGGACGGCGCGACGGGCAACGCGCCCCGCACGAATTACTACTCGTCCAAGGTCTACTGGAACCCGCGCGTGAAGCGTTCCGCGGCGGCGGCGAAGTCGGTCGCGAAGCTGTTCGCGCCCGCCGACGCCGAGGCGATGCCGCCCGAGGTTCGTTCGCTCGGCCGGAAGGCGATGATCACCGTCGTCGTCGGCTCGACCTTCCACGGGACGATCACGCCGGCGCCGCCGGTCAAGGTGCCGACGCAGCGCGAACCGGCGCACGTGACCTCGAACCCGTACGACTCGCTGACGATGCTGAGGAAGCTCCAGCCGAAGGTGCCGGGAATCAAGCTCGAGTATCCGTCCGTGATCGAGAGCTCGTCATCGCCCGACCGGGAGAAGCCGTACTCCGCCTACCGGATCCACGAGGGCGACAAGGCCGTGCGGCTCGTCTTCCGCACCGCCGGCGGAGCGTACTGGGGGATCGAGCAGACGAGCTGGGACGACGCCCCGATCCTGGCGGACAAGAGCGTTCACCACATCCTCAAGGGCCGCTCCTACGACTTCTATTACAACGGCCCCAAACTCCACATGATCGTCCTGCACGAGCGCGGCAACACCTACTGGGTCGTCAACTCGCTGCTCGACAACATCTCGAACGAGACGATGATCGCGATCGCCAAGGGGCTGCGACCCCTCGAGGCGAAGAAGTAGCCTTCGCACCCGAATGGCACGGATCGCGTTCTTCGGCGCCGGGTACGCCGGCCTCGTCAGCGGTGCCTGCTTCGCCGATCTCGGCCACACGGTCGTCATCCGTGACGTCGTTCCCGAGCGGATCGACGGGCTGCGCGCCGGGCGCTTGCCGTTCTTCGAGCCGGGCCTCGCGGAGCTGATCGAACGCAACGCCGACCGCCTGTCCTTCACGCTCTCGATGAAGGAGGCGATCGAGGGAAGTGAGTTCCTCTTCGTCTGCGTCGGCACTCCGCCGACCGCGTCGGGCGACGCGAACCTCTCCGCGGTCTGGTCGGTGATCGAGGACCTGCCGCAGGATCTCGGGCCGGTCGTGCTCGTGATGAAGAGCACCGTGCCGGTCGGGACGGGCGAGAAGGTAAGGGCAGAGCTCGACCGCCGCGGGCTGACGCAGGTCGGCTACGCGTCGTGCCCGGAGTTCCTCGCCGAGGGCACGGCCGTGCACGACTTCCTCGAGCCCGATCGCGTCGTCGTCGGTGCCTTCGACCCGGCACCCGGCGAGGCCGTCGCCGCGCTGCACGAAGCCCTCGACGCGCCGGTCGTCCAGATGGACGTCCCCTCGGCCGAGATGGTCAAGCTCGCCGCCAACGCGTACCTCGCCACGCGGATCTCGTTCATCAACGAGATCGCCAACGTCTGCGAGCTGGTCGGCGCCGACGTCGAGGACGTCGCGCGCGGGATGGGCCTCGACCGGCGGATCGGCACGCAGTACCTGCGCGCCGGGATCGGCTTCGGCGGCTCGTGCTTCCCGAAGGACGTCTCGTTCCTGAAGTTGCTCGCCGGCAACTCGGGCTACCACTTCCATCTCGTCTCGTCGGTCGTCGAGGTGAACGAGCTCCAGATCCGCCGGCCGGTCGCGAAGGTGCAGCGGCATCTCGGCACGCTGCGCGGGAAGCGTGTCGCCCTGCTCGGGCTTGCGTTCAAGGCGCACACGGACGACGTTCGCGAGGCGCCGAGCCTGGTGCTTGCCGCCCGGTTCCTGGCCGAGGGAGCACAGGTCGTCGCCTGGGACCCGGTCGTCGACGCACGGGAGATCCTGCACGGTGTCGAGTTCGCGGACGGCGCCGCCGCCGCGCTCGCCGGCGCGGACGCCGCCGTCGTCGTCACCGAGTGGCCCGAGCTCCGGGAGCTCCCGTGGGCCGAGCTCCGCGGGACGATGCGCAACCCGCTGGTCGTCGACGGCCGCAACTTCCTCGACGCCGACGTGATGCGAACGGCCGGCTACGCCTACGAGGGCATGGGCCGCGCGGGCTCGCCGTTCGCCGCGCTCGCGGAGACCGAGGAGCGCGTTGCGCGGCCGGAAACCCGGGGCGCCGGTGGCGCCCCGGGCTCGAAGCTCGCCGGTAGTGGAAGCGATCATCCTCGCGGGCGGCAAGGCCGAGCGCCTGGGCGACGCGGGCGGCGGTCGGCCGAAGTCGCTCGTCCAGATCGGCGACCGGCCCCTCGCCGCGTACCAGATCGCGCGGCTCGCCGAAGCAGGCGTCGAGCGGGTGATCGTCTCGTGCGCCGCGGGGCAGGGCGACGTCTTCACCGAGGCGCTGGGCGCGCTGGCGCCGGAGATCGTCTGCGCGGAGGAGCCTGAGCGGCTCGGCCGCGGCGGTGGGATCAAGTTCGCGGCCCGGCTGCGCGAGGAGCGGGGCGACGTCTTCGCGCTGAACGGAGACGAGCTCGTCGCGGTCGACTTCGGCGCGCTCCTTCGGCGGCACCGCGAGACCGGCGCCGCGGCGACGATCGCCGTCGCGCGGCCGGCGTCGCCGTTCGGCGTCGTCGAGATCGGCGACGACGACGTGATCACGGGCTTCAAGGAGGGCGGGTGGATCCCGTACTGGGTCAGCTGTGGCGTGTACGTCTTCTCGGGAGAAGTGATCGACCGGCTCCCGGACATCGGCGACCACGAGACGACGACGTTCCCGGAACTGGTCGACGAGGGACGTCTGCGCGCCTACCGGCACGAGGGTCTGTGGCTGACGGTGAACACGCCGAAGGAGCTTCGTCGTGCGCAAGAGCACGTAGCCGAACATCCCGAGTGGCTGTCGGCGTAGGATCGCCGTGCAATGCCCCCCGACCTGTTTTCCCCCAACTTGACGGGAGTCGACCGCTTCGCCTGCGACCCGCGCACGGTCGAGAAGCCGTGGGGCTCCGAGCTGATCTGGGCCCTCACCGACGCCTACGCCGGGAAGATCCTGTTCGTCAGGGAAGGCGAGTCGCTCAGCCTCCAGTTCCACAACGAGAAGGACGAGGCCTGGTACGTGCTCGAGGGCCGCGCGCGGCTCGAGCTCGGGAAGCCGGGGGAGGGAGTCCTCGCGGAGGAGGTGATCGCGGCAGGCCAGGCGTTCCACTTCCCGCCCGGCACGGTGCACCGGCTGACCGCGCTTGCGGACACGCGGATCATCGAGGTCTCGACTCCACAGCTCGACGACGTCGTCCGGCTCGAGGACAACTACGGCCGCGAGGGCACCTCAGAACCCTGACACGCTTATGGTAAGGTTGCGCCCGTGGAGCTGACCGTCGGCGCAGCCGCGAAGCAGACGGGGTGGTCACCCCGGATGCTCCGCTATCTCGAGGACGCACGACTCGTCGTGCCGTCACGGCGGCCGAGCGGCTATCGCGTTTACGGTGTCCGCGAGGTGAACCAGCTCCGCTCCCTCCGGGAGCTCCGCGCCTGCTTCGGCGTCGAGCTCTCCGATCTCGCGTTCGCCGCGCGGCTCCGCGTGGAGCCGGGTCTGCGCGACGCGGTGCACACCTGGCTTTCCGGGCGCGAGAGCGCGCTCGAGTGGGAACAGCGCAAGCACGAGCGGCTCCTGGCCGCCTAAACGAAAGGAACCATGGCGACGACGAAGCGATACGACGTGAAGGACCTGGCGCTCGCCCCCGAGGGCGTCCGCCGCATCCAGTGGGCCGACCGGCAGATGCCGGTGCTGGCCGCGATCCGCGAGCGCTTCGAGCGCGAGCAGCCGCTGTCCGGCTACCGCATCTCGGCGTGCCTGCACGTGACGACGGAGACCGCGAACCTCGCGCGGACGCTGAAGGCGGGCGGCGCCGACGTGGTGCTGTGCGCCTCGAACCCGCTCTCGACCCAGGACGACGTCGCCGCCGCGCTCGTCGACGAGTACGACATCGCTGTTTCGCGATCAAGGGCGAGGACAACGACACCTATTACTCGCACATCGAGGCCGCGGTCGACCACAAGCCGCAGCTGACGATGGACGACGGCGCCGACGTGATCGGCGTGCTGCACAGCGCCCGGCGCGAGCAGCTCGGCGACATCATCGCCGGCACCGAGGAGACGACCACCGGCGTCATCCGCCTGAAGGCGCTGGAGGCCGACGGCAAGCTCGGCTTCCCGATCATCGCCGTCAACGAGGCGAAGACCAAGCACCTGTTCGACAACCGCTACGGCACGGGCCAGTCCACGATCGACGGCATCATCCGGGCGACGAACGTCCTGCTCGCCGGGAAGCGCTTCGTCGTCGGCGGCTACGGCTGGGTCGGGCGCGGCGTCGCGTCGCGGGCCCGCGGGATGGGCGCCCACGTGATCGTCACCGAGGTCGACCCGATGCGGGCGCTGGAGGCGGCGATGGACGGCTTCGAGGTGCTGCCGATGGCGAAGGCCGCCGAGATCGGCGACATCTTCTGCACCGCGACCGGCGACAAGGGCGTGATCACCGCGGAGCACATGAAGCGGATGAAGGACGGCGCCATCCTCTCGAACACCGGCCACTTCGACGTCGAGATCGACAAGCCGGCGCTGCGTTCGCTCGCGACCGAGACGCGCCACGCGCGTGAGTTCGTCGAGGAGTTCACGATGGACGACGGCCGGCGGCTCTACCTCGTCGCCGAGGGTCGCCTCGTCAACCTCAGCGCCGCCGAGGGCCACCCGGCGCTCGTGATGGACATGTCCTTCGCGAACCAGGCGCTCGGCGCCGAGTACGCGGTGGCGAATGCCGCGTCCCTCGAGCGGAAGGTCTACCCGGTCCCGGACGAGATCGACCGCGAGATCGCGCGGCTGAAGCTCGCGACCATGGGCATCGACATCGACCAGTTGACCGAGGAGCAGGCGAAATACCTCGCGAGCTGGGACGAGGGAACCTAGAGACCCGAAACCCCCAGGGACAGGCACCGCCGGTGCCTGTCCCTCGAGTCTCGCCCTTGGCGCGATAATCCAGGGCGGCGATGCGGATCGCATTCGCACTGGCAATCACGCTGGTCTCGGCGTCCGCTCTGAGCTTTGGGTACCTGCTCGAGCATTCGGCGGTACGGACCCTGCCGCCGCTCACCCTCCGTCACCCGATCCGGTCGGTGTCGCTGCTCCTGCGGACCCCGCGCTGGGTGACCGGGTTCACCACAGAGGTCTGTGGATGGGGGCTGTACGTCATCGCCCTCGCGCTCGCTCCGCTCTCGCTCGTCCAGGCGACCGCCGCGGGCGGTGTCGGGATCCTCGCCGTGATGCAGTCCCGGATGACCCACACGCCGCTCCGCCGGCACGAGCGGCTTGCAGTCGGGCTCTCGGTCGGCGGCCTGGCACTGCTCGGTATCTCGCTGGCCGGCGCGCACGGTGAGGGCAGCGACCCGGGGCATCTCGCCGTCGCGCTCTGGACCGCCGGCTCGATCGTCGCCGCGCTCCTCGCGATCCGCCTGCTTCCGCGCGTGATCGGTGCCGGCGCCGCGTTCGGCCTCGCCGCCGGGCTCCTGTTCGCCGCCGGCGACATCGCGACCAAGAGCGCCGTGGACGGCGGGAACCTCGGTTTCTTTGCGGCCCTGATCGTCTGCTACGGCGCCGGCACCGGCGTGCTCCAGGGCGGCTTTCAGCGAGGCGACGCGCTCGTCACGGCCGGAATCGCGACCCTGCTGACGAACGCGCTGCCGATCGTCGCCGGAATGACGATCTTCGGCGAGCCGCTGCCGACCGGCTGGCTCGGCGCCATCCGGGTCGCCGCGTTCGCCCTGGTCGTCGCCGGCGCAGTGCTACTCGGCGAGCACAAGCACGGCCAGCGGGGCGAGTTCGGGGATGCCGGCGCGCCGGAGGGCGAGCCGCAGCCGGTCGGCCCCTAGACTCCTGGCGTGCTCGAGCCGGAACGCATCGTCCGCCTGGACGGCGACGCCGTCGTCCTCCTCGACCAGCGGCGCCTGCCGGACGAGGAGGTCGAGCTCCGCTGCGCGACGACGCCGGAGCTCGTCGAGGCGATCTGCACGCTGGCCGTTCGCGGCGCGCCGGCGATCGGGATCGCAGCCGCCTACGGGTACGCGGCTGCGGCTCGGCGCGGGGAGGACCTGAACGAGGCTGCGGCGCTGCTCGCGGGCTCGCGGCCGACGGCGGTCAACCTCGCCTGGGCGCTCGACGAGATGCGCCGCTGGGGCGGCGACCCGGCCGAGCGCGCGCAGGAGATCCATCGTGAAGAGGTGGAGCGCTGCCGGCGGATGGCCGAGCACGCGGCGACGCTGCTCGACCCGGGCACGCGGGCACTGACGCACTGCAATGCCGGCGGGCTGGCGACCGGCGGCTACGGGACGGCCGTAGGCGCGCTGCGCGCGGCCTGGGAGCATGGCCTGCTCGCGCACGTGCTCGTCGACGAGACTCGGCCGCTGCTGCAGGGAGCCCGCCTGACCGCGTGGGAGCTCGAGGAGGCGGGGATCCCGCACTCGGTGATCGCGGACTCGGCCGCAGGCCTGATGATGGCCCGCGGCGAGGTGGACGCGGTGCTGACCGGCGCCGACCGGATCGCCGCAAACGGCGACACCGCGAACAAGATCGGCACGTACTCTCTCGCGGTGCTGGCCGCGCACCACGGGATCCCGCTGTACGTGGTCGCGCCCAGCTCGACGGTCGACCTTTCGACTGCGACCGGCGCCGGAGATCCCGATCGAGGAGCGCTCCGGCGACGAGGTGACGGCGCGCTTCGCCGCGCGGAACCCGGCGTTCGACGTCACCCCGGCGGAGCTCGTCGCCGCGATCGTCACCGAGCACGGCGTGCACCGGGCGCCGTACTCGCAGTCGCTCGCGGGCGCGGTCGCGGTATGAGCGCGTAGGCTCGACGGAGGCGATCAGAGAGCGGAGGTGCCGGCTTTGCCGGCGCCGGAGCGGGTATGAGGCGATCATCCTGCGCCGCGGGGTATGCGACCCGGCTTGCGCCCCTGACGGACTCGATTGCGAAGCAACTGCTCCCGGTCGGCGGCCGGCCGATGCTCGACTGGGTCTGCGACAAGGTCGAGGAGATCAGTGACGACATCCACCTCGTCACCAACAGCCGCTTCGCGGACGACTTCCGCCGCTGGGCGGCCGGCCGCGGCGGTGTCACCGTCCACGACGACGGCACTCTCTCGAACGAAGACCGCCTCGGCGCGATCGGGGACATCGCGTTCGTGCTGGAGCGCACCGGGAGCGACGACGACCTGTTCGTGGTCGCCGGCGACAACCTGTTCGACTTCGAGCTGCACGGGTTTGCCGCATTCTGGGAGATGAAGGGCGTCGCGAGCGCCCTTGCGGTCTATGACTGCCGCGACCTCGAGCTGGCGACGCATTACGGCGTGGTCGAGCTCGACGAGGACGCGCGGATCATCGGCTTCGAGGAGAAGCCCTCGGAGCCGAAGAGCACGCTCGTTGCGACCGCGACGTACCTCTACCACCGGGAGCACGTGCCGCTCGTCGGGCGTTACCTGGAGGAAGGCAACCCGCCGGACCAGCCGGGACGGCTCGTCGCCTGGCTGTGCCGCCGCGAGCCCGTCTACGGCTACGCAATCGACGGCGAGTGGTACGACATCGGCAGCCCCGACCAGCTGCTCGAAGCGGACAACCGCTGGCGGACGCGCGTGGGCCTGCCGCCCCGCACGGAGTACTCGACGATCAGCTGACCGGGACCGGTAGGTGGGACAGGCCTCCGGCCTGTCCCGGTGGCGTGAGGCGCCGTCACACCTTCGTCGCACATCCGGCACAGACACGTGCGCCTTTGTCGCCTACCGTGGCGATATGTGCTGCTCGATCTGCTCTTCCCGCGGCGCTGTGTCGTCTGCTCCCTGCCGGGCGCCGCCCTTTGCCCGCGCTGCTCGGCTGCATTGCCGGTTATTTCAGGCCCTCTCTGCTCGAGATGTGGGGCCCCGACCGCCTGGCCGGTCGCCCGCTGCCGCGAATGCGCGGGCCGTCGGCTCGCGTTCGCCTCCGCCCGGGCGGCGGTCGAGTACGACCCTGCGGTTCGCGCCGTCGTCTCCGCCTGGAAGGAGCATGGCCTCCGAGGGCTCGCCCCGCTTGCTGCCGCGGTCGTCGCCGAGGTCGTCCAGCCGCCTGCCGCACAACTGATCGCGTTCGTCCCGCCCGACGGCGACCGTAGCCTGAGCCGCGGGCACCATCCGCCCGAGCGTCTCGCCCGCGAGCTCGCCCGGCTCTGGCGGCTGCCGGTCGCTCCGCTCCTGCGCCGGACGAGGCCCTTGCGCCCGCAGCGCGGCCTCCCGCGCGACGCGCGCCGGCGAAATGTTCGCGGAGCCTTCCGGGCCGACCCCGTCCGCGGGCGCGTCCTGCTCGTCGACGACGTCTACACGACCGGCTCGACGGTCGGCGCGGCGGCCTCTGCGCTCCGCGCCTCGGGCGCCTCCTCGGTCGATGTAGTCACCTTTGCGCGTGCGGTGCGGAGGTGAGATCGACTAGATTCCGGAGGAGAGACCGCTTCCCAAGGGGGACCGAGATGCGCTTGCAGGTGAAAGGCAAGAACGTCGAGGTGAGCGAGGCGATCCGGACCTATGCGGAGGAGAAGCTCGGCCGTCTCGATCGGCAGCTCGCCGATCCGACCCGCGTCGAGCTCGAGCTCGCCGTCGAGAAGAACCCCTCGATCTCCGCGAACCACGTCGCCGAGGCGACGGTCTGGACGAAGGGCCCGGTGCTGCGTGCGAAAGAGGCATCGAGCGACATGCGCGCGTCGATCGACCTGCTGGTGGACAAGCTCGAGCGGCAGGTCTCGCGCTACCGGGAGAAGAGACAGGACCGCCGGCACGGAGATCCACACCGGAACGCCAACACCCACGGCGCCGCCGAGGCAGGCGCCTACACGAGGACCAACGAGGAGGGCGGGCCCGTGATCGTGAAGACGAAGCAGTTCTCGCTGCACCCGATGAGCGCCGAGGAGGCGGTCAACCAGCTCGAGCTCGTCGGGCACGACTTCTTCGTCTTCCGGAACGAGGAGTCGAACGAGATCAACGTCGTCTACCGGCGCAACGACGGCAGGTACGGCCTGATCGAACCCGCCTAGGTGGGCTTCTTCCGGCGCAGCGAGCCACTGCACGAGCGGCTTGCCCGCGAGGCTGGGCTCGGGGCGCAGCCCGCTCCCGAGCCGCCGCCGCTCGGATGGATGGAGACCGGGATCCACGGTGTGCCCCGGCAGCGCCAGTGGGACGCGGTGGTCACCGTCGACGCAGAGGGCGTCGTGGGTGACACGGTCCACTTCGTTGCGCTTCCGGACAACACGCTGCTCGTCGACGAAGACGTCGACGCCGAGCCGCTCGCCGCGGCGCTCGACGACGCTGTCGACCCGCCCTACCGCGCGGAGGCCGTCCGTCGTTCCGAGACCCAGTGGGCGGTCGGCATCCGAAAGATCGAGGTCGTCGACCTCGGTGGAGACTCAGCGGAAGGGCAGGACCTGACCCTCACCTGGCGTGACGGATCGCACGAGCTCCTGGTCGACGGGATCCAGGAGTTCGGGTCGATCCCGGCGCTCGAGCGGCTCGCCGAGGGCCGTGGCGCGTCCTACGTCGTCCAGGGTCACCGGCTGGTCGACAACCTCTGGGAGGTGCGCGTGACCCCGCTCTAGCGTGGCGGGCTGATCAGGGAGGTCAGCGTCACCCAGGCGATCGAGCCGACGCGGTAGACCTGCGCGTAGCTGAGCCCGCTCGTCTCGACCGCGCCGAACAGCGCGGTCCGCAGGGCCCCGTCCTTCCCGCTGAAGAGAAACCGCCCACGGAGCGTGCCGCCGAGGCGGTAGAGGAGGATGTTCCCGGCGTAGTCGAGCATCTTCGCCCGGGCCGGGATCGAGAACCGCTGCACGCGGCCGCCGTTGTGCACCTCGATCTTGCCTCCCGGCAGCTGGACGACGAGTCCCCGGCCGCCGAGCGCGAACTCCTGCACCGCGCCGGGACGGAACGTGTAGGTCTGTAGCACACCTCCGCGCGGGCCGAGGACGTAGCAGCTACCGCCGCGCACGAACACCGCCACCTGTTGTCCGTACGAGGTCAGGTTCGTCACCTCGCCGGGTGCCAGCCACGTGTACAGCCGGCGGCCGTTGAAGGAGAGCACCTTGACGGTCGAGCCGACCGCGTACGGCAGCACCCACTCTGAGCCGGTGCCGAGCACGATCGGGGGCGGCGCATCGACGTCGACCTCCTTGAACTCGAGCTGCCGCTCGGTGGGCCGCGTCGGCGTCGCCGTGTACAGGATCCAGTCGCGCAGGTTCCCCCCGGTGTACGCGAGCCAGAGCACACGGTCGTTCGCGACGGCGATATCGGTGACGCCGCTTCCCGTCGAGGCGCCCTCGGAGCAGAAGTCATCGGTGTGGCGCCCGAGCCTGTGCACGTCGCGCGTCACCAGGTCCCAGAGCTCGACGTGCGGTCCGCAATGGCCCCGATACGGGCCCGAGAGGAAGGCGACGTTCGACCCGCTGCGCGCCAGGCCCAGCACCCGGCCGGGGCTGATCACCACGCGGTCCGCGCTTGCGCCCGATGCGACGCTTGCCGTCATAGCCGCCACGGCCAGCGCGAGCAGGATGCGCACGGCCGGACTGTAGCGCGACAGCGCAACGGCTACCCTGTACCGGCATGCCCGGTCAGGATCTCGGTGCTCTCGAGAAGGTACTGCGGGTCGGCGAAGGCCGGCGCGTCAAGCGGCTCGCCGACCAGGCGGCCTACGTCGCCACGCTCGAGCCCGACTTCGAGAAGCTGTCCGACGCCGAGCTCGCAGCGAAGACCGTCGAGTTCAAGCAGCGGCTCGAGAACGGCGAGTCGCTCGAGGAGCTCCTCTTCGAGGCCTTTGCCGCTGTCCGCGAGGCTGCGAAGCGCGCCCTCGGCCAGCGGCCTTTCGACGTCCAGGTGATGGGTGGAATCGTCCTCCACGAGGGCGACATCGCCGAGATGAAGACCGGTGAGGGCAAGACGCTCGTCGCCACGCAGCCGCTCTACCTGAACGCGCTGACCGGCAGGGGCGTCCACCTCGTCACGGTCAACGACTATCTCGCCAAGCGCGATGCCGAGTGGATGGGGCCGATCTACGCCAAGCTTGGCCTCCGCAGCGCCCACATCGAGAACCTGATGCCCTTCTCGGAGCGGCAGGACGCCTACGCGGCCGACATCACCTATGGGACGAACTCGGAGTTCGGTTTCGACTACCTCCGCGACAACATGGTCGTCTCGCTCGACCAGTGCGTCCAGCGCAGCCACGAGTACGCGATCGTCGACGAGGTCGACTCGATCCTCGTCGACGAGGCGCGGACGCCGCTGATCATCTCGGGCGAACCGGAGACGGCCGCGCAGGTGTACGTCGACTTCGCGCGGATCGCGCCGACGCTGGTCGGCTTCCCGCAGCCGAAGGCACAGGCAGGCGGCGGCCCGGTCGAGGAACAGATCCCTCCCGGCACCGACTTCCTCTTCGACGAGAAGTTCAAGACGGTCGCGCCGATGGAGTCGGCGATCGAGAAGGTCGAGCGCGCGCTCGGGATCGACAACCTGTACGCGCCGCAGAACGTCCAGCTCGTCAACCACCTGAACCAGGCGCTGAAGGCGCAGGCGCTCTACCAGCGCGACGTCGACTATGTCGTCCAGGACGGCGAGGTGAAGATCGTCGACGAGTTCACCGGCCGGATCATGGAAGGCCGCCGCTGGTCCGAGGGCCTCCACCAGGCGGTCGAGGCGAAGGAAGGGCAGCGCATCCAGGAGGAGCACGTCACCCTCGCGACGATCACGCTCCAGAACTACTTCCGACTCTACGAGAAGCTCGGCGGCATGACCGGCACCGCGAAGACCGAGGAGAAGGAGTTCGTCGAGATCTACGGGACGCACGTCGTCGAGATCCCGACCAACCGCCCGGTCACGCGCAAGGACGAGAACGACTTCATCTACAAGACGAAGGACGGGCGCTTCAAGGCGGTCATCGAGGACATCAAGGAGCGACACGAGCGGGGGCAGCCGGTGCTCGTCGGCACGATCGCGGTCGAGACCTCCGAGTACCTCTCCGCGCTGCTGACGCGCGCCGGGATCAAGCACAACGTCCTGAACGCGAAGGAGCACGCGCGCGAGGCGGAGATCATCATGGACGCGGGCCAGATCGGCGCGGTCACGATCGCGACGAACATGGCCGGCCGCGGCGTCGACATCAAGCTCGGCGAGGGCGTGCTCGACCTCGGCGGCCTCTACGTGCTCGGCACCGAGCGCCACGAGGCACGCCGCATCGACAACCAGCTGCGCGGCCGCTCGGGCCGCCAGGGCGACGCCGGCGAGTCGCGCTTCTATCTCTCGGCGCAGGACGATCTCGTCCGCCTGTTCGCCGGCGACCGGATCTACCGGATCATCGAGCGCTTCAAGATCCCGGACGACCAGCCGATGGAGGCGAAGATCCTCTCGCGGCAGATCGAGTCGGCGCAGAAGAAGGTCGAGGAGCAGAACTTCGTCGCCCGCAAGAACGTCCTCAAGTACGACGACGTGATGAACAAGCAGCGCGTCGTCATCTACGAGCAGCGGCGCCGCGTCCTCGAGGGCGACGACTTCTCCGAGGAGGTCAGGAGCTGGATCGACGAGGTCGTCGAGCGCTCCATCGCCGCGTTCGTCGACCCGGAGACCGACCAGGTCGACCTCGACGCGTTGGCCGGGCACATGCAGCAGCTCTACAACAGCGAGATCACCGCCGAGGAGCTGCGTGAGGACAAGATCACCGACCGCACCAGCCTGGTCGAGGAGTTCATCGAGGACGCGCGCGAGGAGTACGCGGCGAAGGAGGAGGAGCTCGGCTCCGACCTGATGCGCGAGCTCGAGCGCTTCGTGATCCTCCAGGTCGTCGACCAGCGCTGGCGCGAGCACCTGGAGAACATGGACTACCTGCGCGAGGGCGTCGGGCTGCGCTCGCTCGCTCAGAAGGACCCGCTCGTCGAGTACACGTCCGAGGGCCACAGCATGTTCCAGGAGCTGAACGCGCTGATCCGCGAGGAGGTGCTCGGCACGCTCTTCCACGCACAGCTCGCGCCCGAGGATGCCGAGCAGCTGCGGACGGCGCAGGAGCAGAACGCGATGATGGCCGGGAACGGCGGGCTCTCTTTCGAGCACGAGCAGTCGATGGGCGCGGACGCCATCGCCGGCGCGCTCGGCGGCGGAGCCACCTCCGTCAGCACCCTCCAGGCGCCGAAGCAGCGCACGGCCGGCGAGTACGACAAGGTCGGCCGCAACGAGCCGTGCCCGTGCGGCTCGGGCAAGAAGTTCAAGAAGTGCCACGGCGCATAGCGGCGCCGGAGCCGCCTCTCACCGACGGCGTCATCCTGCTCGAGCCGATCTCGGAGCGGTTCGTTCCCGACTTC
Source organism: uncultured Actinomycetes bacterium (assembly GCA_963847305.1). Classification (GTDB taxonomy): domain Bacteria; phylum Actinomycetota; class Thermoleophilia; order Gaiellales; family Gaiellaceae; genus DATBLE01. The sequence continues at coordinate 8,028 of CAWJZI010000003.1, read as the reverse complement.
CTTGCGCTCGCCGAGGACCCCGACGTCCTGCGCTTCACACGCGTGCCGGAACGGCGCGATGCGCGCTTCGTCGCCGGCTGGATCGCGGGCTACGTGCAGGGCTGGGAAGACGGAGCCCGGGCCGGTTTCGCTCTCGTCGAACCCGACGGTGGATCCTTCCTCGGCATGTGCGGGCTGATCCGGATCGACTGGGAGGCGTCGGAGGCTGAGATCGGCTACGTCGTCGAACCGCTCGCTCGCGGACGCGGCCTCGCCCCCAGGGCGATCGAGCTCGTCTCACGGTGGGGGCTCGACGAGCTCGGCCTGGCGCGGATCGAGGCTGTGATCGACGTCGACAACGAGGCGTCGCAGAAGGTGGCCGAGCGGGTCGGCTACCGGCGCGAGGGCGTCAGGCGTTCGGCGTATTTCAAGGATGGGCTCCGCGCCGACATGGCGATCTACTCGCTGTTGACCGGCGACCTGGCCTAGGCGACGCCGCACCCCCACGCCCAGTCCCCCACCCAGGGTGGGGATGCCGGCCCGCCACCCACGAGGCGGACGATATCCAGGAGCGACACGCGTGTCAGTGACGCTTCCGTGCCGATTCTGCTCCGAGTTGTCCAGCGCATCCGGCGGCGGCTGACAGCTCGGCTAGGCTTGACGTGTGGCCGAGGCAGTCGAAGCCCCGCTCGATCAGCAGCTCGAGGAGATCGGGACCCAGCTCGCCTGGGTCCGTGATTACCTTTGACCCCGATCGCCTGACCGCCCGCGCGGCCGAGCTCGAAGAGGAAATGGGCGCCCCGGGATTCTGGGACGACCAGCAGCGCGCGGCGGGGATCTCGACCGAGCATTCGCGCGTGACGAAGCGCCTCGAGCGCTACCGGCGACTCGCGCAGGAGTACGAGGACGCGGCGGAGCTCGCGGCGATGGACGGCGACATGGCGGACGAGATCTCCGCCTCGCTCGGCCCCCTCCGCGCCGACCTCGCCCGGCTCGAGGAGGAGGCGCTGTTCAACGGCGAGTACGACGCCGGCGACGCGGTCGTCACGATCCATGCCGGCGCGGGCGGCACCGACTCTCAGGACTGGGCGGAGATCCTGCTGCGGATGTACCTGCGCTGGGCCGAGTCCCGCGGATTCCAGACCGAGCTGATCGAGGCGAGCCCGGGGGAGGAGGCGGGCCTCAAGTCGGCGACGTTCACGGCCCGCGGCGAGAACGCCTACGGCGTCTTCAAGGCCGAGCGCGGCGTCCACCGGCTCGTCCGTCTGAGCCCGTTCGACCAGGCGCACCGCCGGCACACCTCGTTCGCGCAGGTGATCGTCAGTCCCCTGCTCGCGGACGACTCGGCGACCGAGATCGACGAAGCCGACCTGCGGATCGACACCTACCGCGCGAGCGGCGCCGGCGGCCAGCACGTGAACAAGACCGACTCCGCCGTCCGGATCACGCACATCCCGACCGGGATCGTCGTCCAGTGCCAGAACGAGCGCTCCCAGACCTCCAACAAGCAGACTGCGCTCCGCATCCTGCGCTCGCGGCTGGCCGAGCGCGAGGCCGAGGAGCGCGAGGCGGAGCTCGCGAAAGAACGAGGCGCCGTGCAGGAGGCGGACTTCGGAAGTCAAATCCGAAGCTACGTGCTGCACCCGTACCAACAGGTGAAGGACTTGCGGACGGGCCACGAGGTCGGCAACGCGCACGGTGTCCTCGACGGCGATCTGGACGGATTCGTCCACTCGTACCTGCTCGCGCGGGCCGCCGGGAAGGCGGTCTAGCCGTGGGCTCGGATAGACTGGCAGCTCCCCTGACCGGCGCGGCCCCGGCCCCGGCCGTCCTCGGATTTTCGGTGCAGGAAGAAGATCTTCAGATCCAGCCACCCGTAGCCCTCGCGGAACCCGAGTCGCGTCCGCAGCCGGAAGCCTCGGCCGCTGGAGCGATGATCGTGTTCGAGGCGGTGACGAAGGTCTATGACCCGGACGTCATCGCGCTCCGCGATGTCTCCTTCGTGATCGAGAAGGGCGAGTTCGTCTTCGTCGTCGGCGCCTCCGGTTCCGGCAAGTCGACACTCATCCGTCTGTTGCTGAAGGAGCTCGAGCCGACTCGCGGCCGGATCCTCGTCGGCGGCCGCGACCTCGCGCGGCTGAAGCGCTCGAGCGTGCCTCTCCTCCGCCGCAACATGGGCTGCGTCTTCCAGGACTTCAAGCTGCTCCCGAACCGCACCGCCGCCGAGAACGTCGCCTACGCGCTGAAGGTGCAGGGCGAGCGGCCGGAGCAGATCCGTAAGAAGGTGCCCGAGGCGCTCTCGCTCGTCGGGCTCGCCCACAAGGCGACGAGCCAGCCCGACGAGCTCTCCGGCGGCGAGCAGCAGCGTGTCTCGATCGCGCGCGCCGTCGTCAACCACCCGCCGCTCCTGATCTGCGACGAGCCGACCGGCAACCTCGACCCCGACACCTCCGTCGGGATCATGCAGCTCCTCTACCGGATCAACCGCGCGGGGACGACCGTCCTGATGGTCACCCACGACCGCGAGATGGTCGACAAGATGCGCAAGCGCGTGATCGCCCTCGACGAGGGCCGTCTCGCGCGCGACGAGCGGCGCGGGGGGTACACGACCGAATGATGCGCATGCGGATGATCATGGGCGAGGCGTGGCGGTCGCTGACGGCGAGCATGTCCACGACCATCGCCGCGACGATGACCGTGCTCGTCGCGCTCTTCGTCCTCGGGTCGACGATCGGCCTCGGGACGTGGGTGCTCTCCTACCGCGACCACATCAAGAAGCAGCTGCTCGTCAAGGTCTACTTCAAGCTCGACGCGTCCCCGCGGCAGATCAACCGGGTGGGCGCGAAGTTCGATCCCAAGATCAACCCGCTCGTCCAGAAGATCGTCTTCGTCTCGAAGGCGGAGGCGCTTGCGCGGATGAAGAAGCGGGCGCCCGAGTTCTTCAAGGGCGGCCTCTCCTACAACCCGCTGCCGGACGCCTACGAGATCACGCCGAAGCAGGGCGAGTACATCTCCCAGATCAGCGCCCAGCTGAAGCCTGCGCCGCCGGGCGTGGACGAGGTCAACAACGGCGGCAAGACCTCGAAGCGCGTGCTGCGGGTCGGAGGGGTGATCTCGATCGTCTTCCTCGTCGGCGTGATCCTGCTCGTGATCGCCTCGACGATGCTGATCGCGAACACGATCCGGCTGTCGATCTTCTCGCGACGACGCGAGATCGAGGTGATGAAGCTCGTCGGCGCGACGAACTGGTTCGTCCGCGGGCCGTTCATGGTCGAGGGACTGCTGTGCGGCCTCGGCGGCGCCTTAGCCGCCGTGATCCTGCTGATCCTCGGCAAGGCCGTGGTCCTGCCGCTGATCGACATCGGGCACTCGAAGGACGCGCATGCGATGCCGTTCGCGCTGAACGCGCTGATCCTGATCGGGATCGGACTGCTGCTCGGCGTCTCCGGGACCGCGCTGACGCTGCGCCGCTTCCTCCAGGTCTAGCCTGGAACCCGTCCGCACCGTCGTCGAGATCGCGGGCCGAGGGAAGCTCGTCGTCGGCGAGCCGTACTTCTCGCCGGGGACGCCGATCGTCCTCGACCGCAAATCGCTCAGGGGCGCCGAGCGGGGAGAGCTCGCCGTCGTCGCGAGCGGCCGCGGCCGCGCGAAGGTCGAGCGCGTGCTCGGGCCGGCCGACCGGATCGAGAGCGTGCTCGAGGGGTTGCTCGTCGACCGCGGCGCTCGGCAGGAGTTCGAGCCGTTCGAGCCGCCGCCGGTGACGCCCGAGGGGCGCACCGATCTCCGCGAGCTGACGACCTTCACGATCGACCCCGACACCGCGAAGGATTTCGACGACGCGATCTCGGTCGTGCGCGAGGGCGACGGCATGCGCGCGTGGGTGCACATCGCGGATGTCTCGCACTTCGTCGCGCCGGGCTCCCCGCTCGACCGCGGCGCCGCCGGGCGGGCGTTCTCGACCTACGTCCCCGGCCTCGTCGCGCCGATGCTTCCGCCCGAGCTCTCCAACGATCTCTGCTCGCTGAAGCAGGACGTCGACCGGCTCTGCGTCACCGTCGAGTTTCCGCCGGAGGGCGAGCCGAACTTCTACCGCTCGGTGATCCGCAGCAACGCCCGGTTGACCTACGGCCAGGCGCAGCGCCGCGACGTCCCGCCCGGGGTCGCCGACGAGCTCGAGCTCGCCGCCGCCTACTCGGCCGACCTGCGCAGGAAGCGCTTCGCCCGCGGCGCGCTTCGCGTCGAGCGCCCGGAGCTCGAGTTCGAGTTCGACGGCCAGGGCGGAGTCGCTGCTGCGACCTGGCAAGGCGAGCCCGAGTCCCACGCGCTCGTCGAGGAGCTGATGATCGTCGCGAACGAGGCGGTCGCCGAATTGCTCTCCAGCCGGCGGCGCGAGGCGCTCTACCGCGTCCACGAACGCCCCGACCCGCAGTCGGTCCAGCTCCTGCTCGCGAAGCTCGCCGAACTCGACGTCCCGACCCCGCCGGCGCCGGACGAGCTCGCGCCCGCGCTGGCTTCGAAGGTCGTCGCCGAGGCGAGCGAGCGCGTCACCGACTATGTCCAGCGCACCGGCCGCGGCCGTGAGGCCTTTCCGGCGCTCGTCCTCCGCAGCCTGAAGCAGGCGCGTTACGACCCCCGCAACCTCGGTCACTCCGGCCTCGCCAGCACCGCGTACTGCCACTTCACGAGCCCGATCCGCCGCTACCCCGACCTCGTCGTCCACCGCGCGCTCCTCCACGAGCTCGGCGCGACGGACGAGCCTGCTCCGCAGGATCTCGGCGACCTCGCCGAGCACACGTCCGCCCGCGAGCGGGAGGCGGCGGAGATCGAGTACGCCGCCGACGACATCTGCCTGGCCTGGCTTCTGGAGCGGGTGCTGTTCGAGCGGGGGTGGGAGGAGGCGTTCGAGGGGGAGATCACGGGCGTGATCCCGTCCGGCCTGTTCGTGCGCTTCGGGGAGGTCTTCGAGGGCTACCTGCCGGCTCGGCGTCTGCCCGGGCGACTACTTCGAGCTGAACACGCTCGGCACGGCGCTGGCCGGTCGGCGCGGGGGAGGGGTCTTTCGGCTCGGCGATCCGATCAGCGTGCGCGTCGAGGAGATCCGGCGCTGGGAGGGGAAGGTCGAGCTCTCGCCCGCGACGGGCGCGAGGCGGAGTGGTGGCAAGTCGCGTTGATCGTTCACGCGCCGCCCGGGCTCGAGAGCTTACTTCGAGGCGACGGCGTTCCCGTCGAGAACGTGGATGGGAGCGATCCGGCCCGTGCAACGGCGTCCAACTGGTGGAGCACCTCCGACACACGCCTCGCACGAGCGCCCGCGTCGCTCGGGAGCGCCGCCCACGCTCGGTTCGGTCGGCGCGCCCACAGGGACGGCCGACCGCGGCATCTCCGGAGGACGCGGACGGAGGATGCGGCGCCAGGTCTACTACCTGCGGCGCGCCGGGCAGTGGTCGCCGTCCCGATCGGGGGTTGCCGACAGCGTGGCCGCGGATTCCCGAGCGCCGGGCTGCGTGCAGTCGTGCGACAGCCGCGGCGACCGTCCGAGGGCGCAGAGCACCACGACTGACGTGCGCGGCGCGAGGCTCCTGCTTGCAGCGGTCGCGCTTGCCGCGGCGGCGCCCGCCGGCGCGCAGGCGCCCGGGTATCGCTCGGCAACGGCACGCATCCTCGCCGAGGGCCGCGCCGCCTCCGCGCTGATCGCCCACGGGAGCGCGGGACGCCTGTACGCGAAGTTCGCGCCGCAGTTCCGCGCCCAGGTCTCGCTCCCGCAGCTGACTCAGACGATCGGCGCGACCCTCTCGAAGGCGCCGGTCGGCGCGTCCGCGGCGAATCGGCCCTCCCGCTCGCCCCCGACGAGGGCATCTACCAGGGCGACTACAGGTGGGGCGCGAAGACGCTCGCGATCACGCTCGTCTTCGACGCCCGCGGCCGGATCGCCGGGCGGTCTGGTTCAGGAGCGAAAGCCGCTCCCGCCCGATCCGCACGCCGGCTATCGCCAGCACACGCGCCTGCGGCTGCCGTTCGACGGCACGTGGTGGGTCTTCTGGGGCGGCGCGACCGAGCTCCAGAACTACCACGTGATCGCGCCCGACCAGCGCCACGCGTGGGACATCCTCGTCTGGCGCAACGGCGGCACCCACCGCGGCGATGGCAAGCGCCTCACCGACTACTGGGCGTTCGGCCGGCCGATCCTCGCGCCCGCGCCCGCCCGCGTGATCGAGGCGGTGGACGGGCTGCCCGACAACGTCCCGGGCCACATGGACCCGCAGCATGCCGCCGGTAACCACGTCGTCCTCGACCTGGGCCACGGCGAGTACGCCCTGATCGCCCACCTCCGGCACGGCTCGGTCGCGGTGAATGTCGGCGATCGGGTGCGCACGGGGCAGTTGCTCGGCCGGTGCGGCAACTCGGGGAACACATCCGAGCCCCACGTCCACTTCCACGTGCAGGACGGCCCGACGCTCTTCCGCGCAAAGGGTCTGCCGGTCGAGTTCTCGGACTACGCCGCCGACGGCCGGCACGTCGCCCACGGCATCCCGGTTCAGGGGCAGTTCGTCCGCAATCACGCTGAGCGCCTGCTGTTGCCGGACTCGCAGTGCGGCTGCCCGCACCCCGAGACGCCTGCTCGCCGTAACGACAGGCCGCCCGGCGAGACCTATCGTCGGGGCATGCCAGTCGCAATCGCATACGCACTCAGCTCCGCGCCGTTCCTCGCGCTCGCCGCCGGGCTGCTCAAGCTGGGCCGCGCCTAGACTGATCCCCGGAATGGCCGGGGAGAAGCTGATCGTCGACAACCGTCGCGCGCGTCACGACTACGAGCTGCTCGAGCGGTTCGAGGCCGGCATGGTGCTGACCGGGACGGAGGTGAAGTCGCTCCGCGACGGCCGGGTCTCGCTGGCGCAGGCGTATGCGGACGTACGCGACGGCGAGGTCTGGCTCGTCGGCGCCGACATCGCCGTCTACGAGCAGGGAAACATCGCCAACCACGAGCCCGGCCGCGAGCGGAAGCTCCTGCTCCGCAAGGGCGAGATCGCCTCGCTGATCGGCAAGGTGCGCGAGAAGGGCCTGACCCTCGTGCCGACGCGGATGTACTGGAAGAACGGCCGCGCGAAGATCGAGCTCGCGCTCGGACGCGGCAAGCAGCAGCGCGACAAGCGGCGCGACATCGTCAAGCGCGAGGCCGACCGGGACATGCAGCGCGCGATGAAGGCGCGCCGCTAGAGACTCTTCTCGAAGCAGCGGCTCTTCGGGTCGGTCGCGAACGGGCCCCAGCACGGGATCGGCTCGTAACCGGCCGACGTGTACAGGCCGATCGCCTCCGGCGCCTCGTTGCCCGTCTCGAGCCGCATCGTCGTGTAGCCGAGCTCGCGCCCGGCGTGCTCGAGCCGCTCGAGGAGTGCGCGCCCGAGGCCCTTGCCGCGGTGGGCGGGGAGGACGTACATGCGCCGGAGCTCGCCGGTCGTCTCGCCGAGGCGGCCGACCCCACCGCAGGCGATCGCCTCGCCGTCCTCGAACGCGACGAGGAACGCCCCGTCCGGAGGCTGGAAGTACTCGGGGCTCGGCATCGCGCCGGAGCCGGGGCTGCCGTGGTGCCGTTCGGTCAGCTCGGCCTGCTGCGCGTCGGCCATTCCCTGGGTGAGCCGGGCGCCAAAGGGCTCAGCGCGGATCTCGATCGCCACTGACGGAGGCTACACTGAGGTACGAACAAACATACGGGGGCGACCAGGTCTCGACGTGGTCGGTTCTCCGGCTGAGCTGCAGGTCGAGGTCCCCGGTCGGCCTCGTAAAACAACCGGGAAAACAACGTAAGTGCGGATCACGAACTCGCACTCGCCGCCTAACCTAGTTAGGTGACGCGTCGCTCCGGACTCGGCCCGTGGTTCGGGGAGCGGCGTCATAAAACGGGCTGGCCCCGAAGGAGAGCCAATCGCCGGAGGGGCGAGACCACAGGATGGCTGGCCCGGCGGTAGGTCGCTCATACACCGGCCGTCCGGGCGAGATCAAAGGGTGAGCTAAACCTGTAGACGCTCTGCCCGGTGCGACTGCGGACGCGGG
>CAWJZI010000002.1:0-71250 GCA_963847305.1 uncultured Actinomycetes bacterium | reverse complement strand
CCCCGAAAACCATTTTCGATCGCGTGAGACGAGCGTAGCCACCCATTGCCTGAGATGGCTGGACCCAGTCGGGTCAATCCGGTCGGGGAATTGCGCCTGCCATGCGCGGCTGGGTCGCTCGCACACCGGCGCAGCAACGATCCTGTGCCTATACCCGCTGGTGTACTGCGCGGCCATCGACCGTGGTCGCCTTACGCGATCGTGCTCCCCGCGCCGGCTCGGCATCTTCGCCGCGATCACCGCGCTCGTCCTCGCCGTTAACGGGGCGGGGGCGATCCTCGTTCCGATCAACCGGGGAACTCGAGAGATCCGAGGATCCGATTGGCCGTTGCGAGAAACGCGGGGAACTCCTTCGCCGGAAGCTTGACGCTCTCCAGGAACAGCACCACTCTCTTTCCCCTCACGTCCAGGACGATGAACCGGAACCGCTCTCCACTGTCGAGGGCGTAGGAATCGGGAGGGGCGACACGGCGACTCCGGGGACTGAACGGTACGAACACGTGGCCGGATCTGCCGACCATCCTGCCGTCGATCTGCCACCCGGGAAATCCTGCGAGCGCGACCGGCGTCGTCGGCCCGTAGATCGCTTCACGTCCCGCCGAACGCATTCGTGCGAGGATCGCGGCGACGGAAGGCGTCGGACCGAACTGCGGTCTCGATCGTGATCACTCCGCGCGGGTTGTTTATCGGGAGCTGGCCGAGTGCTACCCAGCCGAACGCAGGCCGTCCATTCGAGCTCCCCGTTCTCCATTGGGCCCCTCCCCACGTGCCGTCGGGAGGGGTGATCCGGATAGCGATCGGAAACGCTCTCGCCTCGTACCTCACCCCGGCGGCAATCGGACGCTCCGGGTGAAACGTCTTCACCGGCGGTCGAACGGGGTTCGTTGCAGGTCGAGTCCGAGGCCGAGAGTTCGCCGGAACCCTGGCCGCATCGGGTGGTCGGCTGATGGTCGGTCGTGGGGGCAGGACGCGTGCGGTTGCTGACAAGGAACGTCGGGTCTCGGCCGTTCCACCCAGCGACAGGTAGATCGCTGCCACGGTTCCGGCCAAGAAGAGCGATACGCCGGTCGCGAGGAGTGCGCGCTGCCCAGCGGCACGACGACGGCCCACGAGCGCGGCTTCTCGCCGCAGTGCCGCCGAGACATGATGGCGAGCTCGCGCATCGTTGACCTCGACAATGGGTGCGCGAGCCTCTTCTCGCCAGCCCAGGACCTGTGGAGCGCGTTCGGCGCACGCGACAGTGTCGAAGATCTCGGGGTGCGGCGGCACGAAGATCCGAAAGCCACCGTCGTACGACCGCCCACAGACCGGACACTGGAGCACCGGCGTTCAACCTATCCCGGCCGGCGGACATGAGGCCGTGCCAGCATCCCGGACCTCGTCCAGGCTGAGCTCGGTGCAGGAGGTGTTGCAGTAGAGACACCGCGAGACGCTTTTCGCGTTCCACACTCGAGAACCAAGTCGTCTAAAGTGCGCTGAACACTCTTCTTCCCTCGATTTGCGGCTGAGGGCGTACGTGAGGAGCAGCCGTGCATCGCGTCGGGTCAGAGTCGGTTCCAGCAGGCGAGAGCCGTGTCTGAGGTCCAGACGGATCTGGATCACGAGGTACGTGCAGTCGCCCGAAAGCTGCTGAAGGGGATGATCGTTCCACTCTTTGGCGCCGGTGTGAACGCCTGCGCGCGCCCGGCCAACTTCGCCTGGCAGCCCGGCGACAAGCAGCACCTCCCCACCGGCGCTGAACTCGCGACCTACCTCGCGAAGGAGTTCGACGCCCCGGAGGAACTCGCGAAGACGCAGGATCTCATACGCATATCGCAGTTCATCGACTCGGTCGAATCAAGCGGCGGCGAGCTCTATCAGACGCTGCACGACATCTTCGCCGCCGAGTGCGCGCCCGGCCCCGTGCATGACTTCTTCGCGCGGACCGCACCGCTCCTCCGTGAACGCAAACAGCTCCAGGTGATCCTGACGACGAACTACGACGACGAGCTCGAGCACGCCTTCGAGAGTGCAGGAGAACCCTATGACCTGATCGCCTACATCGCGTCGAGCCCCAGGGAGTACCGGGGCCGGTTCATGCACTGGGCCCCGGGTGAGCCGCCCCCGGCGCCCCAGGTCATCGAGAGCGCGAACGACTACAGCCTGGGGCCGGAAAAGCGCACGGTGATCGTCAAGCTTCACGGCGCCGTACAACGCCCACCGTCCGAAGACGAGAACTACGTCATCACAGAGGATCACTACATCGAGTACCTGACCCACCCGGACATCACGACCCAGCTCCCGAGTGCCGTCACCGACAAGCTGCGCAACAGCAGCTACCTCTTCCTCGGGTACGCCATGAAGGACTGGAACCTCAGGGCGATCCTGCGACGGATTTGGGGCGAGCAGCTGACGACCCACGGCTCCTGGGCGATCCAGAGGTCCGTCGATCCCATCGAGCGAGCCTTCTGGAACAAGCGGAACGTCGACATTCTCGAGCTCGACCTGGCGGATTACATCGACCGCCTGAGCGTGGCCCTCGACCAGCGGATCGCCGAAGAGGCCGTTTCGTGACCGCAACTGCCGTCGACGAACCCACCGCCGCGCAGCCCGCCGAGCCGCAGCCGCCGCACTCCCCGTACCGGGGCCTGAGGCCCTATACGGAGGCGGAAGCCGCCTTCTTCTTCGGTCGCGAAGCCGAAGGGGAGATCGTTGCGGCGAATCTCCTCGGGGCGCGCCTGACGCTCCTGTACGGCCCAAGCGGTGTCGGCAAGAGCTCGATCCTGCTCGCCGGTGTCGTCAGCCGTCTGCGCGAGCGCGCCCGGCAGAACCTTGCCGACGACGATGCAGCCGGCTTCGCGGTGGTGGTCGTTCGCGGCTGGGCGGATCCCGATCCCCTGAAGACGATCGCCGCCGCCGCACGCGCGGAGGTCGCGGCGCTGCTCGAGCGCAACGATCTCCCCGACCCACCCTCCGGTGCGACGCTCGCGGACGTGCTCGCTCACTGGAGCGTGCACGTGCAAGGGAAGCTGCTGGTCCTGTTCGACCAGTTCGAGGAGTACTTCCTCTACCACAACCACGAGCGCGGGGCCGGCACCTTCGACGCCGAGTTTCCGCAAGCGGTCAACCGCCCAGAGCTGCGGGCAAACTTCCTGCTCGCGATACGGGACGACTCGCTCGCGAGGCTCGACAGCTTCAAGGGCAGGATCCCAAACCTCTTCGAGAACCGGCTGCAGATCGACCACCTGAAGATCCCTGCCGCGCGCGACGCCGTGAAGCTGCCTATCCAGGAGTACAACCGGCGCGTCAAGCCCGAGCAGCGGGTCGAAATCGAAGAGGAGCTCGTGAAGGACGTCCTGGACCAGGTGCGCACGGGCCGGGTCTCGTTTGAATCCACGGGTGCGGGCATCGTGCGTGACGAGAGCGCCGCCGAAGCACGAGTCGAGACGCCGATCCTCCAGATCGTGCTGACGGCACTATGGGAGAAGGAGGCGGAGCAGGGCTCCCGGACTCTCCGCGCGCAAACGCTCGTCGAACTCGGCGGCGCCGAGCAAATCGTCCGCGATCGCCTCGACGAGCGGATGAACAGGCTCGACGATGACGAGCAGGAGATCGCGCTGAACCTGGCCCGCTTCCTCGTCACGCCCTCGGGGATGAAGATCGCGTGGACGGCGGCCGATCTCAGCGCCGTGGCGTATCCGGAGCCCGACCATGCTGAGTGGGCGTATCCGCTAGTCGAGTCGGTTCTGAAGAAGCTCAGCGACGGCGACACCCGCATCCTCAGGCCGGTCGCGCCGCCGGGAGGCCAGGGGCCGATGCGGTACGAGATCTTCCACGACATCCTTGGCCCCGCTCTCCTCGACTGGCGCACGCGGAAGATCAAAGATCGGGAACTCGCCGATGCGGTCGGCTACGTCGTCAGAAACATCGTCCTCATCGGCACGACTGTCTGGTGGCTCTTCTTGACGCTTGGAGTCGTCATAGCCGGCACAGGCGAGAATCACAAGTACTTCTTCTTCCTGATCTGGACCCTGTCGGCGCTGGTCGTCTGGATGGGGTGGTGGCGCGTCCTCCGTCGGCGCCGAGGCCGTCCCAAGCGGCTGCGCCTCCTTGTCGAAATCGTGATCGCGGAGGTCGCTGCCCTCACCGCCCCGATCAGCCTCCTCGTCATCGTCCCTGTCGCGGGGTTTCGGCGCTGGAGGCGCCGGCGGGCGGTTCACGCCCAATCGGTGCCGGCGTCGGCTTCGCCGAGGCCGACGTAGTCCCTCGCCTGGGAGGACCGGGTTCGGCTTAATGGAGTTGCTCTGGATAGTTCAGCCAACGGCGGGCGCGGGAGACCGCGCCCATCCTTCTCAGGTCCGTGGCAGAGCTGTCCCGAGGATCACCGCGCCGTCCTGCGGCCGCCCTCGGCGTCGCCCTATTGGTGCGTGCCCCAGTCGATGAAGCGCGGCTTGTCCGAGCCAGTCTTGAGCTTCGTGACGGCTCGAGTCTCGAGATCCATGACCGCGAGACTGTAGGTGTCGCCTTCCTCCAAACGGAAGACGACCTGCTTCCCGTCCGGGGAGAACGAGCCCGCAAAGGCGTTCTTCCTTCCGCCGATGAACTCCGTGAGGTCGGTCTTCCCGGTTCCATTCGGCTTGATCGTCACGAGATTCGCCGAAGCGCCGGGTATAACGAAGTCGGCGTTGGTCGTCAGCAAGATCAGCTTCCCGTCCGGTGACCAGTCGTGCTTGATCGCAACCTCCCACGAGTACGGCGTCAGCTGCCGCAGGCCCCTGCCGTTCGGTCGAACGACGAAGAGCGCCTGCTGCTGATCCCCCTTCTTGATCCGGACGAACGAGACCAGCTTGCCGTCGGGCGAGAAGTTCGGGTCGGTGTCGCAGCCGCAGTCTCCTCCCCGGAACGGATTCCGGGTCACCCGGCGGAGGCCGGTGCCGTTCGAGCGCATCATCCAGACGCCGTTGTTGCCTGGGGCGATGTCGCGCTCGTAGACGATCCACTTGCCGTCCGCCGAGAAGGAAGGCTGTCCCTGCTCCCCCTTCGGCGTCAGGTTGCGAATGACGATTCCCGTAGGGGACAGGAGCGTGATGCCGGCGCCGCTCTTGTTTTCGGCCTCGGCAACAATCGTCTTGCCATTGGGAGACCAGTCGGGATTCTGGGCGGTGACGAGATGAGTGACCTGCTTCGCCCCTGATCCATCGGGACGGATCGTGAAGAGCTGGTAGTGCTCAGGACGAAGCTCCTTTGCGTACACGATCAGACCATTCCGACCCGGCGGTGTCGCTGTCGCGCCGAGCCTGTTCCAAAGGGTCATCCCCCTTCGGGAAGAAGATCTTGTCGGTGTTGGTGAGCCTGACCTCGCGGTTTTCGATGCGCACCCGGCTCGCCAGTCCAACGCGCTCATCCCGCCGCGACGTACGCGTTCTGGAGCTTCGGAACCCTGATCGCCGTCAGCTTGATCCAGGAAAGCGCCATCACGGTCTGGGCGGTTGCGCGGGTGCAGTTGAGCTGAATCCGGCCCGGTTTGGAGAAGACGTGGACGACGGTCAGCGCGAGCATGTTCCAGTGCGTGGCGTTCGCGGCGTCCGAGTCTGCGCCCGCGACGAGATAACAGAGGACACCGGCGGTCTCGTCAAAGCTGTACGACCCCGGGTTCGTGTTTAGCGCGCGCGCCTTGGCGACGACGAGGTACTTCCCTGCCGGGACGTCGAGGTGGGCGACCGTGGTCTCCCATGGCTTCGAGGGATCCGTGAGGCCGTTGAGGACCGACGGGATCACCACCGGCTCGTCGTGGAACGCAGAGAGCGCCAGCACGTCATCCCGTCCGGCGTTGAGCTTCCTGACCTTCGCGAGGTTCGGCTTGCCCGCCCTCTTCAACCCCTTCAGCCCACCCGCCCGGGCGGCGACCTCCGCCTTCGACGCGGGGCCGGATTGCGGAGCGGCCTCCCCCTTCGGCCCCGGATCGCCTTTCGGGCCGGCCGGCCCGGCCGGGCCCTGAGGTCCCGCCGGCCCCTGCGTGTTCCACATGAGCTCCTGGCCGCCGCAGGAGTCGCCGAACTTGAGGTAATTCGTGCGCGGCTCGACGCATGCCTTGATCGTCGAGTCGCTCCCGCGAGCCCAGAGGGCGCCGCCGGCGATCAGAGCACCCAACGCGACGAGCCCAAGGGCCGCGAGCGCTCTTGGGACGAGATCCTGAGCAAACAGGCGAGTCATTTCGCTCCTTTCCGAGTCGGGCCGACGACGACTGCGCGGCGCCCGACGTTGTTCTTTGCGCTGTATTCCTTGCCGGCGCCTGCCAGAGTCACCTCGAGCTCGTAGCGGCCCGGTTTGACCGTCTTCGGGAGCCGGCCCAGGAGACGGAAGCGGGCGGTCGCGCCGGGAGCGAGCGGCTTGACCGCGAAGCTGCCGAGCCCAACGCGGACACGGCCCGCGACCAACGTCGCATGGCCTGCGACGGCGCGCGAGCGCCCGTCGCCGCCGTTCGAGACCTCGCCGCCAATCTGGAACCCGCCGCCTACGGTCAGGCGCTTCGGAATTACGAGCCCGTAGGCATTGCTGAGCGAAAGGTCGGCGTAGAGGGTTCCGAAGACCTTGCCGATCGCGGTGTCGAACTGTCCCTGCGAGCCGTTCTTCTTTGAGAACGCATGGGCGATCCAGATGCCGACGTCGTCGAAGGGCTCGACTGCGATTCCGCCCGTGTCGAGATTCCCAACGGACGTGGGCCCACCCGGGACCGCGTTCGTGCCAAAGGGGAAGTTGCCCAACTTGAGCGTGAACCCATCGGGAACGCCAGACTCCCCGTGGAAGAGCGCCGTGTACCGCGCCTGAACGAAGTTGCTCGTTCCGCCCCTGTTGTAGACGACGACCGCGTCGCCGAGCTTGTTCACCTCGACCGCCGAGTTTCCGTACGAAAGCAACGCCTGCCCAAGCGTGGCATCCCTCGAGACGCCGGCCGATACCCCACCGGCGGACTCGTCGAGGTTCAGGACGAGGAATCGAACCGCGGTACTGCATTCCGTCTGGACGTCCGGGTCGAAGATCTTGCAGTCCTGCCAGGTCACGTACAGCTTGTCGTCACGGAGAGCCGCCTTGAGCGTGGACGAGCCCAGGTTGCTCAACCTGAGCGGCACCGGATTCGTGACGGGTGCCGACGGGCGCTGCGGCATGTTCTTGACGCCCGTCGCCGCAGGTGAGACCGGAACCCAGGCCACGTGCAGCGGCGGCGCAATGTACTTCTGCTGCTTGCTGAAGCTGAAAACTGCGACGAGATCGTGAGAGGCGATCACGCTGGCCATGACCGTCGAGCCTCCTGGCGCAGTGTCGTGCTGCACCGCGGGTTGAGTGAGCACGTAGAACGGGTCGCCCGAGAAGACGACCGTTCCGGAGGAGGTCACGATCCCGGCCTTGAACGGCCCGTACTGCCAGCTGCACGTCTGCGCGCAGCCGCCGTTTGCAAGCGCGGTGGCGTCGAAGACGGAGATGCTCGTGTAGCCGTACACGGTAGCCGCGTTCTTGACGTCGAGGACCCACGGGTTCGAATTCCCGGCGTTGATGGCGACCACGAAGTAGTCCGGCGAGATTCCGATCGCTGGATAGTCGGTGCCATGTAAGGGCCGGTACTTGGTGCCGGGACAGATGGGTGGAGGCCCGAGGACGTTGGAGCCGAGGTCGTTGCAGGCTCCCTGGTCGACCGCTCCACTGAAGCCGTAGAGGTACCAGGGATCGGTCGGATTCTCCGACGAGGAGACCGCGATCATCAGTCGGTCTCGTCTCCCGACGCGCTGCGGGATCGGGAGCTTCCAGAAGTCGCTCAGGCTCGCATTGCGGACCGCTGAGACCAGCCAGAACCGCTTGCGGAACTCGTCGAAGATCACCCGGGTGTCGTAGACCGTCCCCATGCAGTTCGCGGTCGCGGCCGTCTGCGCGGGCGTCAGCGAGGCGAAGAGGTCGATGGTGGGGTCGCACTTCAGCCCCGACGGGAGCTTCAGGCCGTCGTTGATCGTCGGCGGGTTAGCGGGATTGAACCAGGCGGGCCAGAAGAACTGCCAGGCGGTGATCGAATTCGGAACCGGATTACCGTTCTTGTCCTTCTTCACGAGCTTTCCGGACTTGTCGAAGAACCTGATCACCCCGTTGTTCGTGACGACCAGGTGCGTGCTCGAAGCGGCGATGTTCGGATCGTTCCCGCTTGTCCCGACGATGTACGGCCCGCGGCTGAGCGGAGGAGTCGGTTTCACGAGCACGCTGGTCGGCGTGCGCGCGGCGAACTGCGGCGCGCCGGTCTCGCGCGGCCCGCATTCCACGACGCGGCAGTCGTTGTCTCCCGGCTCGTCCTTCACGGCAGCGTCCTCGGCGTCGTACTCGTCCTCCTCCTCCTCGGCGCGCGACGGGATCGTGTGCACCTTTCCAATGAGAAGATCGCGCGAAGGCACGAGCTTCTTCCGGCGGATCTTCAGCGGTGCGGGACTGGCGATCACCTGGCCGACGACCGGGCCGACCGTCCAGGCCTGCATCGCCGGTGTCGGATCGGCATTGCCGGCCAGGTCGACGGCGCGAACGTCGAATCGGTGCGCGCCGGATGTGAGGTGCGGATTGCGCAGCGGCGACGTGCAGGGGAAGGTTCGGCCGTCGAGGCTGCACGTGAACGTCGCCTGCTCGCTCGCCCTGAACGTGAACGTCGCGATGTTGAGCGGAACCGTTCCGAGGCTGAGCGGGAGGGTCGAATTGTCGGCGAGCACCGGGCCTGCGACCGCCGATTCGATGATCGTCTCCGGAGGCGTCGTATCGCGAGGTGGTGGCGGGGGCGCGACGGTCCAGGAACGGTCGGCCCTGGCCGTGTGCACAGTCCGCGCGACGGCGGCAAAGACCGAGAAGCGGTGCGCGCCCTGGCTGAGCCCGTGGTAGCTGACGGTCCCCTGCCTACCCGAGCCGCAGCCCGTCGCAGTGGCGCCGTCGAGCGAGCAGGTGAAGGTCGCGCTGTCGGTCGAGGCGAAGGTGAACGTCGCGTCTGTCGAGGCGACGGTTCCGCTTGGACCGCTGGTGATCGTGACTGTGTGGGTCGCTTTGCCAGCAAGGCTGCTGCCGGCGACCAGGAAGCCCAGGAGTGCCAGAGCGAGGACGAACGTCGGGAGACGGCGGCGTTTCACGGTGTTCCCCCTTCAGGTGGGTCGGTGTCGTTGGCTTGTAACACGCTCGGAGAAAGCGACGAGCTCCTCCTCGTACTGACCACTTGACCAACGTCCCGCGGGCCGAGACAAAGACGTCCGGAATCAGCGACTCGATATGGAACTTCCGCCCCCAGGGAGTCATAGCGGAGAGCGCCTCCTGGATCTCGTCTAGCCGGCCTCGAGTTCGTTTCGGGATGCGTTCTTGCCTGCCATACCTATCTATGGATTCCCCGGCAAGCGCATGCGTTGACCGCGCAAGCCGGACGTACGCCCCGGAAGCGACAAACGAGATTCAGCGTTCCGCGGATCGCGGTCTGCGAGGTACGAGGTCGCCGGGCGCTCCACGTCCGCGTAAATCTCGGCCAAAGTAGCCTTCGAGGGCCTCGACGCCAGGAGAGCGAGTTGATCACGAACTTGAGTGACGGCATGTTGGCGTCCACTGGCGGCACAGCTGGAGGCGAACCACCCGCAACACAAGGCTAGTTCGGACTAGACCATTGGCCCGATCAGGCGGTCATGTGACGCGACCAGGCGTAACCCGCGCGCCGGATTCCGAACGTCAAGGAGCTGGTCGTGGCGGCGCGCGGCGCCGTACTCACGAATTCACTCACCAATCGGTGCCAACAAGACAAACCGAACGGGGAGAAACGGCTTGGTTGGGCGATGGGCGCGGCTGGGATCGAACCAGCGACTTCCCGCGTGTGAAGCGGGCGCTCTCCCGCTGAGCTACGCGCCCCTGTGGGAAAAATTCACCTGCTAATGCGCGACTTTCGTTCCTCCTGCGTAAACACGTGAACGGGCCCGGAGCCGTTCGCGCTTTTTTGCGCCCGTTCGCCAGACCAGCCAGCCGTCCGCGACAGGGCATCCATCCGCGCGCCAGTATCGCGACTGCGCGCCATCTTCATGGCATACAACTCTAGGACGAGCGTGGCACTGGTGTGTCCCATCTGGCTCATGACGTAGGCGGGTGAGGCTCCGGCCTCGTATAGAGGCTAGCGAACGTTCGCCGCAGGCTGTGGTTCGTGATGCCGTCGCTGATACGCCGGGCTTCAGGCGTCGGCTGCGACCTGCCGAAATCGACGACGACGAGCACGCCGGAGAACGCGCCGGTGATGCGGCGTGGTTGTCCTTGTCCAAGGCGTCTACTCCTTAGGTGTGGGCCGGGGGCAGGTCGAGGCAGCGTGCCACGGCATGCAGGCGCAGGTCCGCGTTGTCCATCATCGCCTCGACTTTCCACTCGTCGTGATTTTGGAAGTGGCCGGGCTCCGAGGCCAGCATGGCGAGATCATCGATATTGAACGGGCCGCCGTCGAGGGTAAATCCACCACCCGTGACCGGATCACCATCGTCGCAACTGGCAATGCTCGTGACAAGTGGGCCCTGACTCAGGGTGCCCGTGGAGCCGCTTGCGCGATAGATCTTCAGCTCCGCCTGCTGGGCGGGCCAGGAAACGCGCAGCTCATTTGGCTTGCAGGTTGTGGACTTATCAATCATCCTGATAGTCCCCTTTGAATTTTTGACACACGCGTAGAAGTTGCCATCCGAATCGGGAATCGCACCCAGTGCGACAGCCGTCCCGAGGCCGACCGCGAGCGCCGTAGCCAGCCCGATGAATACCTTGAGCATTGCTCCCCCTCCTTCCGGTTTGGATGTACCTAGTCTGACTCGGTACTAACGTGCGGTCTAGTGCCTGGCTCGCGCTTCTGCCGTGTGCCGCCCTCGACCGCGACTTCGAGTCCGACAGGCGTCTAGACTGGCTCCGCGCGCAGACGCGACGGCGATGGATCTTCCTAGGGGCCTTTTCTCCGCAAGACTCGACTTCGACCGGTGCGCTCGGATCCCATCATCCGAACCGGCAACGGCCCCGTTGCGACGGCCGCCGTACGCTTACCTATACTCGGACAAAAGGGCGCGCTGCGGCGCCGCTGCGCAGAGGATTCACCCCGGGAAGGCTCGAAACGGACCGTCCAGGGCTTCGACTGTGGCCTCGAGGCCAAGACCTAGCCGTTCCAACACAACAGGCCGACTCAACCAGGAGGCTCGGATGAAAGATCGGATCAGGTGGCATCGACGGAGGAAGTTCTACGGCGCGCTGACGGTTGCGCTCGTCGCTCTCGCCGTGCCGGTTTCCCTCGCGCTCGCCGGCTCCGGCGGCTCCGTCACCGTCAAAGTGCAGAGACACAATGAAGACTGCGGCGACGACCTCGGCGGAAGGATCATCGGAAAGGACACGCTCAGGCGCTCCGGAGACACGCTGTACATCTCCCACAAGGTT
Organism: uncultured Actinomycetes bacterium; assembly: GCA_963847305.1. Classification (GTDB taxonomy): domain Bacteria; phylum Actinomycetota; class Thermoleophilia; order Gaiellales; family Gaiellaceae; genus DATBLE01. Next base: position 59,829 of record CAWJZI010000002.1, on the reverse strand, counting down.
TCCGGGGCAGATCCCGGCAAGAACTACTACCTGTCGCTCTGGGACGGCACCAGCGTGGGCTGCACCGCCCTGATCGCCGATCTCGGCAAGTTCAAGGTCGATTCGAACGGGAGCGGCAGCAAGAACGCGACTGCCGATGTGTCCGGCACAGCGGGTGTCTTCCTCGTCTGCGACTACAACAACGACACCGCCACGTACGACTGCTCGATACCGCTCGTACAGCTCGGCCCTGACGAGTCCTGACTCTGGACAGGCGCTCGGCTTCGCCGGAACCGCCGAGCAGACGGAGCGCCCGCATGAAGCGGGCGCTCTCCCGCTGAGCTACGCGCGCGAGGCGCACGAGTCTGCGAGTACACTGGCCCCGCCCGGTCACGCTAGGCGGGGAGCTAGCGGTTCCCTGAACCCGCAATCCGCTCCAGCGGGGCCGAATACCGCCCGAGGGGCGGGTTTTTCCGGGGCCTGGGCCCAAGCGCGCAGCGTTGACGGCCGGGTTCCGCGCACTGGGAGCCTTCGAACCGCGTCAGGTCCGGAAGGAAGCAGCGCTAAGGAGTTCCTCTCAGGTGCCGCGGTCAGGCCCGGCCCGAGCAAGCGGCTCGGGTTCCTCCCGGGGAAGCCGTCTCGACGAAGGTTGCGTGGCCGGGCTATCCGTCGATTGCCGCGATGTACCGCTCGGCCGAGCGGCGCACCGCCTCCTTGCCGTCCCGCTCGACGATCTCGCCCCACCAGCCGCCGTAGATCCGGTCGAACTCCCAGGGCTCGAGCTTCTCGACGATCCGGCGGACGGTCGCCGGCGGGAGTGGGATCAGGTTCGGGTAGCTGTGCATGAAGCTGACGTAGCGGCGGTCGGAGACGACGGCGACGGCGTCGCCGGCGAGGAGCGCGTTGCCCTCGGCCCAGTGGAGCACCTGCGCCCCGGGGAAGTGCCCGCCGAGCCGGATCAACGTCAGGCCGTTCCCGAGGTCGAGCTGCTCGCCCTTCCAGAACTCGAACGCGGAGTCGGGCCGCATGATCCACTCGCGGTCGTCGGCGTGGACGTAGATCGAGACGCCGCCGAACGCCCGGCTCCATTCGACGGCGGTGGACTGGAAGTGCGGGTGGTCGATCGCGATCGCGCGCAGGCCGTGGCGTTCGGCGACGACCTCCTCCATCCCGTCGAGAAGCGGCGTGCAGTTCCAGAGCACGGCATCGACGAGGAGCGCGCGCTGCCCGATCGCGAACGAGGGCTCACAGCCGATGCCGAGCAGCCCGCCGTCGTCGCGGATCTCCGCGCGGCGCTCGGCGCGGAGCTCCCCGAGCGTCGTCCAGCGCTGCCCGTCACGGCCGATGTACTGACGCTCGTCGAGGCAGATCGCGCAACCTGCGGGCGGCTCGTCCGATTCGGCGTGCTGGACCCCACATGTCTCGCAAATCCAGGCAGGCACGACAGGTTGATTCTGCTTGAATCGAGACAGTGACCGCGCTGTACCGGAAGTACCGGCCCCAGGACTTCGACGAGGTGGTCGGGCAGGACGCGGTCGTCCGGACACTGAAGAACGCGATCGCCTCCGGCCAGGTGCGGCAGGCCTATCTCTTCGCAGGCCCGCGCGGGACCGGCAAGACCTCGATGGCCCGCATCCTCGCGAAGGCGCTCAACTGCGCCCAGGGCCCGACTCCGACGCCGGACAACACCTGCAACGCGTGCGTGACGATCGCGGCCGGCACCTCGCTCGACGTGGTCGAGATGGACGCCGCCTCGCAGCGCGGGATCGATGACGTCCGCGAGATCCGCGAGCGGGCCGTGCTCCAGCCGGTCGAGGGGCGTTACAAGGTCTACATCCTCGACGAGGCGCACCAGCTCACGGACGCGGCCTGGAACGCGCTGCTGAAGTTGATCGAGGAGCCTCCGCCCCACCTCGTCTTCGTCTTCTGCACGACCGACCTGGCGAAGGTGCTCCCGACCGTCCGGTCGCGTTGCCAGACGTTCGTCTTCTCGCGGCCGCGTCTGCCGGACCTCGTGAAGCTGCTGCGCACGGTCGCCGACGGCGAGAAGTTCGAGGCGCCCGACGCCGCTCTCTCGCTGATCGCACGGGCGGCGCGCGGGTCGTTCCGCGACGCGGTCTCGACGCTCGACCAGCTCGCCGCCGCGACCGAGGGGCAGATCACCGTCCAGTCCGTGCTGCAACTCCTCGGCGCTGTCGAGGAGGAGGCGCTCTTCCGTCTGTGCGACCTGATCGTCGACCGCGACACCGCCGGCGCGCTCGTCTTCGTCGAGGAGCTCTCGGAGCAGGGCCAGGATCTCGGCCGGCTCGTCACCGACCTGCTCGAGCACCTGCGTCACCTGATGCTCGTCCAGCACATGGGCGAGGTGCCGGAGACGCTGCCGGTCACCGAGGAGACGCGCGAGCGCCTGCGGGCGCAGGCGAACCAGCTCGGCGAGGCGACCGTGCTGCGGCTGTGCGACCTGCTCGCCGTCGCCGTCGACGACATGCGCCAGGGCGGCGACCCGAGGCTGCCGCTCGAGCTCGCACTCGTCAAGGTGACGCGTCCAGGCGCGGATCTCTCCGCGGAATCGATCTCCTTCCGCCTCGAGCAGCTCGAGCAGCGTGGCCCTTCGGGCCACGTCCATGTGTCAGACACAACGCCACGGCCGGAGGAGCCGCGCCTGGAAACGACACCCCCGGCCGACCCGCCGTCGCTCGAGCTCGAGCAGCTCCGCGAGGTGTGGCAGCGGAGCGTGATCCCGGCGGTGCAGACACGCGCGATCCACGCGGCGCCCGTGATCGGCGAGGCGAAGCCGGCGGCGCTGGAGGGCGACAAGCTGACGCTCGAGTTCCCGCCGAGCGCCGACTTCCACCGCAAGCTGGCCGAGGAGAAGTACCAGAGCCTGCTTCGCGACGCGCTCTACGAGGTGACCGGGCGGAAGCTCGAGCTCGAGTTCGCGCTCGGCGAGAACGGCGAGGAGCCGGACGAGGAGGAGCCGGCGAGCGAGGAGAGACTTCGTCGCGCTCGTCAAGGAGACCTTCGACGCGAGAGAGGTGGAGGACGAGTAGTGGCCGGTCAGTTCGACATGAACAAGCTGATGCAGCAGGCGCAGCAGATGCAGGCGCAGATGGCGAAGGCCCAGGAGGAGCTCGCGCACGAGACCGTCGAGGCGTCCGCGGGCGGCGGGATGGTCACCGTCACGGCGACCGGCGCCGGCGAGATCACCGAGATCAAGATCGACCCGAAGGCGATCGACCCGGACGACCCGGAGCTGCTCCAGGACCTCGTCCTCGCCGCAGTGAACGAGGCGCTGCGCTCCGCCCAGGCCCTGGCGCAGTCGAAGCTCGGCGGGTCGCTCGGCTCGCTCGGGCTGCCCGGACTCAGCTAGGCGCCGAGTCCCGTCGGACCGGGCGCGTAGCGTACGGTGTCCGCGATGTTCTCTCCGGCCGTCGACAACCTGGTCGCGCAGCTGACGCGCCTGCCCGGCGTCGGCCAGCGCACCGCGCAGCGGCTCGCCTTTCACATCCTGCGCGCCTCGACCGAGGAGGCGCTCGCGCTCGCCGAGTCGATCGAGGAGGTCAAGGAGCGAGTCCGCTTCTGCCGCGAGTGCGGCAACCTGACCGAGGAGGAGGTCTGCGCGATCTGCCAGGACGCCAGGCGCGACCACACGCTGATCTGCGTCGTCGAGCAGCCCGCCGATCTGATCTCGGTCGAGCGAACGGCCGAGTACCGCGGCCTCTACCACGTGCTCGGCGGCGCACTCTCGCCCATCGACGGCGTCGAGCCGGCCGACCTGCGAATCGACGAGCTGCTCCAGCGCGTGGAGCGGAACGGCGTCGAGGAGGTCGTGCTCGCGACGAACCCGAACATGACCGGCGAGGCGACGGCGGCGTTCCTCGCCGACCGCCTCCGCAACCGCGTCCGCGTCACGCGCCTGGCGAGCGGCCTGCCGGTCGGCGGCGACCTCGAGTACGCCGACGAGGTCACGCTCGGCCGGGCGCTGGCGGGCCGCCGCGAGATGTAGCGAATACGAATTTCTTCGCAAATAGCGACCTTTTGGTGAGGAAGCTCTTGAAAGTCGGTTGACGCCGGATTAGATTCCCCGGCGTCGAACCGGTTGGCCCTCGGGTCAGTCGGTTCGACATTTTTGTTGGGCTTTTCCGCCCGCCGGTACCCTTTTTCCCCCGATGGCAGCGACCGACTACGAGGTCGTCCCCGACATCGCACGTGACGAGTCGGGGCGTGTCGGCACGCTCGTGATGAAGTTCGGCGGCACTTCCGTCGGAAACCCGGAGCGGCTGACGAAAGTCGCGAAGCGGATCGTGTCGGCGAAGGAAGCGGGTGGCCGCGTCGTCGCCGTCCTCTCGGCGATGGGCGACACGACCGACGAGCTCGTCGACCTGGCGCACCAGATCTCCCCCCGCCCGAAGCCGCGCGCGATGGACATGCTGATCTCCGTCGGCGAGCGCATCTCGTGCGCGCTCGCGGAGATGGCGATCGAGGATCTCGGCCATGAGGCGATCTCGCTGACGGGCTCGCAGGCGGGGATCGTCACGGACGAGACGCACACGAAGGCGAAGATCGTCGAGGTGCGCGCGCAACGCATCCACGAGGCGCTCGACGAGGGGAAGATCGTGCTCGTCGCCGGCTTCCAGGGCGTGTCGACGGGGCTCGAGATCACGACGCTCGGCCGAGGCGGCTCCGACACGACCGCGGTCGCGCTCGCCGCGGCGCTCGGCGCCGCCAGTTGCGAGATCTTCACCGACGTCGAGGGCGTCTACACGGCCGACCCGCGCCTCGTCCCGGGCGCGCAGAAGCTGCCCGTCGTCACCTACGAGGAGATGCTGGAGATGTCCGCTTCCGGCGCGAAGGTGATGGCGCTACGCTCAGTCGAGTTCGCCCGGAACCACGGCGTTCGGCTGCATGTGCGGTCGACCTTCAGCGGGGAGCCGGGCACCTGGATTCGTGAGGAGGACGCGCAGTTGCTGGAAAAGGCGATCATCTCGGGGGTCACGCACGACACCTCGGAGGCCAAGCTGACGATCTTCGGCGTGCCCGACCGGCCCGGCGTCGCCGCCCGCGTCTTCCGGGCCCTCGCCGACAGCGGCGTGAACATCGACATGATCGTCCAGAACGTGTCGGAGGAGGGCCTGACCGACATCTCGTTCACCGTCCCGAAGGTCGACCTTCACGCGGCGGAGCCGATCCTGGAGGCCGCCTGCAAGGACGTCGGCGCGGCCGGCTTCACCCAGGACTCCGACATCGCCAAGGTCTCGCTGATCGGCGCCGGCATGCGCACGCACCCCGGCGTCGCCGCGGATATGTTCGAGGCGCTCGCCGAGGCGGGGATCAACATCGAGATCATCTCCACGTCGTCGATCCGCATCTCCTGCGTTGTGCGCGCCGCCGAGGTCGAGCGCGCCGTCCAGGCCGTCCACGACCGCTTCCAGGTCGTCGCCGAGGAGCGGGCGAATGCCTAAGGTTGGAGTAGTAGGCGCGACCGGCGCGGTCGGGAAGGTCACGCTCGGGTTGCTCGCCGAGCGCGGCTACGACGACGTGCGCGCGTTCGCGTCCGCGCGGTCCGCGGGCTCGCGGATCGAGTTCGGCGGCGAGGCGCTGGTCGTGGAGGAAGCGACGCCTGAGGCGCTGGGGGCCGGCGACCTCGACCTGTGCCTGTTCTCGATCGGCACGGCGACCTCCCGCGAGCTCGTGCCGCACGCGGTGCGCGGCGGCGCGATCGTCGTCGACAAGTCGTCGGCCTACCGGCTCGCGGACGGCGTGCCGCTGGTCGTGCCCGAGGTGAACGGCGCCCGCGCGCTCGAGCACGACGGGATCGTCGCGAACCCGAACTGCTGCACGATCCCGCTGACCTGCGTGCTGAAGCCGCTGGAGGAGGCGGCAAAGCTGCGGCGGGTGCGCGTGGCGACGTATCAGTCGGTCTCCGGTGCCGGCGTCGAATCGATGGAGCGACTCGCCGCCGAGCGGCCGGACGAGCACGACCTACGGGCGGACTGGGACTTCGACGGCGTCGAGTACGAGGAGGAGGAGAAGCTCCGCCTCGAGACGCGGAAGATCATGGAGCTGCCCGACCTGCCGATCAGCCCGACGTGCGTGCGCGTACCGGTGATGGTCGGCCATGCCGAGGCGGTGTGGGTCGAGACCGAGGAGCGGCTGTCGGTGGAGCAGGCCCGCTCGCTGCTCGGTGCCGCGCCTGGGCTTCGCGTCGTCGACGGGTTCCCTTCTCCCGGCGCCGCCGCCCGGACGAACGACGTTCTCGTCGGGCGCGTGCGGCAAGACCCGACCGAGGAGAACGGGCTCGTCCTCTTCCTCGCCTGCGACAACCTGGTCAAGGGCGCGGCGCTGAACGCGATCCAGATCGCCGAGCTGCTGCTCAGCCGCGAAGCGCTCGCAGCGTAAGCCCGCTAGGCCGTGCGGCCGTAGTACATCTGCTGCGCCATCGCGCTCAGCTTGTGCCCAGGCTCGACCGAGTAGGTCAGCACGGAGTTCATCCGTGGCGTTGAGCCCTCCACCGGCGGGACGCGGTGAAGCGAGTAGCGGCCACGGAAGAACGCCAGGGTGCCGGGCTCGCTGATCAGCTTCGCCGTGCGCAGGCTCTCGTGCTGGAGCACCTCCCGCACCTCGAGATAGTGCTCGTCATCGGGCTCGCGGATGTTCGCCGCGTACTCGAAGTCCCCGCCGCGCTCGGCGCGCTGGATCATCAGCGTGACCGAGAACTCGCTCTGGTCGAAGTGCCAGCCGAGCTCGTCGCCCTCCTCGTAGACCGTCAGGTTGCAGCCGTCGAGCGGATCGGCGCTCCGGTACAGCTCGTCCTTCTCGAGCACCGCGGCGACGAAGCGGAGCATCTCGTCCGAGTCGTAGACGACACGCGGTGCGAAGTCGGCCGGCAGCAGGTCCATCGCGACGGCTTTCTGCGCCGAGCGGACGAGGATCCGCCGCGGGTGGTCCTCCTGGAGCGACTCGTCGATCTCGTCGTCGAAGTAGGCGTTGTGCGTCGCGTCGTTCGCGTAGCCCTGCGCAGCGGCGGCGCGCGCGTCCGCGACCATCTGCTCGACCGCGTCGGCCCGGATGAATCCGTCCAGCTTGACCGCGCCCTGGACGCGCAATGCCTCGCGGCAGTGCGCGACGAACGGCGAGTCGAGGTCGCCGATCGGGTAGCGCTCGAGGTCGACGACGTCGCCGATCACGGGCCTAGCCTACGGACGCTGCGGCACGGGTGCCGGGGTGACCGCCTCCTTCAGGGCGCGCACGACCCGCGCGCGCAGGCCCTCCTCGACGGGCACGAGCCCGCCGAGCTCGAGGCGCGCCAGCTCCACACGCCCCAGCGTACGCACCGTGCGGAACCCGAAGTCCCCGAGGAAGTCCGAGGGAAAGACCGTGCGGTGGACGAGGAACCGCTCGTAGGTCGACTCGCCTTCCGGGTAGCGGTACGCGAACGCCTCCAGGGCCTTCGCTCCGCGGTCCCTCGCGTCGCCGATCGCAGCGAGGAAGAGCGACTGCATCGCCCACGGCGAGTGCGCGTCCACCACGTACGCGCAGGTGACCAGCACGGCATCCGACGAGGGCGGGCCGGCCGGCAGCTCGGCCGCCCGCGGGAACAGCGCGGCCGGCCCGTACTGCATCGACCCGAGGAGCCGCCCATCCGCGTCGTGGTAGACGGTTCCCCATGCCCCCCACTCCTCCTCGGCCTTCTGGATCCAGCGGTGCTTGTCGACGGTGCGCGACCGCGACTGCCACCAGATGCACTCGTGACAGACCGAAGGCGCGGTCTCGAGCGTCGCACCGGTAAGACCGCTGACGCGAGGCGGCATTCAGCCGATCTCGTCGACGAGCACGTCGACACGCCCGGCTGGAGATCGGCCATCCGCGCAAGGTAGGCGGCCACGCGCTCCTGCACCACGCGGCCGACATCCGCGAAGCGGCCCCCCACTCCAGCGAGACGTGCAGCTCGATCGTCACGGCGCCGGCTTCGTGTTCACGATTCGGACGCCCCGGTGCCGTGGCAGGTGGCTCTCGACCAGCCGCCGCACGCCTTCGACCTCGAGCGCCGCATCGCTCGCGTAGCGGCCGATCACCTCGGGCGAGATGCTCGCGTGGCCTTCCATCACCCCGATTCTAGGATCAGCTCCGTCGCCTCCGGCCGCGCGAAGAAGCGCAGCGGCAGAAACGTCGTGCCGAGCCCCGGTGAGACGTGCAGCGTCCCGCCCGGCCGGCGATAGATGCCCCGGTTGTAGGGCGCCCACGGGTGGGCGAGCCGGATCTTGCCCCGGCCGTACGGCAGGCAGATCTGTCCGTCGTGCATGTGGCCCGCGAGCACGAGGTCGAACACGCCCTCGGGCACGAGATCGACGACGCGCGGAAAGTGACACAGGAGGATGCGGAAGTCCGCGTCGGGGTCGGCGAGCTCCCAGGGCCGCGCGCGATAGCGCATGTACGTGCGCGGGTCGACCCCCACGAGCTGGACGCGCCGGCCGCGGAGGTCGAGCGTCACCGCCTCGTCCAGGAGCAGCGTCCCGCGCCCGAGGTCGACCTCGCCGACCGGCTTCGAGAACGGGTCGAGGCTGTCTGCGAAGTCGTGGTTGCCGAGCACGGCGTAGACCGGAGGCAGTCGCTCGACGATCGCGCGCAGCCGCGCGGCTCCGCCCGGCCGCGCGAGCAGGTCGCCGCTGATCACCACCAGATCCGGCCGCCGCTCGGCTACCCAGTCCGCCGCGCGCTCGACCGAGCGGACCCCGGGCGACGGTGTGCCGAGGTGAAAGTCGGCGAGATGGGCGATCCGCAGCCCGGAGAGCTCGGGCGGCAGCCCCGGAAGGGAAAGCGGGACGACCTCGAGCCTGACCCAGGCCGCCTCGTAGAGCCCCCAGGCCAGGCCGCCGGTCGCTACGCCGGCGAGAGCAGCGAGCCCCGTGGTCGGCTTCAGACCCGGAGCTTCTCGACGACAGGCTCGACGGAGACCACGTGCCGCTTGAACCTCAGCTCGGACTCGTCGAGCCCGGCGGCGACGCCGATCAACTGCGAGAGGTGGAGGATCGGCATGCGGTACTGCTTGCCGGTCGCGGCCTCCAGCTTCTGCTGCCAGGCGTCGAGCGACAGGTGGCAGAGCGGGCACGGCGTCACCATCGCGTCGGCGCCGGCCTCCATCGCCTGCTCGATCGGCTGGATCAGCTCGCCGAGCGCGACCTCCTCACGAGCCTGGATGATCGGGAAGCCACAGCACTTGATCTTCGCCGGGTAGTCGATCGCCTCGCCGCCGCAGGCCTGGATGATCGCCTCGAGGGACCACGGCCGGTCGGGGTCCTCGAAGCCGAGGATCTTGGAGGGGCGGAGGATCTGGCAGCCGTAGAACGGCGCCACCTTCAGGCCCTTGAGGCCGCGGTGTGCGACCTCCTTCAGCCTCTCGTAGCCGTCGCCCTCGGCGATCAGCCAGAGCAGGTGCTTGACCTCGACGCCGCCGTCGTACGCCGGGACGCCGACGCGCTGGAGGTTGTCGTTCACGCGCGCACGCAGCGCCGCATCGTTCTTCAGCGCCCAGTTCGCCTGGCGCAGGTTCAGGGTGCAGACGTTGCAGATCGTCAGCAGCGTGTCGGCGCCGGTGGCCTCGGCGTAGGCGAGGATCCGCGCGTTCAGGTGGAGGTAGTAGTCCGGCTCCGCCTCGTGGATGTCCCCCGCGCCGCAGCACGTGACCGTCTCCAGCTCCTCCAGCTCGAGCCCGAGCTGCGGAGCGAGCGCCTGCGTCGAGATGTCCAGCTCCTTCGCCGACAGCGACGCGAGGCAGCCCTTGTAGTAGGCGACCTTCATGCTCAGTCCCCGCCTTCCGCGTCGGGAAGCTCGGGCGCCGCGTCCTCGAGCAGGTGCATCTCGCCTTCCTTGGCGAACTCGATGTGCGCGAGCCCCTTCTCGACCTGGACGATGCCCTCGGCACCGTCCTTGCCCTGCTCCTTGACGAGGTTGTAGAGCGCCCGCGCCTCCTTCACGCCCTCGGCGACGTGAGGCGGGATCGGCAGGGGCACCTTGCCGTGCTTCGCGAGGCTCATCGCGAACTTCGTCTGCTTGATCGACGGAGACGACGCCCTGCGTCTTCGGGACGAGCTCGGTCTCGCGCAGCCAGCCGGTCGTCTTCGCGGAGGTGACGAACCAGTTCGCGTGCTTCGCGCCCATGTCCCGGTCGATCCCCTGCTTGATCGACTCCGCGCCGAGCTTCGCGATCGCGTCGCGCGGGTCGACGCCCTTCGGGCAGCGCTCCTGGCAGAAGTAGCAGCGCGTGCAGTCCCAGATCCCGTGCTCGGAGTTGTAGGCCTCGAGCCGCTCGACCGTCGACTGGTCGCGCGAGTCGCCGACGAAGCGCATGCCCTTCGCGAGCGCCGCCGGCCCGAGGAACTCCGGATCCGACTCCATCGAGTTGCACTCGGAGACGCAGCACCCGCAGTTGATGCAGAGCGCCTCCTTGTGGATCACCTCGGTCTGCTCGGTGGAGACGTGGAACTCCTTGCCTTCCGGCGGCTCGACGTAGCCCGGCTGGAGCCACGGCTTCATCGCCCGCATCTTCGACCAGAAGGGCTCCATGTCGACGACGAGGTCCTTGACGATCGGCAGGTTGCCCATCGCCGAGATCACCGGCACATGGCCGCTCTCGACGATCGGCAGCATCCGCTCCTTGCAGGCGAGGACGGCGCGGCCGTCCATGCGCATCCCGCACGAGCCGCAGATCATCATCCGGCAGCTCTTGCGGAAGGACAGCGTGCCGTCGACCTGGTCCTTGACGATGTCGAGCACGTCGAGCAGGCACGACCACTCGGGAGCCTCGACCTCGTACTCCTTCAGCGCCCGCTCGCCGCTTTCCGCGTCGTACCGCCAGATCTTGAGGGCTACGTCCATGCGCTCAGTACTTCCTCTCCTGGGGCTGCCATTTCGTCACCCGCACCGGCTTCCAGTCCAGCACGGGCCGGTCCGCGATCCACCGCACGATCGTGTGCCTCATGTAGTTCTCGTCGTCGCGGCTGGGGAAATCGTACGGGCGCGCGTGGGCGCCGCGGCTCTCCTTCCGCGCGAGCCCGGACTCGATCATGCAGTCCGCGAGCTCGAGCAGGAAGCCGAGCTCGAGCGCCTGGGTCAGGTCGCTGTTGAAGACGTTGCCCTTGTCCTCGACGACCACGCGCTGGAAGCGCTCGCGCAGGCCGGCGACGATGTCCTTCTGCTCGAGCATCTGCTCCTCGCGGCGGAAGACGCCGAAGTTCTCGTGCATCGTCTGGCCGAGCTCGTCGCGGATCTTCCACGGCCGCTCGCCCTGCTCGCGCCCCAGAAGGTGCTCGAGCTCCGCCTCTGCGTCCGAGACCTGGCTGTCGGGAACGGTGACGGTCGTGTTCGCGAGCGCCCACTCGGCCGCGTGGCGGCCGGCCCGCTTGCCGTAGGTGATCGTCTCCATCAGCGCGTTGCCGCCGAGGCGGTTCGCGCCGTGCACCGAGACGCACGCGCACTCGCCGGCGGCATAGAGGCCCTCGAGCTCGGTCGCGCCCCAGAGATCCGTGTCGACGCCGCCCATGTGGTAGTGGGCCCCCGGCCGGACCGGGATCGGCTCGTGGATCGGGTCGACGCCGACGAAGGTCATCGCCAGCTCGCGCGTCCCGTGCAGCCGCTCGACGATCTTCGCCGCGCCGAGGTGTCGCATGTCGAGCAGCACGTTGCCGTCGATCCCACGGCCCTCGTCGATCTCGACCTGCTCGGCGCGCGAGATGACGTCGCGCGAGGCGAGCTCCATTGCGTTAGGGGCGTAGCGGGTGAGGAAGCGCTCGCCTTCCGAGTTCAGGAGGTAGGCGCCCTCGCCGCGGCAGCCCTCGGTGATCAGCACGCCCGACGGCGCCAGCGTCGTCGGGTGGAACTGCATCATCTCCATGTCCTTCAGCGGAACGCCGGCGCGCAGCGCCATCGTCATCCCGTCACCGGTGCACGAGTAAGCGTTCGTCGTCCCGACGTAGAGCCGGCCGGCGCCGCCCGTGCAGAGGATCACCGTCTTCGCGCCGACCGTCTTCAGGCCGCCGTTCAGCAGGTCCCAGCAGATCACGCCCTGGCAGCGGCCGTCGTCGACGACGAGCTTCCACGCGAAGTACTCCTCGTAGACGAGGACGTCGCGTTTCATCATCTGCTCGTAGAGGACCTGGATCAGGACGTGGCCGGTGATGTCGGCCGCGTACGCGGTCCGTGGCTCGCCGGCGGCGCCGAACGGGCGTTGGGCGATCTTGCCGTCCTCGGTGCGCGAGAAGACGGCGCCCCAGTTCTCGAGCTGGTAGACGTCATCGGGCGCCTCCTCGCAGAGCACCTCGATCGCGTCCTGGTCGCCGAGGTAGTCGGAGCCCTTGACCGTGTCGAAGGCGTGCGCCTCGGGGCTGTCCTCGGAGGCGTTCCCGAGCGCGGCGTTGATCCCGCCCTCGGCCGCGCCGGAGTGGCTGCGGACCGGGTGGATCTTCGAGATCACACCGACGTCGGCGCCGATGTCGAACGCCTCGATGGCTGCGCGCATACCGGCGCACCCCGCGCCGACGACGAGCACATCGTGCTTGGCGTCCATCACTCGGAAGCTATCGAAACGCGGCTTCGCGCCGCGGCGGCTCGTTACTCCACCACCAGCTGGTCGGCGATGATGCCGAGGTACGGGTGGTGCTGGTAGTTCCGCACCCGCGCCGAGACGAAGTCGATCAGGCGCGGGTTGACAAGCGGCACCCACGCGGCTTCGTCGACCGCGGCGCGATCGACCCGGGCCCAGAGTTCTGCAGCCGTCTCAGGATTGGCGGCCTCGACCTCATGGGCCTGCGCGATTGCGCGATCGACCGACCGGCTGCAGAAGAAGCCGTTGTTCAGAGCGCCGTCGCAGGACAGCCATGGCGCGAAGAAGTTGTACGCGCTGGCATCCAGCCAGCCGGCCGGAATCAGCTGGATGGCTGCGAGGCGGTCCCGGGGTCCCTGAAGCGCCGCGTGCGAAACGAGGCGCAGTCGCACGTGATAGCCGAGCAGGCGTATCACGTCGGCCACGTAACGACTGACTCGCGGGCTGATCGTCGGGTCGTCGGTCCAGCCCACGATGGTGACCGCCGCTCCGCCCGTGGCGGATGCTGCGACCAGCTTGCGCGCCAGCCCGAGATCAGCGGGCGCCGGGAACGGGCAGTAGCGGACGTAGCCGGCAACGCCCGGCGGCAGCACCTGACACGTCGGCGTCGCCGCATCGCGGCCGCCGTAGATTCGTACGACCTCCCGCCGATCGATCGCGACGTTGAGCGCCTTCCGGACGCGAACGTCGTCGAATGGGGGCCGCGTCGTATTGAGATGCAGGAAGTCGGTCTCGGTCGTCGCGTTGGTATGCAGCTGAGCTGGAAAACGCGTCCGAAGCTGCGGCAACAGGGGCGCTGGAACATTGTCGGCCATCCAGTCCGCGCGCCCCCGCTGGATGGCGCGGACCTCTTGCTCGGCCGAATGCCCGAATCCCATCACTATCTCATCCGGATTCCCGTCGGGCTGAGCCGCGTGGGACCACTCGCGGAAAAACGGGTTACGCACGTAACGGATCTCGCGCGAGCTTGCCACCGCGATCTTGTACGGTCCTGTTCCGGGAATCGGCACGAAGCCCGTGTCATGGAAAGGCGTTCCGGCGGGCACAGGCGAGGACAGGCCGCCGACGGTGAGGTTGGCCAACAGGCTCGGATCAGGCCTCGCCAGACGGAATGTCACCGTTCTCGACGACTCGTCAGTGACGATTCCGTGCGAGAGGTCGCAGGATTGCGGCCGCTGCATGCACTGCGCCGCCCCGGCGACGGCGGCGAAAAGGTCGCGTCCTCCCGAGCCGAGTCGGAACACCCGCTCGATCGCACGCCTGAAGTCCCGGGCCAGGACTAGCCGGCCGTCGGAGTAACGGATGCCCGGTCGCAGCCGGAACGTGTAGACGGTCCCGGCCTCTGTTGGAAACGGCAGGCGTACCGCCAGATCGGGAACGAGCTGTGTCCCCGCCGGGCCGGCGACGTGGTTGTACGTCACGAGGCCGTCCCGGGTCAAACCGTCGGATTGGAACGGGAACAGATCCAACTGGAGCGCTGGATCGATGGAGATCGGGTGGCTGAACAGGAGGCGGAGGATGCCTCCGCGGCGGAAGCTGGGCGGACGCGTGCCCACCCAAACGCGACCGCCGGCAGCGGCGAGCGCGGCCGGTCTTCCGCCCACGTTCGACACGCTGACCACGCTGTTGGTTCGCGGATCTATCCGGGACACACTCGCCGAGTTGAGGTTCGCCACCCAGAGGGAGCCGCCCGCAACCGCGATCGCTGCCGGACTGCTGCCGACCGGAATCGTCGCGACGACTGAGCCGCTTCGGGCGTCGATCCTGGAAACGGTCGAGTCGAGCGCGTTCACGACCCAGACCGCATTGCCGTCGATCGCCACCGCCGAAGGGCCGTTCCCGACCGTGATTGTCGCGACCGTTTGCCCTGAGCGGAGGTCGACCTCGGCGACCGCGTTAGCGTCGTACGCGGCGACCCAGATCGTTCCGGTCACGATCGCAAGCGCGGTTGGCTCGACCTGCAGGGCGAACGTCCGCCGCACCGCTCCCGAAGCCGGGTCGATCTCGATCAGCGAGCGATCCGTGGCGTCCGCAACCCAGAGCGCACCATCGTCTCCGGCGCCGAAGGCGAGAGCCGAGACGTCCACGCCGAGCCTCAGCGTCTGCGTCACCGTTCCCGTCGGCGGGTCGATGCGGGTAACGCTTCCCTCGGGAACGCTCGCAGACCAAACCGCCCCGCCTCCAACGGCGAGCGAACCGGGGCTTCCGCCAACGGGAACGCGGTCGACGACCGCCCCAGAATCGAGGTCGACCCTCGCGATGCTGCCGCCGCTCGGATCGGCGAGCCAGAGGGAGCCGTAGCCCGTGGCGACAGCGGCGGCGTTCTCGGTCAAGGGCACGACCTTCGAAACCGCTCCTGAACGCAAGTCCAGCCCGACCACCTGTGGCGACCCCGAGCTCGCCTTCGGCGCGCCGCCGCCGGTGCCGAGGACGATCCCGAGCGACAACCCGACCGCGAGGAGGACGGCGGCTGCGACGGCAATCGCCCACCGGCGAGGACGGCGGTGGGGCGGCCGAGGCTGTGGAGTAACGCGGCCTCTGGACGCGGCCAAGCTCAAGTCGTGCTTGAGGATCTTGCGCTGTAGCTCGACGAGCTGCGGCCCGGGCTCGAGGCCCAACTCGTCGGCGAATCGCTGCCTGCAGGCCTGGAACAGCGACAGCGCCTCTGCCTGCCGCCCCGCCCGATAGAGAGCGAGCATGAGCTGGCCGAGCGGCCGCTCGCGAAACGGCTGGTCGCGCACCAGCCGTTCGAGCTCTGGAACGAGCTCGGCGGCTGCGCCGAGCGCGAGATCGGCCTCGATCCGCTCTTCAATAGCGAGTAGCCGTCGTTCCTCTAACCGGCCGCTCTCGGCAGCGGCAAACGGCTCTTCGAGCACGTCGGCCAGAGCCGGTCCGCGCCACAACCCCAGCGCGGTCCGCAGCGCGGTCGACGCCGCGGTTGCGTCACCGCGAGCGAGCGCCTCGCGTCCCGCCCGGAAGAGTTGCTCGAAGCGATCGCTATCGAGTTCATTGGGCTCGACATGCAGGACGTATCCCGGTGCGCGGCGTATCAGACGGTCGGGGTCAAGCGCCTTGCGCAATCGTGAGACGTAGTTGTCGAGCGTGTGCTCGACGCTCGACGGAGGCCGCTCGCCCCAGAGGCCGTCGGCCAGGCGGTCGCGCGATACGACCTCGTTCGCGTGCAGGAGCAGGATCGCGAGGAGCGCTCGCTGCTTCGGCCCACCCAGCAGGAGCTCGTAA
Source organism: uncultured Actinomycetes bacterium (assembly GCA_963847305.1). GTDB lineage: Bacteria > Actinomycetota > Thermoleophilia > Gaiellales > Gaiellaceae > DATBLE01. Next base: position 44,012 of record CAWJZI010000002.1, on the reverse strand, counting down.
CCGTCGCGTCGCACCTCGACGGGCCCCAGAACGCCGAACCGCATGGCACGTAGCAAACCACCGTTGTGGGTGGATTACGAGGTTCTTGGGAGGCCGGTCGTCGACGGTGCGCAGGTGATCGACAACGAAGGGAGGTTCGTCCCATGACCACATCGCGTTTGCTCGTCGCCTTAGCGGTTTTGGCAGCCGCTTTCGGTGTTTCTTCCGCTCTGGCAATCGATGCCCCAAAGCCGATTCGCGTGACGTCGAGTCTCGACGGGAAGAAGGTGCTTCCGTTGCGCACGCGGTGGCTCGCCTACGCAAACGTCGCGCCGCCGAAGATTAAGGAGGTCGACTTCCTGATCGACGGCAAGCTGCGCTGGATCGAGCACCACCGGCCGTACAACTACGGGAGCGACGACCTGCACGGTCACTTCGGATTTCTGATTACGACCTGGCTCACTCCAGGCACGCACCGCTTTACAACACGGGTGGTCCCCTACGCCGGTCGCCCGGTCGGCCACATAGTCGTCGCCCGCGTCCTGCCGGCCCCCACGCCGCCGACCGAGCTGGCAGGAACGTGGAAACGGAACGTCACGACAGATGATGTCCAGAAGGCCACCTCGGGAGAGGGACCGCCCCCCGGCGTGTGGCGGCTCGTCTTCGACTCGGTCGGCGCCTGGGTACTCGATCCGCTCGGATCCGGAGTGGTCGAGCAATACGAGGTGACGTCAAACGGCATCACCGCGTACGCGCCGATCCAGATGGCGCCGTTCAGCGACGGCCGAGGCGGCGTCGCGCGGTTCGGCCATCACGGGATCGGCGGGACGGTCTGCAGAGAGGACGGCCCCTTCGGGAACTGGACGTGGTCGGTGTCCGGAAACCAGCTCACGCTCACCGCCGTGAAGGAGCCCTGCGGCGACCGCCGGGCGATCTGGGAAGGCACCTGGACGCGCGAAGGGTAGCGCGAAGGACGGATTCTCGATTAGACGCGGGCCCTGCGGCGACGACGTCTGGCGCCCGCCGAGCTCGGCGAACTTCTCGAAGTTGTCGCGGAACATCCGGGCGAGCTCCCGGGCCTTGCGGTCGTACGCGCCCGCGTCGTTCCAGGTCGAGCGCGGGTCGAGGAGCTGCCTGGTCGACGCCGGGCACGGACACCGGCACCTCGAAGCCGAAGGTCGGATCGGTGCGGTACTCGACGTCGCGAAGCCCGTCCTCGAGGGCGGCGCGCAGCAGGCCGCGCGTCGCTGCGATCGGCATCCGGTGGCCCTCGCCGAACGGGCCCGCCCGTCCAGCCCGTGTTGACCAGCCAGACGGTGGCCTCGCGGGTGCTCGTCGAGCTTCTCGCCGAGCATGCGTGCGTAGACCGCCGGCTCCTGCGGCAGGAACGGCGAGCCGAAGCAGGTCGAGAACGTCGCCTGCGGCTCGGTCACCCCGATCTCCGTGCCGGCGACCTTCGCCGTGTAGCCGGAGAGGAAGTAGAAGAGCGCCTGGTCGCGCGTCAGCCGCGCAATCGGCGGGAGGATCCCGAAGGCGTCCGCGGTCAGCATCACGACCGCGCTCGGGTGGCCGGCCTGCTTGGTCGGCAGCGCGTTGCCGATCTGCTCGAGCTTGTAGGCGGCGCGCGTGTTCTCGGTCTTCGAGTCGTCGTCGAGGTCGAGCACGCCGCTCTCGTCGATCGTGACGTTCTCGAGGATCGTCCCGAACGTGTGGGTGGTCTTGTAGATCTCGGGCTCGGCCTCGGCGGAGAGGCGGATCACCTTCGCGTAGCAGCCGCCCTCGATGTTGAAGACGCCGCTGTCTCCCCAGCCGTGCTCGTCGTCGCCGATCAGCGAGCGCTCGGGGTCGGCGGAGAGCGTCGTCTTGCCGGTCCCGGAGAGGCCGAAGAAGATCGCGACGCGGCCCTGGTCGTCGACGTTCGCCGAGCAGTGCATCGGGAAGACGCCCTCGAGCGGCAGCCGGTCGTTCATGACCGTGAAGATCGACTTCTTGATCTCGCCGCCGTAGAAGGTGCCGCCGATCAGGACCTCGTTGCGGCCCGGATGGAGCACGACGAAGACCTCGGTGCGGGTGCCGTCCGCGGCGGGGTCGGCCTCGACCTCGGGCGCATGCAGGACGAGAGCCTCGGGCTCGAAGTCCTCGAGCTCGTCGGCCGTCGGCTCGATGAACATCGTCTTCGCGAACAGGGCGTGGTAGGGGCGGCCGGTGATCACGCGCACGCCGATCCGGTGCGCGGGGTCGGCGCCGGCGAAGGCGTCGACGACGTAGAGGTCGCTGCTGTCGAGGTGCGCGACGACCTTCGCGCGCAGGCCGTCGAAGTTCTCCTCCTCGAGCGGCTGGTTGACGGTGCCCCACCAGATCCGCTCCTCGGATCCGGGCTCGCGGACCACGAACTTGTCCTTGGGCGAGCGGCCCGTGAACCGCCCCGTGTCGACGACGAGCGGGCCGCCCTCGGCGAGCTTCCCCTCCCCGCGCGCGAGCGCATGCGCGTAGAGCAGCGCCGTGGTCGGTTGCCAGTAGACCCGGCCGTCAGGGTTCAGCCCGTGACGCGCGAGCGGCGTTTCGGTCGTGATCGCGATCTTGCGTCCCTCCTTCGGCCCAAATCCTACGTGCCCTCGACGAGCAAGCGGTGAACCTGCATCGTCACGTGGCGGCCGACCACCGTGGCGTCGGCGACACAGAGCGAGTCGTTCAGCCAGGCGTACCGTTCGTCGTCCGACTCGAGAGTCATCGCGAGCAGCGGCGCGGAACTTTCGGCCGCCCTCGTCCTTCTTGCCGAGGCCGGTGGAGGAGAAGACGAGGCGGGCGCCGTCCTCGGTCGCGATCACGCCGTCGAGCGCCGGGAGCAGGACGCCGTCGCCCCGAACGCGCGGGTTGTTCGAGAAGCGAACCGCGCCCTCGACGCGTGGGCCGATCGCCCGCCCGGCGCCGGCGGCATAGCCGATGCCGTCCTGGCCGCCGTAAGGCCGGACGACCGTGTATTCCCCCTCGTAGCGCAGGTCGAGGTCGAAGAGGTGTTCGAGCCTCATCAGGCGCCGGGACACTACTACGCCGTAGGTGTCGCGCCGCGCGCCGCGAACTCGTGTGTGTGGAGGAGATCGAGCGGTTCCTGGCCGGCCCGTCGCTTTCCGACGCGACGCGGAAGGCCTATCGCAGCGACCTGGAGCAGTTCGGCGCCTGGCTCGACGGACGCGGGCTCGCGCTGGAGGACGTCGAGGTGCGCGTGCTGACCGAGTACGCGGCCGAGCTCGGGCGGCGGCGCCCGAAGCTCGCCCCCGCGAGCATCGCCCGCAAGCTCTCCGCGGTCCGCTCGCTGCTCGCGTTCGCTCTCGGCCCGTCGCGCGTGCCCGACGCGGCGCTCGCGCCGAAGCGCGCGCGCCGCCTGCCGTCGGCTCCGAAGACGAGCGAGGTCGATGCGCTGCTGGAGGGGCTTCGCGGCGACGGCGCGCTCGGCCTCCGGAACCGCGCGCTCGTCGAGCTGATCTACTCGGCCGGCCTGCGCAGCGCCGAGGCGGTCGGCCTCGACCTCCAGGACGTGGACTTCGAGCAGGAGCTCGTCCACGTCCGCGGCAAGGGCGGCAAGGAGCGCACGGTGCCGCTCGGCGAGGAGGCGGCCTATCGTCTGTCCCTCTACCTCCGCGAAGGGCGTCCACAGCTCGCGCGGGGCGCCGAGAACGCGGTCTTCCTCTCGGCGCGCGGGAAGCGTCTCGACACCAGCGCGCTTCGGCGGCTCGTCCCGAACCCGCACCGGCTCCGCCACGCCTTCGCGACGCACCTGCTCGAGGGCGGCGCCGACCTGCGCGTGATCCAGGAGCTCCTCGGCCACAGCTCGCTCTCGACCACCCAGATCTACAGCCACGTGGACGCCCGCCGGCTGCGCCGCGTCTACGACCGGGCGCACCCGCGCTCCTAGGCCCAGGCAGGCCTGACGCGCCGCGCCGCGAACTGCGGCGCATGCACGCCGAGCTCGAGAGCTTCCTGGCCGTGTTTGCGACGCGGCGGGCGCCGAAGACCGTCGAGGCGTACCGGCGCGACCTGACCCAGATCGAAGAGCGGCTCGGCAAGCCGCTCGCCCAGGCATCGACGGACGATCTGCAGGGCTCACCTCGCAGAGTTGCGGGCGCGGGGTCTCGCGCCCGCGACGATCGCGCGGCGCCTGTCGGCCGCACGCTCCTTCTTCGCCCACCAGGTGCTGCTCGGCGCCAGGCCGGACAACCCCGCCGCCGAGATCGAGCCGCCCCGCCGTCAGCGCAAGCTTCCCCGCACCCTTTCCCCGCGCGAGGCCGAGCGGCTGATCGAGGCCGCCGCGGGCACCACCCCGCGCGCGCTTCGTGACTCCGCGCTCGTCGAACTGCTCTACGGAGCCGGGCTGCGGGTCAGCGAGGCGGTCGGGCTCGAGCGCGCCGGCGTCGACCTGGACGAGCGGATCGTGCGCTGCATCGGCAAGGGCAACAAGGAACGGATCGTCCCGATCGGACGCTCCGCCGCCGAGGCGCTCCGGCGCTACCTCTCGCGGGGGCGGCCGTACCTCGACCGGCGCTACCGCCCGGAGCTGTTCCTGAACGCAAAAGGCGGCCCGCTCACCCGCGCCGGCGCCTTCCTGATCCTGCGCAAGGTCGCCGAGAAGGCGGGGCTGGAGCCCGGACGGGTCCACCCGCACCTCCTCCGGCACTCGTTCGCCACCCATCTGCTCGAGGGCGGCGCCGACCTGCGCAGCGTCCAGGAGATGCTCGGCCACGCCGATCTCTCGACCACCGAGGTGTACCTCCACGTCACCGACAAGCGGCGACGCGAGTCCTACTTTGAAGCCCACCCGCACGCGCGCAGGGCTCCTGGCCGGGCGCCGACGGCTTCGCCGGCGGCGCTCCCAGCCAAGAGCGCCAATGTTTCGAAGCGGAGTCCGGTGCAACAAAGATGAAATGCACCTCGACCCGCAGATCCTTCTGCTGATGCTGCTGACGACGGCCGCGGGCTGGCTGATGATCGAGTCCGGCTTCGTCAAGCACCTGCTCGACCGGCGGCAGGACCGCCGCATCTGCCCGTCCTGCGGGCGCGACGCCACCACCTGCGCCTGCTTCTAGCCGGCGCGACCCTTCTTCTTCAGCCCGGCCGCGACCTTCGTCGCCGTCTCACGCAGCTCCCGCTCGAGCCGGTCGTCCTCCCCGAGCCCCTCGAGCAGCACGATGGTGTCGCGATGCGCCGAGCCGTTCCGCAGGGTGACGATCGCCAGACGTCGCACCGCCTGGTTGTCGTCGGTCGTGGCAAGCCGGTGCAGCACCGAGCGCTGCGAGTTGACCGCGCCCGGCGCATCGCGTGAGAGGCTCTCCAGCGAGATCAGCGCCGACCCGCGGCACGCCGGCGACTCGTCGTCGAGGCCGCGCCCGAGCAGCTCGATCTTCTGGCGGAAGCGGAACTGGCCGAGGGCACGGTACGCGACCGCCCGCTCGCGGTAGTCGGCGGAACGCGCCGCAGCCTCGACCTCGTCCTCCCACTCGCGGCGCAGGTCGGCGAGCTCACGCTCCTTCCCCTCTTCCGCGAGGGTGTCCGCCTGCGCAGCCGCCTCGGCGAGGGTCAAGCGAGCTCGAACGAGCGCGGGGCGGGCCCGACGTACCTCGCGTTCGGGCGGAAGAGCTTGCCGGTGCGCTTCTGCTCGAGGATGTGCGCCGACCAGCCCGCGACGCGCGAGCACGCGAACATCGCGGGTGCGAGCGGCGGCGGGATGTCGGCGATGTCGAGCACGATCGCGGAGTAGAACTCGACGTTCGTCTTCAGCGGCCGCTCCGGGTGACGCCGCTCGAGCTCGGCCTGCGCGACCTCCTCGAGCTGTTCGGCGACCTCGATCTGGGGCGCGCCGAGCTCGCGCGCGGTCTCCTTGAGGATCCGCGAGCGCGGATCCTCGGCGCGATAGATCCGGTGGCCGAAGCCCATGATCCGCTTGCCGGAGTCGAGCGTCTCCTTCACCCACTGCTCGGCATCGCCCATCGCCGAGACCTCCTCGAGCATCGGCTTCACGTACGCCGGCGCGCCGCCGTGCAGCGGCCCGGAAAGGGCCCCGACGGCGGCCGAGAGGGCCGCGCCGCAGTCTGCTCCCGTCGAAGCGGTGACGCGGGCCGTGAAAGTGGACGCGTTCAGCCCGTGCTCCGCGGTGCAGATCCAGTAGGTGTCGATCGCCTTCACCGCGCGCGGTTCGGCCTCGCCGCGCCAGCGCAGCAGGAACTTCTCCGCAGCGGTCTCGCCGCGGGCGACGATCTCCTCCGGCACCGCGTCGGTGTTTCCGTCCGCGACGCGGGCGGACTGGGCGACGATCGCCATCATCTGGCCGGAGAGACGGCCGAGGTCGTTGCGAGCCTGCTCGTCGGAAATCTCGTTCGTCTTGCCCAGCTTCCAGAGCCCGGCGAGCCGTGCGGTCTCGCTCTGGAGGTCGGCGGGCGCGTTCCCGGTCAGCGCGGGCGGCTGGTACGGCTCCGGGTCCGGCATGACCGAATTCAGGTCGTTGTCGACCAGCAGCCCCCAGACGCGCTCGTACGGGACGTGGCCGACGAGCTCCGCGATGTCCACGCCGCGATACCGCAGAACCCCGCCTTCCTTGTCCGGCTCGGCGATCTCGGTCTCGACGGCGACGACGCCCTCGAGCCCGGGCTTGAAGTCATCGGGCACGGCTGGAATCTACCCGGACCGGCGCGACCGACACGCATCCGGCGTACGATCGCCCGGTGCGACCCAGGCGAACAAGGCATTGTGGCGCCGTTTCTACGAAGAGGTCTGGGAACGGGGGAACACCGACTTCGCATACGAGGTCTTCGCCGAGGACTACGTCCGCCACGACCTACGCGCGACCGCGGCGCTTTCAGGGCCCGCCGGCCAGAAGAAGATCGCCGACGACTTCCGCGCCGCGTTCCTCGACCTGCGGGTGACCGTCGACTTCGTCTTCGGCGAGGACGATTGGGTGGTCGGTCGCTGGACCGCGACCGGAACGCACACGGGCGTCCGGGGCGAAGATCGAGCCGACCGGGAAGCCGATGACGTTCTCCGCGGTCAACGTCTGCCGCTTTGAGAACGGCAAGGTGGCGGAGATCTGGAACCACCGCGACGACCTCGGTTTGATGGAGCAGATCGGGGTGCAGGTCCACGCGGGGGCGCACCCGACGCCTGACCGCCTGAGCGTGCTCTCCCCTCGCTAGGCTGAGCGCGCGTGGCGCACAAAGTCACCCTGATCCCCGGCGACGGCACGGGCCCCGAGCTGACCGAGGCGACCCGCCGCGTCCTCGAGGCGACCGGGGTCGCGTTCGACTGGGACGTCCAGCACGCCGGCACCGACGTGATGGAGCAGAACGGCGGCAACCCGCTCCCCGAGCACGTGCTCGACTCGATCCGCGCGAACGGCACTGCGCTGAAGGGCCCGATCACCACGCCGGTCGGCGGCGGCTTCCGCTCCGTCAACGTCGGCCTGCGCAAGAGCCTCGACCTCTATGCGCAGGTGCGACCCTGCAAGTCGTACGAGGGCGTCCGCTCGCGCTTCGACGACGTCGACCTGATCATCGTCCGCGAGAACACCGAGGACCTCTACGCCGGGATCGAGTACGAGCAGGGAACGCCCGACGCCGAGGAGCTGATCGCGTGGATCGAGAGCAAGGGCGGGACGCTGCGCTGGCGCGACGCCGGGATCTCGATCAAGCCGATCTCGGTCACCGGGACGCGCCGCATCTTCGAGTTCGCCTTCGACTACGCGCGCCGCAACGGCCGCCGCAAGGTGACGGCCGTGCACAAGGCGAACATCATGAAGTTCTCCGACGGCCTGTGGCTGCGCGTCGCCCGCGAGGTCGCGGACGAGAACTCCGACATCGAGTTCGACGACCGGATCGTGGACAACATGTGCATGCAGCTCGTCCAGCGGCCGGAGGAGTACGACGTGCTCGTGCTTCCGAACCTCTACGGCGACGTCCTCTCCGACCTCGCCGCCGGGATGATCGGCGGCCTGGGAATGGCGCCGGGCGCGAACTACGGCGAGAACGCCGCGGTCTTCGAGCCGACGCACGGCTCGGCCCCGAAGTACAAGGGGCAGAACAAGGTCAACCCGATGGCGCAGATGCTCTCGGGGATGCTGATGCTCCGCCACCTCGACGAGAACGAGGCGGCCGAGCGGCTGGAGGCGGCGATCGCGGACGTGATCCGCGAGGGCCGCAGCCTCACCTACGACATGAAACCGACCCGCGACGACCCGACGGCGGTCGGGACGAGCGAGGTCGCGGACGCGATCATCGACAAGCTGGGAGTCTCCGTTGCGTAGAAAAGTCACCGTCGTCGGCGCCGGCAACGTCGGCGCCACCTGTGCGCTCGAGCTGGCGCGGCGCGACTACGCGGACGTCGTCCTCGTCGACATCATCCCGAACTTCCCCCAGGGCAAGGCCCTGGACATGAACCAGGCCGGCTCGGTGCTCGGCTTCGAGCCGAACATCCTCGGCGCGAACGGCTACGACGAGACCGAGGGCTCGGACGTCGTCGTGATCACCGCCGGCAAACCGCGCTCGCCCGGCATGAGCCGCGACGACCTGGTGACGACCAACGAGGCGATCGTCGGGCAGGTCACCCGCGAGGTGGTCAAGCGCTCGCGCGACGCGATCCTCGTCGTCGTCTCCAACCCGCTCGACGCGATGTGCCACGTCGCCAAAGCGACCTCTCGGTTCAAGAAGAACCGCGTCGTCGGGATGGCGGGCATCCTCGACACCGCGCGCTTCTCCGCTTTCATCGCCTGGGAGACGGGCTGCTCGGTGAAGGACGTGACCGCGATGGTGCTCGGCGGCCACGGCGACCAGATGGTGCCGGTCGTCTCCGCGACCACGGTCGGCGGCGTCCCGCTCGAGCAGCTCGTCCCGCGCGCGCAGATCAACGCGATGGTCAAGCGCACGCGCAGCGGCGGCGGCGAGCTCGTCAACCTGCTCGGCACCTCCGCCTGGTACGCGCCCGGCGCGGCGGCAGCGCAGATGGTCGACGCGATCATGCTCGACGAGAAGCGCGTCCTCCCCTGCACCGCCTACCTCGAGGGCGAGTACGGCGTCCGGGGCCTGTACATGGGCGTGCCGGTCAAGCTCGGCGCCGGCGGTGTCGAGGAGATCGTCAAGCTGAAGCTCACCGACGCGGAGAAGAAGATGTTTCGCGACTCGGCCGCCGCCGTCCGCGAGGTCGTCGGCGTCCTGAAGCGCAAGTAGATGGACCTCGGCCTGCGTGGAAAGACGGCGATCGTCTGCGGCGCTTCCTCGGGGATGGGCCTCGCCGTCGCCGAGGCGCTCGCCGCCGAGGGCGCCAACGTGGCGATGTTCGCGCGCCGGCGCGACGTGCTCGAGCGCGAGGCCGACCGGATCGGCGCGCTCGCGATTCGTGGCGACCTGACCGTCCCGAAGGACCTCGCGAAGCTCGTCGAGCAGACGCTCGGCGCCTTCGGCGGAATCGACGTGCTCGTCAACAACGGCGGCGGACCGCCCGCCGGCCCGGCAGCCGGCGTCGCCGACGACGCGGTCGAGGGAGCGGTCGAGCTGCTGCTCCTGTCCGTGATCCGGCTGACGAACCTCTGCCTGCCGCACCTCGAGACGAGCGGCCGCGGACGGATCGTCAACATCGAGTCGAGCTCGGTGCGTGCGCCGATCGACAACCTCGCGCTCTCGAACGCGCTCCGGCCCGGCGTCGTCGGCTGGATGAAGACCCTCGCCCGCGAGGTCGCCCCGAAGGGGATCACCGTGAACACGATCGCGCCCGGACAGATCGACACCGACCGGCTGCGCTCGCTCGGCGGCGGGAACCCGGACGTCGTTCCCATGGGCCGCCTGGGCGACGCGGCGGAGATCGCCTCCGTCGCCTGCTTCCTTGCCTCCGACCGCGCGGCCTACGTGACCGGCGCGGTGATCCCGGTCGACGGCGGCCTCACGCGCAACCTGCTCTGACCCGCCGGCTCTCTCCCGGCAGGCTGCTCGGCGCAGGCGCCGTGCTTCTCGCCGTGACCGTCGCCGTCCTGTGGCTCTGGCCTTCGAACGAGTTCCTGCTGCTGCCCGACAAGGCGCGGCCCGTCGCGCCGCTCGTCCAGGTGCGGGGCGGCAAGGACCCGACCGGTCCGGGGCAGATCTACTTCGACGCGATCATCATCCGCCGCGCCAAGCTCTTCGAGAAGCTCTTCCCCTGGATCCACCGCGACGCGACGCTCGTCCCCGAGCAGTCGGTGAACCCGCCCGGGGTCAACGACGCCGAGCGTCTGAAGGAGGACCTGCGGGCGATGAGCCTCTCGCAGGACACTGCCGCCGCAGTCGCCCTGAAGCACCTCGGCTACAAGGTCGTCCTGCGGCCGACGGGTGCGCGGGTCACGGACGTGCTGCCGGGCTCACCCGCTGCGAAAGCCGGCCTCGAACCGACCGATGTGATCGTCGCGGTCGACGGCCGGCCCGTGCGGACGACGCCCGACCTCCGCAGGTTGATCTCGCGCCACAAGCCGGGCGAGATCGTGCGGCTGTCCGTCCGCGCGCCGAAGGGCCTCGAAGAACTCCGCGCGCGCACGGTCGCCGACCCGCACAACCGGAAGCGCCCGGTGATCGGCGTCCTGGTCGACCAGGCCTCGCAGGTCAAGCTGCCGTTTCCGGTGAAGATCGACGCGGGATCGATCGGGGGCCCGTCCGCAGGACTCGCGTTCGCGCTCGACATCGTCGAGGAGCTGAACCACGACATCACCCGCGGCCACAAGGTCGCTGCGACCGGAGAGATCAACGCGGACGGGTCGGTGAGCCCGATCGGCGGCATGAAGCAGAAGATCTTCGGCGCGCGCAAGGCGGGCGTGGACGTCTTCCTTGTGCCTGCTGGGGATAACGCGCAAGTCGCCCGCAAGTACCAGGGTGATGTCCGGGTGATCCCTGTGGAGAGTTTCCAACAGGCGTTGCGTGCGCTGGCAACGCTGCCCGAGAAGCACTAAAAACCGCTGCATTTTCGCGGTTTTGATTCGGCCGCAAAGAGCAGGTTTTCGTGCCACGCCCTCTTGATCCACGGCGGCAGAGCCCTATCATCGGCAAGTCTTCGTTCAGCAATCCGGGAGAAGCAAGGGGGACTTGTTGGGCAAGCGCACCGAGGTGACCTGTCAGGACTGCTATTTCCACAAGGCCGGGCTCTGCGCCCTGCTTCTGGAGACGCCGTGCCCCACGTTCCGGCGCGCCGAGCGCGGCGGACTGCTCGAGCCGCCCCTTCAGCCGCAGCTCGTTCCGCGTCCGCTCTCCGCGTTCGCGGGCATAGGATCGCCGCGATGAGCACGCCCGAGAAGCCGGCACCACCCGAGCAGCCGCCCGGCGCTTCTGCCGAGAGGCCGAGCACGCCGGCGCCGGCAGCCCCTGCTCCGCGGCCACCGGCCGCCCCGGTCGAGGAGGAGGACCAACCGTCGACCTTCCAGCCCTGGCTCTACGTCAAGATCGGGCTGCTGCTGATCGTGATCGCCTACGCGATCGCGTTCGTCGTCAAGAACACCCGCCAGATCAAGATCGACTTCGTCTTCTCGGACGCGAACGTCCGCGTGATCTGGACGCTCCTGCTGCTGCTCGCGATCGGCATGGTCAGCGGGATGCTGATCTCGCAGCTATACCGCCACCGGCGACGAGCGAAGCTCGCGAAGCAGGGCCGCAAGCCGGGCGACTCCCGCTGAGATCTCGTCCGGCGAGACGTAGCTGAAGGCGAGCCGCGCGGAGCTCTCGCCGCCGCGGCCGGGCGGGAAGAAGTCGCGGCCTGCGACGAAGGTGACGCCCTGCTCCTCGCCGCGGGCGAGCACGTCGGCGGTCTCGGTGCCCGGCGGGAAATCCAGCCACGTGAAGTAACCGCCCTCCGGCCGGCTCCAGCTCGCGTCTTCGGGCATCTCCCGCTCGAGCGCGTCGCGCATCGCGTCGCGCCGCTCCTTGAGCAGGCCGACGACGCGCGCGAGGTTCGGCTCCAGGAGGCCGCGGGAGACGTACTCGAACGCGGTTGCCTGGGGCAGCAGCGCCGGGGTCAGATAGGTCTGCACCGCCAGCGCCTCGAGCCGCGCGATCAGCTCCGCCGGGCCGACGAGGTACCCGACGCGCAGGCCGGGAGCCGCGATCTTCGAGAAGGAGAACGAGTAGACGACGCCCTCGCCGCCCGCGAGCTCGTAGATGCTCGGCAGCGGCTCGCCCTCGTAGCGCACGAGCGAGTACGGGTCGTCCTCGACGATCAACAGCTTGCCGTCGCGCGCGAGCTCGGCGAGCCGGTGGCGGCGCTCGAGCGAGAGCGCGCGGCCGGACGGGTTCTGGAAGGTGGGGATCGTGTAGAGGAACGCCGCCGGGAGCTCGATCGCGTCCGGGTCGAGGCCGTCCTCGTCCATCGCGAGCGGGACCGGCTCGCCTTCGTGTCTGGCGATGATGTGCAGGGCGCGGTCGTAGGTCGGGCCCTCGACGAGCACCTTCGCGCCAGGGTCGACGAGCACCGCCGCGAGCAGGGAGACCCCCATGAGCGACCCGTTGGTGACGAGCACCTGCCCCGGCGCGACGCCGTGGCGTTCCGCGATCCACTCGCGCAGCGGCCCGTAGCCGCCGACGGGGCCGTAGTTGAGGATCGTCTTGCCGTCCCGCTCGACCGCGGCCTTGGCGCAGTCGGCGAGATCCGCGACCGGGAGCGCCTCGGGCGTCGGAACGCCGCGCGTGAAGGCGATCGTCTCCACGGCGGCCAGTCTAGTCCTCGTCCCGGCTCCGAGGTCAGCTGTTCACCAGCGACCCGAGCCGCTCGGCCCGCTGCCTGATTCCGAGCAGCATCTTCCGCTCCATGACGAGCGATGCCGGCTCCATGGGAATCATCCCCACACGGGCTGCGAGCGTCGGCAGGCGGAACCGGTTGCGGCTGATCAACCGCGTGGCGCCGCCACGTTCCTCGAGCACGAACGTCCAGACCCAGTTGCCGTCCGCGGACCGCCACGCGAGCACGCGCCCGGGCTCGACGCGCTCCAGTCGCATCTGGTTCGCGCCGAAGCCGATCGTGTCACCGACCTCGGGCTGCTGGAACTCCGGCAGGATTCGGTCGACGCTGTGCATGTCGAGACCGAGGAGATTCTCGATCCAGTCGTAGGTATAGGCGCCGCCGCGCGGCGACGGGCCCAGCTGGGCGATCCACGGCCACACACGCTCGGCCGGCGTGTAGATCGTGATCGCTCTGGTGGAGACTCCGTCTGCGTTCTCCAGCAGCTCGTCGCCCGGGAGACGCGAGGCCGCTTCGGTCAGCGGTCGCGCCCCAGCGTCAGGATGGGCCGGCGAATGAGCGGATAGAGCGCGGCGAGCAAGAGGAGCGCCGCAGTTGCCCTTCTGCCAAGCTGCTCGCCATCGCCCACAGGACTGCCTCCGCGCTGCACCGCGAGCTGCGGTACGGTCAGTCGCCGCGCGCGACCTCGGCGGCGATCTGCGCCGCCTCGGTCGGAGACGTCCCGACGCGCACGCCGCTCGCCTCCAGCGCCGCCTTCTTCGCCTCGGCGGTGCCGGACGAGCCGGTGATGATCGCGCCGGCGTGGCCCATCGTCTTGCCGGGCGGCGCGCTGAAGCCGGCGATGTACCCGACGACCGGCTTGCTCATCTGCTCGGCGATGTAGCGGGCCGCCTTCTCCTCCTCGTCGCCGCCGATCTCGCCGACCATCACGACCATCTCCGTCTCCGGATCGGCCTCGAACTTCGCGAGGATGTCGATGAAGGACGAGCCGACGATCGGGTCGCCGCCGATCCCGACGATCGTCGAGTTGCCGAGCCCGAGCCCGGTCAGCTCGTGGCCGATCTGGTAGGTCAGCGTCCCCGACCGGGAGACGAGCCCGATCGAGCCCTCGCTGAAGATCTCCGCGGGGATGATCCCGACGTTCGCCTTGCCCGGCGAGAGCGCCCCGGGGCAGTTCGGCCCGAGCATCGTCACGCCGCGCGGGCGGATGTAGTTGTAGACCCGCAGCATCTCGTGCGCCGGGAGGCCCTCGGAGATGCAGATCACCGTCTCGATCCCGGCGTCGACCGCCTCGTAGATCGCGTCCGCGGCGAAGCGTGCGGGGACGAAGACCATCGTCGTGTTTGCGCCGGCCTCGCTCACGGCGTCGGCGACGGTGTCGAAGATCGGGACCCCCTCGACGTCCTGGCCGCCCTTCCCGGGCGTCACGCCCGCGACCACCTGCGTGCCGTAGGCGCGGTTGCGCAGCCCGTGGAACGAGCCCTCGCGGCCGGTCAGGCCCTGGACGACGAGCTTCGTCTCGCGGTCGACGACGATCGCCACTACTTGATCCCCTTCAGCGCCATGCGGTCGAGCGTCACCCAGCCGTCCTCGGTGCGGTCGGCGACGAGCTCGCGGACGCGCGCCGCGGCCTCGCCCGTGCACCCCGCCCGCTCGAGCCAGGGCTCGAGCTCGACGCGCTGCGGCAGGAAGCGCACGTCGTCGATGCCGAGCCCGACCTCCTCGAACAGCGCGCGCCATTCCTCGGCCGGGAGACAGCGGACGTGCGACGAATCGCGGATGTGCTCCGCTTCCTCGAGCGCGTCGCCGCCGAACGTGTTGTCGACCACGATCACCGCGCGGCGCGCGATCCGCGCCAGCTCGCGCATCGCCGCGCGCACGTCGGAGAAGTGGTGCGCCCCGAGCCGCGAGACCACGAGGTCGAAGCTCTCGTCCTCGAAGGGCATTCGCTCCGCAGGCGCGACGACGTCCGGCTCCATCCCGGCGGCCGGGTCGACCGTCGTCACGTCGAGCCCGGCCTCGCGCAGCCGCCGCGCGACGTGCCCGCCGCCCGTCGCGACGTCGAGAGCCGTCGCCAGGCCCGCCGACCACTCGACGATCGCGTCGAGGTCGGGCCCCTCGCGATGCGCGGGGCTCTGGCGGTAGGCCTCTGCGCGGTCGGACCAGACGTCGGTCATCTCGGCCAGCTCCACCGCACGCTTCGCCGCCTCCAGCATCGTCGGCTCGACGTGGAGATTCGGCGGAGCGGCCTCCTTCAAGCAGCCGCCTCCCCTCCTCCGCGTTCGTGCCGTCGAGCCGGACGACGATCGGGTGGTCGATCGCCATCTGCGAGAGCGCCTGGAGGATCCCGCGCGCGACCTCGTCGGTGCGCGTGATCCCACCGAAGACGTTGAACAGGATCGACTTGACCTGAGGGTCGCCGGTGATGATCTCCAGCGCGTCGACGACGCCCTGCGCGTCGCCGCCGCCGCCGAGGTCGCAGAAGTTCGCCGCCTTGCCGCCGGCCAGGGCGACGACGTCGAGCGTCGACATCGCGAGCCCGGCCCCGTTCGCGAGGATGCCGACCGATCCGTCGAGCTTCACGTAGGTGACGCCCTTCTCGCGCGCGGCGCGCTCCTCGGGCGGATCGGCCTCGGGATCGCGCATCTCCCCGATGTCGGAGTGCCGGAAGAGGGCGTTGTCGTCGACGGTGAACTTCGAGTCGAGCGCCTTGACCTCGCCGGCGGGCGTGACGATCAGCGGGTTGATCTCGCAGAGCATCGCGTCGAACTCGACGAAGGCCTCGTACAGCTTCCCGACGATCGCCGCGATCTGCTTCTGCTCCTCCGGGTCCTCGACGCCGGCGCCGTAGATCAGCCGCCGCGCCTGCCAGGGCTGGAAGCCCTCGAACGGGTCGACGTGCAGGCGGACGAGCGCGTCGGGGCTCGTGGCCGCAACCTCCTCGATGTCCACGCCGCCCTGCGTCGTGAACATGAACAGCGGCTGCTTCGCGCCGCGGTCGAAGGTGACCGAGAGGTAGTACTCCTTGGCGATATCGGAGGCGGCCTCGATCCAGAGCTTGCGGACGACGTGGCCGCGGATGTCGAGGCCGAGAATCTCCTTCGCGCGCTCCTCCGCCTCGTCCGGCCCCTCGGCGAGCTTGATCCCGCCCGCCTTGCCGCGCCCGCCGGTCAGCACCTGCGCCTTGACGACGACCTGGCCCGCCGAGCTCCTGCGCCGCCGCGCGCGCCTCTTCCGGGCTCGTCGCCAGCCGGCCCTCGGAGACCGGGATGCCGGCGCGCCGGAAGAGCTCCTTGCCCTGGTACTCGTAGAGATCCAAGCCGCGGGCGAGCCTAGCTGACGAGCGCTGCGAAGCGCGGGTCCTGCCGGATCGAGTCGAAGTCGGAGTCGGCCGCCGCTCCTGCCCGCAGGCCCGGGTCGAGCTCGACCGACCGCGTCAGGTGCGCGAGCGCCTGCTCGGGCTCCCCGGCGAGCGATTCGAAGCACGCCAGGTCGTAGAGCAGCACCGCGTCCTCGCCCCGGGCCGCCAGGGCCTCCCTCAGCAGAGCGGCGCCCTCGCCGTAGCGCCCCGGCGCGTGGAAGAGGCTCGGCGCGGCGAACCGCATCCCACACGAGGTGGATGCCGAGCAGCCGCCGGAGCTCCGCGATCGGCTCCGGGTGGTCCTCGACCCGCAGCTCACAGACGCGGTCGATGCCCTCGCGAGACTGCTGAGACGCCGCCGACCCGCTCGACGACGATCGCCGCAGACTGCTGGCCGCGCGAGTCGCCGCCGGCGGCCTGGCCCGCTTCGAGCGAGGCGACCAGCCGCTCCGCCAGCGAGCCGGCGGTCTCCAGGAAGGCGCGCTCCATCTCGGTGACCACGGCCTGACCGGCGAGGATGTTCCCCTGGACGGCGTAGCCGTCGCCGACGCGGTGCCCGGCCCACGCGAGGCACTCCGACCCCGTGTGCGCCGCCGCCCGCCCGTCGGCCGCGACCACGCCGAGCTGGCGCGTCTCGCGCCCGGCGTCGTCGGCGAGCACGCGCGCCAAGGCCTCGTCCGGCGCGACTCCCTCCTCGAGCAGCGCGAGCGCCCGCGGGCCGTAGACGGCCACACCCGCCGCCTGCGTCGCGACCGCGCCCACGCCCGCCTTCGCCCACGGGCACGACCGAGCCGACGGAGAAGTACTTCGACTGCACCGCGCAGCCGACTTCCCCCGCGTCCCGGTCGACGGCGCAGATCGAGAATGTGGATTTGTGGTGACTGCGCATATTCGGACCCGTAGATAGGGCATATGCTCCCACGACCCAGTTCCCGCCCAAGGAGGCAACATGCCTGACCAGCGCAAGCTGACCGACGAGGAGATCCTGACCACCGGCACGGGCGCCTCGCGCTCGCGGTCGGAGACGGCGGACACCGACGGGGACGACACGGACACGACGGACTCGTCCGACTCGGACGAGACCGACTCCGACGCTGACCTCGAGGACCCGAGCTAGCGGCGACGCGTTGACCCGCTGCGTCGAGCCGATCGACGCGGCGGAGTTCTTCGCCGAGTACTGGGAGCAGCAGCCGCTCGCCGTTCCGCGGTCCGAGGAAGGTCGCTTCGACGACCTGATCTCGGTCGCAGACGTCGAGCGGCTGGTCTCCTCCGGCAGCCTGCGCTATCCCGCCTTCCGGCTCGTCAAGGAGGGCGGCCAGGTCGGGCTGTCCGAGTACGCGACCGACCTGCCCTGGCGGCCGCATGCCTTCACCGGGAAGCGCGGACCCCGAGCGGGTCGCGGCCGCGTTCGAGGACGGCGCGACGATCGTGCTCCAGGGGCTGCACCTGAACTGGACGCCGCTCGCGAAGTTCTGCCGCGGGCTGGAAGTCGACCTCGGCTACCCGGCGCAGGCGAACGCGTACTACACGCCCAGGGGCTCGCAGGGCTTCGCCGTCCACCACGACACGCACGACGTCTTCGTGCTCCAGGTCGCGGGCGAGAAGCACTGGCGGATCTACGACCCGCTCTTCGAGCTGCCCCTCAAGCACCAGCGGTACTCGAAGGCGCTCGGCGAGCACGGCCCGCCGACGCTCGAGCTGACCCTGCGCGCCGGCGACACGCTCTACCTCCCGCGCGGCTGGCTGCACGACGCGCTCACCTCGGAGACCGACTCGCTCCACGTCACCGTGGGGATCAACCTGCACACCTGGGTCGACGCGCTGCGCCTGGCCCTCGACGAGTGCGAGGACGACGTCGAGTTCCGAAGGTCGGTGCCGGAGGACGGCGTCATGGCCTCCGACCTCGTCGAGCGGCTGGCGGCCAGGCTCGACGCGGACGACGTCGCGCGCCGGGCACGCGCGAAGCTCGTGCGCAGCCGGCGGCCGATCCTCGACGGCCAGATGGAGGAGGTGCGGGAGCTCGGGTCGCTCACGGCCGAGACGCCGCTGGAGCGGCGGCCGACGGTGATCGCCGACCTGGACGGATCGACGCTCTCGTTCGAGGGCAAGCAGGTGACCGTGCCCGACTACGCCCGGACCGAGCTGGAGGCGATCTTCGAGGCCGAAGGGCCGTTCACCGCCGCGGAGCTCCCCGGCGAGCTCGACGACGAGAGCCGGCTCGTGCTCGTCAGGCGGCTCGTTCGCGAAGGATTCGTGCGGCGTAGTGCCGCGGGCGCCTGAGCGCCTCCGACGAGCACGTCAGGTAGCTGAGCGCGCCCGGGGCGGCGGTCACGTCGACCTCGTAGAAGCGCCCGCCCCCGCGGAAGACGACGACCGGCCGCTCGGCGACGAGCTCGAGATCGTCGAGCCCGGACAGGCCCGCCTCCTCGCGGACGGCTCGCTCGGCGGCCTGAACCGCGAACGAGTAGCTGGAGCGCCCCCGGTAGTGGGCGAGGTCGATGCGCCGGGCGAGGTACTCGTCGAGGACCGACCAGGCCTCCCCCGGACCGACCCGCCCGTAGTAGAGGCCCTCGGGGAGCACGACGACGTTGCCGGCGAAGCGGTCGCCGCCGACGTGCGAGACCTGCCAGACCCAGTCGTCCTCGGCGAGCTCGGCGAGAGCCTGGTAGAGCGGCCGCCCCTGGCGTGCGCAGCATCGGTCGTGCTTGCCGTGCGTGCACACGAGCAGGAGCGGGTGCGGGAGAGGCGCGCCGGGTGCGGTCAGGTCGAGGTCGAGCAGGTCCTCGTGCTGGTCGATGTCGGCATGGAAGAGCTGCCCGCCTCGCTCCGCGGAGCTTCCCCACATCGCCCTCAGCTCCGGCCGGCCGCGGCGCTCCGTGCGGCGGACGAAGAGAAGCTTCGTGTGCGGGCGGGCGGAGGCCTGCTCCCGGAGCCGCTGCTTGACCTGGTCCGAGAGGCCGCTGCCCGGCAGGACGTCACGGCCCCAGAGGCCCCGGTACTCGATCAGGATCCAGTGGTCGACGCGGCTCGCAGTGCCGGCGAGCGGCTCGTCGTTCGCGAGCGCGACGTCGCGGCAGAACTCCCTAGTCGGCGGCATCGTCCGGGGCGACCACGCAGATCACCTGTCCGGTGCGCACCGGCTCGCCGGGGGTGACGGAAAGCTCCCGGACGACGCCGGCGCCGAGCGCGTGAACCTCGTTCTCCATCTTCATCGCCTCGACGACACAGATCACCTGTCCGGCCGCTACCGAATCCCCGTCCGCGACCTCGACCGAGAGCACCGTGCCCTGCATCGGGCTGACGACGGCGTTCCGGCCACCCGCGCCGGCGCCGCTGCGGGCCGCGCGGGCGCGCCTGCGCTCGGCCAGCTCGGCCCAGGGCGGGGCGGGGACGAGCGCGGTGACGTCGAAACGGCGTCCGTCGAGCTCGACGACCGTCACTCGCTCTCGGAGCCTTCCGTCCGAGGCCGCCGGTGCCTTCGTTGCCCCGTGCGACAACTGCTGCCGCCTTTTCCGCGAGCTGTTCCGACTCGACGACGCCGTGACACGTGGCGCCGTCGGCGAAGCACGGATGCGAGAGCAGCGCGCGGTGGAAGCCGAGCAGCGTCGTCACTCCGCCGATCTCGTACTCGTCGAGCGCGCGCAGCATCCGGCGCCGCGCGTGCTCGCGGTCGACCCCGTGCACGATCAGCTTCGCGACCATCGGGTCGTACAGCGGCGAGATCTCCGAGCCGTCCTCCACGCCCGAGTCCACCCGCACGCCCGGCCCCGCCGGCTCGCGGTAGCCCGCGATCCTCCCGGGGGTCGGGAGGAAGCCGCTGGACGGGTCCTCGGCGTTGATCCGGCACTCGATCGCGTGGCCGGTCAGGCGGACGTCGTCCTGGCTCAGCGATAGCGGCTCTCCGGCCGCGATCAGCACCTGCTCGCGGACGAGGTCGAGGCCCGTCGCCATCTCCGTGACGGTGTGCTCGACCTGGATGCGCGTGTTCATCTCCATGAAGTAGTAGGCGCCGTCCCGGTCGAGCAGGCCCTCGATCGTCCCGGCGGAGCGGTAGCCCACCGCGCGCGCGGCCTCGACCGCGATCGCCCCGATCCGGGCACGGAGCTCGGCGTCGACGGCGGGTGACGGCGTCTCCTCGACGAGCTTCTGGTGGCGGCGCTGGATCGTGCAGTCGCGCTCGCCCAGGTGGATCACGTTCCCGTGCGCGTCCGCGAGCACCTGCACTTCGACGTGACGGGGGTCCTCGAGGTAGCGCTCGACGTAGACGGTCGGATCGGAGAAGTACGCCTCGCCCTCGCGCTGCGCGGTCTCGAAGGCGCGCTCGACGTCGTCGTCTTCCCGAACCACGCGAAAGCCCTTGCCGCCTCCGCCCGCCGACGCCTTGATCGCCAGCGGCCAGCCGAGCTCGCCCCCGAGGCGGACGACCTCGTCGGGCGACGTCACCGGCTCGGTGGTGCCGGGGATGATCGGCACGCCCGCGGCCTTCATCCGCTCGCGCGCCTCGGTCTTCGAGCCCATCGCCTCGATCGCCTCGGGCGGCGGCCCGATCCAGGTGAGCCCGGCCGCCTCGACCGCGCGCGCGAAGTCGGCGTTCTCGGCCAGGAAGCCGTATCCCGGGTGGACCGCCTCGGCGCCGGCGGCGCCGGCGGCCTCGAGGATCCGTTCCTGGTTCAGGTAGCTCTCTGTCGGAGCGCCGGGACCGAGCAGGAACGCCTCGTCCGCGCGGCGCACGTGGAGCGCGCCGCGGTCGGCCTCGGAGTACACCGCGACGGTGCCGATCTCGAGCTCCCGGAGCGTGCGGAAGATCCGGATCGCGATCTCGCCCCGGTTGGCAACGAGCACTTTCGAGAAGAGTCCCACGGGCGACGTATTCTCCCCGAGGGATGGCCCTCGCCGATCAGCTCACCGTCGCGCGCATCGTCGCCGCCCCGTTCGTGGTCGTCCTCTTCGAGTGGCACTTTCCCGGACACGACTACTGGGCAACCGGGCTCTTCATCGCGGCGATGGCCACCGACCAGATCGACGGGTGGCTCGCCCGGCGCCAGGGCAGGACGACTCCGCTCGGCTCGCTGCTCGACCCGGTCGCGGACAAGGTGCTCGTCCTCGCGGCCATGATCGTCCTGATCGACGAGGACGTCTTCCCGGGCTGGATGGTCGCCGCGATCGTCGCGCGCGAGATCCTCGTCTCCGGCCTGCGGCTGGCCGCGGTCGAGCGCGGCGTGGTCATCTCCGCACGCGACCTCGGGAAGGTGAAGACGTTGGCGCAGGCGGTCGCGGTCGCGGTCGGCGGATTCGCCGCCGCAGGGGCGTGGGACGAGACGGTCGCGTGGTGGGCGCTGCTGGTCGCGGTCGTGCTGACCTGGGTCTCCGGGCTGGATTACGCGCGCGTCGCGCCGAGCCTGCTGCGCGGCCGCGCCCTCGCCTAGGCCTACGGACCGCCTCCGAAGGGGTCTGTCCCGTCGGGCTCGACGGCGTCGCGCACGCCGGCGGCCCACCACTCGGGCTGCTCTTCCTCGCCGTCGAGGCCGGCAAGCGCCAGCAGGATCGCCTCGCGCTCCTCCGGGGTCGGCTCCGGCTTGATCTCAGCACCCATCGCCGCCTCACCCTAAAGGAGTGCGCGCGGTCGGACGAAAGAGACGTGGATGCCCCGTCGCGTCCTCGTTTGTGCTGCTCTTGCCCTGGTTTTCGCCTCGCCGGCCGCGGCCGCGCGCTCCTGGGCGCTCCCGCAGATCAAGCTCGTCACGGCCAAGGGGCTGATGGGCGGCACCGCCAACGGCTTCCGCCCGGACGACCCGCTCAGCCAGGGCGAGCTCGCGGATCTCGTCGCCGGGCTCACCGGCAAGGAGGCGCCCGTCGCGGCGAGCCCGAGCGCGCCGGCGACGATCGGCCAGCTCGACGCCCAGCTCGTCCGCGCCCTCGGCCTGCTCCCCGCCGCGCGCCAGTTCAGCGCCGGCGCCCGCGCTGCCGGGCTCACGCCCCGCAGCGGCTTCGGCACCGAGGTCGTCGCGCGCCTGCTCGGTCTCCGCGTCGACCACCCGGCCGCGCAGGACGCCCTGGAGCTCCGGGCCACCGACCCGGCCACGCGTGCCGAGGCGGCCTACTCCGCCGCGCGCATCCTCGCCTTCGGCGGCTGGGAGGCGGACTGGGTGGCGAAGCTCGCGGCGACGTTCCAGCTCCCGGCCGTGACCGGCCTCCAGCACGACCTGCTCCAGACGGCGATCT
Organism: uncultured Actinomycetes bacterium; assembly: GCA_963847305.1. GTDB lineage: Bacteria > Actinomycetota > Thermoleophilia > Gaiellales > Gaiellaceae > DATBLE01. The sequence continues at coordinate 21,727 of CAWJZI010000002.1, read as the reverse complement.
CCCTCGTCGGCTACCCCTACGTCTGGGGCGGGACGAGCGAGCGGACGCAGGACCCGTTCGCGACCGGAAAGCAGGTGCCGGGCGGCTTCGACTGCTCCGGCTTCGTCTGGCGCGTCTACAAGCTGCAGGCCTACGCCGGCGCCGACACGCTCGCCGCGACCCTCAAGGGCCGCTCGACCTACGCGATGAGCGGCGAGGTCAAGCCGGCGCAGCGGATCCCGCTCGCGCAGCTCGAGCCCGGCGACCTCGTCTTCTTCGGCGCACACGGCCGCCGGTCGAAGCCGGCCGAGGTCGACCACATGGGCATCTACCTCGGCAACGGCTGGTTCATCCACTCCTCCGAGGAGGGCGTCGAGCTCGCGCCGCTCTCGTCGGACTGGTACGCGAAGCGCTTCGCGTGGGGCCGCCGGCCGCTCGCCGAGGCCGGTCTCTCCTAGCCGGGCAACGCCGTCGTGCCTCCTAGAGCGGGATGTTCCCGTGCTTGCGCGGCGGTCGCCGCTCGCGCTTCGTCGACGCCGTCTCCAGCGCGTCGATCAACACCGGCCGCGTCCGTCGGGGCTCGATCACGTCGTCGACGTAACCGCGCTCGGCGGCGACGTACGGATTGGCGAACCGCGCCTTGTAGTCGCTGATCAGCTCCTCGCGGCGCGCGGCGTCCATGCCCACCTCGAGCTCGCGACGGAAGACGATGTTGACCGCTCCCTCCGGGCCCATCACTGCGATCTCGGCGGTCGGCCAGGCGAAGTTGAAGTCGGCGCGGATGTGCTTCGAGGACATGACGTCGTAGGCGCCGCCGTATGCCTTGCGCGTGATCACCGTCAGCTTCGGCACGGTCGCCTCCGCGTACGCGTAGAGCAGCTTCGCGCCGTGGCGGATGATCCCGTGCCACTCCTGCTCGGTGCCGGGCAGGAACCCCGGCACGTCGACGAACGTGACGATCGGGATGTTGAACGCGTCGCAGGTGCGGACGAAGCGCCCGGCCTTGTTCGAGGCGTCGATGTCGAGCACGCCGGCGAGCACGCGCGGCTGGTTGCCGACCACGCCGACCGAGTGCCCGCCGAGCCGCGCGAGCCCGCAGACGATGTTCTCCGCGAACCGCTCGTGCACCTCGAGGAACTCGCCGTCGTCGACGACGTGGCGGATGACCTCCTTGATGTCGTACGGCTTCGTCGGCTCGTCCGGGATCAGGGTGTCGAGCTCCGGCGACTCGCGGTCGCGCGGGTCGGACGGCTCCGCGAACGGTGGCCGGTCGAGGTTGTTCTGCGGCAGGAACGAGAGCAGGTACCGGGCGTCCTCGAGGCATGCTTCCTCGTCGGTCGAGGTGAAGTGCGCGACCCCCGACTTCGAGGCGTGGGTGGACGCGCCGCCGAGCTCCTCGAACGTGACCTCCTCCCCGGTCACCGTCTTCACCACGTCGGGGCCGGTGATGAACATGTACGACGAGCCCTCGACCATGAAGACGAAGTCGGTGATCGCGGGCGAGTAGACGGCGCCGCCCGCACACGGCCCCAGCACGAGCGAGAGCTGCGGCACGAGGCCCGACGACTGCACGTTCCGCCAGAAGATCTCCGCGTACCCGGCGAGCGAGACGACGCCCTCCTGGATCCGCGCGCCGCCCGAGTCGTTGATCCCGATCACCGGGCAGCCGAACTTGACCGCCAGGTCCATCACCTTGCAGATCTTCTCGGCGAAGACCTCCGACAGCGACCCGCCGAAGATCGTGAAGTCCTGCGAGAAGACGAAGACCTTGCGGCCGAAGATCGTCCCGTAGCCGGTGACGACCGCGTCGCCCCACGGCCGCCGGTCGCGCATCCCGAACTCGACCTCGCGGTGGCGGACGTAGCGGTCGAGCTCGACGAACGAGCCCGGGTCGAGCAGCTTCTCGAGCCGCTCGCGCGCGGTGAGCTTCCCTTCCTCGCGCCGCCGCGCGACCGTCTCCTCCTTCGCCTGGTGCAGCGTCTCGTCGCGAAGCTCCTCGAGTCGGGCGAGCTTCTGCTCGGTGGTCTCGTCGGCCATGCGCGGAGCCTAACCGGGGGCCGTTGCTAGGTTCGACGCGTGCGACAACGGCTGCCCCCGGCGCTGCAGCTACGCGACTTCGCGTTCCTGTGGTCGGCGATCCTCTGCATGCGCTTCGCGGAGAACATGATCGCGGTCGCGGTCGGGTGGCAGGTCTACGCGATCCACAAGAACCCGCTCGACCTCGGCCTGGTCGGCCTCTTCGAGTTCGCGCCGCTGCCGATCCTCGCGCTGCCGGCGGGGCACCTCGCCGACCGGATCCCGCGCCGCCTCCAGGCGTCGATCTCGCTCGGCGTGATGGTGATGGTCGCGATCGGACTGCTGCTGGTCTCGGCGAACGGCGCGACGAAGACGTGGCCGTTCTTCCTGCTCGCCGCCGCGAGCGGCTGCGCGAGCGCGATCGGGTGGCCGGCGTTCGGCGCGCTGACTCCGGAGCTCGTGCCGGTCGAGATCCTGCCCGGGGCGATGGCGCTGCGGTCGATCGCCGGCCAGATCGCCGTGGTCGCGGGTCCCGCGATCGGCGGCGTCCTCTTCTCGATCCACTCCGAGTCGGTCTACGGCGTCTCCGCCGTGCTGTTCGGGTTCGCGCTCGGCGCCCTGTTCGCGCTGCGCTCGCCGACGCTCGCCCGGAACGTCGAGCGGGCGCCCGGCTTCGCCGGGCTCGCCGACGGCGTCCGGTTCGTGTTGCGGACGCGAATGCTGCTCGGCGCGATCGCGCTCGACCTCTTCGCCGTCCTCTTCGGCGGGGCGATCGCGCTGGCGCCGGTCTTCGCCCGCGAGATCCTCCACGTCGGGCCGGTGGGGCTCGGCATCCTGCGCAGCGCTCCGGCGGTCGGCGCGCTTGCCGCAGGGATCATCCTCGCGCGTCGCCCGCTCCAGACGCGCGCCGGCCCGACGCTGCTCGTCGTCGTCGGGATCTTCGGCGCGTGCATGATCGTCTTCGGGCTCTCGCGGTCGATGGAGCTTTCGGTCGCGGCGCTCGGCATCGCCGGGTTCGTCGACCTGATCAGCGTCAACATCCGCTCGACGACCGTCGGGCTGATCACGCCGAACGAGCTCCGCGGCCGCGTCAACGCCGTCGAGATGGTCTTCATCAGCGCCTCGAACGAGCTCGGCGCCTTCGAGTCGGGCGCCGTCGCCGCGCTCGTCGGCACCGTGACGAGCGTCGTCGCCGGCGGGATCGCGACGATCGGCCTCGCGCTCTCGTGGACGCGCCTCTTCCCCTCGCTCGCCCGGCTCGGCCGGCTCGAGGACATCCGCCCCGAGCCGGTCGCTACGCTCGTGCGTGAGCGTAGGCTCGACGGAGCTCACCGAGGAGCGGAGGTGCCGGCTTTGCCGGCGCCGGAGCGACCATGAGTGTCGACCGCTCGACGATCTGGCCCTATGTGGACGGCCAGGTGGGCCAGTTCTCGTACTCCCGGGACGGCCACCCGACCGGTGCCGAGGCAGAGCGCGTGATCGCGGGGCTCGAGGGCGCCCCCGCCGGGCAGGCGCTGCTCTTCTCCTCCGGGTCGGCCGCGATGACCGCGCTGCTGCTCACGTTGCTCGAGCCGGGCCAGACGGTTGCCCACGCCGCGGGCGCCTACTACGGCACCGGCGTCCTGATGGACGAGCTGGGCCGCTGGGGCGTCCGGCACGTCGAGTTCGACCAGACGGGGCCGCCGCCGGACGGCGTCGCTCTCGTCTGGGTGGAGGCGCCGTCGAACCCGTTCCTGACGATGCCCGACCTCGACGCAGCCGCCGCCCATCCCGCGCCGGTGGTGGTCGACTCCACTGCTGCGACCCCGATCCACCTGCGTCCGCTGGAGCACGGCGCGGACTTCGTCGTCCACAGCGGGACGAAGTACCTCGCCGGGCACCACGACGCGCTGGTCGGCGCGGTGGTGTCGCGGGACGCGGACGCGCACGAGCGGCTGCGGCGCTTCCGGCAGCGCACCGGGCCGATCTGCGCGCCCGACGTCGCCTGGCTGCTCCTCCGCGGGCTGAAGACGCTGCGCGTCCGGGTCGAGCGCCAGACGGAGACGGCACGCGTGCTGGCCGAGCGGCTCGCCGCCCACCCGGGCGTCGAGACCGTCCGCTACGCCGGAATCGGCGGCCTGCTCTCCTTCGACACGCGCGGCGACGCACAAACCGTCGAGCGCGCCACTCGTCTGATCAAGAATGCGACGTCTCTCGGCGGAACGGAGACGACGATGGAGTCGAGACACCGTTGGGAAGGGGATCGCGTGCCCATGAACCTGATTCGGCTCTCGGTCGGGCTCGAAGACGCCGACGAGCTCTGGGCCGACCTCGAGGAGGCCCTCCGGTGAGACGCGTCGCGCTGCTCGGAGCGCTCGTAGCAGCGCTCGCGCTCGGCGCGGGGTCGGCCGGCGCCGCGCCTGCGCCCGCGAACCCGCTCGCGGCGCTAGCCGTGCCACGTGCGCAGCTCGGCCAGGCCGCTCGGGACCTCCAGGTCGAGCTCCTCTCGGGGACGACCACCAACGCGCGCGCGGCCGACGACTCGTTCGATCCCGCCGACACGCAAGCGACGGTCACCAGGGCAGGCCGCGTGTCGGGCTACACGCTCGTCTACGGAGACGTCGGCTTCACGGCGCTCCGCAAGGGCAGCGGCCTGATCGACGTCGGCACGTCGCTCGACATCTTCAAGACGCTTGCGAATGCGCAGGCGTACGAGGTGAAGTCGCTGCGCGACCTCCGCCGCGTCCAGGGCATGAACCTCCAGGGCGTCGTGATCGAAAGCGCGAGCGCGTTCCCGGTACGGAGCCTCGGTCCAGGAGCAGTCGGGCTGCGGATCGTGCAGCGGGTCGGCAAGAAGCGGATCTACGGAACGGCGGTCGACTTCCAGATCGACAAGATCCTCTGCGAGGCGGTGATGAACCGCGCCGACAACACGAACGTCGACGCGCAGGTGGTGGCGATCGCGCGGAAGCTCGCCGGACGGATCGTGGCCTACGCTCAGGGATCCCTGAAGGCGCAGCCGGTGCCGCTGCCGCGGCCGCTCGGGACGGCGAAGCCCCCGGGCGCCAAGGCGCCCGACCTCTCGGCCATGGTCCCGACCGCCACCGACCTGAAAGGCAAGGCCGGCGTCTTCCAGCAGGCCTTCCTGCCCGACGACAACGCGATCGGCTCGTATGTCCGCGAATACCGCTTCGGGCCCAGCGCCGGGATCTACCAGCTACGTGCGACCGCCGCCCTGCAACGCTCGCGCCGTGAGGCGTCGGGGCGCGTGCTCGTCCTGCGCTCGGTCTTCACCGGCCCGGAAGGCGCGGCGACACTGGCGCAGGTCGTCGGCGGCTCCGGCCCCGCGAAGCTGGACGGCGTCCGCCACCCGGGCGTCGGAGAGGAGTCGTTCGCGGTCGGCGCCACGTTCACGGCCCAGGGCCAGCGCCTGCGGGCGGTGATCCTCTACGAGCGCCGCGACCGCATCGTCGGCTCGCTCGTCCTCGTCGGCAAGGCGAACAAGCTGACGGTGGATTCGGCGCTGCCCTATGCCAAGGTGCTCGACAAGCGCATCCAGGAAGGCCTGAAGCCGCCGCTCGTCGCGTAGCGCGAAGAGCCGGAGGTGGGACTCGAACCCACGGCATCCGCTTTACAAGGAGCGGTGCTCTGCCAGCTGAGCTACTCCGGCGTTCGCCCCATGGTACGCGCCAACTTCAGGGACAGGCCTCTAGCCTGTCCCGTTGCAGCCCGCCTACGCCAGGACTTCGCGCGAGCGCTGGTGCGTGACGATCTTCCGCTTGACGCGCTGGAGCGCGTTGTCGATCGCCTTCGTGTCGCAGTCGAGCACCTCGGCCATCTCCTCGTACGAGGAGCCCTCGAGGTACATCCGCAGCGCATCCGCCTCGAGCGGCGAGAGGCCCGTGCCGAGGCAGAACACGAGGCTCTTCAGCTCGTCCGTCGAGATCACCGCGACCGCCGGGTCGTGAACGTGCGATCCCGGTAGCGCGTCGCCGAGCGTGCAGTCCGAATCCGGGTCCTGCCCCGCCGGCGTCTGCGAGAACGACACGTAGTTGTTCAGCGGCGTGTGCTTGAAGCGCGTCGCGGTCTTGATCGCGGTGATGATCTGCCGCGTCACGCACAGCTCCGCGAACGAGCGGAACGACGTCTCCTTGTCCGCGCGGAAGTCCCGCACGGCCTTGCAGAGGCCGATCAGGCCCTCCTGGATCAGATCCTCGCCCTCGCCTCCCGCGATGAAGTACGAGCTGGCCTTCATCCGGACGAAGCCGGTGTAGCGCTGGATCAGCTGGTCGCGCGCGCGGTCGTCGCCGTTGCGCGCCTTCATCACGAGTTGCAAATCCTCGAGTTCACGTTGAGATCGTTGCTGCGTCCGGACTGCTGTGGCAGAGCGAGCGGGCATTGGAATCTCCTGGAGTTTTGGGCCGGATCAGGCGAGAGCTTTGGACAACTCTCACCCTCAGGTCGAGGAAGAACTTAGCAAGCTCTCGCAAAGAATACAAGTCTCTTTGCAAAATATCCGTTCGCTAGTCTTTTTCGCCTCTTCTCAGACGCTCTAGCTGCGAGCGCGTTTTGTCGTCCAGCCGGTCCGCGAGCTGCCCCGGCGGAGGCGCCTGCCGACTCGGGCCGCCCAGGTCGCGGAGGAAGGTCTTCGAGGAGAGCTTCCGCACCTCGCGGCCCGACGTCTCGCGGATCATCAGGTCAGAGGACACGACGCAGACCGACTCGCGATCGCGGTGCTCGGCGGCCAACCGTTCGATCAGCGTGTCGGCGTCCGGCGCGTAGCGCACTTCCAGCGGCCCGCGCGCCACATCCCGGCCGTGCCCATCGAAGACGACGACTCCGCGCGCCCCCTGGAGGGCGACGAAGCTCGCGAGCTCGTCGACGAGCTGCTCGACTCCGCGGTAGTCGCCCGCGTGCAAGAGGTTGAAGCCGTCGAACAGGTAGAGCGTCGGCTCAGCCACCCTTAGACCGCCTGCGATTGGGCCTGCCGACAGGCGTGGGATCTGTTCGTGGAAGGACTTCTCCCCCGCCTGCCGGCGATCGCCTAGGCGGCTGCGCCTGCCGTGCTGACGCCGAGTGTGGTGCTGAGCTTGATCTCGGCGTAGCGGACCTCTTTCAGGGTGATCTCGTCGGCCAGGTTCTCGGCGACCCAGGCGGCGACAGCTTCGCTGCCGGCCTCGGCGTCGGCTCGCGTGTCCCAGGCGCTCATCGAGAACACCTCGCCGTCACCGACCGCGACCGTGTAGCTCTTGAATCCTGGCTGAGACTCGAGGAGCGGCAGAATGCCCTCCTCGGCGCGCCGGGTGATCTCGTCGGCATCCCCATTGAGGCTGTAGGTGGCCATCCGTCCCTCCATGAAGCTCCTTTCCTGGCCCGGCGTCTGGAGCGCGCAGGAGCGCACGCCCCTTCGATCGGCGGCTCGGCGCAAGCCTGACAGATCGCGAATGTCCCCGCCGTATCGCTGGCTCTACTGGTCAGCCCACCAGTCGCGCCGGCCATCGACGTCTGCGCGCGGATCCTCGCCGAGATTGGGCGCGCCGACGACGAGGATCTCGAGGCCCTCTGGCCCGGCCTCGTAGCCTCGCCACGTACGGGGCGGGACGCGCACCGCGTCCCATTCCTTCAGCTCGACGATCTCGTCGTCGATTTTCATCCGCCCGCTCCCGCGCAGGACCACGTACACCTCCTCTTGCCTCTCGTGCGTGTGGCCGTACGGAAAGCGATAGCCGGGAGGGACGCGCTGGTAGCTCAGGGCGGATCTCTCGAGGTCGAGCGCCTTGGTCGCCGCACGGAACTCCAGGTCCGGCGCGCCGTCGAACCTGGGGCCGAGGTCCTCCAGATCCTCCTTGATGTTCCTGAGCGTGAACGGCAGGGCGCAATCCTATGGCACCGCGCAGGACGTGCCATGCGCTACATGACCTCGCCCCTGGCCGCGGGCTCCTCCATGTCGGCGCCCCCGCTTCATGGTGCCTCCTTCGAGCCTACGGCACTACGCTGCCTCCGCGCCTCGTAGAGCAAAACCGCCGCAGCGACGCTGACGTTCAGCGACTCGATCTCGCCCGCAAGCGGGATCGAGACCACGGCGTCGCAGGCGCGCCGCACCAGCGGCCGCAGCCCCTTTCCCTCCGCCCCGAACACGAGCGCCAGACCGCCGGCCAGGTCCGCCTCGCCCATGGGCGTCCCGTCCGCGTCCGCGGCCCACGCCCACAGTCGCGGCCCCTTCACCTCGTTCAGGAAGCGCGCGAGGTTCTGGACGACCGCGACGGGCAGGTGCTCCACTGCGCCCGCCGACGACCGCGCCACAGCAGGCGTGACCCGAGCGGACCGATGCGCCGGCAGGATCACGCCGGTCGCCCCCGCCCCCTCGGCGGAGCGGCACACGGCGCCGAGGTTCCGCGGATCCGTGACCTGGTCGAGACAGACGAGCAGCGGCTCGCCGGTCGACGCGAGCTCGTACGCGTCCGCATACCGGTACGGCTCGACGCGTGCGACGACGCCCTGGTGGTCGCGCGTCCCCGCGAGCTCGCTCAGCACCCGCTCGGGGACGATCTTCGCCTTCCGCTCCCAGGGCTCCCGTGCGGCCCGCTCGGTCGCGAGCAGCTCGAGCACCTCACGCCGGCCGCGCAGCGCCTCGCGCACCGCGCGCCGGCCGTAGACGAGCTCGGAGGCAGCACTCAAAGCTCGGGACGAGACGCGAGCCGTCCGCGTCGTCGATCACGTCGAACCCTTCCCGGCCGGATCTCATCGCGGAGCGAGTCCGCTTTCGCCCAGTCACGCTGCCCCCTCGCGTCGTCTCTTTCACGACGAAGCCGATCGACATTGAGGCCTGTGCCGGCGATCGGGGGCAGGGCAAGTCCGAAGATCTGCAAGCCCGCTGTCGAGCGAGATACTGGAGAGCCGCGGCCCCGCCACTCGTGCAGCAGGGCCAATGCCTCCGGCGTGTTGAAATCGTCTTCGAGCACCGCCACGAGCCGCTCCCATTCCGCGGGCGGCGGCTCCTGGGTCGGAACTCGGAAAGCACCTTGAAAGCCCAGCCATCTGCCTCCGCGCTGTTGCAGCGTTTCATCCGAGAGGTCGATCGGCGAGCGCCAGTGCGCGGTCATGAAGAAGAGCAGGATCGTCTCGGGTCCCCAGCGCTCGAGCGCGTCCCGGAGCGTGACGATGTTCCCGAGCGACTTCGACATCTTCTCGCCGACCATCTGGAGCATCCCGTTGTGCGTCCAGATCCGCGCGAACTCGTGCCCCAGGGCACGCGACTGCGCCAGCTCGTTCTCGTGGTGGGGAAACACCAGGTCCAACCCGCCGCCGTGGATCTCGAACACCGGCCCGAGGTGCTCCGACGCCATCACGGAGCACTCGATGTGCCAGCCCGGCCGCCCCGCCCCCCACGGCGACTCCCAGGACGTGTCCTCGCCGGGCTTCGTCGCCTTCCACAGAGCAAAGTCGCGCGGATCCTCCTTGCGCGGGTTCGGCTCCTGCTCCTCGACCTGATCGGAACGCTGGCGCGAGAGCTGGCCGTATGACGGATCCCGCGCGACCCGGAAGTACACGTCGCCCTCCACCTCGTACGCGAACCCGCGCGAGACGAGCTCCGAGATCGCGCCGACGATCGCCGGCACCGACTCGGTCGCGGTCGGCTCGACGTCGGGCCGTCCCAGACCGAGCAGCGAGGTGTCCTCGATGTACCACCGCGACGCGTCGGCGGCCAGGGCCGCGCTGGCCCCCGGCGCCGCCTCGTAGATCCTGTCGTTGATGTCCGTGATGTTCTCGACGAGCGTCACGTCGTAGCCCCGCTCGCGCAGCCAGCGCCGCAGCCACATCGAGACGACGAACGGCCGTGCGTTCCCGACGTGGATCCGCTGATAGACGGTCGGCCCGCAGAAGTACATGCGGATGGGGCCGGGCGGCGCGGGCAACTCCTCCAACTGCCGTGACAACGTCGAGTACAAACGCATCCAGGCATCTTCTCAAGACCGTGCCACCGTCTCGCCCGTGGAGTGGGGTCTGCGCAGGCTTTTCGGGCCGGCGAACGGCAGCGGCCTCAGATCGTCAACGCCGCCGACGGGATCAGGGCAGCCCTCGGCTGCGCCTGACCCGAGCGAGCGCCTCTTCCCGCGGCAGCGCCTCCAGGATCGCCTGTAGCTCCGGTCCCTTCTCGCGACCGGTGAGCGCCAGCCGGAGCGCTTTCAGGTCGCCCCCGGCCGCCTTCAGCTCGCGCACCAGCTCGCGCGGCGGCAGGCCGACGAGCTCCTCGAAGCGCTCGAGCGTCTCCGCGTCGTCGACCGCGACGGGCTCGGGCTCCGCGACCTGCCGAGCGAACTCGCGCGCCTCGTTCAGGTCGCGCGCGCCGCGCATCACCGGCGCGTAGGCGACCTCGGCACCCGCACGGGCCGCCAGCTCCTCGTCGGAGAGCCGCTCGATCGCCTCGACCGCGAGCCGCCGCACCCGCGCGAGATCGAGGTGGACGTCGTGTCGGGGGATCCCGAGCTCCTCGAGATACGCCAGCACCGCCTCGGCCGGGATCCCGGCCTCGCGTAGCGACGCCACGGTTGCCCCCTCCGCCCGTTTCGACAGCTTCTTGCCGTCGTCGCCGAGGATCAGCCCGTGATGGACGTACTCCGGCGGCTCGGTGCCGAGCGCCTCGTGCAGCCGCCGGTGCAGCGCCTCGTTCGGCCGATGGTCGTTTCCGCGGACGACGTGCGTGATCCCGAAGTCGACGTCGTCGACGACTGTGGCGAGCTGGTAGGTCGGGCTGCCGTCCTCGCGCAGCAGCGTCACCCCTTCGAACCGCGTCGTCCCGATTTGCTCCGCCGCTTCGCGGTGGCGCTCCGCGCGCTCCGACTGCCGCACGGGGCCCTCGTCCCACTCGACCCCGAGCCAGCGCAGGTCCTCGAGGATCGCCTCTTCCCCGCCCTCGACGTTCCGCTTCGCGTCCGTGTCGTCGATCCGCAGCAGCATCCAGTCGCCGAGGCCGCGGTTCGCGACCGCGGACAGCGCGTTGCCGATGTGCAGCGTCCCGGTCGGGCTCGGCGCAACGCGGACGCGTCTCATCTCAGCGACCGAGCACGACCAGCAGCTTGCCGGTCGTCCGGCGCGCCTCCAGATCCTCCTGCGCCCGGCGCGCCTGCTCGAGCGGGTAGCGGCCGCCGATGCGCACGTCCAGCTTCCCCTCGGCAATCCAGCCGAAGAGATCGCGGCACGGCCAAGCAGCTCGTCCCGCGTGAGCGTGTAGTGGACGAGCGTCGGCCGCGTGAGGAAGAGCGACTTGCCCGCCACCTTCGACAGCTCGACCGAAGGCACCCCGCCGCTCGCCGCCCCGTACAACGCCATCATCCCGCGCTTCCTCAGCGCCGCGAGCGAGCGGTCGAACGTGTCCTTGCCGACGCCGTCGTAGACGACCTCGAACGCTTCCTCCGGCACGTTGTCGTAGCCGATCACCTGGTCGGCGCCGGCCTCACGCGCGAGCTCGACCTTCTCGCCGCCGGAGGTCGTGGCCGTGACGCGCGCGCCGCGCAGCTTCGCGATCTGGGTCAGCAGCAGCCCGACGCCGCCGGCGCCGGCATGGACGAGCACCTCGTCTCCGGGCTGCACGTCGTAGGTGGAGTGCGTGAGGTAGTGCGCGGTCATGCCCTGCAGCAATACGGCGCACGCGAGCTCCTCCGTCACTCCTGCCGGGATCAGCAGCGCCTCGGCGACGGGAACGACGACCTGCTCGGCGTACGAGCCCTGCGCGTTCTTCCAGGCGACCCGATCGCCGGGGGCGAAGTCCGTCACGCCCTCGCCGACAGCGCTCACCGTCCCCGCACCCTCGATCCCGGCGATCACGGGCGGCCTGGTCGGGTAGACCCCGGTGCGCTCGTAGATGTCGCGATAGTTGACGCCGGCAACCGCAGCGTCGACGAGCAGCTGACCCGGGCCCGCGGACGGCGCGGGCTCGTCGCGCAGCTCGAGCACCTCCGGCCCGCCGAGCTCCGTGACGACGATCGCGCGCATGTGGCGCGGAGTCTAGGCTGTTCGCCGATGGACGCCGACCCGGTCGAGATCCGCGTTCTCGGCTGCCTGATCGAGAAGCAGCGGACGACGCCCGACCAGTACCCGCTGTCGCTGAACGCGCTGCGGCTCGCGTGCAACCAGGCGACGAGCCGCGACCCGGTGATGAGCCTCGAGGAGCCGGAGATCCGCGTGGCGCTGGAGCGGCTGTCGCGCCGCGGGTGGGTGCGCCTCACGAGCGGTCCCGGCTCGAGGGCGGCGAAGTACCGGCACCTGTTCGACGACGCGCTCTTGCTCGGCGACGCGGAGATCTCGGCGCTCGCGGTGCTGATGCTGCGCGGCCCGCAGACGGCGGCCGAGATCCGGCAGCGCAGCGAACGGCTCTACGGGTTCGACGCGGGCGAGGTCGAGGCGGTCCTGGACCGTCTCGGCGCCCGCGAGCTCGTCGAGCGGGCGGAGCGACGGCCGGGCGAGAAGGGCGAGCGGTACCGCCAGCTGCTCGGCCCCCAGCCGGCCGAGGCAGAGCAGGCCGAAGCGGAGCCCGCCCCTAGAGAGGCCTCGGACCCACTGGCAGAACGCGTCGCCCGGCTGGAAGAAGAGGTCGCGCGGCTGCGCGACCTGCTGCTAAACGGGACAAGCACAGGGCCTGTCCCGTCTTAGTCAGGCCGCCGGCCGGAGCTCTTCGTCGAGCCGCTCGTCGAGCGCCTGCACGTCTTCCTCGACGAGCGAGCCGACGATCTTCTCGATCTCGCGCTCGGACTTGCCGTCGCGGACGAGCTGCTCGATCAGGATCAAGTACTGCTTCATGGTTCGAAGGTACCGGTGGCCCCCATGTCGAAGAGGGACTCTTCGGGTAACCAAGTGGCGAAAGGAAACCGCCGATGGCGATGAAAAACGCGATCGTCCGCGAGCCCGGGCCGGTGCAGGTCGAGGTCTCGCCGATCCCGCACGGGCTCCCGACCGAGCCCGACCACCCGCTCGACAAACGGGAGCTGACCGGCTACCTGTTCTGGGGGAGCCTCGGGGCGTTCATCCTCACAACGGAGGCGCTGGCGGCGTTCTGGTCCGGCTTCCCCATCCCGACGATCTCGTCGACGACGGGGCAACTCGAGGAGCACCACCACTGGGTCAAGCTGATCGTCGTCGGCGGACTGACCGTGATCGCGTTCCGGATCACCTTCTACCCCTGGCCCTTCAAGAAGCTCGACGACTGAGATGACCAAGCTCGAAGTCGGCTACCTGGTCTGGGGCATCTTCGCCCTCTGCATCGTCATTCCCGAGTGCCTCGCCTACTTCGGGAAGAGTTTCACCCCGTTCCCGGGCGCGGCGCGAACGGCCGCGAACCTCGAGGCCCGCTGGCCGTTCGCGGCGATGATCGTCCTCGCGGGGCTGGCGATCCTGGCGGTCCACCTAGTCTTCTACCCGTGGCCGGACTAGCGCGCGTTCTGCTCGTCGCCGCCTCGCTCTGCCTCGCCGTTCCGGCGGGCGCCGCCGGGCCGCGAGACACCTCCGCGTATCAGGGCCTCGGCACGTGGGTCGACATCTGGGACGGCGCGCAGTGGGCGAAGCCGGAAGCCGCGGTGGCGCGAATGCGCGACCTCGGCGTGACGACCCTCTACCTCGAGACGTCGAACTACTCGCAGGCGGTCGATCTGCTGCGGCCGGCTGCGTTGGGGCGATTTGTCGACGCCGCGCATGCCAACGGGCTGCGGATCGTCGCGTGGTACCTGCCGTCGTTCGCGAACGTCGCACGCGACCTGCGGCGGTCGCTGGCGGCGGTGCGCTTCCGCTCGCCGAAGGGCGAGGCGTTCGACTCGTTCGCGCTCGACATCGAGGCGAAGGTCGTGCCCTCGGCGGCGAAGCGCTCGGTGCGGCTGCTCGGGCTGTCGCGCGCCCTGCGCAAGGCGGTCGGCCCCGACTACCCGCTCGGCGCGATCATCCCCTCGCCGCGCGGCATGGACCTGAACCCGAAGTACTGGCCGCGGCTTCCCGTACGAGGGGCTCGCGCGAAGACCTACGACGTCTTCATGCCGATGGGCTACTTCACCTACCGGTACGAAGACGGCCGCGGCGACGCGGGCATACACGCAGGCGAACTCGAGATGCTGCGCGCGCGGGCAGGCGACGAGGGCCTCGCGGTGCACCTCGTGGGCGGGCTCGCGGGCAGCGCGACGGTCGCGCAGGTGCGCGCTTTCGCGGCCGCAGCCGCGGACGAGGGCGCCCTCGGCGCGAGCCTGTACGACTTCGCGACGACGAGCGCCGCGCAATGGCGCGCGCTCAGCGCGGCCGCCTGAGTAACTCATGCGGGTACCCTCGGCGGGGTGGGGTCTGCTGTTGTCGCAGCACTGATCTCGATCGTCGGCCTGGCGACGGGCCCGAAGCCGGGCGTGCAGGTGTGGACGGGCACACCCGCTCATCTGGGTACTGCGCGAACGGTCCCGGGCGCAACATCGCCGGTCCTCTCCCCTGACGGCAAGCGGGTCGCCTATGCCCTCAGCGGCGAACTGCGTGTGCAGCCGGTGGGCGGCGGCCCGGTGCGCACACTGACCCAGGTGCCGGGCAAGGACCCGACGCTCGCCTGGTCGCCGGACGCGGCGCGAATCGCATTCCCGTCGGAGTTCTCGATCGTCCTGCTGCCGGTGCTCGGCAAGGGCCCCGTGCGCCTGGTCCGCCTGCCGAAGGCGTGGGAGGGCTCGACCCTGACCGCGCTCCAATGGTCGCCCGACGGCAGCAAGCTCGCTTTCTCGCGCACGTCGGGCGACGGCAAGAAGAACACTCTCCGCAACGAGCTCGACGTGATCGGCGTGGACGGCAAAGGCGCCCCCACCCTCCACGTCAACCCCGCCCCGTACGGCGCCCGCGCGGAGCCGTCCTGGTCACCGGACAGCAAGCGCATCGCCTTCAACCTGGACGAGTTCCGCCTGGCGACGGTTTCGGTCGCCGGCGGCGCGCGCGTCCCCCTTACGAACCCACCCCGAGGCGCCGTCGACAGCGACCCGATCTGGTCGCCGGACGGCCGGTGGATCGCCTTCGCCCGCTCCCCGTCGCGAGGCACCAGCGACGTCTGGCTCGTGCGCCCGAACGGGACCGGCCTCCGCCGCCTGACCACCACCCCGATGTCGCCGCAGGGCCTCGCTCACATCGGGTCGACTCCACTGGCTTGGTCACCCGACGCGGCGCAACTCCTCGCCTTCCGCCACGACCACTTCTCGATCGTCGACGTCGCGACGCGTAGAAGCCGCGACCTGGAGCGCGTCGGCCTGCAGTACTCGTTGCTCGGCGCGCGCTGGGCCTAGGCCGGCCGCGCGGTCAGGAGCCGCTCGCGGCTGAACCGGCGTACGTCGATCGGCTCAGCCCGCGGAGGCCGTGAGCGCGTCGTTGATCGCCGTCGCCGTCTCCTGCCCGACGATCCCGTCCGGCTTCAGGTTGTGGGCGGTCTGGAAGGCGATCACCGCGTCCGCGGTCCCCTGCCCGAAGTCCCCGTCGACGGCGGCGTCGTACAACCCGAGCTGCTTCAGCGCCTGCTGAAGCGTCTTGACCGCAGCCCCGCTGTCCCCCGCACTGAGGGGTCCGCTCGCGGGAACCGTCACCTCAGCGGGCGCCGCCGGAGAGCTCGTCGTCGTGGCCGCCTCGGTCGTCGTCTGCGGAGTGACCGGCGTAGCGACGGTCGTGTCGGGACTACCCCCCGACCCCCCATTCGCAGCGATGACGGCAACGATGATCGCGATCAGGATCGCAGCCACAACCACCCCAATCGCGAGGAGACGCCGCCGGCGCAGAACAGCCTCCGACGCCGTCCCGTCGCGCATGGAAGGCGCGCGCACGAGCCCCGCCGGGCGCGCGCTCTCTTGCTCCTGAGGCCACTCCGGCTCGCCCGTCATATGAACGCGGGTCGGTCGACCAGTCGATCCCACCCTCGTCGGCCAGCCAGTCGTCCTCACGACCGTGCTCATCGCCCGGGTTTGGTGGCTGTCTGCTGATGGTGACGGCTCCCTCTGAGTTAGGGGATCGTTCCCGGCGTCACTGATGCTACAAGGATCCTGTCGAGCTCTCCTGCGAGCGGTAGCAGGGGCCTCCCGGACTCCTTCAACGCCGCGAAACCGCCGTCAGCGCCGACCCGCCGGCCACGGCGAGCGCCCGGTCCCGTCCGCACCGCGCGGCGATCGCATCCACGGCCTCCGCGTAATTGCTGGGCCGCTCCAGGCGATGCGCATCCGACCCGAGGAAGTCGCCCAGGCCCAGCTCGAGGAGCCGCCAAGCGCACTCCTCGACGTTCTCTCCGTGGCCGCCCAGGAACGAGTCCGCGTTGAGGCAAGCTCGCGCGTCGAACTCCTCGACCAGCTCGCGCAGGAGCTCGGGGCGCTGCTGGATCCCCACCGACCGCTCCGGATGCGCGAATACGACCTCGAAGCCCGCCGTTCGGATCTCCGCCGCCTGCTCGCACGTGGGGGCGATCTCGTCCTCGAACGAGAACCACGGGCCCGGGATCTCGAGCAAGATCGCGTTCGTCTGCTCCAGGACATAGTCCCCCAGCTCGCCGACCAAAACTCCCGTTGCCGCCAGCTCCCAGCCGAGGCGGAGGTCGAGGCCGAACTCCGCGCACGCGGGCTTCATCTCTGCGTAGCCCTCGCGGACGAGGGCAATTCGGTCCTCCGTGATCGGGAACCAGCTGTCCGAGGGGTGCATGTGCGGCGTCGCGTAGACGACCGCTGCGCCGTCGGCGGCCATCTGGCGACAGAGCGCCAGGCCCGCCTCGACGGATTGCGCGCCGTCGTCCCCGGATGGGACGACGTGGGTGTGCAGGTCGACGAAGCCGGCCACCTTCCGACGGTACCGGCGCCGGCGCTAGCGCCGGGCGAGGTACGCGCCGGCCAGGCAGAGCGCGAGCGCTGCAACGCGACCTACGCCGGTTGAGACTTAACGCGCTGTTAACCCCATCGTCCGTAATCGCCGATACCGTCAGCCGGGATGGTCCGTCTCGAGCGCCACCCGAGCGGGCCGCGCGTGCACGTTCTCGGCCGCCGGGTTCACGAATGCCACCTCGGGCTCGCCCTGGGGGGTGCGGCCGCATCGCTGGCGGCCCTCGAGCATCGCCGGATCGCCCTGGCCCTTGCCGCCCTCGCCCTCTGGCTCGTCGCCAAGGACTGGCGCGATCTCTTCCCGCGCCTGCGCGACACTGCGACCTGGCGGCTCGGGATCCACCGCGTGCCGGCACCGCTTCGGGAACGCCGGCGGCTCGAGCGCCTCCCGAGTCTCGCAGCGGCCGTGGCGCTCGCGGTCGGCGCGGTCAACCTCGCCTCCGCGCTGACGCCGAACGTCGCCTGGCGCGGGCACCTGCTCCTCCAGGTCGAGCCGGTCGAGTTCGTGCCGCTCTTCCACACGCTCGCAGTTCCCGCCAGCGTCGCGCTGATCATCTGCGCCTTCTATCTCGAACGGCGGCGCCACCGGGCCTGGCAGGCCGCCCTCGCACTGCTCGTCGTGCTCGGCGCGCTCGACCTCGTGAAGGGGTTCGACTTCGAGGAGGCCGCGCTCTCCTTTGCGGTGGCCGCACTGCTCTGGCTGGGGCGAGGCGCGTTCTACGTCCGGCACGACCGGCCCGTCCCGCGCGCCCTCCTGCGCGCGCTCGCAGCAGCGGCAGCGAGCGTTGCCGTCGTGGGCGGATTCGTCGTGGCGATCGCCCACGTCTACTCGCCGCGCCTCGTCGCCCACGAGACCGCCGACCTGCTGCTCTGGCGGCAAGGCCCGGTCGCCTTCGGGGACGACGCCGCCTGGCTGCCGTTCGCGGCCGGCGCGATCGCGCTCGGCGGGCTGCTCGGGCTCGCCTACCTCGCCTTCCGGCCGCTCGCGCCGCCGGTCGAGACGGATCGGCGCCTCGCCGACGAGCTCGTCCGCGTACACGGCCGCGACACGCTCGCCTTCTTCAAGCTCCGCCGGGACACGCAGTACCTCTTCAGCCCGGACCGGCACGCGTTCGTCGGGTACCGGATCGAGGGGAACGTGATGCTGCTCTCAGGCGACCCCGTTGGCGAGCCCGCCTCGCTCCCGCTCGTGTTGAGAGAAACCTGCGCCTTCGCAGAGCGGCATGGCCTGCGGCTCGGCGCCGTCGGTGTCGGCGCGGGCACCCTTCCCCTCTTCCGCGACGCCGGCTTGCGGGCGATGTACATCGGCGACGAGGCGATCGTCGAGACGGCCACGTTCTCACTCGAGGGGCGCGCGATCCGAAAGGTGCGCCAGTCGGTCTCGAGACTGGAGGCGGCCGGCTACTCGATCGAGGCGCAGGAGCTCGGGCGGCTCGACCCGCCGACCCGCGCCGAGCTCGACGTCGTCTCCGCACGCTGGCTCGACGGCGCGCCCGAGCGTGGCTTCTCGATGGCAATGGACTCGCTCGACGCCGCTCATCAGCCGGACAGCGTCGTCGTTGTCGCGCGTGACGCCGACAACCACGTCAGAGGCTTCCTCCACTTCGTCCCTAGCCACGGCCGCTCGGCAATGTCGCTCTCGTTCATGCGCCGCGACCACGACACGCCGAACGGTTTGACGGAGTACCTCGTGGTGAAGGCAGTCGAAGTGATGCGCAAGCGCGGAATCGAGGAGCTATCGCTGAACTTCGCGGCCTTCGCCCGGCTGATTCGCGCACAGGGCGCGGCCGCGCGAGCACTCGGGTTCCTCGACCGCTTCTTCCAGGTCGAGCGCCTCTACCGGTTCAACGCGAAGTTCGAGCCGCGCTGGGAGCCGCGCTACCTCGTCTTCGAGGGCGCGCTCGGGCTGCCGCGCGTCGGCCTCGCGGCGATGCTCGTCGAAGGGCAGCTACCGCGGGTCGCGTTCTCGCGCACGTGAGACGCTGGGTTCCACCGCTCCTTGCGCTGACCGCGCTCCTGCTCGTCCCGTGGACGATCTTCCTGGCGACGACGCTCCCCTCGCACGAAGTGGCCGAGCACTGGGACGTCGCCTGGGCCGGCTTCGACGTGATGCTCGCCGCGGCGCTGCTCGCGACCGCCCTCTCGGCGTGGCACGGCGGCCGGTTCCTCCAGGCGTGCGCCGCGTGCGCCGGGACGCTGCTCGTCGTCGACGCCTGGTTCGACCTGCTCACCTCCAGCGGCCGGAACCTGACCTACGCGATCGTGCTGGCGGTCGTGGCCGAGCTCCCGCTCGCCCTGATCTGCCTCTGGATCGTGCTCGACTCCAAGAGCTTCACTCGTAGACTGGCCGTGTGGAGGACAGCCTCCTCGCCTGGTTCGCCCGACACGGCCGCGACCTCCCCTGGCGGCGCACGCGCGACCCCTACGCAATCCTCGTCTCGGAGGTAATGCTCCAGCAGACCCGGGTCTCGCGGGTCGTGCCGCGGTACCTGGACTGGCTCGAGCGGTGGCCGGACGTGCACGTACTCGCGGCGACGCCGACCGCAGACGTCATACGCGCGTGGCAGGGCCTCGGGTACAACCGGCGAGCGGTGTCTCTACACCGCGCCGCTCAGGAGGTCTCCGCGCACGGCTGGCCGGACGACCTGACCGAGCTGCCCGGTGTCGGGCCGTACACAGCCGCCGCGATCGGGAACTTCGCGTTCGGCCGCGGAGTGCTGCCCGTCGACGTGAACATCGCGCGCGTGCTCGATCGGACCGGCACGGAGTTCTCACCGGCCGCCGCGCAGGCGCTGTTCGACCTCGGCGCGACCGTCTGCCTCGCGCGCGTGCCGCGCTGCCGGGAGTGCCCGCTGGCAACCCAGTGCCCCTCCCGCGGCCGCACCTACGAGCCGCCGCGCAAGCAGGGGCCGTTCGAAGGATCGTTCCGCCAGCGCCGCGCCGCGCTGCTGCGGCTCGTGGCGGGAGAGCCGCAGCCCGCCGCCACCGACCCCGAGGCCGTCGCCTCGCTGCTCGCCGACGGGCTCGTCGTCGTAGAAGACGACCGCGTTAGGCTGCCTGCGTGACCCGCTACGACACGCTGATCGACGACCTCCGCACTGCGGCGCAGCCGCAGCGTCCCGCACCCTCCGAGTTCGAGGCCTACCTCCACAAGGTCCGGAACGAGGCCTACACGGTCACCGACGCCGACGTCCAGGCGCTGAAAGACGCCGGCTTCTCCGACGACGAGATCTTCGAGCAGACCGTCGCCTCAGCGGTCGCTGCCGGCCTCCACCGCATCGAGCAGGGCCTCGCGTGCCTCTGAGGCTTGCCGCCGTCGACTCCGGCCACAGCCCGGAGAACCGGGTCGTCCTCGATCGGATCCGCGAGCAGCGCGGCAGCGAGCCGAGCGGCGTCCTGAAGACCCTCTACTACCGGCCGGAGATCTTCGGGCGGCCGTTCTCCGACGCGCTCGAGCTGGCGATGCGCGGCGAGTCCGACTGGACGCCAGGCGAGCGCGAGCTCTTCGCCGGCTGGGTCTCGCACCTCCAGCAATGCCCCTTCTGAACGAACTCCCACGCCGCGGTCGCGGCGTACGCGCTCGGTGACGACGTCTGGGAGGCAGTCAAGCGTGACTGGCGGACCGCTCCCGTCGACGAGAAGCTGCGCGCCACACTCGGCTTCCTCGAGCAGCTGACCCTGCGGCCCGACGAGCTCACCCCGGAAGACGCCCAGCGAGTGCGCGACGCCGGCGTCTCCGACAACGCGCTCGTCGACGCCATCCACGTCGGCGCGCTCTTCAACATGATCGCCCGCCTCGCCGACTCGCTCGGCTGGGACGTGCCGAGCTGGGAAGCCTGCCTGGCCCGCGCCGAACCGATGCTGGCAGGGGGCTACTCGCTCGACAACCGCTAGATCCGAGCAGGGCCCGGTCGGCGCACCTAGACGGAACGAACTTCGCGGCGCAAGATTCGTCTGAACAGCGATGCACGGCTATGACTGGGACACCTTCGACCTGGGGAAGCTCGCCTCCGAACTGCGGGAAGATCCGGGCGGAGCCGAAGGCGAGCGCATGATCTGGGCGTTCGAGGAGGCGCTCCGCATCGCGCGCGCGGGGGACGATCTGCTTCCCCACTTCCTCGCCGCGACGACCTGCCTGCTCGCGCGGGCGGAGGAGTCGACTCCACGCACTGTCCTCGAGGGGTTCTTCCGGCGGTCGGCCTCGGACGACGCCTGGCGTAACCGTTACCGGCCACTCTTCCATTAGAAGCTCCGGCGGGGTGCCGCAACCCCCCGCCGGAGCTAGACTCGATCAGTTGTTGTAGCCCTCGCCGCCGGGCCCGTAGTACGAGCCGAGCCTGCCGCGATAGCCCTCGTCCGTGATCATGTTGTCGTCGAACTCGGGCGCGTTCTTGATCTGGTCCTTCGTCCGGTTGGCGTAGACCTTTTCCTCGTCCTTGTCGACGCGCATGACCACGCCGGCCGGGAGCATGACCTTCTTCCCGAAGATCCACGGGCCCGTTGTCGACAACGATGTAGGACGAGCCGATCTCGTTGCTCGCCTCGTCGATCTTGCCGATGCCGCCGTCGAGCGCCTCGACGTCGTAGCCCGTGAGGTCCATGCTCGTCCAGTTCTGCTCACGATATGTCCAGATTTCCATCATGGCCATCTGTGCATCACTCCTTTCGTTCTCGGTGTCCTCTCTCAGCTACCCGGAACACGAAAGAAAATGCGTCGGAGTGCGAAGCGTCAGCCGCCGCTGATCGCGGCGATCACGTCCACGCGCGAGCGCTCGCCGATCGGCGTGTCGAGCCCGCCGCGCTCCTTGTCGACGTAGACGTTGATGTGCGGCCTGAGCGCCGGCCCGGCCTGAACCAGCCGGTCCCGGAATCCGGGCCAGCGCTCGTTCAGCTGCGCGATCGCC
>CAWJZI010000001.1:0-127684 GCA_963847305.1 uncultured Actinomycetes bacterium | reverse complement strand
GGGCTAGTTCTCGCGCCACGATCCCGCCGTGGGCGCCACTCCAGATCGTCACGTTCTTCCGATTCCACCCGCAGCCGTAACGAGCAGAGCACCGCCGGAGCGGCCGTCGGCGCTTCTTGGCACCGGCCGCTGATCCCGCCACTCCGCCAGAGGCCTCCGCGCGAACGGTCGGCCGCGCGGGAACGCCCGGACGACCGGCGCCTCGTGGCCGGCACAGAGCCTGCCGATCGTGAGGATGCCGCACCCGGGGTGAGCGCACGGCGAAACCAAGACAGCAGATGTATTCCCCGAAGCGCGAGGCGCCAAACGCAAGCGGGCACCTGCGGTGACGCGGGTTCGGTCGGTGTCGGACTCAGCGAATGAGCGTCGGGATGCGCCACGCGTTCGTCGGCGCAGGCGGAATTGGCGGTTTCCTCGCCGCTGCGCTTGCACGCGCAGGAGCCGAGGTCGTCCTGCTCATGCGGGCCGACGCACTGGAGCGGTACGGCGGCCGCTTGATCGTCGAGAGTGCGGTGCTCGGCGACTTCGACGTCAGCGTTCGCGCCGCGCCTGGGCTCGAGGAGGAGGTCGATGTGCTCTGGGTGGCGACAAAGGCGTGGACGAGGCGACCGTGATCCCGCTTCTGAACGGCCTCGACCATGTCCGGCTCCTTCGGGCGCGTTACCGAAACGTCGTCCCGGGAACGATCCGGGTGGAGTCGGAGCGGATCGAGCCCGGGCGAATTCGCCAGAGCTCGCCCTTCCTCCGCATCGAGTTGGCCGGGGCGGAGGCCGTCGCCGCGGAACTTTCAGTTGCCGGCGGACCGGGCCGGGCCAGGGTGAAGTTGTGGGTCCTTCCGCGCAGCACCTGGTGGTCGTCGTCGTCGAGCGAGCCGGGGTTAGGGAATGGAAAAGCCCCGTTTGCGGGGTTTTCCGTAGCAGGCCTGTAAGCCGGATTCTGTCGTGGGTGACCATCTCTCTAGGCCGGCCGTTGCCGGTCGGCTCGAGCGGTGTACCCGGTTCCTCGGCGGGCCGCGTCATCGGAACCTGCTTCACCTTGCACCGGACGGGGTTTGGCGAGCCGCCGTGTCACCACGGCGCTGGTGGGCTCTTACCCCACCCTTTCACCCTTACTGCCGGCGTCTCCGGAGAGTTTGTCGCCGGAAGCGGTCTCCTTTCTGTGCCACTTTCCGTCGGCTTTTCGCCGCCTGGGGTTTCCCCAGCGTCCTGCCCTTCGGTGTCCGGACTTTCCTCGGACCGGCTCCTCGAGCCGGCCCGCGGTCACCCGGCCTGCACTCTCATTGTAGCCGGGGCCCGGTGGAAAGACCGGGCCCCGGCAAATGCCGCACGTACTCGATAGCTAGGCGGACGAGGCGGCGGAATCCGCGTCCGCAAGCAGAACGTTGGCCTGGTCGATCAGGCTCTTCGCCTGCTGCTCGTCGATCGCACCACCGCCAAAGGTCGCCTGCTCGAGCAGCGCCTTCATGTCGCCGGCGATCGCATCACGCCGTGCGGCGAGATCGTGGATCTCGCCTTCGAGCGCCTCATAGCGCGACTCGTCGGTGCTCCTGACGGCCGCATCGGAGATCTCGATCACGTCGTGGCCGAACTGCGCGAGCGGAGCATTGATCTGCTTGTAGCTCGCCGCCAGTCGTTCGAGCGTCTCTCGGTGGGCCCGTAGGGACTGCGGCAGCGCCTTCGTGTCGAGCATTCCTGCGATGGCGGCCCCGTCGAGGGAGTAGTCGTCCTTCAGCCCGGTGAGGGTGAGGATCGTCGGCCGTAGGTCCGTGTGGTCGACCCAGGTGCCGTCATCCCCGCCGGATCTGACACCTGGCCCGACGAACCCGGCCCAGATGTTCACGATGTCGCCCGTATAACCGCCGTGGTTCCAGGCGAACGTGCCCGCCGTGTTCGACCAGTCGCCCGGTGCCGTGACGCAGGGGCTCGCGCAGCTCGCCGCCCCGCGAAAGCCGAAGTAGTCCGGGTCGAGGAAGTCGATGAACGTCGGCGTCCGCGCCGGATCGCCCGTCACCATGTGCAGGGCGCCCATCCCGACCCGATCGACGAGCTTGTCGGAGATCTGATCGGTCGCCCCTGTGATCGCATTGACGCCGGTCAAACCGGCGGTGTCCCGCTCGAACGTGCGCGTGACCGGGTCGTCGCGGGCAGGATTCCCGTCAAGGTAGAACGCGGGCGCCATGTCCGAGTGCACCTGGAACGGCGTCGTGTTGCCCTTCTGGTCGCCAGCAGGCCGCGCAGGTTCGCGTTCACCTCGGTGGCGTTGTGCGTGCAGACGTCGCCCGTGGTCGGCGGGCAATTGACGTGCGTCCACTGGCACGGCGTCGTGACGCCGTCGCAGCCCGGGTTGACCGGGGTGCCGCCGACGAAGTGATCCTCCTCCTCCGTCGTGATCACGAACAGCGTGTTGTCCTTCGTGATCCCGTCGCTCTGGAGCCGCGCGAAGAACGTGGCGAAGGCCTGGTCGTAGTCGTGCAGCTGCTGCACGTAGCCGGCCTCACCGGGGCCGTACGTCTTGTGGATCTCGCCGGAGACGCCGTGGTTGTCGTGGGCGTCCGAGAGGTAGCCGAAGGTGATCGGCACACCGTGCTCCTGCATGGCCGCGATGTACGAGAGCGTCACGCGCGGGAAGACACCGTCGAATCCGGGGAAGCCGACGTGGCCGGCCGAGTCCTGGATGACGTTGCCGAACAGGTCCTTCATCGGCCCGGTGCTGATCTGCGGCGCGACGTACTTGTTGCCGAAGAGGCCGTTGAAGCCCGAGTAGCCGCCCGGCTCCTGGGGCAGCAGGTCCGGCCGGCCGTGGTTCGCGTCCGAGCACAGAGTTTCGCCCTGGGCGCAGTGGATCGCGATCCCGACGAAGTCGGCGAACGCCTGCCCCGGGTTGGCCGCGACCTCGGCGGCCTCGTCCGATCCCGGCCCGAACACCTTTGTCACGTCGGGACCCGTGTTCTCCAGCACCGCGTTCGCTGTCGAGGCCCCGCCCCAGTTGCAGCCCGCGCGCGTGAACGGAACCCACGGCGCCGGCGCGTTGTGGCCGTCGGCGGTGACCATGTTGAAGCTCTGATCGGTGGGTGTCGGGTCGTGGCTGGATCGAAGATGCCGTCGGTCCAGTAGGCGAAGGAGACGCCGAGGTTCGAGGTGCCGTTGGGGTTGAAGTAGCGGAAGGTGTTTGCCACCGCCTGGCCATGGCGATCCGAGTAGACGCCGGTCAAGGCGGTGAGGATGCCGTTCGCGGTGTGCGAGATCAGGACGGTGTGGTCGTTCGTGAGCAGGGTGCCGTTGCTCCGGATGAAGTTGAGCAGGTGCGGCATCTGCTCGAGATCCGACGGAACGGTCGGGAGATTTCGGTGCAAGTGGAGGTTGTCGAACTGGAGATAGATCACGTGCTTGATCGGAGAGTCTCCGACGACCTTGCCGTTCTTGCAGGAGATTGCCGGGAAGCCGGCTAGGCCGGGCGGAGCGGTCGCGCGGCTCGGGCCCGCGGTCGAGCCCGTTGCGGCGCTCGTCTCGGCGATCCCGCCGGCGAGCGCCGTCAGCGCGACGACCGCCGCTGCAAGCAGGACGTTCCTTCTCATGTTTTCCCCCTTGGGCAGATGTGGGTTATTGCCCCGCTACCCTCGCCTGCCGAAAACCGAACCTGGGCTCCCGTTCGGTTGGCGGATGGTGACGAGTCGGTGGCTGGCGACGCGCCGCCACCCGGTGCTCCTGGCGGCGGCGCGTCATCGTGCCGATCAGGCGGCAGGGCGTGGGCGCTGCCGCTCGCGCAGGCGAGCCGCCTCGAGTCGCGCCTTCCGGCGCGAATCGAGCGCGACCACCTTTGCGGGCCGGGCGACGGCCTGCGTCGGCCGTGTCGCGACCCGAACGAGGTGCAGGTGCATCTCGCCTCCTCTCGTTTGTGTTGGTCTGGGTCGCCCCGCGGCCGAGGTGCGCGGCGGCGGGGACGTCTGGAGCGGCGCTACCCCGAAAGGTCGAGCAGATCCCCGCGTCGCTCGCTAAATCGGCAGGCAAAAGCAGCGGCGTATTGCGCAGCTGGAATTAACCCGCGTCGAATCGGCTGGGAGCTGTTCTCTCTCGGGCGGAGCCTCGAGTGTCCTTATGTCCTGTTCAAGCCTGGCATCACCTCTTGGTTGATCCGTTCGCCCCCGAAACGACGAAGGCGACCCGTTGGGTCGCCCTCGATCCGATGGTTATGCGGCTGACTGGCTAGCCTGCGCGCCTCCGGTCGAGGGCCCGAGCGTCGTCGTCGAGCAGCGCGACGAACGTCCGCTGCCCGCACGAGTTGTTCCACATCGGCCGGCGCGGCCATGGAAACACGAGCTCGGTGAATGAGGGTGTTGTTGGTCATAGTGATCGGCCTGGACTGTAACCGAATCATCGGACGCCCGTCAAGGGCGATTTAGGAGAAATCGCGAGAAAATGTCAGCCGGTAATTTCTTCCAGCGCCGGCGCCACCGTGGCCTCTCCGCCGAGCTCGAGGCCGCACTCCGGACAGCCGATCCCGTCCGCGCGGTGCAGGAGGAACTCGGAGCAGACCGGGCACTCCAGGCTCGCGCGCCGCAGGATCGCGACGAGCTCCTGGTCGAGCGAGCGATGGAGGCCGACGACCGTCACAGCGTCCTGAACACTCCCGTCACCCGGCCGAGGATCTGGACGTGGTCGGCGTAGATCGGCTCGTAGGCGGCGTTCTCCGGCTGGAGGCGGACACGGCCTTTGGAACCAGCAGACCCGCCCTCGCGGAAGAACCGCTTCACGGTCGCCTCGTCCGTCGACTCGTCGTCTCCGGCGAGCGCCACGACGATCTCGCCGTTCCGCGCGTCCTGCGTCCGGCGGACGACGACGTAGTCGCCCTCGAGGATCCCCGCGTCCTGCATCGAGTCGCCGCGCACGCGGAGCAGGAACTCCTCCCCGCCGCTCGCGAGCGGCTCCGGGACGGAGAGATAGGTCTCGACGTTCTGCTCGGCGAGCAGCGGCCCGCCGGCGGCGATCTGCCCGAGGAGCGGCAGCGTGTGGACCTCGCCCGCCTCCGGCTCGCGGGCAGCGCGACCGGACAACTCGAGCGCGCGCGGCTTCGTCGGGTCGCGCTTGATCAGCCCCGCCCGCTCCAGATTGGCAAGGTGGGCATGGACGGTCGAGGGCGAGGCCAGCCCGACCTCCTCGCCGATCTCGCGCACCGTCGGCGGGTAGCCGTGCGCGTCGACGTACCGGACGAGGAACTCCCAGATCTCCTGCTGGCGTTTCGTCAGCATATGCGGTCGACACAGCGGCACCTCCGTTGGGGCGAACATGTGTTCGAGAGTAGCTGCCAGACCGGACGCCGTCAAGGGTTCGACCTCCGCCGCCGCGACCGACATGGCGGGCGCGGCAGAAACCGCGGCGAGCGACCGAAGCGCATCGCCGTCCACCGTCGCCGGCCCCAGATCACAGCCGCGCGATGCGCCGATCCGCAAGGAGGGGGCACACGGGGGAACCAGGGGTTCCCCCGTGAAGCGAAGCCGAAGCCGCGGCGGAGCCGCGACGAGGCGAGCGAGTGCGCTGGAGAGGACTTGAACCTCCACGGCCCAACGGGCCACAAGGCCCTCAACCTTGCGCGTCTACCAATTCCGCCACCAGCGCGCGGACGGCATTGTAGCGGCGGGTAGTGTCCCGCGAAGATGCGCGACGCGTGTGCAGCCGCCGTCGACGCCGCCCTCGGGGCAGGCGCGAGCTACGCCGATGCGCGAGCGGCCGTCCGGCGCTCGCAGTCGGTCGGGACGAAGAACGGCCGGGTCGAGACGCTGAGCGACGGCGAAAGCGAAGGGATCGGCGTGCGGGTGCTCGTCGGCGGCGCCTGGGGGTTCGCCTCCGACCGCCGGCTCTCGCCCGAGGGAGCGCGCGACGCTGCGCTGCGCGCCTGCGGGTTCGCCGCCGCGGCCGGCCGCACCCAACCGCGGGCGCTCGCGCCGGTCGACGCGCGCTCCGGTTCGTACCGGACGCCGGTCGAGCGAGACCCCTTCGCCGTTCCGCTCGACGAGAAGGTCGCGCTGTGCCTCCGCATCGAGGAGTCGCTCCGCCACCCCGACGTCAAGGTCGCCGAGGCGTCGCTGCGCGCCCAGAGCGAGAGGAAGCTCTTCGTCTCCTCCGACGGGATCGAGGTCGACCAGGAGCTCGTCGAGTGCGGCGGCGGCATGCAGGCGGTGGCGATCCGCGACGGCGTCGTGCAGCTCCGCTCCTATCCGAGCCTCCACGTCGGCTCGAGCGCGCAGGCCGGGTGGGAGTACGTCGAGGGCCTCGCTCTCGAATCGCGAGGGGCCACGGCTCGCGGAGGAGGCAGCCGCGTTGCTCCGGGCGGACGAGTGCCCCGCCAGGGGTGACGACCGTCGTGATCGACCACGAGCAGATGCAGCTCCAGATGCACGAGTCGGTCGGCCACCCGACCGAGCTCGACCGCGTCTACGGCACCGAGGCCGCATATGCCGGCACGAGCTTCCTGAAGCCCGGCGACCGCGGCTCACTCCGCTACGGCTCCGAGCACATGAACGTCACCGCGGACGCCACCACCCCACTCGGCCTCGGCACCTTCGCCTTCGACGACGAAGGCGTGCCGGCCTCGCGGGAGCCGGTCGTCGAGGCAGGCGTGCTCCGCAGCTTCCTCACCTCGCGCGAGACCGCGGCTCAGCTCGGGCACGGCGGCGGCGGCTCGATGCGCGCCGACGGCTGGGCGCGGATGCCGCTCGTCCGGATGACGAACCTCCACCTCGAGCCGGGCGACGGGTCGCTCGAGGAGCTGATCTCCGAGGTCGACGAGGGCCTGTTCCTCCAGACGAACCGCAGCTGGTCGATCGACGACAAGCGCCTCAACTTCCAGTTCGGCACGCAGATGGCCTACGAGATCAAGAACGGAAAGCTCGGGCGCCTGTACCGCGACGCGACCTACACCGGGATGACGCCGGTCTTCTGGGGCTCCCTCGACCGCGTCGCCGGGCCTGAAGAGTGGACGATGTACGGCCTGACGAACTGCGGCAAGGGCCAGCCCGGCCAGCACGCGCACGTCTCCCACGGCGCCTCGCCCGCGCGGTTCCGGAACGTCCAGGTCGGTGTGAAGGCATGACTGCGCTGGAGATCGCCGAGCGCGCGCTCTCGTTCGTGTCCGACGGCGAGGCGGAGGTCTACGTCGGCACCGAGAGCTGGGGCCTCGCGCGCTACGCCGGCTCCGAGATCCACCAGCCGACGCTCGTCGACAACGCCGGCGTGCAGTTGCGCGTGATCTCGGGCCGCCGGTCCGGCGTCGCGACGACGAACCGCACCGACGACGAGGGCCTGGCGGAGCTCGCCCGCCGCGCCGCCGACGTGGTCGCGAACGCGAGCGACGACCCGGAGCTCGTCCCCCCTGCGCCGCCCGTGGAACTGCCCGACGCCGAGGGCTACGACGAGGAGACGGCCGCGCTCGGAGCCGACGGCCAGGCGCGGCTTGCGGCCGCCGCGTGCGCCGAGGCGGCGGGAGATCTGAAGCTCTACGGCTACTTCACCAGCGGCGCGTGCGAGGCGGCGATCGCCTCGACCGCCGGACTACGCGCGTCGCAGCGAACGACCGATGCGACCTGCCTCGCGCTGGCGGCCGGGGAAGGCGCCTCCGGGTACGCGATTCGAACGGCGTGGCGAGCCGGCGAGATCGACCCCGCCGAGGTCGCGCGCGAGGCGCTGGCGAAGGCGGAGCGAACGCGCGGCGCGGTCGAGCTCGAGCCGGGCCGCTACCGGGCAGTGCTCGAGCCCTATGCGCTCGCCGATCTCCTCCACTGGTTCTCGTTCGACACGCTGAACGGGCTCGGCTTCCTGGAGGAGCGGAGCTTCTTCTCGGGGCGGGTCGGCGAGCGGGCATTCGACCCGAAGCTGACGATCGTCGACGACGGGCTCGACCCACACGGCCTGCCGCGCTCCTTCGACTTCGAGGGCGCGCCGAAGCAGCGCACGCCGCTCGTCGAGGAGGGCGTGATCCGCGGCCCGGTCTGGGACCGCGCGACTGCCGCCCGCGCCGGACGCGAGTCGACGGGCAACGGGCTTCCCGCCGGCTCCCGCGCGTACGGGCCGGTGCCGACGAACCTCGTGCTCTCACCCGGCGAGGCCGAGTCGACCGACGAGCTCGCGGAGCTGGTCGGCGACGGCATCTACGTCACACGGCTCCACTACCTCAGCGTGGTCAGCCAGCGCGAGGGCGTGATCACGGGGATGACGCGCGACGGGACGTTCCGGATCCGCGACGGCAAGGTCGCCGAGCCGCTCGTCAACCTGCGCTTCACGGTCGCGATGCCCGACGTGCTCGCCGAGCTGCCCGGCCTGACGCGCGAGACCCGGCTCGTCAACCACAGCGACTTCTACGACGACCGCTGGGCGCACGGCAACCGCGTGCCCGCGATCGCGACCGCGAGCTTCAACGTCACCGGAGCCGGCTCCGGACCCGGGCTCTGATCAGCGAGCGAGGAAGGCGAGCACGCCGTCGTCAGAGCAGGTGGAAGAGCGCAACCGTCGTCGCGGCGAACGCGATCGCGACGGCGCACGTCAGGCGGGTCAGGTTCCGCTCGACGATGTGAGTGCCGCCCTGCGAGGCGGGCGTGAAGCCCATGCCGCCGAAGCCCGTGTCACGGCCGGAGTGCATCAGGATCAGGCCGACCAGCGAGATCGAGAGCAGGACGTGAAGCACCGAGACGAGCTGGAGCACGGCGACAGGGTAGCTAAGCGGCGGTGTCGAGGATGGCGCCGATCAGCTCGGCGGCGATCTTGTCCTTCGTGACGTAGCCGGCCGCGCCGGCACTGCGCGCGGCGTCCACGTCCTGGCGTGAGTCGGAGCCGGTGACGATCAGCACCTGCACGTTCTTCTGGTTCGCGAGGATCTCGCGCGTCGCCTCGACGCCGTTCAACCCCGGCATGCTGATGTCCATCAGGATCACGTCGGGCTCGAGCTCCTTCGCCTTCTCGACCGCCTCGCTGCCGGACGCGGCGAGACCGACGACGTCGATGCGGCGGTCGCCGCCGAGAATGGCGCGGAGCGCCTCGGCGAAGAGGCGGTGGTCGTCGGCGATCAGAACACGCACGGCCATGACTTTCTCGAATCGCAACAAATCTATTCGAAAAACTGCGCGATCTCGATAGATTCACTCGAATGGAGGACGCGCGCGAGCGGATCCACAACCTGCTGCTCACCGGCGACAACCGCCTGAAGCAGGGCGTCTCGGCCGAAAAGGTGCGCGCGAGCTACGAGGAGGCGCTCGCGGTCGCGCGGGAGGCCGGGCTCGAGGAGCAGATCCGCCCGCTCGTCGAGGTCAGGCTCGCCGACCTCGAGCGGCTCGCTGGAGAATCGCCTCCACCTTCTCCGCCTGCCGCCTGAGGTCGTGCGCCGCCGCGGCCTCGCGGGCGGCGTCGTTCGGGCACGGCAGCTCGGCGGCGCGGCGGAGGCCCTCGAGGATCGAGCTCTCGCTGGTCGGGTCGACGAGCACCCCGGAGTCGGGCGTCACGAACTCCGGCGGGCCGCCGACCTGCGTCGCGACCACCGGGCGCCCGGCGGCCATCCCCTCGAGCAGCGACTGGCCGAACGGCTCGACGAGGCTCGGCCCGCAGACGACGCGCGCGGCCGCGAGCCGCGCGGGCACCTCGTCGTGCGGGACGCGCCCGGTGACGGAGATTCCGGCCCGCCCCTCCAGGTGCGGGCGTAGCGGCCCGTCGCCGACGAAGGTGAGCGTCCCCTCGCCCGAACCGCTCGAACGCGTGCGCCAGCCGCAACGGGTTCTTCCGCTCGGTCAGCGAGCCGACACAGACGAACGCAGGCGGCCCCGCAGGCGCCGGCTGCACGGGGAACAGCCCGAGGTCGACGCCGCAGTCGACGACCTCGACCTTGCCGCGCGCGGCCCCGACCTTGCTCTCCAGCTCTTCGCGGAGCCACTCGGAGACTGCGATGACCGCAGCCGCGCGGCGCACGACGTAGGAGGTCGCGCCGCGAACGCCCGGGAATGCGCCCGACGTTCGCGACGTCCTGGCCGTGCGCGGTGACGACGAGCGGCGCGCGGGTCGCGAGCGCGGCTGCGAGGCCCGGCCGGGACGAGGAAGTGCGCGTACACGACCTCCGGCTGGAAGCGGCGGGCGACCGCCCGCGCATCGGTGACGAGCCGCACGTGGCGGCGCCTGCCACCGCCGCGGCTGTCCACGACCGCACGCTCGAGCTCGTGACCACGGTCGCGCAGCGCCTCCTCCATCTGCTCGACGAAGACGCCGAGATCGGGGTCGTCCGGCCCCGGGTACATCTGCGAGACGAGGAGGATGCGCATCCCCCGTAGCTTCGCAGGCGGCTCCGTCCTTCCCGCACCGGATCATCTGGTGCGACAAGTGACATCTCGCGGAGGTGACCCCTGGTGAAGAGCTGGCAGAAGTACGTGGCCGAGATGCTCGGCACGTTCATCCTCGTGTTCGGCGGATCGCTGGCGATCCTCGCCGCGGCGGGCGCGAACAACCTCGCGGTCGCCTTCGGGTTCGGCATCGCGTTGCTCGGCGGCCTGTACGCGTTCGGCGAGGTGTCCGGCGGGCATTTCAACCCGATCGTGTCGCTGGCGATGTTCCTCGACGGGCGGCTGAGCGCGCTCGACACGATCTGGTACTGGATTGCGCAGTTCGTCGGGGCGATCCTCGCGTCGCTCGGCGTCCTCGTGATCTTCGCCAGCCGGGATGACGTCAAGGCGACGGCGACCACGACCTCGTCCGACGCGCGCGCGTTCTTCCTGGAGCTGATCTTCTCGGCGATCTTCGTCGCCGTGATCCTCCAGGTCACCCGGAGCGACCGCTACGGCGCCAGCGCGCTGATGGCGATCCCGTTGACGCTGTTCACGATCCACGTCGCGCTGATCCCGTTCACCGGCTCGTCGGTGAACCCGGCGCGGACGTTCGGTCCCGACCTCGTCGGCGCGACCGGGTGGTCGACCATCTGGATCTACCTGATCGCCCCGCCGGTGGGGGCGGTCATAGGCTGGGCAGTACACATGGTCACGGTGCGGGGCGACACGTCACTCCGCGCCGACCTCGGCCGCGCTGCAGGCGACATGCGGAAGGTCGAGTTCTCCGACGTCCGGCAGGGGCCGGGACAGGTTCCGCCCGCCGCCCTCGCCGAGCGAGCCCGACAACCCGCAGGGGCCGGGCCAGGTCTAGACGCAAACCCCAGGGACAGACCCCGGCCGGGGTCTGTCCCTTCGGGTTCTACCGCTGCGCGTCGTAGGTGCCCCACTCCTCGCGGAGCACCTCGCAGATCTCGCCGACCGTGCAGTGCGCCCGGAGCGCCTCCCGCATCGGCGGGAGCAGGTTCTCGGCGGTGCCGGCCACGCGCCGCACCTCCCCCAGCGCCGCCTCCGCCGCCGCGGCGTCGCGCTCCGCGCGCACCCGCTCGGTGCGCGCGAGCTGGCG
This sequence comes from uncultured Actinomycetes bacterium, assembly GCA_963847305.1. Taxonomy (GTDB): domain Bacteria; phylum Actinomycetota; class Thermoleophilia; order Gaiellales; family Gaiellaceae; genus DATBLE01. The sequence goes on along the minus strand of CAWJZI010000001.1, from coordinate 116,270 downwards.
GCGCTCGATCTCCGGGTCGAGGCGGTGCAGCTCGATTCGCTCCTCCTCGCCCTCCGCGAAGCGGTTGACGCCGACGACGACCCGCTCGCCGCTCTCGACCTGCGAGCTGTAGCGGTACGCGGCCTCCTCGATCTCCTGCTGGACGAAGCCGGCCTCGATCGCCGCGACCGCGCCGCCCGTCTCCTCGACGCGGTCGATCAGCTCGAGCGCCCGTGCCTCGAGCTCGTCGGTCAGCGCCTCGAGGAAGTAGGCGCCGCCGAGCGGGTCGGCCGTGTCCGTCCCGCCGGCCTCGTGCTGGAGGATCTGCTGCGTCCGCAGCGCGACCCGCGCGGCGTGCTCGGTCGGGAGCGCGAGCGCCTCGTCGAAGCCGTTCGTGTGGATCGACTGCGCGCCGCCGCAGACCGCCGACAACGCCTGGATCGCCACGCGCACGATGTTGTTCTCGGGCTGCTGCGCCGTCAGCGTCGAGCCGCCCGTCTGCGCGTGGAACCGCAGCGCCAGCGCTTTCGGGTTCGTCACCCCCAGCCGCTCGGCCAGCAGCTTCGCCCACAGCCGCCGCGCCGCCCGGAACTTCGCCACCTCCTGGAAGAAGTGGTTGTGCGCGTTGAAGAAGAAGGAGAGCCGCTCGCCGAACTCGTCGGCCGAGAGCCCCGCCTCGACGGCGGCGCGGCAGTAGGCGAGCCCGTTCGCGAGCGTGAAGGCGATCTCCTGGACCGCGGTCGAGCCCGCCTCGCGGATGTGGTACCCGCTGATCGAGATCACGTTCCAGCTCGGCAGCCGTTCCTCGCAGTACGCGAACAGGTCGGTCGTCAGCCGCATCGACGGGCGCGGCGGGAAGATGTAGTTCCCGCGCGCGGCGTACTCCTTGAGGATGTCGTTCTGGACGGTGCCGCGCAGCCGGTCGCCGCTCACGCCCTGTCCCTCGGCGACGAGCTCGTAGAGGAGCAGGAGGAGCGACGCCGGCGCGTTGATCGTCATCGACGTCGAGACCTCGCCGAGCGGGATCCCGTCGAAGAGGAGCTCCATGTCGGCGAGCGAGTCGATCGCGACCCCCGTCCGCCCGACCTCGCCCGCTGCCCGGGCGTCGTCCGAGTCGAGCCCGAGCTGCGTCGGCAGGTCGAACGCGGTCGAGAGTCCTGTCTGCCCGCGCTCGAGCAGGTAGCGGAAGCGCGCGTTCGTCTCTTCCGCCGAGCCGTACCCGGCGTACTGCCGGATCGTCCACGGCCGGCCGCGGTACATCGTCGCGTACGGGCCGCGCGTGAACGGGACTTCGCCCGGCAGCTCGAGCTCGAGGCCGGCGACGTCGTCCGCGGTGTAGACCGGCTTGACCTCGATCCCGGAGTCGGTCTCGCGCCGGTCTGTCGCTGCCACGCGACGAATCCGTCAGGCCGGCGCGAGCTCGGCGTCGCGGCTGACGAGCACGGCGTAGCGGCCGCCGCGGGCGAGCAGCTCCTCGTGGCGGCCGATCTCGACCACGCGGCCGTGGTCGAGGACGACGATCTGGTCGGCGTCGCGCACGGTCGAGAGCCGGTGGGCGATCGCGATCGTCGTCCGTCCCTCGGAGAGCCGGTCGAGGGCCTCCTGGACGAGCCGCTCCGTCTCGGTGTCGAGCGACGAGGTCGCCTCGTCGAGGACGAGGATCGGCGGGTTGCGGAGGATCGTCCGCGCGATCGCGATCCGCTGCTTCTCGCCGCCGGAGAACCGGTAGCCGCGCTCGCCGACGACCGTGTCGTAGCCCTCGGGCAGCGCGGCGATCACGTGGTGGATGCGCGCGGCCTCGGCGGCGGCCTCGAGCTCCTCGTCGGTCGCGTCCGGCTTCGCGTAGCGCAGGTTCTCGGCGACCGAGGCGTGGAAGAGGTAGGTCTCCTGCGAGACGACCCCGACGAGGTCGGAGAGCGCCTTGAACGACAGGTCGCGGACGTCCACGCCGCCGATCGAGACCGAGCCGCGGTCGACGTCGTACAGCCGCGCCGCCAGGTAGGCGAGCGTCGTCTTCCCGGAGCCGGTCTCGCCGACGAGCGCGGTCGTCGTCCCCGTCGTCGACCGTGAAGCCGACGTCCTCGAGCGTCCAGCTCGTCGGTCGGCGTAGCCGGAACCAGACGCGGTCGAACGACGACGTCGCCCGGGTCGATCCGCTCGAGCGCGTCCGGCTTCTCGAAGATGTCGACGGGCTGGTCGAGGTACTCGAAGATCCGGTCGAAGAGCGCGAGCGAGGTCTGCACGTCGAGCCCGACGCCGAGCAGCGAGCCGACCGGGAAGAACAGGCGCGTCTGCAGGGTCGTGAACGCGACCAGCATCGGCACCGACACGGCGGTCGAGCCGTGCGCGAGCGCGAGGCCGCCGAACCAGTAGACCGCGGCCGGCATGATCGCGAAGCTCGTCTGGATCGAGGCCATCACCCAGCGGCCGGCCATGCGCTGGCGCACCTCGAGGTCGGCGAGGCGCAGCGAGTCGCCCTCGAACCGGTCGGCGAGCTCCGCCGCCGCGGCCCATCGTCTTCCCGAGCAGGATCCCGGAGACCGAGAGCGACTCCTGGACCTGGCTGGAGATGTCGGCGAGCGTCTCCTGCGTCGTCTTCGCGATCTTGCGACGCTCCTGGCCGACCCGCCGCGTCAGGAACGCGAAGAGCGGGATCAGCGCCAGCGCGAAGAGCGCGAGCTTCCAGTTCAGGACGAACATGCCGACCACGGTCGCGGCGACGGTCGTCACGTTCGAGGCGATCGAGGTCGCCGTGTTCGTGACGACGTTCTGGACGCCGCCGATGTCGTTCTGAGATGCGCGACTGCACCTCGCCGGTGCGCGTGCGCGTGAAGAAGGCGAGCGAGAGCCGCTGGAGGTGGCGGAAGACGGCGGCGCGCAGGTCGTGCATCACGCGCTGGCCGACCTGGTTCGAGAGCAGCGTCTGGACGACGCCGAGCACGCCGGTGACGACCGCGATCGCGATCATCGCGCCGGCGTTGATCGAGAGCGCGCGGGTGTCCTTCTCCTGGATCGCCTCCAGGGCGCGCTTGAGCAGGAAGGCCGGGATGACGCCGAGCGCCGGCCGAGACGACGATCAGCGCGAGCAGGCCGGTCGAGGCGCCGCCAGTACGGCCCGAACAGCCCGACCGACGCGGCGCAGGTTCGCGCGACGCAGCTCCGGGTCGGCCGGGCGTTCGGGCGCCTCGTCGGCGGAGTGGAAGAACATGCCCACGCGCCCTCAGCGTACTGTTCGGACCGTGCCTGTCTCCGTCCGGCTTTTCGCAGGATTGCGCGAGCGCGCGGGCTGGTCCGAGCGCGAGGTCGAGGCCGCCACGGTCGCGGACGTGTGGCCGCAGCTCGGCCTCGGCGACGAGCCCCCGGGGCTGCTCTACGCCGTCAACAAGCGCGTACGCCGACCGCGAGACCGCGCTCGCGGACGGCGACGAGGTCGCGCTGATCCCGCCGGTCTCCGGCGGCGCGTTCCGGCTCTCGGACGAGCCGCTCGACCCCGCGGCGGTGATCGCGTGAAGTGAGCGATCCGCAGGCGGGCGGGATCGCGACGTTCATCGGGACGACGCGCGTCCACTCACGCGGCCGCACCGTCCACTACCTCGACTACGAGGCCTACGAGGGCATGGCCGAGCAGATGATGGCCGAGCTCGGCGAGGAGCTGAAGCGCAAGCACGAGCTGTGCGAGATCGCGATCGCCCACCGCGTCGGCCGCGTCGACATCGGCGAGCCGTCGGTCGTGATCGCCGTCTCGGCCCCGCACCGCGCCGCCGCGCTGGCCGCCTGCAAGGAGGCGATCGACACGCTCAAGGAGACGGTGCCGCTCTGGAAGAAAGAGGTGTACGAGGGCGGCGAGGAGTGGATCGGGCGCGGGTCTTGACGCCGAGCACGGCGCGCGCCGAGGGTGAAGAGGCCCTCGGCTACGATCATTGCGTGGAGCGCCTCGCGCACCCGGGTTGGTGCGAGAACCTCGTCAAGGCTTCGTCCCTCGTCCCCGGCGAGCGCGTGCTCGTCGTCGTCGACGAGCCGCTCGTCGCGGAAGGAGCAGCGCTCGCGGCCGCGTTGAAGGACGCGGGCGGCGAGCCGCGGCTCGAGCTCTGGGCCGGCGATCGGCCTCTCCGACGAGCTGCCGGCGGGCATCGCCGAAGCGGCTCCCACCGCGGACCTCTCGATCTTCCTCACCCAGGCGCCGCGTGGGGACGAGGGGGCGACGCGCTTCAAGCTCCTCGAAGCCGTCACCTCGCACGGCGGCAGGCAGATCCTCAGCGGCTTCGTCGATGCCGAGCTGCTCGCGCGGCGCGCTCTCCGAGCCCGTGCCCGACCTCGCGGAGCCCGCGCGCAGGCTGCTGGGCGAGATCGACGGCGCCGAGACGGTCCGGATCCGCGGCCGGGCCGGGACCGACCTGACGCTGAGGATCGCCGGGCGCCCCTGGAAGACCGACGCGACCGCGCTCGAGCCCGGCGAGGCGGCGAACTACCCCGGCGGCGAGATCTTCGTCGCTCCGCACGAGGACGGCGCCGACGGCGTGCTCGTCGCCGACCTGACCGTCCCGTACACCGTCGACGGGCTGGTCGACGAGCCGGTCGTGCTGCGATTCGAGCGCGGCCGGGTGATGTCGATCGAGGGCGGCCGCGCGGCTGAGCTGCTGCGCGAGATCGTCGAGGGCGCAGGGCCGGGCGGCGACGTGATCGCCGAGCTCGGGATCGGGCTGAACCACGCAATCCGGCCGAGCGGGCACGTGATGCTCGACGAGAAGGCAGGCGGCACTGCCCACGTCGCGATCGGGCGCAACACCGGCGCCTACGGCGGAGACAACGAGGCGACGATCCACGTCGACTGCGTCTTCTCGGCGCCGGAGCTCGAGGCCGACGGCCGCCCGGTCGATATCCCGTAGGCCATGAGCTTCCAGCCCGAGATCCCCGAGCGCGACTACCGGCCGATCCACCCCGAGCCGCTCTGGCGCGCGCTCGCGCGCAGGATCTGGGCGCCGATCGCGGTCGTGATCGGGCTGGTCGCGAAGTTCGGCTTCGCGTTCGCGAAGTTCGCCTCGATCTTCGTCGCCGTCGGCGGCTACGCGCTGATCTGGGGCTGGAAGTTCGCGGTCGGATTCGTCCTCCTGATCTTCGTCCACGAGATGGGCCACTTCATCGAGGCCCGACGCCGCGGGTACAACGCCGCGTGGCCGGTCTTCATCCCGTTCCTCGGGGCCTACGTCGCGATCCGCGATGCGCGGATGGGCCCGTGGCAGAGCGCTGGATCTCGCTCGCCGGCCCGATCACGGGCAGCGCTCGGCGCGGCGATCTGCTGGGTCTACGGCGAGCAGCAGGGCTCGGCGCTGCTCCAGGCGCTCGGCTACGTCGGCTTCCTGCTCAACCTGTTCAACCTGCTCCCGGTCGGGATCCTCGACGGCGGCTCGATCTGGCGCGCGATCAAGACGATGCGGCTCGGCGGCACGCCCGGGCAAGGCGAACGCGATCATGGTCGTCTACTTCGGCCTCGCTGCACTGCTGCTCCTCGGGATGGTCGGCGCGCACGTCCCGCAGCACCGGCTCTGATGTCGATCGACCGGCACATCCTCGAGCACGACGACGTCGATCTCGACGCACACGTCGCGATGATCGCCGAGGAGTTCCGGATGGGCTTCGAGGCGGTCGACAAGGTGCCGCGGCCGGCGGTGACGGTGTTCGGCTCGGCGCGGATTCGTCCCGACAGCGCCGAGTACGAGCACGCACGTGCGTGCGGCCGCGCGCTCGCGGAGGCCGGCTTCGCGGTCGTCACCGGCGGCGGCCCGGGCGTGATGGAGGCCGCGAACCGCGGCGCGAAGGAGGGCGGCGGCTACTCGGTCGGCTTCAACATCGCGCTCCCGCACGAGCAGCAGGCGAATCCCGTACATCGACCTGGGGATCACGTTCCGCCACTTCTACGCGCGCAAGGTCGCGCTCGTGAAGGCGGCGGAGGGCTTCATCCTCTTCCCCGGCGGCTTCGGGACGCTCGACGAGCTGTTCGAATCGCTGACGCTGATCCAGACGGACAAGGTTCGCCAGTTCCCCGTCGTCCTGCTTCGAACGCGCGTACTGGCGCGACCTGCTCGACTGGATCGCAGACGAGCCCCTGGCGGCCGGGATGATCTCGCCCGAGGACGTCGACCTGCTCCACGTCACCGACGATGTCGACGAGGCGGTGGCACTGGTGGTCGACTGCTGGGAACGGCACTGCGCCGACCCGGTTCACGAGCCGGAAAAGGCAGACGCGCAGTAGCCGCGGCTCAGCCGCGCGCTCGCGAAGCCGAAGTCGAGGAGCTTCTTGACGTCCTTGTAGGAGTCGTCCGAGCCGAGGATCACGGCGATCAGGTGGACGCCGTTGCGATGCGCCGACGCGACGAGGCAGTGCTTGGCCATCGTCGTCCAGCCGGTCTTGACCCCGTCCGCGCCGGGGTAGGCGCCGAGCAGGTGGTTCTTGTTCACGTAGATCTTCTCGCCGATCGGCTTCGACCAGGGCACGTGCTTGATCTGTGTGCGGACGATTGCGCGGAAGCGTGGATTCCAGAGCGCGTACCGCGCAAGCGCGGCCATGTCCCACGCGGTCGAGTAGTTGTCGCGGTCGAGCAGGCCGCTCGGGCTGCGGAAGTGCGTGTGCGTCAGGCGGAGCTCCTGCGCCTTCTCGTTCATCAGCGTGACGAACCGCGACCGCGTCCCGCCCGCGCCCACCGCCAGTGCGAGCGCGTCGTCGTTGCCGGAAAAGAGCAGCAGCCCGTAGAGGAGCTTCCACGCCTCCACCCGCTCGCCCGGCCGCAGGCCCTCGGTGATCGGCGGGACGCGCCGCACCGCACGGTCGACCGTGACGATCGAGTGCGGGCCGAGCCGCGACATCGCGACGAGCGCGGTCATGATCTTCGTCGTCGAGGCGATCTGGCGCCGCACGTGCGCGCGCTTCGCCCAGAGCACCTTCCCGGTCGTCCCGTCGACGAGGATCGCAGAGCGCGCGCTGATCCTGATCCCGTGCCCCGAGACCGGGCCGGTCTGGTGGATGAGCGGACTGGTCGCCGCCGGGGACGCGGACGGAACGAGCACAACCGCAGCGAGGACAGGGAGAAGAACGCGTCTCACAGGGGGCCGGCCAAGGGTAGCGCCCTATCCTTACGACGATGAAGCTGAGAGACCTCCCGTCGGTCGACGAGCTCGCACGCGGGGTCGACGACCCGCTCGCCGTCGACGCCGCGCGGCGCGTGCTCGACCGCGCGCGGGAGGAGCTCCGCGGCGGCGCGGACCCCGGCGACCTCGCCGCGCGCCTCCGCGCAGAGCTCGAGGACGCTCGCAACCCGCGCCTTCGCCGCGTCCTGAACGCGACAGGCGTGATCGTGCACACGAACCTCGGTCGCGCTCCCCTGCCAGAGGCCGCGCTGGAGCGCCTGCACGAGGTCGGCCGTGGCTACTCGAACCTCGAGTACGACCTGGCGGAGGGCGCGCGTGGATCACGCCAGGAGCACCTCACCGCGATCCTGCGCCGGCTGACGGGGGCCGAGGCTGCGCTCGTCGTCAACAACAACGCGGCCGCCGTGCTGCTCGCGCTCGCCGCGCTCGCGGAAGGCCGCGATGTGGTGGTCTCGCGAGGCGAGCTGATCGAGATCGGCGACGGCTTCCGGATTCCCGAAGTGCTCGCCCGCTCGGGCGCCCGGCTGGTCGAGGTCGGCACCACGAACCGCACCCGCGCCGCCGACTACGAGGCCGCGATCGGCCCGGAGACCGGGCTCCTGCTGCGGGTCCACCAGTCGAACTTCCGCGTCGTCGGCTTCGCCGAGCAGCCGACGACCGCCGAGCTCGCCGCGGTCGCGCGCCGTCACGAATTGCCGCTCGTGGACGACCTCGGCTCGGGCGCGCTCGTCTCCCTGCACGACGAGCCGACCGCCCAGGACGCGCTCACGGCCGGGGCCGACCTCGTCTGCTTCTCCGGGGACAAGCTCCTCGGCGGGCCGCAGGCGGGGATCGTCGCCGGCCGCGCCGAGCTCGTCGAGCGGTTGCGCCGGCATCCGCTCCAACGCGCCCTGCGCGCGGACAAACTCAGCCTGGCGGCGCTCGAGGGAACGCTCGCGCTCTACCTCGACGCCCCGGCGCAGATCCCGGTGCTGCGGATGATCGAGGAGCCCGTCGAGGCAGTGCGCGCCCGCGCCGAGCGGCTCGCAGGACTCGTCGGCGGCGCGGTCGAGGAGACGGTCGCCCGCGTCGGCGGCGGGGCGCTGCCGCTGACCGAGCTTCCGAGCTTCGCGTGCGCGGTCGAGGAGGAGCTCGCGGGGCCGCTCCGCACCGGTGAGCCGCCGGTCGTCGCCGTCGTGCGCGACGGCCGGACGCTGCTCGACTGCCGCACCCTCGCCGACGCGGAGCTCGACGAGGTCGTCGCCGCGGTCGCACGCGCCCGCGGATGAGCGAAGGCGTCCTCTGGGATCTCTGCCGCGGCGCGACGGCCACGCGAGTCCTCGGGATCGCGGCCGAGCTGGGGGTCGCCGATGCGCTCGCCGCGGGGCCGCGTCCCGTCGCCGAGATCGCAGCCGAGGTCGGCGCGGATCCCCGCACGCTCGACCGCTACCTCCGCGCCCTCGCGAGCGACGGCGTCTTCGCCGAGGATGGGCCCGGCGTCTACCGCAACACGGAGGCCTCCGAGCTGCTCCGCCGCGGCACGCCGTGGAACGCCTTCGCGCAGCTGTACGGCGGGGTCTGGCACCGCTCCGCGGGCGCCCTCGACGCCGACGGCGCGAAGGCGTTCGAGGGGGAGTTCTGGGACTGGCTCGCCGACCACCCGCGCGAGCGAGCGCTCTTCGACCTGGCGATGGAGGACGGCACGGAGCAGCGCGTCGACCGGATCGCCGGCCTCGTCTGGCACGACGGCGAGGCAGTCGTCGACGTCGGCGGCGGGAGCGGCTCCTTGCTGCTCGCGCTCTTCGCACGCCTGCCGGGCATGCGCGGAGTGGTCCTCGACCTGCCGGAGACCGTTCGTGACGACGCGGCGCTCGCGGCCGCGGGAATCGAGTTCGTCGCAGGCAGCTTCTTCGAGCGCGTCCCCGACGGCGACACCTACGTCCTCAGCACCGTCCTGCACAACTGGCCGGACGAGGAAGCCGCCGCGATTCTGGGGACGATCTGCCGCGACGCTCCCACCGGCGCGCGCGTTCTGATCCTCGACTGGGTCGTCGACCGCGTCGAGGGCTCGGCGTGGCTCGACCTGCTCGGGCTTGCGCTCTTCGGCGCCCACGAGCGGACGGAGGCGCAGTGGCGCGCGCTGCTCGAGGCCGCCGGCCTCCAGCTCGACGAAGTCGGGGAGCGACTCATCCAGGCGACATGCCCCTGACCGTCGGCACCGCCGGCCACATCGACCACGGCAAGACCTGGCTCGTCCGGGCCTTGACCGGCAAGGACACCGACCGGCTGCCCGAGGAGCAGCGGCGCGGGATCTCGATCGACCTCGGCTACGCGCAGCTCGAGCTTCCGGACGGCCGCCGGCTCTCGCTCGTCGACGTTCCCGGCCACGAGCGCTTCGTCCGCAACATGGTCGCCGGGGCGACGGGAATCGACCTCTTCCTGCTCGTGATCGACGCCGCCGAGGGCCCGCGGCCGCAGACGCACGAGCACCTCGCGATCCTGCGGCTGCTCGGGATCGAGCGCGGGGTCGTCGCGGTGACGAAGGCCGACGCCGTGGACGAAGAGACGCTCGCGATCGCTGTCGAGGAGGCACGCGAGCTCGTCCCGGAGGCGGAGGTGGTCGCGGTCAGCGCGAAGACCGGCGACGGGCTGGAGGAGCTGAGGGCCGCGCTCGCCGCGGTCGCGGACGAGCGCACCGCCGACGAGGCGCCGACCCGGCTCTACGTCGACCGCGTCTTCACGCTGCGCGGGGTCGGCACCGTCGTCACGGGGACGCTCTGGTCGGGGACGATCGGTGAAGGCGACGAGCTACGCGTCGAGCCGGCGGGCCTCGACGTGCGGGTGCGGAGCGTGCAGGTGCACGACCATCCGGTCGAGCGGGCCGAGGCGGGCCAGCGCGTGGCGGTCGCGCTCCCGGGGGTCGAGCGGAAGGAGCTGGCCCGCGGCGACGCGCTCGTCGCCCCGCGCACCTACCCGGTGACCTACCGGCTCGACGTCGCGCTCGCGGAGCCCGCGGACGTGCCGGCCGCGATCACCGTCCATCTGGGCACCGCCGACGTACCTGCGCGGGTCGCGCAGCGCGGCCGCTTCGCGCAGTTGCGGCTCGAGCAGCCGGTCGTCGCCGCGCAGGGCGATCGCGTCGTCCTCCGCACGCAGACCACCGTCGGCGGCGGCACGGTGCTCGACCCGCGGCCGCCCCGCCGACTCGATCCCGAGCGCCTGGAGCGGATCGAGCGAGGCGAGCTCGCCGCGCTCGTCCACGAGCCGGTGCGCGCGGACTCGCTCCGCCACCTCGGCGACCTGGACGGGCTCGAGCGCGCCGGCGACTGGGTGTTTTCGAGCGCCTGGCTCGAGGAGCTCCGTGCCGACGTCCACGAACGCCTCGCCTCGGCCGACCCGCGCGACCCGGGGATCGACCCGCCGGCAGCGCCCTGGGCCGCGGCGGTCGTGCCGCTGCTCGGCGTCGAGCGGCGCGGCTCGCGGCTCTACCTTCCCGGCGCTGCTGCCCGGATCGAGGGCGCCGACGAGCTCCTCGCCGAGCTCGTCGAGGCCGGGCCGAACCCCGTGAAGGTGGACGACCCGAAGCTCGCCCGCGCGCTCGAGCAGGAGGGGAAGCTCGTGCGCGTCGGGGACGGCCTCGCCGTCGGCGCCGAGGCGTACGAGCAGGCGAAGGCCGCTCTGGTCGCCGAGTGCACTGCTGCCGGGAGGATCTCGCTGGCCCGTTTCCGCGACCTGCTCGGCGTCGGCCGTCGCGCGGCGCAGCTGCTGCTCGAGCGCTTCGACGCGGACGGCCTCACCCGCCGGGTCGGCGACGAGCGCGTGCTCCGGCGCTCCGCTCGATGACGTTCTGGATCGTCCTCGCGCTCGTCCTCCTGCACGTCATCGAGGGCTGGTGGGCGATCACGCTCCTCCTCGCCGTCGGCCTGTTCGAGCTGTCGCAGACGGCGTACTGGCTCCGGTACACGAATCGGAGGTCGACGGCCGTGGGCGCCGAGACGCTCGTCGGGCGAGTTGTCGAGGTCAGCGACGAGTGCCGGCCCTACGGCCGGGTGCGCGTGCAGGGCGAGCTCTGGAACGCCCGCTGCCCGGAGGGCGCCGCGCGCGGCGACCGCGTCCGGATCACCGGCCTGGACGGCCTCACCCTCGAGGTCGTCCGTGCTGACTGAGGCGCTGGAGCGGGCGCGGCGGCTTCGCCCCGTCGACGGAAAGCTTCCCCACGTCACCGGCGACGACGGCCGCTGGCAGCTGCTCTCGCCGGTCGAGCCCGAGCGGGAGGCGCTGACCGGCCTACCGTGGACCGGCGGTTTCGTCGCCGGCCAGCTTCGGCTCGCCGGCGAGCACGAGGCGGCCGTCGAGGTCGACCGGCTGCTCGCCCCGCGGGCCGAGCAGCCGACGACACACGACCTCGGCTTCCTCTTCTGGACCGCGGACGACGAGCTACGAACAGCGGGCGGCCGACACGCTCGCCCGCCGGGCGCTCCCCTCAGGGGTGATCCAGGTGATCGGCGAGCTCGACGATCCCGCCTGGCACGGCCGCACGATCGTCGACACGTGGCCCAACCTGCGACTGCTTCCCGCCGACGCGGCGCAGGCGCATCTCGACGCGACCCTCGACGTCCTGCTGCGCCCGGACGGCTCGACGTTCCACGCCGCGCGGATCGCCGACGACGGCTCGGTGCTCGAGCGCGGCACGATCAACGGCGCCGCGGACGACTCGACCTGGGCGCGCGGCCAGGCGTGGGCGATCCTCGGGCTCGCCGGCTGCGGCTACCGGGCAGAGGCCGAGCGCGCCGCGAGCTGGTTCCTCGACCACCTGCCGGACGACGGCATCCCGCCCTGGGACTTCGACGCGACCGGGCCGAAGGACGCGTCCGCCGCCGCGATCGCCGCGTCGGCTCTCTTCGAGCTCGGCTGGGACGATGAGGCCCGGCGGCTCGTCGACGCTCTCGAGCCGTGCGTCAACCGCGGCGAGACCGACGGCATCCTGCTCCACTGCGCATACCGTCCCCGGCACGGCGTCGGGCTCGACTGCGCGACCGTCTGGGGCGACTACTTCTTCCTGGAGACGCTGCTGCGACTCGGCTGATCGAGACGCCGTCGAGCAGCAAGTACACCTGAGCTTCATCTTTCTTTCAGAGAGCTCGGCTTCCATGGTCGCCGTGAACGAGGCCGTGACAGCCGTGGCCCTCCCCCGCGCGACAGCGGGGGTACGGCCTCGTCTCCAGCGCACACAGGCCGCGGCTGTCCTCGGGTTCCTGCTCGCGAACGGAGTGGCGATCGTGTGGCTCTGGGCGCACGGCGGCAACCTCGAGGTGCACAAGACCACCGACGTGCTCACGAGCCTCGCGCGGCTGACGGGCCTCCTCTCGCGCCTATCTCGCCCTCGTCCAGGTGCTGCTCCTCGCCCGGTTGCCGGCGCTCGAGCGCGCGATCGGACTCGACCGCCTGTCGGTCTGGCACCGCTGGAACGGCCACGCTGTGCATCGATCTCGTCGTCGCGCATGTCCTGCTCAGCGTCTGGGGCTACGCGATGCTGGACCGGCTCGGGTTCTTCGGCGAGCTGACCACGATGATCGGCGGCGGGATCTACCCCGGCATGGTCACCGCCACGATCGGCACGTTCGCCCTGCTCGCGGTCGTCGCCACCTCGATCGTGATCGTGAAGCGGCGCCTCCGCTACGAGTGGTGGTACGCCGTCCACCTGCTCGCCTACGCCGGGATCGCGCTGGCCTGGTTCCACCAGATCCCGACGGGCAACGAGCTCGTGCTCGACGAAGCGGCCGCGGACTACTGGCGCTCGCTCTATCTCGTCACACTCGCACTGCTCGTCGCGTACCGGCTCGCCGCGCCGGCGATCGCGTTCTTCCGGCACGGCCTGCGCGTCGCCGCCGTGCGGGAGGAGGGGCCCGGCGTCGTCTCGCTCGAGATCTCCGGCCGCAACCTCCAGCGCCTGCGTGCGCGGCCGGGACAGTTCTTCCTCTGGCGGTTCCTCTCGCCCGGCCGCTGGTGGAAGGCGCATCCGTTCTCGCTCTCGGCGGCGCCGGGCAAGCGCCGGCTGCGAGTCACGATCAAGAACCTGGGCGACTTCACGTCCACGCGTCGGCGACATCCCGGTAGGGACGCGCGTCCTCGCCGAGGGGCCGTTCGGCACGTTCACGGCCGCCGCGGCCCGGCGCCCGAAGACACTGCTCGTCGCCGGGGGGATCGGGATCACGGCGATCCGCGCACTCCTCGACGAGCTGGACGGCGACGTGACCGTCGTCTACCGCGTCGTCGCCGCGGACGAGGCGATCTTCCTCGACGAGCTGCGGCAGCGCGGCACCGACCCTCCACCTCATCGCGGGCGACCACCGCGAGCCGCGACACGCCGAGCTGATGTCGCCGGAGCATCTGTGCGAACTCGTGCCCGACCTCGCCGAGCGAGACGTCTTCGTCTGCGGGCCGCCTGCCTTCACCGACCTCACCCGCCGCAGCCTCCGGGCCGCCGGCGTCTCACGCCGCCGTATCCATTCCGAACGCTTCGCCCTCTGAGAAAGGAGATGCGCATGCGCAAGTCAGTTGTCGTGCTGCTGAGCGTGCTCACGCTGGCCTTACCGGTCGCAGACGCGATCGCTGCCGTGACCGCCAAGCCGAAGGTGGTGGTCACGACTCGGCCGCTTCGTCGGCACCGCCGCCGAAGCCGGCCGTTGGGGCCCGCTCCAGGTCTCGATCACCGTCCGCAAGACGAAGACCACCGTCGACAGGAAGGTGAACGTGCGGCGGCGGATCGTCGCGGTGAGCGTCCCTCTCTCCCCGAACCACACCGACCGCTCGATCTTCATCAACGAGCAGGCGTTGCCGTACCTGAAGCAGGAGACCCTGACGGCCCAGAGCACGAACATCCAGCTCGTCTCGGGCGCCACCGACTCGAGCTACGCGTTCCAGCAGTCGCTCCAGGCCGCCATTCTCGCGGCGAGGAAGGCGTGAGCAGCGTCGCGGTCGAGGCACCCGGCGTCCGCCGGGTCGAACAGATCATGGGCATGCCGATCCTCGTCGACGTCCGCGACGACGTCGGCGAGGGCGTGCTCGACGAGGTCTTCGACTGGTTCCGGCTCGTGGACGAGACCTTCTCGACCTACAAGCGGGACAGTGAGATCCGGCGGATCGCCCGCTGCGAGCTGCCGGTCGCAGAGGCGTCCGCCGACGTGCAGTGGGTGCTCGAGCGGTGCGAGGAGCTCCGCAGGGAGACGGACGGCTACTTCGACGCGTACGCCTCGCGCTCGCTCGACCCGTCCGGGCTCGTCAAGGGCTGGTCGGTCGACCGTGCCGCGTCCCTGCTCGCTCGCGCGGGCACGGAGAACTACGCCGTGAACGCCGGCGGCGACATCCGCCTGCACGGCGGTGCGCTTCCGGACCCGGCCTGGCGCGTCGGGATCCAGCACCCGCGGTTGCGCGACCAGGTCGCTGCAGTAGTCGAGGGCAGCGATCTCGCGGTCGCCACTTCGGGCACGTACGCGCGCGGAGAGCACGTGCTCGACCCGCACACGCGCCTCGCGCCGACCGGCGTGCTCTCGGTGACGATCACCGGTCCCGATCTCGCGACTGCGGATGCCTATGCGACGGCGGCGTTCGCGATGGGCGAGCGGGCCGCCGAGTGGACGGCCGGACTCCCGGACGGCTACGAGGCGATGACGATCCTCGCCGACGACCGCGTCCTGCTGACCCGGGGTTTCCCGCGCGCAGAGATCTAGGTCAGGCTGTCGACGACGCTGCCGTACTCGTCGACCGTGAGCGTGCGGTGCTTCTCGCCGCCCGTGATCCAGAGCCCGAACCAGACGATCCCCCAGATCCCGACGGTGCAGATCGTGAGGATCAGGTGGAGCTTGGTGTTCAGCGGCTTGCCCCTCGCGAGCGTCGCTCGAGTGTCGGTCCGCGACTCCACCCGCCAGCCCTGCGCCTCTTCTGTATGGATCCGCTGGTCGAGCGTCACCTTCCGCTGCTCGACGTCAGTCCGCCGGTTCCCGATGCCTCCATGAAGCGACGCTCTATCGCGCGCCCGTCAGCTGTTTGAGCAGCTGCTCGACCCGCTCGAGCCGGGCCGAGACGTCCTCGAAGCGTCGCTCGAGCCGCACGTCCTCGTCCTGGGCGTCCTGCAGCTCGGCCGCGAGCTCACGCTCGGCGCGGGTCACGAACGTCGACGTGATCGCCGCGATCGTGATCGTCAGGAAGGCGATCCCGTACAGCATCACGAGGCCGCCCACGATTCGCCCGGAGACATGCTCGGGGGTGACGTCTCCGTAGCCGACGGTGGTGACGGTCTGGAGCGCCCACCACATCCCCACCCACACGTTCGAGTACTCGGCGTGATCCAGCAGCCGCATCGCGACCCCGCCGCCGACGACGACGACGGCGGTCGCGGTCACGATCACGCCGGTGGCCCCGCGAACCGACGGGGGCTCGTGCAGGAAGCGCGTCATGCGCCGCTCGATCAGGTTCGGACGTGGCACGGGCGCGTCGGGCTTCACCCTGGACGCGCCATGTCCTCCCTCAGTAGGGTCCTCGGCAGCGACAGAAAGGAGACGAGACAGTGGCAACCGCAGCGACCGACACCGAGCGGGAGCAGCTCGCAGCGATCCCCGCGTCGTATTTCCGGGCCGTCGACCAGTACGACCTCCCCACCGTCCTGGAGCACTTCGCCGAGGACGCGACGCTGACCGTCCAGACCGCCGGCGTCACGTTCACCGGCCACGACGAGATCGGCCGGATGTTCACCGACTTCTTCGCCGACTGGGACTCGATGAGCCACGAGATCACGAACCTCGTCGTCGATCCTGTCACCTCGAAGGTCTCGACCGAGCAGCACGTCGACCTCAACCGCAACGGCACGACGAAGATGCACAACTGCAACTTCTTCGAGGTCGGACCTGACGGGCGGTTCAGCCGCGTGATCATCTGGATGGATGGCACGAACCCGCTGACCTGAGGCAGCCCGGACGACGCCCTCCCTCCCTGCGTATTGCCCGCCTGGCGGGGTCGTGTACCCGGCTTCTACTCTGCGGCCACGACCAGGTATGCGCGGAAGCCGGCGTCGTCTTCCGGCACGATCACCGCCCTGATCTTCAAGTCCTCGCCCTTACTGCGGCCGATGCGTTCGCCCGGCTGCCAGTCGTCACGCTTCGACACGAACGGCCCGAGGTCGCGGCCGTCGTTGGCGTCTACGAGTCGGTAGCGGAAAGCCGGCATCGTCCAGAAGTAGAACGGCGCCGGGGTGCCACGGGAAACGGGCGGCCCTCTGCCTAGGCTCGAGGCGCGAGCAGATCGAGGAGTGGTCCGACTCGATGTTCTGCCTGAGCGGCATGCCGCATTGCGGCTTCTCGGTTGACCAGGTAGTGGTTGCGCCGACCGACCCGTCGCCGCTCGATGATCCCCGCCTCGACGAGGTCGGCGACGATCCGCTGCGCGGCCCGTTCGGTCACGCCGACCCTTTCAGCGACGTCCCTGAGCCTGACATCGACGTTTTCGTTGATGCAGAGAAGGACCTGCGTGTGGTTTGTCAGGAACGTCCAGGGCGGAGAACTCTCGCTGCTTGACATACGATCTCGTATTTCGTATATTGTCGTTCGCGTTATGACTTGCGTATCTCTGATGTCGCGTTCTACGTTTCGGAGATTAGCAACAGAACCAAAGAGGCTGTCGCACTAGAGGGGAGGAAGTGATGGAAGTCCGCATTGCGACAGGGGACGTCGAAAGAGCGAAACTCCTTGTCGTCGACCTGGTGAGCCTCTTCGGCGGCGCGCAGGTCTCGCTTCAGCCGGACGGCGCCGTGCAGCTACATCTTCGCGGCGAGGTCAACGGAGCGCTCGCGCACACGTTGCAGGCGGTCGAGCGTTGGCTCGAGCAGACCCACACCGCCTCGGCCGAGGTCTCTGTCGACGGGCGCTCGTACACAGTCGAGCATCCTGAACGAGCGCAGAGCAGCAAGCCGCCTTCGAGGTCGAACGGCTCGAGTAGCCCTGGAGCGCGAGTCGCTGAGAAGATCGGTGCTTCCCGCGAAGGCAGTGGGGCTGCGATGAGCACCGCTGCTGCGGCCGCCATCGAAAGCGCGCGCCCCCGGCTGCTCTTCTTCCACGACGAACGATCAGGCAGATCACGTCGCGCGGAGGGGTTTCTCGCCCAGGTGCTTCAGCGCGGACGCAACCACCAAACCTTCGTGATCCACCGCGTGGAGGTCGGCCAACGACCCGATCTTGCAGACAGATTCAAGATCGGAGAGACCCCGACACTCCTGGTGGTCGCCGGTAAGAAAGTGCAGGCGCGTCTCGAGTCTCCGACGGGCTGTCGGGACATCGAGATGCTCCTTGGGCCATGGCTGCGGGTCGCGCCCGCTGCGCGGTGATCGGAGCGATGCGATCTGTTGAACGCGACCCGCTACATCGCGTCGTCGCGAACGACGATGCGTGTCCCCTCGATCCGGACGACCGCCTGCCAGGCGATCACCGAGTGCCGGTCGTGGGAGCGAATCCCGAGGTGGGAGAGCCATGCCCTGGGGCCGACGCAGAGACCGGTGACTCGAAGCTTCGAACCGCTCAGCTCACCCCTGAGGTCGTGGCAGCGTCCCAAGCGCGCGTCCCGATTCGGTCTCCACTTTGCGGTTCTGAAGGGAGGACAATGTTCTCATCTGTCTGCTCCCGGGATCTTCTCGAGGTAGGGGCGCAGGCGGTCGTCGCCCGAGCCGAGGCCGAGTGAGGTCGCATCGTGCTTCAGGTGAACGGCTGAATCGATCTTCTCGACCTCGCTCCAGTCGACTCGGACCTTGCCTCCACCGCCGACCCAACCCGCGAGGCGTCCGATCCAGCCCGCCCTCTGGCCCCAATAGCCGGGCCCGGCGAGGATCGCCACCACCTCTGGCACTTCGCCGGCGCCCCCTTCGATTGCCAGGTCGTCGACGTTGCCGCAGCGACGGCCGTTCTTGTCGAGCAACTGGTGGTCGAGGACGTGCAGTCCGATGTCGAACTCGGCGCGGCTCAATTCTGGCCTGTGTTCGTCAGGATCATCAACGGGATCGCTGTCAGTGCGACGACCATGATCACGAGGAGGTAGACCGCCCCGAGCACGTTCGCGAGCCGGCCGTTTCCGTAGCGGCCCATATAGGCGCGGTCGTTCGCGACCAGCAGGATGGGGAGGTAGGTGAGCGGAAGGGCAACGACGGAGAAGATGACCGCGTACTCGGTGAGGACGACCGGGTCCACGCCGGTCATGACGATCGCCATCGCGAAGACGAGTAGAAGGAACCACGTCAGGGTGAAGCGGGGGGCGCCCTTTGGATGGCGGTAGCGTCCCCACTCCCATCCGCAGAACTGGGCGAGGTTGTACGCGCCCGCGAACACGGTGTCGATCGAGGCTCCGCCGACTGCGAAGAGAATGCCGACCAACGCAACCAGCAAGCCCACCTTGCCGAGGGTGTCTCCAGAGCCAAGCGCGATTGTCCCGAGATGCTCCGGCGAGATGCCGTGACCGAGAAACACCGTCGCGCCGACGATCATCAGCGCGATCGACAATGTGCCGCCGAGCCCGTAACCGATGATCGCATTCGCTCGGTTCATGCCGATGTCCTTTGGTCCCCACTCCTCTTCTACCCCGCCCGACGAGTAGAAATAGACCTCGTACGGCGTCATCGCCGCCCCGAGCAGGCCAACCACGAAGTAGAGATACAGCGCGTGTTGTTCTGCGCGATGTGAGGGACAAAGCCCTTTCCGACCTGCTCCCAGTCCGGGCCGACTTTCACCGCCGCGACGGCGAACACGAGCATGCAGAGCCCGCCGTAGCCAAACAGCCGCTCGATCCACTGAAACGAGGTCACCCAGATGATCACGATCAGTCCGATCACGGCGATCAGAATCAGCCAGCGGTAGGGAAGTCCGGAAAGAAGCTGCAACGCGATTGCAACGCCGCCGATCTCGCAGGCCAGCGTCAGCAGATTGACGATCTCCGAAGCGATCAATGCTCCGAGTGCCGCCTTGAAGCCGACCCGCTCGCGAATGGCGTCGAAGACCGCCTTGCCCGACGCCGCGGCCACGCGCCCGCACATCTCGGAGTAGACGATGATCCCGAGGACCCCGATCGGGATCACCCACGCGAGCTCATAGCCGAACGTCGCGCCGGCCGCAGTGTTGAAAACGAGGTCGCCGATGTCGACGAAGCCTCCGATCGCGGCGAGGATGCCCAGCGCAAGGCCGAGAACCTTGCTCACGGGCAGTCGCCCAACCTGGTCAGCCGCCGTTCGACCGTGGCGGCAACATCACGATCGGACGGGCTGTCCTGGAGGCGCTGCAGGACCGCCGCCAGCTCTGCAGCGTCCTTCGCCTTCGCTCGAACCTTCTGCTCGATCGACGAGAGAGCAGGCCGCTTCGCCAGGGCGTCCGCCAGGTTCGAAGACTGGATCCCGAGCTCCTCGGCCTGCTCGCGCGTGTAGTTGCTCGTCGTCTTCCCCTCGGCGACGTTGTGCGCGAGCAGGGCACCCTCACACGCGACCGAGTCGATCGTGGCCGCATCATTGGTCAGCGCATGGCGGTCAACCGTCCCACCGTTGCAACCGGCAACGATGACCACCGAAACGACAAGGACGATGACCCGCGAGAAGAGAGGAATGCGGGCGGATCCTCTGAACGCCTCCCGACGCCCGCGCGCAGCTAGGTACCCGCGGCGACGGCAGCAAACCCTAGGTACCCGCGAGCTGCAGCCGCAAACCCTCCGCTATCGAGGTTGCCAGGCGGGAACGCTGTCGGACGCAGGTGAGCTCGTGAGCTGAACCTGGTTGTGGCCGTCGGCGCCGATCAGGTAGATGTCGCCGTTGCCGGTGCGGTCGGTCTCGTAGGCGATCGAGCGCCCGTCCGGGCGCCCAGGTCAGACGTCGGAAACACGGTGGGAGTGGGCGAGTGGCGCGTCAGCCTGTGGTTGTTCCGCCCGTCGGCGCCGATCACGTAGACGCCCTCGCGGTTTGCCCTGCCGTAGAGAATCCACCGCCCGTCCGGCGACCAGGCGAACCCGTACTCGTTGTAGGCATGGCTCGTCACGAGGTGAAGGTTGTTTCCGTCCGCGTCCGCGACATAGATGCCGGCATAGCGGTCTACGAAGCGCCCGCGCCGAACCGGGCCCCCGAACCCGATGAACCCGACGTGCGCTCCGTCCGGCGACCATGTAGGCAGCCCTTTCCCACGGGTCTGCGGACGAGGGAAAAAGGGCCGTGGTTTGCTCCCGTCGGTGCGGATGATCCGTTGCCTGCCGGCCCCGTCCCCGTAGACGATCTCGTCTCCTTGCGGAGACCAGTCGAGGTCTGCGCATCGCCGGACGGGAGACGCCGCGGCGCGCCCCCGCCGGTCGGGATGACATAGATCCTGAGGTCTCGAACAGCGTTCTTGGGCGTCGGGGCGCCGTCGTTTGGATCGCGGGCGTCGACCGCGATCGCCTTCCCGTCCGGAGACCAGCTCAGAGACCAAGGACTTCTCAGGGGCGAACTCGCAGCGAGAAGCACACGCCCCGCTCCCATCGGGGCGCACGAGCCGGAGAGCGCCTTGCCTATCCAGGTAGGCGATCCGGCTCCCGTCGGGCGCCCACTCAAAGAGGCCGACATCTGAGCCGCTGGGCGTGAGACGGCGAAGGCCGCTGCCGTCGGGCCTGATCGCGAACAAGCCAGCAGAACCACGTCGATCCGCATCGCTGCGGAGGAACGCAATCGTTCCCGAGCGACCCTGAACCCCCGCATGACCCGCAGTGGCTCCGACCAGCACGGACGAGAGCGCAAGCAATGCGGCGGCAGCGAAGAACACGGAGAGCTTCTTCATCGCGCATGCTCCTTTCCTCAGCGTCAGCCGAGGACAGGCGCTGCCTCCGTCCCAAGCTCTTCTGAGACTAAACCTTCGCACCGCTACGACAAGAAAGTCAAATGCGGATTCGGAAAGCGCAGCGGGACTCGGGAGTTCGCACTTCGGAAGCGCGCGCATAGGGTGGCGGCGATGGAGGTGAGCTCCGATCACGTCGAGATGAGCACGGTTGTGGTTGTTGAAGGCTTGAGCGACCAGATCGCGATCGAAACACTGGCCGGGCGACGCGGGGTCGACTTCGCGACGGCCGGCATCCAGGTCGTTCGGCTTGGAGGCGCGCACCGCATCGGAAGCTTCCTGGCCCAACTCGGTCGACCAACGGATGGACTCAGGCTCGCGGGCCTTTACGATGCAGGCGAGGAGCGGGTCTTTCGGAGAGCGCTCGAGCGCGCCGGTTTCGGCTCTGACCTCACGCGCGCCGAGATGGAACGGCTCGGCTTCTACGTGTGCGTCGCGGATCTGGAGGATGAGCTGATTCGCGCGCTCGGTGCAGCGGCCGTCGAAGAACTCCTGCGCCGCAACGGTGATCTCCATCGCTTCCGGACCCTCCAGCAGATGCCGGCGTGGCGCGGCCGTGCCGTCGAGGAACAGCTGCGCCGGTTCATGGGCAGCGGCGGGCGCCGCAAGATCCGCTACGCCCGCATCTTCGTCGACGCGCTCGATCTCGACTGCGTCCCGCGACCACTCGACCGAGTTCTCGCACATGCCGCCGAGCGTTGAGCGCCCGCATTGGCCGGGCCTTGGAGTGCGCCGGGGTCCGTGGCAGAATATGGCCTTCCAGGATCCAGCACAGACAGGCAGGAGGTGCATCGTGTTCGCCCGCAGGCTCGTCGTCTCCCTCTTCCTCGGCGCGCTCCTGGCCGGATCGACCGCGGGCGTCTCGGCCGCGGGCGGCTACAAGCTCCCCGGTCTCATTTTATTTCCGCCGCTCGTGAATGTGCCGCTGCCGCTTGCCTGTCATGTGCAGTACGACGGAGGCAACACGTTCCTCACCTGCCACAACACGGTGCCCAACCCGGGTCCCCCGAAGGACACGAAGACGGCGAAGTTCCCCGACGGGCCCAAGGGTTCCTGCAAGCTGACCGCGTATAGCGACGGGGATGTCCTGATCCTGTGTCGGTACAAGGGCGAGGTCGTGTTCACTTAGCGGACTGAGAAGCCCGAGCATCCGGGGGTACCCCCGAGAAGGCGCGACGGCGGCGCAAACGCCGCCGTCGCCGCTCCTAGAGCCGCAGGAAGAGTTTGCCGTCAGTCCCTGGGCGACGAGGAGTTCCTGTTCTCATTCAGCATCTCTTCGCCTCGACGCGCATCCCCCGCAAGGGGGACTGGCCCGTTAGGCGGACGGCGGCACAGCCACCCAGACGAGCCCGTGGCTGACGATGATCCCGTCGGCGGCGAGGTCGCCGAGCGGGATCCGGTCGCGGATCCTGTTCGTCTCGGGATCGACCCGGATCACGGTGCCGCCGCGTGGAGCTGCCGTGGCGGTTCGACCACTTGTAACCCGTCACCCACACCGAGCCGGCGCCGAGCGCGACTCGCTTCGGGGTGATCCCGAGCGGAATCCGGGTGACCACCTCGTTCGTCCTCGGGTCGATGCGCCAGAGCGCGCCCCTCGGTCCGCTCGTGATCACCCAGACGGCGCTGCCGTCGGCCGCGAGTCTCGTCGGCCGGCCGGGAATCCGGATCCGGTGGACGATGCGGCGCGCGTTCCCGTCGATCCGGACGACGACGTTCCGCGACGGGTCGCTCGCCCAGACGGTTTCACCTGCAGCGCCGCCGACCACGGCGAGGCCGCCCGGCGCGACCCCACGGATCGTCCGCACGATCCGGTCGAGCGAGCTGTCGATCTCGCGCACGGTGCGGCTGTCCTGGTTTCCCACCCAGATCGCCAGCGGCGTCGGGGCCGCGGGCGGCAAGCGTCGTCTGCTCCTCGGGGCCGTCCTGATGCTCGGGCCGACGCGGATCGTCCTCAGGGTCGGGACCGGGCCGTAGTCGAGGACGGTGCCGGGCCCGACTCCGAGCGGGGTGTGTCCCGGCGCCCCTCCATTGGCAGCCCAGAGATGGTCGCCGAGGGCGACCAGGTCGATCGCCCGCGAGAGACCGAAGGTGTCGAACACCTTCCGCGCTTTCGGGTCGATCCGGGAGACGGTCGCATCACCGTTGTTGACCACGTAGACGTAGCGACTGTCCGCGGCGAACGTGGTCGGATAGCCGCCGACCAGGATATCGTCGACGACCCTGGCATCGCCGGGGTCGATCACCGCGACCGAGTGCGGATACACGGTCACCGGCGCAGCGCTCGCCGGAGCCTCCCCGCGTTGCGAGTATCGCCGCCGCTGCCGGCTCCGGCAACGGCGACGGCAGCGGCCACAGCAGCAACCAACGGCGCCGGAGCCTCGAGCGGGCTCGCATCGGGGGCGCGGCGGGCGCGCCGAGCGTCGGGTCGTGCTGCAGGATCGCCCGCTCGAGCTCGCGGAGAGCAGGGCCGGGCTCGATCCCGAGCTCGTCCCTGAGCGCGACACGGCCCTCGCGGTATACCTCGAGCGCCTCGGCCTGGCGGCCGGCCCGGTAGAGCGCCGCCATCAGCTGCGCCCGCAGCCGCTCGCGGAGCGGGTACTGCGCGACGAGCTCGCGTAGCTCGCCGACGAGCACACCGTTACGGCCGAGCACGAGATCGGCGTCGATCCGGTCCTCGAGCACGACGAGCCGGAGCTCCTCGAGGCGTTCCGCCTCCAGGCGCGCGAATGACTCGTACGCGAGGTCGGCGAGCGCGGGCCCACGCCAGAGGTCGAGAGCAGCCCGCAGGCGTTCGGACGCGGAGTCGGCATCTCCCTCTTCCAGGAGCCGCCGGCCTTCTGCGGACAGCTGGACGAAGCGGTCGGCGTCGTACTGGCCGCGCTGGATCCTCAGCATGTAGCCCGGCTGGCGCGAGACGAGCAGCTCGTGCTTGCCCCGCTCTCGCCCGGGCTCGAGCGTCTTGCGCAAGTGCGAGACGTAACCCTGGACGATGTTCGCCGCCGAATCGGGCGGCGACTCGCCCCAGAGCTCGTCGATCAGGCGATCGAGAGACACCACCTCGTTCGCGCGCAGCAGGAGCAGCGCAAGTACTGCCCGCTGCTTCGTCCCCCCGAGCGGCAAGACCGTCCCGTTCGAGGCGACCTGAAGCGGGCCCAGGACGCGGAAATCGAGCGGGGTCGTAAAGCGAATGTACCGCGGTGGACGGAACCCCGCAAGGCCGCCCGGAACCGTCGTTTGCGCCGCTGCCACGGCGCGCGGAGCCGGGGCGCGGGCCCCAGTCGACACCGCTGTCCCAGATCGCCGACCGCGTCACGTCCCGCAGGCCGGAGCCGTCGGTGCGCAACACGAAGATGTCGGCGTTCCCCATGCTGCCAACACCCGGTGTCCGGCCGGCGGCGATCCACTTGCCGTCGGGCGAGAACGACGGCGAGAGGTACTGGACTTTCCCTCCGCGGGCGTGGGTGAGCTGCCGCAAGCCGCTGCCGTCAGGGGCGGCCGTGTACAGGTTGGCGGAGACGCTCTGCGGGCCGTCCCGGTTCGAGTAGAAGACGAGCCGCTTTCCGTCCGGCGACCAGTCCGGCTGGCCGCCGCGCAGCGCCCAGCGGCGTCACCTGGCGCGCGTTGGCGCCGTTCGCATCCATCACGAAGACCGCCCGCTGGTCCTGCACCCCGCGCCCGAACGCGATCTGCCGCCCATCGGGAGACCAGGCCGGCTGCCCGTCATCGAGCCCGGTGGCCGGGCTTTGCGGCAGCTGGCGGATGTTCGATCCGTCGGCGTTCATCAAGCAGATGCGGCTGTAGCCCGGATCGGCGGGCGACGGTTGAACCTGGCACTGGAAGGCGATCTGCTTGCCGTCCGGCGACCAGACCGGAACCGCACGGCAGATGCCGCCCGCCGGTCGGCTGCCGGCCTTGATGCAGCCCTTCCCGGGCGGGTCGTACGCGAGCCTCGTCAGGTGCGAGCCGTCGCTCGAGACGGCATCGATCTCGTCGGTCTCGCAGCCGCCTCCACAGCCGTTCACGTCGATTCGCTGGAACACGATCCGCGTGCCGTTTGCGGACCAGTCGGGCTCGACGTCGGCAACGAACCTTCGCGGATGGGTGATTTGATGGACCGCCGAGCCGTCCGGATTGGCCGTGAACACCGCTCCCCACGTGTGTTGTGCGTTGAACCAGCGCCGGAAGGCAAGCTTCCCGTTCTGGCCCGGCGGGGTCGCAGACGCCGCCGCCGCGAGGCAGAGCAACCCGAGCACAACCGCACCGAGAGGCCTGAAAGATCTCATCGCTGCCGCCTACCTCGACCAGACCGGATCGTTGTCGCCGAACCTGTTCCTCGTCAGCCGCACGAGCCCCCCGCCGTTCGCATTCACGAGGTACAGCTCGCCCGCTCCCTGGTCGCGACCGCTGGAGAACGCCAGACGCCGACCGTCCGGCGACCAGGAGAGGCCGTTGATCCAGTCGTTCGGATCCCGAATCACCTGCCGCTGCGCGCTCCCGTCCTTGTTCATCACGTAGACCGACGCCCGGCCCGCCGCGACGCGTACGAACGCGAGCTTCTGCCCGTTCGGCGACCACGTGGGAACGCTGTCCTTTGCGCCGGTGGTCAGGCCTTGCGGGCCGGTCCCGTCGGCGCCCATGACGAAGATCCCCGGCGAACCGCCGCGATCGCTGACGAATGCGATCGTCTTCCCGTCGGGAGACCACGCCGGCTCTCCGTCGCTCGCGGGGTCGTCGGTCAGCCTCCTTGCCCCGCTGCCGTCGGCCCTCATGACGTAGATGTCGCCGGCGCCGGTGCGATCGCTGTCGAAGGCAATCTGCTTGGCGTCCGGTGACCAGCTGCCAGAGCCGTCATGCGCCGGGCTCCGCGTCAGGTTTCGTTGGCCGCTGCCGTCCGCGTTCATCACCCAGACGTCTCCGGAGGGAGTCCGTTGACTGTAGAAAAGGAGCCGGCGCCCGTCGGGCGACCATGCGGAGGGACTGTCGAACTTCCGGCTGTGAGTCAGTCGCCGCACGCCGGTCCCATTCGGTTTCATCACGTAGATCTCGGTGTCGCCGTCCCGGTTGCTCGTGAATGCGATGACCCCGCCTACCGACCCGCCGGGCGGCATCGGCGGTCACCACGCCGCAGGCCAACGCACACCATCCCAGGAAAGCGACGACATAGGTCGATAGGAAGCCTGGCATCGAGTCACCTCGTCTCGGAGTCGGGCGGAGCCGGATTGACCGGCGTGGACGACTCGGGTTGTGCCAGAGCGCTCTGAACGAAGGCTTGACCCGACTGAAAAGCCACTGAGACGCCGCGTCTCAGTCGCACTTTGATGTGAGGGCATGCCGGTTCCCGAGCAAGCCTGAAGAACCCGCCAGGCTCGGTGAGGAGCGGAAGCGCTACGCCGCGAGCTCGTCGGCGAGGGCCGTCCAGAGCGCCTGGGCGTCGTCAGGGAACGGCTTACCGGTGGCGGGATGGTCTTGCCAATAGGTGAGCGCTCGGAAGAGGTGTTCCTTGCCGTCACGGTCGAGGTCGACCGGCCGGAGAGTTCCGACGTTCTCGAGGTAGAGCACGACCTGGAGCGTGCCGGCCGCACGTTGCAACAGCTTCAGCAGCTCGTTTCGCGTCGCCCATGTGATCTCGACGTCTTCGCCGCCGACGAGCACCTTCACGTGGACGCGCCGCAACTTCTCCTCACTCACCCCCCGCAGCGTAACCCGGAGAACCCGCGCTCGTTCTCTCGCCCGCGTTGGCTTCGCGTGGCGAGCTGGAAGCACGCCGTCGAAGTGTCACTACCAAGGAGGCGGACTCATGACGAAGCCGACTCGAACGACCACAGATTTGTCCGCCTATCCGGATCTGGTGGTGATTTACCTCGGGATGCGTGTCGAGGAGCCGCGCGGGCCTCGAGACGTCTGCAGCGGCTCGGTCCGCAGATCCAGGCAGCCGTCGAGGAGCGACCAGGACAGACTGTTGCTGCATGAGAATCTCAGCGTACTCCGAGGAGCCCCTGCACGTTGGCATGCGGCAGTACTGGCGTGATTACGACGCGCTCGAGGCCTGGTCGCTCGCTCTGCCGCACAAGGCGTGGTGGTCGGACTACCTGCGTGACCGTGGCGGAACCTCGTTCTGGCACGAGACGTATTTTCGGCGCGGCGGCATCGAGACGATGTACGTCGACACCGGCGAGACGATCGGCTTGTCACGTGTCGCAGCCGTTCGTACCGGCTCGAGGGCCCGATGTTCTCGGCGCGACGGCGCGCCGAATCCGACCGGGTGGCGGCAGGCAGGCAAGCGCGAGCTCTACAGCGTCCTGACGGAGCGGTCGCAGGAGTCGAACGATGAGAGTCTGGCGAACATCGACCTCGGTCGGCGAACCCGGTGAACCTCTCGAGAGCACTCGAGCCGGACTCGAGCGGCTAACCGGCGAAGGCGGCGGAATGGAGTTGCTCGGGCGCCTGCGGTCTCCGAAGCCGGTCACGCAGCCCTCTTTGACCGATCGAGCAACTGACGGAGAATGACGCCAATGTCCGACCAGGAACGCGTCGAATCCACTGCCTCCGCCGAGCTTGTCTCGTTCGTCCCACGGCTGACGCTCGATTGGCTGCGCGACCAGCCCGACACACTGTGGCGCGAGGTCGACGGCACGCTCGCCTTCGTCGACATCTCGGGATTCACGGCGATGTCGGAGCGCCTCTCCAGCCTCGGTCGAGCAGGAGCCGAAGAGGTCACCGAGGTCATGAATGCGACCTTCGCCGCGCTGCTCGCCGTGGCGTACGCGCAGGGTGGCGGTCTGCTGAAGTTCGGCGGCGACGCCCTGCTCCTGCTCTACGAGGGCGGCGATCACGCCGCTCGCGCCGCACGCGCTGCGTTCGAGATGCGCCGCACCTTGCGCGCGATCGGCCGCCCGAAGACGTCCGCCGGCGCAATCCAGCTGAAGATGCACGCGGGACTGCACTCCGGACGCTTCCAGTTCTTCCTGGTGGGGAGCTCGCACCGTGAGCTCCTGATCGCCGGGCCTGCGGCGAGCCGGACGGTGGAGATGGAGGCAGCCTCGAAGGCGGGCGAGATCCTGCTGAGCGCCGAAACCGCGGCATTCCTGGGAGACGAAGAGCTCAGCGAGGAACACGACAGCGGCCGACTCCTTCGTACCGCCCCATCCGTCCGGGGAACGGTGGAGCCGCTCCCCAACGTCGAGGGAATCGCGCTCGAAGTCGCCGTGCCGGCCCCGCTTCGCGCACAGCTGCTCGAAGTGGGGCCGCTGGAAGGCGAGCACCGGAGCGCGGCCATCGCCTTCGTCCGATTCAGCGGGACGGACGAGATCATCGCGACTGAAGGCCCGGAAGCTGCAGCCGAGGCACTCGATCGGCTCGTTCGGATCGTCCAGGACGCGGCCGCGGCGCACGAGGTGACCTTTCTCGAGAGCGACATCGACCGAGACGGAGGGCGGATCATCCTCGTTTCGGGCGCGCCTCAGACGTTCGGCGACGACGAGCAGCGGATGCTCCGGACTGTTCGCGCCATCGTCGATGCGGCCGTCCCACTGCCCGTCCACATCGGAGTGAGCGAGGGACGCGTGTTCACGGGTCAGGTGGGGGCGAGCTTCCGCAGGACGTACACGGTGCTGGGCGACACGGCCGCACTCGCGGCGCGCCTGATGGCGCGTGCCGGAGAGGACGAGATCTGGGTCTCCGCCGGCGCCCTGGCCCGTGGAGGCGGGTCGTTCGAATCCACGGAGCTCGAGCCGCTGACGCTCAAGGGCAAGAGCGAACCGGTCCAGGCGTACGTCCTGGGCGAGCTGCGTGCCGCACCGGAGCGAGTTGCGCCGGCGGACGCACAGGAGCAACTCCCGTTCTTCGACCGAGAGCGCGAGCGTGCGGTGCTCGGCGCGTCGGTCGCGCCGGTGCGGATGGGCTACGGAACTCTCGTCGAGCTCGTCGGCGAGCCTGGAATCGGAAAGTCGCGTCTCGCCCAGGAGCTCAGGGAGACCTGTGCCGACATGCAGCAGATCGAGCTGCGCTGTGAGCAGTACGAGTCGTCGACGCCGTACTACCCGTTTCGACCCTTCCTGCGCTCGCTGCTCGCCGTGCACGTCAACGGCGGCGGAGAGCACAACCGCGCAGCCCTCGGCGAGCGGCTGCAGGAGATCGACGGGGAGCTCGTGCCGTGGGCGCCGCTGCTCGCAGCCCCACTGGACGTGGAGGTCGCGTCGACACCCGAGGTGGACGACCTCGACCCTTCGTTCTGGCGCGCGCGCCTCCACGGTGTCATGGGGACGCTGCTCGGACACCTCCTCGATTCGCCCACGCTCCTGGTGATCGACGACGTCCACTGGATGGACGACGCCTCGTCCGAGCTGCTCCGATATCTCGGAACCCAGCTCCCGACGCGACCATGGCTCGCCTGCACGACGAGGCGCCCGGGCGAGGACGGCTTCGCCGCGGCGACGGGAACCCCGCCGCTGCCTGCGCTGACGCTGCGGCTGGAGCCGCTGCCGGAGGAGGACGCGAGAGCTCTGGCCATCGCCGCATCGGGCGACCGGCGCCTCGCCGAGGACGAGGTCGCCGCGCTCATGGAGCGCGCCGCGGGCAACCCCCTGTTCCTGCGGGAGCTCGCGAGTGTCGGCGAGAAGGCGCACGACGCCGAGGACCTGCCCGAGACGGTCGAGTCACTGGTTGCGACCCGAATCGACCAGCTCGCGCCCGGAGATCGGGCGTTGCTTCGCTGGGCGTCGGTGCTCGGTGTCTCGTTCTCGGCGTCGCTGATCGCCGACGTCCTCGAGGACGACCCGCTCGTCGCGGCAGGCTCAGAGGTATGGGGCCGGCTCGGCGAATTCGTCGAGCGCGATCCGGATGTCCCCGGGGCGTTCCGGTTCAGGCATGCGCTCATCCGTGACGCGGCCTACGAGGGGCTCTCGTACAAGCGACGGCGAGAACTGCACGCGCGCGTCGCTGAAGTCATCGAGCGGAGCCACGAAGGCCACCCCGAGGAAGCCGCAGAGCTGCTGTCGCTGCATTACTCGAACGCAGGTCGCTGGGACGATGCCTGGCGTCACTCACTCGCTGCCGCAGCACGTGCCCGGGACGTCTATGCGAACGTCGACGCGGCCCGCTTCTACGAGCGTGCGCTCGCAGCCGGTGGGCATCTGAAGACGCTCGAGACATCGGCGATCGAAGCTGCCTGGCGCGGGCTCGGCGAGGTTCGAGACGCCGCCGGCGACTACAACGGTGCGCTCGCGGCGATGAAGGAGTCACTGCGGCTGCTGAAGGACGATCCGGTCGCCCAGGCTCGGATCCACGAGGCACGCGCCTTCGCCAGGTTCCGTCTCGGCGCGTACTCCGATGCCCTCCGCGACGTGACGGCGGGACTCAATCGTGTCAAGACACTGGAGACGCCGGACGCGAAGGACGTGACCCACAACCTCCTCGCCCGGCGGGCGCAGATCTACCTGCAGCAGGGAAAGCCGCGTGACGCGATCAAGACGGCGCACCGGGTGGTCGAGGAGGCCGAGCCGCTCGGGCCGAGCATCGCCCTCGCGCGCGCCTACTCGGCCCTGGACGGCGGCTACCTCGACATCGGTCAGCCGGAGAAAGCCGTGTTCGAGGAGAGGGCGGTGGATATGTTCCGCAGCCTCGGAGCGGCGAGGTCGGCCGCAGTGGCGGAGATGAACCTCGGCGTGAAGGCCTACGCGCAGGGGCGATGGCGGGAGGCGACCGAGCTGTACGGCAACGCGTTGAAGGAGTTCGAGCGCGTCGGAGACACGACCCAGGCGGCACATGCCGCGGCGAACCTCGGCGAGGTGCTGATCAGCCGACAGCTGTTGGACGAGGCCGAGGCGGTGCTGAGCGACGCCGACGCGACGCTGCGGGCGTCGGGCTACCACCTGGCGGCGATGTTCACCGAGACCCAGCTCGCGCGCCTCGCGATCGAGAAGGGGGACCTGTCCCGTGCCGTCGAGACCCTGACCGGCCTCGTGGAAGAGGCACGTGAGAGTGGTGACGTCGGCTACGCCTTCGAAGCATGGATCCACCTCGCGAATGCCCTCACGAGAAGCGGCGAGGCCGAGCGTGCGCTCGTAGAGCTCGAGCAAGCCGCGGCACTCGCGTATGACTCCGCATCGCCGCAACGCGTACCGCTTGCGCGCGAGGTCGCCACCGCGCTCATGCAGTTGGGAAAGCTCCCTCTGGCAGAAGCCGAGCTCGCGACGGCGCTTCGTCATTGCGCAGGGCGCAGGGCCTCGCGTACGAGGAGGCGCAGGCGCTACGGACCCTCGCAGCTCTCGCCGAGCTGCAGGGTCGTGAGTCGGATGCCGCCGACGCGCTGCAGGAGGCAGAGCGCCTCATGCAGCGCGTCGGCGATAACGGCTAGGGCAGCCGGGTTAGGTCCCCCCCGGCTACCGTCGTACGACGTGTAGACGAAGAACGTGAAGTCGACCGATGCATTCGCGACCGTACCGTCGCCGACCGCCGTCTGATGCCCCTCGACGATGCACGAGGTTGCGCCTGCCGGAAGGACGCCGGTCCACGAGCAGGGTGTTCCCCGGTCCCGCGAGGATCCTGGAGGCAGTACGGCATCGGCGTGAACGTCTGGAAGGGCTCGGTGTCGTCGTAGACGAGCACGACCTGGTGGGTCGGCCCGAGATCGCTCTGCATGAGCGAGCCGGACATCTGCTCGAGCAGGTAGATCTTGCCGGAGCAACCCGAGCAGGCGTTGATCGGCGCGAACACGAAGTACGGGTGGCCGTCGCTGTCGGTCCACGTCTCCTGCACGTAGTGCTGCGGGGTCCTTCGTCGTGTTGCCGGCGGCCGTGACGATGTAGTTCCCGTCGTCGATGTGTCTGCCGGCGCCGAAGTTCGGCGTCGTGATCGGAACGACTGCGAAGTCCTGTCCGGTCGCCCCCGCGCTGGACAGATTCGGCACGGAGAGCCCCTGTCGACGCGTCGCTCGTGGGGGTGATCGGGGCACATCCGTCGGCGAGCGTGACCCCCGGCACGGCGCGAACCCCCCAGCTGGCTCGAGCTGTCAGGCGGGTTGGGTGCAGTGACGCACAGCCGGAAGTCGCTGCCGATCGGGCCTTCGACCGAGTACATGCCGTTCGCGTCCGACGATGTCGGAGTCGACGTTGGCATAGGTGGTCGCACCCGTCTTGCGCTGCAGAGTGACCGTCCACCCCTGCTTTGCGATGTCGCTCGTCGGCGACGAGGGGTTGACCGCGAACGCGCCGCTCTGGTCGCGGTCGTGGTACACGCGGCCGGTGATGGTCGCGGTGCAGGCCTGAACGCTGGATCGTCGGGAACGTCGGGTTGTCGAACCCGTTCGCGTTCGGGTTCGAGCCGGAGTCGCTGAAGTCGTTCGACTGCTTGACGCGAGCGGTGATCGCCTGCGCGGACGTTGCGGCGCCGCCGGTGCCGAGGGCGGCGGTAATCGTGACCACGCCGTTCTTCGGAAGCGAGAGCTGCCGAAGTGAGACGACGTTGCCGCTCCTCGAGATCTGCCAGGCCGTCGGCGACCCGGCGGGCGACGCCGCGCTCGAGAGCGTCACGTTCGCGGGGAACGTGACGTCCGCGGAGCCGAGCTGTTGGGTGTTGGCGGTGTTCGTGATCGCCACCTTCACGGTGTAGTTCGAGCCCGAACACAGCGTCTGGCTCGTCGTGTTCCCGCTCACCGGCGGCGCCGGCGTGACGGCGCCTGTCGAGGGGAACAGCATCGTGTAGGTCTTGCCGGCGCCGCTCGCAATCGGGATGACGACGGCGGCGATCGCGACCATCAAGGCGATCGCGAAACCCCAGGTCGCCTTTCGATGGTTGCGGTAATTCTTGCGTACGTGCTCAGTCATGCCCACTCCTCTGCCGGCTGTTTCAGTCTCGTCGGATACGACGACGTCCGCTTCGCGAGCCTCTCCCTCACTCGTTCTCCGCAAGCCCGCCGAGCGCGGACCAGTGATCATATCTCTGATTACTTGTCAACGTAAGCCTATAAAAACGACAAGAAGCTCAACCCTGGTCGCCGAGTTTGCGTGGGCGCCCAGGAACGTGAAGGCGATCGGGGTGCCGAGCCGACTCGCCAGCGCGGAATCGCCGGGACTCCACGCGAGGCTCTTCTAGGTGATCTTGCAGCTCTTGTCGCCGCTCAACAGCTTCCGCTGCTCGTCGTTGGCGGCGGAGTCGCGGACCGGATCGTAGGGGCCCGGTGCGACACCTTCCCAGAGGATGTCGGGCGTGACGCCGGGCCCGACCACCGTTGCGCGGTATTGAGTCCCGTTGCCTGTCGGATGTTGGCCATGGGTGTAGAAGCCGTAGCAGAAGGCACCCGTGGGACGGTGTGTGAGAAGGCCCATCTCGCGCTTCCAGCCTGGGCCGTAAGCGGAGTCGTAGGTGTCGATGTAGATGTTGCGGCCGAAGATGTCGAGTGGGTGGCCCGCTGATGTGGACGCGAACCCGTACACGGGCTTGCCGCGGTACGTCAGGCGGCCGTAAAGGTGGTCGTACTTGCGGTAGGCCCAGTCGGCCTTGATCTCCAAGACGGCGAGCGGCCCCGACCAGTGCGACAGATGCAGCTCGTAGCCTGCCGCTTCCGGCGAGGCGGGCGGATCACCGAAGACCGGTAGTCCCCGCTGCCACTGCTGTAGAGCCCAATTCGTGCCGTCAGGCGCGGTACAGGCCGTGACGAGCCACGCCAGGGGTGGGCCTGTGTAGGGCCCGCAGACGTTCTGAATCGGCGGTGCGCCGTAGAGGAGGATGAACTGCTCCTGGGCGCCGCCCTCCGTCGCGGGGACCGCGTTGATCGCTCCCCACGCGAGCACGCTCTGTGCCCGGCCGTCCACGCGATACGTCACACGCGCGCGCGAGCGAGCATCGACCTCGAGCGTGACGTCCGTTGCGTCGCGCGCGATGATCTGTCTGGACGAGGTGCCCGTGATCCGCCAGGAGTAGTTCGCGGTGCTGCCGGTGTTTCCCGCCGTGTCCGTCGCCCGCACAGAGAACTCGTGGCGGCCGACGGAGAGTGCGACGAGGATCGCCGGGTTCGAGCACACACGGAAGTCGACGCCGTCCAGCGTGCAGCTGAAGGTCACGCCTGTCTCGCTGGCCCGGAACGTGAACGCAGCAGTCGTGTTCCTCGTGAGGGTCTCCGGCTTGCCCAGAATCGTCGTCGTCGGCGCAGTCGTGTCCGTCAGCGGCGGGAGCGTGCGTTCCAGACTGGCCACTACCGCTCGCTCGCGAAGGCTCAGAGCGATCCGCTGAGGCGCGCGGGGATCGCCGCCCTTCGGCACCACGGACTGCTGCTTTCGCGCGAGAACCACTCCCCGGCGCCTTCCTCGCCGGCCCGTGAGGACGAGCGAGCCCCGGTCGACCTTGACCGTCGTCCACCTCCCGCGGACCGAGATCTTGAAGACCGGATCGACCAAGACAATCCCGAAGCTCCCCCGCGGCCCCTCGACCTTCACCGCGCGATGTGAGCGGGACGCGGTGGCGCACGTCAGATCACCGTCCTTGCCCAGGACTTGGAAGGCCAGATTCTCGCTCGGGGCCACCCTGAGCTGGGTATTCCTGCCGGCCGTGCAGTTCATCGCTTTCACGTTGATTTTGAGCTGGGCCTCGCCCGTGGGTCCGATCACCACGAGGTCACCGTTATGGAGGTCGGCCCTCGTCGTAACAGGAATGCCGCGCGCAACAGTCACGTGCCCTTTCGTGGTGCGGATCTGGCCGACAACGGCGTTCGGAGCTCCAACGACCTCGCCTGCCCCGGTGAGCGTGAGCGACAGGACGACGACCGCGGCGACGGCGGCGCGATGACGTGCGTACCCGGGAGGTTGGAGATCCCCGGTTGCATTCGACGCTGTCCAGCCGCTTCGCATAACGCACCACCCCCCGTTGGTGCTGGGTGCAGAAGGGCACGACAGCGCCGCGTGTGTCGGCGCCCCAACCCGAGGATCCCACTTTGTGCTCGTTAGTTCAAGGTGTGGCGGCGTCCGGCGGAGCGCGGGCGAGTTGCTCGCGCGCACGCGCACGCAGGTCGTGCAGCGAGCCACAGACCGTGCAGCGGTAGAAGCGAATGGTCCCGTCGGCGGTTGCGGTGACGATGAGCGTGCCGTCGGCGCTGAAGGCGGCGCTACGCACCGGAGTCCGGTTGCCGAACAGGACGGCCACATTCGCGCCCGTGCGACCAACCCAGATTCGCGCCGTCCGGTCCGCTCCCCCAGTGACCACGAGCCTGCTGTCGGGACTGAAAGCGGCGCTGTACACGTCGCCGCTGTGACCGCGCAGCTTCTCGAGCAGCTTGCCGCTGCGCGCATCCCAGATCCGCGCCGCCCCGTCGCTGCCTGCGGTCACGACGAAGCGCCCGTCGGGGCTGTAGGCGGCGGTGTAGATCACGCCCGCCCCGGGCAGCTCGTTGCGCCGGTCACCGGTCCGGGCGTCCCAGATGATCGCCGTGCCATCGCCGCCGGCGGTGACGATGGATTCGCCGTCGGGGCTGAAGGCGGCGCCGTACAGCCCGAAGCCGTTGCCGCGAAGGACGAGGCGTGGGCGTACACCGCCCCGGGCGCTCCAGACGCGCAAGGATCCGTCGCTCGCGGCGGCGGCGACGAGACGACCGTCCGGACTGAAAGCGACGCCGTACAGCGGACCTTTCGTGCGAAAGGTGTCGACAGGCCTGCCGCTGCGAATGTCCCAAAGTCGGACGGTCCCGTCGTCGCCGCCGGTGACGATCGTACGACCGTCGGGGCTGAACGCCGCGCTCTGTACGCCTCCGCCGACCCTGGGCAAGCTCTCGAGGAGCTTTCCGGAACGGCTGTCCCAGATGCGCGCCGATCCGCCCGAGCCCACCGTGACGACCAATCGACCGTCAGGACTCACGTCCGCGTCCAGGGCGCCCCCAAGGGCATGAAGCGTGCGCAGGCTGCTCCCGGCTCGAGCGTCCCAGACGCGCGCGGTGCGGTCGATGCCGGCGGTGACCACGAATCTGCCGTCCGGGCTGAAGGCGGCGCTGTACATCGCACCGTTGTGACCACGGAGCACCTGCAGGCTCTGGCCGCTGCCGACGTCCCAGATCCGCGCCGTCCCGTCCTCACCGGCGGTGACGATCCGGGTGCCGTCGGGACTGAAGTCAGCGTCGTCGACGGCACCGTTGTGACCACGGAGCACCTGCAGGTTCTGGCCGCTGTCGGCATCCCAGATCCGCGCCGTTCCGTCCTCACTGGCAGTGACGATGCGTGCGCCGTCCGGGCTGAACGCAGCGCTGTTGACCGCGCTGCCGTGACCATGCAGGACGTGGAGGGTCTGCCCGTTGCCGACGGCCCAGATGCGCGCAGTCCCGTCGAGGTTGGCGCTGACCACGCGGCTTCCGTCCGGACTGAAGGCGCTCGAAACGAAGCGCGCGCGTCCGTGCAGGACGCGAAGGCCGGCGCCACTCTCGACGTCCCAGATGCGGACGGTGCCGTCGTCGCTCGCGGTGGCGATGAGCCGACCATCAGGACTGAACGCCGCAGCTCGGACGAACCCTGTGTGACCCCGCAGGATGTGTAGGACCTTTCCCGTCTGCGTGTCCCAGACGCGGGCCAGATTGTCCGCGCCTGCCGTGACGACGACCCGGCCGTCGGGGCCGAAGAGGGCGCTCAGCACGACATCCCCCGTGTGGCCGTTCAGCACATGCACTGTCCTGCCTCTGGCGACATTCCAGAGACGGGCTGTCCCGTCGACGCTCGCGGTGATGACGAGCCGGCCGTCGGGGCTGAAGGCAGCGTCGACGACGCGGCCGTCGTGCCCGCGTAGGACGTGAACACTCTTGCCCGTTTCGCGGGTCCCAGACGCGCGCCGTCCGATCGTCGCTGGCAGTCACGATGCGCCTGCCATCGCGGCTGAACGCCGCAGTTGTGACCGCGGCGGTGTGGCCGCGCAGAACAGCGCGGATGTTTGCCCCGGCGAGGCTCGCGCGTAGGACGTCCTGTGCCTGCTCTGTGGGAGCGGCCCCGACCGCCCTTGCCGCCAGAGCGAGACTGTCCTGCGGGTCGCTGTCCAGCGCCGCGCTCGCCCTGAGCGCCAGCTCCCGGGAGCGCGCCGCCTCCCGCGCGTTACGCGCATTGATGAACAGGACCAGGAACCCTGCTGCGACGAGCGCGAGGACGATCGCCGCCAGACCGTAGCCGCCGGCCCGCCGGCGCTCGCGGCGGCGCCGCTGGCGCTCTCGCCAGCGAGAACGCCAGGCGAGGATCGGGCCGGCGAGAGCGTCGTGGTAGATCTCGTAGGCGCTCTCGCCGACGTGCCGCAGGATGCGCGGGTCGCCGGCAAGCCGAGTGAGGACGGGGTCGAGCCTCTCGCTCGGAATCTCGGTGAGGTCGGCCAGGTCGCCCACGCGGTGGGCGATCTTCGTCCCCGACGGGGTGACCATGTACTGGAAGGCGCGGGCGGCGACGTCCTGGTCCCCGCGGGGAACGCGGCCATCGTCGTGTCCAGGTGCGTGGAGATGATGCGCCGAGCACCTCCGAGCCGCTCCAGCGTCTGCAGCCGCAGCACTCGCGACCGTGCGCGCTGTTCCTCGGTCCAGAGACGGTTGAGCACGAGCTGGAGGTAGGGCGCCTCGATGCGCGATTCGTCGGCGCCGGCAACCGTGCCCACCCCGGTCCCGGCCCCCTCGACGAGCACCTTCCCGGTCTCGACCTGGGTCAGCAAGGCCTCGACGAGCGCCGGCTCGATCGTCACCTCCTTCCCCGCCTCGGCGGAGCTGTTCCACTGCTCCAGCGGGCGCACGATCGCTTCGTGCCCGCCCCGGCGGTCGAGATGCTCGACGCGGAGGTGGTTCGCGAACAGGCGCGGGATCCGTCCTGTGAAGCGGTCGAGCCTCGCCAGCGAGTCCTCCCGGAGCGAGAGCAGGAAGTGCACCCGCAGGTTCGGATCGTTGACGAGTTCCGGGAACTCCTTCGCAAATGCCCTCTCACCGTGCTCATCGGGGTGGTAGAGGAAGTAGTCCTGGAACTCGTCGAGCACGACCAAGAGGGTGCGCACCTGCTGCGTCCAGGCTCTCAGCGTCTCCACCAGCGGCGTGCCGGTCGACCACGTGGGGAGCTGCTCACCGCCGCACGCCTCCGCGGAGGCGGCGTGCACCGCCTCTACGAGCGCGGGCAAAGGATCCTCTCGCCAGGCTCGGAACGCGCAGATTGCGAACGGCGCGCGTCCCGCAGCCACGTTGGTGCGCACTTGCTCGCGCAGGTCGTGCAGGACACCTGCTTGCAGGAGAGAGGTCTTTCCGACTCCGCTCGGGCCGTAGAGGATGGTAAGGCGGGCGCCGCGGAGGTTGCCGATGACGACCTGCTTCTCCTCGCTTCGGCCGAAGAAGAAATCCGCGTCTTCTTCCCCGTAGGGAACGAGACCCATGTACGGGGTCGCCACTCGCGCTCCCGTACGGGGCGTCGCGAGGGCCTCTGTCACGGGGCCGCCGCGTCCGGGGCGCCCAGCTCGGTTTGGAGCTGCTCGACGTACTCTTGCAGCGGCACGTACAGGAGGTCGACATCGCCGCGATCGCGCCAGAGCGCCTCCTCGATCTCCCTGGTCCCCGGATCCTTCGGCTCGAGCTGCACGCTCCAGGACTTCAGATCGAGCTGCTGCGCGCCCCAGATCCGGTTGAGGATCACGCGCAGGTTCCAGTCGCGCATCGAGTATCCGAGGAAGAGGAAGTGGCTGTCGGCCATCCGCTCGCGCACCGAGAACGGGAGCTGCTCGCCGACGTCTCCGTAGACGAGGTAGTCGATGTAGCTGTTCTCGGTGACGACGTAGCTGTCCCGCTTCGGATCCGAGCGATCGATCGCCCCGTGCAGCTTCAGAAGCACAGGCCGTTCCGCCAGCGCCAACCCCGTGTACGTGTTCGGGCGCTCGATCGGGATGACCTCGCCTTGCGGCGTCCGGTGCAGGAACCGACCCTGCAGCGGCCCACGCTTCGCCTCGTACCAAACGACGTCCAACGGTTCACCCGCCTCGGCCAGCACCCGCTCGACCAAGTCGTCGTAGTTCGTCGAGACGACGAGCAGCTGCGGCCGACCGCGTGCGCGCAGCAGCGCCGGCAGGCGGGCGAGCATGCGGTGCAGCGAGCTCGGCGGGTAATCGGCATCGAACACCGCGTGCAGATATCGATACAGCTGCCCCTCGCCGAGGATTGCATCGACGTACTGGGACACGCGCAGTAGGTCGCCCTCTTCTGGCTGCGGGTACCTGGATCGCTCCGCCAGCGCGCGGGCCAGCTCGGCGCCGCTCGGCAGGAACTCGCCCGAGCCCCAGACCGCTCCCTCAGGCCGGTCGCAGAGATTCGCGCCCGCGCCGAGAAACGGCACGATCTCGCCCGCGAGCACCAACTCGGCAACCAGCGAGTAGTGGCGATTATCGATTCTCGCCAAACAATCTCCCCCCAACCTGGCATCGACGACCAGCGATGCGCGCCGAGGCGCGTGTCCGATTGGATCACGAACGGCGCCTCCGGTACAAGTGCCCCGAGGGGCCTCCTCGTGCGTACGAGTGGGTGTGTGAAGGCAGGGACGCCTCCCGCTACGGACACCTGATGCCAGGGAATGAGGATGAGGCTGCGGATCTCCTAGACACGTACCCGACCCACGCGGTCCACTAGCTAGCGCCCAGCCTCCTGTGGGGAGGCCCAGGTTCATGAAGGGTTGGCGAGGCGTTGCGATCCCCTCCTCCCCTCGATTCCCGACCCAAGGCCGATCAGAGAGATCGTCGAGATGAGCAACCTGGTCTCTGTGGAAGGGGATCGCGCTCGTCGGGCCGGGATCAGGCTCCCCGACTTCGGCCTGTTACCTCATAACGGGCGTCCGTCCTTTCCCTCGTGACTGAAAGTGCACGGTGGCGTAGTCTCCCCGCACCGATGTTGCCCGAGTACGTCCTCGGCAGCCACCCCGACGAGATCGCCCGGCTCGACGAGCAGTCGGCCGCGATCGAGCAACCGACCCGCCTGTTGCTCCAGGCGGCGGGGATCGGGCCGGAGATGCACGTCCTCGACCTCGGCAGCGGCCTCGGGCACGTCGCTCAGCTGGTCGCGTCGCTCGTCGGTCCGGAAGGCTCCGTCGTCGGAGTCGAGCAGTCGCCGGAGCTGCTCGAGGTCGCGGAGACGCGCCGTGCCGATGCAGGCCTCGCCAACGTCAGCTTCGTGCAGGGGGATGTTCGGACGTTCGACGCCGGGCGCAGGTTCGACGCCGTGGTCGGGCGCCTGATCCTGTTCCACCTCGCAGATCCCGTCGCCGTCGTGCGCCACCATCTCGGCGCACTGCGCCCCGGCGGCACGGTCGCGATGGTCGACTTCGACCTCGGCGTTGCGCGGATCGAGCCACGGGTGCCGTTGTCCAGCCTCTTCGACCGGATCGAGGTCGCGTTCAGTGCGGCGGGCGCGAACCCCAGGATCGGAGCGCGCCTCGCGCGCATCCTGCAGGAGGCCGACCTCGAGCAGGTCGCGTCGTACGGGTTCCAGCGCTATCTCGGCCCGGACGACCCCGGCGGTCCGCGCCTGCTGGCGGGCGTCATTCGCTCGCTGGCGCCGACGATGGTGTCGAAGGGGATCGCGACGGAGGAGGAGCTCGACCTGGCGACGCTCGAGCAGCGCATAAGGGACGAGCTGGTCGAGAACGATGCGGTCCTCCTCCCGCCCACGCTCGCCGGCGCCTGGGGCCGCCGCGGCTAGGGCGCGAAGCCAGGGTTTCCCGGCCCCCGCCAGGAGGACCCGAGGCGGCTTAAGAAGTCGCACCGAAATGAAGAGGCCCGTTCGCTGACGACGAACGCCGTCGGTACCTGTCCTCAAGCTTGGAGGGGTACCAATGGCTGTTGCGCGGTGGATCGGGTCGGGCTCGGAGGGTCACGGCCGTCGAGCGACATTCCTTGGCACTCGCCCCGGGCGATGGATCCCCATGCTACGAGGGCGTCATGGAGTTGCTATTGCCTGGCTGCCTGCTTGAGCGTGCTACCGGCGCTGAACTTCGGGACCCGCGCGGCCGGGATGTGCAGCTTCTCGCTCGGGTTCTGCGGGTTCACGCCCGTGCGGGCTGCGCGCTGCTGCGTTGAGAACTTGCCGAAGCCAGTGAAGCTGACCGCTTCGCCGCGGTTGAGCGCGTCTGTGATCGATTCGAGGAACGCGTCCACCGCCTTACCGGCGTCGCGCGTGGTGAGGCCGCTCTTACTCGCGACCTTGGCGACGAACTCTTGCTTCGTCACTGAGACTCCTCCTCCCTGACGTCACGACCTGCGCGCAAGCCTAACGCGCGCCTGATGTTCTGGTTCCTCGGCTAATTGGTGGCTGCCGGCCAGGTCAGGTTCGACGAGCGGTTCACCGAGGATGCCCGCGTCGCTCACTAGCAAAGCAGCAGTTCGCGAGGCCGCCCCATGGGCTTGCAGGCCGTCCTCTCTCTCGCTCCATGGTTGTTGACGATCGGAACAGTTCCGTGCAACACTCGTGGACCAGCTACCGCAGAGGGGTAACCCGTAACCCGGGGGGAAGCAGGTCCAGTGTTCTTCTCCTTCCTCTAGGCGCGGGTGCACCGGAAGCTGCTGGCAATGAGAGGAGTACGGGATGAGAGCGCTTCGGGCCGGAC
Source organism: uncultured Actinomycetes bacterium (assembly GCA_963847305.1). GTDB lineage: Bacteria > Actinomycetota > Thermoleophilia > Gaiellales > Gaiellaceae > DATBLE01. Next base: position 74,728 of record CAWJZI010000001.1, on the reverse strand, counting down.
TCTGCGTTTTGGCGGGGATGCTGCTGCTCGCAGGCTCCGTGCAGGCTGGGACGGGCGGCGAGTCATGCCACAGGATCAATGCCAAGGGCGTCGGGCAGGACTTGGGTGGTGGGCATACCACGGCCCGAATCATCGGTGGGGGTGTGCTGCACGGGACGACCGCGGGAACGTTCACGATCTCTGGCGCACCGCCAGTGTTCGCGATCCAGGGCTCCGTCGTGTTCACCACCAACCAGGCGACGCTAGCCGTTGGTGTCTCGGGAACGTTCGATGTGTCGACGGGCGCCTTCAGCGCCTCCGGCCCGGTTACCGCTGCCACCGGCAAGCTCGAAGGAGCGACCGGTTCGCTGACGCTCTCCGGCGTTGAGGATTTGGCGACAGGCCAGTTCACGGAGACCGTTAGCGGCAGTATCTGCGTGAATCTCTCTCCGTAGGCGGCCCGCCAGCACCATCGCAGGCTCGCCGATCTGCAAACCCTTTTTTCCGCTCCTTCCGGCATTGGCGTGTACCCCTCGCTTGGCCTCGTCCGTGAGACCGGTTATAGGAAGGGATGCGTCAATACAGTGAGAGACAAGGTCGTCCGCTCGCTCTGCCCGCGATTCGCGCCATGATCGTTCTGATCGTCTGTGGCTCCTTCTGGTACGGCGTCGCCGCGCTCGCGGAACGCCTGACAGCCTGAAGATCACCACGACCGAGGCTACGTGCGGCTCGAATGAGCGAGGGCGGCCGGCCTGATCGCTTTCTGCCAGGCGCGGAGCTCCCTCGAGCGGATAGCGGTCGCGGATACGGGCGCGCGTCGCTAGGAACCGCCGAACTCGCGCTGCGCGCATCCCGGGCAGAACACCGGCAGGTCATCGTCAACGTCGAAGTACGCCCGCCATTCGTCGTCGGCGCTCTCGTTAGGTCGCGGCTTACGGCCGCACTCGGCGCAGCTCAGCGGGTCGCCGCCGCCCCGGGACTCTTCGGACGCGTGTGGGCGCTTAGCTCGGCCAGTCGAAGATCACTTCGGGCAGCGGCCCGCCTGGCTCGTTGAGATCAACGCCAGTGATCTCCTTGACCCGTCCTTTGAACCAGACGTCGAAGCTGTCGTCCGATTGGGCAAAGGACGAAAACACGCGTTCGACATCGTCGCTCTCGAAATGCACGATCACCATCGAGCCTTCGGGTGACTGCTGGAGCATCCACGTTTCCGTTGTAACGCCGAGCCGCTGCTGCGATGCCTCGAACTCGCTCAGGCGGCTGCTCGTCTCCTCACCGAACTTCCGAGCCTCCTGCTCCTTGCCCGGCAGTACCGGAAACGCTCCCATGAACACTGCCATCGCTCGCCTCCTTCTCTTGCTTGTCAGGGAGCATAGGGCCTTGGAGCTCGCGCAGCATCTGCTCCGCCGACTCGCTTTCTCCCCGAAGTTCCGACAGCGCCGCAAGCGCGACCTGCGCCTGAAGCAGCGAGGGCGACCGCTCCGTCACGAACCGCGCGTGCCAGCGCCCGTTCTTGCTTCGACCTTCGCGCAAACACCGGCATGCTGATCCCGCTCGCGACAGCACAGGAGTAGCGGTGTCGGCGTGCCCAGGTTGACTTCTCGATCGACCTGAAGACGATGAGAGGAACGGGGCGAGCCGCGCACTGGTCGGCGGCAGGAGAAGGTGTGCCACCGACCACGGGCCCGCCCCCTGAGTGCCTTCGGCACAAAGTCCGTACCCCTTTAGAGGGACTGCCGATGGGGCCGTCTCGGGCCGAGCGACGGGGAGAGGCAACATCGGATATCCCGTCCCGGCCTTCATTGTCTCGTCAGAGCCTGAGCGTTTCGCGGGACCCCCAGCAGGCAACAACTTCAGCTCTTCGCTCCTGGCGCCGTGTGGGTTGGGTGACCCCGGCGAACAGGAGACTGAGAGAGGAGGCGTCGCCGGCCTGGGCTTCGCCTCCTCTCTCGACTTTCAGGCACCGGCCTGCTAACCCGCTCCTTGAACGTGCTGTCGGCGCCCGCAAGTGCAGGACTCGCCACGCCCATACTGTTTCAGAGGGGGATCCCGCCGACATTCGCCTAAGCACGGGGCGTGGAGAGGACGAAGCCACATCTCGTCCCCCCAATCGGGTTCTGCCCGCCCCGTTTGCCCTACCCACCAGCGGCACTGGGCCTTCCCCGCCAGCGAGTGGCCCTCTCCGACAGAAGTGCTCTATTTATCCGGTCCGCGGCCTCTTAAAACCGCCCACCTCCGGTGGCAATCGACCGTCGTCGCGGCCAGCGCGATCTGGGCGCGGAGCAGCAGGCGACGCCTTGGTAACGAATCGGGCGTGCCACCGCAACGCGGCCCGCTCAAAACTTGGCCGGCTCCGCCTGCGCGTAGAGACAGACAAGCTCGAGCGCCTTTCCGGCGAGGGTGAGGTTGCCAGCCTCGCGGGCGGCGAGTTCGGCGTGGAAGACCCAGCGGCCTTCGATGGCCCGCTGGAATCTTGCTCTCGGATGCCCTTGCGCCGTCAACGGCTCTCCCGGTGGGGCCGGACGGCGAGGTCAGCCTAACGCAGCGGCTGCTTGACCTTTGCTCGCGGTCGAATCAGGATGAGCAGGTTCGACTAGCTCGTGTTTGAGCTGGGGCCTCCGCACCGGATTCTTTGGCGGCCTCATGCTGCCATCCGGGGGAGAGGGAGGTTCGGGAATGACAAGAAGCGTCCGGCGGCTGATCATGCTCTGCGTGGTCGCTGCTATTGCGGTGGGAATCGCTGCCAGTGTGGCGAGCGCAAACAAGCCGACCCGTGGTTGCACGAAGTACTACACGCTGACGCCAGCGACCACCGCGAATGACTTGGCTGCTGACAAGAACGGGGACACCCTCATCTGCCTCAGTCAGGTCGCGACTGGCAACGGCAGTGACGGACATGACAACGTGGTGGATAACACCACGAACTCGTCGAAGTAACTCCTGGGGGTGAGGGGCGGCCGTAGCGCCGCCCCCACCACCCCACCAGCCGAGTAGCCTCCCAGCCGCAGGATGGAGAACGACCACCCGCCGGGGATGGCGACCAGCCCCCGGGCTCGGCGTGTGCAGGGGGTTGACGTTTTTGGGCAGCCCGGAATGTGTCATCTAGGAGGGAGGGGTGGATGTGAAGCGTTTGCTGCTCGTCTTGCTCGTCGTCTTGGCCGCATTGATTGGGCCGTCTGCGGCGAGGCCGTTGATTGGTGGCGAAGAGACAGGTCCGACCAGCTATACGAACGTCGGCGCGTTTGGTGTTGTCGTCAAGGGCGAGTTTTTCGAGGTCTGCAGCGGAACACTTGTCGCGCCGACCGCCGTTCTGACTGCTGGCCACTGCACCGTCTATTTCGGCCAGTTGGAGGACACGGGCTACGACGTCGTGTTCACGCTCGACCCCTCGCCTACGGCGTCCTCGACGTTCTATGACGCGACTGCCTTCTATACGCATCCCGATTATGTGGACAGGCTCAACGGCAACTCGAAGTGCGGCCTCTATGGCCAATGCACAACAGATGTCGGGATCGCCGAACTGGCGACTGCGCCGAGCGGTGTCGCTGCGCCGACGATCGCACCCATCGGGTATGTGGATACGCTCGACCTGAAGACGCAGACGTTCAGCACCGTCGGCTATGGGATCGAGGGCTTTGCGAACGCCAACACCCCACTCGGCCCAAACGGCGGCACGCGCAAAGTCGGGACATTCGAAGCGCTCGGCCAGGACGTGACCGCGGCTCGGTTCCTCAAGCTCACCGGTCAGCACTACCACACCGCGACCTGCTTTGGCGACTCGGGCGGGCCTGTGTTCGCGAACGGATACCTCGTGGCCGTCGACTCGTTTGGGCAGAGCTTCGTGTGCGCTTCGAACGGGTACTACACCCGCCTCGATACCACCAGTGTCTCGAACTGGATCACGACGACACTCGCAGAGATCGCCAGTCACACCTAACCCACCCCGCCGCGGGTTGGACGATGCGAGAGAGGAGGATTGCCTGTGCCCTCCTCTCTCTCTTATCCTCACGCCGGGCGGCAAACTGGGCTCGAAGTCACTCCGACGCTCGATCGAGGGCTGGGGGTTCACCCATAGCCCGCGCGGGTAGTAGTGGGACCGAGTGAATGGAGAGCAGGTTGATCGGCGCGCGCGGAACGAGGCTTTGTTCCGCAATCTGAACGAGGAGATCAAAGACGTTGAGATTGGAAAAGGGGCCGATGCAAGTGATCCGATCGACTTCGTCTGCGAGTGCAGTTCAGCCGAATGCATGAAGGTCGTGAGCGTGTCGCGGGAAGAATACGAGGCGGTCAGGGAGGGAGGGTCGACCTTCATTGTCGCGCCAGGTCACGAGGAACCTGAAATTGAGGACGTCATCGTGGGCCACAGTGGCTACTCGGTAGTCGAGAAACGTGGCGATGCCGCTGCGGTGGCTGAGGAAACGAATCCCCGCGACTAGAGCTCCCGCGCCCGGCCCCTGGGCACCACTTCGTTGCTCAGTAGCAAGGGGGACGGGCTGTGAGTCCGTGATGTGGCTCTTTGGGCCTTCGTCTCCGGCAGGCCCGCCCCCCAACCACTGTTCGACCCATTTTCTGCGCCGGACGCTGGCGCGGGGTGTCGGTTCGCAGCGAATACAGCGGAATATCGGATGGCGCATCCCCACGCTAAGTCCGCAGCGGGCGCAAGCACGGATCACATCAAGCCACTAGTAGATGTGCAGCTCCGCGCAACCGTCGGCATCCTCCGCCATCAGCTCAAGCAGAGCGGAACCGGGCTAGCCGAACTCGCGCTCGGCGCACTCCCAGAACGTGTGCAGCTCGTCGTCGTCGCCCGCGTAGGCCCGCCACTCGTCCGCCGCGTTCTCGTCATCGCGCGGCTTTCGGCGGCACTCGGCGCAACGGAGCCGTTCGCTCTCGGTTGCACTCACCGACCGACAGCCTAAGCCGCGGCGAGCTCCCCTAGGAGCCGTCTTCGCCGTCTCGCTCCTTAGGCGCAGCTCGCCCAGGCCGCCCGCGCAATCTGCGCCCGCAACAGCGACGGCGACGACTCCGTCACGAACCTCGCGTGCCAGCGCAGCGCCGCGCGCTCGAACTTCGCCGGCTCCGCCTCCGCGTACAGACACACCAGCTCAAGTGCCTCGACGAGCGTCAGGTTCCCTCACTCCCTCGCGGCGAGCTCGGCGTGGAAGACCCAGCGCCCTTCGATCGCCCGCCTGAACCTCGCCCTCGGATGCCCCTGCGCCGTCATTGCCCTCCCGGTCTGGGCCGGACGGCGACCTCAAGGATACGGGAGCAAACGCAGAGGCAGTGCGCAAGATTCCGAGCAGCCGTGCATCTATAAGGGTGACGGACTAACGGCATCCGAAACCGCAGCGGGGGCGGGCGGAGAGAAGCCCGGCGGTCGGGGAGAGGCAAACACCACCGGGCCGCAGACCCGCCCCCGAACGATTCTGGCACGCGAGAAGCGTGCTAAACGCCGAGGCTCACCGAGAACTCTTCGCGGCCGCAGGCGCTCTTGATGCTCCGTCGGAGCGACTCCAGCTCCTCGCCGTAGCGCCAATTAGTCCGCCACCCGCCGCGCGTGCATCCACTCCCATTACGCGAACAGCGCGTACAGACCCCATGCCGCCAGCCCCCAGAACCCGATCAGGACACCAACCGAGCCGAGGGCGACCAAAGCCACGAGCCAACGGCTGACCTCCAACTCATCCTGCTCGCTCACTTCTTGTCGCGCTCGCGCACGGCCAGCCAGTTCTCGCCCGGAGATAGCTTCCTCGACCACTGTCACTCTCCCTCTCCTCTATGAAGTTTCCGCCTGCGCCTTTGCCCATGCCCTTGCCTCAGCGTCGCTACACGCGAGGAGTTGTAAATACTCCTTGAATGGTGAGCGGGCCAGCCTCTCCGGCACCGGCTCTCGGGATCTGTGGGGGATCATGTGGGGACAGTTCTGTGGCGCGGCTTTCGCACGAAACGACAGCGAAGCCCTAAACGGCCCTCCACACGCCGCGAATCAGCTCGATCCGGGTCACTCCCGGCGGATCGCTCTTTCCGGGGAGAGAAATGGGACTGCGGGGTACCGACGGCGGTGAGCGGTAAAAAACCGCACGCTGTGCGGGGTAACCAGGCGCATCGTTCTTATAAGAAGGCGGATCCTGAACAGTGGCCCAGCGCGGTCTGCCCTCGCCGACCGTCTAGTCGCGTAGCCGAATGCGTTGCGGCGCTAGACGGGAGGAACGCTCTTCGAGTCGCTTGCCGACCTCCTGGAGAACCTTGAATTGGAGCTCCGGCGAATCCTGTAGTAGCTGGCGGAAATCGCGGCCCTTGATCACGAGCGCCCGCACAGGTGTACCGGTTGTTACCGACGCCGTCCGCGGCGAGCCGGTGATGAGAGCGATCTCGCCGAAGTAGTTCCCTGCGGGAAGTGTGGCCAGCTTGCGCGCTCTGCTTCGGACGTCGACCTCGCCCTCAACGATGATGAATAGCTCGCTGCCAGGTTCGCCCTCGCGCACGACCGGAGTTCCAGCCGGATACTCGATCTCACGAGCGATCGAGCCGATCTTGTCAAGGTCGCGCTTCGAGCACCGTTCAAAGAGCGGCACCCGCTCGAGCAGGGACACCTTCGCATCCTTGCGTAGGCGCACGCGCCAAAGTGTAAGCGGCCAGGTGCGGATGCGCTGCCACCCAGCTCAAGGGACATTCTTGAACACTGGCCCAGGCGACAGCCCTTTCGCCTGGGCGAGTGTGGGAATGTCTCCTGAGGGCTCTTTGGCGTCGCGATTACGATTTTGCTGTTGGTGCTGGGCTCGGAGTAGGCGCCTTGGTGGAATGAGCTCACGTCTGTTGTCTGCTTTGTGGCCGGGCTCGAGCGCAGGTGGATGCCGATTGAGCACTGCCGTAGAAGACGCGCCGACCTCACCAGATGCGTGAGCAGCGGGAGGCTGTGTTCTCGTTGTGGAGTTTTGCCGTCTTGATGCCTGCGGCTCGCAGGTTGCAGTAGGCGTGGCTGACGCCGAGGTAGCCGCGGCGGTCGTCTCGGTGGTCGAGGTGCCATGTCTGGTGTGGCTGGATGAGTTCGCCGCAGCGGCAGCAGGCGACACGCCCGGTCGCGACGAGCGGCTCGAGCTGTCGACGCCGGGCAACGTGGGCGTTGGTGTAGCCGCGGAGATGCCGGCTTGGCTGAGCCTTCTTCCTCACCGGGGCCTACCGGAGCCTTCGGCGCCGCTGATCGAGCCGGGCCCAACCGGGCGGTGAGGAGAAATCCGGCCGATCTTCATCGCAGCGGGGTGATGCCGAGCTTTTCCAGGCGGCTGTTGAGGGCGCTGCCTCTCCGCAGGCGCTGCTGAACGACCTCTTCGTCCCCGAAGCCGAGTGGTGGGCCGGTGGTAACGGGGCCTCCGCTCATGGTGCCCAGACGGCGATTCGCGGAACAGTGGCCGCCGGCGGTGAATACCGTTGCTTCGAGGGGCATCGACGATCTGTCTTCGACCTTGCCGCCGCCGATGCTGGACGGTGGCTTCAGTTCCTCTTCAGTCAGCTTGCGTGCGAACACTGGATCATCTCCCTTCAATCACGGATTCCATGCTCTCGTTCGGGTTGAGGGGGCTGCGGTGGATGCGGATTGCGCCGGTCTCGCTCAGCCGGATGACTGGCAGCCGACGGCGCAGGGGCATCCCGATGAAACGGTTCAGGCCCTCGTAATGAGGGTCGGGTGGACGCCGAGCTCCGGGCGACCTGCTTGACGGCCAGCCATTCGCGTTCGCGGGTATCTGTAGCCATAAGCGAACGTTATCCACGCTGTGCATGCGGATGCGATTTGAGCGCCGACCAGGCGCGGCTACGGCCGCACCTGCGCGAGCGGGCGGGGTTAGTAGACGAGCAGGCGCGGGTGTTCGCGGGCGCGTACCGACGCGCCGTCGAGGCCCGTATCGACGCGACTGCGCCGCGGTGGAAGGTTCCGGTCGGTGACGACCTCATCACCGTGCGTGACCGTGCGTTGACACCAGCCCGATCGCAGTGCACATGAGATATGGGAGGGGCGGGACTGCGGCTTCGCCTCTCCCGCCATCAGTAACGGATCTCGTTCGCCAGTCCGTTCGCCAGTTCGGTCGGAAAACGGTGGAACAACGCGGACGAACACGGACGCGGAGCGGCCTCCGTGGAGGTCGCGCAAACCCGCATCGTTGACTGAAAACGGCTTACGGAGCGGCGCAGGAGTCGAACCTACCCAGCGTGGGGTTGCCACGCCTGACCGGTTTTGAAGACCGGCTGGGCCACCGGGCCCCGCCGCTCCGCTTCGAGCCTAGCCCACCAGGGACGGCCGCAGACCCGTCCCCGCTTTGGGCCGCGGTCACGAGGAATAAGCCCGTCAGAGAGCGAGGATCAGCGCCAGTGCCTCATCCACGGCACGCAACTCCTCCACGTCGAGGCGACCCGCCGACCGTCCGAGCCGTTCGGGATCGACGACCGTGGTCTGCTCGACGAGGACGCGCGTCGTCTCGCCGGCCACCTCGATCTGAGGCCGGAACGTGGCCGCCGCCGCGCTCGTAGAGGTCGGTGCAACCAGCGTGGTGCTCAGACCCAGAAAATCGTCTGATTGCACCACGACGGCGTAGCGCGCGCCGCGCTGCTCGTGTCCGCGCGCCTCTCGCGGTGCCGGAAGACGGAAGACTTCGCCTCTGACCATTAGATGCTTGACCGGAACATCTCGCGCGTCCGGCTGCACGATCTGGCGCGTCTGGGCCGCTTCCGCCCCGGCTGCGCGGCCTTCCAGGCCGCTCCGCCGAAGCGTCCGCTTCGCGCGGCCAGCTCGCGCCCAGGAGATGGCGATCTCTTCCGGTCAACCATCTAGCGCGGTCGGCGCGGAGCCAACTCGGCCATCTGCTCGCGGATCAGGCGCATCTCCTCGCGGTCGCGCCGGTCCGAAGCGAGCCGGCGGACCTCGTCGCGCACAGCCGATCGAGTCCTGCGACGGGCGGCTGCTTCACGCAACGCCTCGCGCACGGCCTCCGAGTCACTGAGACCCTCGGCGCAGACGATGTCGAGCGCCGCTGCGGCAGCGTCGTCGAGACGAACGTGGATCGACCTCGCCAATCCCACGAACGTAGCACAAGATGTGCTACAGAGTGTTGCGACGCGCCGCGGCCCGCCCCCCGCCGGGGCCGGCGCCGGAGGACTTCCCCGGCAGCGCGTTCCCGCTCTACTCCGACTGAGCGGGCGGCGCCTGCTCGCCGGCGGCCGCCTCTTCAGCCGCAAGCTCCGCCTTCAGTGCCTTGATCTCCTCGACCTTGGTGCTCGAGCTCCGGGTGCGTGACCTCGCCCTTCTCGACGAGCTCGACCGTCGTGCGGCCGAGGTCGTTGTAGGCCCGCGAGAGTGCCTGCCTCGTCTGGAGGTCCTCGATCCCCTCACGCGTCTTCTCCACCACGACGCCCGTGGCGTCCTTCAGCCGGTCGAAGAACGACTGCTTCGGTTCGCTGCCTTCCATACCGCGATCCTAGCCCGTGGGCGGCGGCTCGCGCATCTGGTCGATCGCGGCCTGCGCGCGCTCGTGGACCGCGCGCCGGCGCTCCTCGATGCCCGCGGGTTGCGCGGCCTCGGTCTCGGTCTCGGGCGGCGGCGCCGCTTCCTCGGCGCGCGACTCCGCGAGCTTCTGCTTCAGCTCATCGGCCGGGTCGGGCTGGGGCGGCGCGGGCTGCGGCTTCCGCCGCCGGCGAAAGAACCAGGCGAACACCGTCGCCAACCCTACCCCCGCCAGGAAACGGCCCATACGAGGGCGATGCTACTCTTCCGCGGACTTCTCGCCTCGTCTCGCGCAGATCCGTTCCCGGTCGCGCTGGCACACGAGGCCGATTCAGACCGAGGGAAGGAGCAGTGAGGGAACTGTGAACGACTACGAGATTCTGCTGATGCTCGATCCGGAGACTCCGGAAGAGCGCCACAACGAGATCATCGCCCGGACGCGCGAAACGATCGAGAAGGGCGGCGGCAACTGGCTCTCCCACGACTCGTGGGGGCGGCGCCGGCTCGCCTACGAGATCGACCACAAGACCGACGGCGTCTACCACCTCCTCCAGTTCGACGCACCGTCGGCGGCGCTCGACGAGGTGTCCCGCGTGCTGAAGATCACCGACGGCGTCATGCGCCACATGGCGACGCGGCGCCCGAAGGGAGGCGGCCGGGTCGCTCCGCCGCCGCCGCTCCCGGAGCCGGAGCGCGAGCGGGCGCCGGCAGCCGGAGCGCGAGCGGGCGCCCGAGCCGGTCGCGGCGCCTGCCGTCGAGGACGAGACGCCGCAGGCCGAGGCGGAAACCGCCGATTCGGAGAGCGCTGTCGAGGAGTACGCTGAGTCGACCGAGTCGGAGGCGCCGGAGGCGGCGCCGGAGGAGGAGTAATGGCAAACATCAACCGCGTCGTCCTGGTCGGGAACCTGACGAAGGATCCGGAGCTTCGGCCCACCTCGGGCAGCTCGTTGTGCAAGCTGCGCATCGCCGTGAACACGCGGCGCAAGGACGAGACCGGCCAGTGGGTCGACAAGCCGAACTACTTCGACGTCACCGTCTGGGGGAACCAGGCCGAAAGCTGCGCGCAGTACCTCGCGAAGGGCCGCCCGGTCGCGATCGACGGGCGCCTCGAGTGGCGTGAGTGGGACGCGACCGACGGCTCGGGCAAGCGCCAGGCCGTCGAGATCGTCGCCGAGACCGTCCAGTTCCTCGGCAGCCGCGACGGCGGCGGGGGCGGCGGCGAGCCGCAGTTCGTGCCCGCGGGCGCGGCCGGCGAGAGCGCCGACTTCCCGGCGTCCTCGGCCGACGACGACATCCCGTTCTAGAAGGAGAGCAACGAGAGCAATGGCACAGCCGAAGCAACGAGGAGAAGAGCGGTCGACGAGCCGCCGCCGGCCGCCGGCGGGCGCGCAGCCGCGCCGCCGGAACTGCCACTTCTGCCGCGAGAAGGTCGAGGAAATCGACTACAAGAATCTCACCCAGCTCCGCCGCCACATCTCGGAGAAGGGGAAGATCCGCTCGCGGGGGATGACCGGCGCCTGCCGCCGCCACCAGGTGCAGGTCGGAGCCGCGGTCAAGCGGGCGCGCGAGATGGCACTCCTGCCCTACGTCTCCGAGCACTGATGGAGGTCATCCTCCTCCAGGACGTCGAGAAGGTCGGCCTGCGCGGCGACGTCGTCGACGTCGCGCGCGGGTACGCCCGCAACTTCCTGCTCCCGCGGAAGCTCGCCGAGCCGGCCTCGCCGGCGCGCGTGGCCGAGCTGGAGAAGCGCGCCGTCGCTGCGGGCGCGCCAGGAGGCGAGCACGTTCGACCAGGCCCGCGAGCTCGCGGACAGGATCGAGAAGACCGAGCTCCGCTTCGACGTCAAGGCGGGCCCGACCGGGTCGCTCTTCGGCTCGGTGACGGCGACCGACCTCGCGGACGAGCTGTGGAAAGTCGCGAAGATCCGCGTCGACCGCCGCAAGATCGACCTCTCCGACCCGATCAAGAAGGTCGGCCGCTACGAGGTGCCCGTCGAGCTCTTCACCGACGTGACCGCGACCGTGACGACGCTCGTGGTTCCGGAGGGCGGCGAGTTGCCCCCACCCGAGGCAGGTGTCGGACACTCCTCCCGAGGCGTCCGAGCCGGCGGCACAGGTGTCTGACACTCCGGAGGACGCACCCGCCGGGGCTCCCGCCGAGGAGATCGAGCCGACTCAGTAACGATCTCTCCACAGGCCCTGTGAACGGCCTGGGGAAATTCGCAGGAAAAGGCCGCTACGAGCGGCCTTTTCTTCCACCGCTCCGTCCGCCCCGGCTGGGAACATGTGTTCCGTTCTGCCTGCTCACGTACCCCTTTGTGCGTGTGCACAGGCGGGTTGTCCAAGCCCTTTTCGGACGGGCCGAGAGGTGGTTGATTTGTCCCGCATGTACCAGCTTGCCGAGGCTTCGCCGACCGCCCCGGTCCCACCGCAGAATCTCGATGCCGAGGAGTCGGTCCTCGGTGCGATGATGCTCTCCCCCGGTGCGATCGGGGCGGTCAGCGAAGTCCTCTCGGCAAGCGACTTCTACCGGGCGAGTCACGCCGCGATCTACAAGGCGGCGCTCGACCTCTACGCGAAGGGCGAGCCGGTCGACGCGATCACCCTCGCGGACGAGCTCGAGCGTCGTGGCGAGCTCGAGGAGATCGGCGGCCGTGCCCGGATCAACGAGCTCGCGGCGCTGGTTCCTGCCTCCTCCAACGCGGGCCACTACGCGCGCATCGTCCGGGAGATGGCCACGCTCCGTGGCCTCGTCCGAGCCGGGCAGGAGATCGCACGGCTGGGGTTCGAGCGCGAGGGCCTGGCCGCCGAGGAGCTCGTCGACCGGGCCGAGTCCGTCATCTTCGACCTCTCCCAGGAGCGGGTCGCCGGCGAGTTCACCCACATCGAGGAGCTGCTCAAGGACTCGTTCGAGCGGATCACGGCGCTGTACGAGGCCGGCGCCGATGTCACCGGGATGGCGTCCGGGTTCAAGGAGCTCGACCGCCTCACCTCCGGGTTCCAGCCCGGCAACCTGATCGTCATCGCGGCGCGGCCGTCGATGGGCAAGTCGGCCTTCGGGCTCTGCGTCGCGGCGAACCTCGCGGTCCGGCAGGAGGTGCCGGTCGCGATGTTCACGCTCGAGATGTCGAAGCTCGAGGTCACCCAGCGCCTGATGTGCTCCGAGGCCAAGGTCGAGTCACAGCGCCTCCGCACCGGCAAGCTCGCGCAGGAGGACTGGCCCCGGCTGACGGCCGCCTGCGACAAGCTCGCGAAGGCCCCGATCTACGTCGACGACACCGGCTCGATCACGCTGATGGAGATCCGCTCGAAGGCGCGGCGGCTGAAGATGCGCGAGCCGAACCTCGGCCTGATCATCATCGACTACCTCCAGCTGATGACCTCCGGCGTCTCGGCCGAGAACCGGGTGCAGGAGGTCTCGCAGATCTCGCGCTCGCTGAAGGTGCTGGCGCGCGACCTCGACGTCCCGATCATCGCGATCTCGCAGCTCTCCCGCGCGGTCGAGCAGCGCCACGACAAGCGGCCGATCCTCTCCGACCTGCGCGAGTCCGGGTCGATCGAGCAGGACGCCGACCTGGTCGCCTTCATCTACCGCGACGAGTACTACAACGGCGAGGAGTCCGACCAGCAGGGCCTCGCCGAAGTCCACCTGGCGAAGCACCGGAACGGCCCGACGGACGTGGTGAAGCTCTCGTTCCTGCGCCGCTTCGCGAAGTTCACCGACACGGCACAGTCCTCATGAGCAATATCGACGACCATCAGATCTTCTGGCTCGGCGCCGACGCGACCACGTACGCCGTGCCGTGCGAGCGCTGCCGCGAAGACCACCGCTTCGCCGACGATGATCGAGGCGATGGTCGAGGGGACGCTGCGGCGGGAGGCCGACGTCGGCTTCACCGCCTGCCCCCGCGGCCACCGGATTCGCGTGCGGCGCATCACACGGCTGCGTGCTGTCGCCGCGCGGTAATCCGCGCGGGCGTGCAGTAGCCGCGGGCTAGACGGCCGCACCGGGCAGGCATACTCCGGCCGTGCCCGCGACCGTGATCGTCGGCGCCCAGTGGGGCGACGAGGGCAAGGGGAAGATCGTCGACCTGCTCGCCCAGGACTCCGACGTCGTCTGCCGCTACAACGGCGGGCCGAACGCCGGGCACACGATCGTCGCCGACGGCGAGACCTACAAGCTCCGCCACATGCCCTCGGGAATCCTCTGGGGGAAGGAGTGCGTGATCGGCGCCGGATGCGTCGTCGACCCGGGCGTCTTCATCGAGGAGCTCGACGACTTCGAGCGGCGCGGGCTCGCGACCGACCGCGTGCGGCTCTCCGGCGAGGCGCACCTGATCATGCCCTGGCATCTGGCGATCGACGGGGCGAGCGAGCGGCGGCTCGGCAAGCTCCAGATCGGGACGACCAAGCGCGGGATCGGGCCGGCCTACGCCGACAAGGCGTACCGGCTCGGGATCCGGCTTCAGGACATCTTCGACCCGAAGATCCTCCGGCAGAAGATCGAGGTCGCGCTCGCCGAGAAGAACGAGTGGCTCGAGCGCGTGTACGGGGTCGAGCCGATCGAGCTCGAGCAGCTCGCGGCCCGCCACGAGAGCTACGCGCAGCGGCTCCGCCCGTACCTCGCCGACACGTCGCTGCTCGTCGACCGCGCGATCAGGGACGGGAAGCGCGTGCTGCTCGAAGGCGCGCACGGGACCCTGCTCGACATCGACCACGGCACCTACCCGTTCGTGACCTCGTCCACGGTGGTCGCCGGAGGCGCCTGCGCCGGGATCGGGATCGGCCCCACCCGGATCGACTCGGTGATCGGGATCGCGAAGGCGTACGTGACGCGAGTCGGCGCAGGCCCGTTCCCGACCGAGATCGAGGGGCCGGACCAGGAGCGGCTGCGGGAGCTCGGCGGTGAGTTCGGGACGGTGACGGGACGCGAGCGGCGGTGCGGCTGGCTCGACCTGGTCGCGCTGCGCTACGCGGTCCGGCTGAACGGGATCACCTCGATCGCGCTGACGAAGCTCGACGTCCTCTCGTCCTTCGCCGAGCTGCCGGTCTGCACGCGGTACGAGCTGCGCGACGGGACGCGGACCGACGAGTTCCCTGCGCACCAGAGCGACTTCCACTCCGCGAGGCCCGTGTACGAGGTGCTGCCCGGGTGGGAGGAGCCGCTCGACGGCGACCTACCGGGCGCGGCGCGGCGCTACGTCGAGTTCGTCGAGCACGAGCTCGACGTCGAGGTCTCGTGGGTCGGCACCGGCGCCGAGCGCGAGGCCGTGCTCGTCAGAGGCTGATCGCGCTGCTCCATCAGACGACGCCGGCCGCGTACCAGGCCGAGGCAGTGAGGGTGAAGGGGCCGTCGGGCGATCCGACGCGCCGGTGGAGCGCTGCGCTGACCGCGGCGGCCTGCTGCTCGTCGAGCGACACGGCGTGCGCGCCGACCGGCCCGGCCGCACCGAGGAAGGACGTCCAGAGCTCGTCGAAGTCCTCGTAGTCCGCGGAGACGGTCAGCGACTCGTCGACCACGTCTCGGAGACCTGCGTCCCGCCAGAGCTGCGCGACCTGGCCGGGCCGGCCGCCGAAGCGCTCGATCTCGTCGGGGCCGGTCGCGCCGGCCTCGCGGGCCGCGTCCCAGTACGAGCGGAGCATCGTCATCCCGCCGGTCATGTCCCACACGCAGGCGGCGACGCGGCCGCCGGGCCGCGTCACTCTGCGCATCTCCGCGACCGACTGGGCCGGGTCCTGGACGAAGTGGAAGACGAGCTGCGAGAGGGCGGCGTCGAACGACGCGTCCTCGAAGGGCAGCGACTCGGCCGGGCCGACGCGGAGGTCGGCGCCGGGGACACGCGTGCGGGCCTCCGCGACGAACGGCTCGGAGGGATCGACCCCGGCGACGTTCTCCGCGCCGACGATCTCCGCGAGGACGACGGTCAGTGCGCCCGATCCGCAGCCGACGTCGATCACGTGCTGGCCCGGGCCGACGCCGGCCGCGCGCGCGAACTCGTGCGAGAGCTTGTCGCTGTAGCGCCCCATGAAGCGCTGGTACGCGGACGCGTTCGCGAACATGGCGGGCTCAGAGTCGGGCGAGGTCATCGAGTGTGTTGACGTTGGCGAGCTCGTGCGGGGTCGATTGTGACAATCCTGGTGCGGAGCTCGTCGAGCGCTTCGTGGAGCGCGAGCTCGCCGTTGGCGAGGCGGCGCTCGAGCACGGGGAGCGCGGCCCGCCGGTAGGCGCCCGGGAGGGGGCCGGTCTGCGGCACCGCGACGTCTTCGCACGCGGCGGCGAGCGCGGCGAGTGTCTCCGGCTCGATGCGCGGCGTGTCGACCGGAAGCACGACGCAGAGCTCGTGCGCAGCCGCGCGCAGGCCGGCGACGAGGCCGGCGATCGGCGCGCGCGTGTCGGTGCCGTCGTCCGTGAGCGGGAACGGAAGCTCCAGCCCGTCGGCAGCCTTGCCGACCGCGAGCCGCTCGTCGCAGAAGGCGAGCTTCTCCCAGCCGATCTCCGCGAGCGTTCGGCCGTCGAGCCGGGCGAGCGCCTTCGGGGAGCCGAACCGCGCGCTCGCGCCGCCGACGAGCAGGACGCCCGTCAGACGATCCGCCACGGCTCCGTGTAGACCGTGACGCGGCCGCCACGGACGAAGCCGCAGAGTGTGATCCGGCGGTCGCCGGCGAGCTCGACCGCGAGGCTCGACGGCGCACCGACCGCGACGAGGATCGGGCACCCCGCGACGGCCGCCTTCTGGACGAGCTCGAACGAGAGGCGGCCGCTCACGCAGATCGCGTAATCGGCCAGCGGAAGGCAACCCTGCGTGAACGCCCAGCCGACCACCTTGTCGAAGGCGTTGTGCCGCCCGACGTCCTCGCGCAGGCAAAGCAGCCCACCCATCGGCGTCGAAGAGGCCGGTCGCGTGCAGCCCGCCGGTCGCGGCGAACGCCGGCTGCGCCGCCCTGAGCCGGTCGGGCAGCCCGGCGACGAGCTCGGCCGCAATCTTCAGCCCGGATTCGACCGGCGCCGCCTCGACCGCGACCGCCTCGAGGGCGCCTTTCCCGCAGACCCCGCACGAGGATGAGGTGTAGAAGCTGCGCCGAAGCCGCTCCTGGTCGAATGCCGGCGCCGCGACCTCGACGACGTTCGCCGCCAGGTCGTCCGGCAGCCGCGCGGAGACCGGCTTCAGGCCTTCGGAGAGCGCGAAGCCGAGCGCAAGCTCCTCGTCGTGCCCCGGCGTCCGCATCGTCACGGCGACAGGCGCTCCCCCGATCCGGATCTCGAGCGGCTCCTCGGCCGCGACGACGTCGCGCTCGACCTCGCCGCCCGGCAGCCGGACGACCTCCACTCCCGCCGTGCTGTACGGCGGCGCCACGCTCGCCGAGTCGCCGATGGCCACGACCGAAGCGTAGCCCGCTGACCCGTTTCGTAGACTCGATCGCGTGCGGGTGCTGATCGTCGGCTCGGGGGGGCGCGAGCATGCGCTGGCGTGGAAGCTGAGCCAGAGCGCTGAGCTCGGCGAGCTCCATGCCGCACCCGGAAACCCCGGGATCGCGGCGCTCGGGACCTGCCACCCCGTTCGGGCAGAGGACGGGGAAGGCTTGCTCGAGCTGGCCCGGGCGCTCGAGATCGACCTCGCCGTGATCGGGCCGGAAGGTCCGCTCGTCGCAGGCATCGCGGACGAGCTGCGCTACGCAGGTGTCGCGGCATTCGGCCCGAGTGCGGGCGCCGCCCGGATCGAGGGGTCGAAGAGCTTCGCGAAGGACGTCCTCGCCGCCGCGGGGGTGCCGACCGCCGCGGAGCTGCCAGACGCGCGCCCGCCGTGCGTGATCAAGGCGGACGGGCTCGCCGCGGGGAAAGGCGTGTTCGTCTGCCGCACGCAGGCGGAGGTCGAGGAGGGACTGCGCGGCGCCTCCGAGCTGGGCGAGTACGTGGTGATCGAGGAGCTCCTCGAGGGCCCGGAGCTCTCGGTGTTCGCGCTGACCGACGGCCGGCACGCCCTGCCGCTGGCGGCGGCGCGCGACCACAAGCGCGTCGGCGACGGCGACACCGGCCCGAACACCGGCGGCATGGGGGCGTTCTCGCCGGTGCCGCCGTTCGATCGGCGAGGGGTCGAGGAGCTCGTCGAGCAGGTGCACCGGCCGGTGCTGGACGAGCTTGCCCGCCGCGGGACGCCGTTCATCGGGCTGCTCTACGCCGGCCTGATGTTGACCGACGAGGGGCCGCGCGTGCTCGAGTTCAACTGCCGCTTCGGCGATCCCGAGACGCAGGCGGTCCTGCCGCGGATCGACGGCGATCTGCTGGCAGCGCTCGCCGCCGCCGCAGCCGGCGACCTCGGCGGCGCGACGCTGGGGACTTCGGCGCAGGCGGCGGTCACCGTCGTGGTGGCGGCAGGGAACTACCCGGAGGCGGGCGACACCGGCTCGCCGATCGATGGGCATCGAGCAGGCGGAAGCGCTCGGCGCGCTCGTCTTCCAGGCCGGAACCGCGCATCGCGACGGCGCGCTCGTGACGAGCGGTGGCAGGATCCTGAACGTGACCGGCGTCGGCGACGATCTCGAGCAGGCGCGGGCCCTCGCCTACGAGGGCGCCGCGGCGATCTCGTTCGCCGGCGCGCGTTACCGCCGCGACATCGCAGCGGTGGAGGCGAGCAATGCTCTCCGGTAGCTCCGGGCGCGCTGTCGTGGGAATTCTCGTCGGCTCCGAGTCCGACCGCGAGCGCATGCAGGACGCCGTCGACGAGCTCTCGACGCGCGGGATCCCGCACGAGTTCGAGGTGCGCTCGGCGCACCGCGACCCGCTCGCGGTCGCCGAGTACGCCGCTTCCGCGCGGGAGCGCGGCCTGAGGGTGCTGATCTGCGGAGCGGGGCTCGCCGCCGCGCTGCCGGGGGTGGTCGCCGCGCACACCGACCTGCCGGTGATCGGCGTGCCGCTCCGCTCGTCGAAGAGCGTCCTCGACGGCCTCGACGCGCTGCTCTCGATCGTGCAGATGCCGCCGGGGGTGCCGGTCGCCTGCGTCGGGGTCGACAATGCGAGGAACGCGGCCGCGCTCGCCGCCAGGATCCTCTCGGCGTCGGAGACCACCGCTACGATCAGCTGAGTGATCGCCCGCTACTCCCGCCCGGCGATGGCCCAGGTGTGGTCGGACGAGAGGAAGCTCGGAGCGTGGCTGGACGTCGAGCTCGCCGCCCTCGACGCCTGGTCGGAGCTGGGAGTCCTGCCGCCGGAGGCCGCCCGCGCCGTGCGCGAGCACGCGCGTGTTCCTGCACCCGAGGAGGTCGCCGAGCTCGAGCGCACGACCGGCCACGACCTGGCCGCGTTCGTCGACGCCGTCCAGGCCGGCCTCGGCGAGGAAGGCCGCTGGCTGCACTACGGCCTGACCTCGTCCGACGTCGTCGACACGGGCCTCGCGCTCCAGGTTCGGGACGCAGGCGCCCTGCTGCTCGAGGGGCTCGACCGGGCATTCGCGGTCGTCTCGGCCCGCGCCGAGGAGCACCGCGGGACGCTCTGCATCGGCCGGACGCACGGCGTGCATGCGGAGCCGACCACGTTCGGGCTGAAGCTCGCCGGCTGGGCGTTCGAGCTCGACCGCGACCGCGCTCGCGTGCGCCGGGCGCTCGCCGGGATGCGGGTCGGGAAGCTCTCGGGAGCCGTCGGGACGTACTCCGCGACCGATCCCGAGCTCGAGCGGATCGCCTGCGAGCGCCTCGGTCTCGAGCCGGAGCCGGTCTCGACGCAAATCGTGCCACGGGACCGGCATGCGGAGCTCCTGTCCACGCTCGCCCTGGTCGCGTCCTCGCTCGAACGCTTCGCGCTCGAGATCCGGCACCTCGCCCGCACCGAGGTGCGCGAGGTCCAGGAGCCGTTCGGCTCCGGCCAGAAGGGGTCGTCGGCGATGCCGCACAAGCGCAACCCGATCGTCGCCGAGCGGATCTGCGGGCTGGCCCGGGTCGTCCGGGCGGCAGGGACAGTAGGACTGGAGAACGTCGCGCTCTGGCACGAGCGCGACATCTCGCACTCCTCGGCCGAGCGGGTCGTCCTGCCGGACGCTTTCCTCGCCCTCGACTACATGCTCGACCGCTTCGCGTGGCTGGTCGAGGGCCTCGTCGTCCTGCCCGAGCGCATGCGCGCGAACCTCGACGCGAGCCACGGCCTCTTCTTCAGCCAGCGCGTGCTGCTCGCGCTCATCGAGGCCGGACTCCAGCGCGACGAGGCGTACCGTCTCGTCCAGGAGCATGCGCTGCGCGCCTGGGACGAGGAGCTCGACTTCCCGGCCCTCGTCGAGGCCGACGGGCGGATCGCGGGGCTGATCGACCTGCGCGAGACCTTCGATCCCGCCGCGTACACGAGCCACGTCGACGCGATCTTCGAACGGCTGCACAACCTGACCAGAAACGAGGAGGGGGTTCATGTCTGAGACGCTCGTTCACGTCGCGAGCGGCAAGGTTCGCGAGCTCTTCACGATCGACGACGAACGGCTGCTGCTCGTCGCGAGCGACCGGATCTCGACCTTCGACGTCGTCCTACCGACCGAGATCCCGGACAAGGGCCGGGTGCTCACCGGGCTGTCCGCGTTCTGGTTCGCCCGGACGCGCGAGATCTGCGCGAACCACCTGCTCGGGCTCCGCCCGGACGGACGCTCGAGCGAATGCCGCCGGCTCGAGATGCTGCCGCTCGAGTGCGTGGTGCGCGGGTACCTCGCCGGCTCGGGGTGGAAGGACTACCTCTCGAGCGGAACGACCTCGGGGCGCGCGCTGCCGGATGGGTTGCGCGAGTCGGACCGCCTGCCGGAGCCGATCTTCACTCCGTCCACCAAGGCGACGGCGGGCCACGACGAGAACATCGACGCGGCGCAGGCGATCGAGCTCGTCGGGGCGGAGCTGTACGAGCGGGTCGAGCGCACGGCCCTCGCGCTCTACGCCTTCGCCGCCGAGCACGCCGCCGAGCGCGGGATCGTCATCGCCGACACCAAGTTCGAGTTCGGTCTCGACGAGTCCGGCGAGCTCGTGCTCGCGGACGAGGCCCTGACGCCCGACTCCTCCCGCTTCTGGCCCGACGACGAGTACGCGCCGGGCGGCGCGCAGCCGTCGTTCGACAAGCAGTTCGTGCGGGACTACTGCGAGTCGCTCGGCTGGGACAAGACTGCACCCGGCCCCGAGCTGCCGGACGAGGTGGTGGCGGGCACGCGGGCACGCTACGTCGAGGCGTTCGAGCGCCTGACCGGAATCTCGTTCGACGACTACCTCCGCGCCCCGGAGATCGTGCTGCGCACGGGCGGGGCCGCATGAAGGCGACCGTGCGTCGTCAGGCCGAAGGTGGGCATCCTCGATCCGCAGGGACAGGCCGTCGAGGACTCGCTTCGCCAGCTCGGCTTCTCCGTCGCGGACGCCCGGATCGGGCGGGTCGTCGACCTCGACGTCGACGCCGTCGACGTCGTCCACGCCCGGGCCGAGGTCGAGCGGATGTGCGAGCAGCTGCTCGCGAACCCGCTGATCGAGAGCTACGAGATCGAGATCGCCGGATGACGGACCGGCGCCCGAAGGTCGCAGTCGTCGTCTTCCCCGGCTCGAACGACGTCGACGACGCCGCCTGGGCGCTGGGCGCGCTCGGCGGCGACGCCGAGCTCGTCTGGCACGGCTCCGAGCGCCTCCCCGAGGACACCGGCGCCGTCGTCCTCCCCGGAGGGTTCTCGTACGGCGACTACCTCCGTTGCGGGGCGATCGCCCGTTTCTCGCCGGTGATGGGCGCCGTGGTCGAGTTCGCCGCTGCCGGCGGGCCGGTGCTCGGGATCTGTAACGGCTTCCAGATCCTCTGCGAGGCGGGCCTGCTCCCCGGCGTGCTCCGGCCGAACGCGTCGCTCTCGTTCGTCTGTCGTGACGTTGCACTCCGCGTCGAGCAGGCATCTGCGCCCGTTCACCTCACGGTGCAAGCGAGGCCAGCGGCTCGTGATCCCCGTCAAGCACGGTGAGGGCTGCTGGTTCGCCCCTCCCGAGCTCGTCGAGGAGCTCGAGCGGAACGACCAGATCGTCCTGCGCTACGAGGGCGGCAGCCCGAACGGCTCCGTCGGCGACGTGGCGGGAGTCGGCAACGAGCGGGGCAACGTGATGGGCCTGATGCCGCACCCGGAGCACGCGGTCGATCCGCTGCTCGGCTCCGGCGACGGCGCGTTGATCCTCGCCTCACTGCTGGACGCGGCGCGCGATCGGGCTACGGCGCTCGTCTAGGCGCCTCCGGTTCCGGCGCCCCAGCCTAGCGCTGCAGCCAGCTCGGGGTGCTTGGCGAGCTCCGCGCGGAGGCGTTCCAGGTCGCGTGCACGGAGGGTGACCGGGCCGCGCCTCGCCACGCCCTCGGTCGTGTACGAGAAGCGGACGAGGCGCTCGCCGCGCGTCTCGAGCAGCTGGACGACCGACGCGAACCGCTTCTCGCCGGCGCGTTGCTGCACCCGGACCTCGTCGACGACGCTCGCCGCTCCCCACGGGGTGGTACTCGCGTTTGCCATGCGACGAACCTAGCCAGAACCGTGTCACGTGTCTGTGTCCAGAGGGGGTCGATCCGACTCACGTCTCAGCCGGTCTCGATGAGCTCCACGCGGTACCCGTCCGATTGCTTCACCACATTCGAGTTCAGGACGACCTCGCTCAGGCAAGCGCGCCTCGCAGGTAGTCGGCGACCGTCGTGTGCGGGCGCAGCCACTCGGGCGCGGCTCCGATCTCGTCACCACGGGTCTGGCAGAGCATGAGCGAGGAAAGATCGCTGCGTCGGTGCCGGCGGCCTCATTGGCTTGCTGCTCGAGCACTTCGACCGGGACCCACTCGAACCGAGACGGATTGATCCACGAAGTGACTCGACCAGACGCACGACGCATTCGGGCATCAGGGCTTCGGCCGCAACCAGCTCGAGCGTCTGCCACGAGCGCTTGCGGCAGCGTCGGCCGCAGCCCCGACGCCGCTGACGACGTCCCTGTCAGCGGTCCAGTTGACGCGCTGCATCCCCGCAACCGCGCCCTCCCGGCGCTCGCGAGCCCCAGCCCGCAGAGCCGGCGATCCCAGCTCCGGAAGTCAGCTTGACCAGTGCTGAGGCGTCGAGGTACACCGCGGTCGGCGCTCGACTCAAACGCGCTCCTCGCCTCGAGCGCCAATGGCGCGGTCCCGTCGTACGAAACCGCTCTCACCAGCGGCGCAATCTCCAGCAAGTCGCCCTCACCCCGCCGCATCCGTCCTTCTGCAACCAGAGCATCAAGGGCGTCTCCGGCCTCAGCCCACGGAGACAGCACTGCCAGAGGGCGCCCTCGCTCGGTCACCACCAAGCGCTCGCCTGCACGGACCCGGCGCAAATAGCGACTCAGGTCCTGGCGGAGCTCACGGACACCGACGCGATCGCTCACTTGCGAAAATGTAGCACATATGTAGCTACATTTTCGGACACGGCCTAGACCGGTCTCGATGATCTCGACGCGATACTGATCCGGGTCACGGACGAAGCAGAGCCGCGAGCCGCCCTCGCGCACCGTGTACGGCGGCCGCTCGGGCTCGATCCCCTGCTCGGCGAGCCGGGCAAGCGTGGCATCGAGGTCCTCCACGCCGATCGCGACGTGCCCGTACGCGGTGCCGAGCTCGTACGACCGCCCGTCGTGGTTGAAGGTCAGCTCGAGCTCGGCCTCGTCGCCCGGGAAACCGAAGAAGTAGTTCGTCGCCTCGAGCTCGCCGTCGCGGACGATCGGCAGGTCGCGGCGGAACTCCATCCCCAGCGCCTCGTAGAACGCGCGCGAGCGCTCCGGGTCGGTGACGCGAACCATGGTGTGCAAGTACCGGGCGATCTACGGATCCTAGACTGCCGTTCTGCACTTTCGAAACCCGAACGGCCTTAGGCTTCGGCCGTGAGCACGCGCGTCGAAGCCACGACCCTCGCGCCCCGCGTCGATCTGCTGACCGACGCGGCGTTCGTGCTCGTCGGAACCGCCCTGGTCGCGGGCGCGGCGCAGATCTCGGTCTCGCTTCCGTTCACGCCGGTCCCGATCACGGGTCAGACGTTCGCCGTCCTGCTCGTCGGGGCGACGCTGGGAACGGTCCGCGGGACGTCGAGCCTCCTCCTGTACGTCCTGGTCGGGATCGCCGGAGCGCCGATCTACGCGCACCATGCGCACGGATGGGCGGTCGTCACCTCGGCGAGCGGGGGCTACCTCGTCGGCTTCGTCCTCGCCGCGGCGCTCACCGGCTTCCTCGCCGAGCGGCGCTGGGACCGCAGCATGTCGTCCTCGATCGGCCTGATGCTGACGGGGAACGTCGTCATCTACCTGGTTGCGTTGCCCTGGCTCGCGATCGTGCTGAACACGAACCTGGAGAAGACGCTCGAGTACGGGCTGTACCCGTTCATCCCCGGCGACACCTTCAAGCTCTATCTCGCCGCAGCGGCACTGCCCGCGGCCTGGCGCGTCGTCAGGCGCTAGCCCGCGAGCTCCGGCAGCCCCCGTCGCAGGCCTGCGACCGCCTGGCCGATCCGGTGCTCGTTCTCGACGAGCGCGAAGCGAACGTGCCCGTCGCCCCCCTCGCCGAAGCCAACCCCGGGGCTGACGGCGACCCGCGCCTCGCGGGCGAGCTTGACCGCGAAGTCGAGCGACCCGAGCGAGCGGTAGGGCTCGGGGATCGCGGCCCAGACGAACATCGTCCCCAGCGGCCTCTGCACGTGCCAGCCGATCCGCGCGAGGCCGTCGCAGAGCGCGTCGCGGCGCGAGCGGTAGATCTCGCAGACCTCTGCCGGGTACTCCGGTGCCTCGTTCATCGCGACGATCGAGGCGATCTGGATCGGCTGGAACGTGCCGTAGTCGAGATACGACTTCAACCGCGCGAGCGCCTGGACGACCTCTGCGTTGCCGAGCACGAAGCCGACGCGCCAGCCTGCCATCGAGAACGATTTCGTCAGCGTGTACAGCTCGACGGCGACCTCATCCGCCCCCTCCGCCTGGAGGATCGACGGTGGCACATGCCCGTCGAAGGCGATGTCCGCGTAGGCGAAATCGTGGACGACGAAAACCTCCCGCTCGCGCGCGAAGTCGACGACCCGCTGCATGAAGTCGCCGTCGACGACCGCGGTCGTCGGGTTGTGCGGGAACGAGAGAACGAGCACCCGTGGGCGCGGCCGCGCGCGCTCGAATGCCTCCAGGACGTTCCCGAACAGGTCGTCCGCGCCCGACGCCATCGCGGCGGCCTCGATCGAGGCGCCGGCGAAGACGGGCGCGAAGAGATGAATCGGATAGCTCGGGCCGGGCACGACCGCCGAGTCGCCTGGTTGGAGCAGCACCCACATCAGGTGCGCGAGCCCCTCCTTCGCCCCGATCGTCGTCAGCGCCTGCGTCTCCGAGTCGAGCTCGACCCCGAACCGCCGCGCATAGAGGTCGCAGACAGCACGCCGCAGGTTCGGGATCCCGCGGCTCGACGAGTAGCGGTGGTTGCGCGGGTTCTGGACGGCGACCCGAAGCTTCTCGACTGCGACCTCCGGCGACGGCAGATCGGGGTTGCCGAAACCGAGGTCGATCACGTCCTCGCCGGCCCGGCGAAGCTCGAGCTTCAACTCGTTGATCGTCGCGAAGACGTACGGAGGAAGCGAGCCCACCCTGCGCAGCCGCAGCGCGCGCGGCCGCGAGCCCGTCATGCCGGACTGCTGGCAGCCGGGTAGGAGCCGAACACCTTCAGCCGGCGCGTCCCGGCGCGCACCTCGGTCAGCGCCGCCCGGATCTCCGCGTCCAGCGGGTGGCCGGCGAGGACGGCGTGGAAGCAGTAGCGCCACGGCGTGTTCGGGATCGGCCGCGAGACGAGCTGCACGAGGTCGATGCCGTGCCGGGCGAACGGCTCGATCGCGCGGTGCAGCGCGCCCGGCCGATGGTCGGTGACGAACGAGAACGCCGTCCGCCATTCCTCCGCAGAGCGGTCGAGCCGCGTCGAGTTCGTCACCGACACGAAGCGCGTGTACGCCGCCTCGTGGTCACCGACATCGGCGTCGATCACCTGGAGCCCGTACAGGCTCGCTGCGCGGTCACCCGCGATCGCCGTGACCGAGGGATCGCCGCCCTCGGCGACCTCGGCCGCTGCCTCCGCGGTCGTCCCCGCCGCGATCGCCGTCGCCCACGGCATCGCCGCCAGCAGCCGCCTGCACTGGTCGAGCGCGGCCGGATGCGAGCGCACGACGCGGATCTGCTCCAGCGGCACGTTCTCGACCCCGACCAGGCAGTGCCGGATCTGGAGCACCGTCTCGTCCGCGATCGAGAGCGGCGTCGCCTGGAGCAGGTCGTGGGTCTCCGCGATCGGGCCGGAGATCGAGCTCTCGATCGGGAGCACGCCGAACGCGACCTCGCCGACGGCGGCGGCCTCCGCGACCGCCGTGAAGCTCGGCAGCGGGAAGAGCTCCCCGAGCGGGAAGAGCTGCTCGGACGCGGTCGCCCCGTGGGCGCCGTCGCGCCCCGCATAGGCAACGGAGACCGCGCCGCTCACGCAGACCGCCCGATCCGGAGAGGCAGCTCGCGCTCGCAGCGCGTGCAGTACGTCCGCGCGGCACCGCGCCGCTCGGCGCGCTGCTCGGGCATCGGCTCGCGGCAGTCGCAGTAGTAGCCGCTCGGCGGAGACGGGCCTGGCGCTATCGGTGGAACCTGGATCGACATCTGGAACCTCCACGGTCAACGGGAAGGGGTATCCGCCTTGGTGGGTCTGACCTAGCCGGCGGGGCGGGAAGAAGCTGGAGCGCCGGCTAGCGCGTAAACGCGCGCGCAAAGAGGACGTTCTGGCGAATCGACTTCGAGTTCGCGGTTGCGCGCTGCATCGTCGCTTCAAAGGGTAAAGCGGCAGGGGTACGCGCGTCAAGGAGCGGCGCGAGCGCGACGACCTCGCCGATCACGACCAGAGCGGGCGGCTCGAGCTCCGCGGACGCGTCCGCGATCCCGGCCAGTGTCGCGGTGACCGTCCGCTGGTCGTCCGTCGTCCCGCTCGCAACCACTGCCGCGGGGGTCTCGGGATCGCGGCCGTGGTCGATCAGGCCGGCGGCGATCTCGGCCAGCCCGCGCGAAGCCCATGAAGAAGACAAGCGTCCCCGGAGCCCGCGCGAGCGCGTCGTAGTCGAGCGCAGCGGGATCGTGCCCGCTCGCGATCGTCACCTGCGAGGAGAGGCCGCGGTGGGTGACCGGGATGCCGGCCGAGGCGGGCACCGCGCTGATCGACGACACCCCCGGGACGACCTCGAACTCGAGTCCGGCCTCGGCGAGCGCGAGCGCCTCCTCGCCGCCGCGGCCGAAGACGAACGGGTCGCCGCCCTTGAGGCGAACGACGTCGTAGCCCTGCCGGGCGAGCCGCACCAGCAGCTCGTTGATCTCGGCCTGCTCGTGCGCGTCGCGCGGGACGAGGATCGCGTCCGCAGGCGCTTCGCCGACCAGCTCCTCGGCGACGAGCCGGTCGTAGACCAGCACCTCGCAGCGGCGCACGAGCTCGAGCCCGCGCGCGGTGATCAGACCGGGGTCGCCGGGGCCGGCGCCGACGAGCCAGACCGTCACTCGAGCGACTCCGAGACCAGCGAGTCGAAGAAGTCGCGGCGCTCCGCGTACGAGTCGAAGTGGGCGCGCACCCACGGCCGCAGCTCACGGAGGCGATACGCGAGCTCGACGTGGCGCTCGTCGATCTGCTCGCCGAGCTCGTCCCGCAGCCGCTTCGCGAGCGCCGGCGAGGCGCCGCCGGTCGAGACGGCGAGCGCGATCGGGTCGCGCCGGTAGACGGCCGGGAGGATGAAGCTGCAGAGCTCCGCGTCGTCGACGACGTTGCAGAGCAGCGAGCGCGCCTCCGCGTCCTCGAACACGCGGCGATTGACCGGGCGGTCGGGCGTGGCGGCGACGACCAGGAAGTTCCCGTCGAGATCGCCGGAGTCGTACTGCTTGCGCCGCCAGCGCACGGGCAGCAGCTGCAGGTCCGGCTCGATCTCCGGCGAGACGACGGTGACGATCGCGCCGCACTCGAGCAGGCCCTTCGCCTTCTCGAGGCCGACCGTGCCGCCGCCGACGACGAGGCAGCGCCGCCCGTCGAGGTCGATGCACGCCATGTAGTAGCGCTTCTCGCCCACGCTCAGACTCCGACGCCGGCCACGCGGGCGCCGTTCCGGTCGAGGTGGACGCCGACCTCGGCGCCGCCCGCCTGGATCGTCAGCGAGAACGCGCCGGGCCCGACCGCGCGCAGCTGGACGGACTCGAGCTCGCGCCCGGCGAGCGCGCGCAACGCCTCGTTCACCGCCTCGACGGTCGCGGCGGCCTCGGTCCCGTGCGGGAAGCTTCCGGTACAGCCGCAGCGCCGCCTGCTCGCCGCCCGGGCCGTAGAGCGCGCGGATGCGGCCGGTCTGGAGCCCGAGCTCCAGGATGCGCTCGAGCGTCTCGATCTCCTCGACGACCGAGCCCTCGTCGATCTCCGCCACGAGCTCGTGAGCCGAGCCGCCCGCGGCGACGACCGCCTGGGCCTCGGCCAGCGCGACCTCACGCGCCTCGCCGGCGACCGCAACACTCACGCGGCCGCCTCCTCGCCGAGGATCGCGTGCAGCTCGTGCTCGAGCCCGCCGGTCTCGACCGCGCAGTGGATCCCGCACTCCTTCGGCGCGTTCACCTCCCACCACCAGCGGCCGTCGCGTCCCGCCTCGCCCGGGGCGAGCGCGCGCGTGCACGGCGCGCAGCCGATCGAGGTGTAGCCGCGGTCGTAGAGCGGGTGGTACGGGACGTCGCGGTCGCGCACGTAGTCCCACACCTCTTCCTCCGTCCACTCCGCGAGCGGGTTGAGCTTGACGATCGCGCCGTGGTCGTGGTCGATCTCGATCTTGCGGATGTCGGTGCGCGTCGCCCACTGGTCGCGGCGCAGGCCCGTGATCCACGCATCGAGCGTCGCCAGGTGCCGCGTCAGCGGCTGCACCTTGCGGACGTTGCAGCAGAGCAGGCGCTTCTCCACCTGCTCGTAGAAGAGGTTCGGGCCGTGCAGCGAGACCATCGCCTGCACCTGGCGCGCCTCCGGTGAGAGCAGCTGGAGGTCGAGCCCCGGATAGCGCTCGCGCAGCCGCTCGATCAGCTCGTAGGTCTCGGTGGGCAGGCGGCCCGTGTCGACGCTGAAGACCTGGATCGCCGGGTCGAGCTCGTAGGCCATGTCGAGCAGCGCGACGCCGTCGACCTGGAATGCGGTCGAGAGGGCGATCCTGCGGCGAGAAGCGCTCCAGCGCCCACTCCAGCAGCTCCCACGGCTCCTGCCCCTCGAACTCGACCGAGAGCTCCCCCGCCTCCAGTTCGTCAATCAGCTCGATCGCACTCACGCTGCCTCCTTCTCCTCTCGTGCACGGGCGGGCTCGCGGCCGGCGAGGATGCCGAGCTCCTCGTCGCTCACCCGGTCGCAGAAATCGCGGAAGTCCTCGCCGGGGCCGCGGGCGGCGAGCCACCCCGCGATCAGCCGGTCGACGGTGACGTCGAGCTCCTCGGTCGGCACGCGGCGGAATACCGGGCGGGCGATCGCCGCCTGGGGACCGAGGCCGCCGCGCAGGAAGATGTCGTAGGCCTGCCGCCGCTGCCCGTGCTCATCGCGCACCGTCGTCCCCTGGAAGCCGAGGTCGCCCACCCAGTGATGGGCGCACGCGTGCGGGCAGCCGTCGAGGTGGAGCTTCAGCCCGGCGATCTGCTCGCCGTACCTGGCCTCCAGGTAGGTGACGAGCACGTCCATCCGCGTCTTCGTCTCCGTGACGGAGAAGTTGCAGTGCGGCTCGCCCGTGCAGGCGACCGCGGTCGCGCGCAGGCGATTCACCTCGAGCGGGAAGCCGATCTCGGCGAGCGCGGCCAGGGTCGAGTCCACCTCGGCTACCGGGACGTTCGTGACCACGAAGTTCTGCTGCCGCGTCAGGCGGACGTCGCCGCCGAGGCGCTCCGCCAGGTCCGCGAGCGCGACCATCTGGTCGCCGGAGACGAGGCCGAGATGGACGGGAACGCCGATGTACGAGAGGCCCGGCTGCTTCTGGGCGTGGACGCCGATGTGGTCGCCGAGCGTGTCGGGCATCGGCGCCGCGAAGTCGGCCAGCTGCCGGCCGAGCCGCCGCTCGAGCTCGGCGCGGATCCCGTCCGGCCCGTAGTCGTCGACCATGAACTTCATCCGCGCCTTCACGCGCGAGATCCGGTAGCGGGTGTCCTCCTTCCACGCGTCGAGCAGCGCGCGCAGCACCTCGACCGTCTCCTCCTTCGGGACGAAGACGCCGAGGTCGCGCGCGATCCGCGGCACCGACGAGAGCCCGCCGCCCACCCGGATGCCGAAGCCCTCGACCCCTTCGTGCACCGCGCCGACGAGCGAGATGCAGTTGATCTCCGGCGCGTTGCAGTGGTGCGCGCACGCGGCGACCGTGATCTTGTGCTTGCGCGGCAGGTTCGAGTAGTCGGGGTTGCCGTAGAAGAACTCGGCCGCCTCGTCGACGATCGGCTGGGTGTCGAAGAGCTCGTCGGCGTCGAGGCCGGCGACCGGGCAGCCGGTGATGTTGCGGACGGCGTCGCCGCACCCGCCCGCGGAGGTGAGGCCCGGCGGCGTGGAGCCGGTCGAACACCGCCGGCAGCGAGCCGAGCTCGAGCCAGTGCAGCTGGACGTTCTGCCGCGTGGAGAGCTCGCCGTCGCCGCGGCCGAACTCGTTCGAGATCTCGCCGATCGCGCGTAGCCCCTCGGGCGAGACTCGCCCGCCCGGCAGCTTGATCCGGAGCATGAACGTCCCGATCTTCGGCTTGTCGTGGTAGAGGCCCCACCACTTCAGCCGGACGATGTCCTCCTCGTCGACGCGCTCGTAGCCGGCCGCGATCAGGGCCGGCAGCTCGTCGAGGATCCCGAGCGGGCTCCGGTCGCGCTTGATCCGCTCGACCGGGTTCCGCTTGTAGACGAGCTCCCAGTCCGGTGCCGGCTTCAGGGCTGTCACCTCCGCGATACTACAAAAAGTAAAGCCACTTTTGTAGGGATAGCTTCGGCTCAGGCAGCAGCGGCCTGGAGACGCTCCAGCACAGCGTCCACGTCCGCCTCGATCTCGATCGGCTGGTACGTGAACGCGACCGCCCCCGGCGTCTTCAACCCGTCGCCGGTGACGAGCAGCACGACGCGATCGTCCGCGCCGACCTCGCCGGCGGCGACCGCCGCGCGCAGCGCGCCCAGCGTCACCCCGGCGGCCGTCTCGCCGAACACGCCGGAGGTCCCGGCGAGCAGCGCCATGCACTCGCCGACAGCGTCCTCCGCGACCGCGTGGACCGCCCCGTTCGTCGCCCGCGCGGTCGCGACCGCGAGGTCGCCGTCCGCAGGGCTGCCGATCGCAAGCGAGCGCGCGACCGTGTCCGGGCGCACCGGCCGGACCGGCTCGCCGGTCTCGAACGCGGTCGCGACCGGGGAGCAGCCCTCCGCCTGGCCGCCGATCAGCCGCGGAACTGCCCCGTCGACGAGCCCGAGCTCACGCAGCTCCGTGAACGCCTGGTTCAGCTTGGTGTAGAGCGAGCCGGAGGCGATCGGCGAGACGACGACGTCGGGCGTCTGCCAGCCGAGCTGCTCGGCGATCTCGAACCCGATCGTCTTCGAGCCCTCGGCGTAGTAGCTGCGCAGGCCGACGTTGACGAACCCCCAGTCGACCTCCCAGGAGAGCTCGATCGTGATGCGGTTGCAGTCGTCGTACGTGCCGGCGACCTTGTAGAGCGTCGCGCCGTAGGCGGCGGTCGCGGTCAGCTTCTCGGGCTCGAGGTCGGCCGGGCAGAAGACGGCGGCCTCGAGGCCCTCGGCGGCCGCCCGCGCGGCGACCGCGTTCGCGAGGTTGCCGGTCGACGAGCAGGCGATCGTGGTCAGCCCGAGCTCCTGCGCCTTGGCGGTCGCGACGGCGACGACGCGGTCCTTGAACGAGTGCGTCGGGTTCGCCGTGTCGAGCTTCAGCCAGAGCTCGCCCACTCCGACCTCGTCGGCGAGCCGGTCGGCCCGGACAAGCGGGGTCAGGCCGGGCGCGAGGCGCTGCTCGGCCGGCGGCGCGACCGGCAGCAGGTCGGCGTAGCGCCAGATCGACGGCGGCCCGGCCTCGATTCCCTCGCGGGTGACGGTGCGGTCGCGGTCGTAGACCGGGTCGAGGGGCCCCCAGCAGCGGGAGCAGACGCCGACGGCCTCGAGGGCGTGGTCGGTCTCACAGTTGCGGCAACGAAGTGCGGTGGCGGGCAACGGATTCTCCTTTCCCTTTCGCTCGACATCCTTCGAGCCTTGCGGCTCGCCGGGTTTGGCACCTTGCTCGTGGTGGAGCAGGTTGCCGAGGCTTCACAGGGCCGGTTCCCTCAGCCTCTCTCGATGTGAGCGGGGATCGCCCGCTCGCTGGGGCGACTATACATTGGGAAGCGAGGGCGTGCCTAGACTCGTTGTGCATGCTCGTCGTCCTCATGGGCGTTGCCGGGGTCGGCAAGACGACCGTCGGCGAACTGGTCGCCCGCGAGCTCGGGCTGCCGTTCCACGACGCGGACGACTTCCACTCGGATGAGAACCGCCGGAAGATGGCGGCCGGGATCCCGCTGACCGAGGAG
Organism: uncultured Actinomycetes bacterium; assembly: GCA_963847305.1. Taxonomy (GTDB): domain Bacteria; phylum Actinomycetota; class Thermoleophilia; order Gaiellales; family Gaiellaceae; genus DATBLE01. The sequence goes on along the minus strand of CAWJZI010000001.1, from coordinate 42,718 downwards.
GACCGCGAGCCGTGGCTTCACGACCTCGCGCGGCGGATGCGCGACTGGGAGGCGGAGGGCGGCGCGGTCGTCGCCTGCTCCGCGCTTCGTCGGCGCCACCGCGAGCTGCTCGCCGGCGCAGGCCCGGTGCGGTTCGTGTGGCTCGACGCCGACGAGGAGACGATCCGCTCGCGGCTCGCCTTCCGGAAGGGCCACTACATGCCGCCGTCGCTGCTGGACAGCCAGCTCGAGACGCTGGAGCCGCCGGGGCCGGACGAGGCGGTTCGGGTCGACGCGGTCGGGACGCCGGAGGACACCGCGCGCGCGGTTCTAGAGATCCTCGGCGAGTAGACCGAAGACGACGCCGTCGACCCAGTCGCGGGCAACTCCTCGATCCTGGGCTCGACGATCGTCTCCTGCACCAGAGGCTCCTTTCCTTCGATGAGAAGGTCGAGCGCCCGAACGAGCTGCTGCACCTCCACCGCGCGCCCCTGCAGACGCGCTCGGTGGACGGCAAGCCGCTCTCTGACCGTGTCCGGATCGGCGTGCAGGACGGACGCGATCTCGTCCAGCGGCAGCTCGAGCTCTCGCAGGCGCCGGATCGTGATCGCGTCTCGAGCCTGCGCGGGCGAGTAGTACCGGTACCCGGTCCACTCGTCCACACGGGCCGGCCTGATCAGACCCTCGGCCTCGTAGTGCCGAAGCGCCTTGACGGTCAGGCCGCTCAGCCGAGCAAATCGGCCGATCGACAGCAGCTCATCGGTCTCGACCTTCATGACGGATCGAGCATGCCGTCTCCCCCTACGGGAGAGTCAAGCGTCGCCGATGTCCTCACGAAGGAGCCCGAAGACCACGCCGTCGGCCCAGTCGCCGTGGCGCCAGTACGCCTTGCGCTTCACGCCCTCGCGAACCCAGCCGTTCCGCTCGGCGTGCGCGAGGGAGCGCTCGTTGAAGCCGTAGACCTCGGCCTCGAGCCGGTGGAAGCCGAGGTCCTCGAACAGGTGGCGCTGGAATGCGCGGGCGGCCTCGTCGCCGAGGCCGCGCCCGCGGAAGTCCGGGTGGATCGCAAGGCCGCCGAGTCGCGCGATCCGGCTCGGGCCGAAGCCACCCTCGAACCGCATCGTGCCGGCCGGACGGCCGTCGACCTCGATCACGAACAGCCCGAACGCCTCCGGCTCCCGCTCGGAGCGCTCGATCGCGGCGACGATTCCCTCGCGGTCCTTCACGCTGATCCCGGAGAGATACGGCTCGACCTCCTCGTGGGTGAGGAGCTCGACGAGGAAGTCGGCGTCCTCGACCGTCGCTCGCCGGAGCTTCACGTCTCGACGGCCGCGGTCCGCCTGATCGGCCGCCAGACGCCCGACCCGAGCGCGACCCCGCCGAGGATCAGGCCGAGCCCGCCGAGCATGGACGGCCGCAGCGGCTCGTCGAGGATCGCCGCCCCGTAGATCGAGCGCGGTCACGGGCAGCAGGTACGTGACGAGCGAGAGCCTGGCGGCGCCGAAGAGGCGCAGCATCCGGAAGAGGACGAGCTGCGCGATCGCCGTGCCGCCGACCGCGAGCGCGAGCAGCGAGGCGACCGGCTTCCAGCCCGGCGCGTGGTCCGGCAGCTGGAAGAGCGCCAGCGGGAGCAGGACGAGCGCCCCGTAGAGCATCGACGACGTCGCCAGCACCGGGCCAGGCTGGTGGCCGACCGCGCGCTGGCCGTAGAGCCCGCCGCAGGCGTAGGAGAACGAGGCGAGGACGACCGCGAGCGTCCCGATCACGCCCCACGCTCCCCCCGACGGGTGGACGCCGGCGAGCACGCCGACGCCGACGAGGCCGACGATGACCCCGGCCAGTTTCAGCCCGCTCGAGCGCTCGCCCGGGTTGAACCTGATCGCGAGGATGGCGACGAAGATCGGCACCGACGCGTTCGCGATCGCGGCCACGCCCGAGTCGATGTGCTTCTCGCCCCAGGCGATCAGCGTGAACGGGAGCGCGCCGTTGATCGTCCCGAAGATCAGACCCTCGCGCCAGGTGCTGCGGACGCCCGCGAGCGCCGGGCGGACGCCCTCGCGGACTGCAAGGAAGGCGAGCAGCAGCAGCCCGCCGATCAGCAGCCGCATCTCGATGAAGAAGCTGGGCGAGAAGTCGCGGACGCCGACCTTGATGAAGAGATACGAGGCGCCCCAGATCCCGGCGAGGAAGAGCAGGAGCGGGCCGTAGGAGCGCGTCATCTCTGGTCAGAGTAACGCGACGAGAGCCGTCCCCCTTCCCGGCTACGATGGCCGTCTGACGCAGGTCGCGGAACAGCCGCTCCACCGCGCGCTCGGCCTCACGGACGGGGAGCTCGACCGTATCTGCGAGCTGCTCGAGCGGGAGCCGAACCACTTCGAGCTCGCCGTCTTCTCGCTGCTCTGGTCGGAGCACTGCGGCTACAAGCACTCGGCGCTGCTGCTCAAGCGCTTCCCGAGCGGAGGCGAGCGCGTCCTCCAGGGGCCCGGCGAGAACGCGGGCGTGATCGACCTCGGCGGCGGCGAGGCGGTCGCGTTCAAGGTCGAGTCGCACAACCATCCGAGCGCGGTCGAGCCGTTTCAGGGCGCCGCGACCGGCGTCGGCGGGATCCTGCGGGACATCGTCGCGATGGGCGCGCGGCCGATCGCCCTGCTCGACGGCCTGCGGTTCGGCGCCCCCGACCACCACTTCGACCGGGCGGTCGCCGGGATCGGCGCCTACGGCAACTCGGTCGGCGTCCCGACGGTCGGCGGCGAGGCCGTCTTCCATCCGGCCTACGCGGACAACTGCCTCGTCAACGCCATGTGCGTCGGGCTGCTCCCCTCCGACCGGGTCACCCGCGCGGGCGCGCGCACGCCCGGGCACCAGCTCGTCCTCTACGGCGCGACCACCGGCCGCGACGGGATCGGCGGCGCCAGCGTGCTCGCGAGCCAGGAGCTCGGCGAGGGCGCCGCGGAGAAGCGGCCGTCCGTCCAGATCGGCGACCCGTTCACCGGGCAAGAAGCTGATCGAGGTCTCGGTGGAGCTGGTCGAGCGCGGGCTCGTCGAGTCGCTCCAGGACTGCGGCGCGGCCGGTCTCGCCTCCGCCCTCGCCGAGATGGCGCGCGACGGCGCGGGAGTGGACGTCCACCTCGACCGGGTGCCGCTCCGCGAGGAGCTCGAACCGTGGGAGATCATGATCTCGGAGTCGCAGGAGCGGATGGTGGCGGTCGTCCGGCCGGGGTTCCTGGAGGCGGTCGAGGAGGTCTGCGCGCGCTGGGAGCTCCACTGCACGCCGATCGGCGAGGTCACGGATACCGGCGAGCTGCGCGCCTTCCACTCCGGCGAGACGCTCGGAGAGATCCCGGCCCACCTGCTGACCGACGAGGCGCCCCGGTATCGCGTCGAGCCGCGGCCGCGCACCCCCCTTGCCCCCGCCCCCGACCCTCCGCCCGCTCTGCCCGAGCTGCTCGCCTCGCCGAACGTCCGCAGCCGCGCCTGGATCTACGAGCGCTACGACCACCTGGTCGGCTCGCGGACGGTGCGCCGCCCGGGCCTGGACGCCGCGGTGCTGCGGCTCCGGCCCTCGATGCGGGGGCTCGCGGTGTCCCTGGACGGCCCTGCGCCGGACGCTGCCCGGTCGCCGCGCCTGGCGGGCGCGCTGGCTGTCCTGGAGGCGGCGCGCAACGTCGCGTGCGCCGGCGGGGAGCCCCTGGGCCTGACCGACTGCCTCAACTTCGGCAACCCGGAGAAGCCGGAGGTCGCATGGGAGCTCGCCGAGGCGATCGAGGGGATGGCCCTCGCGGCGGAGGCGCTCGGCGTGCCGGTCGTCTCCGGAAACGTCTCGCTCTACAACGAGACCGACGGGCGCGCGATCCCGCCGACGCCGGTCGTCGGCTGCGTCGGGCTCGTGCCGGACGTGCGCGTCGTCCCGAGCCGGTGGCGGGAGGGCGACGTCGTGATCGTCGCCGGGTCGCACGACCCGGCCGCCCCGCTCGACCTCGACGCGGAGGCGCGGCTGGTCGAGTTCCTCTGGCGCGCGGCGCCGCTGCTCTCGCTCGCGCACGACGTCTCCGACGGCGGCCTCCCCGTCGCGCTCGCCGAGGCTGCGCTCTGGAGCGGGGTCGGCGCCGACGTCGAGCTGCCCGAGACCGGGACCGCCGTGATCGCGTGCGCCCCCGAAGACCTCGAGCGGCTCGGCGGTGTGCCGCTGCTGGCGGTCGGAGTCGTCGACGGCGACACCGTCCTCGGCTTCGGCCTCGACGACCTCGGGAAGGAATACGGCCTCTGATGTGCGGCGTGCTCGGCATCTGCGCCCCCGACCGCGACGTCGCGCGCCTCGCCCACTTCGGGCTGCACGCGCTCCAGCACCGCGGCCAGGAGTCGGCCGGGATCGCGGTCTCGGACGAGGGCCGTCTCACCGTCCTCCGCGACCTCGGCCTCGTCGCGCAGGTCTTCAGCGAGGAGAACGTCAGCGGGCTCCAGGGGCAGCTCGCGATCGGCCACACCCGCTACTCGACGACCGGCGGCGTCAAGTGGGTGAACGCGCAGCCGATCGTCCAGCACGGGGCCGCGCGCACGGTCGCCGTCGGCCACAACGGCAACCTCGTCAACGCGTCCGAGCTGCGCGACGGGCTGGACGTGAAGCTCTCGTCGACCTCGGACACCGAGCTGATCGCCGCGCTGATCGCGAACGACCCGCAGCCGCTCGGCGACGCGGTCGTCAGCGCCATGCGCCGGCTCGAGGGCGCGTACTCCGTGACCGCGCTCGCGGAAGGCAAGCTGCTCGCGTTCCGCGACCCGCACGGCTTCCGGCCGCTCGTCCTCGGCCGGCTCTCGGACGGGTGGGTGGTCGCCTCCGAAACCTGCGCCCTCGACCTGATCGGCGCCGACTTCGAGCGCGAGGTCGCGCCCGGCGAGCTCCTGATCGTGGACGAGTCGGGAGTCGAGTCGCTCCAGGCGGTCGACCGCGCGCCCGGCGCGCTCTGCATCTTCGAGTTCTTCTACCTCGCGCGCCCGGACTCCCGGCTCGAGGGCGTCGAGGTGCACGGCGCGCGCGTGCGGATGGGCGAGCAGCTCGCCGCCGAGGCGCCGGCCGAGGCCGACCTCGTCCTCCCCATCCCCGACTCGGGCACGCCGGCGGCGATCGGGTTCTCGCGCGCGACCGGGATCCCCTTCAGCGAGGGGCTGATCAAGAACCGCTACGTCGGCCGCACGTTCATCCAGCCCGACCAGGCGCTCCGGGAGCAGGGCATCCGCCTCAAGTTCAACCCGCTCGCGGAAGTCGCCGGGAAGCGCGTCGTCGTCGTCGACGACTCGATCGTCCGCGGCAACACGACGCGCCAGATCGTCCAGATGCTCTTCGACGCCGGCGCGACCGAGGTGCACGTCCGCGTCTCGTCGCCGCCGATCACCGGCCCGTGCTTCTACGGGATCGACTTCGCCGACGAGGAGGAGCTGATCGCGTTCGGACGTTCGGTGGAGGACGTCCGCGAGTCGATCGGCGCAACCTCGCTCGCCTACCTGTCGCTCGACGGGCTCCAGTCGGCGACGGCGCGGCCGAGCTCTGCGCTGTGCCGCGCGTGCCTGACCGGCGAGTATCCGACGCGCATTCCGGAGGGCCGCCGGCTCGCGAAGCTCCGGTTCGAGCCCGTTCGGGCCTAGCTGGTCGAGCTGGGGGACAGGCCCGAGGCCTGTCCCCGCTTCGCGCGCCTACTGCTCGAGAACCCTGCTCGCCTTCGCGATCCCGCGGCTGATCAGGTAGCCGAACGTCAGCACGGTCGTCAGCGTCGCGAACAGCCCTGCGTTCACGGCGTCGCTCGCCGCCCAGATGATCGCGAGGACCACCCAGATGAGGAAGAACACGGCGAACTCGGCGTTGCCCGGAATCGGCATGCGCGCGCCGGCGACGGGCTGGAACCCGTACCCACCACCCCCACTGTCGAGGTCGTGCTGCTGCTGCTGCTGTGCGGTCGGCTGCTCTGGCGTGGACATCCCCCGCTCTCCTTTCGTCAGGCCGCGTGACCCGGAACGTGCACGATCTCGAGCTTGATCCCGTCCGGGTCGTAGAAGAACACCGCGTAGTAGCCCGGCATGTACGAGTACTCCTCCGGGCCGCTCTCGATCTCGGCTCCCTGGCTGCTCAGCCAGTCGGCGCGGTCGTCGACCGCGAACCGCGACGGCGCCTCGAACGCGACGTGATGGACGCCGACCCGGTAGCGGTCGAACTCCACGTCGGTCGGGCTCTGCGCCTCACGCAGGCCGAGGTACGTGCCCGGCCCGGCGAGGTACCAGATCGTCTCGCCGCGCTCCCCTTCCACCTCGCTGCTCCGGTGCCAGCCGAGCGGCTCGAGCAGGTCGCGGTAGAACGGCAGGCTGCGGAGGATCGAACTGACGACGAGGTCGACGTGATGGAAGCCGCTCGAGTGCACTGCCCTGGCGGCTCATGATCTACCTGGGGCCGGATAGCTCCCGGCCGCGGCCGTAGCGAACGGCGCGTCCGGCGGCCCGCGGGTCGACACCCTCCTCGAGCAGTTGCTGGTGCAGCTCGCTCTCGCTGCCGAGCCGCAGGAACAGCCACGCGAGCGCGCAGATCGTCACGATCGACCCCTCGATCATCATCAGCCCGCCGGCGATCCCCTGGTCGGCGTGCGCAGAGATCCCCCAGCGCTCCGCCGGGTGCTCGTAGTAGTGGTAGAAGACCCCGCCCGACCAGACGAAGACGTTGCCGAGGATCGTCTCGACGATCCGGACGGCGGCGATGTAGCCGAGCTTCATCCCGGTGCCGAACCACTCGGGCCCCGGCAGAACCTCGACCACGGGCGCCCACATCAGGCAGCCGCAGGTGAAGAAGAGAATGTGCTGCACCGCGTGCACGGCGTCGTGGTGGAGCGCACCCTGGTAGGCGAAGGGCAGGTGCCAGAGCAAGAGATTCACCGCCCAGATCGGGAAGGCGACGAGCGGGTGGGCGAGGAAGCGGAGCCGCTGGAAGAGCGGGATCGCGAGGACCGGGCGCAGGATCGGCCCGGTCAGCCCGGCGACCATGCAGAGCGGCGCCAGGTCGCCGAGCAGGATGTGCTGGAGCATGTGGACGAAGAAGAACTCCTTCTCGCCCAGCTCGTGGATCGGCGAGGCGACCGCGAGGAACGCGAGCAGCAGCCCGAGCGCGAAGACGAGCCGGCGCCACGCGGGAACGGGCGTCCCGCGGACGGCGAGCGTGTGCGCGCGGCGGTAGTAGAGGAAGGCGGCGGCGGCGATCAGCAGCAGCTGGGCCGGGTCCCACGTCCAGCTCGTCAGCGGGGACGGCATGCGGGCAGCTTAGACTCGCGGCAGTGGCGAGCTACGAGGCGGCTGGGGTCTCGCTGGCGGCGGCCGGCGCCGTCGTCGACCGCCTGCGTGCGGCCGTGGAATCGACCGGGGCCGAAGGATTCGGCGCCTTCGCGGGCCTGTACCCGCTCGAGGGCGATCGCCTGCTGGCGGCCTCGCTGGACTCGATCGGGACGAAGCCGGTCGTCGCCCGTGGCCGCGGCGCGCTGCGGAACTGCGGCATGGACATGGCCGCGCACTGCATCAACGACGTCGCGACCACCGGAGCCGATCCGCTGTTCCTGCTCGACTACGTGGCCGCGAACCGGCTCGATCTCGGGCAGGTCGCGGAGCTGGTCGAGGGCGCCGCGGAGGTGTGCCGCTCCGCAGGGTGCGCGCTGATCGGCGGCGAGACGGCGGAGATGCCGGGCGTCTATCGCGAGGAGGAGCTCGACTTCGCCGCGTGCTGCGTCGGCCTCGTCGACCGCGCGGCGCTGATCGACGGGTCGCGGGTGTCGGCCGGCGATCTCGTCATCGGCTTCGCGTCGGCCGGTGTGCACGCGAACGGGTTCTCGCTCGTCCGGCGGGTGCTCGAGGCGGAGGACTACGACGGCGACGACCTGCTCGCGCCGACGCGCCTCTATCTGGAGGACGTGCGGGCGCTGCGCCGCGAGACGGAGGTGCGCGCGCTCGCCCATGTGACCGGTGGCGGGATCGAGGGAAACCTCTCGCGTGTGGTGCCGGAGGGCCTGCGGGCCGTGATCGCCTGGGACTCGTGGGAGCGGCCGCCGGTCTTCGATTGGCTGGCCCGGCACGTGGCCGAGGACGAGCTGCGGCGGGTCTTCAACCTCGGGATCGGATACTGCGCGGTCGTTCCGGAGGCCGCGGGCCACCTCGTGATCGGCCGCATCGAGTGATCGGCGTGCTCGTCAGCGGCGAGGGGACGAACCTCCAGGCGCTGATCGACGCCGGGCTGCCGATCCGGGCGGTGGCGTCGAACAGGAAGGAGGCGCGCGCGCTCGAGCGGGCCCGGGCCGCGGGCATCCCTGCTGCGACGTTCTCGCTCGACTGCCACGACTCGCGCGAGGAGCGCGACCTCGTGATGGCGACCTGGCTCGAGGAGCACGGAGTCGAGGTCGTCGTGCTGGCGGGGTACATGCACCTGTTGACGCCGCCGTTCCTCGACCGTTTTCCGGACCGGATCGTCAACGTCCATCCGTCGATGCTGCCCGAGTTCCCGGGGGTCGGCGCGATCGACGCGGCGCTCGCTGCGGGGGTGGAGACGACCGGTGTGACCGTCCACCTGGTCGACGAGGGCCTGGACACAGGGCCCGTGCTGCGCCAGGAGCCCGTGCCGGTCGAGCCCCGCGAGTCACTGGCCGAGCGCATTCACGCCGTCGAGCACCGGCTGCTGCCGGAGGTCGTGCGAGAGCTGTGCGCGCGCTGATCTCGGTCTACGACAAGGCGGGCGTCGGCGAGTTCGCCGGGGGGCTCGCCGAGCTCGGCTACGAGCTCGTCGCGAGCGGCGGCACGGCCGCGTTCCTGGAGGAGCAGGGCCTGCCGGTCACGCGGGTCGAGTCACTGACGGGCTTCACCGAGATGCTCGGCCACCGCGTGGTCACGCTGCACCCGGCCGTGCACGGCGGCATCCTCGCGCGGCGCGACGTGCCGGGCGACCTCGCCGACCTCGCGGAGCACGAGATCGAGCCGATCGACCTCGTCGTGGTCAACCTCTACCCGTTCACGGAGGTCGCCTCGCGCCGCGGCGTGAAGGAAGAGGAGGCGGTCGAGATGATCGACATCGGCGGGCCGGCGCTGCTCCGTGCCGCGGCGAAGAACTTCGCGCACGTGGGCGCGGTCGCGCGGCCCGAGCGTTACGAGCCCGTGCTCGCCGAGCTGCGGGAGCAGGGGGAGCTCTCGCTGGAGACGCGCCGCTCGCTCGCTGCCGAGACCTTCGTCGTCACGGCGGCGTACGAGTCGGCGATCGCGCAGTGGTTCTCCGACCGGGAGGCGTTCCCCGAGGGGCTGATTCCGACCTTCTGGAAGGACCGCAACCTCGCCTACGGCGAGAACCCGCACCAGCGGGCGGCCTACTACGCGGAGGCGGGCGCACGGCGGCACCTGCTCTCGCGCGTCGAGCAGCTGCACGGGAAGGAGCTCTCGTACAACAACCTGAACGACCTCTCCGCCGCGCGGCAGCTCCTCGAGGAGTTCACGCTGCCGGCCTGCGTGATCGTCAAGCACGCGAACCCGTGCGGGGTCGCGGTCGCGGGCGGGATCGAAGAGGCGTATGCGCGCGCGCTCGGCTCCGATCCGGTCTCGGCGTACGGCGGCGTGGTCGTGCTCAACCGGCCGGTGGACGCGCCGCTCGCTGCCCGGCTCGCCGAGCAGTTCGTGGAGGTGCTGTTCGCGCCCGGGTACGAGGACGGGGCGCTGGAGCCGCTGCTGGCGAAGGAGTCCGTGCGCGTGCTCGCCTCCACGGAGCGGCGGAACGCCCCGACGGGCGAGCGCGACCTGCGCCGCGTGATCGGCGGGCTGCTCGCGCAGGACCGCGACGCCGACGTCGAGGACCGCGACGGGATGGTCGTCGTCTGCGGCGAGCCCGCCGAGTCCGACTGGGGCGACCTGCTCTTCGCGTGGCGCGTCTGCAAGCACGTCACCTCGAACGCGATCGTGATCGCGAAGGACCTGCGCACGATCGGCATCGGCGCCGGCCAGATGAGCCGCGTCGACGCGGTTCGAATCGCGGTCGAGAAGGCGCAGGAGCTCGGCCACGACCTCGAAGGCGCCGCCCTCGCGAGCGACGCCTTCTTCCCGTTCCCGGACGGCCCACGCCTCGCCCTCGACGCGGGCGTCCGGGCACTGATTCAGCCGGGAGGGTCGAAGCGCGACTCCGACGTCGTCGCCGCGGTGGAGGGCGCCGGCGGCACGATGGTCTTCACCGGCCGCCGGCACTTCCGCCACTAGCGATCCTGATCACATCGCGCGGCGCGCGCGGTCGCGTAGCTCGGCGAAGCGCTGGACATCGGCAACCGTCTTGGCGACCGCGTCGTCGCTCATCTGCACGAAGCGCCAGCCGAGCCACACGAGCGGCACGACCGACAGGAGCAGCACCACCGCCGAGCCGGCCGCGACGATCCACTCGCCGGTCGTCAGGCTAAGCAGCATCGGGCACCGCCTCTGTAGCCGCCTCGCGCGTGTTCGGCGCGAGCATCGCGACGAAGCCCGCGGCGAGCACGAAGCCGGCGCCGACGAGGAGCCCCCACTGGTACCCGCCGGTCGCCGCCTCCGCGAGGCCGGAGCCGCCGTGGACCAGCGCGTGCGTATGCGCGGTCGCGATTGCCGAGAGGATCGCCAGCCCGAGCGCAGTGCCGAGCTGCTGCCCGGTGTTCAACAGACCGGCCGCCAGGCCCGCCTTGTCCTCGCCCACTCCGGCGTTGCCGGCGGTCGTGGCGCCGATGAAGACGCCGCCGAGCCCGACCGCTCCGACCACGAGGCCCGGCAGGATGTCCGAGACGTAGGAACCGTCGGCGGGGATCCGCGAAAGCCAGTAGAGGCCGGCCGCTCCGACGAATGCGCCGATGACGATCATCGGCTTGGTGCCGAACCGGTCGAGGATCAGCGGGGAGACGCCGGCGAACGCGATGAAGGCGCCGGTCAACGGCAGGTAGGCCGCGCCCGCCTGGATCGGCGAGTAGTGGAGCACGGTCTGCATGTACAGCGTGAGGAAGAAGAACATCGGGAAGAAGCCGCCCACCGCCACCATCTGCGTCACGTCGGCGACGGCAACGCCCTTGATCCGCAGGATCGACAGCGGCACGAGCGGATTCCGGACTCGAAGCTCGTTGACCACGAAAGCGGCGAGGACACCCAGCGAGACCGCCAGTCCGGCGATCGTCCGTCCCGCCGCCCCAGCCCACGTCCGGCGCCTTCACGAGCGTGTAGACGAGGAGCAGCATGCCGCCGGTGACGAGGAACGCACCGCGTGCGTCCATGTCGACGAGCTGCTTCCGCCGCTCGCCCGCCAGCAGGAGGAGCGCGCCGACGAGCGCGACGGCGCTCAGCGGCACGTTGACGAACAGCACCCACCGCCACCCCGGGCCTTCGGTGAGCAGGCCCCCGAAGAGCACGCCGGCGGCGCCTGCCAGCCCCGACACTGCGGCCCAGACGCCGAGCGCCTTGTGCCGGTCGCTGTCGCTCCGGAAGGTCGTGGTCAGTGTCGACAGCGCCGCCGGCGAGAGCATCGCCGCGCCGAAGCCCTGCACGAACCGGGCGGCTACGAGCACGTCTCGGTCTGCGCCAGCCCGCCGGCGAGCGAGGCGCCGGCGAACACGAGCAAGCCGGTGATCAGCATGCGGCGCCGCCCGAGCAGGTCGGCGGCGCGCCCGCCGAGCAGCAGGAATCCGCCGTAGGTGAGGATGTAGCCGTTGATCACCCACTGGAGGCTCTGCTGGCTGAAGCCGAGATCCGCCCTGATCGAGGGCAGGGCGATGTTCAGAATCGACGCGTCGAGGATGTCCATGAACTGGACGAGGCACAGCAACAGCAGGATCGCGATGCCTCGCCGGGACGAGAGCGACGATTCCTCGGCCGCCTCGCCCGCGTGTGCAACTCTCGGGTAGGTCTCTGCACTCATCTCCTCACTTCCCCCTTCTCGCCGCCCCCGGGGCGGTCACATCGATCGGTTTCGGTTCGTCATCTGGTTGACGAACTACGAGGAGGCGATGTGACATGAGCCGTAGGCTTGACGGAGGCTCCAGGGAGCGGAGGCACCGGCTTTGCCGGCGCCGGGAGCGGGTATGAGCGAGCGCGACTGGCTCGCAGAGCGATTCGAGGAGCACCGGCCGCATCTCCGGCGGGTCGCCTACCGGATGCTCGGCAGGATCGACGAGAGCGAGGACGCAGTGCAGGAGGCCTGGCTGCGGCTCGCCCGCACCGACGACAGCTCGATCGAGAACCTCGGCGGCTGGCTGACGACCGTGGTCGGGCGCGTCTGCCTGGACATCCTGCGGTCGCGCCGCGCCCGGCCGGAGGAGTCGACCGACGCCTGGCTGCCCGACCCGATCGTCAGCACCGACGAGAGGGTCGACCCCGAGCAGGAGGCGCTGCTCGCGGACTCGGTCGGCCTCGCGCTGCTCGTCGTGCTCGAGACGCTCTCGCCGGCGGAACGGCTCGCCTTCGTCCTCCACGACAGCTTCGGTGTCCCGTTCGAGGAGATCGCTCCGATCGTCGATCGGACCCCGGAGGCCACCCGCCAGCTCGCGAGCCGGGCGCGGCGCCGGGTGCGCGGCGCCCGGCCGGAGGGCGTCGCCGACCCGGCCGAGCACAGGCGCGTGATCGACGCCTTTCTCGCCGCCTCCCTCGAGGGCGACTTCGAAGCCCTCGTCGCCGTGCTCGATCCGGACGTCGTGCTCCGCACCGACCACGCGCTCCCGCGCGGCGCGCCCGGCGAGATCCGCGGCGCGGAGCAGGTGGCACGCAATGCGCTCAGGTTCGCGGCGCTCGCGCCGCTCGCCCAGCCGGTGCTCGTCAACGGCCAGCCGGGCTTCTACGTGGCGCCCGAGGGCCGACTGTTCGCGGTCGGGGCGTTCACGGTCGCGAACGGCCGGATCACCGAGATCGACATCGTCGCCGACCCGGAAAAGCTGGCGCGGATCGACCTCGGCTAGCCGAGCTGCTTCGGCACGACGTACGCGGTCAGGGTCGCGCCCCCCGGCGCGACCCGACCCCACGGCTCCGCGAGCGCGAGGGTTGCGAGCGCCGCCGTCGGAAACTTCTCCTCGAGCCGCCCGAGCTCGTCGCCGTCCGAGGCGAGAACGAGCGCGAGCTCGTGCAGGCCCGGGTTGTGTCCGATCACCATCACGGACTCGGCCTCGTCGGGCACGAGGCGGATGCGCGCGAGGAGCCGATCCGCGGAGGCTCCGTACAGCTCGTCCTCGACGACGACGGTCGCGCCGCCGAGCGCCGGCCGCACGAGCTCGAGCGTCTCGCGCGTCCGCGCGGCGGACGAGCAGAGCACGAGCTCGGGCTCGATCTCCTGCCGGCGTAGGTGCTCGGCGATCCGCTTCCCGTCACGGCGGCCGCGCGGCGCCAGCGGCCGCTTGTCGTCCGGGAGCGTCGGATCGTCCCAGCTGGACTTCGCGTGGCGGAGGAGATAGAGCGTGCGCACCGCGGCTACGAAGCCGGCGCGTAGTCCAGGTAGATCACGCCGTTCTCGTACACCTCGCCGGTGCGGAGCGACAGGGTGCCCGGTGCGGCCTCGGGCGGGAAGAGCCGGGGGCCGGCCCCGCGCGTGAGCGGATAGACGAACAGGTGCAGGCCGTCGACCAGCCCGTCGGCGAGCATCGCCCGGACGAGCGTCCCGCTGCCGCTGACATAGAGGTCGCCGTCGACCTCGTCCTTCAGCCTCTGGATCGCAGCCGGGTCATACGGCCCGATGATCTCCGAGTTCCCCCACGTCGCCGTTTCCAGCGTCGAGGAGACGACGTACTTCGTCGTGTCGTTGAAGAACGGCGCTCCCGGATCGTCCTCGACGGTCCGGGCCGACCAGGCCGGCTCGAACATCTCGTAGGTCACCCGGCCGAGCAGGATGCCGCGGCTCCGGGCGGTGACGGCTGCGATCGCCTCGCCCATCCGGGGATCCCACCCGTAGGTCGCCGTCCACGTCGGAGTGTCGATCACCCCGTCGAGGCTGATGAATTCGTGCACGTGGATTCCCACTGTCTCACCTCCTGCCGGGATTGTCGCCGCTAGGCAGCTTCCTCGTAGACCGGGATGCCTTCGAGCGCCTCCTCTGGAGCCAGTTCCTCGCGCTCCGGCTTCCGCGCCGGGCGAACCGTGAGCACCGCGAGGACCGCGCCGCCGAGCAGGAATGCCGCGCCGGCGTAGAGCGCGCGGTGGTAACCCTCGACGAACTGGGCCGGGTAGGCCGGATTGAGCTGCCCGACGGTGACGCTCGTCGCGACGAGTGTTCCCATCACGGCGATGCCGAGCGAGCCGCCGACCTGCCGCATCGCGTTGATCACCGCCGAGCCGACGCCGGCCTTGTCGACGGGCACCGAGCCCATCGCCGCAGCCGTGGTCGGGGCCATCGTCAGCCCCATCCCGAGCCCGCCGACGACCAGGCCGGGCACGATCGACCAGAAGGTCGAGCTCTCGTCGAGCGTCCCGAAGAGCAGCAGCGAGACGGTGAGCAGGGTCATCCCGGCGCCGATCAGCCACCGCGGGCCGATCCGGTCGGACAGCCGCCCCGCGAACGGCGCGACCAGGATGATCAGCACCGTCATCGGCAGGAACGTCGCCCCGGTCTCGATCGCGCTGTAGCCGAGGATGTTCTGGATGAACAGCGAGTTGTAGAAGAAGATCCCGAACATCGCGAGCCCGACGAGGCCCATCGCCGCGTTCGCCCCGCTGAAGGACGGATTGCGGAAGAGGGAGAGGTCGAGCATCGGGAGCCGCTGCCGCGACTCGAGCAGGACGAATGCCGTGAGCGAGACCGCCGCGATCGCGAACAGGCCGAGCACTCGCGGCGAGCCCCACGCGTACGAGTTGGTCTCGATCAGCGCGTACGTGAGCGCGAACAACCCGACCGCGGAAGTGACGAGACCCGGGAGGTCGAGCCGCTGCTCACGCGAGGTGTCCCTCGTCTCGTCGACGAACAGCCTCGCCGCGACGATCGCCAGCAGGCCGACCGGGATGTTGACGAAGAAGATCCAGTTCCAGCCGATGCGCTCGGTCAGGATCCCGCCGACCATCGGCCCGATCGCGAGCGAGAGCGCGGAGACGCCCGCCCAGATGCCGATCGCGGTCCCGCGCTGTCGCAGCGGGAAGGTCGCGGTGATGATCGACAGCGTCGCCGGATTCAGCAGCGCCGCGCCGACACCTTGCACGCTGCGGGCGGCGATCAGCGAGCCGGCGCTGCCGGCGAGGCCGCACCACAGAGAGGCGGCCGTGAAGATCACCAGCCCCGCGATGAAGATCCGCCGCCGCCCGAGCAGGTCGGCGAGCTTCCCGCCGCTGAGGAGCAGGACGCCGAACGTCAGCGCGTAGGCGTTGACCACCCACTCGAGCTCCGAGATCGAGATGCCCAGATCCGCACGGATCGAGGGCAGCGCGACGTTCACGACCGTGTTGTCGAGCATGATCATGAACAGCCCGAACGAGACGGCGACGAGCGTCCACCACTTGCGGTTGTCGTCCGTGAAGAGCCGGGCCCTCACCGCGCCGCCGCCAGCGTCTTGGCCTGCGCGCGGGAGACCTTCGCGAGCTCGTCGCGGACGCGCGTGATCGCGTCGCTGTGCTTCGCGAGCTCCGCGGATGGGACGCCGCGGGTCTCGAGCAGAGCACGAACGTGGACGAGGCCCTTCAGCTCGAGCAGCAGGTCGTCGATCCTGCGCTGCAGAGCGGTACCAGCGGGCGGCTGTGTCACAATTCCAACGCTCATCGGTTTACCTCCTTAATCGTTGCGCGGTGCAACCATAACACAACACTACGTTTGCGCGCTACACTAATTTCGAGATGAATCCATCGGTCACCGAAATTCCCCGGCCGGCCCCCCGGGTCGCCAAGGAACTCCTGAAGAGCAACGGCTTTCTGCTCGCGCGCATGGGGATCGGGTTCAAGATGCGGGCGATCGCGCTCTTCGAGCAGGAGGGCTTCGAGCACTACGACTACAGCGTCCTCGCGATCCTGGCCGAGGGCATCCCCGAGACCCAGGCGACCATTGCCAACACGCTGAACGTCGACCCGAGCCGGCTCGTCGCGGTGCTCGACTCGCTCGAGCAGCGTGGCCTGGTCGCCCGTCGGCGCGACCCGCAGGACCGGCGGCGCCACGTCGTCAGCATCACCGCGGACGGCAAGCGCGACCTGGCGCGGCTGCGCGAGCTGACGAAGAAGCTCGAGAACGAGTACTTCGCGCCGCTCGACGAGGAGGAGCGCGAGGCTCTCCGGGAGCTGCTGCTGCGGCTGGCGTGCCACAACGATCCGCGCTGCGCCTCCGCCGTGGAGCCGCCGCCTGCTGCCTGACCAGCCGACCTTCGAAGACGTCCTCGCCGCGCGGGAGCGCATCGCACCGCACCTCCAGCCGACGGCGCTGACGAACTACCCGGCGCTCGACGAGCTCGTCGGCACCGAGGTCTGGGTCAAGCACGAGAACCACCAGCCGGTCGGCGCCTTCAAGGTCCGCGGCGGCGTCAACCTCGTCTCGCAGCTCTCCGAGGAGGAACGGAAGCGCGGCGTGATCACCGCATCGACGGGCAACCACGGCCAGTCGATCGCCTTTGCCTCGCGGATCTTCGGCGTGCGAGCGATCGTCTGCGTCCCGGAGCAGGCGAACCCCGTGAAGGTCGCCTCGATGCGGGGCCTCGGCGCGGAGCTCGTCTTCCACGGCGACGACTTCGACGACGCGCGCGAGCACTGCGAGTCGCTTGCCGCCGAGCACGGCCACCGCTACATCCACTCCGGCAACGAGCCGCACCTGATCGCGGGAGTCGGCACCCACACGCTCGAGACGCTCGAGCGGCAGCCCGACCTCGACGTCCTGATCGTCCCGATCGGCGGCGGCAGCGGCGCCGCCGGCGCATGCATCGTCGCCGCCGAGCTGAGCCCGGACACCCGCGTGATCGGCGTCCAGTCCGACGCCGCCCCGGCCGCCTACCGCTCCTGGAAGGAGGGCGTGATCGCCGAGGACCGCATGGGCACCGCCGCCGAGGGCCTCGCCACGCGGGTCGGCTTCGAGCTCCCGCAGCAGATCCTGCGCGAGCGGCTCTCCGATTTCGTCCTCGTCTCGGAGGACGACCTGCGCGAGGCGACCCTGCACATGCTCGAGCGGACCCGGAACCTGATCGAGCCTGCGGGCGCCGCGCCGCTCGCCGCGGCGTTGCAGCTCGACCTCGCCGGGAAGAAGGTCGGCCTGATCGCCAGCGGCGGGAACATGACGTCCGCCCAGCTCCGCGAGCTGCTCGCATAGATCGAGCCGGATAGGCTCCGCGCGTGGCGCGCGACTATCCCACGCTCCTCGACCTGGTCGGCGCGACCCCGGTCGTCCGCCTCCAGAACGTCGGCGCCGAGCTCGCGCCGACCCTGCTCGCGAAGCTCGAGTACCTCAACCCCGGCGGCTCGAACAAGGACCGGATCGCGCTCTCGATGCTCGAGCGCGCCGAGGAGGACGGGACCCTTCGGCCCGGCGGGACGATCGTCGAGCCGACCTCCGGGAACACGGGCGTCGGCCTCGCGCTCGCCGCGGCGATCAAGGGCTACAAGATGATCTTCGTCGTCCCCGACAAGGTCGCGCCCGAGAAGATCGCGCTGCTGCGCGCCTTCGGCGCCGAGGTCGTGATCTGCCCGACCGCGGTCGAGCCGGATTCCCCGGAGAGCTACTACCTCGTCTCCGACCGGCTCGCCGAGGAGATCCCCGGCGGGTACAAGCCCGACCAGTACTCCAACGAGGGCAACGCGGACGCCCACTACCGGACGACCGGCCCGGAGATCTGGGAGCAGACCGGCGGCGAGGTGGACGCGGTGGTGATCAGCGTCGGCACGGGCGGCTCGATCACCGGGATCGCGCGCTACCTGAAGGAGCAGAACCCCGACCTGCTGATCGTCGGCGCCGACCCGGAGGGCTCGATCTACTCCGGCGGCCCGGTGCACCCGTATCTCGTCGAGGGGATCGGCAAGGACACCTACCCGGCGAGCTTCGACCCGTCGGTCGTCGACGAGTACGTGCGCGTCTCCGACCGCGACTCGTTCCTGACCGCCCGCCGACTCGCGCGCGAGGAGGGGATCCTCGCCGGCGGCTCGGGCGGGACGTCGGTGTTCGCGATGCTCGAGACCGCGAAGCGGTTCGGCCCCGAGGCGACGATCCTGACGACGATCCCCGACGGCGGCCGCGGCTACCTCTCGAAGCTCTTCGACGACAACTGGATGCTCGAGCACGGCTTCCTCGAGCGCTACGGCCCGGCCGACACCGTCGAGCAGGTGCTGGCCTTCAAGCACGCCGACGGCGGCGTCCCCGACCTCGTCGTCTGCGAGTCGCACCAGAAGCTCGGCGCGGCGATCGAGCTGATGCAGCGCTACGGGATCTCGCAGCTCCCGGTCGTGCGCAACGCGCCGGCCGAGACCCTCAGCGACGTGGTCGGGTCGCTGAACGAGCGTGGCCTGCTCGACCGGGTCTTCCGCAACCCGGACGCGCTCGGCGAGGAGGTCGCGGGCGCGATGGGACCCCCGCTCCAGGCCGCCGACGTCGGCGACCGCGTCGAGCAGGTCTTCGGCGACCTGCGCGAGCAGAGCCAGGCGGTCGTCGTCGCGCGCAACGGACGCCCCGAGGCCGTGCTGACGCGCTCCGACCTGCTCGAGTACCTGGCGCACCGGCGGTGAAGCTCTACAACTCGCAGAGCTCCGGGAACTGCTGGAAGGTGCGGCAGATGCTCGCGCTGCTCGGCATCCCCTACGAGCGGGTCGAGGTCGACGTGATCGACAGGTCGAACCGCGCCGAGATCCTGGGCGGCAAGAACCCGGCCCTGCGCGTGCCGACGCTGGAGCTCGACAACGGCGAGCACCTCGCCGAGTCGAACGCGATCCTCTGGTACCTCGCCGACGGCACGGAGTACGTGCCCGCCGACCCGCTGGCGCGCGCCCGCGCGCTCCAGTGGATGTTCTTCGAGCAGTACGAGGTCGAGCCGAACCTCGCCGTCGCGCGCTTCTGGGTCGCGATCCTCGGCGAACGGGAGAAGCTACGCGGCCGAGCTGGAAGGGAAATGGCGCGGCGGCAACCGCGCGCTCGACGCGATCGAGGGTCATCTCGCCGACCAACGACTGGCTCGTCGGCAACGCCTTCTCGATCGCGGACATCTCGGTCTACGCGTACACGCACGTCGCCGAGGAGGGCGGCTTCGACCTCGCGCCCTACCCGGGCACGCGCGAGTGGATCGGGCGCGTCGCCGGCCGGCCCGGCTACGTCCCGATGGAGGCATAGCCGACCCCTCCGGCGCGTTGACTCAGGCAGTGGAGACGGTCTCGCTCGCCCAGCTGCGGCGCTACGTCGTCGCGCATCAGGGCTATACGTCGCGGTTTCGCCGCGCCCGCGCCGCCGACGTCGAGGCGGCGGTCAGGCGGCTGCGGGCGGTCCAGCTCGACTCGATCTCGACCGTCGACCGCGCGCACAGGCTGACCCTCACCTCGCGGATCGGCGCCTATCCCGAGCCCGTCGTCTCGCGGCTGCTCTCGGAGGGGCGGGTCTTCGAGTACTGGGCGCACGAGGCGTGCCTCGTTCCGATCGAGGACTGGCCCCTGTTCAAGCGGCGGATGGAGCACCTCAGCGAGCACCACTGGTGGGGCCGCAAGCACGACCACGACCCGAAGGTGAAGAAGCGCGTGCTCGACGCACTGGGCGAGCACGGCCCGCTGCCGACCCGGTTCTTCGAAGGCGGCGGAGGCGGTGGAATGTGGAACTGGAAGCCCGAGAAGCGGATCCTGGAGGACCTGTTCGCCGCCGGCGAGGTGGTCGTCGCCGGCCGCGAGAGCTTCCAGCGCCTCTACGCGCTGCCCGAGCAGGTGATCCCGCAGGAGTACCTGGACGCGCCGGCGCCGAGCGAGGAGGAGTTCGTTCGCGGCTACGTGCTGCGCGCGGTGCAGGCCCGCGGCGCGCTGACGGAATCGGGCATCGCCGAGCACTGCCGCTTCGCCGGCGGGATCAAGGCGATGCGCCCCGTCGTCGACGGGCTCGAGCGCGAGGGACTCGTCCGCCGGGTCGCGGTCGACGACGGCGGCGCGCCGGTCGTGGTGCCGGCGGATGCGCGGTTGGACGGCGCGGCTCCGAAGGGCGGCGTCCTCCTCTGCCCGTTCGACAACATGCTCTGGGACCGGCCGTTCGTCGAGAGGGTCTTCGGCTTCCGCCACGTGATCGAGGTGTACAAGCCGGCGCCGCAGCGGGAATACGGCTACTACGTGCTGCCCTTCCTCTACGGCGACCGGCTCGTCGGGCGCGCCGACCTGAAGGCCGACCGCGGCGAGGGCGTCCTGCGCGTGCGAGCGTTCCACCTCGAGCCGAAGGTGCGCCGCTCGGGCGCGCTCGAGGCCGCCTTCGACAAGGCCCTCGCGCGGCTCGCCCGCGTCCTCGGTCTCTCCACGTGATCGAGGTCTCGCGCGAGGAAGCGCGGCGGATCGCCGTGCGGGCACAGCTCCTCGACGGCTCCGCGCGCGGCGTCCTCTCGACCGTTCGCCGCCTCGGGTTCCTCCAGATCGACACCGTCTCGACGGTCGCACCGCCCCAGCATCTCGTCCTCTACTCGCGGCTCGGCCCGCGCTACGACCGCGCCGAGCTCGATCGCCTGCTCTGGAAGACGCGGAAGCTCTTCGAGGCGGACGCGTTCATCTACCCGATCGAAGACCTCCCGCTCGTGCTCGCGCGCATGCGGCGTCGACGCGAGCAGAACGCGCGCGAGGCGCGGATCGCCGCCTTCCTCGAGGAGAACGCCGCGGTCCGGCGCTATGTCCTCCGGGAGCTCGAGCGCCGCGGGCCTCTGCTCTCGCGCGAGATCGAGGACCATCCGGGCCAGAAACGCGCGCCGCACCGCTGGTGGGGCGAGCGGAAGACGGCGCTGATGCTGATGGTGCTCTCCGACCGCGGCAGGGTGGCGGTCGTCGGGCAGGCGCCAGGGGCAGCGCGTCTGGGACCTCGCCGAGCGCTGGTACCCGGAGGTCGAACGAATCCCGTGGCCGGAAGCCCGGCGGCTCGTGGCCGAGCGGCGCGCGCGCACGCAGGGCGTCCGCTTCGAGAAGGGCCGTTGGCTCGCTCATCCCGAGGCGACGGACGGCCCCGTTCCGGACCGTGCCGTCCTGCTCTCCCCGTTCGACCGGCTCGTCTACGACCGCGACCGCGCCGAGCAGCTCTGGGACTTCCGCTATCGCCTCGAGATGTTCGTCCCGAAGGAGAAACGCGAGTACGGCTACTACGTGCTCCCGCTGCTCGTCGGCGACCGGGTCGTCGGGCGGGCCGAGCCCGTCTTCGACGCGAAGACGAAGACGCTCCGCCTGCTCGGCTCCTGGGGAGACACTTCGCGTCTGGACGAGGCGCTCCACGACCTCGCCGCCTGGCTGGGAGCTAGCATCGAGGCCTAGATGGACTTCGAGACCCGCGCGATCCACGAGGGCCAGGAGCCGGATCCCTCGACCGGCGCGGTCACCGTGCCGATCTACCAGACCTCCACCTACGCGCAGGAGGCGGTCGGGGAGCACAAGGGCTACGACTACTCGCGCACCGCCAACCCGACGCGCCGCGCGCTCGAGACCTGCCTGGCCTCGCTGGAGAGCGCGGAGTACGGGTTCGCGTTCTCGTCCGGCATGGGCGCGACGACGACGATCATGCACCTCGTCTCGCCCGGCGAGCGGATCGTCGCCGTCAACGACGTCTACGGCGGCACCTACCGGCTCTTCTCGAAGGTCTACGAGCCGAAGGGCTACGAGTTCGAGTTCGCCCCGCACGACGCAATCGCCGAGGCGGTCGACGAGCGCACGCGCCTCGTCTGGCTGGAGACCCCGACGAACCCGCTGCTGAACCTCGTCGACATCCGCGCGGTCGCCGACGCCGCCAAGCAGGCGGGCGCGGTCGTCGCCGTCGACAACACCTTCGCGACTCCGTACCTCCAGCGGCCGCTCGAGCTCGGCGCCGACATCGTCGTCCACTCGACGACGAAGTACCTCGGCGGCCACTCGGATCTCGTCGGCGGCTTCGCCTGCACGAACGACCCGACCATCGCCGAGCGCCTCGCATTTCTCCAGAACTCGCTCGGCGCCGTCCCCGGGCCGTTCGACGCGTGGCTCGTCCTGCGCGGGCTGAAGACGCTCGCGCTCCGCATGCGCAAGCACTGCGAGAACGCCCGCGCGGTCGCCGAGTTCCTCGACGGCCACCCGGCGGTCGAGCGCGTCTTCTACCCCGGCCTCCCGGGCCATCCCGGACACGAGCTCGCCGCGCGGCAGATGGCCGACTTCGGCGGGATGGTCTCGTTCCTCGCGGCGAATGCCGAGGAAGCCGCCGCGCTGGTCGCGCGGACGCAGATCTGGAAGCTGGCCGAGAGCCTCGGCGGCGTCGAGAGCCTGATCGAGGTGCCGGCTCAGATGACCCACGCCTCGACGGCCGACGCGCCGTTCGCCTCGCCCGCGAACCTCGTCCGCCTCTCCGTCGGAATCGAGTCCGCCGACGACCTCGTCGCCGACCTCGAGGCAGCGCTCGTCCGCTCTGCCGCGCGCGCCTAGCGCCTTGCACGAGCCGATCGACCTCCACCACCAGACCGAGCGCATCATCGGCGCGTACCTGGTCGAGACCGACGATGGGCCGGCCATTCACGACTGCGGGCCGTCGACGTGCATCGACGCGCTGAAGGCGGGTCTCGCCGAGCGCGGGCTCGAGCTGACGGACGTCCGCCATCTCCTCCTCTCGCACATCCACCTCGACCACGCCGGTGCCGCCGGCACCCTCGTCCGCGAGCACCCCGGGCTCCAGGTGCACGTCTCGGAGATCGGGGCGCCCCACGTCGTCGACCCGAGCAAGCTGGAGGCGAGCGCGCGCCGGCTCTACGCCGAGTCGTTCGATCCCCTGTTCGGCGAGCTCGCGCCCGTGCCGGAGGAGAACGTCAACGTCGTCGGCGACCGCGTCCTCGGGCTCGAGTGCTTCCCCTCGCCCGGGCACGCGTCGCACCACGTCTGCTACCTGCACTCCGACGGGACGCTCTACGCGGGCGACGCGGCTGGGGTCCGCATCGTGCCGACCAGGCTCGTGCTGCCTGCCTCGCCGCCGCCGGACATCGACGTCGAGGGGTGGTTCCGCACGTTCGAGGAGATCGAGCGCCGCCGGCCCGAGCGCCTGGCAATGACCCACTTCGGGGTGGCCGACTCCCCCTCGGAGCACCTCGCGCTCGCCCGCGAGGAGCTCGCGAAATGGAGCGAGTGGGCCGAGCAGGGGCTCGACGAGGGCGAGTGGATCGAGGCGGCACGGGGCCGGCTCCGGGACGTCGCCCCGGACGAGGCCGACACCTGGGAGCGGGCCGCCCCGCTCTGGCAGTCCTACGCGGGAATGAAGCGGTACTGGGACAAGCGGCGCGAGCGCGAGGCCGCGCCCAGCCCTCTAGATCAGCGCGACCGTCTTCTCCTCGCCGGCGCCGCGGTAGTCGGTTCCCAGCCGCTCCTCGAGCGTCCGCTCGAGCTCCCCGCTCTCCGCCAGCTCCTCGACGATGTCGGCGCCGCCGACCAGCTCGCCGCGGACGAAGACCTGCGGGATCGTCGGCCAGCCGGAGAGCGCCGAGAGCTCCTGGCGGATCGCCGGATCGGGGAGGATGTCGACCGCCGTCACCGGCGCGCCCGCGCGGCGCAGCGCCTCGAGCGCGCGCATGCGAGTTGCCGCACATGGCCATCTGCGGCGTCCCCTTCATGAACAGGGCAACCGGCTCGTCGTCGATCACCTGCTTGATCTTCGCGCTGAGGTCGTTCACGGGGTTCCTTTCGTCTTGATCCGAAGTTCGTGGATGGTTCCGTCGGCGAGCGGCGCCGCCAGCGCCTCGTTCACCAGCCGGTGCTGGTCGATCAGCGACAGGCCGGCGAACCGCGGCGAGGCGACGATCACCTGAAAGTGGTCGCCCGTGCCGGTCCGGTCCTCGACCGAGAGCTCGGTCGCGTCCGGGAACGCATCCGCCAACAACTCGCGCAGCGTGTCGGTCGCCATGCCCTGAATCTAGCGGCTGACGCCATGGCTGAGACTGACCGGCACCCCGGCGGCGAGCGTCTGGTACACGACGCAGTAGCGCTCGGTCAGCTTCAGCAGCGTCTCGAGCTCCTCGTCGCTCGCGTTCGTCTCGAGCTCGAAGGAGAGGCGGATCTCGCGGAACCCCACCGGCGCGTCGCGGTCGACCGCCATTGTCCCGCGGAAGTCGAGATCCCCCTCGGCGAGCACGCGCCCGCCGACCGCAAGGCCCAGGTTGACCGCAACCGCCCGCAGTGTGACGCCGGCGCAGGCGACGAGCGCCTGGAGCAGCAGGTCTCCCGAACAGGCCAGGCTCCCGTCACCGCCGCTGTAGGGATGCAGGCCTGCCTCGACGAGCGCCCGCCCGGTCTCGACCGAGCACGAGACGCCCTCGCCGCCGAGCTCTCCGCCGGCCCGCAGCGTCAGCAGCGCCGCGGCCGCGTCCTCGCGGTAGCGCTCCTTCAGCGGCGCCTGCAGCGCCCGCAGCTGATCGGAATCCACGCAGGCCTTGTACCATGCCGCCCGTGCCCAGGTACCTGATCCTCCGCACCTTCACCGTCGGCGCCGACGAGATGCCCCAGGTCGGCCGCCGCTCGAGGGAGATCATCGAGGGGCAGTTCCCGCAGATCGTCTGGGAGCACAGCCACGTCACCGTGGACGACGCCGGGCAGGTGCGCACGTTCTGCGTCTACACGGCGCCCGACGAGGCGGTGCTCCACGAGCACGCGACCGAGCTCGGCTCGCACACGATCGACGAGATCTCGGAGATCGCCGGCGACGTGAGCCCGGCCGACTTCCCGAGCGCCGCCTAGCTCGCGTCGTCGCCGCCCAGGCCGAGCAGCCTGGGCGTCCTGCACGTGGTAGAAGGCCTGGTGCGCGAGCGCCAGCCGCCGCCTTAGCTCACTCCGCCGCTCCGTGTTCTCCTCCGGGACGAGCCGCAGCGCCTCCCGGTACAGCTCCGCGGCATGGTCCTTCGCCCAGCCGCGCTCCTCCTGCTCCGCGGCGGCGACGAAGTAGTCGACCGCGCGCTCCGGGTTACCGGCGTCCCGCCAGTGCCGTGCGAGCGCAGCACCCGCCTCCCCGACCTCGGATGTCGCCTCCTCGAGGAAGCGCGCCGCGTGCTCGTGGAGCTCACGGCGTCTCGCCCGCGGGAGGAGCTCGTAGGCGACGTCGCGGATCAGCACGTGCTTGAACGCGTACTGGTGGTCGCCCTCGATCGCCGAGACCCGCTCGCGCCGGATCAGGTCGCGGCGCTCGAGGTTCTCGAGCAGCTCGGGCAAGCGGTCGCCGACATCGGTCACGCGCTCGAGGCCGCCCTGCCAGAACACCTTGCCCTGCACGGCGGCATCCACCAGCACCGTTCGCTCAGCGGCGGGCAGAGCGTCCAGGCGCGCCGCGACGATCCCGCGGATCGTCGTCGGCAAGGCGCCGGGCTCGGCCGAGGCCTCCCGCGATGCCGCGGCGAGCTGCTCGATGAAGAGCGGATTCCCCTCCGCAGTCGCGGCGAACAGCGCCGCCCGTTGCTCACGGTCGTCGAGCTCCAGCTGCTCGAGCAGCAGCTCGGCGAGCTCGCGCCCCTCCTCCTCCGAGAGGGACTGGAGCGGCAGCGCCGTGTACGACGGGAGCCCGCCGCCCCACGACGGGCGAGCATCGAGCAGCTCGGGCCGGGCGAGCACGAGCACGAGGAGCGGCACGTCGTGCACACGCGCGCTCAGCATCTCGACGAGGTCGAGCAGGCTGGGGTCGCCCCAGTGGAGGTCCTCGAACACGAGCACGATCGGCTGCTCGGCTGCGACCGCCTCCAGGAAGCCGCGGATCGAGAAGTAGAGCGTCTCGCGGTCCGGAACGGACTCGGACGGGTCGAGCCCGAGCACGATCGAGAGGTGGCGGGCGACCGTCTCCCACTCGTCGCCGACGGCTGCCTCGGCCGCCTTGCCCAGCTTCGCGAGCGCGACGTCCAGCGAGTCGCTCTCGAAGATCCCGGTGAGCTGCTTGAGCTGCGCCGCGAACGCCCCGTACGCGCTGCTGTCGCGGTAGGGCAGCGACCGGCCGTGGACGGTACGGCCGCCGAGCTCGGCGGCGATGACGGCGAACTCGACCGCGAGCCGCGTCTTGCCGACGCCGGCCTCGCCGAGAACCGTGACGAGATGCGGCTGGCGGTCCTCGATCGTCCGCTGCCAGATCCACCGCAGCGTCTCCAGCTCGCGTGCACGCCCGACCAGCGGCAGCACCGACAGACGGCGCTCGCCGGCCGGGTGGGCCGCGCCGCAGCGCCAGCCACGCGGCCAGCGGCTCGCGCCTTCCCCTTGGCGATCGACAGGCGGGGCCGGCTCGTAGGCGATCGCGCCCTGGGTCGCGGCGTGTGTCTCCTCACCGACGAGGATCCCGTTGACCGGCGCCGCCGCCTGGAGGCGCGCGGCGGTGTTGACGACGTCGCCCGCGATCATCGACTCGCCGAGCTCCGGCCGGTTGTTGAGCGACACGAGCGCCTCGCCGGTATTGACCGCGATCCTCAGCTGGAGATCGAGGTGCTCGTCGCGCTCGTTCATCTCCCGCACGGCGTCGCGCACCGCGAGCGCCGCGCGCATCGCGCGCTCTGCGTCGTCGCCGAACGCCGTCGGCGCACCGAAGACCGCCATCACCGCGTCGCCGATGAACTTCTCGACGACGCCGCCGAACGACTCGATCTCCCGCCGGACGCACGCGTGGTACGGGGCCAGGATCGCCCGCACGTCCTCCGGGTCCAGCTTCTCGGCCCGCGCGGTGAAACCGACGAGGTCGACGAACAGGACGCTGACGACGCGCCGCTCCTCCTCCGGCCGCTCGTCGATCGCCGACAGCGGGCTTCCGCAGGCCAGACAGAACCGGGCGATATCCGGGTTGGCCTGCCCGCAGGTGGCGCACTCCATTGCGGGATTGATGTACCCGCTCGAGCGTTCAGCGGGCGAGCAACCGACTCGGAAGGCGCGCAGGTAGTCGGCGACCATCCGCTCGGGCGAGAACCGTTCCCGCGCGAAGCGGACGAGCTCCAGCGGGTCGAGCCGGTCCGCCTCCTCGATCGCCGCCGCCATGTTCCGGTAGTCGTCGACGATGATTCCGCTCCGCCCGTGCTCGATCACCTCGGGCACCGCGCCCCAGCGCGTCGCGATCACCGGCGTCCCGCAGGCCATCGACTCGATCATCACCAGGCCGAACGGCTCCTCCCACTCGATCGGGAAGAGCGTCGCGCGCGCGTTCTGGAGCAGCTCGACCTTCTCCCCGTGGGTGACCTCGCCCATGTACTGGATCTGGTCGGAGAGGTGCGGGGCGACGAACTCGTCGAAGTACTGCCGCTCGAGCGGCTCCCGGTTCTTGCCGGCGATCTTCAGCGGCAGCCCGGCGGTGACGGCGACGTCGATCGCCCGGTGGCAGCCCTTGTCCGGGCTCATCCGGCCGAGGAAGAGCAGGTAGTCGCCGCGGTGCGGCTTGACGGGGTAGAGCGAGAAGTCGAGCGCGTTCGGGCAGTTGGCGACCCAGGGGAAATGCGGCTTCGGCTTGCGCTGGTTCATCGAGATCGAGATGAACCCGATCTTCGGCGCGACCCGCGCGATCTGCTCGTAGATCACGCCGCCCTCGCCGTCGAGCGGGCCGTGGATCGTGTGCAGCACCGGGCTTGTCGATCAGGCCGCCGATCAGCGCCGCGGGCAGGCCGGAGTGGTCGTTGATCACGTCGAACTCGTCGGCGCGCTCGTAGCAGGCGAGGCAGTGGTGGAGCTCGGGCAGCGTGTTCCCGATCTGCGCGCTCGGGGCGTGCTCGTACACCGAGGCGAGCTTCGCCTTCGTGTGCGAGTCGCCGCTCGCGAAGAGCGTGACGTCGTGCCCGGCGTCGACGAGCCCGTCGGCGAGCAGCCAGACGATCCACTCGATCCCGCCGTAGCCGGTCGGCGGGACCGGGAACCAGACCGGGCTGATGATGGCGATTCGGAGAGGATCGTCGTTCATGCGGGCTCGACGCGTACGCGGCCGTCCTCGAGGTACGCGTTCCACGCGCGGCCGAACGCGCGGATCCCCGAGAGCCGGAGCGAGCCTGCCCACTCGGGCACGGGCGGACCGTCGGTGACGAGCTTCCCGCCTTCCGGGCGCAGGCCGAGGAGCAGCTGCAGGAGGAGCACGGGCGTGCCTGCCGCCCACGCCTGCGGCCGGGCGGCGGTCGGGTACGCGATCGGGAACGGCGTCTCGTCGCGCGGAAGGCCGGCGAACACCTCCGGCAGCTCGTGGTCGAGGAACGCAGCCGCCTCCAGCATCGCGCGGACGATCCGTCGCGCCTCCTCCCACCGGCCGTAGCGCGCCAGGCCGGCGGCGATCAGGGAGTTGTCGTGGGGCCAGACCGTTCCGTTGTGGTACGAGAGCGGGTTGTAGGCGGCGGCGTGCGAGGACATCGTGCGCACCCCCCAGCCCGACCAGAGCCCGTCGCCCATCAGCGCGGCGACGACCGCGTCGACGCGCTCGTCCGGGACGATCCCGCTCCAGAGCAGGTGGCCGACGTTCGAGCAGAGCGAGTCGACGCGCGCGCCGTCGCCGTCGAGCGCCAGCGCGTAGTGCTCGCCGGTCCAGTAGGCCTCGTTGAAGCGCTCCCGCAGATCGGCGGCCTCGGTCTCGAGCCGCTCCGCCAGCTCCGGCTCGCCCCACACCTCGCGGGCGAGCTCGGCCGCCCGGCGCTTCGCGTCGTAGGCATAGCCCTGCACCTCGACCGGCGCGATCGGCGGGTCGGCAATGCGGCCGTCGGCGAAGCGCTGCGAGTCGCCCGAGTCCTTCCACGACTGGTTTTCGAGCCCGCGCTCGGTGCGCCGCTCGTAGGAGACGAACCCCCCCAAACCAGCAGAACAGCGCGAGTCGATCCAGCCGAGCGCGTGCGAGCGCCGGCTCGCGCAGCCGCCCGACGAGCTCGTCGTCGCCGGTCCAGCGCCACACCTCGGACAGCAACACGAGGTAGAGCGGGGTCGCGTCGGCCGTCCCGTAGTAGCGGCGGAACCACGTCTCGGCGGCCTTGCCGCGCCGGACCTCGTGGACGATCTTCCCCGGCTCGGCATCGATCGACGGGTCGTCCTCGGTCGCCTGCAGCTCGGCGAGCACGTCGAGCGCGCCGCGGGCGAGGTCCGGCCCGAGCAGGAGCGTCTGGTACGAGGTGACCAGCGTGTCGCGCCCGAAGACGGTCATGAACCACGGCATGCCGGCAGCCGGCAGCCGCGCATGAGCGGCGCTGCCGCCGCGCATTCGCAGCGCCGCCAGGTCGGCGAGGGAGCGCTCGAACGAGTGGTGCAGTGCATCCCAGGTCGCCTCCAACCGCGGGAGCTGCGCCTTCCAGGGCTGCTCCTCGAGGTGCTGCGACGCCGGCGCAAGGCCGTTCGTGCGCGGATGGACGACGGCGGCGAGCTCCCAGCGCTCGCGCGGGCCGAGCTCGAGCCGGTAGCGGACGACGCCGCCGTCGACGTCGCCGACCTCCGAGAACCGGACGTGCGTCGTCGCGCCGCCCGGCGCCGCGTCGACGAGGACGAGCGCACCGTCGTCGAAACGCGGCTCGACCGGGTCGGGCAGCGCCTTGGCATCGATGGGGTCGCCGAACGCGAAGTCGTGCTCCTTGACGGCAAAGATGTCCGCGAAGTCGCTCGCCACCTCGACCGCAAGCTCGAACGACACCGGCGCCGTCGAGACGTTCTGGACGACGATCCGGTCGTGCATGTCGTCGGCGACGCGACGCTCGCGGACGATCGCGAGCGAGTCCTGCGGCAGCCCGTCGGCCAGCGGGTTACGGAGGTAGAAGGCGGCCGAGTAATGCTCGACCTTCCCCGAGGAGAGGAGCAGCGGCCTCTCGCCGTTCATCGTCAGCCGGAAGAGCGACAGGAAACGAGTGTCCTCCGCGAAGAAGCCGCCCGTCCGCCCGCAGATGTCGCCCCGCTCGTCGCAGATGCAGAACGTCGAGCCCTGGAGGATCGTGAGTGCCAACGCCTACCGGTCCCGCAGGATGCGGCCTCCGCTCGACTGGGCGAGCGCCTTGACGACGATCTCGTCCACGTTCACGTGCAGCGGCCGCGTGAGCGCGAAGAGGATGCAGTCGGCGATGTCCTCCGGCGTCAGCGGCTCGACGCCCTGGTACACGGCCGCCGCCTTCTCCTCGTCGCCCTTGAAGCGGACGAGCGAGAACTCGGATCCGCCGGTCAGCCCCGGCGCCATCGCGGTGATCCGGATCGGCCGGCCGAGCAGGTCCTCGCGCAGCGCCTGGCTGAACATGGCCGAGGCGGCCTTGACCGCGCAGTAGACGGCCGCGTTCTCGTAGGCAGCGCGGCCGGCGATCGAGTCCATGTTGACGATGTGGCCGTTGTCGCGGATGTGCGGCAGGCAGAGGCGCGTCATCCGCATCACCCCGTGGACGTTCGCCTCGATCATCCACTCCTCGTCGTCCTCGCTCGACTCCCAGAACGGGTAGCGGCCGATCGCACCGCCGGCGTTGTTGACGAGGATGTCCAGCCCGCCGAGCGCCTCGACCGCGGCCTCGACGAACCGCTCCGCGCTGCCGGGGTCGGTGACGTCGAGCTCGTGCGTGAAGTCCCCTTCGAGGCGATCGACCCGCCGAGCCCCGACGGCGACCTTGACCCCCGCGTCACGCAGGGCCCCGGCGGTCGCGGCGCCGATCCCGGAGGAGGCGCCGGTGACGATCGCGGTCTTTCCTTCCAGGCTGATTGCAGGCACGGCGACGGAATCTATCGCCGGAGGGGAGAGCGGCGGCGGAACGAGCGGCCGATTTGCACGGGCCCGCGAGCGTGCTCGACCTGGAGCGTCGAGTGCTCGAGCCCGAACAGCTCGCGCCAGGCGGTGCTCGAGCCGCTCGCGGATCGCGTGGCAGTCGGCGCCCGGGGCAACGAGAACGTGCGCGGAGACGATCGGAAATCCGTCCGTCAGCGTCCAGACGTGCAGGTCGTGCACCTCGGCGACCTCGGGCTCCTCGCACAGCGCGCGGCCCACGGCGTCGGGCTGGATGTCTGTCGGCGCGACCTCGAGGAAGATGCGCGTCGACTCGCGAAGCAACCCGTAGGCGCCCCAGAACATGAGCCCGGCGACGAGGAGGCCTGCGATCGGGTCGAAGCGATCCCACCCGGTGACGAGGATGAGCGCGCCGGCGACAGCCGTTCCGATGAACGCCGCCAGGTCGGTCGCCACGTGCAGGA
This sequence comes from uncultured Actinomycetes bacterium, assembly GCA_963847305.1. Lineage (GTDB taxonomy): Bacteria > Actinomycetota > Thermoleophilia > Gaiellales > Gaiellaceae > DATBLE01. The sequence goes on along the minus strand of CAWJZI010000001.1, from coordinate 11,527 downwards.
ACGCGCCGCGCACGTTCAGGCTCTCGCGGCTCGCACGCGCGAGCAGCGCCGTCGCGGCCAGGTTGACGGCGATCCCGACGAGCGCGACGGCCAGGACGACCCCGCCCTGCACGTCGCTCGGCGAAACCAGTCGGCGAATCGCGCCGAATACGATCCAGATGCCCACGATCAGGAGCAACAGGCCGTTCGCCTGCGCGGAGAGGATCTCCAGCCTGCGAAAGCCGTACGTCCAGCCGCCCGCTGCGCGGGCCGCACCGCCATCGTCGCGGCCGCCACCGCGAACGCGAGCGCGGCGACGTCGGAGACCAGATGCCCTGCATCGGCGAGGAGCGCGAGCGAGTCGGCGAGGATCCCGGCCACCAGCTCGACCACCATCAATCCCGCGATCAGGCACAGCGCTCCGAGCAGGAGCCGGCGATCGCCCTGCGTGGTGGTGCGTGTGCATTGCCTACCAGGCTAACTTCGGCGCGGGAAGGCGCGTCTACACTGCCTAGATGACGACGGCCGACGATGCGGCCCGTTCGCCCGTCCTCGCTGCACGGGAGGAAAACCGGGTACTGAGCGACCAGTGGCGCTCGCTACGCCGCGCGGCGACGTTCGTGGCAGTCCTCTCCGCGCCCGCTGCATTCATCTGGCTGTGGAAGTCGCAGGGCATGGCGCTCGGCTGGGCGATCGTCGCGACCGCGGCCGCGGTTTTCGCATTCCGGGGCCTGCTCGACCTGATCTTCCGGAGGTTCATCCCGCAGCCGAGCCTGTTCGCGCTCGAGGGCGACCAGGTGCGCGAGGAGGACGTCCTCAACCGTCGACGCCACTGGTTCTGGCGCTTCTGGTACCGGATCGCGATGTGGTTCGTCGGCTTCATCACGATCGTCTTCCTCGTCCAGTGGATCCTGGGCGGGGATGTGACCTGGTGGGGAACCGCGTCGTCGATCTGGAACGGGATCGGGGATGGGCTCGGGAACACAGCGCTCTTGAGCCAGCTGATCATCCTGCCCTTCTTCTTCATCTTCAACTTCCTGATCCTGATGGGCCCGATGATGATGATGGGCATCTCGCAGATCAAAGGCTTCGAGCCCGGCGACGCCAACTGGGGAGTCAAGCTCGAGGACGTCCGCGGCCAGGCGGAAGCAAAGGAGGAGGTCCGGCGAATCGTCAGCCTCTGGCAGTCCGGCGAGGCCTTCGAGTTGGCCGGTGGTCGCCGTGAGCGCGGCATCCTCTTCCACGGTGCGCCGGGCACCGGCAAGACGATGCTCGCGAAGGCAATTGCGACCGGCTTCAACTGCCCATTCGTCTCGATCCCAGGCTCGGGGTTCGCTCAGACCTTCATCGGCGTCGATGTATTGATCGTCCGTTACATGGCTCGGAAGGCGAAACGGCTCGCCGCCAAATGGGGCGGCCAGTGCATCGTCTTCATCGACGAGATCGACGCCGTGGCCATGCGGCGCTCGTCGCTCGGCGCGACGATGTCGGCCTCGACTGCAGACCGTTACGACGACCATTGCTTCTACGGCCCGTACGGCTCGCAAAGCTCCTCCGGCGACCTGATCCTCGAGACCCGCGGGTGGCGCGAGCGAATGTTCGAGCAGCGCCACTCGTCGCGGTCGCCCTACCCCGCCTGGTACATGAAGCTCGCCGGAATCGTCAACCAGGGCGCCTTTCCGGGGATGTTCGGCGGCCAGGGGCAGATGGCGCTCAACCAGCTGCTGGTGACGATGGACGGCATCGACAACCCCCCGTTCTGGCGTCGCTTCTGGACGAACCGGATCAACAACCTCCTCGACGCGTCCTACGTCGTCCCGCGCCGGATCCGGAACATGGCGCTCCGCTTCCCGGCAGCGCGGCCGGCAGGAAACCAGATCTACTTCATCGGGGCGACGAACGTGCCGCTCCAGTCGCTCGACCCGGCGATTCAGCGTCCGGGCCGCATGGGCCGCCACGTCTGGTTCCGGACGCCCACGAAGCACGACCGCGAGGACATCTTCGAGCTCTATCTCGGCAAGGTCTCGCACGACCCCGAGCTCGACTCCGCCCGGGCACGCGACGAGCTTGCCCGGATCACGAACGGGTACTCGCCGGCGATGGTCGAGCAGGTCTGCTCGATGGCGCTGACTCGCGCCCACCATGAGGGCAGACTCGAATTCACGCGCGACGACATCATCGAGGCGATGACGACAGTCGAGTCCGGCACGGCGGTCGGCGTCGAGTACGTCCCCGAGGAGACCCGGGCAGTCGCGATCCACGAGGCCGGCCACGCCGCCACCGCACACGTCTTGATGAAGGGCGTCGAGTCCACGCGGATCTCGATCAAGATGCGCGCCGGCTCGCTCGGGCACCACCAGGCGCTCGAGAAGGAGGAGCGCTTCAGCTCCTGGAAGCACGAGGAGATGAGCAAGCTCGCCTGGACGCTCGGCGCGCTCGCAGCGGAGCACGTCTTCTACGGCGAGAACGCGACCGGCGTCGGCGGCGATCTCCAGGCCGCGACCGGCCGGGCGGCCTGGATGGTCGGCGTCTCGGGCATGGGCCCCGACAAGGTCGATCTGAACGGCAAGGCGCGCACGCAGGCCAAGAAGGACGAGGAGAAGGAGAAGGTCGGGAAGCGCTTCGAGGAGATCGGCCTCCAGCTGATGAACCGCGCGAGCGGCGACTTCCAGCACGACGCGATCGCCTCGGTGCTCGGCGACCCGACCAAGCGCCGGCTGGCGGCGCAGATCATCGGCCAGGCGTATGTGCAGGCTTACAACCTCATCCTCCAGAACCAGCAGGGCCTCGAGAAGATCGCGGACACGCTCGTCGCCAGGCGCGAGCTCTACGGCGACGAGCTCGTCGACCTGCTCAACTCTGCAGAGCTCAAGGAACCTATCGTCGACCTGAGCAAGGAGGAGGCGTGGCCGACGCTGTGAGCGAGCAGCAGCAGCTGTCGAAGCGCGAGGAGCAGGCGCTCGTGATCGCCCGCCGCACGGCCGCGGAGAAGGTCCCGCGCCACCGCTTCGGGGTCGCGTACCTCCTGCTCGCCGCGCTTCTGGGCGCGGGTGTCGGGCTGTTCGTCGTCTTCGTCTCCGGCAACGGGAAGAACGGCGGCCAGCAGTGGTCGGCGTGGAAGCCGACGCAGAGCGGGGTGCAGCGGTTCGACCAGATCGCGAAGAACGTCGGCGGCGAGTACGCGCTGCCGAACGGCCGCCAACTCGTCGGGGTGCTCTCGACGCCGCCGGTCGTCCAGGGGCAGAGCACCCCGGTTCCGCTGCGGGCGATCGCGGTGCAGACGGGGCTCGCAGGCGAGACCCCCAATGACGCCAGCTTCTACGGCGCGGGCGACGCCTGGGCGTACGTTCTCTGCGGCTTCGGCACGAACTGCGCCATCTCCCAGGGCAAGCCGTCGGTGGAGCGCTATGACCTCCTGCGACGCGAGGCGCTCGAGCTCGCGCTCTACACCTTCAAGTACAACCACTCGATCCAGTCGGTGCTCGCGTACATGCCGCCGGCGAAGGCCGCGAACGCGAGCGGCCAGGCGACCCCGTCGCTGATCTTCCTTCGCCGCGGCGACGTCAAGCAGGCGCTCGACCAGCCGCTGAAGACGACGCTGCTGCCCCCGAAGACGAACCTCAGGCCCGGGCAGATGACCGCCCAGGAGCTGTCCCGCGTGCGCCGCCTCACGGACTCGCGCGTCTTCAACTTCAACTTCCAGCAGCTCGCGGACGGCACGGCGATCGTCGTGCTCGACCCGATCAAGGCCTGACGCGCTCCGCGGAGACGCGCGCCGCGCTCGAGCGGGCGAAGGCGCGCCTCGACCGGCTCTCGCTGTACCCCCGCCCGGTGCGGATCGACCACGTGCACGTCGTCGTCTGGCCGTGGTTCTTCCGGCTGCCGTGGTTCAACCGCTTCTGGGGCTACGCCGCGCACTACCTGATCGTCCTGCGGGCGCCCGTGGACGAGGTCGGCGACGACCTGGTCACGCACGAGCTCTGCCACGTCTGGCAGATGCAGCACAAGCCGGTCGCGATGCCGCTGTCGTATCTACGCGGCTACTCGAACAACCCGCACGAGCTCGAGGCGAGGAGGGCGGTGGAGGCGACGCGCTGAACAAGCGCCGGCGGCGGTTATGCGCCGGCGGGCGGTGGGCTCGCGGCCGCTTTGTGCCTCTTCGAGCGCCGGATCAACCAGATGACGCCGACGACGACACAGGCAAAAGCCAGGATCCCGAAAGCGATCCAGCCCCACTGCGTGCTGCTCGTGTCCGCCTCTTCCTGGCTCGAGGCCGCAGCGGCACCGGCGGCCGCCGCCGCGCCCGGCCGCACGACCGCGACTGCGGACGTTTCCGTCACCGTGGCCGTCTCGGTCTGCGAGAGGGTGACGGTCTCGGCCGGGATTATCCGCTCGATCGTCTCGCCGGGGACCGTCTGCGTGACCGTCTCGGCAGGAGCGGTGACCGTCAGAGGGCCTTCCGACGCTGGTCTCGGCCGGGACGGTGCTCGGCAGTGTCACCGTGACGGCGTCAAAGCTCGCAGCCCTCCCGCCTTGCGCAACCAGCACAGCGGCGAGCAGCCCAAGCAGCCCAACGATCGCGGCGACGAACAGCTGCGCCGAAATGCGGATGGATTTGACGCGACCGCCGCGCACGGGCTCCACTGGCACGAGCGTACAGCACTCGGACGACGGACCGGCTGATCCGCTCCCGCGACTACTCGGCGGCGTCCTTGGCCTTCTTGGCAGCGTCGCGGGCTGCATCGGCGGCACTGTCAACTGCCTGTACGGCCGAGTCCACGACCTCCTCTGCCTTGGCGGCTGCCGGCTCCCCCCAGGAGGTGACCGTGTCTCGTGCCGAGTCCCACAGCTCCGACGCCTCCTTCCTCCGCCAGAAGGCGGCAGCGGCAGCAACAGCCGCAGCGACGGCGAGCAGGAAGATGAGCTTTTTCATGACCTTCCTTTCGTCCTGAGACCTCTCGGTCGGGCTCTAAGTGATCGTGAAAACCCCTTTCATGCCGGCTGCTGCATGCCCCGGAACCGTGCAGCTATACGAGTAGTGCCCTTTGCGCAAGAACACCACCCGCAGCGTCGCGGACTGACCATGCGTGAGCAGCCTTGTCTTGCGGCCCTTGATCTTGAAGTCGTGTTTGATCTTCCCGACGTTCGTGACGCGGAAGATGACGACGCCCCGCTTCGCGGTCTTTGCGTTCAGCACGAACTTGAACTCACTGGCGGCAACGTTGACGCGAGCGAGCAGCGTGGCCGAGCGTGAGTGTTGGGCCATGGCCGGGTGGCTTGCCTGCGCAGGAGCCACCGCGATCCCGACTACAGCGGTTGCGATCAGTAGTGCTCTCATCGTTCCTCCTTGGATCGGCCCACCGACCAGATAATTGCATGCCCTGGACTGGCGACCTGAGCGCTCCGCGTCTCGCCGATACCGAGACGGGGCAAAGGCCCCGGTTGTGCGATGGGCCGAACCGAGCATTGCGCGAACCACCTCGTCGTCCTGCTCGATGCGCCTGCGTTCGGCATTTGACGGTCCCAGGCTGTCATGCCACGTCCGTGGTACGATAGTGGCATGGCGCGAACGCGGATCAGCACGACGGTCGATGCCGACTTGCTCGCGAGCGCGCGCCGGGCGTGCTCAGGGCTTGCCGATGCGGCACTGATCGACGAAGCGCTCGCCGCCCTGATGGCTCGCCGACGCGCAGCTGAGTTCGACGCTGCGTATGCGGCCTACGACGCACACCCGCTCGACGAAACCGACGAGTGGGGAGACCTCGCCTCCTTCCGGGCGGCCGCCGGCTCGTCGTGACCGCGCTTCCGGCGCGAGGCGATGTCTGGTGGTGTGAGCTTCCGGAGATTGGGCGCCGTCCGGTGGTCGTACTCTCTCGAGACGCGGCGATCCCGCGTCTGCGTCGTGCACTGATCGGACCTTGCACGACCACGATCCGGGGAATCCCGACTGAGGTGCTCCTCGAGCCTCCGGCCGATCCGATTCCGCTGATCTCGGTCGTCAATCTCGATTCGGTCGAGAGCGTTTCGATCGGGACGCTGGTCGAACGCCTGGGCCGACTCAGCGGCGACCGCATGCGCGAGATCTGCGAGGCGCTCGAGATCGCCGTCGACTGCCGCGGCTGACCAAGCCAGCCGTGTCTCGCGGTCCCGCAATGCCCAGAACGCCTGAAGAATCCCTGGAAGGGCGGGGATTCGAAGATGGGCGGTGACGGGATCGAACCGCCGACCTCCTGCTTGTAAGGCAGGCGCTCTCCCAGCTGAGCTAACCGCCCGTGACGTCTACAGCGTAACCGCTCGGCAGCGGGTTCATTCCGCCGCCGGCGACCGACATGGCGGGTGCGGCGCACGCGGCACAGAAGGAAAGTGCCGATCGGGCGATTAGCAGGGCTTTTTCGCTTGCGTCGCCTCGCAGAACCTGGCATCATGCGCGTCCGCTGTCAGGAGGTGCCAATTTGCAGGGGCTTTGCCGTTCACCGCGGCAATGCGTGAGGGTCCAGGTCTCGGCCGGAAGTGTCGGCCGGCGCGTCGGCATGCGCGCTGAACTAGTCCATTTGGAGTATTTCTCCTGCAAAACAGAGAATCTCGTGGCACACTTAACCCCGGAGAGCATCGTCGGAGGTCCGCATTGCGCTGGTACGCACTCATCCTGATCGGGATCGCATTCACGTCCGTGTCCCTCGCCGGGGCGGCGACCGGCCCTGCCGACCTGACCTTCAAGGTCGACTCGACGGCCGACCTCCCCGACGTGAAGCTCGCCGACGGGAAGTGCGCGGCGTCGAACGGCAAGTGCACGCTGCGGGCCGCGTTCAACGAGGTCAGCTCGATGAAGTCCAAGGGCCAGCCGGTCCTGATCGTCCTCGCGAAGGAGGACTACAACCTCGAGCTCGAGCCGCCGGCAGCCGCGACGCTCGACGAGAACGGCGGCGACCTCGACCTGTTCTCGCACGACACGCCGCCACCCTCGGTGACCATTCAGGGCGGGGGAGCGGGCGACACGACGATCTCCCAGCTCCGCGGCGACCGGGTCCTCGAGCTCTCGGCACCCGAGCCGGTGACGATCACCGGCGTGACGATCACCGGCGGCAGCGTGGTCAACCAGGGCGGCGGGATCGCGAACAGCGAGCCGGGCGGCCTGACGCTGACCAACAGCGAGATCACCGGCAACAGCGCCGCCGAGGGCGGCGGCATCTACAGCCGCCGGCCGATCAAGATCGACAGCACGATCATCAGCGACAACCACGCGACCGGAGCCGGCGGCGGGATCGCGATGAACACGTTCGGCGGCCAGCTGAGCAGCACGACGGTGCTCGGCAACACGGCCGGCCTGCTCGGCGGCGGCATCTGGATGCAGAACACCGACCTCTCGCTGATCACGCGGTCGCGGATCATGGGCAACTCCGTCGCCCAGACGGCGGTGACAGGCGCCCCGCCCGCCGGCGGCGGCATCGAGGTCGACACCGACCCGCACTTCGGCGCCACCACGCTCCAGCTCACCTACTCGACGATCCAGGGCAACGTCGCGCTCGGCCCCGGCGGCGGCATCTTCTGGCAGGCGACCGGCACGCTCCTGCTCGACAGCTCCCTGGTCGCACTGAACACGGCCGAGTCCGGCGCGGGGATCTCGACCGGCCCCGGCCCCTCGACGGCGGCCGTCGGGACGGTTCAGCTGACGAACACGACCCTGAGCGGCAATGCCGCCGAGCGCGGGGGCGCGATCGAGCGCAGTACCGGCAACACCCTGCTGCGCGCGGTGACGATGGCCAACAACAGCGCGTCGCGCGGGAGCGGGATCCTCTTCATCGGCGCGCGCGCGGTCTATTCGATCGCGAGCGGGCTGATCATGGCGAACCTCCCGGCGAGCCAGAACTGCGCGCTCAGCACCGGCAACGGCGGGCTGCCGGCCGCCGACTCGCTCAGCGTCCCGGACGCGAACCTCGAGACCGGTACGAGCTGCCACCTGCGGACGTCCGACATGTCGGACACGAATCCGCTGCTCGCGCCGCTCGCGAACAACGGCGGGCCGACGCAGACGCGTTCGCTGCTGCCCGGCAGCCCAGCGGTCGACAAGTACACGGGCGCCGAGTGCCCTGCGCTCGACCAGCGCGCTTACAAGCGGCCGGCCGGCCAGGCCTGCGACATCGGCGCCTTCGAGGCGAGCTCGACCCGCGTGACCGACGTCAACTCGTCGCCGCTTGCAACCCAGGGCGTGATCGGAGGCACCCTGACGCTGATCCCGTCCGGCAGGCCCTCGAAGGCCCTGCGCGGCGTCGACTTCCGGCCGTGCACCGGCAAGCGCCACCTGAACCAGGCGATCGCCGGTGGGTACTTCGAGGCGCCCGAGGGCCGGCTCGCCGCGCGCGGGTACTTCTCGTTCCGCCGTGACAAGACGCGCAGCGTCCGCTTCGGCAACCTGTTCGTCTCGACCGACGGCACGACCGGACATGTGTACGCGACGGTCTCGCCGACCAACGGCGCGATCAACCTCTTCGACGCGACCGGCGTCCGCTACGGCGACGAGGTCTCGACGGGCCGCCTGTTCCTGACCGCGGTCGGCGCGAGCCTGCTCAACCGCATGCTGGGCCTGCGCAGCTTCGCGCCCGGCCTCGACTGCGGCCGCTTCTCGCTGCACGCGCGGACGGTCCAGCCGGCGACGCCGCCGAAGAAGCCGCCGCACGACCACGGGCGGTGGTGGGACGAAGCCGCCGACCACGACGACGCCGACCCTGCCGGCAGGCTCGACGCTCACCGTCGAGGTCCGGACCTTCGACAGGAAGGGGGCGCGGATCAGCGCCACCGGCGGCAGGGTGGGCAGCGCGCGCTCCGGGATCGCGTGCCCGACCGCGTGCACGTTCACCTTCGCTCCCGGCGAGCAGATCACGCTGACCGAAACCCCGAGTGAAAACTATGAATTCTCCGGCTGGGACGGTGAGTGCGGTCCCGCCGGCAAGAGCGAGACCTGCACGATCACCATGGATCACAGCTGGCTCGTCGTCGCCAAGTTCACGCAGAAGTAGCGGACGCGCCGGCACCGGCGGCCTCCGTGGATCGGGTGGTGTTCTCACTGCCCGATCCGCGGCGCGCGCTCCGGCGCGTGGCGCTCCTGCACGAGCTGGTGCGGCCGCGCGACGTCGAGTTCGAGCGCAGCGACGGCGGCTTCGAGCTCGAGCTCCCGCGGCCCCCGGTCGATCGGCTCGAGTACCTGCTCGCGGTCGAGGGCCGGGACGGCGACACGCAGGTCACCCCGGACCCCGCGAATCCGCTTCAGGCGGACGGGCCCTTCGGCGCCGAAGTCCGTCGTCGAGTTCCCCGAGTATGCGCCGCCCGAGTGGCTCGCCGACGAGGAGTCCGCGCCCGGAGAACTGCGAGAGGTCGGCCTCCCGGGCCGCCTCGGCGTGACCGCGTTCCTCTGGTCGGCCGCCGACACCGACCCGGCCGAGCCGCTGCCGCTGCTGCTCGTCCACGACGGGCCCGAGTACGCGGAGTACTGCTCGCTCCTGCGGCTGCTCGACCACCTCGTCGCCTTCGGCGAGGTGCCGCCGTTCCGTGCGGCGCTGCTGCCGCCGCCGGGCAACCGGAACGAGACCTACTCCGCCTCCGCCCGCTACGCGCGCACGCTCGTCGGCGAGTGGCTGCCCGCGCTCCGGCCCTACACCGGCCGCCCGCTCGGGCTCGGCGCGAGCCTCGGCGCGCTCGCCTGGCTGCATGCGCACTGGGCCTACCCGGGCATCGCTCGGCGGCCTCTTTCTGCAGTCGGGCAGCTTCTTCCGGCGCCGCCTCGACGCGCAGGAGTCCGCGCTACCCGCGCTTCGCGCGCATCGCCCGCTTCGTGTCGCGCGTGTTCGGCGGCCGCGGCGAGATCGAGCGGATCCCGGTGACGCTGACCTGCGGCACCGGCGAGGAGAACCTCGGCAACAACCGCGCCGTCGCGGCGCGCTCCAGCGCCAGGGGTGGCACGCGGCGCTCGTCGAGCACCCCGACGCCCACAACTGGATCTCCTGGCGCGACTCGCTCCACCCCCACCTCGCCGAGCTACTGCTGCGGGCGGCCGGATGAGACGCGAGGACCGGGACGGGATCCTGGTGTACGGCTCGTACGGGAAGCCGCTGCTCGTCTTCCCGGCGGAGCGGGGAAACCGGTTCGAGTGGGAGCGGACCGGGATGATCCCGGCGATCGCCGGGCTGATCGAGGAGGGCCGGGTCAAGGTCTACTGCGTCGACTCGTGGGACTCGGTCACGTGGCAGGACGACTCGCTCCCGCTCGAGGAACGCGCGCGGCGCCACGGCGGCTTCGAGGACTGGCTCCTCTCGCACGTCGTGCCGTGGATCCACGCCGATTGCAGCGGCTACCAGGAGATCGGCGTCACCGGCGTCTCCATGGGCGCCTTCCACGCGGCGAACCTCGCGCTGCGCCGTGCGGACGTCTTCCCGCTCGCACTCTGCATGTCCGGCTGTACGACATCGTCGCGCGTCGGCTGGGGCGAGCGCGGCGACACCTTCTACTTCAACAACCCGCTCGACTACGTCTCCCACCTGCACGGCGAGCACCTCGACTGGCTGCGCTCCCGGGTTCACCTCGTCCTCGTCGTCGGGCGCGGCGCCTGGGAGGACTCGACCGGCGCGCTCGACTCGACCCACCGGTTCGCATCGCTGCTCGCCGGGAAGGGGATTCCGCACGAGCTGGACGTCTGGGGAGAGGACTCGCCGCACGACTGGCCCGCATGGCAACGGCAGATCGCGCACCATCTACCCCGCTTTGTCTGAGCACCTGATCGGACTCCTGCTCGGCACCGAGGACGACTGGCCCCGCGTCTTCGAGGCGCTCGTCGCCCGGCTGCCCGAGGTCGCCACGGCGGCGAGACGCACCACTTCCGCACCGAGCGGATCACCAACGAGCCGTTCGACCTGCGCGCGCGGCCGCGCTACGACGCTCGTGATCGACCGGCTCGGCTGGTGGTACGAGATCGCGCGCGAGTGGGTGAAGAAGGCGGCGCTGATGGACGACGTCTACCTGCTGAACAACCCGTTCACGTTCCAGGCGATGGAGAAGCACTCCGCCTACTGCGCGATGATCCGGCTCGGGCTGAAGGTGCCGGAGACCTGGATGGTCCCGCACAAGGTGCCGACGACCGTGCCGCGGCGCGAGTACATGGTCGCGGAAGCTTCGAGCACATGGCGTCGCGCTACAACCTGCCCTTCGAGCTCGAGCGACGTCGCGGAGCAGGTCGGCTACCCGCTGTACATGAAGCCGTTCGACGGCGGCCAGTGGGTCGGCGTGACGCGGATCGAGGACGCGGCCGAGCTCCACGCCCAGTACGACGCCTCGGGCCAGCGGCTGATGCACCTGCAGGCGTCGGTCGAGGGGTTCGACGTCTTCGTCGCGCTCGCTCTCGATCGGCGCCGAGACGATGGTGATGCACTTCGACCCGGACGCGCCGATGCACCTCCGCTACGAGGTCGACCACGACTTCCTCTCGCCCGAGACCGGCTGGGAGGTCGTGACGATCTCGCGGCTCGTCAACGCGTTCTTCCGCTGGGAGTTCAACTCGTGC